>CAWHQC010000013.1:0-20945 GCA_963831425.1 uncultured Gemmatimonadales bacterium | reverse complement strand
AGGCCAAGTGGCAGGCCCGCTGGGCCGAGCAGCACACCAACGAGCCCGACCTCGACCGCGCCGCGCGGCCGTTCTACAACCTGATGATGTTCCCCTACCCTTCGGCCGAAGGGCTGCACGTCGGCAACATGTTCGCCTTCACCGGCACCGACATCCACGGCCGGTTCAAGCGGCTGCAGGGCTACGACGTCTTCGAGCCGATCGGCTTCGACGCCTTCGGCATCCACAGCGAGAACTACGCGATCAAGCTCGGCATCAACCCGGCCGAGCTGACCCCGCGCAACATCGAGCACTTCCGCCGCCAGCTGAGCCGCATCGGCGGCATGTTCGACTGGCGCCACGAGCTGTCCACCACCGATCCCGCGTACTACAGCTGGACCCAGTGGATCTTCCTCCAGCTGTTCAAGGCGGGGCTGGCCGACAAGAAGGCGGCGGCGGTCAACTGGTGCCCGCAACGACAAGACCGTGCTGGCCAACGAGCAGGTCATCGACGGCCGCTGCGAGCGCTGCGACACCCTGGTCGAGCAGCGGAGCTGGAGCAGTGGTTCTTCCGGATCACCGATTATGCCGACCGGCTGCTGGACAATCTGGACGACAAGTCGCAATGGACTGGTCCGAGAGCACGTCACGGCGCAGCGCAACTGGATCGGCCGCTCGGAGGGGGCGGAGCTCGAGTTCCCGCTGCGCCGGCGCATCGGCCGGCGGCGAGACGATCCGCGTCTTCACCACCCGGCCCGACACCGTCTTCGGCGCCACCTTCATGGTGCTCGCCCCCGAGCACCCGCTGGTGGACCGCGTCACGGCCGCGCAGCGGGCGGCGGTGGACGCCTACCGCAAGGCCGCCGCGTCGCAGGACCTGGTCTCCCGCAAGGTGGGCGAGCGCGACAAGACCGGCGTCTTCACCGGCGGCTACGCCATCAATCCGGCCACGGGCAAGCAGATCCCCGTCTGGATCGCCGACTACGTGCTGATGGAGTACGGCACCGGCGCCATCATGGCCGTGCCGGGGCACGACGAGCGCGACTTCGAGTTCGCCGCGAAGTTCGGCCTGCCCATCGTCCAGGTCGTGGCGCCGGACGCCCTCTCCGCGGGGCGGTCATCCGCCCAGGGCGACGGCGACTCGGGCGAGTTCTCCGTCCTCCCGTTCACCGACAACGAAGCCGGCGTGCTGGTCAACTCCGGCCGGTTCGACGGCCTCACGGTGCCGGAGGCCAAGCGCGCCATCACCGCGTGGCTGGCGGAGAAGGGCGCGGGCAAGGCGGTCGTCAACTACCGCCTGCACGACTGGTGCATCAGCCGCCAGCGCTACTGGGGCCCGCCCATCCCCATCATCTACTGCGACGAGCACGGCGCCGTTCCCGTCCCCGAGAAGGACCTCCCGGTCGAGCTCCCGATCATCGAGGATTTCAAGCCGGACGACACCGGCGTCTCCCCGCTGGCCCGCCACGAGGAGTGGTACTACGCCCCTGTCCCGTCTGCGGCAAGCGGGGCCGCCGCGAGACCGACGTGAGCGACACCTTCCTCGACTCGGCCTGGTACTACCTGCGCTACCCGAGCACCGAGTTCGACGACCGCCCGTTCGACCAGGCGCGGACGAAGAAGTGGCTCCCGGTCACCACCTACATCGGCGGCAACGAGCACGCCGTGCTGCACCTGCTCTACTCGCGCTTCATCACGATGGTGCTCCACGAGCTGGGCCACCTGGACTTCGACGAGCCGTTCAAGAAGTTCCGCGCGCACGGCCTGATCGTGAAGGACGGCGCCAAGATGTCGAAGTCCAGGGGCAACGTCGTCATCCCGGACGAGTACATCGCCCGCTGGGGCGCCGACACCTTCCGGATGTACCTCATGTTCCTGGGCCCGTTCCAGGAGGGCGGCGACTTCCGGGACGAGGGCATCAGCGGGCCGCGGCGGTTCCTGGACAAGGTCTGGGCGCTGGTGGGCGACGCGGCGCGCACCGGCGCCGACGGACGAGATCCGGCACGACGTGCTGGTCAAGTACCACCAGACGGTGAAGCGGGTCACCGAGGGCCTGGAGGAGCTCCGCTACAACACCGCCATCGCGGCGCTGATGGAGTTCGTGAACACTCTCCGCGCCGAGAGCTGCACGCACCGCGACGATGGTGGAGGGGCTGGTGATCATGCTGGCGCCCGTTCGCGCCGCACTTTGCGGAGGAGAGCTGGGAGCGGCTGGGGCACGACGACGTCGATCTTCGACGCGCGGTGGCCGGAGTGGGATGAGGGGCTGGTGGTGGAGGATCAGGTGGAGGTGGCGGTGCAGGTGAACGGGAAGACGCGGGGGAAGGTGACGGTGCCGCGGGATGCGGAGCAGGGGGCGGTGGTGGCGGCGGCGCAGCAGGATGCGGCGGTGCGGCGGTTTACCGAGGGGAAGGAGGTCCGGAAGGTGGTCTATGTGCCGAATCGGTTGCTGAATCTGGTCGTGGCGTAGCCGGCGCTCGTATTCTCACCGAACAGACCGAGCGACCCGCAGGGTCGCTCGCTTTGCTTGGTACTGGCGGTCGCAAATTCGTCGATTTTCGCTGATTTTGCCCCTTCCGTTCGCGTACTGGCCGGGACAACATTGGTGGGCTACATCCTCCAACGCTCCCGAAATCCAGATCAGCACGTTGGGCGGCTCGGCCCGCGGGAAATGCAGTGTCATGTTTGGCGCTGCGCGCCAAACGAATGCAGCGCAAGGTGTAGGAAGGGGATGCGGTCAGCGCACCGGGCCAATGGTCAGCCACGGCGTGCTTAGGCGGTGTTCGATGCACAGTTCGGACCGGACCGGCGGCTGACGCTTGGCGGTCTAATATTAGTCGGGCAGCACCCAAGCATCTGTGGAGCGGCAAGTGACCAAGATGAACTGGATGACTCTCAACGGAGGACGTGGTCAATTCCCGAAGGAGAAGATCTCGCGCCCGCGACAGTATGAGCGCGGAATTCCGCTGAGTACTGAGGAATTGCGCGCGCTCTTAGAGAGATTCCCACCTAGGCCGAAGCCACCGGAGACCCTGTTGCCCCACATGGCTCTCAAGACGTTCTTGGAGGCCCACGAAATAGACTACCTGGACCATCGAGACGTTCCCGGGGGGCGACTCTGGGTTTGGAATGCTCCAGGTGCCGGAAAGGCGATCGACATCTTGAGGAAGGCCGGGATCGATTTCACGTATACAAGCAGCTTCCCGGGCCGTCCTCGCAATCGGAGGGCTTGGGGGACAATCTCGCAACTTTGAGGAGTGCTCTGACGCAACGGTCAGCCCGGTGCTGCCCGGGCGGACAACTGACCAGATGTGCAGCGTGAGACTCCTGATCTCGTGCGCTCCGGTAACCATCACCTTGTGTCGAGGCTTCGTAAGATTGTGATGCAGGGGTAATGTTCGGCCTTCGCGGCACAGCGGAGGGGCGCCAGGAGGACCCCTTTTGGGTGACTCCACCATCGCCGCTCGAGTCTCAGGCGCTGCAGGGGCCAGTGAGCAAGGAGCGTCGTGAGGACCTCCAAACCTTATCATTCGCGCTAGCATTGTCGCTGGTTGACAATCGTGGTCACCCTATTGAGATCACACGAGGGAGTGACCCTCCTGACCGGGTCATCACGACGAGCAGTGAGCCATGTGCCGTCGAACTTACCGAGCTGACGATCACTGACATTCGACGTGAGCTTGCCCAAGCTCGACATCTGGGCCGGCTGCTCCACGCCGAGTTGACGCGTGGGCCGCATCGCTTCCGACATTTGGCTGGACGACGGATCGCGCTCGCGGTGATCCCGACAGAGCAGAGCGAGGCTTTGGAGGAGGAACCGCTGCTTGACAAGCTCTGCGCCGTCCTAGAAACGGATCGCGGATGCGTGGGCGACGGAGTTGACGTAAGCGCGGGGTTTCCTGAGCACTGGCCGAACGACAATGGATTTTATGGCCGGTATGGGCCAGTTGTTTTGATGGCCTACCGTGACGGACCGCCGGGCGAGGTTATGGTATCGTCGAGCTGTCAAGCGCAGGTTAGCCTCAGCCAGACTCTTGCTGCTGTGAATGAGCGGGTCCAGGCGAAGGATCGTGAAAGCAATGATCTCCTGCTAATGTCGTGCGGGATGCCCGATAGTCGGGGCTACGTCTGTCCTACAGACCAGTTCATGTTCCGGTTTATCCAGGAGCACGTAAGCCACGTAAATCTCTGCCCTGTGTTCCTGCGGCGTGTAATTCTGCACCTCTGGGGGACGGCGGAGTGGATCGAACTCTTCAAGGCTCAGGGCGCGGAACTGGTCTGGCCGCCTCCCCGCGTGTGACCGTGGTGCTTGAACGCATCCTCAGTCGAGGCGGGGCCCCGACGTGCACCTGGCTTGCGAACCAGAGCATTAGAAGATATTCCGCGCAGGTTGCCGCCTGGCCCACGCATGGAACCGACAAGCGCGGACCAGCCACAGCTCCGGTGAGCCTCAGCCCTCCGTGAGGTGATAAGGAACCTAGGTTTTCACTGATCGTTTGCAGCTGGCGCGCATTTTCGTCAGACAGCAGCCTGAACTCTGGAGACCCATTCTGGATCGAGTGATATCCGCCGCCATCCTGCTCGCCTTGCTTGCGCTTGGCTTCGTCGTAGCCCTGCGACGGCTGTCACGCGTTCTCAAACGGGAGGAGTTCTTGACCGAATTTGCCGACCTGTTCATGCGGTATGTGAACGGTGGAGGTCAGGACGAGGCACTTTACGTCGAGCTGACCAAACGCATCAGCCGGATGCAAAGGGAGCTAGGACATCATGGTGTAATGGCCATGTACCAGCCTCCCTTCGCGAACTATGCCTTTCGTGACTACCAGATCATTGTGAACATGCTTCCGGAGTATCGGCGAGCGGCTAAAGATGAAATTCTCCGACGTAACCAAGCCCCACAATATGCCGACGCAATGCGCGACGTTCTTGTCCGGTATTCCGGCAGCCTGCAAGAACGCGAGAGCGATGTTCGTGGCGACCTCAGGAGTCCGCTGGTGTGGTTTCGGGAGGGTGTCCGCGCAGTCCTGTCTCTCCCGCTAGTAGCACTGCGAGAGCTTGGTATCCTGAGCCCTTCGCTTAGCGCCTCAATCCTGGGAAGCGGACTGCTGAAGGTAGGAACGGGCGTGGTCGCGCTGGTGACGCTGATCGCGGGTCTAGTGGATATTCTGACGGGGTGGGCCGCAGCGGTCGCACTGATTCACAAGTGGCGTGGGCTACCGTAGTGAGGTGATCACAAGCTATCCGATGGACCGCACCTTGGGCTTCGGCGGGCGGACATCTCGGCCGCTGCTGTCTAATCCGCGCATGGAGCCGACTGCCGGGAGGAGCGGGCGCTCCTATTGGGCACCACGTTCCCAGAGGCCCTTTAGCAGAAGCGTTGATTTGTGTAGGGGTAGGTCGCGGGCCTGCAGCAGCTGATGCGCACTTCATGAGGCCCATTCGCACGAACATTGGTCGGTCGTCCAGCCACTGATCAGGAAGGGGACCTCGTCACAGGAGGATTCATGCCCGGAGTCGAACTGCTCGCACGGTTGAAAGAGGTGTCAGGGTGCTTCGAACTCTACCACGTGACCGAGTATCAGGGCTATCGGCACCGCGAGGATGGGACCGTTCAGCAAGTAACCATCAAAATTCTGGATGCAGGCGCCGAGGAGCGATTCAGCCAGTATCACGTGCACGCGGAGGCGAATGACGGCAGGCGTGCCACAGGGAACGCCGCCGACTCCATTGAAACGACCCTGGCAATCGTACATTGGGGCGACCTTAACCGCGATCGGTAAAGCTCTGCGCCGGCGAACTGGCTAATCCGCGGATGCAGCCCGCTGGCGGTCCGCCACGGAACTCCGCTTGGCCACAGCGCGACTTGATCGCACTGTGGAATGTAAGGTTGTGCGCGAGCTGGCTTTAGAGTCCGCAGCCGATGTGCAATTCCTTCGGCAGCGACGACCTTCCGTGGCGTGTAACCCGGGTTTCCAGAAGACGGCTTGTGTCGCTCCGGTATGCTATGGTCAATATCTGCAACCATCATTTGCGGATATGAATCTCGATCGCATCTTCCATTCACAAAAGGTAGTAGAGGCGACGAAACCAATGGGATTCGATGACGCGATCAGACGGCTGCGCGAACTGCAAAGGCGCGCGGAGGCATTGGACGGTGAGCACGCCGTGCCGATGTCCGAGCTCTTCAATGACGAATTCATGCTCAGAAACACCGAGTTTACCTCTATGGGCGCGATGTTCAGCGCCAGCGGCTTCGAGATCGAGACTCAGGACGACTTCGCAGCGCTTCCGGCCGATCAATGGGACATGTTCGTGCGAGAGCGGACGAGGTTCAGCTCGTGGAGGAAATGAAGGAACGGGCAGCCCGGCAACTGGCCCTTTTTACTCCAGACGCTTACCGGCCTGTCGCTCGAAGCCGGCTATTTGGGAGGCATGGCGGGGACACTCGCCCGTGACATTGAGCGACAGGCAACTCTGTTCAATACAGCAGTTGGTGCGTTGCGGGGGAACTACACGACCCTTTCAGTGGCACAGCACGCCACGCACATTCGTAAGACTCATGGTGAGGAACTCGGCAGGATGGAGCGCGGGCTCAGGGAGGCTGCTCGGGAGCTGTCTTTGCTGGTGGCGGATGCTATTCGCCATACACCCGCTGCGAGCCGAGACCTGAAGCTCACCTTCTCCGATAAGGTGGAATCTCAAATTGGACGTGGAGCAAGAGAGGCATTCCTCAATCTTTCGAGCTGACGATAGCACGACTGGCGTGAGGCATAACGACCTGTGTTACCCGCAAATGCAGCCGTCACACGCGGTAAGGCTCGGCCAGCGCTGAAACTCAACGTTTCTGGAGGGATAAGGAATGTAGATTTTCTCAGGCCATTTGCATCTGATTTGAATTCCTTGTCCGACAGCGGTGGGCATCACCCTGGAGATCGATGCCGTGAAACAACGACCGCCCGTTTCGATCCGAGAACCCCCGGGAATCGATCGAGATCAGCCATATCCTGACTTCATACGCGTGCGCAGCGGCCGCATGGAGTACCGGTATGTAGGAAAGGGCTCGGACCCAGGCAGAATGGACGCCTACGCCCGCAACGTCACACGCGTCCTCGCAGGTCAGACAAAACGGCCGCCCTTGAAGCGAAATGGGGAGCCGCAGAGGGAAGGCAACCTCAAGTACAGGTATGTCCACCTGATTCTTGCCGAGGCAGTACGCAGGGAGTGGGAGATCGAGCACTACCCTCTAGAGAACTGTTCGCGGGCTGATCACACCAGACTCGAGCGGCTGCGGCGCCAGGAGCTGGGGTGCAGCATGAACGATGGCCCAAGCTGGCACGTTCATGACTTCGAACGCTTGGCAGAGTGCTCGTGTAGACACCCAAGCTTCCGGCCTGGCGTGCGGCCTCATCCGTGACGTCGCCGGCAGACCGGCCACGGCTCCTTGTAGACAACCCCACCGGGAGGCGCCAAGGCTCGAGCGTGACGAGCAGGTCGACGTCACTGGTCCGTTCGTCCTGGCCCCGTGCCACGGCGTCGAAAAGGCGCAAATCACTGGCTCCATCGCTGGTTCAGCCGGCCGCGGGTTCGCATGGGTGGATCGACTTAGGGCTGAGCAGCCTTTGCGCCAAGCGACAGCGATTACCTCCCTGGGCCATGCCGCTGGTGCTCCTGGCGCTGCTCGTCGTCTCCTACCTGACCAGACCCGCGAGCCGTCGCGTGACGCCGTCGACCCTGTCTGCCTGACCCTACACGGCGAACTGGTACGTGACCGGCACCCAGCGGTAGGCCGCGGACACCTTCTCGACGAACCCCACGGACGGAAACGACGTGTGGTAGCCCACCACCGGGATCCGCTCCGCCGCCGCCATCGCATAGATCCGCCGCCGCGTTCTCGCCCCGGCCGCCTTGTCCATGTCGAACAGCGCGTGCCACTCGGGGTGCGCCAGCGACGCCACCTCGTGGTGAGCGCAGTCGCCCCAGAAGAGGAGCCGCCGGCCGGCGCTCTCGACATGGAAGGCGAGGTGGCCGGGCGTGTGGCCGTAGGCCTCGACCGCGCGGATGCCGGGCGCGACTTCGTCGCCCGGGCGGACGAAGCTGAAGCGCTCGGCGAGCGGACGCACGTTGGTCTGGAAGAGGCGGCTGGACTTGGACACATTGTCTTCGGGTGGCGCCGAGCTGTAGTCCGTCTTCGACCAGTGATCGTACTCCGCCTGACCCGTCACGTAGCGGGCGCGGGGGAAGAGCGGCCGGCCGTTCTCCATCGTGCCGCCGACGTGGTCGGGGTGCAGGTGGCTCAGCACCACGACATCCACCTGGTCGGGCGTGATCCCCGCGGCGCCGAGCCGCTCGGCCAGCCAGCCGCCGTAGGGGCGGGGGACGAAGCCGACGGCGCCGTTCCCGGTGTCGAACAGGATCAGCTCGCGCGGGGTCTTGATCAGCATCGGCGTGAAGCCCGGCCGGAACTTCTTCTCCGGCAGCAGGCTCTCGCGCATCAGCCGCTCCACCTCGGCGGCCGGCCGGTCCTCGCCGACGATGGGCCAGGGACCGTCGATGACGGCGCCGGCGTCGGCGATCGTGGTGATCTCGAAGCTCGCCAAGGCGGAAGCGGTAGTGCGGCGGACGGGGCGGGCCGTCGGGAGCGGGCGGTGCGGCGGCGGCCTGCTGCACGGCCGGCATGCCGGATCGCTCGCAGGCGCCGAGCAGGCCGGTGGCGGCGAAGGCGGCGCCCGCGGTGAGCGCCTGGCGGCGGGTGACGACGGCGGCGCCGGGGCCGGTGCCGGACGGGGGCATGGCGATCTCTCCTCTCGAGGCTCGTATGGGCACTGACGTACAGAGACCCACGGTAGCGGTCGCGGACATGGCGCGCTTGTACGAACGTGCTGCGCCGGCCGGCGGCGAGCTCGACGCGCTCTGGCACCTGGACCAGGGGCGGACGTTCTTCGCCGGGCCGCTCGACTACAACGGCAGCCACCAGCACGGCGCGCCGGTCTACCTCGCGGGGCTCTACGGGCCGATTCGGGCTCCGGGTGGAGGGCGGCCGGTGGCGCGCCGTGCGCACGGCGATGATCCCGGCCGGCGTGCGGCACGAGCTCCACCTCCAGGGCCAGCCGCTCGGCGTCTTCTACATCGAGCCCGACCTCGCGGGCGCGGACGCGTTCGTGCCGCTGCTTCGCGACACGAGCGAGGAACGCGGCGCGTTGATCGGCCGCACCGGCGAGTGGCGGTCGCTCCGCGCCCTCTACGAGGCGCGCGACGCCACGCGCTGGGCGGGGGCCGCGCTGGGCGATCTGCTGGGGTTCAGCCGGCGGCGGGCGCGGCGGGCGATGGATCCCCGGATCGCCCGGGTGGTGGCGGGGATGGCGGCTGACTCACTCGGAGGCGCGCCGGTCGAGTCGGTGCCGGTGGCGAGGCTGGCCGCGGCGGTCGGGCTCTCGGCGTCACGGTTCCAGCATCTGTTCACCCGGGAGGCGGGCGTGCCGTTCCGGCGGTATCGGGCGTGGCAGCGGATGCGGGGCGCGATCGCGGAGATCGTGCGGGGGAGGTCGTTTACTGAGGCGGCACATGCGGCGGGATTTGCGGACCAGGCCCATTTCGGGCACGACTTCAGGCGCACTTTCGGAGCGGCACCGTCTCGGAGCCTCGCGTCGGTCAGAGGCCGCTCACCCGCCTCTCCGGCGGGCCACGGGTAGAAAAAATCCGCCGCCGAAAGTCGCGATCTCCCGGCGGCGGTTCACTGCTCCCTGCTCCTGCCCGGAGTCACCCACCCCCCGGGCGAGAGCCGCTGCGGCGATCCACGAGTGCGTGTTCGGGGTGCTGGCGCTGGAAAGCGAGCCGGTGGATCCGAGGCTCTAGCCCATCCGGGACAGCCGGTCGAGCACCTCCCTCCATTCTCCGGCCACGCCCGCGCGAGCGATCCACCGATCGAGCGTCGCTTGGTCGATGAGCGCGCGACTGATCCGGAGCATCCTGGCGATGTCGTCCAGGTGATGCTCGCCGGCGCCCTGTCGCCGGTATTCGAGCTTTCGGACGATGACGTACTCGGGAGGCGCGATCGAGATAGGCTCGGCAGCAACCGCATCGACTCGGCGGTGCTCGAGACCCCAACGGCTGAACTCGTCCTGCCCGGCGAAGGTAGCAATCGGCCCGGAGCCCCGTCTCCAGCGCAAGACCTCCAGCCTTCGTCCGGCGGCACGAGTCACCCGATCCGCCGGGAACGCTGCCGTCAACTGCGGATGCCGCCGCGGCCGAGATCCAGCACGCGGTCGATATCCTGGGTCAGGCGCGGCTCGCCGTAAATCGTGCTGGCGACCGCGCCGGTGATCATGTACGGTACGTCAGTCGAGTTGAGTGGGTGGAGATAGGGCGAAAAGAAATCAGGCTGGCTCATGCGGCGCCGGGCCACGGGTGCGCCCCCGTGCCCGCCGCGGGCGCCAACCCATTGCCGCAGCCGGATGCCCACCTCGTCGCGAGCTCCGCGCTGCGGCGGATCGCATCGAGAGCACGGAGCTTCTGCTCGGCGGTCATCTGTCGGAGCAGCGCCGTTTCGGCGTCGAAGTAGGCGCGTTTCATCAATGGAGAATATGGCCCGCTGCCACGTCGAGGCGCCAGACGGCAGCGCCGCCAAGGGCTCTCCAGCCTCTCCCTGGTTCGCCTACCCGACCCGCTCGACGGGGATGGTCCCGCTGTCCAGGTCGGGAAGATCGAGCAGCCGACTCGCCCGGTCGATGTCGATGCCGACCAGTCCCCCGGCGGCGTCGAAATCGAGCACCACTCCCGGCATCACCTCCCGCGAGTCGCACTGGCCGATCGGCGAGGTCGATGTACAGCGAGTCGGTGTCGGCGTAGTATAGGAGCTTCATTGGCCGGGCTCGGAGGTTCCGCTCCGGAACGCGCGCGAACGGTCTCGCCATCCTCCAGCGTCACGACGCGTATCCACCGTCCGAGGGCGGGAATATATCCCCAGTGGCGGATGCGGCCTTCCGGCTGAACCTCACGACGCGCTGGAGAACGCCGGACCGACTCTATCCAGTCCAGGCGGAGATAGGGCCGCTTGCGAAGCACCTGCTCGCGGAGGTATCGGGCAGTCTCCAACGACCGCGGACCGTGAACGGGCCCGCCTCGACGTAGTGTCCGGCCGAGTCAGCGTCCTCCAACCGGAGGCGAACCTGGTCGGACGACGCCACGCCGAACCCGGTGACGAAGCCGACCGGTATCTTCCACACCAGGGAGTCGGGTTGGGGGGCGCACCCACCAGCAGCATGCCCTTGTCCTTCCCCCCCATGGCGCGCCGAGATTGATGCGCATGCCGGCGGGGGCCGACCAGCGGATCACATAGGTCTCGCCCTCCACCAGCGTGTCGCCGGCCTGGGGAGAGAGCAGCGCGAGCGGGCTGACGGTCGTTGAGCTTATCTCGAGGTCGTGCTCCATGCGGTCGGCACGGCCGCGACAGCCCGCCGAGAGTAGCAGCGCGGCGGAGCAGAGCACGGGAAGCTTGCGGACGAGGCTTCTCAGGCCGGCTCGCGGTACAGGGCGGGGAACCGCCGCCTGAGCTCCTTCAGCTTGGGCGTGATCGTTGATCACGATGTACGGCTGGTACGGGTGGTGCACCAGGTAATCCTGGTGGTACTCCTCCGCCGGGTTGAACACGTCTCAGCGGGCGCTACCTCGGTGACGATCGAGTCGCCGATACACCTTCGCCGCCGTCGAGCTTGCGCGATGTAGCGCTGGCCGCGTCGCTGCTGCGCGGTCGTTCCGGTAGAACATGGCCGAGCGATACTGGGTCCCCACGTCCGGCCCCTGCCGATTGAGCTGGGTCGGGTCATGGGCGACGGTGAAGTAGACCTGGAGCAACTGGTCGTACTGATCCGCGAGGGATCGTACACCACCAGGACGGACTCGGCGTGGCCGGTGGTGCCCGTGCTCACCTGCTCGTACGATGGGGACCGGCACCTTCCCGCCGGCGTAGCCCGAGACCGCAGTCGAGACCCCCTTCAGGTGCTCGAACACCGCCTCGACGCCCCAGAAGCAGCCGCCGGCGAAGACCGCCGTGTCGGTCGAGGCGGCGACCCCGGCCGGCGCGGGCTCGGGCGGCATCGGCCGCCTCCGAAGCCCGGACGGGCGTGGCGCCTGCAGCCGGGCAGTAAGGTTGCGACAGACAGCAGGTCGCCTGCGCCGCGTGGGGACATGGCGGGTCGCTCCGGGGACTGGTGAGGCCCGGGAAACGTCGCCGATGCGCTCATGGTCCTCAAGTGCGCCCGCCCTCTTGCGCTACGAACGGCATCGGTAAGTTGTTGACCACCTCCCCGACCGGAGCAGAGCCCTGATCATGCCGAACCAGGACCGCAGTCACGCCCCGCAACTGCTCGCCGCCCTCCTCCCCTGGCTCGTCCTGGCGGCGGGCATCGCCGTCGGGGGGTGGTTCATCGGCCATGGCTTCATCGTGGGCCGGGCCGGCGATCGCTTCGTCACGGTGAAGGGGGTGGCCGAGCGCGAGGCCACTGCCGATGTCGCCTTGTGGCCGCTCCGGCTATCGGCCGCGGACAACGACCTCGCCGCCGCCCAGGCCCGCATGGCCCGCAATACGGCGGCAGTCTACGAGTTCCTCCAGCGACAGGGCCTGGACACGGCGCAGGCGTACCTCCAGGGCGTGGACGTGGCGGACGCCTTCGCCAACCAGTTCGGCGGTGAGCGGCCCTCGGCGGCGCGCTTCGTGGTGAGTCAGACGGTCATGGTGCGCTCCAGGGACGTGGACCGGGTGCGCGCCGCGAGCGCGAAGGTCGGCGAGCTGGTGCGCAGCGGCGTGGTGCTGTCGTCGACCCAGACCGGGTACGGACCGTCGGGCGCCACCTTCCTCTTCACCCGGCTCAACGACCTGAAGCCCGCCATGATCGCCGCCGCCACCGCCAACGCCCGGCAGGCGGCCGTGCAGTTCGCCAACGACTCGCGCAGCCGTCTCGGCGGCATCCGGCAGGCCAACCAGGGGGTGTTCGTGATCCTGCCGCGCGACCAGGTGGTCGGTATTCCGGAAGAGTCCCAGCCGCTCAAGACCGTTCGGGCGGTGACCACCGTCGAGTACTATCTGACGGACTGAGGGCCGCGCTGCAGACCTGGACCGCGGCGGCCGCGCCGATCGCGGCTATCCCATACGAGACAGCCTGTCGAGCACCTCCCTCCATTCTCCGGCCGCGCCCGCGCGAGCGATCCACCGATCGAGCGTCGCTTGGTCGATGAGCGCGCGACTGATCCGGAGCATCCTGGCGACGTCGTCCAGATGATGCTCGCCGGCGCCCTATCGCCGGTACTCGAGCTTCCGGACGATGACGTACTCGGGAGGTGCGATCGAGATCGGCTCCGCGCCGACCGCATCGACCCGGCGGTGCTCGAGCCCCCAACGGCTGAACTCGTCATCGCCGGCGAGGTAGCAATCGGCCCGGAGCCCGGTCTCCAGGTGCAACAGATTGAAGTGGCCGCCCGATGGCCGTCCCACCTCTTCCTCCAGAGCTTCGTTCGGCGGCACGTAGTACCAGTCCGCCGGGAACGCCGCCGTCAGCCGGGGAATGCCGCCGGCGCCGAGATCGAGCACGAGGTCGATATCCTGGGTCAGCCGCGGCTCGCCGTAAATCGTACTGGCGACCGCGCCGGTGATCATTTACGGGACGTCACTCGAGTTGAGTGGGTGGAGGAAGAGCGAAAAGAAATCAGGCTGGGTCATGCGGCGCCGGGCCATCGGGTGCGGTCCCGTGCCCGTCGCGGTCGGGGCCCGACTGCCGCAGCCGGATGCCGAGCTCCGTCGCGAGCCTCGCGCTTCGGCGGATCGCATCGAGGGTACGGAGCTTCTGCTCGGCGGTCATCCGTTGGAGCAGCGCGGTTTCCGCGTCGAAGTAGGCGCGTGTCATGAGTGAAAATATGTGCCGCTGCCACGCCGAGGCGCTATGGGTCTCTGCGCACCCAGTTCCTTGTGCCGCGCCGGCCATGCGGTGCCCGTGCGAGTCATCCAGCCGTCAACTTCCGCTGCGCCCACCACTTGAAATCCGCTTGAGCCCCCAACGTAGCTTTCCTGCACCCCTCCCCGAGGAGCCGTATGCCAGTCCGCCCCACGCGTCCCGCGCTTCGCTCGCCCCGCCGACTGGCCGCGCTCCTCCTCCTGCTGGGGGCGCCCGTTGCCGGCTGCCGCGACGACGCAGTCTCGCCGGCCGATCCGACCGCCCCCGACCTCTCCACCGCCGGTGCCACCGCCACCGCGCTCACCTTCAGCCAGATCTCCGCCGGCAACGTCCACAGCTGCGGCGTCGCCGCCGGGGGACAGGCGTACTGCTGGGGCCTCAGCAGCTTCGGCGAGCTGGGTGACGGCACCGCGACCACGCGCGAAGCGCCGGTGGCGGTGGTCGGCGGTCTTCAGTTCGTACAGGTGCACGCGGGCGTCACCCATACCTGCGGCCTCACTACCGCCGGGTTGGCATACTGCTGGGGCGACAACCTGTATGGCCAACTGGGCGATGGCGATCTCACCACGCCGCACTACACTCCGGTCGCGGTCGCCGGGGCTCGCAAGTTCACGCAGGTCCGGGTCGGTTTCCGGCACTCCTGCGGGTTGACCGGCGCCGGCGTCGCGTTCTGCTGGGGCGAGAATGCCCACGGGGAGCTGGGCATCGGGACTAACACCGGGCCGCAGGACTGCAACGGAGTCCCCTGCGCCGTCCGCCCTGTCCGGGTGGCCGGTGGCCACGTGCTCCGGCAGATCGTGCCCGGCGGGGAGCACACCTGCGGCCTGGACAGCGACCACCGGTATTTCTGCTGGGGCAATAACCCCTTCGGCGGGCTGGGCGACGGAACCAGGACGACACGGCTCACCCCGGTGCGGGTCTCCGGCGGCCTCCTCTTTTCCCAGGTGAGCGTGGGTGCGTTCTACAGTTGCGGGGTCACCTCGGCGCACGTGGCCTAGTGCTGGGGCTACAACGCCGACGGCCAGCTCGGCGACGGCAGCGCGACCAATCGCGTTCGTCCGGTCAGGGTCAAGGGCGGCCTCGCGTTCGGCGGCGTGAGCGCGGGCACCGGGCACAGCTGCGGCGTGACCACGCTGAAGAAGGCGTACTGCTGGGGCGACAACGAGTACGGCTCGCTGGGCGATGGCACCACGACCGACCGCCACGTCCCGACGGCGGTGAAGGGCGGCCTGTTCTGGGATGCGGTCGTGGCCGGCTGGCGTCCCACCTGCGGCGTCGTGCCGTCGGGCAAGGGGTACTGCTGGGGTCAGGACGCGGTGGGCGACGGGACCGGGCTGCAACGCACGACCCCGACCCCGGTCGCGCCGCCGAGCTGAGGGGCGCTCACCGCGCGACCCGGGTGGCCTTGATCATCGAGACCGACGGCCGAACCCGCTCGACCCACCCCCGGATCTCCGGTGGAAAGATGGCTCCGGTCTTCCGGCCGATCGAGACCTGAAATCCGTTCTCCCGCAGCAGCTCGACCAGCGCCGCTTCATCCGCGCTGGCGTCGGCCCCGGTACCGTGGAACTCGACGCCCAGCGCCCGGATGAGGTGAAGCTGCGGCTCGATCGACCTCATCACTTCCGCTTCCATCCCCTCGATATCGAGCTTCAGATAATCGATCGGCCCCGTGATGTAGTCGGCCAGCGGGACCGTATCCACCAGGATCCATTGCCCCGATCGCTGGGTGCCCCACTCCTGACGCAGCGAGTGCGCGGAGGCCATCGGCGTCGCCACGCCGAACTCCCCGAAGAAGCGGGCGGTGCCGCGGGTGGACGAGACGGCGACGTTGAGCAGCTCGACGCCTTCGAGCCCGTTGGCGGCGAGATTGGCCTGCAGCAGCTCGAAGCTCCGCGGATCCGGCTCGAACGCGGTGATCCGCGCCTTCGGGAACTGCCGCTTGAACCAGGCGACCGAAAGGCCGATGTGGCTCCCGCAATCCAGAATGGTGGGCGCGCTCGTCGCGGCGTCGAACGCGTATTCCCTTCCCTCGAAGATCTCCCGGGAGATGAGCTCGAATTCCTCCCGATTCCGGTGCTGGAAGGTGAAACCCTCCCACTCGGTCGTCTCCGTGGAGTCAGCCGCGGGCATCGGCGTCCCGCGCGCGGCCTCGCATCAGCGCCAGATATGCCACGAAGCTGATCGCGAACGTGACGAACCAGGCGTAGGCGTACAGGCGATCGAACAGGTCGGGGTGCGTCACCGTGCCGCCCGGGGTCGTCGCCGCGCGCAGGAAGCCCGGCACCACCGGCACGATCGCGATGACGAAGGCGGCGACCGCCCGCGGATTCACCCCGCGCCGGTAGGTGTAGGCGCCCTGCTCCCGATAGAGATCATCGATCTCGAGCCGCTGGCGGCGGAGCACCCAGTAGTCGGCGATCAGGATGCCGCCCAGCGCGCCCATCAGGCTCGAGTACCCGAGCAGCCACGTGAAGATGAAGGCGGCCGCGTCGGAGTAGAGCTTCCACGGAAACATCAGGATCCCGAGGACCGCCGTGATGATCCCGCCCGTGACGTAGCTGATCCGCTTGGGACTCAGGTTGGAGAAGTCGTTGGAGGGCGACACGACGTTGGCCGCCATGTTGGTCGTGAGCTGCGCCGCGAGCACCACCAGCGCGCCGAACACGATCCCGGACGGGCTCCCGATGCGCGCGATCAGCGCGACAGGGTCCCACACCGGCTCGCCGAACACCACGATGGTGGCGCTCGTCACCGCCACCCCGATGAAGGCGAACGCGGTCATCGTGGTCGGCAGTCCCAGGGCCTGCCCCAGCATCTGGGAACGCTGGCTCCGGGCGTAGCGCGTGAAGTCGGGGATGTTGAGGCTGAGCGTGGCCCAGTAGCCGACGCTGGCGGTGAGCGCCGAGGGGAACAGGGCCCAAAAGGAGACGGCCCGCCGCGCCCCCGCAGCCGCTCCGATTCGGCGAGCAGATGGCCCAGGCCCCCGCCGGCGCGGACGGCCCAGAGCAGGAGCACGCCGCCGCCCGCCAGGAGGAGCGGCGCGGACCAGCTCTCCAGCAGCTTGATCCCCTCGGTGCCTTTGAGGATCACGGCCACCTGGATCAGCCAGAACACCGCGAAGGCGATGGCGGTGTGGCCGGGCACCGCGCCCCAGCCCGGCCATCCCGCCAGGCACAGTGCGTCGAGCGCCAGCCCGCCGATCCAGGTCTGGATCCCGAACCACCCGCAGGCCACGATCGCGCGCAGCAGCGCCGGCAGGTTGGCGCCCCGCACGCCGAAGCTCGCCCGGCACAGCACCGGAAAGGAGATGCCGTACTTGGTGCCGGCATGCGCGTTCAGCATCATCGGCACCAGCACGACGGTGTTGCCGAGCAGGATGGTGACCATCGCCTGCCACCAGCTCATGCCCTCGGACATGAGGCCGGACGCCAGGGTATAGGTGGTGATGACCACGCTCATGCCGATCCAGAGCGCGGCGAAGTTGTAGGTCGACCAGGTACGCCGCTCCGGCGGCGTGGGGGCGAGATCGGGGTTCCAGAGCGCGCTCCGGCTGAGATCTTCGCGGCTGCTGGCGCGGCTACCGGCGCGGGACTACTCGGCGCCTTGAGGCGCATACCCGTCGGCCGTTTCGTAGCCCGCCCGATAGTCCGCCGCATCCGGGCGCCGGATCTCCGACTGCCCCACGACCCGGTCCCGCCGGATCCCGCGGAAGTCCTCGACGCTGGTCCACCCGTCCGCCGAGTGCCGCTCGAGGAATGCGTCGAGCCCCGCGAGCAGCCGCTGGATGACGTTCGGCCCCACCGCCTGGTCGAGCATCGCGGCGGTGCACACCTGCACCGTCCCGCACCCCAGCAGGATGTACGACAGCGCCTGGGAGAAATCCGTGATGCCGCCGATGCCGGAGAAGCTCCGGTCGGGGAACGCCCGCGTCATCTGCGCCATCGTGGCGAGCGAGAGCGGCAGGATGGCCGGCCCGCCCAGCCCGCCGCTCGAGACCAGCCCGTCCACGTGGATCTCGAACTCGAGGGTCTCCGGGTCGATTACCGGCAGCGATGGGTAGGTGTTGGACGACACGATCGCGTCGGCGCCGCCGCGGAAGCAGGCCCCCGCCTCGACGACGATGTCCGCCGTCGCCGGCGTGAGCTTGCACCAGACCGGGACGCGCGCGACTTCCTTCACCGCCTCGGTGACCACCGAGCACAGCCCCTCGTCCTTCCCGATGTTGGAGCCCATGTCGCGCCGGTCCATGTGCGGACACGAGAAGTTGAGCTCCAGCCCGTCCACGGCGGCGTCCTGGCAGTCGCGCGCGAGCCGCTGCCAGTTCCGCAGCTCCTTGTCGCTGCCGGACCCCGCCATGATGCTGGCGATCAGGACCCGATCCGGGAACGTCTCCTTGATCCGCCGGAGACGAGGGAGCCACCAGTCCAGCGCCTTGTCGGAGATCAGCTCCCAGTTCCACGACGAGTGCAGCGCCGCACCGGGGCGTTTGGTCATGGAGACCGACCCATCCGGGGGGAGGTCCGCATGAACTTGGCCTTCGCCCCGACGACGTTGGCCACCGGGTGGAGCCCGATCGTCTTGGTCACCACGCCTCCCCAGCCGGCCTCGAACGCCCGCACGATGTTGCTGGCGGATTCGGTGGGCGGGGCGGAGGAGAGGAGGAAGGGGTTCGGGAAGCGGATCCCGGTGAACTCCACCGATCGGGTGGCCGCCATGTCACGCTCCTCGCGCAGCTCGCCGTCAGGACGGCGCGGGCCTGGCTTCAAATCTTAGGGAGTTCTACAGGATGACCCGCGCGGGTGAACATAGGGAAAGGTTCGATCGGGCGCAAACGCGTCCGCCGCCGAACGTCGCGATCTCTCGCCGGTCGTGGGCACATCTGTCCCATACATACCGCGTGCCCGCGGCTTATCCTGTGGCCGCTCACCATCACGCTGCCGCCTGCCATGGCATCAAGGGGCCCGGTAGTGCGGCCCGACGCGGCAGGACATGGCGCCGCTTCGCACCGGACCTCCCGTGTCCGGCAGCACGTTCATCTGCAGCCAGGAGGGGTTATGCGCGGCCAATCCGTCCTTGTGACGCTCGCCGGAATGCTGTGGCTCGTGGCCGGGTGCGCGGGCCCGACATCGGTCTCCTCGCCCAACGACCCGCCCGACTTCGCGCGGGTGCCTGCGGACGGGCACGGCAACAAGCTCGTGTTCCCGATCGATCAGGACCTTGCGCCCGTGGATTGCGGCGGCGGCGTGGTGCTCGACGCGCACGTCCAGGGTTGGATCCAGGTCCGCGTGTTCGACCAGACCGGCAGTCGGAACGTGGGAGCTGGACGTTTTCCATAGCGCGACCACCTTCACGAACTCGGCGGGCAAGACCTACGTGTTCCACGACGTGGACCAGACCACGACTATATGGATGGTGGGGACCTGATCGTCGAGAGTTCCGGCCGGCTGGGCGGAGGCCTCATTGGTCGCGTCGTCATGGACCTCACGACCGGCGAAGTGCTGTTCGTCGCAGGAAAGGAATTTGCTGGCGTGGAATCCCTCGCCTGCGCAGCCCTTACGTGAGGCCGGGCCGGCGGGAATGAGAAACCGCTGCGTCAGGCGACGAACCGCCGCGAAGTCGCGACTCCGGCGGTCATGCTCCGCTCTGTGCTGGACGGCTAAGGGACGTCCACCGACCGTAGTCGCTGGACCGCGCAGGCGTTCCTGCACCGCCCGCTGGAGACGCTCGGCCGTCGTGGGGATCTACCGTGGCGGGCGCGGGAAGGCCGAGCGCGGAGCGCTGGAACAGCCTGGCGAGATCGCTAGCGCGGCCGCGTAGCCTGCCGGCAGCGGCGGGCGGACCCGTCGCCGCCATAGAGCGCCAGCGACGGGTGGTGGCGCCACGCCGCCCGCCAGGCCTCGCTGCCCGGGAGGAACCAGCCGCCGACGTCTCGCGGCCAGCGCGAGGACCCGGGCGCACCGATCGACTCATGAGACCGGGCCCGAGCCGGGCCGACACTATGTACAGGGCGGACCGGCCCCGCCGGCGCACCAGCCGGTCTGAAGCTCGCCACCGACTGTCCAGGTTGGCCTCGGCTCTCAGGCACGCACGAGGGACCCGCTGCAGGACCATGAGCATCCGCAGCGCCGCTGGATCCGAGCTGCGCGGAGCCGGCGCTGCGCGGTCCTCAGGCCGGCGCCGCAGCAGCTCGCCTGGATGTCCCATCCGAGCCTCGGCCGAAGCCAATGCTGGCCTGCCCGGCACGTTGTTCACCTCGGCTGAGGCGGTCGCCGATGAAGAGCACTCGGGCCCCGGACCGAGGGCCGCTGGCATCGGGGATGGCGAGGCCGGCCGGTAACGTCAGACGACGAGCCTGGCGAAGACGGACCTGACGCCAAGAGCAAGGCACGCCGCCAGCGCCACGACCCGCCGATCATGGGGCATCAGTCGCGTTCCCTGTAGCGGCCTGTCGGGGTAGTTGCTGCGCGCTCGCCGCAGGATCGACGTCCGGTGGCGGCTTCGGTACCGAGGAAACCCGCATCGAGCCGCGCCGCTGGTCGCTTGACAGCCTTGCCCGGCTCTGTAATTCAGAGTACCAATTCCGCGACAAAGGCACACCCGGCGAAAGCCGGGGCCGCAAAGCCACGGGTCCTCGCCTCCTCCGCGACGCCCTCTCATGCCACGGAGGACCCACGACCGCCGAGCCGCCGAGCGCTCCGCGTTGTTTGTCCTGCCACGGCTCACCTCGGGAGGTGCCTATGCGCTGCTTCCCCTAGACCTGTGCCACGGCCCCCCGCGGGCGGGCGACAAGCCAGCAAGCTGCGCCGCCGATGAACATGCCGCGCACCAGCGAGTGCAGAGGCCGGGGCCGGCAGCTCAGGCCGCGCCTGCGCCTGGCAGCCACTGTTTCGCTGGCACAGATCGCTGGCAAGTGGAAGGTGGGGACCACTGACGAGAGCGGAGGCCACCCCGTCGAGGCCGTGTTGAACGCGACGGCCGACAGCACAACGAACTGAGCCAAGGAGACGTACATAAACATGA
>CAWHQC010000012.1:0-182158 GCA_963831425.1 uncultured Gemmatimonadales bacterium | reverse complement strand
CGAATTCGTGGAAGTACGCGCTCCGGAGCAGCGTGCTCCGGTCCCAGACATGCTCCGGCTCCACACGGAGAGCCTCAGCGCGTCCCGGCGCGCCATGCCGAGATCGAGCGGTGCGAAATATTCGAGATATTCCTGGATCACCGTCGCGGGGAACGCGTCGGTGTAGTAGGCCGGCGTGCCTCCCTGCCAGAGCATCATGACCGCCCGGTCGGCGTCCATGAAGGTCCGGAGCGCGCGCGTGACCTCCTGCCGCCAGACGCTCCGCTCGCTGTCCAGCGGCGAGAGGAGGAGGTTGACGGTTCGCTCGAACCGCTCCATGGGCACCGGCGGAGCGATGTGGACGTCCGTCCGTGCGGTCACCGGGAATGTACCCACCACGTCTCCTGCTGCATCGGCCGATGCACCCGCCGAAGGCCCGCCGGTTCGGGCGCGCCAGGACGGTGCGTGGCTATAGGATGTTGGTATCCAGACCAAAATGGGCAGGATGCGCCCACTTGCCTATAGGCATTTTCAGCCCAAATCCCTGGCTCGGGTGCCACTCCGGTTGACTCTGGCCGTTTCAGCCACCGGCAGCGAGCCCCGCCCCCAGCAACCGGTCCAAATGATTAAACGGCCGGCGCGGTGGTCAATTGCGGGGCCCGCTCTCGGTGCCGCGCTGGAAGATGCCGAAGTACAACCGGAGCTGCGCGCGCACTGCCTGCCGATCCGGCACGATCCCGCCAGTGGCCCCGACCACCCGCTCGTACGTCCAGCTCGCGTCCACCGGCAGCCCCGTTCCGCCCGGCCGCAGCCGTCCCGGGCTGCTGT
Source organism: uncultured Gemmatimonadales bacterium (assembly GCA_963831425.1). Lineage (GTDB taxonomy): Bacteria > Gemmatimonadota > Gemmatimonadetes > Gemmatimonadales > GWC2-71-9 > CAVVWJ01. The sequence continues at coordinate 181,351 of CAWHQC010000012.1, read as the reverse complement.
AGGTGAGGCCGATGCCGAGCACGGTCGCGCTTGCCTTGCTGTCCTGCGCCACCACCGACGCGGGGATGCCCGGGACCGAATCGCAGGGCCGTGGCATAGGCCACCTCGTCCGCGCCGCGCGACCAGTGCATCGCGCCGTGCCCTGGATGGCCAGGGTCGGCGCGAGGCGGAAGAACGGCCGCACCGCGAGGCTCACGATGTCCCCTGGATCCCGGCGCACCGCGCTCAGCCGATCGATTGCCGCGAGCGGCTGCGTCGGCGGCGCCACCCGCACGAGGAAGTCCGCCGCGAGCTGGCGGCTGTAGATCCCTTCGGCCCGGGCGCCCCATGAGCCCGCTGCCCAGATCGGTGGTGAGACGGAGCTCGATATCCGTCTGGCCCTCGCCTGTGCCGAGCGCGAGGAGCCGGTCGGCCCGCGCAACCTGGCCGGTGGGGAAGCGGACCAGCCCCTCGATCGCCGCGCGGAAGCCGCCCCGGTGCGTGCCGCGATCCCAGTGGTCGGCCAGCGTGAGGGCCAGCCCGGTCTCCGCATCGCCCCGGAAGGTCACCTTCGACTCGCCCGGTCCGTTCCGCGATCGGCCCCGAGGGGTCGCTGATGAACCCGACGAGCTCGTCGCGGGAGAGCGGGCTGTCCGGGAGCGCGACGCCGCTGGTGAAGCCGGCGACGCCGAAGTCGTTCGCGAGCGTCGCCTGCAGGCCGCTCACCCGGGCGGCGATCGCCGCGCCCGCCGGACTCGTCGTGGTGGGAACGAACGGCGACGCGGTCGCCGGGTCGGCGAGCAGCCCGAACAGGTCCGCGCGGAGAGTGGTCCCCGCGTCCAGGGTGGCCTGGGCCTGCGCCTTGAGCGCCGGATTGGCGTCGAATTCGCCGGCGGCAAGGCGGCCGCCCAGCGAAGCGAGCGAGGCGTCGAGCTCCTGGAAGAAGCCTGCCTCCTGCTCGGCCCCGGGATTCGCGCCCGCATTGGCAGCGGCGGGATCGAGCTGGATGGCGCTCTGGACCCGCGCCCGGACGAGCGGGATCCGGCCGAACACCGTAATCGACCGGGTGAGCCCCAGCGCCAGTCCCAGGGTCCCGCGGCCGACGTCGGCCTCCGCGTCGGTGGTGAGTGCGCCTAGATTGAGCCGGAGGTCCGGCACGCCGGTGATCCGGCCGATCCGCGCGTCCGCATCGGCCAGGGACGGGAAGAGGTCGCTGCCGGCGGCGGGGCTGGAGAGGTCGGCTCCGAGCGGCTGGCGCGAGCCATCGAGCCAGCGGTGGTCCCAGGTTTCCAGCGCGCCGTCGAGGTCCACGCGCAGCACCCCGGCCGGCACGCCGACCGGCGCGAGCTGCGCGCGGAGTCCCCGTGGTGCGAGCAGGCAGGCGAGAATCGCCAGTCGGCGCACGCAAAGCCCCACTGTCCCTCCGGAAAGAAGCCGTCGGCCGTGCCCATGATGTCGTCCGCGAGACTCGCAACTTCGCAGTTTGCTTCGAGCTTTGCCACCCGGCCGACGGTCGTGGCCTCCGCGCCGGGGCGCGTGAATCTCATCGGAGAACACACCGATTACAACGGCGGTCCCGTCCTCCCCGTCGCGCTCGAGCGCCGGACGGCGGTGGCCGCGGCGCCGGCGGAAGAGTGGCGGGTCGTGACCTCGCTCGACGCCGCGGTGCACCAGCTCGATGTGGCGGGACCGCTCCGGCGCGACTGGACCGACTACCTCGTCGGCGTCGTGCGGGAGTTAGGGCGCCGCGGCGTGGCGCTCGGCGGCGCGCACGTGGCCGTGGCCGGCACGGTGCCGGCGGGTGCGGGACTCTCGTCCTCCGCCGCGCTCACGGTCGCCGCGGCGCGCGCGCTGAGCCTCCTCGCCGGCCGCTCACTGAGCGCGGCCGATCTGGTCGAGGTGGCCTTTCACGCGGAATACGACCAGGTGGGCGTGCGCTGCGGCCGGATGGACCAGACGGTCGCTGCCCACGCCGAGCGGGGGACGGCGCTCCTGTTCGAGACCGGGATTGGGAGCCTCGAACGGGTGCCGCTCGAGCACCGGCTCTGGATCGTGGAGACCGGGATCTCTCACCGGCTCACCGGTGGCGCGCTCAACGAGCGCCGCCGTGAGTGCGAGGAGGCGCTGGCCCTCTGCCGCGCCTGGCGCCCCGCGCTCCGGTTCCTGGCGCAGCTCGCGCCGGCCGACCTCCCCGAGGTCGCGCGGCGGCTGCCGCCGCCGCTCGTGCCGCGCGTGCGGCACGTGGTAACCGAGACGGCACGTACCCGGGCCGCCGCGCTGGCGCTCGCCGCGGGCGACCTGGCCACGGTCGGGCGGCTGCTGCTGGAAGGGCACGCGTCGCTCCGGGAGGATTACCGCTCGACCGTGCCCGAGGCGGACTTCCTGGTCGAGCGGGCGACGGCGCACGGCGCCTACGGCGCGCGGCTCACGGGTGCCGGGTGGGGCGGTGCGGTCGTCGTGCTCGCGCCCGCCGACCGTGAGACGCGGATCCTGGCCGAGCTGAGCCGCGACTTCGGCGATCGCTTCGGCCGCTCGCCCGAAGCGTGGAGCACGCGTGCCGCCGGCGGCGTGCGGCGGGAGGCGATCCCGGCGGCCACGCGCTAGATTCCGGGAGCCGTCCCGCCCGGGTGGCGAAACTGGTAGACGCTGAAGACTTAAAATCTCCAGGGACCTCGTCCCGTGTGGGTTCGAATCCCACCCCGGGTATTGTGACCCGCCTCACGCGACCGCGAGTCCTCGCGGGCCTACCTTTCCGATCATACTCCGCATTCCCCGCACAATTACCCGCGAGGCGTCAGACGTGGCTCCCCCGTTTCCCGGCCCCGGTACCACTATCCTCGTCGTGGACGACGAGCGCGTCACGCGCCGCATCGCCTACCGCATTCTCAGCGGCGAGGGCTACCGCGTCTTCGAGGCGGCGAGCGCCGAGGAGGCGTTGTCGGTGCTCGACATGGCGTATCGCTATGTGAATCTGGTGATCCTCGACGTGGTGATGCCCGTGGTGGACGGCGTCGAGCTTGGTCAGGAGATCCTCGCGCACTGGCCTTCGCTCCGCCTGCTTTACATGTCCGCCCACCCGGCGGAGGTCCTCATCCAGCACGGGCTCGGAACCCCGACGTGCGGTTTCTCGCCAAGCCGTTCACCCACGACGAGCTGCTCGCCAAGGTGCAGCAGGCGCTCGACCGGCGGCGCTCCTCCCGTGACGTCGTGGAGATTCCCGAAGAGTTCGAGCGCCCGCCCTCGTAGCGCGCCCGGCGCCGCTCAGGGCGGCGCCGCGGCGGAGGGACCGGGCGCGGTCGCGCTCACGGAATCGGGCGCGGCCGATCCGCCGGGCGAGGCGGTGTCACGGCCGGCCGGAGGCACGGCGGGTGCCGGAGCGGGGCCCGGGGCAGGTGTCGACGGCGCCGCGGCTGGGAGCGCGGGTGGCGGGCAGGGAGCCGGCGAGACCCGCGTCACCGCGTCCTGGCGGATCAGTCGGTCCGCGGCGACCGTGACCGGGGGAGCATCAGCGGTCAGCCTGACATACTCCTCGCCGGTGCCGGCGGCCGGGCCGGCCAGCACGCCGCCGACCGTCTTCGCCGCCGCGACTTGCTCCCGATCCGTGCTCCCACTCCGGAAAACGACGGCGAGGATGCCCTCGGCCATGGAGCCCGGCGGCGCGCCGGCGCACGCGGACATCAGGATCGTATCGGGCGGCGCGACGTTCACGACGAGCGGCGCGCCGGGAGCCGCCGAGTCGGCGCGTGCGGTCTGGCCGCCGGACCGGCCGGTGTCCGGAGCGACGGGCGGCGCTGGGTACACACCGGTGGCCGCGCTGGCCGCCGAGTCCGCGGCGGTCTGCGCGGTGGCGGCGGTGGTCGGAAGGCTCAGGAGTCCGGCGAGCAGCGCCGTGGCGAGCGGACCGGGGATCGAAGCAGCGCTCATCCCGGGGACGCCTCGCCGGGGCCGCTCCGCTGCACCAGCGCCTCGCGCGCCGCGGCGATGCGCTCGCGCTCCACGATGGCGTGCTGCGCCACGGCGCGGATTTCGAGCGTGCCGAACTGGTGCCCGCCGAGCCGCGAATCCTGCGTGGCCACCTCCGCCAGCGCGCGCCAGAGCCCGGCCTTTCCCTGGATGCCCAGCGCGAGCGACTCCAGCCCTTCGAGTCGCGCCAGCGCCGGGTGTTCTCGCGCGGCGAGGGAGAGCTTGGCCCGGCCCGCCTTCTCGCCGAGCCATGCCGCCGCCCGCTTGAGCGCGCTCTCGTCGGCATCGAGCCGGCTCAGGATCCCGCGGAGGGTCTCCTGGTCCTGGGTGATCTCCTGCCGGAGCCCGATCAGGGTCTGCTCGAGTGGCCGGCCGCCCTCGTGGGCCAGCAGACTCTCGATCAGCTCGAGCGCGGCCACGGAACCGGCGAGGTGATCGTTCAGGTAGATGGCCAGGGCTTCGCCGGGCATCGTGCCTCCGCGCTCAGGGTGCCGGGGTGGCGCGGAGGCCACGGACGACTTTCAAAGTGGTGATGAGCTGTCCCGTGTGCCGCGATGTGTGCTCGGAGGCGTGCGCCAGGAGGCCGATGACCGTAGCCGGAAGCGCTGCCCGGCCCACGGGGCGGCTCTCACCCAGCGCCGCGGCCGGTGTCCGGCGGAGCTGGTCGAGCGCGCGCTCGATCGCGGCGGTTGCCTCCGCGGTGAGCTCGCTGATCGTCTCCGCCCCCGGCGCGCCCTCCCGGCGGAGCGCGGCGAGCTGCTCCGGGGTGAGCCGCTCGCCGCGCGCGTACGTGAGCAGCCGGTCCAGGCTCCCGGCCAGGTGCCGAAGGTGGAATCCCGCCGACGCGGCGCCGCCCGGGCGGACCCAGAGCTCGGGCTCGTCCGCGACCGCGGTAGCGGCGGTGATGTCCTCGCGTGCCTGGACCAGGGCGTGCGCGGCGGGCATGAGCGCGAGTGGGATGTCGGGCAGCGGACCGCGAAGCCAGGCCTCGGGTGGGGAACTCATGGCTGCAATCTAACGGCGGAGAAGCGGGGCACGGCCAGGCTGGTGCTTTTGCCAGAGGTCCATTTCGTTTACGGGACGTCAGGCCCGGTGAGCCATGCCGCGAGGCGGGCGTCGCTGCATGCCTTCAGGACGCGCGGATCATCCGCCATGAAGGTGCCGTCGCGCTCGAGCGCCGCCATGAACGCCGCTCGAGTTCGGATCTCGCCGAGGTCGATCGCGAGGCGCAACTCCGTGAGCCGGTTGGCGAGCCGGATGCGAAAGGTGCGGTCGGCCGGCGCATCGCCGTCGGGCACGTGGGCATCCGTGCGAAGGAGAGGAGCTGGGCTGGAAGTGGGGACGGACCGCGTTGCGTGTGTCGGGTAACGGTGCCGCTGCCCGTTGCAATGCACGAGCACTTGAACCTGGCGACGGACCATCAACCGAGCATCAAATCGCACCCGGGGCGCTGACGATCTGCCCCGTCCCGAAAGCCCACGGAATGCACCTCAATCTGCCCCACCTGCTGTACAGCGGACCGGCACTCGATGACCCGGAAGTGCTGGCGCAGCTCCCCGCCGGACTCGCGGGAGCGCTCCGTGTCCGAAACGGCTGTGTCGCGTACCTGGGCGGTCTCCACGTGCGCGGTGCCTGCCATGCCCCGGCGTGGCACTCCCTTCGTCACGCGTGGGACGGGGCCGACGCGCTCCATCATTTGTTCGCCGAGGTGAGGCCCTCGGACGTACCGTTCGCGGAGGATGCGTTCGGCGACCAATTTCTCCTGCGCGAGCGCGCCGTCGTTCGCCTGCATGGCGAGCTGGGCGAGATCAGCGACGCCGCCGAGTCGCTCGAGGCGTTCTTCACCGACCTGGTGGCCGATCCCGAGCGGGTGCTCGACTATCAGCCGCTGTTGACCTTTCGCCAGGCCGGGGGCGAGCTCCAGCCAGGGCAGTTGCTGGCCGCGTTCCCGCCGTTCGTGCTCCAGGCGGATGGCTCGGCCCGCGAGCTGCGGGCGGTCGACGCGCTGGAGCAGCGCCGATCCCTCGCCCAACTGGCGCGCCGGCTCCATGGCCTCCCTGACGGCGCCGAGGTCAAAATGGGTGAGGGCGCCACCTGATGCCCGGGGCCGGAATTCCTTCGAGGCCGTGTGGACCCGATAGCGCTTTGGGCGTCCCCGCTGGAGGTCCACGGGCCGGCCCGGATGCGCCGGCATCAGACACGAATCGCCCCGTCCGGGACGCCCAGGGAGAGCCGAACGATGAAACTCATGTACGGGACGCTCCTGCTGCTCCTCGCGTGCGCCCCCCCTCTGGCCGGGCAGACCGCTCCACCGGCCGAGCTCGCCGCGGCGCGGAAGGCCATCGAAGCCGGCAATGCCGCGTACAAGGCCGCGTTCCTGGCATCCGACGCTGAGGCGCTGGCCAGAGTCTACGATGCGAACGGCGCGCGGCTGAACGAGGGCGGCAAGGTGATTCGGGGCCGCCCGGCGATCGCGAGCGATGTCGCACGCTTCATCGCCGAGGTCGGTGCGGTGCGGGTGGGCATCGAGACCGCCGAAGTCTGGCTGGTGGACGATGTCGCCTACGAGACCGGCGCGTGGTCGTACGCGTTCCAACCGAAGGGCAAGGCCGAACAGCGCATCGGCGGCCGGTACGTGACGCTCTGGAAACGACAGGTGGACGGCGGCTGGAGGATCTGGACCGACATGGGGGTGCCGGGCACATGACCATGGCTGGCTCGAGCGTCCGCTACATCGTGGACGACGTGGACTCTGCGATCGAGTTCTACACTCGCCACCTCGGCTTCCATCTCGACATGCATCCGGCACCGCCGTTCGCGATGCTCTCGCGCGGAGCGTTGCGACTCCTCCTCAGCGCGCCGGTCGGGCAGGGTGGCGGCGCCCAGCCGATGCCCGACGGCCGGAGACCCGAGCCCGGTGGATGGAATCGGATCCAACTCGAGGTGGGCGATCTCGCCGCCGAGGTGGAGACGCTGCGGAAGGCAGGCGCCCGCTTCCGGAACGACATCGTCACCGGCATCGGCGGGAGCCAGATCCTGCTGGAGGATCCGGCCGGCAATCCGATCGAGCTGTTCCAGCCTGTGAGCCGCCCCGGGCGCGGGGCACCGGAGCGCACGGATAGCGGCGGCCCGATCGCGGCGCTGTTCGGCCGCCTGACCGTCGGGGTGCACGTCGTCGGCGTCGCCCACGGCGGGGAGCGCGACGGCTTCACCGCCGCCTGGCTCATGCAGGTATCGTTCGATCCCTTGCTGGTGGCGCTGAGCGTCAACCCGCAGAACGCATCCTATCGCCTCCTGTCCGAGGGCGAGGGCTTCGCGGTCAGCGTGCTGAAGCAGGGTCAGCTCGAGCTGGCGCGGCGGTTCGGCACCCGCTCCGGCCGGGAGGAGGACAAGCTGGCGGGAATCCGCTGGCGTCCGGGCCGCACCGGCGCGCCGATGCTGGAGGACGCGCTCGCCTGGCTCGAGTGTGCGCCCGCCGGACGCATGCCGAGTGGAGATCATGAGCTGATGCTGGGCCGCGTGCTCGGCGGCCGGATCCTCGATCCGGGCGCGAGGCCGCTGTGCTACGCCGATACCGGTGACATGGACGGGAGCAGCGCGCTGTTTCCCGAGCGGTTCTAGTGCGGTCCGGCTCCGGCCAGGGCAGCCGGCCCGCCCGCGCGGAGGTCGCGGCCGCGGCCGGCCGAACGGTGCCGGATCTCGATTGCCCCGGGGCTCGCCGTGCTCTTCTGCGGGATCAACCCGGGGCTGTACTCCGCAGCGACGGGCCACCACTTCGCCCGACCGGGGAACCGCTTCTGGCCGGCGCTGCATGCGAGCGGCTTCACCGATCGCGTGCTCCAGCCGTGGGAGGAGCGCCGCCTGCTCGAGCGCGCTCTCGGCATCACCAATCTCGTCGCCCGCGCCACGGCGAGCGCCGCCGAACTGAGCCCGGACGAGCTGCGCGCCGGTCGCGCGCGGCTGGAGCGCAAGGTGCGCCGCTACCGGCCGGCGTGCGTGTCCGTCCTGGGCATCGGCGCCTACCGCTCCGCGTTCGGGCGGGCCGGCGCGGCGGTGGGCCGCCAGCGCGAGTCGCTGGGCGCCGCGGCGCTCTGGGTGCTGCCCAATCCGAGCGGACTGAATGCGAACCACCAGCTCGTCGATCTGGCGGAGGCGTTCGGAGCGCTGCGACGCTTCGTGGCCCGGCGCCGCTGATCGGCGAGATCGTCCTCATCTCCACCAGGGAGGTGTTATGCCAGGAGCGAAGCTGGTCGTCCTCTACCCGACGCCGCGTGACCCGGCGACGTTCGAACGGTTGTATCGCGAGGAGCATTCTCCCATGGTGACCCCCGCGAACTTCAAGGGCATGACCAAGTTCGTCGCGTCGAGGATCACGGGCACGGCGGACGGCAGCCCGCCGCCGTACTCTCGGATCGCCGAGCTGCACTTCCCCTCGCTGCAGGCACTGCAGGCCGCAGCTGCCGGCGAGCCGGCGGGGCGCGCGGTGGCCCACGCGATCTCGATTTCCAGTGGCGGACCGCCCGTCTTCCTGATCGCGGACGAGGAGACGACGACCTTCTGAGCGGGAGCGCCCGAAGGCGCGTCGCGCCGCTGGCCGGGCTTCGCGCGTGGACCATCGGGCATTCGACCCGCACCGAGGCCGAGTTTCTCGCGCTGCTGGCCGAGCACGACATCGAGGCGGTGGCCGACGTGCGGCGCTACCCCGGGTCGCGCCGGCTGCCGCAATTCGGGCGCGAGCGGCTCGCCGCGGCCCTCGACGCGCAGGGGCTGGCGTACCGCTGGCTCCCGGAGCTCGGCGGCCGCCGCCGCCCCGTACCCGATTCTCCCAGCACCGCCTGGCGTAACGTCGGCTTTCGGGGCTACGCCGACTACCTGCAGACGGAGCCCTTCGCCGACGGCCTGGCCGAACTGGTGAACATGGCCTGTGGGCTCCGCACCGCGATCATGTGCGCGGAGGCGCTGTGGTGGCGTTGTCACCGCGGCCTCATCGCCGATGTCCTCCGGTGGAGTGGGGGCGAGGTCTGGCATATCCTCGGGCCGGGCACGACCGCGCTGCACCCCTACACCTCGGCGGCCTCGATCCGTCGGGGCCGCCTGAGCTATGCCTCAGGCACGCCTGAGCCGAACAGGAATCCATGAGGAAGCCCGCGTGGGACGAGCACGAGCGAGCGCGTGTCGCCGAGCGAGTGCGGGCCGCGCTCGTCCAGGCCGCGCTCGAGGCCTACGAGGATGCCGCGGTCCGGGGGCTCTGCTGCGAGGGAGCCTGGGAAGTGGCGATGGGAGCCATCCGGGGACTCGATCTCCGCGAAATAGCCGGCGTGGTTCGCGAACCCGGCGCATAGGCCAATCACTGGCGCGTGCGCCCCGGCTGGGTCACTGTTCGAGACGGGCGGCACGGGGCTGCCCCGCACCCGGGAGGACCTCATGGCTCAGTGTGAAGTCTGCGGCAACGACTACTATCTGTCTTTCCAGGTCGTCGCGGCGGGTCAGACGCATACGTTCGACAGCTTCGAGTGCGCCATCCACCGGCTGGCGCCGATCTGCGCCCACTGTGGCTGCAAGATCCTGGGGCACGGGATCGAGGCCAACAACACCTTCTACTGCTGCGCGCACTGCGCGCGGCACGAGGGTGTCACGGCCGTCGCGGACCACGTCTGATTCGTGGGCGACTTGCGGCTGGTCTCCCTGCGGGTTGCGCCGGCCGAAGACCTACGTGATTCCCGGCGCCGAGGACCCGGCGCGCGAGGTCTTCACGAGCGCCATCGGGAAGGAGCCGGTGTCTGGACCTGTCCGGCTCGACACCCACGGACTGGCGGGCGACGAGGTCGCCGACCATCGAGCCCACGGCGGACCGGAGCAGGCGGTGCTGGCCTATGCCGCGAGCCACTATCCCCGCTGGTGTGAGGAGTGGGGTCGGGAGGTGCCGATCGGCAGCTTCGGCGAGAACCTGACCGTCGTGGGTGGGGATGAGGAGAGCGTGTGCCTCGGAGACCAGTGGGCAATTGGCGATGCGCTCCTCGAGGTCAGCAAGCCTCGGAGTCCCTGTAACCGCGTGGCGTGGCACAACCGACGGGACGACCTGATGCAGCGCATCCGCGCCACCGGCCGGTCCGGCTGGTACCTGCGCGTGCTGACGCCGGGGGGGCTCGAGGTGGGCGCGCCCATCGTGCTCGCGGCTCGTAGCCATCCCGAGCTGACCGTGCGCCGGGCCGCGGCGGCCATGGCCAACCGCGAGCGCGAGCCGCGCGAGGCGGTCCTCTTGCTGAACTGCCCCGCGCTCGCCGCGGACTGGCGGTACCGCCTGGCCAAGGAGGGGTTTCGCCGGGACCGGCTCCCGGCACATCCATCACCCAGCACCATCAGAACAGGAGACCGATCCATGCAGCTCGTTCTCGACGACCGGGAGACCGTCACGCTCCGCGAGCTCCTCGAGGCCTACCTGCCCGAGCTCCAGCGCGAGATCGCACGGACCGAGCAGCACGATCTCCGACACGTCCTGGTGCGCCGGCAGGAGCTCGGGGAGCGCATCCTGGACCAGCTCCGGCGTGGCCAGGCCTAGGCCGGCCGCCATGGGCTGGGAGACCGCATGGGCCGAGGCCGCGGCGGCGCGCCAGTTCGTCGAGCGCCTTTCGCGGTTGTCGAGCGGCGAGCTGCGCCCCGCCGTTCCGCCGATCCTCGATCGTGATCCGTACCTGAGTGCGTGGAACAACGTCGAGGCCGCGCTCGGCAACGCTCCGGACCCCGACCGGGAGCGGTTCCGTGGGTTGCTCGAGGAGCTCGAATGCGGCGTCTCGCATCACTCCGCCTGCCGCCAACCCTGCGGGAGGCGGCGTGGCGTGCCGTCCGGGCGCTCCTCGCGCGCCGCTGGCTGCTGACCGACGAGAGCCTCACGTTCGTCTACGAGCCGTTCGAGAGCCTGGTGCCGCTCAGCTCGCTCGGCGACTGAGGGGCAAGCTCCATCGAGCGGGCCGGCCCCTTCCGGCAGCCGCTGGCGCCGCTAGGCTGAAGGGCGCTCCCGATCGCGGTCAGCAGCCTCACACGGCTCCGAGGAGGTCATGGCGTGTCGCACAGCGTGCAGGACGAGCTCGCCAGCATGCGGACCATTTTGCAGGGACTGGAGGCCCGCCTGGAGCGAGGCGAGGTGGCCCCGGAAGGCCTGCCGGAGTTCAAGAGCGTGGTGGACGAGATCCGGCTTCGAGTCTGGAGCCTGCTGACCGCCGCCGGCACCGAGGAACCGCGCGCCGTCGCCGAGCGCTTCCGGCTCCGGCGCGCCGCCGAAATGTGCCGGGCACTCACGACCGAGCTGAGCACCGGTGCCGTGGGAGCCGGGTACCCGGAGTGGCCCGAGGTCCAGCAGGCCGCCGCCCGGCTCCAGGCCACGATCGCCGTGCATACGGGACAGGCGGCCTGAGCCCACCGGTCATCCGGCGCGCGGTCACCGGCGATCGCGCTCGGCTCGCGGAGCTGAGCGGAGCCTTGGGTTATCCGGTCGCACCGGAGATGATGGGCGCCCGACTGGAGCGGCTGCTGCGTCGCGCCGACGACGTCATTCTGGTTGCCGAGGTGCCGCCGCGGGGGATCGTCGGTTGGCTGCACGGTGCCGAGCAGGAACTGCTGGAGTCCGGCCGGCGCTGTGAAATCCTCGGACTGGTGGTGGATGCGGAGTACCGGAGCCAGGGGGTGGGACGCCTGCTGGTGGACGCGGCCGAAAGCTGGGCAAGGACACGCGGGCTCGCGCTGATGGCGGTCCGCAGCAACGTGGCACGGTCCGAATCCCACCCGTTCTATGAACGCCTCGGCTACGCGAGGGTCAAGACGCAGCACGCCTACCGGAAGCACCTGTCGGGGCCGCCGGCGTGACGGGCGACCGGCCCCGCGAGCCGAGCTGGCTCGTCAGCGTGGAGATGCTCGGGACGACGGCGGTCGTACTGCTGATCGGTGGCATGGTGCTCTGGTACAGCGCTGCTGCGCGGGAGCCGCGGCTCGTGTTCACCATTGGCAGCGGGCTGCTTGCGTACGCGTGTGGCGTGGTGGCATTCGGCCGCCGCGCGGCGCATGTCGTGCTGTGGCCCTTCGCGCTGGCGGGGCTGTGCGCCGGTGTCGTCATGGAGCTCATCGCCGCGGACTGGCTGCTGACCCGCGAGACGGGCGCCGCGGCGTTGACCGGGATCACGATCGGCGCGGCGCACTGGTCGGCGTTGCGTGTATGGCTGCGGCTCGGCCGGAGCGGTGCCGTCTGAGTGGAGCGCAGGATCGTGGGCTTTCACCAGGACGACGAGCGACACTGGGTCGCCGAGTTGGAGTGCGGCCACAGCCAGCATGTGCGACACGACCCTCCGTGGCAGGTCCGCCCCTGGGTCGTGTCACCCGAGGGCCGGGCCGGCCGGCTCGGCACCATGCTCGAATGCCGGCGGTGCGAGGAGGGCACGTGATGCGCCTGTTCGCGATGGCCGTGCTGTTCGGACTCGTGTCGTGCCGGCCCGGCGGTGACCCGGCCGCGGCGCGCCGAGCGGCGGCGCGTGACGACCCCGCCTACGCCGGCGTTCAGGCCCGTGGCGCAGTGGCGATGGGTGTAGACCAGTACACCTCCAGCCACGTGTTCGAGCCGCTGCCCGACGGCGGCCGGATCAACCTGGAGCGGGACGACGACGATCCCGCGGGGAGCGACCGCATCCGCGGGCACATGGAGCAGATTGCCCGCAGATTCGCCGACGGCGACTTCCAACTGCCCGGTTTCGTGCATGCCCGGGCCGTGCCGGGCACGGACGTCATGAGCGCCCGGCGGGATCGCATCACCTACACGGTCGAGTCGCTTCCGCGCGGCGCGGCCCTTCGGGTCCGCAGCGGCGACTCGGCGGCGGTGCGCGCCATCCACGCGTTCCTGGCCTTTCAGCGTGAGGATCATCATGCGGCGGCCCATCACGGCGAGTGACCGGCGCCCTCCCGGCGGGGTGAAGCTCGCGGCCGCGCTCTTCGCGCTCTACGGCGTGTGCGCCGTGCTCAACGCGGTCGTGGTGCTCCGGGGCGGGGGATGGGGTTCGCCGCGGGGATGGGTGCCGGCGCTGATCCAGGTGATCGGCGCCGGCATCGTCGCGTGGGGACTGCTCGGCGGGCACCGGTGGGCCTGGTGGCTCGGGCTGGTGGTGGGAGTGTTCTGGCTCGCGGCCGGCGCCCTCACCACCCTCGTGGTGCAGCGGGACGATCTTTACTGGCTCCCGCCCAGCGGCTTCCAGCTCGTGCTCGCGGCCTCGCTCGTATGTCTGGGAGCGGCCGTGGCCCTGCTCCTCACGCCGGGAGTGCGGGCCTCGTTCCGTCGGCTCGCGGTCTGAGCGGCGGTTTGCCCGACTTCCGGGCGTGGTGGATGCTGTTTGTCTTCTTCGCGGTCCTGTGCGTCCTGGTCCTCCAGCACGGGTACCGCCGATGGCGTCGCCTTCGCGAGCTGCTGCCACCCGGTGGTCCGCCGGAATCGAACCGGCTGGCCCGCCGCTGGCGTTACGAAGGCTGGCGACTCGCGTGCATGGCCGCGAGTCTGGTCGTGATGACCGCGCTGGTCTTCGCCGGCGTCATGGGCGCGCCCCGCGGGCTCCTGCTCACGCTCCGCTTCGTCGCCGTCGCGGGCGTGCTCGCGGTGGTCGTGCTGAGCCTGCGGCGCTGACCGGCCGCCGCCACGCTGCAGGCTACCCGGGAGTCACCGATGCTGCTCTGGGCGTTCGGGTTCAGCGTCGTGAGCCTCGCCTTCCTGCTGCTCGCGCTGCGCGGGTGGCGAGGGGAGGCGGTGACGGTTGCCGCGCCGACGGAGCGCGGTCCGTGGCGGGGCAGGCTCATCCTGACCGGGATCTCCCTGCTCTCGCTCGCCGCTGTGTGGCTCGCGGCCGACTCACTCGGCTGGCAGCGGGATCGGGCGCTGTGGGTAGGTCTGGGAGCACTCCTCGCGCTCTCGACCGTGACGCGGCCATGGTGGTTCTGGGACGACTACCGGGCGCGCTGGCTCCGCGGGCTCATCGGCGACGAGGCCACCGCATGTCTCTATCTGTTCCTGTCGGCGGTGATGGTCTGGATCGGCATGTTTACCAACTGGCACTTCGGTCGCCAATAGGGAACGCGGCGTGATGCACTACCTGCTCTTCTACGACCTGGTGGACGACTACGTGACGCTCCGCCAGCCCCACCGCGCGGCCCACCTGACACACGCGCGGTCCTTCGCCGAACGCGGCGAGCTGCTCCTGGGCGGCGCGCTCCAGGAGCCGGTTGACGCGGCGGTGCTTCTCTTCCAGGGAGAGAGTCCCGCCGCCGCCGAGCGATTCGCGGCCGGGGACCCGTACGTCCGGCATGGTCTGGTGCGGCGCTGGCGGGTGCGCCCCTGGGTTACGGTGGCCGGCCCGCTCGCGGCGGTGCCGCTCCCACCCGGGGAGCCGGGCGCGTGACGACGGACACCCTGGGCGGGCTCCGCCTCCTCACGGACCCCACCTTCGACCCCGCCGGCAGCGAATATCCCACGCCCGCCTACGTGCCCCTCCACTTCGAGGGCCGGGCGCACTACTCCGAGTCCGGCGCGGAGCTCGATCGGGCGTTCGCGGAGGCCGGCATGTCGGATCGGCTGCGTCGTCCCGTGCCGGGCGAGCCGCTCGTACTGCCGCTCGGCTGACCGGCTCGCGCATGTCGATCCGGGTCGAGCTGCGCCCACCGCGACCGGCGGACGAGGACGCGTGGTGCGGACTCGTCGAGGTCAGCCGGGCGGCCTTCACCGGCCGGGTCGGGACGGAGGGTACGCCCGTGGCCTTCGCGAAGTACCTCGAACGGAGCCGCTCGCCCGCGGCGGCCTGCCGGCTCATCTGGCGCCGCGAGGACGACGCGCTCCTCGGCGCCGTCAATCTCACCGAGATCGTGCGCGGCGTGTTCCAGAGTGGCTATCTGGGCTACTATATCGGCGCCCCGTACCAGGGGCAGGGCTACATGACGGAGGGATTGCGGCTCATGCTCCGGCTCGCGTTCGGTGGTTTGCGGCTGCATCGCGTCGAAGCCAACGTGCAGCCGGGCAACGCGGCATCACTCGCGCTTGTCCGTCGGGCCGGCTTCCGCCGCGAGGGATGCTCGCCCCGGTATCTGAAGGTGGCCGGCCGTTGGCGGGACCACGAACACTGGGCCCTCCTCTCCGAGGACTGGCGCGTCCAGGGACGGCATCACCGGCCATGATCGTATGCGACGGTCACCTCGGGCGGTGTGCGCAAGGTCTGCAGTACGACGCAGTACCGCTCGGTCAGCCTGAGCAGGCTGGCGAGCTGCTCCTCGCCGGCCTCGGTGTCGAGCGTGAAGTCGAGCCGGATCGCGCGGAATCCGACGGGCACCTCCTTGCTCACGCCGAGCGTCCCGCGAAAGTCGAGCTCGCCCTCCGCCCGCACCTGCCCGCCGCGAATCGGGATCCCGAGCGACGTCGCCACCGCCCGCAGCGTCACGCCGGCACATGCGGCGAGCGCCTGCAGCAGCAGGTCGCCCGAGCACGCGAGCTGCCCGGTTCCGCCGGTGGCGGGATGCAGGCCCGCCTCCACCATTGCTCGGCCGGTGTCGACGTGGCAGCTCACGGCCGTATCATCGAGCCGCGCGGCCGCGCGGAGCGTCACCACCGCCGTCTCCGGCTCGCGCCGGTACTGTTCCTTGAGGGGACTCTGCAGGGCACGCAACTGGTCGGCACGCACGTCCAGGGCTCCGGTCCGGGGATGCCGAACGCTAGGCCGGTTCCGCGCGCCGGCCAAGCCCGCGAGGCGGGGGGCCGGCCCGAGCTACGGCCGTACCTTGGGGACGACGGTCGAGTCTACGACCGCCCGGGGCCCAGGCGTCGCAGCGCCCCGCGCCACGGCGTAAATGATCAGGGCGATCACGATCAGGAGCAGGACGCCGACACCGTAGCGGAACAGGCCGCGCGGAGCCTCGCGGTTCGCCATATTCACCCCCAGGAAGTTGTCTGCGCCCACGAGGGGCGGCTGCGCACAGCATACGTCATCCGCCATGGTCTACCGTAACGACCGTCACCTTCCGGGAGAAGCCGATGGGCTGGCCTTCTCACGCCCGGTGAGCGCCGGGTGAATGCCATCGAGCCCACGCCGCTCGACGCGCGCGACGCAGCGGAGGTCCACGCGCTCATCGTGGCCAACCGGGCGCATCTCGACCGCTGGCTCCGGTGGTCGGCGTCGATCCGAACGCTGGCCGATGTCGAGGCGATGATCGCACGCTTCCAGCATAAGCTCGCCGCCGGTGACGGCTTCCACTGCGGCATCCGGGTCGGGCATGCGCTGGCGGGCGGGGTCGTCTGCTGGTACATCAACCGCGAGAACCGGAACGCCGAGGTCGGCTACTGGCTGGGCGCGGATTACACCGGCCGTGGTCTCGCGACGGGAGCCGCGCGCTGGGCGGTGGCGCGCCTCTTCACCGAGGAGCGGGTGCACCGCGTCGAGCTCCAGTGCGCCGTGGGGAACGCCGTCAGCCGGGCTGTCGCCCGGCGGCTCGGCTTTGAGGAGGAAGGCATCCGTCGGGAGTCGCACTGGATCACCGACCGCTTCGTGGATCACGTCGTGTATGGCATCCTGGACCGGGAGTGGACAGCATGAATGAAGACATGACCTCCACGGCGTTCACCCTCGACGGCTATCACGTCGTGCAGTCGCTTGGCGTGGTGCGCGGTGTCACGGTGCGCTCCCGCTCGCTGCTCGGGACCATCGGCGCCAAGGTCGAGACGCTCATCGGCGGCCATATCTCCATTCTCACGACTCTGTGCGAGCGGGCGCGAGCCGATGCATTCGAAATCCTCCTGGCCCAGGCGCAGCGGCGCGGCGCCAATGCCGTCGTGGGCGTGCGTTACGACGCGACCGAGATCATGTCGGGCGTGACCGAAGTCCTCTGCTACGGCACCGCCGTCGTGGTCGAACCGATCGGCGCGGAATCCTGAAGGTCTTCCCACATCGGAGCACCCATCCATGGATAGTCTGGTCGGCATGCACGTTCTCCGCATTGCGCACATCGTCGCCGGCGCCTTCTGGGTCGGCACTGTGGTCTTTCTCGCGGCCTTCCTCCTCCCGAGCCTGCGCGCGGCCGGCCCCGCCGCCGGGCCGGTCATGTACCAGGTCGGCGAAGTGCGGCGGATGCCGCTCTGGCTGTTGGGCGCGGGTGCACTCACGGTGCTCTCCGGGATCGCGCTCTACTGGCGGGACTCGGCGGGGTTCACCTCGACGGCGTGGCTGGCGTCGGGTGAAGCCCGGGTGTTCGGCCTGGGCGGCGCGCTGGCGTTGGTCGCGCTCATCCTCGGGATCACCGTCATCAGCCCCGCGGCGAAGCGGCTCGGCCTGGTAACCGCCCGCCTCCAGTCGGCCGGGCGTCCGCCAACGCCGGAGGAGATTGCCACTATCGAGCGCTCCCAGCGGAAGGTCGCCCGGGCCAGCGGGCTCGGAGCGGGGCTGCTCCTGCTGGCCACGGTTGCCATGGCCGTCGCGCGGTACGTGCCGTGAGCGCCGGGCACTCGCCTCATCAGGAAAGGGAGCGGCAGGGATGACTCACCTGCGCACGGTTCGCGCGCTCACCCTCGAGGCCGCGAAGGCGATGGCCGCTGCCGCCGAGCGCTTCGCGGTCGAGCGAGGCTGGACGGTCGCCGTGGCGGTGGTGGACGCCGGCGGCGGGCTGATCCTGCTCCACTGTCTGGACGACACCCAGCCGGCCAGCCGGGACATCGCCGTGGGCAAGGCGCGGACGGCCGCGCTCCTGCACCGCCCCACGAAGGCGCTCGAGGACGGGATTGCTGGCGGGCGCACGGCTCTGCTCACGCTCCCCGGCATCGTCGCGCTCGAAGGGGGCCTGCCGATCCGCGTCGACGGGGCCGTGATCGGCGCCATCGGTGTCAGCGGCATGGCCTCGGCCCAGGATGGCGAGGTCGCTGCCGCCGGCCATGCGGCCCTCGGCAATTGACCGGCGGCTGACGCCGCGGCGGCGCGCTCCTATCGACTGGTATATCGTTGGAGGAACAGGTTCGGGGAGGCATGAGGGATCTCAGTCCGCTGCACGTGCATCTGATGCTGAACCACATGCCGCTGCTCGGTACCATCGCGGCCGCACTGCTGCTCGGCTGGGGCCTCGTTCGCCGGTCGGCGGACGTGACCCGCCTGGGCCTCGTGGCGGCCGTGCTCGTCGCGCTCCTGACGATCCCGGTCTACCTGACCGGAGAGCCCGCGGCCCACCGACTGCGCGAGCTCATCCCCGACATGGATCGCGACCTCGCGGAGGAGCACGAGGAGCGGGCGGAGGTCGGGTTCAACGCCGTGCTCGTGACGGGCGCGCTGGCCGTGGTCGCGCTCTGGCTGGGGCGACGGGCGCCGGCGCCGAGCCCCGCACTGTCGGGCGTGGTGTGCGCCGCGCTCCTAGTGTGCTTCGCTCTCTTCGCGTGGGCGGCGCTCGTGGGTGGGCAGATTCGGCACACCGAGCTTCGATCTACCAGCGCCCCGGTCTCCCGGACCGCAGCGCCCTAGCGCTGGCCTCGCCGGCGCTCGGGTCCCTGGTAGGCGTCGTCATGGTGGTGCCGCCGTTCGATCGCCGCGTCGCCGATGGTGTCGTCGGCCCGTGGCGGCGCGTCGGGATGGGACGCCGGATGGCGGCCGTGCGCGCCGGCGTCGGAGGCTCCCCCCATGCCCGATTCCGGCAGGGGTTCGGAAGAGTGGCCGGGGCCCGAGTCCCGCATGGCATACCTCGCTCGAAGGGCCGGGGCACTTTCCCCGGCACGCCGCAACATGGGCCGGGCGCCATGGAACGCGCGTAGGACGCGCATCACATGCGGCGTCAGAATGCGGAAGCGGATGTCGTGGGAACGAGGTCGCCCTGCCAGGTAGCCCAGGTGAGCGGGCAGGGGTTGCCGAATGGCGGGTCGGGATGGCCGGCGCGGTCCAGCAGGTCGTGCAGCATCTCGTGCCGCACCACCATTTCGTTCATCAGCCACTGCTCGGCGATGAACACCTCGTGCCGCGGCTCCCAGTGCCCCGCGCACCGACCGCTCGCGCAGGCGAAGCTATGTCCCGGGACGACGCTCCACTTGACCCGATCGAAGTCGCCGCGGAGTCCGGAGCACGCCTCCGTTTTCGCCCACCACTCACGGTAGACGGACGGCGGCGTCATCGGCGAGTCGTCGCCGGGATCGAATCCGCAGGCGGCGAGGACAATGAGGGCGGCGGCGGACCACAGAATCCGGAGAGACACGCGTGCCGGAAGGGCAACGGGCATGCCGCGCATGGGTCAGGGGCTAAGCCGTTGCCCTCCAACACCTCCGTGGCGGGGATTGCCCGCGGGCTCGCGCCCGCTCTCTCATCTTGCGAGGCGCCTCCCCGGGCCTGCGAGCCCGCGGACGCGACTCGGGGCCGACGGTGAGCGTGTCGCGAGCCATCCCCCTCTTGGCAGTCATTGCCGGAGCGTGCGCCCACGGGGCGCCCCCGATGCCTGTGCCCGAGGCGCGGGTCCGCGTGCTCGGCGAGCCGACTTCGGAGGACGCCGGACCGCCGGTCGTAAGTGTGGCGGGCGCGTTGGTTATAGTCCGCGGGGTCGCGCGCCAGATGGAAGGGGGCGGCCTCTACGGCGACGTGGACGTGAGCGATCCCGGAACGGTCCGGCTCACACTTTATGATTCGGTGGCCGGGAGGCCGCTGGACACTTCGCTCCCCCGCGAGGCACGATCCCGGACAGTGGTGTACCAGGCCACGGTCGGGCCGCTGGCGCCGGGTGAATACGACGTCGTCGTGGGACGGTATGACCCGCGTTCGCGGTTGATCGAGGTCCGCGATGAGCGAGTGCACGTGAAGGTGCCGTCCGCCCGGCCCACACCGCAGCAGCCCGGAGATAACGGATCTATAACTCGAAGTCATCGTGGCAAACCCATGGAATACACTGAGTTACTGTGGCATCCTGAGGTACTTTGTGAGATCAGCGCAGCCAGTGCTGCGGGGAGGCTATCATGCCCTTGACCAGAGAGGATGTGCGGGCCGCGGTCGAGCGTGCCGGTGATGAGGATTGGCGCGCACTCGTCGCGCACCACGAGGATGCGTACCCCGCGAGCCGCCCCACCCCAGGTGATGTCTGCCGTCGAGAGGCCGAGCGGCTGAACGCGGATGGGTACGGCGACACGACCCGGTACGAACTGCTGGAGTCCCGAGTCCGCCGCGAGGGCAAGGACAAGGTCACCCTGATGCATCGGATCCGCGATCGGCAGTCCGGGGCGGTGCTGGACACCCCGCCGTTCACCAACTACGAATAGGCGGCGCCGATGGGTGCTGGCGTGAGGGACGGCGGCTGATGGGCACACATGTGCCGCCCACCGCCGAGGAGGCGACGCCGGGCGAGCTCCGCCGCGCGTCGCTGCGGCTGCTGCTCATGCTCCTGATCCTCGGGCTCCTGGTGGTCCCGCTGAT
This sequence comes from uncultured Gemmatimonadales bacterium, assembly GCA_963831425.1. Classification (GTDB taxonomy): domain Bacteria; phylum Gemmatimonadota; class Gemmatimonadetes; order Gemmatimonadales; family GWC2-71-9; genus CAVVWJ01. The sequence goes on along the minus strand of CAWHQC010000012.1, from coordinate 160,979 downwards.
CCGCGAGCTTCCCCTCGGCCGGAGCACGCGCATCGGCATGCTGGCGTGGCTCCTGGTCGCGCTCGCGCTCTATTGGCTGTACAAGGGCATGGGCTACCGGCCGCTGCTGCTGGTCCAGCTCCTCCTCTTTTCGATGGCGGCCACCCTGCTCAGCGCCAAGGTGCTCCTCGTCATCGTGGACGTGCGCGAGGTCGATATCCTCAGGGCCGCGGCCCGGTGGTTGGTGCTGCTCGGTGCCACCTTTGCGGGGGCGAACCTCGGCGGGATGCTGGTCAGGCTGCTCCAGCAGCAGCGCCGGCACTGAGCGGAGGCTAGCGCTGCTGGCCCTGCCCGCGCCCCGTCTTTTCCTGCAGCTCGTCGATTTTTTCGGACGCCTCCGCCTTCGTCAGCTCGCCGTCCACCGCCTCACCCGCTTCGGTAGCCAGCGTGTGGAGGTAGGAGGCTTGCGCTGCCGTCATCGGCTCGTCGCCCGTGGTCCATTCGCTGGGGTCCTTGACGGCGTTCGAGCGCTGATCGGTTGTCCTGGCTCCCTTGCGCGCGCGGCTCATGTGCTCCTCCCAGTGCCTTTTGTACGTTGTCCAAAGAAACGCCGAACCTGGTCGAAACGAGTAGAGATACTAGAGCGCAAGGGCCGTACTCGACGTGACTTGCGTCACATCTCGAGCGGCCGTAGCGCGGAGCAGAAAGAGCCGTCACTCAGGTGCGTGGGCGAGTCGCACCGACGCACCGCCCGGCAGTCCCGATGTGAGCGTTCACCGTGACGGTTCCTTGCACGCCTCCGACAGCCTAATTTGTGGCGGAGGGCGCCCGCGGGCGTCCCTCCCCTCGTCGCAGCGGCGGCGTATTCCCCTGGTCTCCGAGGAGCGAATGGCTACCAAACTGGACAAAACCATCAAGCGCGAGCTCGACCTGGACGGGAAGCTCTACACGGTCACCATGTCCCCCGAGGGCGTGAAGATCACGCCGAAGGGCGCCCGCAAGGGACAGGAGATCACGTGGACGACGCTGCTGAGCGGCGACGCCGAGCTGCGTCAGGATCTGAACGTGTCGGTGGACGCCTACCGGGCGTAGGCCGTTTCCCTGCGCGCGGGTATCGCGCTGCTCATCCTCGCGCCGCTTGCCACCGGCTCCGTGACAGCGCAGGCGAGCCGGCGGGCGCCGCCCGCGCCCGCTCGCTGGCCGGCGTTCACCGCCGCGCTCGATGCCTACGCCCGCGCTGACGCGGTCGTGGGCGCGAGCGCCGTGCTGGTGCGGGACGGCCAGATCCTCGCTCGTCATCAATACGGGCTCGGCGACCGCGAACAGCACCGCCCGCCGGACGAGCGCGCGATCTATCACTGGGCCTCGATCACCAAGACGCTCACGGCCGTCGCCATCATGCAGCTCCGGGATCGGGGGCGGCTCACGCTCGACGATCCCGTCACCCGGTATGTGCCCGAGCTCCGGCAGGTGCACGACGCGTACGGCTCGATGGACGAGGTGACGCTGCGCATGCTCCTGTCACACTCGGCCGGCTTCCAGAACCCGACCTGGCCGTACGGCCGTGGGCGGCCCTGGGAGCCCTTCGAGCCGACCCGGTGGGAACAGCTCGTCGCCATGATGCCCTACCAGGAGCTGGAGTTCGCCCCGGGGACGCGCTTCGGCTACAGCAATCCGGCATTCATCTATCTCGCCCGGGTGATCGAGCGGGTGACTGGTGACCTCTGGGCGGTCTACGTCCAGAAGAACATCTGGACGCCTCTCGGCATGACGCGCAGCTTCGTGGGCGTGTCGCCCTATGAGCTGGCCGATGTTCGCGCGCCCAGCTACACCGTGCATTCCGACAGCGCCGGTCATGACCGGGTGGACGCGAATCCGCGGGAGTTCGATCCGGGGGTCACGATCCCCAACAGCGGATGGAACGCGCCCATTGCCGATCTGGTCGCCTGGGTTGCCTTTCTGACGCACGCCGACGGCGGCGACACCGCCCTTGCGCGCCGCTACGATGGCGTCCTGGCTCACGCCACGCTCGAAGAGATGTGGCGCCCCGTCGTGCCGCTCGCGCCAGGCGGCACCGGCGGCGATGCCTTCGGGCTGTCGTTCTACCTGTACCCGCGCGGCGGCACGACCGTCGTCGGGCACACGGGCGAGCAGTCGGGGTTTCGCTCGTTTGTCTACCTGGACCCCCGCTCCACGACCGCGGTCATCGGCGTGCTGAATACCACCGACGAAGCCCACCCGGAGCGCTCGGCAGGGGGCTGGGATGCGCTCACCGGGCGTGCGGTGGAGCTCGTGGCGCCGTGAGTGAGCCGCAGGGACGCGCATCTCGCGACGACCGCGATCTACCCCGCCCGGGTGAGCGTCTGCCGTTCGAGACGCAGGAGGCGGTGCTCGAGCCGCAGCCGGCCGGCGATCCGTCGGCCCGATCCGCCGGGCGACCGGGTCGGCCCCATCTTGTCGTGGTCACCACCCGCGCCGCCACGGCCGCCGACCAGGTGCCGCAGGGCACGGTTCTGCTCTCGCGCTTCTGGCATCCGGCCCTGCACCGGTGGAGCGAGAACTCGTTCGAGTCGCTCGGGCACGCCATGCACCTGTTTCTGGACGAGAGCGGCTGGGCACTTCGGCAGCAGCAGCCCCTCGACGGTCCCCACGCCTACGAGCTCATCTTCGAGGCGCGGCGCGAGGACTTCAGCCGGCCCAGCACGGAAGAAATGCTGCAGGATGTCGGACTCACGCCCGAGGACGTCGCTGACATGATGGATCGGGTGGACCGGGAAAGCGACCCGGCGGGGTAGGTCACGAAGCTTCCGGAAGGAGCCAGCGCTGCCGCAGCCCTTTGCCGATCATTTCTCGACGCTCGCGCCGGCGTACGCGGCGGCTCGCCCCTCGTACCCACGGGCGCTGTTCGCGTACCTGGCGAGCGTCGCGCCGGCGCGCCGGCGTGCCTGGGACTCGGGGACGGGGAGCGGGCAGGCAGCGCTGGGGCTGGCCGAGTTCTTCAACGACGTGACGGCGACCGACCCGAGCCCCCCACAGATCGCGGAGGCGCGCGCACATGCGCACGTGACCTATCGCGTAGCCGCGGCGGAGGCGAGCGGGATCCTGTCAGGCTCGACGGATCTGGTGACGGCCGCGCAGGCGCTCCACTGGTTCGATGTCGCGGCATTCTATGAGGAGGCCACGCGCACCCTCGTACCAGGCGGGGTTCTGGCCGTCTGGTGCTACGGGCTGCAGCGCGTGGGAGAGGGGCGGATGGATCGCCTGCTGGAGAGTTTCTACCATGAGCGCGTGGGGCCGTACTGGGCTCCCGAGCGGCGGCTGGTCGAGACCGGCTACCGCACGCTTCCGTTCCCTTTCGACGAGCTTGTCGCCCCGGAGTTCGAGATGGTGCACGAGTGGACCCTGGGAGAATTGCTGGCGTACATCCGCACCTGGTCGGCCACCGCGCGGTTCGTGCTGTTGGAGGGCTACGATCCGATCGAGCAATTGGCGGCCGAGCTCGCCCCGCTGTGGGGGCATGCTCCGGACGTGCGCCGCCGGGTGCGGTGGCCGCTGAGCCTTCGGCTGGGCAGGTCCGCCCGACCGTTCAGTCCCGCGCGAGAGCCATGACCGCGGATCCGCCACCTGCCCGGAGCGGCCCCAGCTCGCGCGCGCTGATCGTCATCCTGCTGGTCGGCGCGGTCATCGTGGCGCTGCTGCCGGTGATCATCGCGCGCAGCCGCCGGGTGCACACGATGCGCGACGATCTCGCGGAGGTGGTTGGTGAGTGCCGGGAGCTCTACGCTTCCGCCAGGACGGCGGCCGACACCGCGGTGGTGGACTCCGTCCGGCCCACGTTGCACGGGGTCCAGCGCCCCGGTGACCCGGCCTGCGGGCCGTACCGCCGCCGGAACATGACGAAGCCCCGGCTCCCCTGAGGGGGCCGGGGCCGTAATGTCCGCGGCGGGGCCGCGAGTGCGCGGTCTTAGCGCCCGAGCTTGACGACGTTCTCCGCCGCCGGGCCCTTCTGGCCCTGGACGACATCGAACTCGACCCGCTCACCCTCGGCGAGGCTCTTGAAGCCCTGACCCTGAATCGCCGAGTGATGGACGAAGCAGTCCTTCTGGCCGCCTTCGGGCGTGATGAAACCGAAGCCCTTGGCGTCGTTGAACCACTTGACCGTGCCGGTGGTGCGCATTGTTCCTACTCCTTGGTGTGTTGTAATCGGAGTCCGGCCATGCCGCACCAACCCGACTACGCGATGTGCGTGAACCAAGCCCTCACGCGAGGCAGCTGCCGAGGTGCATCCCACGGGATGCGATCCCTTCGAGCAGCCCATACAAAAGGGGCCGGCGCGAGTTTCCGCCGGCCCCCTGTAACGTCCCTGGCCTAGGCTACTGCACTCCCCTTGAGCGTGCAAAATAGTCGCCGCCCCATGTACGCGCAACCCTGCGGCCCGGCGCGCCCGGAGAAAGCCCGCCCCATGACCCGTCCCGATCCCCCCGGTCCAGACGAGTACTCGGCCGCCTATGCCGGGTACGTCGCCCGCGTGCCGCCCGGCGCCGATCTGCACCAGCTCCTGGCCGAACAGCTCGACACCACCTCGGCGCGGCTCCGGGCAGTTCCCGAGGCCCGTGGCGGGTTTCGCTACGCGCCGGAGAAATGGAGCGTGAAGGAGGTGGTCCTGCATCTGGCCGACACCGAGCGGATCATGGCCTACCGCGCTCTCAGGATCGCGCGTGGGGACGCAACCCCTCTGCCGGGGTTCGACGAGAACGCCTACGTCCCCCGGTCGGGCGCGGACGCGCAGCCGCTCGCGGAACTGGTGGAGGGGTGGGCCGTCGTGCGGCGGGCCTCCATCTCGCTCTTTCGCCAGCTTCCGGCGGAGGCCTGGCTCCGGCGAGGCGTCGCCAGCGACAAGCCCGTCAGCGTGCGCGCGCTCGGCCTGGATCATCGCGGGCCACGAACGGCACCACCTCGAGGTTCTGGGGGCGCGCTATGACCTCTGGCCGGTTTCCGGGTGAGCGCCCCGCGCTCGCTGGCGGGCTCGCCGTTCGCCGCCGTACATTGACGCATCCGGAGGCGACCGATGATCATCTGCCAGTGGCATCTGGACGTGCAGTACGGCCGCCAGGCCGAAGCGGTGGCCGTGATGCGCGCCTGGGGAGCTGAAAAGTTCGCCGGCTCCGAGTTCCGCCGGGCGCGTGGCGCACGTCTGCTGTGCGGCCTGCTCGGGCCGTCGGCGTCGCACATCGTGGACGAATACGAGTTCGATTCGCTCGCGGATTTCGAGGCGGCGCTGGCGGGAATGTCCGGCCCGCAGTTCCGCCGCCATTCCGACGCGCTCGCGCCATTGATCGTGTCCGGATCGCAGCACTGGGTGGTCTATCGGGTGCTCCAGGAGCCGCAAGGTTGAGCCTGACGATCCGCCGCGCCCGGCCAGCCGATGCCGCCGGCCTCGCGGAGCTCGCCGAGCGCACCTTTCGTGAGACGTACGCCGCGCACAACACCGCGGAAGACATGGAGAGCTACGTGGCAGGCCACTTCGGCGCCGATCGGCAGGCGGCGGAGCTGCGTAACGCGGCAAGGCTGACGCTGGTGGCCGAGGAGGACGGCCGGGCGGCCGGCTACGTGCAGCTCGCGCGCGGGGAAGTGCCGCCGAGCGTCGCGGGCGCGGCGCCGATGGAGGTCACCCGCTTCTATGTGGAGCGCCCGTGGCACGGGCGCGGCGTAGCGCAGCGCCTGATGGCGGCCGCCGAAGCGGCCGCGGCGGCCGAGGGCGCGCGCACGCTCTGGCTCGGTGTCTGGGAGCGGAACGAGCGTGCGATCGCCTTCTACCGGAAGTGCGGCTTTCGTGACGTCGGGAACCCAGGTGTTCACGCTTGGGCGGGATCGCCAGCGTGATCTCGTGCTCGAACGGCCGCTCCCTGACCCCCGCACCCGTGGAGCAGAGATGGCGACGATCGGCATGGACCTGCTGCTCTGGAACCTGCAGCCGGGGGGCGGCCGGCGGCACTGGCACGGCGGTCCCACTCCGGCGGGCGCGCTGCGAGGCGTCTCCGCGGAGGAGGCCGCCTGGCGCCCGACACCGCGTCGAAAATCCATCTGGGAGCTCACGCTCCACATCGCGTACTGGAACTATCGGGTGCGCCGCTCTCTCGAGGGGGGAGCGGGACCGCGCTTTCCCCGGAGTCCCGCCAATTTCCCGGCGCTGCCCGCGCCGGCGGACGACCGCGCCTGGAATCGCGACGCGGCACTGCTCAAGGCCGAGCACGAGCGGTTGGTCGAGGTCGTTCGCGCGCTGCCCGAGCGGCGGCTTGCCGAGCGGCCGGCCGAGGGGCGGAGGTGGACGTATGGGGAGCTGGTGCTCGGGATCGCGGCGCACGACATCTATCACACGGGCCAGATCCAGTTGCTCAAGCGCCTCTGGCAGGAGCGCGCGCAGCGCTGAGCGCCGCGCTCGCGCTTAGCCGCAGGGAACTCGGGAGCACGCGGTCCCCCATCTGACAGGAGGCAGGATGCAGGACGACCTGAGGCCCCCGGAGAACACCCGCGAGTTCATGGCGATGTGGAACAGCGTCACCGCCGAGCACCTCGCCTACAAGTTGGCCGAGATCCTCCAGCAGCTCGCCCGCCGCACGCCGGGTGTGGGGGCCCTCGACGAGGCGCAGGCCGAGGCGCTGTCCCCGCTCCTCATCCGCGCGTTCCAGGTCGCCGCCACGTCCGACGGCGGACCCCACGCCGCCGTGCAGTTTCTCGGCGAGTACGCCGCGGGCCCCGGCGATTGACCCGCCGGCCCGACCGCGGTTTCATCCATGGCGTGATGCGCCGTTCTCCCTCTCGCTGAGGATTCGATGCGGAACCTGTTCGCACTGCTGGCCCTGATCGGTGTCGCCGGGATCGTGCTGGGCGTGCTGACCCTGCTGCATCCGCCGCACGGCCAGGCCGGCCCGCTGCCGTTCACCTTCGAGTACTACCGGTGGGCCGGGGTCGATCATCGCCGGCTTCATGCTCCTGGCGGCGGGTCTCTACCTCCGGGCGGCCTGGCGGGGCAGGAACTGACCGGCGCGCCGGTCGTGAGCCTCCTCCGCCAGCTTGCGGAGGCGCTCGACAGCTCGGGAGGCAGCACCGCCGAGGGCTGCCGTTCCTCACCCCGGCGGTGGAACGCCGTCGCCCGCGCATCGCCGCGGAGGATTACGCCGCCCGCCATTCGATCGAGCACACGCTCGACCGGAAGGCGGACCTCCGTCGCCTCGCGCCGCACCGGCGCGACGCCGCCGAGCGGTACCGGCAACTGCTGAGTTACGAGCTGGCCGGCCTGCGCGAGGTGGTGGCGGCGCTGGACTCGAGCGCGGGTGGGCGGGACCTGCAGGAATGCCTGGCCGAAGCCCGCGAGGAGATCGCTCGGCTGGAGGTCGAGGTGGCCTGGTGTGCCGCCCTCCCGCCGCCCTGGCCCAGCGCCGGCGCGCTCTGAGTCCATGCCCCGCCACGCCCCCGGGCAGCCGCCCCCACTCGGCGCACGCCGGACCGGCGAGGGGACCAACTTCGCACTCTTCTCCGCGCATGCCACCGCCGTCGATCTCTGCCTCTTCCGCCAGCCATCCGATGCGGTCGAGGCCGAGCGCATTCCGCTCACCCGCGGCCCGGAGGGACGTCTGGCACGTTGCCGTCGCGGGCGTCGGCCATGGCCAGCTCTACGGGTACCGGGTGCACGGTCCGTACGCCCCCGAGCGGGGTCATCGCTTCAACCCGGCGAAGCTGCTGCTCGATCCCTACGCCCGCGCGCTCAGCGGCTCCGGTCGGGTGGAACCCGTCGCTGGCGAGCCACCCCGAGGGCCGGCCCGGCGCCATCCCGGACCGCTCGGCCGATCCGCGCGACAGTGCCGGCGCCATGCCCAAGTGCGTGGTCATCGCCGCCGCGTTCGACTGGGGTGACGACCGGCGACCAGGCACGCCATGGGACCGGACGCTCATTTACGAATGCCACGTCAAGGGCATGACGATGCTCCACCCCGAGGTGCCGAAGGAGCTCCGCGGCACCTACCTCGGCCTCTCGAGCGAGCCCGTGCTCCGACACCTGCGCTCGCTCGGCGTTACCGCGGTGGAGCTGCTTCCCGTCCATCAGGAGGCGAGCGAGCCGCGGCTGGCCGCGCTGGGCCTGGTGAACTACTGGGGGTACAGCCCGATCGCCTACTTTGCCCCGGACGTACGCTTCGCGCGCGGGGGACTCGGGCAGCAGGTCGAGGAGTTCAAGACCATGGTTCGCCGGCTGCATGCGGCGGGACTCGAGGTCCTGCTCGACGTGGTGTACAACCATACCGCCGAGGGCGGATCCCTCGGTCCGACCCTCGGTTTCCGCGGAATCGACAACGCCACCTATTACCGGCTCGATCCGGCCGATCCGGCGCGCTACGAGGATTTCACCGGGTGCGGCAATACGCTCGACGCGCGCCAGGGGCCGGTCCTCGATCTGGTGCTCGACAGCCTCCGCTACTGGGCCGAGGAGATGCGCGTGGATGGCTTCCGCTTCGACCTTGCGCCGGTCCTGGGACGGCGCGATCCGGAGTTCGATCCGGCCGCGCCCTTCTTCGCCCGGGTGCGCGCCGATCCGGTGCTCTCCCGGCTGAAGCTGATCGCGGAACCCTGGGACCTGGGGCCCGAATGGCTATCAGGCGGGCAGGTTCCCTGTGGGCTGGGCCGAGTGGAACGGGCAGTTCCGGGACAGCGTGCGCCGCTTCTGGCGGGGCGATCCCGGTGTCGCCGGCGAGCTGGCCCTACGGCTGACCGGCAGCAGCGATCTGTTCGCCGGAGCGGAGCGGGGTCCGCTCGCCAGCATCAACTTCGTGACCTGCCATGACGGCTTCACCCTGCACGATCTGGTGAGCTACGAGCAGAAGCACAACGAGGCGAACGGGGAAGGGAACCGGGACGGGAGCGATCACAACCTGAGCCGGAACTGGGGGGTGGAGGGTCCCGCAACCACGACGCAGGTCGCACGGGTCCGGGAACGCGTCACCCGCAGCATGCTGGCGACGCTGGCCTTGTCCCGCGGCGTGCCGATGCTCTCGCATGGCGACGAGCTGGGCCGGACACAGCGGGGCAACAACAATGCCTACTGCCAGGACGGGCCGCTCACCTGGGTGGACTGGAACCTGGATGACGCCGGGCAGTCGCTGCTCGATTTCGCGCGCGCCGTGTTTGCCCTTCGGAGCGAGCTCCCGCCGCTCGGGCCCAACGTGCCGCCTGGCTCGGCGCCGACGGCGCGCCGATAAGGGTCGATGAACCCGACGCTCCCGGAAGCCATTTCCTGGGCCTGCTGCTCGATGGCGAGCAGCCGGTGCTGCTGCTGCTGAACGGCGGCGGCCGCTCGCGCGCCGGTCGCGCTGCCGGCGGAGCCGGCCGGGCCGTGGACCGTCGTTCTCGACACGGCCCAGGACGGGTCGCGCCCGGCCGGCGCCGGGCTGACGCTCGCACCTCACTCGCTCGTGCTCCTCCGGGCCCGGTAGGCGCCCCCGTGGATCTTCACCCCGTCGCTCCGGGCACCACGGTCGAGCCTCACCGATGCCGCTGCCGCCCCGCCGCCCGGCGCTCCCGCCAAGGACCAGGCGCGGGCACAGCTCGAGCGGCTCGGCCGGCGCATGGAAGAGCTGCAGGACGCGCTGTACGCCGAGCGGACGCGTGCGCTTCTCGTCGTTCTCCAGGGGAGAGATACGAGCGGCAAGGATGGCGCCATCCGCAAGGTGTTCGGCCGGATCAACCCGCAGGGACTCGAGCTCGCGTCCTTCAAGGCACCGACCGCGATCGAGCTGGCGCACGACTTCCTCTGGCGGGTGCACAAGGCCGTCCCCGCCAAGGGCGTCGTGGGCGTCTTCAATCGCTCGCATTACGAGGACGTGCTCGTCGTGCGGGTGCATCAACTGGTGCCCGAAGCGGTCTGGCGTCCGCGCTACGAGTTGATCAATCACTTCGAGCACCTGCTGACCCAGACGGGCACGACGGTGCTCAAGTTCTTCCTGCACATCTCCCGCGACGAGCAGCGCGAGCGGCTGCTGGCCCGCCTCGGGCAGCCGGACAAGTTCTGGAAGTTTTCGGCGGGCGACCTGGGCGAGCGGAAGCTGTGGGACGAATACACCGAGGCGTATCAAGAGGCGCTGGCCCGGACGAGCACCCGGGAGGCGCCGTGGTACGTCGTGCCGGCCGACAAGAAATACCTCCGCGACCTGCTGATCGCGGAGGTGGTGACGCAGACCCTGGAGCGGATGGATCCCAGATATCCGGCGGCGCCGGAGGGCCTCGAGGCGTTCCGCCGGGAGCTGAGCTGAAGTCAGCTCCTGCCGGTCGCGTCCACGATGAAGAAGACCAGGGTGCCGTTCACGTCGACGTACGGTCCCTTGTTGCCGAGCATCCGCGCCAGGGCGCTCTGCAGCCGCGGATCCGAGGCCGTCACGACGACACTCAGCGTCCCGCCGTTCGGTGGTGCCCCAGCGGGCGGGAGGAGGTTCTCCCAGTCGAGCGTGTACTCGGGCTTGGCGAAGCTGAAGTTCCCCGGCAGGTATTCCACCAGGGCGGGCGGCACGATGCCCGGACCGACTTCGCCTGGCCACGTCCCATGCTCGTACCAGGCGCCATAGGCGGCGAGGCGGATCGCCTCGAGGTCGGCGATGGCTTCCGCGGTGCGTGCACGATGCCGCAGGTCGATGTACTTGAGCAGCGCCATCCCCGCGAGAATACCGATCACGATCATCACCGTCAGGAGCTCGACGATGGTGAAGCCGGTGCGGCGGCGCCTCATCGTGATCTCCGGGCGATGACTTCGAAGCTGTTGCCGATGAATCGCGGGAGCGGCTCGGTGGAGTCGAACCGCAGCCGCACCTCGCCGTTCTCGCCATGCAGGCGGTATCCGGTGCCGACCCGCTCGTAGCGGACGCCCGCGCCGCGGGCGCCGGCCTGTTCCAGCGTCTCGGGCCACTGGCCGGTCCGCTGGTGATACTGCTCGATGTGCTGGGCTGCGTTGGCCACCATGATCCGGAGACTTGCCTCGCGCACCGCGAGCGATTCCGGTGGCGCGGGGGCCGGGAACACCCAATCCGGCCGCTCCACGTACAGGTACACGGACGTGAAGACCACGATGGTGGTGCAGAGGACCATGAGCAGCCGCGAGACGCCGCGCCCCCGGCGACGCGCTTCCGCGGCCGCGCGCTCCGCGTCCCGCTGATCGGCCTGTGCCTTGAGCACGGTGTCGAAGGCCTCCAGCAGCGCCTGCTTCTGGGCGGCGGGGGCAGCGGGCACCGGCTGGGTGTCTGGACTCATCGGCTCGTGGGTGCTCCGGGCGGTGGACCGAGCGTGTGGGGGCACGGGTCGCCCGCGAGGGGCAAGAAGCACGCCGTGGAGGGGCTCGGGCGCACGGCCGGCGCATGGGATGGGGCGACAAGTAGTTGTACGTCCGGGCCTTGAAGCGCGCGCCGCCGGCGCGGGACAGCATGGCAGCACTGCCGGCGAGCCCCGCGCGGATGCGCGCGTGCTCTCGCAAATTCGGCGACTTTTGCGGGTACGGTCGTGCGGTGCAGCGGCGTTGAGAATCGGACCCGGGCACGGTACAATGCGGGCCGTCCTCATCCCGGTGGCCGCATGACCTGCTTCACCCGCGCGAACGGCACCTGAATCCGTGCGGCCATCCTCGCTCGCGGTGATCGGCCTGGGGGCCATCGGCGGCTCGCTGGCCTGGCAGGCGCGCCTCGCGGGCGTGCCGCGCGTGGTCGGCTTCTCGCCCTCGCGCGCGGACGGCGTGCAGGCGCTGCGCGCGTCCGCGATCACGGAGCTCGCCGACAGCGCGTCGCGCGCCATGCGGGGCGCAGAGCTGGTGGTGCTGGCGGTGCCCGCGCGCGTAACGCTCGATCTGATCGAGCGCCTGCCTCCCTCGCTCGAGGCCGGAGCGGTGCTCACCGATGTCTGCAGTATCAAGGGCCCGGTGCTGGCCGGCGCCGCCGCGGCTGGTCTGGGCGACCGTTTCGCGGGCGCGCACCCCCTCGCCGGCACCCACGCGAGCGGGTTCGCGGCGGCACGCCCGGACCGCCTCCGGGGCTGCGTGGTCTACGTGTGCGAGACCGGCGCGCCGGGAGGCGACCGGGCGGCGCGCGGGATCATGCGATTCTGGGAACAGGTGCTCGAGGCGCAGCCGGTCCTGATCGACGCCGCGGCACACGACCGGCAGCTCGCCTGGACCAGCCACCTGCCGCAGGCCGTGGCGTCGGCGCTCACCTGGGCACTCGCCGACCGCGGCCTGGCCGGCCTGTCGTTCGGCACCGGCGCCCGGGACACCACCCGGCTGGCCGCCAGCAGTCCGGACATGTGGATCGACATCCTGCTCTACAATCGTGCGGCCGTGACGGAGGCGCTGGACGCCACCGGGGCGAGCCTGGCCGAGCTCCGGCGGCTCGTCACCGCCGGCGATGCCGACGGGCTTCGCCGCTACCTCGCGGTCGCGCAGCGCTTCCGGGAAGGAATGGACCGATGATCGTGGGCGGGACCACGCGCGTGCCTGGCGACAAGAGCATCACGCACCGCACGCTCCTCCTGGCCGCCATGGCGAAAGGCACGAGCCGCATCGGCGGTGCCCTCACCTCGCTCGACGCGCGCAGCACGGCGCGGGTGCTCCGGCAGCTGGGCGCCGGCCTCTCGCCCCTGCGTCCGGAGAGCGTCGTCACGGTCGAGGGACGCGGGCGCCTCCGCCGGCCCGAGGCGGTACTCGACTGCGGCAACTCGGGGACGACGGCACGCCTCCTCCTTGGCCTGCTCGCCGGGCACCGCTTTGCCGCGACGCTCACGGGCGACGGCTCGCTCCGCCGCCGGCCGATGCGCCGGGTCACCGTGCCGCTGGCGCGGATGGGCGCGCGTTTCAGCGAGACGCGCCGCCGACGGGCTGCCGCTCACGGTCCGTGGCGGACCGCTCGTCCCGCTCCGCTACGAGATGCCGGTGTCGAGCGCCCAGGTGAAGAGCGCGCTCCTGCTCGCCGGGCTCGCGGGCGGGGTCGAAGTCGAGCTGCGGGAGCCGCACGGCCGGTCGCGCGATCATACCGAGCGGCTCCTCCGGGCGTTCGGCTACCGGGTGGACGAGGACGACGGCTGGATCCGATTCGCGCCCACCGGCCGGGTCGGGAGCTTCGAGCTCCAGGTGCCGGGCGACCCTTCGTCCGCGGCGTTCCTGGTCGGCGCGGCCGTCCTCGCGGAAGGCGGTCAGCTCCGGATCGCCCAGGTCGGGGTGAACCCGACCAGGACCGGCTTCCTCGGCGTGCTCGAACGGATGGGCGCGCGGGTTCCCGTGGAGGACGTGTCCGAGCATTTCGGCGAGCCCGTGGGCGACCTGGTCGCCAGGCCCGCCCCGCTTCGCGCCACCGAGGTGCTGGCGGGCGAGATTCCCGGGCTGATCGACGAGATCCCGATGCTGGCCGTCCTGGCATCGCGCGCCCAGGGGACGACGGTCTTCCGTCAGGTGGGCGAGCTCCGCGTCAAGGAGAGCGACCGCCTCGGGCTCATCGCGGAGAATCTCAGGTCGGTCGGTGCGCGGGCCGAAGTGGTGGGCGAGGACCTGCACGTGGAGGGTGGCTCGGAGCCGCCGCGGGGGCCCGTCCGGAGCGCGGGCGATCATCGTCTCGCCATGGCCTTCGCCGTGCTGGGAACGGTGGCCGGCGCGCGCATCCGGGTCGACGACATGGACTGCGCCGCGGTCAGCTTTCCCCGCTTCCCGGAGGTGTTGCGCGGACTCGCCCGGCAGGCCCGCCCGTGAAGGGAGCCGTTATCGCGATCGACGGACCCGCGGCCTCCGGCAAGTCGAGCACGGCGCGCGCCGTCGCCGAGGCGCTCGGCTTCGCTCACCTGGATTCCGGGGCGCTGTATCGAGGGGTGACGCTGGTGGCCCTGCGGGAGGCTGCCCGGCGGGGCCGACGGCGCGAAGATCCACTCCAGGTGCTGGATCCCGAGACCATTCTCCGGACCGCGGAGGACCGGGGACTCATGCTCCAGCCCGATGGTGCGGGGTTCGCCGCCTACCTGGAGGGCGAGCCGGTGGACGCGGAGATTCGCGCCGGACCGGTCACCGCCGCCGTCTCGGCGGTATCGGCCGTCCCGGTCGTCCGCGAGTGGGTGAACAGCCGGCTTCGCGCGATGGTACGGACCGGCCGGGACGTGGTGGTGGACGGGCGGGACATCGGGACGGTGGTCTTTCCCGATGCGGACCTCAAGGTGTTCCTGACCGCCGCACCCGAGGCCCGGGCGCGGCGGCGGCTGAGCCAGCGTGGCGCCGCGCACGATCCGGCCCTGCTCGGGGCGGAGACGGAGGCGCTCGCGGCCCGGGACCACGCCGATTCCACGCGCGCCGTGGCGCCGCTCAGGGTTGCCGATGACGCGGTGCGCCTCGATACCACCTCGCTCAGCTTCGAGGACCAGGTCACGCGTATCGTCGCGCTCGCCCGGCCCCGCTTTTCCCCCGGGTAGGTGCTCGGGGCCCAAACGCTTGTCCAGCCTTGCGTTGACCTCGACCGCCCATTATCCTACGTGGCTTCCTCCCCCCGGCACTTCCGCTCAGGGGAGACCACTTTCTCCCGCGGCTCCGACGGCGCGGTAGCACAAAAGGATGGCCGGCACCGCATGCTCGATCAACTTCAACCCTCGACTCAGCAGTTCGCCTCCCCCACGGGCCTTCGCGTCCGCCAGGACCTCTACGACGAAGACTACTCCGACGAAGATTACGAGCAGATGCTCTCGATGTACGAGGGCACCATGGCGCAGATCGTCGAAGGTGAGATCGTCAAGTCCAAGGTCCTCCGCGTCACCGAGAACGCCGTCATTCTCGACGTCGGCTTCAAGTCCGAGGGCTCGGTCCCGCTGGACGAGTTCAAGGACCCGCAGTCCCTGAAGGAAGGCGATGAGGTCGAGGTTTTCCTGGAGCATCTGGAAGACCAGGAGGGCGCGGTCGTCCTCTCGAAGAAGAAGGCCGACTTCATGCGGGTCTGGGAAAAGATCCGCGTGGCGCACGAGAGCGACGAGCCGGTCGAGGGCACCCTGGTCAAGAAGATCAAGGGCGGCGTGGTGGTGAACCTCATGGGCGTCGACGCCTTCCTCCCCGGCAGCCAGATCGCGCTCCGGCGGGTGCCGAACATCGACGAGCTGCTGGGCTCGACCTACGAGTTCAAGATCATCAAGCTCAACAAGCGCCGGCGCAACATCGTGGTGAGCCGCCGCGTCATCCTCGAGAACGAGCGCGCCCACAAGCGCGAGCACCTGATGAAGGAGCTCGCCGTTGGCCAGGTGCGGAAGGGCGTGGTGAAGAACATCACCGACTTCGGCGCCTTCATCGACCTGGGCGGCGTGGACGGGCTGCTGCACATCACCGATATGTCCTACGGGCGGGTCTCCCACCCCACCGAGATGGTCCAGATCGGCAAGGAAGTCGAGGTCAAGATCCTCGACATCGATTGGCAGCGGGAGCGCATCAGCCTCGGCATGAAGCAGCTCCAGTCCTATCCCTGGCAGAACGTGGCGGCCAAATACCCGGTGGGCACCCGGGTGCAGGGCAAGGTGGTCTCGATCACCAACTACGGCGCGTTCGTCGAGATCGAGCCGGGCATCGAGGGCCTGGTCCACATCTCCGAGATGAGCTGGACCCGGAACGTCCGCCATCCGTCCAAGATCGTGAGCATCGGCGAGACCATCGAGGCCGTGGTGCTCAAGGTGGACGAGGCGGAGGAGAAGATCTCGCTCGGCATGAAGCAGACCGAGCAGGACCCGTGGATGGTGCTGCCGCTCAAGTACCCGGTGGGCACCCGGATCCAGGGCAAGGTCCGCAACCTCACCAGCTTCGGCGCCTTCGTGGAAATCGAGCCGGGGATCGACGGCCTGATCCACATCTCCGACATGTCCTGGACCAAGCGCGTCCAGCATCCGTCCGAGGTGGTCAAGAAGGGCGACGCCGTCGACGTCGTCATCCTCAACATCGACGCCGAAAACAAGCGCATCTCCCTGGGCCTCAAGCAGGCGGAGGAAGATCCGTGGCTCCGGATCGGGGAGACCTATCCGATCGGAATGGAGCTCCGGGGCCGCGCGGTGCGCCTGATGGACAAGGGCGTCGTCGTCGACCTCGGGAACGACATCGAGGGGTTCGTCCCGATGTCGCAGCTCGGTGTCGCCAACCTCGAGAACCCGGGCGATGCGGTCAAGGAAGGCCAGCCGCTCGACCTCAAGGTGCTCGAGGTGGACCCGATCCACCACCGCATCGTGCTCGCCGTGGTCGGGTATCCCGACGAGCCGATCATTCCGCCGGTCCGGCCGGTGTACGAGGAGAGCCGGGCCGAGTAGCCGGCGCGGCTTCCGCAGTGAACGAGCGGGCCCTCCGGCGGGGCCCGTTCGCGTATCGCGCTGATCTCGGCCGCTTTTCTCCCTTCCCGGCTCCCGGTATCTTTTCCCCCGATGCCTGACCCCCGACAACTCCTCGAGCAACTACACCAGCGGCAGGCGCTCGCCGAAGCGGGCGGCGGCGCGGCCCGCGTGGCCAAGCAGCACAAGAAGGGCAAGCTCACCGCCCGCGAGCGGCTCGACCTGCTGCTCGACCGGGACAGCTTCGTCGAGCTCGACCGGTTCGTGACCCACCGGTCCACCGACTTCGGCCTCGACCAGCAGCGCGTCCCGGGGGACGGGGTGGTCACCGGCTCCGGCCGCATCGACGGGCGGCTGGTCTACGTGTTCTCGCAGGACTTCACCGTCTTCGGCGGGTCGCTCTCGGAGACCCACGCGGAGAAGATCTGCAAGGTGATGGATCTCGCGCTCCGGAACGGGGCACCCGTGATCGGGCTCAACGACTCGGGCGGCGCCCGGATCCAGGAAGGCGTGGCCTCGCTCGGCGGCTACGCCGACATCTTCCTGCGCAATACGCTCGCCTCCGGTGTGGTGCCGCAGATCTCGGCCATCCTGGGTCCCTGCGCGGGAGGCGCCGTGTACAGCCCGGCCATCACCGATTTCATCTTCATGGTGCGGAACGTGAGCTACATGTTCGTCACCGGCCCCAACGTCGTGAAGACGGTGACGCACGAGGAGGTGAGCTTCGACGAGCTCGGCGGCGCGGACACCCATCTCGGCACGTCCGGGGTGTCGCACTTCGTGCACGACTCCGAGCCGGAGTGCCTCCAGGCGATCCGCACGCTCGTGGCCTTCCTCCCGCTCAACAACCTCGACGATCCGCCACTTCGCCCGACCGAGGATCCCGCCGACCGGCGGGATGAAGCGCTGCTCGATCTCATCCCCGACAGCCCGGCCAAGCCGTACGACATGCACGGCGTCATCAGCCGGGTGGTGGACGACGGCGCCTTTCTCGAGGTGCAGCGCGGCTACGCGGACAACGTCGTCGTGGGTCTGGCGCGACTCGGCGGGCGGCCGGTGGGGATCGTCGCCAACCAGCCGGCGGTGCTCGCGGGCGTGCTCGACATCAACGCCTCGGTCAAGGCCGCGCGCTTCATCCGCTTCTGTGACTGCTTCAATCTGCCGGTCGTCACCTTCGTGGACGTGCCCGGGTTTCTGCCCGGCGTCGCGCAGGAGCATGGGGGGATCATCCGGCAGGGGGCCAAACTGCTCTTCGCCTACTGCGAGGCGACGGTGCCCAAGCTGACCGTCATCACCCGCAAGGCGTACGGCGGCGCGTACGACGTCATGAGCTCGAAGCACATCCGGGGCGACGTGAACCTTGCCTGGCCCACGGCCGAGATCGCGGTGATGGGGCCCAAGGGTGCGGTGGAGATCCTGTTCAGGGACGAGATCGCCAAGGCCGACGATCCGGCGGCCGCCACCGCGCGCCTCATCGACGAGTACACGCTGAAGTTCGCCCATCCGTACGCGGCGGCAGCGCGCGGGTACATCGACGATGTGATCGACCCGCGCGACACGCGCCCGCGATTGATCGATGCGCTCCGGACGCTCCGCACGAAGCGCGACCGGAACCCGCCGAAGAAGCACGGGAATATTCCGCTGTGAGCGGGCCGCCCCCCGGCGCGGGACACGCCCGGCGACCACTGGCCAGATTCGTAGCCCACCTGCATTATTCATCGACATGCGTCCGGCCGCCTTCCCCCTGAAGATTTCGCCACCACGCCGCGCCACGGTCCTCCGACGGGGGACTGCCCTGCTGGCGCTTGCCGCCGCCCTCCCGGCCGGTCTCCGTGCGCAGGGCGCCATCGATCCGAACGTCGCCCCGCGCGCGGCCGCCCTCGAGCGCGAGGGCGAGCGGCCGATGGCGATCGACCTGCTGGGGCGCTATCTCGCCACCGCGCCGGATGACGGGCGCGCCTGGCTCCAGCTCGGCCGGTTCTATCTCTTCGACGCGCGCGACTGGCACCTGCACGGCCACCGGGGCGACCCCGACGGGCCGCTCTACCTCGACTTCGCGGCGACGGCGCTGGACCAGGCGGTCCGGCTCTCGGTGGATTCGGGGGTCGTCTTCCGCGGCGTCACCGAGGTGGACCGGGCCCTCGTGAGTCTCGAAGATTCCGGGTGGGACGCCGCGCGGTACGCGGGTGCCCGGACGGATCTGCCGGCGATGCCCGCGTTCATCGTCGAGCTCGGCACCAATCTCCTGGCCTCCTGTCCGTCCGGCGGCGTGCTGCTCACCGGCAGCGAGCTCGAGGCGGTGTCGGTATGGTACGGCAGTCTGGCCCGCGCGCCGCTCGATATCCTCCCGGTCCGTCCCGACCTCTACGCCACCGACTCGCTCTACCGGCAACGCATCGCCGCCATGATGGGCGTCGATCCGTCGCTGCCGGTGCAGCGCGCGCTCGCCGCGGTCGCGGCCCACCGCGCGGTCTGCCTGAGCCCCAGCACCGATGTCGCCGCGGCCCCCGCGCTCGCCTGGGTGCCGTTCCGGATGGTGCGGGTGAGCCGGCCCGCGCCCGCGTCGTCCGACGCGTTGAGTGTGGCCGAGCTGCTCAAGGCCAGCCGGCAGGACGGCTCGCCCTGGGTGCGGGACGTCCGCGGCGTATACGACAGCGCCGCGCGCTACAATGCCCTCCTCTGCAGCAGCCTCCTGCTGTTTTTCGGAGACACGCCGCCGCCGGCATGCAGGCCGTAGCGGCCCCCAGCTCCGTCCGCCCGTGAATCGCGTCCTCATCGCCAACCGGGGCGAGATCGCGCTCCGCATCGTCCGCGCCTGCCACGAGGAGGGGCTCGAGGCCGTCGCGGTCTACTCGGCGGCCGATCGGTCGAGCCCGCACGTGCGCGCGGCCGACCGGGCCGTGGCGATCGGCCCCGCGCCGCCCTTGGAGAGCTATCTCGACATCGAGCGGCTGATCGCCGCCGCGGCTGACGCCGGCGCCGATGCGGTGCACCCGGGCTACGGTTTTCTGGCGGAGCGGGCGGCGTTCGCCGAGGCGGTCCAGCGCGCCGGACTGGTGTGGATCGGGCCGCCCTCGGACGCGATCCGCGCCATGGGCGACAAGACCGAGGCGCGGCGCCGGATGCGGCAGGCCGACGTGCCGGTCGTGCCGGGTGCCGACGCCGCGGTGGACGAGGTCGGTCCCGCGCTCGGCCTGGCGCGGGAGCTGGGCTACCCGGTGATGGTGAAGGCGGCGGCCGGCGGCGGGGGCCGCGGCATGCGGGTGGTGCGCACGCCCGAGGAGCTGCCGGCCGCGCTCGCCTCGGCGGCGAACGAGGCGCTCAAGGCGTTCGGCGACCCGCGCGTGTACCTCGAGAAGCTCATCGAGCAGCCACGCCACGTCGAGATCCAGGTCCTCGCCGATCGGAGCCGCACCATCCATCTCGGCGAGCGCGAGTGCTCGATTCAGCGGCGCCACCAGAAGCTGCTCGAAGAGGCGCCCTCGCTCGCCGTGGACGCCGACCTGCGCGAGTGGATGGGTGCCGCGGCCGTGGCGGCAGCGGAGGCCGTGGGATACCTCGGCGCCGGCACCTGCGAGTTCCTGCTCGCGCCCGACCGCGCGTTCTACTTCCTGGAGATGAACACCCGCATCCAGGTCGAGCATCCCGTCACGGAGCTCGTCTACGGGGTGGACCTGGTGCGCGAGCAGCTCCGCATCGCCGCGGGTGAGCCGATGCGAGTGCACGCCGGCTGGATGCATCCGCGCGGCTGGGCCATCGAGTGCCGCATTACCAGCGAGGACCCGGCCGATGGATTCCTGCCGAGCACGGGACGGATCGAGTATCTCCGCGTCCCCGGCGGGCCGGGCGTGCGGTGGGACGGCGCGATCGACATCGGTGACGAGGTGACGCTCTACTACGACTCGCTCCTGGCCAAGCTGATCGTGTGGGCGCCCGACCGCCCACAGGCGATCACCCGCATGCGGCGCGCGCTGGACGAGCTCGCCATTCTCGGTGTGGCCACCAACCAGGGGTTTCATCGCCGGCTGCTCGCGGATCCCGCGTTCCAGGAGGGCGACATCGACATCCAATTCCTCGACCGCCGCCCGGATCTGATCCAGCCGACGCTCTCGCCCGACGACCTCACCCGGCTCGCCGTGGCCGCCGCGCTGGCGGAAGACGAGTCGCGCCGGCGCCGGCTTCCCGTCGCGACCAGCGACGGCGCGGGGAGCGACGGATGGGCCCGGGAGGCCCGGCTCGAGGGCCTGCGGTGAGCGCCGTGCGGGTGCTTCGGCTGGCCACCGGCGGCGACGGCGTCGGCCGGCTGGAGGACGGCCGCACCGTCTTCGTGCCACGCACCGCCCCCGGCGATCTGGTCGAGCTGACCGGCGTCCGTGCCCATAAGCGCTTCGCGCGCGCCCGCCCGGCGCGGGTGCTCGAGTCGTGGCCCCGCTCGGGTAGAACCTCGATGCCCGCACTACGTGCGGGACGAGTGCGGCGGCTGCCAGCTCCAGCACCTCGACGCGCCGGGCCAGCGCGAGGCGCGTCGGGGCTTCGTGGGGGACGCGCTCCGCCGGATCGGCGGCCGCGACGTGCCCGACCCGGAGCTGGTGCCCGCGTCGCGCGAGTTCGACTACCGCACCAAGATCACCTTGGCGGTGAGCGGCGATGGCCGGCGCATCGGGTTGCACCGCTACGACCGCCCCGATCAGGTGTTCGAGCTCGAGTGGTGTCACATCACGATTCCCGAGCTGATGACGCTGTGGCAGGCGCTGCGACGGCTGCGGCCGCTGTTTCCCGGCCAGCTCGACGCCGTCGTGCTCCGCGGGGACCGCGACGGCGGCCGGCACGTGCTGTTCCGGACAAGCGGCGGGGAGGTCTGGGGTGGGGGACGCCGGCTCCTCGCCGAGCTCCGGGCGCAGGGAGCGTCGGCGACCATCTGGTGGCAGCCCGCCGATGGCGCACCCCGCACGGTGGCGGGGGCAGCTCGGCCTACCCGGCCACGGTCTTCGAGCAGGTCCATCCGGAGATGGGCGACCGCGTGCGGGCCCACGCCATCACCGCGCTCGGTGCCGTGAGCGGCCGGCGGGTGTGGGACCTGTACGCCGGCATGGGGCGAGACGTCGGCCGCGCTGGCCGCGGCCGGCGCCCGGGTCCAGAGCGTCGAGGCGGACCGGCGCGCGGTCGAGGCGGCGGAACGTCTGGGGCCGTCGGTCCGCCGGCTGGTGGGACGGGTGGAGCACGTGCTGGACGAGCTGACGCCGCCGGAGCTCGTCATCACCAACCCGCCCCGGACCGGCATGGACGCGCGGGTGCCCCAGGCGCTGGAGCGACTCCGTCCCGAGCGCGTGGTGTATATCTCCTGCGACCCGGCGACGCTCGCGCGTGACCTGTCCCGCCTGCCGGCGTTCCGGCTCACTGACGTGCGGGCGTTCGACCTCTTCCCGCAGACGGCCCACGTGGAAACGGTCGCGGTGCTGGAGCGCGCGTCGTGAAGTACGTGGTGAGCGTGGCGGGCCGCGAGATCGAAGTGGAAATCCGGGGTGAGGAGGTGAGCGTCGCGGGCCGGGCGCATCGAGCCACGCTGAGCGGCGTTCCGGGCACGCCCGTCCGCCTGCTCCTGCTGAACGACGTGCCCGCGGCCCTGGCGCTCGAGGCGCGGGGCGAGGGACGCTGGCTGCTCACCAACCGGGGAGAGCGGACGGAGGTCGAGGTCCTCGACGAGCGCGCCAGGCACCTTCGGGAACTGGCCGGCGCGACCGAAGGCGCCAGGGGGCCCGCGGCGCTCCGGGCCCCAATGCCGGGGCTGGTCGTCCGGGTCGACGTGTCGCCGGGTCAGCCGGTCGCCGCCGGCGCGGGCGCGGTGGTGCTCGAGGCCATGAAGATGGAAAACGAGCTCCGGGTGACTGGCGCGGGGGTGGTCCGAAGCGTCAGGGTGCGGCCGGGTGAGGCGGTGGAGAAGGGTCAGCTCCTGGTGGACTTCGAGACCGGCTCTTGACCCAAGTCCATCACTCCCGGTATTTTGTGAGTCTGTTTCCATTTGCCAGGTCCCGCGCCCAAGGCAGTTGACGAGATGAAAACCTTTACCGCCACGCCGGACGACATCAGCCATGAGTGGCACGTCGTCGACGCCGCGGATGTCCCGCTCGGCCGGCTGGCCAGTGCGGTGGCCCAGCTCATCCGGGGCAAGCACAAGCCCACGTACACTCCCCACATGGATGGGGGGGACTTCGTCGTCGTGATCAATGCGGAAAAGGTGCGGCTGACCGGCCGGAAGCTGGACAACAAGAAGTATTTCCGGCACACGGGGTACATGGGGCACGACAGCATGACGGCCGCCCGCGACATGCTGGCCAAGCACCCCGACCGGGTGATCGAGAAGGCCGTCTTCGGCATGCTGCCCAAGACTTCGCTGGCCAAGCAGAAGCTGCGCGGCAAGCTCAAGGTCTACGCCGGAACCGAGCACCCGCACGCGGCCCAGCAGCCGAGGCCCTTCTCCGTCACTCCGCCCAAGGTGAGCGCATGACCGCCGCCCCCGAATTCCGCTGGCAGGCCGTTGGCCGCCGCAAGACGAGCGTCGCCCGGGTCTACCTGACGCCCGGCACCGGCAAGTGGGACATCAACGGCCGGACGCTGGGTGACTACTTCCCCCGGCCGTCCCTGGTGCAGCACATCCAGCAGAGCTTCACGGCCACGGACACGCTCGGCGCGTTCGACGTGAAGGCACACGTGGACGGCGGAGGCCAGGCGGGCCAGGCGGGGGCGCTCCGTCTGGGCATCGCGCGCGCGCTGGTCGAGGCCGATGGGCAGCACCGGACCAAGCTCCGCGCGGCCGGACTCATGACCCGCGATCCCCGCGCCGTCGAGCGGAAAAAGCCCGGCCGTCCGGGCGCGCGGAAGCGGTTCCAGTTCAGCAAGCGGTAGTAGGAAGGACGGAAAGTCGGAAGGACGAAAAGTCGAAGCAGAGGGAGCGTTCGTCTTTCCCCACTTCCGTCCTTCCCCACTTCCGTCAACTTCGCACACCGCGGGATTCCGGCGTGGGTGCCCTGCGGGGTAGTCGCCGGGAGGTGAACGCGGTGGACGCTCAACCCTGAAGCCAGATTGGACACGAACACCCGCATGGCACAGCCCCAACTGCAGGACCTGCTCGAGGCCGGCGTCCACTTCGGCCACCAGACGCGGCGGTGGAACCCGAAGATGCGGCGCTTCATTTTCGCCGAGCGCTCGGGCATCTACATCATCGATCTTCAGAAGACCCTCCGCCAGATCCAGAAGGCCCAGGAGCTGCTCCGGAGCGTCGTCCTCAAGGGCGACGGGGTCCTGTTCGTCTGCACCAAGAAGCAGCTCAAGGCCATCGTGCAGGCGGAGGCGGCCGACGCCGGCGCGTTCTACGTCACCGAGCGGTGGCTGGGCGGCATGCTCACCAACTTCCAGACGATCAAGAAGCAGATCCGCCGTCTCCGCGAGCTGGAGCAGGGCGCGGCGGATGGCGATTTCGAGAACTACACCAAGAAGGAAAAGCTGCTGTTCGAGCGCGAGCGGGTGAAGCTGAGCCGCAACCTCGAAGGCATCAAGATGATGGGCCGCCTCCCCGGGGCGCTGTTCGTGGTGGACGCCAAGAAGGAAAAGATCGCCGTGGCGGAAGCCAACAAGCTCGGCATCCCGGTCGTGGCCATCGTCGACACCAACGCCGATCCGGACGTCATCACCGTCCCGGTTCCCGGGCAACGACGACGCCATCCGCTCCGTCTCCCTGATCACCGCCGCGCTGTGCGACGTGATCAAGGAGGCCCGCCAGCAGATGCCGATGCACGAGGCCAACGAGGACCTCGAGGCCGAGACCTACAGCACCGATGCCGGCGGCGAAGGCGACAGCGAGGCGGATCGCAAGCGCCGCCGCCCCCGCCGGAAGCGGCGGCCCAAGCCGGAAGCCATCGCCGCGCGGCTCAAGACGGACGCGGACGGCGGCAGCGAGGCCGCGACCACCGGCGCGGTGGGCGACGCCGGGGCGTAGCTCCCCGGGCTGGATCCGCGGAGCTTCCGCCGCTCCTGGCCCGTGCGGGCCGAGAGCGGCGGTTTTACTATTCACCCCTGACTGCATCCGGGTTGGAGACTATGGCGAGCACGACGATTTCCCCGAAGGACGTAAGCGAGCTCAGGGCGCGAACCAGCGCCGGGGTGATGGACTGCAAGCGGGCCCTCGAGGAGGCCGGCGGCGACATGGACAAGGCGGTGGAGATCCTGCGCAAGAAGGGGATCGCCAAGGCCGAGAAGCGCGCCGGCCGCACCGCCTCGCAGGGACTTGTGGTGAGCTATATCCACCACAACGCGCAGGTGGGCGTGCTGCTCGAGCTCAACAGCGAGACCGACTTCGTGGCCCGCAACGAGGCGTTCCAGCAGTTGGCGCGCGACATCGCCCTGCACATCGCCTCCGCCGATCCGATCGGCGTGTCCGCGGCCGATCTCCCGGCCGAGCTGGTGGAGCGCGAGCGGCGCATCGCCGAGGAGCAGGTCGCGGCGGAAGGGAAGCCGGAGGCGGTGCGCGCCAAGATCGTGGACGGCAAGGTGAAGAAATTCATCGCCGAGCGCACGCTGCTCGAGCAGCCGTACGTGCGCGACGACACGAAGACGGTCGGTGATCTGGTGAAGGAGACCTCGGGCAAGCTCGGCGAGGTCATCACGGTCAAGCGCTTCGCCCGGTTCCAGGTCGGGGCGGCCTGACATGGCGCTCGCCTACACCCGCGCCCTGCTCAAGATTTCGGGCGAGGCGCTGGGCGGCGAGAAAGGCTCGGGCCTCGATTTCCACGTCGTCGAGGCGTTCGCGGAGGAGATCAAGGCGGTGCACGCCCTCGGCGTGCACCTGGCCCTGGTGGTGGGTGGCGGCAACATCATTCGCGGCGCCACGGCCAGCCGGGAAGGGCTCGACCGGGTGTCCGCCGACTACATGGGCATGCTGGCGACCGTCATCAACGCGCTGGCCTTGCAGGACGTGCTGGAGAAGATCGGGGTGGACACGCGGGTCATGACGGCCATCCGCATGGAGTCGCTGGCCGAGCCGTACATCCGGCGCCGCGCCATCCGCC
Source organism: uncultured Gemmatimonadales bacterium (assembly GCA_963831425.1). Lineage (GTDB taxonomy): Bacteria > Gemmatimonadota > Gemmatimonadetes > Gemmatimonadales > GWC2-71-9 > CAVVWJ01. Next base: position 135,591 of record CAWHQC010000012.1, on the reverse strand, counting down.
ACCTGGAAAAGGGACGGCTCATCATCTTCGCCGCGGGCACCGGGAATCCGTTCTTTTCCACCGACACCGCCGGCGTGCTCCGGGCGCTCGAAATCGAAGCCCAGGTGATTCTCAAGGCCACCAACGTGGACGGGATCTACACCGGCGATCCGCGCGTCGACGCGCGGCGACGTTCATCCCGGAGCTGACCTACCAGGAAGCGATCGTCAAGAATTACGCCGTCATGGACGCCAACGCGTTCGGTCTCTGCAAGGCCAACCAGCTCCCCATCGTAGTCTTCAACATCAATCAGCCCGGCGCGATCTCCCGCGTGCTGCAGGGGGACCGGGTAGGGACCCTCGTCCGATGAGCACCATTCCCGAACTGACCAGAAGCGCCCGCGAGCTGATGCACAAGGCCGTCGAGAGCACCAAGCGCGAGTTCAGCGGGATCCGCAGCGGCAAGGCGAGCGCCTCCCTCCTCGACGTGGTGCGAGTCGAAGCCTACGGCACGCCGATGCCGCTCAATCAGGTGGCGATGGTGGCCGCGCCCGAGCCGCGCCTGCTCACCGTGCAGCCGTTCGACAAGTCGCTCACCCACGCCATCGAAAAAGCCATCCGCGACGCCGATCTCGGCCTCAACCCCTCCACGCAGGGCCTGCTGATCCGGGTGCCGCTGCCCGCCCTGTCCGAGGAGCGCCGGAAGGAGCTGGTGAAGGTGGTCCACAAGCTGGCGGAGGAGGGCCGGATCGCGGTGCGGCACGCCCGCACCGATACGATGTCGCGGATCAAGAAGCTCGAGAAGGTGTCCGAAGACGACAAGGCACGGGCGGAGAAGGACGTGCAGAAGATCACCGACGAGCATATCCGCCAGATCGACACCCTGATCCAGGCCAAAGAAGCCGAGATCATGGAAGTCTGATCGAATGAGCGACGACCTCCTCCGGCGGCTGAAGGTCCACGGGTCCGTTCCGGCTCACATCGCGATCATCATGGACGGCAATGGCCGGTGGGCCAGGGGACGCGCGCTGCCGCGTCCGCTGGGCCACCACGCCGGCATGCGAGCCGTGCGCGAAGTGATCCAGGGCTGCCTCGACTCCGGCGTCGGGGTGCTGACCCTGTTCGCGTTCAGCCAGGAGAACTGGCAGCGGCCGGCGGTCGAGGTGGATGCGCTGATGGGCCTGCTCGAGGAGTACATCGCCCGCGAGGTGGACAATCTCCGCGCCAGGAGCGTTGCCGTCCGCGTGCTCGGCGACCTCGAGCGGCTGGCCCCGGGCGCGCGGAAAGCGGTGGATTGGATCGTGGCCCAGACCGCAGGCGGCCAGGAGCTCGCGCTCAACCTCTGCATATCGTACAGCGCGCGGGCGGAGATCGTGCGCGCCACCCGGCAGCTCGCCGAGGACGCCGTGGCCGGCCGGATCGTCCCGGCGGAGATCGACGACGAGGCCGTGGCCCGGCGTCTCTACACCGCACCCTGGCCCGACCCCGACCTCCTCATCCGGACGTCGGGCGAGATGCGGATCTCGAACTTCCTGCTCTGGCAACTGGCCTACGCGGAGCTGTACGTCACTCCCGTGCTCTGGCCCGACTTCACCCGCCGGCACCTGTTCGAGGCCATCCTGGAATTTCAGCGGCGCGACCGCAGGTTCGGGCGCGTCCCGGTCTGATGGGAGCCCGCCCCACCCCTGCCGACGGCAATCTGGCCCGGCGCGTCGGGTTCGCCGCCGTGGCGATCCCGCTGGCGCTGCTCATTGTCTGGTACGGCGGTGCGCCGCTCGTTCTTCTCCTCGCCGTCGCCGCGGCGCTGGGCACCCGGGAGCTGTTCGACCTGGCCGAGGGCCGCGCGGTGCGGCCGGCGCGCGGCCTCGGTCTGGTGAGCGCGGCGGCCATCGCGCCGATCACGTATGCCGCGCTCGTCGACCCGGATGTGCGCGCGCTCGTCTCCCGTGCATGGCCCTATGCGGGCGCCATCTGGCTGCTCGCGGTGCTCACCTGGGTGCTCGCGACGCGCGGCCCGGCAGAGCGTCCGCTTGCGGCGGCCGCCGTGACCGTGCTCGCCGTCGCGTACACCGGTGCGCTCCCGGCATTCCTCCTCCCCATCCGGCATGGCGGCCAGGGACTCCGGAGCTGGGCCGGGGCCGCGCTCGTCTTCTTCCCGCTCGTCGTCACCTGGATCTGCGACACCGCGGCCATGTTCGGCGGTCGGGCGTTCCGCGGACCCAAGCTCGCCCCCACCGTCAGCCCCGGGAAGACCCGCTCAGGCAGCCTCGCCGGCGTGGTCGGTGGCCTGGTGGTGGCGCCGCTCTTCGGGGCGCTGGTCTTCCCGCCCGCCGGGCTCGCGATCCCGCTGTGGCAGCTCCTGGTCATCGCGGCCGTGTTGAGCGTGGTCGGGCAGGTGGGTGATCTGGCCGAATCGCTCTTCAAGCGCGAGGCCGGCGTCAAGGACTCGAGCCACCTCATCCCGGGCCATGGCGGGGTGCTGGACCGGCTCGACTCGCTTTACTTCGTGGTGCCGGTGAGTGCGGCGCTGTACCGGCTGTTCGGGGTCATCCCGTGAGAGGCGTCGCGGTGCTCGGCTCGACCGGCTCCATCGGCCGGAGCACGCTCGCGGTGCTCGGGCGGCAGCGCGAGCACTTCCGCGTCGTGGCGCTCACCGCCAACCGCAATGTCGACGAGTTCGAGGCGCAGGTGGCCGAGTGGCGGCCGCTGTACGCGGGCCTGGCGGGCGGTGAGGCCGGCTCTGCCCATCCCTGTGGTCCCGAGGTGCTGCTCGACGCCGCCACCCACCCCGAGGTGGACGTGGTGGTCAACGCGGTCGTCGGCGCCGCGGGGCTCGAAGCCACCCTGGCGGCGCTCCGGGCCGGAAAGCGCGTTGCGCTCGCCAACAAGGAAACGCTGGTCATGGCCGGCGAGCTTGTGGCGCAGGCCGCCTGCGCGGGCGGGGGCGAGCTCGTCCCCGTGGACTCCGAGCACAGCGCCGTGCTGCAATGCGTGGCCGGCCGAAACGCGGGCCTCGCGCGGCTGATCCTCACCTGCTCGGGCGGGCCATTCCGCGAGTGGCCCGCCGAGCGGGTGCACCGCGCCACCGTGGACGAGGCGCTGCGGCACCCCACATGGCAGATGGGGAGCAAGATCACGGTGGATAGCGCCACGCTCGCCAACAAGGCGCTGGAGCTCATCGAGGCGCATCACCTGTTCGGGCTCTCCTACGACGCGCTCGAGGTGGTCGTCCACCCACAGAGCGTCGTGCACGCGTTCGTCGAATTCTGCGACGGGAGCGTCATCGCGCAGGTCGGCTTTCCGACGATGGAGCTGCCGATCCTGTACGCGCTCACCCACCCGGCGCGGCTCCCCGACGCGGGCGTGCGGCGATTCGATCCGGTGGCGGCGGGGCCGCTGACTTTCGAGCCGGTGCGGGCGGACGTCTTCCGGGCGCTCGGCGCCGGCGTGGCGGCCGGCCGGGCGGGCGGGATCTCGCCCGCGGTGTTCAACGCGGCGAACGAGGTGGCGGTGGCGGCCTTCCTTGACGGGCAGGTGCCGTTCGGCCGGATCAGCCAGATCGTGGAGCAGGTCCTGGACGATCACGTGCCGGCACCCGCCACCACGCTGGCCGCCGTGCGCGAGGCGGACCGGTGGGCGCGGGGGCGCGCCCGCCATCACGCGAGCGGTACCTGAGGTCATCGTGCTGACTACAGTGTTGTCCCTGATCGTCGTGCTGGGCGTTCTGGTCTTCGTCCACGAGGCCGGCCACTTCATCGCGGCCAAGTGGGCGGGCATCTACGTCCATCGTTTCTCGCTCGGCCTTGGCTCGCCGATACCCTGGCTCACGTTCCGGCGGGGCGAGACGGAGTATTCCATCTCGTGGCTCCCGCTGGGCGGCTACGTGAAGATGGCCAGCCGCGAAGAGGACGTCGGCAGCAGCACGCTCGAGGGTGGCCGTCCGGAGGCGGAGGTGCCGCCGGATCGGGTGTTCGAGGCCAAGCCCGTCTGGAAGCGCATGGTGGTGATCCTGGCCGGGGTCACCATGAACGCCCTGTTCGCGTGGATGGTGTTCACGTTCCTGGCCGTGAAGAATGGGCGACAGATCGACCCGGTGACCACGGTGGGCCGCGTCGTGCCCGAGCTGGTCCCGCCCGAAGCCGCGGCGTTCCGGCAGATCAAGCCGGGGACCCGCATCGTGGAGCTCAACGGGAAGCCGGTCACCTCCTGGGACCAGATCGAGCAAGGCATCGCGAACACCCCGGAGTCCGAAATCCGGCTCCGGCTGGACAACGGCTCGGTGGTCACCGCGGACATCCACCCCGATGCGCTGGAGCAGCGGCTCAAGGCGTCCCAGTCGCTCCAGCCCTATCGGCCCGCCGTGGTGGGCCAGGTCGTCCCCGGGCGGCCGGCCGCGCGGGCGGGCATCCAGCCAGGCGACACGGTCACCGCCGTGGCCGGCCGCCCGGTCCACCAGTGGTACGACCTCGTCGAGCTGCTCCAGGCCAACGGCGGGCGCCCGCTCTCGATCGAGGTGGCGCGCGGCACTCGGCGCCTGACCTACGACGTCACGCCGTACGTGGACTCGGTCGCCGGACCGGACGGCAAGACAGTCGCGGTCGGCCGGATCGGCGTGGCCGCCGGCAACCAGTACCGATCGGAGCCGCTCACGCTCGGGCAGGCGGTGGTGGAGGGTTGGCACGGAACGGTGGCGGCCTCGACCCAGATCGTCCGGACGGTGCGGGGGCTGTTCAGCGGGCGGATCTCCAAGCGGGAGGTCGGCGGCCCGATCCTGATCGGCCAACTGGCCGGCGAGAGCGCGCGCATGGGACTCGACCCCTTTCTCGCGTTCATGGCGCTGATCTCGATCAACCTTGCCATTCTCAACCTGCTGCCGGTCCCGGTGCTCGACGGTGGCCAGTTGCTCTTTCTGCTGGCCGAGGCGGTCGTGCGGCGGCCGCTCCCGCTCAAGCTGCGCGAGCGGCTGACGATGCTGGGGCTGGTGCTGATCGTGCTGCTGATGGGCCTGGCGTTCTCGAATGATCTTCGGAGGCTGTTTGGGTAGGCGGAAGGACGGAAAGGCGGAAGGACGGAACGGCGGCGTGTGCCATCGGGCATTCGTGTGATAGCAGCACTGTCATCCCGAGCGCAGCGAGGGATCTTGCCGGGCCGAGCTCGAGCTCCAGGTTAGTAGATCCCTCGCTGCGCTCGGGATGACAGTGCCGGCGCTCGCACTTCCCTCCGTCCTTCCCTCCTTCCCTCCTTCCGCCTTTCCGTCCTTCCGCCTTTCCGTCACACTTGTCCCCCTACCCCCCTCTGGTTACTTTCCTGTGCTGTAACGGATTACGGCGCCCCAACGGACAGAGGACGACAGCGGCATGAGCTTCGACAAGCAGGCGGTAGTGGCCAAGCACCAGGAGCATCCGGGCGACACCGGGTCCGCCAAGGTGCAGGTGGCCCTGCTCACCGAGCGGATCAACTCCCTCACCGATCATTTCCGCAGCCATCCCAAGGATCACCATGGACGGCGCGGTCTCCTGAAGATGGTCGGCACCCGGCGCCGCCTGCTCACCTATCTCCGGCGCAACGACCTCGAGACCTACCGCGCGCTCATCGAGCAGCTCGGTCTCCGCCATTAACCGCCCGGCCCCGAAGGGGCGTCCCGATCCACGCATCGGGACGCCCCTTCGGCATTGATGTGTCCAGAGCAGCAAAGAAACCCGAGAACCGAGAGAGAAGGTAGTAATCGTGCAACGGATCGAGACCCAGTTCGCCGGACGTCCGCTCATGCTGGAAACCGGACGCCTCGCGAAGCAGGCGGCGGGCTCCGCCCTCCTGCGCTTCGGTGACACGATGGTGCTGTCGGCCGTCACCGTGTCCCCCAATATCTCCACCCTCCCGTTCTTCCCCCTCACCGTCGAATACCGCGAGAAGACCTACGCCGCCGGCAAAATCCCGGGTGGGTTTCTCAAGCGGGAGGGCCGTCCGTCGGACGACGAGATCCTCGCCGCCCGGATTATCGACCGCTCCATTCGGCCGCTGTTCCCGGAGGGGTTCAAGAACGAAGTCCAGGTGTTCGTGACGGTGCTCTCGGCCGACCAGGAGAATGACGCCGACATTCTCGGCGTGGTGGCCGCGTCGGCGGCGCTCAGCCTCTCCACCGTGCCGTGGAACGGTCCGCTGGCAGCGGTGCGCGTGGGCCGGGTCGATGGCAACTGGATCCTCAACCCTACCTTCCAGCAGCTCGAGTTCTCCACCCTCGATCTGGTCGTGAGCGGGTCGGCCGATTCGGTCGTCATGGTCGAGGGCGGATCGCTCGAGATCTCCGAGGCCGAGATGCTCGAGGCGCTTCAAGGTGGCGCAGAAGGGCATCCGGGAAATCATCGGCATCGAGAAGCAGTTGATCGAGCAAGGCCGGCGCCGCGCCCAAGCTCACCTGGACCCGGGCGGAGACCGATCCGGCGCTCGCGGCCAAGGTGCGCGAGGCGGCGGAGACCGCCATGGGCCAGGCGATCAACGCCCGGGACAAGGCGGGCCGGAGCCGCGGGGTCAAGGGAGTCAAGGAAGAGTCCCTTGCCAAGCTGCTGCTGGACTATCCGGAGAAGGCGCGCGACATCGGCAACGAGCTCGAGGAGATCGAGTACCGCGTGATGCGAAAGCAGGTGCTGGAGAAGGGCGAGCGGGTGGACGGCCGCGACCTCGACACCATCCGGCCGATCACCATCGAGACCGGCGTGCTCCCGCGCACCCACGGCTCGGCGCTGTTCACGCGCGGGCAGACCCAGGCGCTCGTCTCCGTCACCCTCGGCACCGCTGAGGACGAGCAGCGGATCGACAGCATCGACGTGGCCGGCGAGACCACCAAGTCGTTCATGCTGCACTACAACTTCCCGCCGTTCTCGACCGGCGAGGTCAAGATGATCCGCGGCACCAGCCGCCGCGAGATCGGTCACGGAGCGCTGGCCGAGCGGGCGCTGCAGCCGCTGCTGCCGCACTACGAGAACTTCCCCTACACGCTGCGCGTGGTGTCCGAGATCCTCGAGTCGAACGGCTCCTCCTCGATGGCCACCGTCTGCGGCGGCTCGCTCGCGCTGATGGACGCCGGCGTCCCGATGCAGGCTCCCTGCGCCGGCGTGGCCATGGGGCTCATCAAGGAGGGCGACAAGATCGCCGTCCTGACCGACATCCTGGGCTCCGAGGACCACCTGGGCGACATGGACTTCAAGGTCGCCGGCACCGAGAAGGGGATCACCTCGATCCAGATGGACATCAAGATCGAGGGCCTCGATCTCAAGATCATGGAGCAGGCGATGGAGAAGGCCCGCCGCGGCCGGCTCTTCATCCTGAAGGAAATGGCGAAGGTGCTGGCCGATGCCGCGGACCGAGCTGTCGCAGTACGCGCCGCGGATCTTCACCATGCAGATCAAGCCCGACAAGATCGGCGACGTCATCGGGCCCAAGGGCAAGACCATCCGCGGGATCCAGGACGCCACCGGCGCCAAGATCAGCATCGAGGACAGCGGGCTCGTCACGATTTCCGCGGTGGGCGGCGATGCGGGCGAGAAGGCCCGCGCCATGGTCGCCGCCATCACGACGGAGCCCGAGGTGGGTCGCACCTACGAGGGCCCGGTCAAGAGCACCACGGCGTTCGGCGCCTTCGTCGAGATCCTGCCGGGCGTCGAGGGGCTGCTCCACATCAGCGAGCTCCAGCACGGCCGCACGGAGAAGACCGAGGATGTCGTCAAGAAGGGCGACATCGTGCAGGTCAAGCTGCTCGAAGTGGACGACCGCGGCCGCATGAAGCTCTCCCGGAAGGCGCTGCTGCCCAAGGAGTAGCGCCTCGTGGACACGGTCCGCCTGGACGAGGGCCTCTTCCGCACCACGGTGCCGAACGGGCTCATCGTCCTTACCGAGCACCTGCCGGGCGTCCGCTCGGCAGCCACCGGCCTCTACGTGCGCACGGCCAGCGCCCACGAGCGCCGCGAGCAGATGGGGATCTCCCATCTGCTCGAGCACATGGTGTTCAAGGGCACCGAGCGCCGCACCGCCCGGGAGCTCGCGCTCGAGCTCGAGGTGCGGGGCGGCAGCCTCGACGCCTTCACCGGCGCGCGACTACACCAGCTACCAGGCCCACACGCTCGACGCCGACCTGCCGCTCGCCGTCGAGATGCTGACCGATCTCGCCCGACACCCGCTGCTGCGCGAGAGCGATCTGGAGCCGGAGCGAAACGTCATCCTCGAGGAGATCCACGGCGTGGAGGACACGCCGGACGACCTGGTGTTCGAGCTGCACGCGGCCGAGCTCTGGCCCGAGCACCCGTACGGCTACTCGATCCTCGGGAGCCCCGACACGCTCGCCGCGCATGTCGGCGGACGATCTCCGCTGCCTGCACGCTGACCGGGTACTATCGCGGCAACTTCGTGGTGGCGGCGGCCGGAAACGTCAACCACGACCAGCTCCTGACGGTGCTGGAGCGGGAGGGCTGGTTCGAGGGAACGCGCCCCGCGAGCCCGCCCGGCGCGCCGGTCGCGCCCACGCCGGCCGCGCGCGGCGCGGAGCGGCGCGAGGAGCGCGACACGGCGCAGACCCACATCGTCTTCGGCACCGACACCTTTCCGCTCCGCGATCCCCGCCGGTTCGCCGCTCGCCATCCTGACCAACGTCTTCGGCGGCGGCATGTCCAGCCGGCTGTTCCAGCGGGTGCGCGAGGAGCTGGGGCTGGCCTACGCCATCTTCGCCTACAAGCACTTCTACCAGTCGCTCGGGCCAGCTTGGCGTGTACGTCGGCACCCAGCCCGGCACGCGCGGACGCGGCGGTGGACGCCATCCGGGGCGAGTACGCCCGGCTCGCCCGCGAGGGCCTGCCCGCGGCCGAGCTGGCCGACGGCAAGCAGCAGCTCAAGGGGCAGGTGATGCTCTCGCTCGAGAGCCCCGGCGCCCGCATGGGCCGGCTGGCCGGCTTCGTGCTCCACGACGACGAGTACCGCCCGCTCGACCAGATGCTGGCCGAGATCGACGCGGTCACCCGCGACGAGGTCGCGGACGTCGCCGCCGAGTTCTTCGCGCCGGAGCGGCAGACGGTCGTGCGGCTGGGGCCCGGAGCGGTAAGCGGTAAGCGGTGAGCGGTGGCGGCCACGAGCGGTCCCTCACCGCTTACCGCTCACCTTGGAACCACTCCACCGAACCTCAGAGGTCCCGATGCTGATCGGCGTGCCGAAGGAGATCAAGACGAACGAGAACCGCGATCGCCCTCGTGCCGGCCGGCGCGGAGGCGCTGGTCGCGGCGGGTCACACCGTCCTCATCGAGGCCGGTGCGGGGCTCGGCAGCGGATTTCCCGACGACGACTACACCGCGGTCGGCGCGTCGATCCTCCCGACGGCCGACGAGGTCTGGCAGCGGCGCCGAGATGATCATGAAGGTGAAGGAGCCGATCGCGGTGGAGTGGCCGCGGATGCGGCGGGGCCAGGTCATCTACACCTACTTCCACTTTGCCGCGGCCGAGGACGCTGACCCGCGCGGTCATCGACTCGGGCGCGATCGCGGTGGCGTACGAGACGGTGCAGCTCCCGAGCGGCGAGCTGCCGCTGCTCACGCCGATGTCCGAGGTCGCCGGCCGGATGGCGGTGCAGGAGGGCGCCAAGTACCTGGAGAAGGTGTTCGGCGGCAGCGGCATCCTGCTGGGCGGCGTGCCCGGCGTGGCGCCCGGCGAGGTCGTCATCATCGGCGGCGGCGTGGTCGGGCATCAACGCGGCCAAGATGGCCGCCGGCCTCGGCGCCCACGTCACCATCCTCGACATCTCGCTCGACCGGCTCCGCTACCTCGACGACGTCCTGCCGGCCAACGTGGACACCGCCTACTCCAACCGGCACAACATCCTGGAGGCCATCCGCCGGGCCGACCTGGTGATCGGGGCGGTGCTGCTGCCGGGCGCCAAGGCGCCCCACCTGGTCAAGCGGGCCGACCTCAAGCTCGATGAAGCCGGGCTCGGTGATCGTGGACGTGGCGGTGGACCAGGGCGGCTGCGTCGAGACCATCAAGCCCACCACCCACGAGAACCCCACCTACTTCGTCGACGGCATTCTGCACTACGCCGTCGCCAATATGCCGGGCGGCGTGCCCCGCACCTCCACCCTCGCCCTGACCAATGCCACGCTGCCATATGCACTTAAGCTCGCCAAGCACGGCTGGCGTGCCGCCTGCAAGGCCGACCCCGCATTGGCGCTCGGGCCTGAACGTGGTCGAGGGCAAGGTGGTCTACCCGGGCGTCGCCGAGGCCTTCCGGCTCCCGCTGACCGACGTCGCCTCGGTCCTGTGACCGAGGTGCTGATCGCCCGCCTGCCCCACGCGGACGGGCCTGCCCCTGCCGAGCCTCGGCACACCCGGGCGCGGCGGGCTACGACATCGCCAGCGCGGACGAGGGCCGGCTGGCGCCGCTGGAGCGGAAGCTGTTCCGGACCGGCTTCGCCATCGCGGTGCCGGAGGGCTTCGAGTGCCAGATCCGGCCCCGCTCGGGCCTGGCGCTCCGGCACGGCATCACCCTGCCCAACACGCCGGCGACGATCGACAGCGACTACCGGGGCGAGCTCATGATCATGCTGGTCAACCTGGGCGCCGAGCCGTTCGAGGTGACCCGCGGGATGCGGATCGCGCAGATGGTCATCGCGCGGGTGGAGCAGGTGACCTTCCGGCCGGTGGAAGCGCTGCCGGGGACGGAGCGCGGGGCGGGGGGTTCGGGAGCACGGGACGGTAGCGCGGTCGCGACGGTCGCAGGGTCGTGCAAGTCGCGGATCTGTGTCCCGCGACTACCGCTCGACGCTTGCCGGCGCCGAGCGTGCCCAGACGGGCCCATTTACCTTGTCACCCATGCGCCTGACGGCCACCTGATGAAGCTTCCGTCCCTGAATCTGATGTCCTGGCTCCCCGCGAATGAAATCGCGGTGGATCTCGGCACGGCCAACACCCTCGTCTACGTGAAGGGCGAGGGCATCGTGCTCAACGAGCCGTCGGTGGTGGCGATCGAGAAGGCGACCGGGCAAGATCAAGGGCATCGGGCTCGAGGCCAAGCGCATGCTCGGCCGCACGCCCGACGGCATCCTCGCGGTGCGGCCGCTCAAGGACGGCGTCATCGCCGACTTCGACGTGACCGAGAAGATGCTGCGCTACTTCCTCAAGACCATCATCGACAAGCACGTCTTCCGGGTGAAGCCCAAGGTCATCGTCTGCGTGCCGTCGGGCATCACCGAGGTCGAGCGCCGCGCCGTGCGCGACTCGGCCGAGACCGCCGGGCGCCAAGCAGGTGCTGATGGTCGCGGAGCCGATGGCGGCGGCCATCGGCGTCGGCCTGCCGGTCGAGACGCCCACCGGCAACATGGTGATCGACATCGGCGGCGGCACCACCGAGATCGCCGTCATCGCGCTCTCCGGCATCGTCTCCGACACCTCCATCCGCACCGGCGGCGACGAGCTCGACCAGGCCATCGTCCAGTTCATGCGGAAGAACTACAACCTGCTGGTCGGCGAGCCGACCGCCGAGGCGATCAAGATCAAGATCGGCTCCGCCGCGCCCACCGGCGACGAGCGCGAGATGGAGGTCAAGGGACGCGACCTCGTCTCCGGCATCCCCAAGACCGTGCGGGTGCACTCCACCGAGATCCGCGAGGCGGTGCAGGAGCCGATTCAGCAGATCGTGGACGCGGTGCGCCGCGCCCTCGAGATCACGCCGCCCGAGCTCGCCAGCGACATCGTGGACCGCGGCATCGTCATGACCGGCGGCGGCGCGCTCATCCGCGGACTCGACATCCTGCTGGCGCAGGAGACCGGGCTCCCGATTCACGTGGACGAAGACCCGCTCACCTGCGTGGTGCGCGGGACCGGACGCATTCTCGACGACTACGAGAAATACCGCAGCGTCCTGTCCGTCTGAGCATGGCCAGCGCGTCGGAACGCTCGTACACGCGCCGGGACACCGTGATGTTCCTCGTCTGCCTCGGCGCTCTCCCTGGTCGGGCTGTTCTCGCCCGACAGCTGGGGCCTGAGCATCGCCGCCGCGCTCCGGGAGACGGTGCTCGGCCCCGCTGGTCTGGCTCCAGGCCCGGGCCGAGGAAGGGAAGACCAGCCGGGTCCGCCTCCGCGCCATCACCGCCCAGCGTGACTCCGCCTCCTACCTCGCCCAGGGCCTGCCCTCCCTCCTCGCCGAGAACGAGCGGCTCCGCCAGCTCCTCTCGCTCAGCCGCCGGCTCGCCACCCCCTACGTCGCCGCCGAGGTGCTGCACCAGGCCCAGGCCACCGACGGACGGACGCTGCTGCTGAGCGTGGGCGCCCGCGACGGGGTCGCCGCGTTCGACCCGGTGGTCGCGCCCGAAGGGCTGATCGGCGTGGTGCTCAGCGTCTCCGAGCGCGACCAGCATCGTGATGACCTGGGCCCACCCGGAGTTCCGGGTGAGCGCGTTCACCGTGACCGGCAACGCGGCCGGGGTGGTCGCGCCGTCCGCGTCCGCCGGCGGCGGGGACGGCGCGCTCGAGTTCCGCGGCGTGCCCTACCGCGATTCGGTGCCGGTCGGGACGCTGGTCCTCTCGTCCGGGCTGGGCGGGGTCTACCCCAAGGGCATTCCGGTGGGCACCGTGACCGGCGTGGTGCGCGAGCAGGCGGGATGGGAGCGGGTCTACCGGCTGCTGCCGGCCGCCAATCCCGGGTCGGCGGCGCACGTGCTGGTGCTGGTCGCGCCCAGCGGCGATCTGGCGCGGGCCTTCCCCAGCGACTCGGCCGCTCCGGGCCCAGCGGCCGACTCGCTCGAGCGCATGCGGCTGGCCGACTCGGTGGCGCAGGCGGCCCGGGAGGCCCGCGAGCGCGCGGGCACGCCGCCGCAGACTCCGTCGCCGCCGTGGCCGCGCCCAAGGCCCGGCCGCCAGCCCGCCCCCGCCGCCGTGCCGGGAGATTCCGCCCGATGATCCCCGCCCGCGCCAACCGGCTGCAGCTCGCCGCCGTGCTCCTGCTGCTGGTGGTGCTGCACTTCTACGTGCGGCCGCGGCTCTGGGGCCCGCGGGTGAGCCCCGACTTCCTGTTCGTCGGGCTCATGCTGTTCGCCATGCGGAGCGGCCCGGGCGCCGCCGCGCTGGCCGGGTTCCTGGTCGGGCTCACCGCCGACGCGCTCACGCCGGCCCGGTTCGGCGCCGGGGCGCTGGCCCACACGGTGGTGGCCTATCTCGCGCTCCTGGGCGCCGGGCCGTCTTCTTCGCCGACAACCTGCTGGTCAACGCCGCGTTCGTCGCCGTGGGCTCTGGATCCGGGACCTGCTGGTGCTCGCGGTGAGCGGGACGCGGCGACCGGCCGCTCCTCGCCGAGCTCGCGCTCTACAGCCCGCTCCAGGCGCTCACTTCGGCGCTGTTCGCGCTGCTCGTGCTGCTGGCTTCCGCGAGTGGTTCTCGATCCGGCTGGACGCGTGAGACGCATGAACGGTTTCGATTCCTACCGCGTGCGCGAGCGCGCCGACGTGGCGCGCTGGATCCTGGTCGGCGCCTTCCTGGTGCTGTCCGGCGCCTTCTTCCGGACCCAGATCATCCAGCACGACAAGTTCCAGCTCAAGGCGGAGACCAACCGGCTCCGGCCGATCCCGCTCACGCCGCCGCGCGGCGCCATCCTCGACCGGCGCGGCCGGATCATCGCCGAGAACGTGCCCGGCTATTCGGTCAAGCTGCTGGCGCCCAGCCGGCGACTCGCTCCGGGCGGTGCTGGCGCGGGTGGGCCGCTTCGTGCCGCTCGACACCTCCGAGATCGACGGAGATCCTCCGCCGCTACGCCGCGGCGCGCTACCAGCCGGTCGTCGTGTTCGGCGACGCCACCTTCGAGACCGTCGCCCGGCTGGAGGAGCACCGCGCGGTGCTGCCCGGCCTGGTGATCCAGTCCGAGCCCAAGCGGCTCTACCCGGCGGGGAAGGCGGTGGCGCACCTGGTGGGCTACGTCTCCGAGGTCACCGAGTCGGACCTCGGCGCCAACCGCTTTCCCGGGCGCGGGGCTCGGGCTCGATCGTGGGCAAGGCGGGCCTCGAGCGGGAGTACGACGACACCCTGCGCGGCGCGGAGGGCGTGCGCTACATCGAGGTGAACGCCCGCGGCCGGCTGGTCCGGGAGGAGGCGAGCGCGGCCACGCTGCCGCCGACGCCCGGGCAGCCGATCACGCACGACGATCGACCTCGACCTGCAGCGCTACATCGACAGCATCTGGCCCGCCGGGCGTCCGCGGCGCGATGGTCGCCATGACCCCGGCGGGCGAGGTCCGGGCGCTCTACTCGGCGCCGACGCTACGACCCGAACGCGTTCGTCGGCGGGATCTCCGCCGCGCTCTGGCGGTCGCTCAACAGCGACGAGGCCCGGCCGCTGCTCAACCGCGCCATCCAGACGCGCTATCCGCCCGCCTCGCCGTTCAAGCTGGCCATCGCGGCGATGGCGCTGAAGCGCGGGCTCATCGGCCTCGATACCCACATGCCCGCGCCCTGCCGGGGCGGCATGCGGCTGGGCAACCGCGTCTTCCGCTGCTGGAAGAAGGAAGGCCACGGCTCGCTCGATCTGGTCGGCGCGGTGGCCGCGAGCTGCGACGTCTACTTCTACCAGCTCGGGCTCCGGCTGGGGCTCGACGCCATCATCCAGGACGGCGTGCTGATGGGCTTCCGCGACAAGAGCGGCATCGACCTGGAGAACGAGGTGGATCCGATCTACCCCGCCACGACCGCCTACTTCGACCGGCTCTACGGACCGCGCCACTGGAGCCCGCCCGCCACGACGCTCAACTTCTCGATCGGCCAGGGCGAGAACACCCAGACGCTGATCAACATGATGCGGTTCTACGAGGGGCTCGTCGGGCGACGGGAACGCCGCCGCGCCGTATCTCGTGCAGCCCGGGCCGGCGCCAAGCCGCGCTCGCTCGGGCTGACGCCGGAGCAGCTCGACGGGCTTCGGCGCGCGCTCATCGCCGTGGTCGAGCACGGCACCGCCTCGGCCAGCCGGCACGCGGACCTGGCGGTGGCCGGCAAGACCGGGCACCGCGCAGAACCCGCACGGCAAGGACCACGGCTGGTTCATCGGCTTCGCGCCGGCCGACAAGCCCGAGCTGGTCGTCGGCGGCATCATGGAGTTCGCGGAGCACGGCACGACCGTGGCGCCCGTACGTCATCCGCGCGCTCCGCCGCTACATCCTCGGCCCGGACACCGCCGGCACGTCAAGGTCAAGGTCCTGCTGGACGAGGCGGTGGGCCCCAGGATACGGCGCCCCGGCCGGTCGAGCTCGATCCCGACTCCGCGGCCGCGCAGGCCGCGGGCGGACAGCGCCCGGCGGCGCGGGGGCAGCCGTGAGGATCCGCGGCCCTCGACCGCCGGCTCCTCTGGGTGAGCCTCGGGCTCATGCTCTTCGGCCTGCTGACGCTCTACTCGGCCGGGCAGACCGACGTCCCGACCCACGCGGCGGGCGTGTGGTACCGGCAGTTCTTCTGGTTCGGCGTCGGCGTCGTGGCGGGGTGGGTCGTGTTCCACGTGTCGCTGCGGCTGCTCGAGTGGCTCGCGCCCGCGCTCTACGCGTTCAGCCTGGTCCTGCTGGGCGTCGTGCTGGTGGTCGGGACCGGCGCGGGCACGGCGCAGAGCAGCCATAGCTGGCTGTCGATCGGCGGGCACCAGATCGGCCAGCCGTCCGAGCTCGCCAAGGTGGCGACCGTGCTCATGCTGGCGCGCTACCTGTCGGGCCGGAAGGAGCCGCCCCGCTCGCTTCGCGATCTGCTGGTGCCCGGGCTCATCGTCGGCGTGCCGTTCCTGCTGGTGCTCAAGCAGCCCGACCTCGGCAGCGCCATCGTGTTCATCGGGATCGCGTTCGCGATGCTGTTCTGGGCCGGCGTGCGGCCGCGGCTGCTGTTCATGATCGCCTCGCCCGGGCTGAGCCTGCTGCTGGCGTTCAACAACTGGGCCTGGGGCGCCTGGATGGTGGGCTTCACCGACCCTGCTCGTCGCTCTGGCGGCCCTACATCTACGACTCGTCGTGGTCTGGTTCCTCAATGTGGCGATGGGCACCATCGCCCTGCCGCTCTGGCAGCGCCTGGAGCCGTACCAGCAGAACCGCCTGCTCACCTTCCTCAATCCCGAGGCCGATCCGCGGGCCGCCGGCTATCACGCCATCCAGTCGCGGGTGGCGATCGGCTCGGGCGGCTGGTTCGGCACCGGCTACACCCAGGGCCCCCAGAAGCGGCTGGCCTTCCTGCCGGAGCAGCACACCGACTTCGTGTTTCCGGTCGTGGGCGAGGAGCTGGGCTTCGTCGGCGTGCATGGTGGCGCTGTCGCTCTTTCTGGCGCTCTTCCTGGCGCTGCTCCGCATCGCCCGCCGGGCCACCGACAGCTTCAGCAGCCTGGTCGACCTTCGGCATCCTCGGCCTGTTCTTCACCCACGTCTTCGAGAACGTCGGCATGACGGTCAACCTGATGCCGATCACCGGAATTCCGCTGCCGTTCTTCTCCTACGGGGGCTCGTTCTTCATCATCTGCTCGCTCTGCCTGGGGCTGGCGTTCCGGGTGGCGTGGGACTCCCGCCAGTCAGGCTATCCTGATATCTGACAACGTCTTAGCTGTCAAGGTCTGGCGTTTGGGGCGGGGATGCCCGAGATTCCATGGCGTTCCGTAGCCCCCTTGCATCCTTCACCCCGGCGATACCCACATCCTATGGCCGTGATGGCATGGTTTAAGAAGGAACGCAAGCCACGGACGTCGCAGCGCGAGCGGCTGGAGATTCCGCCGGACGCGTGGGAAAAATGCGACGGCTGCGGACACATCGATATCCGGGAGAAGTTCGAGAAGGCGCTCAACGTCTGCCCCGAATGCGGGCGGCACCGCCGGATCGGCGCGGAGGAGTACATCGAGCTGCTGACCGATCCGGGCACCTGGCGCGAGCTCTGGGCGGATCTCCGCTCGGTCGATCCGCTCCAGTTCGAGCACTACGCCGAGCGGCTGGCGGCCGCCCGGAAGAAGGGCGGCGAGGCGGACGCCATCTACACCGGCACCGCCCGGCTGGACGGCCTCCCGTTCAATCTCGGGGTCATGAACTTCGCCTTCATGGGCGGATCGATGGGGTCGGTGGTGGGCGAGAAGATCGCGCGGCTGGCGCGGCGGTCGCACGAGAAGAAGATTCCGCTGGTCCTCGTCTCCGCCTCGGGCGGCGCCCGGATGCAGGAAGGCGTGCTCTCCCTCATGCAGATGGCCAAGACCTCCGCCGCCATCGCCCAGCTCAACCGCGACTGCATCCCCTACATCTCCATCCTCACGGACCCGACCACGGGCGGCGTCTCGGCGTCGTACGCCATGCAGGGCGACGTGATCCTGGCCGAGCCGGGCGCGCTGATCGGCTTCGCCGGCCAGCGGGTGATCAAGCAGACCATCGGCCAGGACCTGCCGGAGGGGTTCCAGACGGCGGAGTTCCTGCTGGAGCACGGCCAGATCGACGACGTGGTCCCGCGGGGCTCGCTCCGTGACACCACGGCGCGGCTGCTGCGGCACATGCAGGGCCAGCGGCCGCACTTGGAGCACGCCGAGCTGAGCTGACGACGGACGGACGGACGGGCGGAAGGACGGAAGGTCTTTCGGGCGGCACTGTCATCCCGAGCGGAGCGAGGGATCTACTTTGCCGGAGTTCGAACGCGGCCCGGCAAGATCCCTCGCTCCGCTCGGGATGCCAGTGCCGCCCGGGATGCCAGTGCCGCTCGGGGGTGCCGGGGCCCGCGCCCATCCTTCCCACCTTCCGTCCTTCCAACCCCGCGATGACCTACGCCGAAGCCGTCGCCTTCCTGTTCCCCCGAACGACCACCATCAAATTCGGGCTCGCCACCACGCGGGCGCTGCTGAAGGCGCTCGGCAGCCCGCACGAGCTGATGGCGTCGATCCACATCGGCGGGACCAACGGCAAGGGAAGCGTCTCCACGCTCATCGCCTCGGCGCTGCGGGAGGCGGGATGGCGGGTGGGACTCTACACCTCGCCGCACCTCTCCTCGTTCCGCGAGCGGATCCGGGTGGATGGCGTGCCGATCGCGGAAGCCGCGATGGCGATGTGGACCGAGCGGCTCCGGCCGCTCATTCTCGAGCGCAAGGCCACCTTCTTCGAGGCCAGCACCGCCATCGCCTTCGCGGATTTTGCGGCGCGGGGGGCCGAGCTCGTGGTGGCGGAGGTGGGCCTCGGCGGGCGGCTCGACAGCACCAACGTGCTGCGGCCCCTGGTGAGTGCCGTGACCAAAATCGAGCGCGATCACATGAAGTACCTGGGAGACACGCTGGAGCTGATCGCGGCCGAGAAAGCGGGGATCGCCAAGCCGGGGCGGCCGTTCGTAATCGGCGAGCGTGACGCGGCGCTCGTCAACGTGCTCCGGCGCGAGGCCCGGAAGGCAGTGGCCCGGCTGGACCCGCGGGGCTGCGCCGATATTCGGGTGCTCCCGCCCGACTATGAGTGGTCCGGGCCGCTGAGCCTGGCCGGCGAGCACCAGCGGCGGAACGCGGGTGTGGCGTACGGCGTACTGATGGCTCTTCCCGAGCCGTACCGGCCTCCGCCGGAGGCCATCGAGGCCGGGTTCGCCGGGGCACACGTTCCCGGCCGTCTGGACCGGCGCGGGAAGTGGCTGTTCGACGTCGCCCACAACCCCGACGGAATTCATGCGCTCGTGCGGGCCCTCGAGCTCCTGCCTCCGCCACGGCCGCTTCACGCGCTCGTCTCCATTCTGGGCGACAAGGAGTGGCCCGAGATGCTGGTTCAGCTCGATCGCGTGATCGACCGCGGAATCCTCACCGTGGCACCCACCGCGGCGAGCCGCGGGTGGAATGCCGTCTGGCTGCGCCGCTGGCTCAGGGACCGGGGCCGTCCGCCTGCACGGGCGGCCTGGACGCTGGTTCCCGACTTCGGTCAGGCGCTCGAGACGGTCCAGGAGGGCGCCGGGACCGTGCTGGTGACCGGCTCCTTTCACACGGTCGGCGACGTGATGACGGCGCTCGGGATGGAGGTGGTGTAGCTCTCGGGACCCCACTATGTTCTCCCCATGCAAACCAAGGCCCTGCCGGGCTTTCGGGAGTTTTACCCCGCCGATCTCGCGCTCCGCACCCACATCTTCCGGACTTGGCGGACCGTCGCCACGCGGTACGGGTTCGAGGAGTACGACGGGCCGCCGCTCGAGCCGCTCGAGCTCTACACGGCCAAGAGCGGCGACGAGATCGTGGGCCAGCTCTACAATTTCACCGACAAGGGCGGGCGGGATGTGGCACTCCGCCCGGAGATGACGCCCACCCTGGCACGCATGGTGGCCGCCCGCGCCAACGGGCTCAAGAAGCCGATCCGCTGGTTCTCCATCCCCCAGCTTTTTCGCTACGAGCGGCAGCAACGGGGGCGGCTTCGAGAGCATTTCCAGCTCAACTGCGACCTGATCGGCGAGCCCGGCCCGCTGGGCGATGCCGAGATCATCGCGCTCGCCCTCGACGTGATGCGAGCCTTCGGGCTCGGGCCGTCGGACGTGCGGGTTCGCCTGTCCGACCGGCGGGTGCTGCACGCGCTGCTGCTGGGTGCCGGCGTGACGGAGCCGCAGCTTCCCGATGCCTACGAGGCGGTGGACAAGATCGAACGGATGGAGCGCGGTGCCCTCGCCGAGCGACTGCTGGCGGCCGGGGTCTCGGCTGAGGCGGCGGAGGGGGTGTTTGCGGTGGCCTCGCTCCGCGGGCTGCCCGCGGTGGAGGCGGCGCTGGGAAGTGTCCCGGGCGGACCGGCGGCCGGCGCGCCGCTCCGGCGGGTAGTGGACGCGCTCGCGGCCATGGGCCTGGCGGACTTCGTCGAGGTGGATCTCACGATCGTTCGGGGCCTGGCGTACTACACCGGCACCGTGTTCGAGCTGTTCGACGCCGGCCGGACGCTCCGCGCCATCTGCGGCGGCGGGCGCTACGACGATCTCCTCGAGGCATTGGGTGGAGTGGCCTTGCCCGCGCTGGGCTTCGGCATGGGCGACGTCGTGCTCGCCGAGCTGTTGCGCGAGCGCGGGCTGGTGCCGGCCGACAGCTCGAGCATCGACGTCTTTCTGGCCGCCATCACGGAAGAGGACCTGCCGCACGTCCTGGCGCTGGCGCACGAGCTGCGCGACGCGGGGCTCCGGGCCGAGTACGCGCTCGGCCCGCAAGCCGTTGGCAAGCAGCTCAAATTGGCTGATGCGCGGAACGCGCGATTCGCGGTGGTGATCGGGCCGGACGACCGAGCTCGCGGAGAGGTGATGGTCAAGGACCTCGCCGGAAAGGGTCAGAGCGGTGTCGAACGGGATCGGGTCCTGGAGCGGCTGTCGGCGATGGTCAGGGCTGATTCACCACAGAGGCACGGAGGGCACGGAGGAACACAGAGGGATCGGGAACCCGGGCGCATCGGGTAGAGGAGCCACCAGCGAGTTCTTGGTGTTGTCGGGGTTCAAGGTGCGTTTCCCGTGGTGATAACCCTCCGTGTCTCTGTGCCTCCGTGGTGAATACCCAACTCCGGTCAGTCCGGAACAGTAGAGGAGCAGGAATGGCGGACACGAAGGCGTTGACGACCAGAGCCGCGGACTTCAGCGCCTGGTACAATGAGCTCATCGCGCGCGCCGAGCTGGCCGATTACAGCCCGGTGCGCGGGTGCATGGTCATCCGGCCCAACGGCTACGCCATCTGGGAGCAGATGCAGCGCGCCCTCGACCAGATGTTCAAGGATACCGGCCATCAGAACGCCTACTTCCCGCTGTTCATCCCGCAGAGCTTCCTTGCCCGCGAGGCCGAGCACGTCGAGGGATTCGCCCCCGAAACTGCGGTGGTCACCCACGGTGGAGGCAAGGAACTGGAGGAACCCCTCGTCGTCAGGCCGACGTCGGAGACGATCATCTACTCGATGTACGCCAAGTGGATCCAGAGCTACCGCGACCTGCCGGTGCTCATCAATCAGTGGGCCAACGTGGTGCGCTGGGAGATGCGGACGCGACTGTTTCTCCGCACCACGGAGTTTCTCTGGCAGGAAGGCCACACCGCCCACGCCACGGACGCGGAGGCGGAGGAGGAGGCCCGCCGCATGCTCGGCGTCTACCGCACGTTCATGGAAGAGTGGATGGCGATGCCCGTAGTGACCGGGCGGAAGACCGACAGCGAACGCTTTGCCGGTGCGGTGCGGACCTATAGCTGCGAATCGCTGATGCAGGACAACAAGGCGCTGCAGGCCGGGACCAGCCACAATCTGGGCCAGAACTTCGCGCGCGCGTTCGAGGTGACGTTCCAGACGGCTTCGGGCGACCTGGATCACGTGTGGAACACGTCATGGGGCGTCTCCACCCGGCTGGTCGGCGCGCTCATCATGACGCACGGCGACGATGCCGGCCTGGTGACGCCGCCACGGCTGGCGCAGTACCAGGTCGTGATCGTGCCGATCTACCGCGCCGACGACGAGCGCGCCACGGTGCTCGAGGCCGCGGAGCGGGTCAAGCGCGAGCTCGCGGGCGCGGGCGTTCGGGTCCACCTCGACGCGCGCACCGGGATGAAGCCGGGCGCCAAGTACTACGAGTGGGAGGGTCGCGGCGTCCCGCTCCGACTGGAGATCGGGCCCCGCGACGTGGCCGCGGGCGCGGTGGTGCTCGCCCGGCGGACCGGGGGCAAGAAGGAAACGCTGCCGGTGGAGGGAATCGCGGCCCGCATCCCCGAGGAGATGGAGCGCATGCAGACGGCGCTGCTCGAGACGGCGCGCGCGCGGGTGGAAGCCGCCACCATACGCGGCGCCACCAAGGAGCAGTTCCTCGAACACATCGAGGGCACCGGCGGCTTCGTCTACGCCGGCTTCTGCGGCCGTCCGGAGTGCGAAGCGGAGATCAAAGAGCAGACCAAGGCAACGATCCGCGTCCTCCCGGACCCGGAGTACCGCTCGCCCGAGCCGCCGGCCACCTGCATGTGGTGCGGTCTGCCGAGCGTCGCCGAGGCCGTGTGGGCCAGGGCCTACTGACCGACACCCGCTTTGCTGACGCCGGGCTGGTGCGCGAGGGCGCCTCGCTCCGCCTGGGCGGCGTGCCGTTGTCGGCGATCGCGTCCGAGGTCGGGACGCCGGTCTTCGTCTACAACGCCGAGGCCATCCGCGAGCGCTACCGGTCACTGGACCGGGCGCTCGCGCCGCTGCCGCACCGGATCTGCTACGCCGTCAAGGCCAACAGCACGCTCGCGGTGCTGCGGATTCTGCGGGATCTCGGCGCGGGGGCGGACATCGTCTCCGGCGGCGAGCTGTCCCGCGTGCTGGCCGCGGGCTTCGCCCCGGAGCGGATCGTCTTCAGCGGGGTCGGGAAGTCGGGGACGGAGCTCCGGCAGGCGGTCCGAACGGGGCTCGGCCACCTGAACGTCGAGTCGGTCGAGGAGTTGCACCGGCTGGGGCAGATTGCCGAGGAAGTCGGGACGGCTGTCGCGGTCGGGATCCGAGTGAATCCGGACGTTACGACCGAAACCCATCCGTACATTTCCACCGGCAAGAGCGGCATCAAGTTCGGCGTCCCGATCGACCAGGTGCCGGCCGCGGCGGCATTCATCGCCCGCCACCCGCTGCTCGAGCTCACGACGCTGGCGATGCATCTCGGCAGCCAGCTCTCCGACCCCGAGCCGTTCCGCCAGGGCATCGCGCACCTGCTCGAGCTCGCGGCCCGCTTCCGCGCCGAGGGCCGGCACGCGATCCGGGTGCTCGACATCGGCGGCGGACTCGGCATCCGCTACGCCAACGAGCGAACGCTGGACCCGGAGCGCTTCGGGGCAGCCGTCGTGCCCCTGCTCGCGCCGAGCGGCTGCTCGGTGTATCTCGAACCGGGACGGTTTCTGGTGGGGAGCGCCGGTGTGCTTCTCACCGAGGTGCTCTACCGGAAGCACTCGGGCGGGAAGGAGTTCGTGGTGGTGGACGCGGGGATGAACGACCTGGTGCGGCCGAGCCACTACCAGGCGTATCACGAGATCGTCGAGCTCGAGGCGCGGGAGCGCCCGCCGGTGCGCGCCGACGTGGTGGGCCCGGTGTGCGAGACCGGCGACTTCCTGGCGCTCGACCGCTCGCTCCCGGACGTCGTCGCCGGCGAGCGGCTCGCCGTGCTCGGCGCGGGCGCCTACGGGTTCGTCATGGCGTCCAACTACAACTCCCGGCCCCGGCCGCCGGAGGTCATCGTGGACGGAGACCGGTGGTGGGTGGCGCGGCCGCGGGAAGCGGTGGAGGAGCTGTACAGGGGGGAGCGGATGTCGCCGTGACGGGTCACCCGGCGGCGACCTGCACCCCGAGGATGACAGTTGACAGTCGCTTCGCTCGTCATGACGGTCGTCGCTAACGCGAATCAGACTCCGTCAGCAGCCTCCACAGGAGCAACACCAGGCGTGCCCCAGCACCACGACGGCATTCTCATCATCGACTTCGGCTCGCAGTACACCCAGCTCATCGCGCGGCGGGTTCGCGAGGCGCACGTGTACTGCGAGATCCATCCTCCCACGCGCACGGTGAGCTGGATCCGCGACTGGAAACCCAAGGGGATCATCCTCTCCGGCGGTCCCAACTCGGTCTACGGCGAAAGCGTGCCTACCGCCGATCCCGCGCTCCTGGCTCGGCACGCCCGTGCTCGGCCTCTGCTACGGGATGCAGCTCCTGGCGCACTTGTCCGGCGGCAACGTCACCCGCGCGTCCCGCCGCGAGTACGGCCGCGCCAATGTGACCGTCGCGGGGGCCGACTCTTCCGCGGCTTCGGCCGGGGCGAAGAGACGCCGGTCTGGATGAGCCATGGCGATCACGTGGACGTGGCGCCGCCGGGCTTCCGGGTCACCGCCTCGAGCGACAATTCGCCGGTGGCCGCGTTCGAGCACGGCGAGCGGCCGCTGTTCGGCGTTCAGTTCCATCCGGAGGTGGCCCACACCCCGCGTGGCGGCGAGATCCTCAACAACTTCCTGTTCGAGGTCTGCGGCGCCACGCCGAATTGGACGCCCGGGCATTTCGTCGAGACCGAGATCGAGCGCATCCGCGAGCTGGTGGGCCCGAATCAGCGGGTCATCTGCGGCCTCTCGGGCGGGGTGGACTCGTCGGTCGCGGCGGTGCTGGTGCACCGGGCCGTGGGCGACCGGCTCACCTGCATCTTCGTGGATCACGGACTCCTGCGTTTGCATGAGCGCGACCAGGTGGAAGCCACCTTTCGGCGGCACCTGGGCATCGACCTCCGGGTGGTGGATGCGGGCGCGTTGTTCCTGGAGCGGCTGGCCGGTGTGGCGGACCCCGAGGAGAAGCGGCGGCGGATCGGCCATACGTTCATCGAGGTGTTCGAGACCGAGGCCCGGGCGGTCGGGAACGACGTGGGCTTCCTGGTGCAGGGCACGCTCTATCCCGACGTGATCGAGTCGCTCTCGCCGACGGGCGGCCCCTCGGTGACGATCAAGACCCACCATAACGTAGGCGGCCTGCCCGAGCGGCTGCCGTTCAAGCTGCTCGAGCCCCTGCGCGAGCTGTTCAAGGACGAGGTGCGGCAGGTGGGCCGCGAGCTGGGGCTGCCCGAAGAAATGGTGGGCCGGCACCCCTTCCCGGGGCCGGGGCTCGCCATCCGGATCCTCGGCGAGGTCACGGCCGAGGGGTTGGAGATGCTCCGGCTCGCGGACCACATCTACACCGAGGAGATCCGCGCGGCCGGACTCTACGATGACATCTGGCAGGCCTTCGCGGTGCTGCTGCCCATCCGCTCGGTCGGCGTCCAGGGCGACTTCCGGAGTTATGATCAGGTCATCGCCCTGCGTGCCGTGACCAGCCGCGACGGGATGACCGCCGATTGGTTCCCGTTCCCGCCCGAGGTGCTCGCGCGGATCTCGAACCGCATCGCCAACGAGGTGGACGGAGTGAATCGCGTGGTGTACGACGTGAGCTCCAAGCCGCCCGCGACCATCGAATGGGAATGAGCCGCCCGCGCGCCGCCACGCTGCGCTTCCTGGCCGAGCCCGCGCACGTCAACTTCGGCGGGAAGGTGCACGGGGGCGCGGTGATGAAGTGGATCGATCAAGCCGGCTACACCTGCGCGGCCGGGTGGACCGGCGGGTACTGCGTCACCATCTACGTCGGCGGGCTCCGCTTCCTCCGGCCGATTCACGTCGGCGAGGTCGTCGAGCTCCGCGCGCTCGTGATCCGCACCGGCCGCACGAGTCTGCACGTGGCCGTCGATATCTACGCGCGGGATCCCAAGGAGCCCGAGCTCACGCGGACCGGACACTGCGTGATCGTGTTCGTCGCGCTGGACGAGCAGGGGCGGCCCCGGTCAGTGCCGCCCTGGACACCGGTGACCGACACCGATCGCGCGCTCCAGGCCTACGCGCTGCGGCTGATCGAGCTGCGGAGGCTGATGGACGCGGAGATGGACGCGCACCTGGGGCAGCTCGAGAACTCGACCGGGCCGAATGACTGAGGCATCGCTTCGACGCGGAGAGCGATGAAGCCCTGATCGTGTTGCACGCTATCGCTCCTGCTTCACCACCCGGATCTCCCGGCGCCGCACCGATGCTCGTCCCTCCGGTCCCGCCACCTTCACCTCCACGACGTACCGGCCCGGCTTGAGCCGGGCGAGCAGCAGCGTCCGGTGCGCCCGGATGAGATCGCCCGCGGCGGCCTCGTCCACCCGAAGCGTGACCACCGGGCGGCCCTCGACCTGCTCGTCCCGCCTCAGCTTGAATACCGCGATCTCGTGCCGGTACGCGGCCCCGGCGTGCGCCCCGGCCACCTCGTAGTAGAGCTCGACCTCACTTTTATCGGGAAAGAGATTGAACGGTGTGAGCAGCACGGTGTCGGCCGGCGTGGGGAGCCAGCGCGCGCTGGCCGCGCGGATCCCCAGGGCGAGGTCGCTGAGCGCGAGCGCCGGGCCCGGAGCCGCGACCGTGACGCTGTCCCGCGGCAGCACCACTCCCGCCTGGCCCTCGGACAGCGCCGCCCGCCAGCTCCAGCTCCCCTCGGGCAGCGGGAGCTCGACCCGCCCGATCAGGTACTGCCCGCGTTCCATCGGGCGATCGAGGCGGAAGACGAGCGTCGTGTCGGCATGCGCCACGGCGTGGTCCGAGGCGTCGAGCGCCACTACGCGTGCGCGGACCGCGTAGCTCGCGCCGCGGGTGCCCGTCGGCGTCGCGCCCTCCGATCCGATCGCGAAGACGAAATGGGCGAGTGGACGCCCCGCCCGCGTGCCGACGGCCACCAGGTCGGCCCAGGCCGCGAGCGCTCGCGGGAACCGCAGCTCGTAGCTGTCCGTGGTGGTGCCGTAGTCGATGCTCGCCCGGCCGATCCCGCGCTCCTGCCCGCGCGCGCGGGCCGCGCCGTACTGTCCCCAGTTGAGCATGCGTCCGTACATCGGCGAGAGCTTCTGGCGGGAAAGCAGCAGCTGGTCCCTGGGCGCGTCGGACGCCCCGCGCAGGTCCAGCACGCTTTCGACCAGCCGGTAGTCATAGAGGTCGCCGCCGCCCGATTCGTCATAGCCGGCGCTGAAGTGCAGCAGGAGATCGCCATCGGCCCGACCGTAGCGCCAGGTCTCGTTCGGCATGAGTCCGAAGACGAACGGCCGGAGCCGGGTCTCGGGCTCGCCGTGCCGGACGTAGATCAGGCCGCGGTCGTCCAGCTCGCCGCTTCCCGAGCGCCAGGCGTCGCGACCGCCGTAGAACCGGCGGGAGACGGTCAGCGCGAAGTGACGCCGGGCATAGCGGAGTCGCCGGTAGTGCTCGCGGAGCCGCTCGCCGTCCTGCCGGAGCTCCGCCCGGTCGCGGTCGGTCCAGAAGCGCCGGAGAAAGGCGGCGCGGGCGAGTCCGCGCATGGCGTCGAAGCGCATGAGGTCGGTGTCGGTGGCGATCGGCACGAGGTCCGCCCGGTACGTGGCCACCACCGCGGAGTCGTCGACCGCGGCGGCGGCATAGTACTCGGCCTCGCCGCCACCGGCGGCGCTCCCGAGCCGGGTGCGGGCCAGCTCGAGCCGGGCGAGCGCGGCGAGCGGCGCCGTCGGGGCAGCCGCAACGGCGCGCGCGAACGACGCGGCGGCGGAGTCGCTCGCATCCGCCGCGCGCTCGAGTCGCCCGCGCGCGAGCAGCAGCTCGGCGGGGCCGCCGCCCCGGACGGCATCCGCGCGCCGGAGCGCGTCGCGCGCGCCAGCGTAGAGGGTAGTGTCGTGGAGTCCCAGGGCGAGGTCGGCCACGGCGAGCGCCGAGGGCACGTAGCCCGGATCGGCGGCCAGGGCGCGCTGCTCGTCCTCGAGCGCGCGCTCGAGCGCGCCGATGCCCACGCGGCTCCCGAGCGCGAGCGGATTGGCGCGTTCCTCCGCGGCGTGCCGGATCTCCGCCGTGGCGAGCGCGTGCCACGCGTACGGCCAGTCGGGCGCTGCCCGGGTGAGCCGGCGCAGCTCCCCCCGTGCCTCGTCAGCGTCCGCGGCGGCGCCGAGCTCGGCGAGCCGGATCGCCGCCTGGGCCGCGCGCAGGGCGGGGAGCGGGTCGCCCGAATGTTGCCGGGTCAGCGTTCGGCGGAGCGTGCGGAGGCTGGAAGTGTCGTGAACGGCGGCGAGCGAGTCGTGGAAGCGGTCGAGGGCGAGTCGGTCGGGCGCGGACTGGGCGTGCAGGAGAGTGAACGGGACGAGGAGCGGCAGGGCCGGCCACCAGCGCGTCACCGGCTACACTCCCTTCTCTCCCAGCAGGCGGAAGAATTCCTCGGGCGACCGGAGCGCGGAGAGCCGCTCGGGAACGTCGGGCTCCTTGGCGAACTGCGCGATCTTGCCCAGCACCGGGAGGTACTGGTTGGAGACCTCCAGCGGCGGCGCCACGATCAGGAAGAAATCGTGCGCGGGAAGGTTGTCGATGGCCTGGAACTCCACGCCCTCTCGCCGATGGCCGTAGGCGAGCCGGAGCTGGGCCACAACGGGCGAGCGGCAGTGCGGGATGGCGATGCCGCGCCCGACGCCGGTGGACCCGAGCGCCTCGCGGCGCAGGAGCATCCTGAGCAGCGCGTCGCTGGCGGCGGTGTCGAGCCGGAGCAGTCCCACCAGCTCGGCGAGGACCTCGTCCTTCCGGCCCCCACGAGCTCGAGCGAGATCGCGTCCGGTGCGAAGAAATCGGAGAGCTGCATGGCGTGGCGGCAACCTAATCCGGCCGCCGGGCGAGTCAAAGCGCGCGCGGCCGCCGCCGGCGCAGTTCCATTGCCCCCGACCGAGTCGGCAAGTATTTTTTCCCCATGCAGTTGCCCTATCCCTCGGCGCATTCCTTCCCGCTGCTCCTGGCCCCGATGGCCGGGGTGTCGGAGGCCCCATTCCGGCAGATCTGCCGGCGGATGGGCGCCGACGTCGTGCTGTCCGAGTTCCTCTCGTCGGAAGCCATCCGGCGCCGCATCCGGACTACGCTCGAGGGTGCGGAGTTCGAGGCGGTCGAGCGCCCGATCGGGATCCAGATCTACGGCTCCGACCCGAACGCCATGGCGGAGGCCGCGGGGCTCATCACCGAGCACTACCGGCCGGAGTTCATCGACATCAACTTCGGCTGCCCGGTCAAGAAGGTGGTGCAGCGGAACGGCGGCTCCGGCTGCCTTCGCGACATGGACCTGGTGGAGCGGATCATCCGGGCGGTCATCGGCGCCACCCACCTTCCCGTCACGGTCAAGACCCGGAGCGGCTGGAACGACGAGCACCGGGATCCGGTCCGCATCGCGCTCCGGATGCAGGAGGCGGGCGCCCGGGCGTTCACGCTGCATGCGCGGACGCGGACACAGATGTTCTCCGGCCAGGCCGACTGGGACGAGATCGCGCGGGTGGTCGACGCGCTCGACATCCCGGTCATCGGCAACGGAGACATCCACACGGCGGACGACATCGTTCGGATGCGCGAGCACACGGGATGCGCCGGCGTCATGATCGGGCGGGGCGCGTTCGGCAATCCGTGGCTGTTCCGCGACGGCCGGGCCCTGCTCGAGGGCGACGC
This sequence comes from uncultured Gemmatimonadales bacterium, assembly GCA_963831425.1. Lineage (GTDB taxonomy): Bacteria > Gemmatimonadota > Gemmatimonadetes > Gemmatimonadales > GWC2-71-9 > CAVVWJ01. The sequence continues at coordinate 106,669 of CAWHQC010000012.1, read as the reverse complement.
CGCGCCCCCGGCGCCCGGCGCGCCGGAGCGGTTCCCGGTGGCGCTCGAGCACGCGCGGCTCGCGCTCCGGCTCCAGGGCGACACCCGCAGGACCGTCATCGAATTCCGGAAGCACCTCGGCTGGTACACCCGAGGGCTGCACGGCGCCAGCGATCTGCGGCAGCGGCTGTTCCAGATCGAGTCGATCGCGGAGGCCGAAGCGATCTTCCTCGAGTATCTCGAGCCCGTCGCCGCGGTGGCGTGAGAGCCGAGCAGCTCGAAGCCCTTCTGGCCGACGTCGCCGCCGGCCACCTCGCCCCGGGCGCGGCGCTGGAGCGGCTGCGGCACCTGCCCTACGAAGATCTTCCGTATGCCCGCATCGACCACCACCGGGCGCTCCGCCAGGGGCAGCCCGAGGTGGTCTTCTGCGAGGGCAAGACGGTAGAGCAGGTCGTCGCGATCTGCGAGCGCCTCGAGGCCGTCACCGACTCCTTCCTCGGCACGCGCGCCACCGAGCGAGATGGCCGACGCGTTGCGGCGGCGCTTTCCGAACGTCACCTGGAACCCGGTCGCGCGGACGGTTCTGCTCGCGGACGCCGAGGCGCCCGCCGCCCGCGGGTGGGCCCGTCCTCGTGATCTCGGCGGGCACGAGCGACCTGCCGGTGGCGGAAGAGGCGGCGGTGGTGGCAGAGGCGTTCGGGGCGCGGGTCGAGCGGCTGGTGGACGTCGGCGTGGCCGGACTGCACCGGCTCCTCGGCGCCACCGAGGTGCTGGAGCACGCGCGCGTGGTGATCGTCGTGGCGGGGATGGAAGGCGCGCTGCCGAGCGTCGTGGGCGGGCTGGTGGCGGCGCCGGTGATCGCGGTGCCGACGAGCGTGGGATACGGCGCCTCGTTCGGTGGGCTGGCGGCGCTGCTCGGCATGCTCAATTCGTGCGCGGCCGGGGTGACCGTGGTGAACATCGACAACGGGTTCGGCGCGGCGGTGGCGGCGAGCCGGATCTGCCGCGGGTGACCACGCGCACGGTGCTCCAGCGCGCCGAGCCGCCGCTGGTCTGGCTCGACCTGGTGGCGCCCTCCGCGGAAGAGCTGGGTGAGATTGCCCGCACGTACGGGCTGCATTCGACCGCGGTGCTGGACTGCCTGGACCCCGAGCACCTGCCCAAGTTCGAGCAATTCGACACCCACGTCTTCGTCATTATCCGGGCTTTCGATGAGCGCTCGGAGCGCACCTGCGCCACGGTGCAGGAGCTCACCCGGAAGGTGGCCATCTTCTCGGGGCGCTCGTTTCTCATCACCATCCATCGGAGCGAGCAGCCCTGGCTCGCGGCGGTCGAGGAGAAGTATCAGGCCGAGCCCGTGGGCCACAACGGCACCAAGGACGACTTGCAGAGCGTGCTCCTGACCAAGGTGCTGAACGGCGCCGTGGACACCTACCTGCACCCGATGGAGGCAATCGAGGCGCGCATCGACGCCTTCGAGGAGCTGGTCTTCGGCGGCCGCGACGCGGACGCGCGCGAGTTCGCCGGGGATCTCAGGGAAGTCCACGTGCTGAAGCGCCAGGTGACTCTGATCAAGCGGTTGCTCTGGCGCACGCTCGATGTCGTCCAGCGGATGTCGCCCTCGACGGGCCGGACCGCCTCGCTGTTCCGGGATGTGCAGGAGAACATCGAGAGCTCGCACTTCTACGCGGACGAGCTGCTCGACGACGTGAACACCGTGCTGAACGTGCAGCTCGCGCTCGCGGCACACCGGACCGGCGAGGTGATGCGAATCCTCACGGTGTTCTCGGTCTTCTTTCTGCCGCTCACGTTTCTGGTCGGCGTCTACGGGATGAACTTCGATTTCATGCCTGAGCTGCGGTCCCGGTGGGGCTATCCCATGGTGCTGGCGGGCATGGGAGTGATCACCCTCGCCATCTATTCCTGGTTCCGCCGCCGAGGGTGGCTCAGGGAATGAGCCTTCTGGCGGTGGGGCTCGCGGCGCTGGTTGGTGCCGGCGCCGGCTGGGCGCTGGCCCGCCGGCGGGAGGGGCTGCCGCCGCACGCCGCGGGCGTGGGACCACATCTGCTTCCCGACCCGGCGCTGGAGTGGTTGCGCCGGATCTACGGAGCCCTGGGCGTGTGGGTGACGGAGCTCGACCCGGGCGAGGAGGGACCGCACGCCGAGCGGATCGTGGACGCCGAGCGTCTCTCGGTGGCGCAGATCTCGGCGGTGGACCGCCGGCTGGAGCGGGCGCGGGACCAGGAGCAGAGCGGCGCGGAGCGGATGGACAGCGGCACCCTCGTGTTCCGCGCGGGCGCGGGCACGGCCGTCGGCGTGCTCCTGCCCGATGGCTTCGAGCCGCACCGGCTCGGGCTGGTCGAAGCGGATCTTCGCCGGCTGCTCGATGGCGTACGCCGGCGGCCGCACATGGTGGCCCTGGCGCAGGCGCAGAGCCACGACGCCTCGCTCGAGTCCAGCGGCAGCGTGGGCCTCCGCCTCGCCTACCAGCTCGAGCGGGCGCTCGATGCCCAGGTCGTCGTGGCGGCGCGCGAGACACTCAGCGAAACGGAGCGCCAGCAGGTGCCCACCGCGGTGGCCCCGGTGCGGGTCGTGGGCGTCTCCGGCCGCGGCGACCGGCGCCTGCTGGATACGCTGCTGCCCGTGCACAGCGATCTGGCCCGCGTGGCTCGGGGCGAGCTCCCGAAACTCACCCTGTCGGGCGATCCACTGGGCGGCGCGGTGGCCGACCGGCGGCAGCGGTCGGGCGCCGTGATGCTGCTGCCGATTCTGGTGGGAGACGAGCCGTTCGGCGCCGTCGCCATCTGGCTGCCCGGGGGGCGCGAGCCCATCGGCGCGCTGCTCGCGGAATTGAACGAGGCGCTGACCAACGCCGGGCCGCGTCTGGCCCGGGCACTCGAGGCCGACAAGCGGCAGGCCGACGCCAGCTCCGACCGGCTGACGGGCCTGCTCAACCGGCGGGCGTTCGAGCGGGTCCTGACCCAGACCGATCCGCGCGGCCCCCGCGAAGGCGCCCTGGTCTACGCCGACCTCGACAAATTCAAGCTCGTCAACGATACCCTGGGCCATCCGGCGGGCGATGCCGCGCTGATCCACTTTGCCCGAATCATCCAGGGCCAGATCCGGGGCGGGGACATGGGCGCGCGAATCGGCGGCGAGGAATTCGCGATCTGGCTGCCGAAGACCAGTCTCGATGTGGGGGCCCGGATCGCGGAGCGGATCCGGATCAAGCTCGGCACCACGCCCTGGGATTGGAACGGGCGGAACTGGCCCCTCAGCGCCTCGTTCGGCGTGGCCGCCTGTCCCGAGACGAGTCCGACGCTGGCCGACCTCCCCGCGCAGGCCGATGCGGCGCTGTACGTGGCCAAGCGCGCGGGCCGGAACCGGGTGGAGCGGGCGGGGGGGTGAGGACGAGGGCAAGGCGGGACGACGGCGAGGCGGGACGGGACGACGGCAAGGCGGGACGACGGAAGATGGAAGGACGGGAAGACGGAACGAAAGCAGCACGGAAGGACTGAACGCCACATCCGCGCGGTACTGTCATCCCGAGCGCAGCGAGGGATCTTGCCGGGCCGAGGTCGACTCGCGGGCGAGTAGATCCCTCCCTTCGCTGCGCTCAGGCTCGGGATGACAGTGCCCGTGCCCGCACCCCCCGTCCTTCCCGTCCTTCGAGTCCTTCCGTCCCTCCCTCCTTCTGTCTATATTTGGGTCACCCTCGGGGGCGACTGGCTTCGACGGGTTTGATGAAGGAATTGCAGCGTGCCCAGGTCCAGAGTCCTGGTAAAACCGTCTGGAACGTTTCAACTGCCAACACTGAACTGGCACTGGCCGCGTAAGCTGAGCTAACGCTCGCTTGACGCGCCTTCGTCTGGTGGAGCCCGCCCGGAGCGCCTCCAGTCGAATCGCAAACCCGGGCTGGCCGACCGCGTCGCTCCGGCGCGAACGGTGAGATCTTTCAGGAGCTAGGCCGAGGGGAGGTCGGTTCGGCACCGACCCGAGGCGACGGCAAGAAGACGAGCCTACGCACGTAGACGCGGTTCTGGAGCCTTACTCGGACCAGGGTTCGATTCCCTGCGCCTCCATCACCACACGGCGGGACCATCAAACCAAGGTGGTCCCGCCGTTGTGTTTAGCGCTCAGCATTCATGTGAAGTATCACCTGAACCCCACCCGGACCCGTCATGACCGCCACCGCTACCCCCCGCGAAGCTGCTTCGATTCAGGAAATCCGGCGCTCCTTCCCGGCGCTCGAGCGACATCATGGCGGCCATCCCGTCGCGTATTTCGACGGGCCCGGCGGTACGCAGGTGCCGGGCCCCGTGGTGGACGCGATGCGCGATTATCTCCTGCACCACAATGCGAACACCCACTGGCGCTTCCCCACGAGTGAAGAGACCGACCGGCTGATCGCCGGGTCGCGCCAGGCTCTCGCCGACCTGCTCGGCGCGGATGCGACCGAGATCGCGTTCGGGGCCAACATGACCACGCTGACGTTCCACCTGGCGCGCGCGCTCGGCCGCGGGTGGGGGTCGGGTGACGAGATCGTGGTCACTGAGCTGGACCATCACGCGAACGTCGCGCCCTGGCGCGCGCTGGAGCGGGAGCGCGGCGTGACGATCCGTGCGGTGCCGTTCGTCCCGGCCACCGGCCAACTCGACTGGCCCGCGCTGGAGCGCGCGCTCTCGCCGCGCACTCGGCTGCTCGCCATCGGGGCGGCGTCGAACGCGCTCGGGACCATCAGCGACGTCACCCGTGCCTGCGCTCTGGCGCGCGGCGCCGGGGCGCTCACGTTCGTGGATGCGGTCCATTATGCCCCGCACGCGCTGGTGGACGTGCGGGCGATCGGATGCGACTTCCTCGCCTGCTCGGCCTACAAGTTCTACGGGCCGCACGTCGGGGTTCTCTACGGACGGCGGGAACGGCTGGAAGCGCTCGACGTGCCGAAGCTGGCGCCCGCACCCGAGACCGCGCCGGAGCGCATGGAGACCGGAACCCTCAATCACGAGGGGATTGTAGGCGCCGGCGCCGCGGTGGATTTCCTGGCCTCGCTCGGCGGAGCGGGCAGCCGGCGCGAGCGTCTGGTCCGCGCCTTCGGGGCGCTGCACCGGCGCGGGCAGGAGCTGCTGGAACGGCTGTGGCAGGAGCTCCACTCGACGCCAGGCGTGCGCCTGTTCGGTCCCGCGCCGGGGGAGCCCCGTACGCCAACCGTCGGATTTACGGTCGCGGGGCGCACCACCGATGACGTCGCGACGGCGCTGGCCAGCGAGGGGGTCTTCGTCTCGAACGGGGACTTCTACGCCACGACGGTGGTCGAGCGGCTGGGCCTCGCCCCCGACGGACTCGTGCGCGCGGGGTGCGCCTGCTACACGACCGCCGAAGAGGTCGACCGGCTCGTGGCCGGGGTACGGCGGCTCGCGGGCTGAGCGCGGCTCCCGCTCAGCCGGCCGTGACCGGAATCTTCACCCGCGTCTTCTCCCATTCCAGCACAAGGGTCGCGCCGCTGTCCGCGCTTTCGCTCCGGATCGTGAATGTCTCGATCGGCTGCTCGACCCGTTCGCTCTTCACCTTCGCCCGCCCGACCTCCTGCGCCTTCACCTGGGGCGTGTAATTGCTCTCCTCGCCCCACTGCTTGATCGAGCGGTTGACGATGATCTCCCAGTCGCCGGCCGTGGGCACGGTATAGAGCGAGTAGGCGCCCGGCGGCACCTCGATCCCCGCGACGGTGAGCGCCACCGGCGTGAAGAAGACCGTGGGCTCGTTGGCCCCGGTGCGCCAAAGTTTCCCGTAGGGGACGTCTTTGCCGCCCAACATGACCCGGCCGCGCGAGGATGGGCGGCCGTAGCAGAGTTTCACCGGGCGTCCGGCCACGCTGAAGGTGAGCGAGTCCAGCGGGCTCCTGCGGCCCTGGACCGGGACATTCCGGGGCTCGAGCACTTGGCAGGCGGTATCGGCCACCTCAGCCGGCGCTGCGCGGGGAGCGACGAACAGGGCGGCGCCAGTGAGCAGCGTCAGGAGCGACATGGGGGACCTCCGGAATAGACCTGGGGTATGGCAGGACAGGGTGCCCCGCCTCGTGCACGCTATTTGCCCCCGCCCGAGTCGAGGCAGGAAGGAGGAAATTGTGACTCGCTGCGACGAAACCGGCAACCCGCACCATGTGACGGTGGCTCTTCGCCTGGCCGCGCTGGCCTGGCTCGCCATGGCGCTGCAGGAGCTTCTGCTCTACGCAAGGCCGGATCCCTTTGGCGAGCCGTACGTACGACTCTGGCACGGCTACTTCGCCTACGCGCTCGCCTACAACCTGCTGGGCGTCATGCTGGTCTCGGCGCCGATGCTTGTCCTCTGGCTGGCCTGGGGCAGCCGCCCCGTCCCCGCGCGGCTGGCCGCCGGCGTCCACCGGCTGCAGCTCGGGGCGCTGGTCGTAACCGTGGTGCTCGACCAGCTCGACAACGAGGTGATGCGGTTCATGGGCGTCCACCTCACCTACGGCCTCCTGCGGACGTACTACCGGGTGAACGCCTGGGGCGACGACATGTACCGTATCATCCTCGGCGACCGGGGCGGGGCCGGGCTGCCATTCCTGATCCTGCTGCTCGTGGCGTTCGGCCTCATCTGGGCGGGGAGGCGAGTCATCCGGTCGAAGCCGCTCCCCGCCACGCTCTCTCCGCTGGGGCTGCTGGCGATTGCGATCGTCCCCCTGCTCGTGCCGTTGCTGATCCAGCACTACCGATTCCCGGGCTGGAGTCGGGAGACTCGGGTCCAGCCCGAAATCATGACGCTTTACCGCGAGGTCAGCTACTACCGCGCCACCGGAAGCCGGCCCACGGACTACACCGCGCTGGCGGCGGACTATCATCGCACCTGGTTCCAGCGGAGCGGCGACACCACGTGGCGCTTCTCCGATCCGAAGCGGCCGCTCATCCGGGAGCCGCTCACGCCTGCCCCCCCGGTCGCGGGACCGCGGTGGAACGTGATCTTCATCCAGCTCGAATCGTTCCGGGGCTGGAACACCGGCTTCCTCCGCCCCGACGTCACGCCCTCGGCGAGCCCGTTCCTGGACCGGCTGGCGCAGGACACTGCATCCGCCTTCTGGCGCCGGTTCGACAGCTTCGGTCCTCCCACGATCAGCGGCTTCTTTTCCGCCCAGTGTTCGGTGAAGCCCCACTCCCGGGAAAACATCGCCGCCAGCTTCACGTACACCGCGCTCGACTGTCTGCCGCTCGTACTGCGGCGGCACGGATATCGGGCCGAGCTGTTCACCGGCTTCGACCCGGATTGGGACAACCAGGGAAGCTGGTTGCGGGCATGGTACGACGAATACCACTACTACAGCGACGTGAAGGGCCTGGACCGGCCGGCGTTTCACCGCGCGGCGGAGCGGATCCGCCAGCTCGGCCGCGGGTCGCAGCCGTTCCTCGCGACGGTGATCTCGATCTCGAATCATATCCCGTTCAACACCCGGCGCATGGGTCCGGGCGAGGAACGGTTCGACCTCGACCCCGAGCACCCGCCGCGCTCCGGCATCCGCAACACGATGCGGTACACCGACGACGTGGTGCGGGAGCTCATCGACACGCTCGCCCCGGAGCCCTGGTTCCGCCACACGCTGGTGGTGATCACGGGCGACCACGGCTACGACCTGGGCGAGCACGGCATGACCGGGCAGGGGAGCGGCTGGCGGGAATCGGTGTGGGTGCCGCTGCTGATTCACGGCGCACATCCGCGCCTCCCACGGGGCGGCCAGGACGTGCCGGGATCGCTGCTCGACATCGCGCCCACCATCGCGGACCTGCTGGGGATCCGGGACCCGACGGCCTGGATGGGCTCGAGTCTCCTGACGGAGGGGCGCCGCGGAAGCCCGTTCGCCTTCACCCGGCTCGGGAACGAGTTCGGCGAGGAGGGGCGGTACACCATGGTGGTGCGCCCGCTGACCGGGAAGCCAGCCCTGTTCGACGCCATTGAAGATCCGCTGGAGGAGCGCGACATCGCCTCCACCCACCCGGACGTCGTCGCCGATCTGCGGAGGCGGGCGGATCGGGAACGTCGGCTGGTGGACTATCTGCTGGAGACCAATCAGGTGTGGTCCGGGCCGGCGGTCACGCGCCGCTGACGCTCTCGCTGCGCTCAGGGCCAGGCCAAAATCGTGGGGACCCTCACAGGCCGGCCAGCAGGGCATCACGCGCGGCGTGCGCCAGTGCGAGCGCGCCGTCGGCGCTATCGGCCATACAGTTCAGGTGGCCCATCTTGCGGCCGGGCCGCGGCTCGGCCTTGCCGTACAGATGCAGCCGAACACCCGGCAGGCGCAGCGCCCCGGCCCAGCGGGGCTCGCCCTCGCGCCAGAGATCGCCCAGCAGGTTGATCATGGTGACAGGGGTGAGCAGGCGCGGCGTGAACAGCGGGAGCCCGCAGAGCGCGCGGAGCTGCTGCTCGAACTGATCGACCGTGCACGCGTCCATGCTGTAGTGGCCGCTGTTGTGCGGGCGCGGGGCGATCTCGTTGACGAACAGTTGCCCGCCGCCCGCCACGAACAGCTCCACGCCGAGCACGCCGGCGTACCCCAGCCGCTCGGCGACCCCGACCGCCATCTCTCGCGCCTGGGCCGCCAGGCGCTCGGACACCCGGGCGGGAACGATGGTGGTCTCGAGGATGCCGTCCCGGTGAGTGTTCTCGCCGGCCGGGAACGCGGCCACGGCCCCGTCCGCGCCACGGGCCAGCACCACCGAGAGCTCGGCCTCGAGCTCAAGCCGCTGCTCCAGCACGCACGCGACACCCCCGAAGCCCTCGAACGCCGCGCGGGCCGCCGCCAGGTCGCCGACCGGTGCCTGCCCCTTGCCGTCGTAGCCCAGCCGGCTCGTCTTGAGCAGCGCCGGCGAGCCGATCTCGTCGAGGGCGGCCTTGAGCTCGCCCACCTGGCGCACGGCCCGGAACGGCGCCGTGGGGAAGCGGGCGTCCCGCAGAAACGTCTTCTCCGCGATCCGATCCTGCGCCACGGCCACCGCGTCTACGGGCGGGCGCACGGGGCGGTCGCGGGCCAGGCGTTCCAGCGCCTCGGCGGGGACGTTCTCGAACTCGACCGTCACGGCGGCGCAGGCGCGGGCCAGCTGATCGAGGGCCGGCTGGTCGGTGTAGGCGGCCCGGATGTGGCGATCGGCCACCTGCCCCGCGGGACTCAGCGGGTCGGGATCGAGCACGACGACGTGGTAGCCCATCGAGCGTGCTCGCAGCGTGAACATCCGGCCAAGCTGTCCGCCGCCCAGCACGCCGACGGTGGCGCCGGGCAGGATCATGCGGACTCCGGCAGCCGGAGGCCAAGCACACGCGCGCTCTGGGCGGCCCTGAATTCGTCGAGCCGCCGGGCCAGCCCGGGATCCGTCAGCGCGAGCATGGCCACGGCAAAGAGCGCGGCGTTGTGCGCGCCCGCCGCCCCAATGGCGAACGTGGCGACCGGCACGCCCGCCGGCATCTGCACGATCGAGAGCAGGGAATCGAGTCCCTGCAGGTGCGTGGAGGTGACCGGAACCCCGAGGACAGGCAGGGTGGTCTTGGCGGCGAGCATGCCGGGGAGGTGCGCGGCCCCGCCCGCGCCCGCGATGAGGCACCTGAGCCCCCGCCCGCGGGCTTCCTCCGCATAGCGGAACAGCAGATCGGGCGTCCGGTGCGCGCTCACCACCCGACGCTCGTGGGGAACCTCGAACTCCGCCAGCCGCCGGCCGGCGTGCTGCATGACCTCCCAGTCGGAGTCGCTCCCCATCACGATGCCCACGAGCGGTGCGGTCATGGCGTCCTCGAACCGGGATGGTGGTGCGCGGCCGGGTCACTCGTCACGGCTCGGCCCGCGCGCGGCCCTCTACCTTCACGACAACACCCTCGTGGGGGAACCGATGCAGCCGCAATACGACGCGCCTCGATCGGCGCACGCAATGGAAGACCTCAGCACCGGCGAGCGGCTCGTGCTCGCCATCCTGGACCACCAGGTGGTCCGCATGCGCTACCACGGCCGAGACCGCGTCATCGAGCCGCACCTCCTGGGCATTCATGAGGCCGGCGAGCCGATCCTGGTGGCGTACCAGACCGGCGGCACCAGCGAGAGCGGGGATGTGCCGGGCTGGCGCACCTTCATCTCCACCGCTGTGGAGGGGGTCGAGCTCACCGGCCAGCAGTTCCCCGGCGCCCGCTCGGACCTGAGCGCGGCCGCGCATCCGATGATCGAGATTTTCGCCCGGGCATGAGCGCAGGCGGCAACGGTCCGGGCTAGACCGTCGCGCGCGTTCGATCCATGGTGCCGCGCGTGGCCAGCGCCGCCTGGGCCGCCGCCAGGCGGGCGATGGGCACCCGGAACGGCGAGCAGCTCACGTAGTTCATTCCCAGGCGATCGCAGAAGGCCACGGCCGTGGGATCCCCCCCGTGCTCGCCGCAGATGCCGAGCTTGAGGTCGGGTCGGGTCCGCCGGCCCAGTTCGCACGCCATCTGAATCAGCTTGCCCACGCCCGCCTGGTCGAGCACCTGGAACGGGTCGGCCTCGATCACGCCGTGCTCGAGATAGTACGGCAGGAAATGGGCGGAGTCGTCCCGGGAGATGCCCCAGGTGGTCTGGGTAAGGTCGTTGGTACCGAACGAAAAGAACTGCGCCTCGCGGGCAAGCTCGTCGGCGGTGAGCGCCGCGCGCGGCAGCTCGATCATGGTGCCGAGCAGGAACGGCACGGTGATCTGCCGCTCCCGGAAGACCTCTTCGGCCACCTGCCGGACGATCAGCGCCTGCCGCCGGAATTCCACCACGCTGGCCGTGAGCGGGATCATGACCTCGGGCATGACCCGGCCCTTGCGGACGGCCACGGTACACGCCGCCTCGAAGATGGCACGCACCTGCATGGTGGTGATCTCGGGATACACGATCCCGAGGCGGCAGCCGCGCAGGCCCAGCATCGGGTTGACCTCCTGCAGGCGGTCGACGATGGCCTGGAGCGCGTCCACCTCCATGGAAAGCTCGCTGGCCAGCGACTCGATCTCGGCCCGTTGCTTCGGCAGGAATTCGTGCAGCGGCGGATCGAGCAGCCGGATGGTGACGGCGTAGCCCTCCATGGCCCGGAAGATCGCCTCGAAGTCGGCACGCTGCATGGGCAGGAGCTTGGCCAGCGCGCGCTGCCGGCCCGCGGTGTCCTGCGCCACGATCATCTCGCGCATGGCGGTGAGCCGCTCGCCGTCGAAGAACATGTGCTCGGTGCGGCAGAGCCCGATCCCTTCGGCGCCGAAGTCGCGGCCCCGGTGTGCGTCCGCGGGCGTATCGGCGTTGACGCGGACCCGGAGCTGACGGATGCGGTCGGCCCACTGCATGAGGCGGAGGAAGTCGCCGCTCAGCTCCGGGGTCCGGAGTGCCGCCTGACCAGCGAACACCTTGCCCGTGCTCCCGTCCACGGTAATGAACTCTCCTTCCGCGACCGAGCGGCCGTCGACCGACATCCGCGCCGCCCGCTCGTCCACCTGCAGCTCCTGCGCGCCGGCGACGCACGGCTTGCCCATGCCCCGCGCCACCACCGCCGCGTGCGACGTCATCCCGCCGCGCGCCGTGAGCACCGCCTTGGCCATCACCATGCCGTGGAAGTCCTCGGGCGATGTTTCCCGGCGGATCAGGATGACGGCCTGCCCGGCGCGCCCGAGTTGCTCGGCGCGGTCGGCATCGAACACGGCGGTGCCGCACGCGGCCCCCGGCGAGGCGGGGAGGCCGGTGGTCAGCAGGTCGAGCTCGCTCCGGGGATCGATGGTGGGATGGAGCAACTGGTTCAGGTCCTGGGGCGGAATGCGGGCGACGGCCTCCTCCTCGGAGATCAGCCCCTCATCCACCATCTCGCACGCGATCCGGACGGCGGCCTGGCCGGAGCGCTGGCCGCGGCGCGTCTGCAGCATGTAGAGGGTGCCGCGCTCGATGGTGAACTCCATGTCCTGCACGTCGCGGAAATGGCGCTCCAGCGTGCGCGCCACGCGCTCCAGCTCCTGGTAGGAGGCCGGAAGCCGGTCCTTGAGCGTCGCGATCGGCTGCGGGGTGCGGCTGCCCGAGACGACGTCCTCGCCCTGCGCATTGAGCAGGTACTCGCCGTAGAGCGCGCGCTCGCCGGTGGAGGGACTGCGGCTGAAGGTGACGCCGGTCCCCGAATCCTCTCCCAGGTTACCGAAGACCATCGCCACCACGTTGACCGCGGTGCCCATCGTGTCCGGAATGTCGTGCAGCTTCCGGTAGTCGATGGCGCGCCGGGTGTTCCAGCTCTCGAAGACCGCGGCGATCGCGCCCCAGAGCTGGTCCAGCGGGCCGCTCGGGAAATCGTCGCCGGTCTCGCCGCGTACATGTTGCTTGAACCGGCCGACGACGGCCTGCATCTCCTCGACCGGGAGATCGATGTCGCGCTCCACGCCGCAGCGCTGGCGGTGCTCCTCGAGGATCTGCTCGAACGGCTTCTTCGAGAGGTCGAACACGACGCCACCGTACATCTGCACGAAGCGGCGATAGGAATCCCACGCGAAGCGCGGGTTCCCGCTCTGGCGCGCGAGCCCTTCGACGGTCACGTCGTTGAGGCCGAGGTTGAGGATGGTCTCCATCATGCCCGGCATGGACACGGCCGCACCCGAGCGCACGCTCACCAGCAGCGGGTTCTGGCCGTCGCCGAAGTGCTTGCCGGTCGCGGCCTCCACCCGGTGGAGCGCGTTCTCGACCTCCACCTGGAGGCGCTTGGGGAACTGACGGCTTTCGAGATAGCTGAGGCAGAGACTGCTGGCGATGGTGAAGCCCGGGGGGACGGGAATGCCGATGGTGGTCATCTCCGCCAGGCCGGCACCCTTGCCGCCCAGCACGTCCTTCATGGCGGCGGTGCCGTCGGCCCGCCCCTGCCCGAAGAAGTAGACCAGGGGCTGCGTGTAGGGGCCGCTCACGCCGGCGTCGCCACGAGCGGGGCCGCGTGCCGAAGCTGCACCAGGTCACCTGGGATCGGGGTGGGGTAGCGGCCGGAGAAGCAGGCGTGGCAGTACTGGTTGCTTTCCCCCGCCGCGCGCAGCATCCCGTCGAGCGACAGGTAGCCCAGCGAGTCCACCGCGAGAAACTCGCGGATCTCCTCGATCGAATGCGTGGCCGCGATGAGCTCCTCCGGGGTCGGCGTGTCGATACCGTAGAGGCACGGACCCGTGATCGGCGGCGAGCCGAGGCGGAGGTGCACCTCCCGCGCGCCGGCGGCCCGGATCATCTGCACCAGGCTCTTGCTGGTGTTTCCCCGCACGAGGCTATCGTCCACCACTACCACCGATTTGCCCTGAATGACGTCCCGCACCGGGTTGAACTTGATCTTGACCTTGGCCACCCGGTGGTCCTGCGTGGGGTTGATGAAGGTGCGGCCCACGTAGTGGTTCCGGATCAGGCCGTACTCGAGCTTGATCCCCGACACCTCCGAGAAGCCGAGCGCCATGGCGTTGGAGCTGTCCGGCACGCTGAAGACCACCTCGCCGGCGGGCGCGGGCTGCTCGCGCGCGAGCTGGCGGCCGAGCTCGCGGCGGACCCGGTCCACCGACTCGCCGAAAACGGTGCTGTCGGGTCGGGCGAAGTACACCAGCTCGAAGACGCAGCGGCTCACCCGCCGGGGCGAGAGCCGCGGCAGCTCGGTGACCTTGCCGTTCTCGATGCGGATGAACTCGCCGGGCTGGAGCTCGCAGGTGACGTGGGCGCCCAGCAGGTCGAGCGCGCAGGTTTCCGAGGCCACCACCATGCCGCTGCCGAGCCGGCCGGTCACGAGCGGACGGAAGCCGCGGCTGTCCACCACGGCGTAGAGCGTCCGGCCGACGGTGATCACCAGGCTGTAGGCGCCGTCCACCTGCTCGAGCGCCTCGCGGATCTGCCCCTCGACCGTGTCCGCCTCCGACCGGGCGATCAGGTGCACCAGCACCTCGGTGTCGGACGACGTCGTGAAGATGGCGCCCTTCTCCACCAGCTCCCGGCGGATGTCGGCGGCATTGATGATGTTGCCGTTGTGCGCGATGGCCAGCGGGCCGCAGCGGGTGGCCACGTTGCACGGCTGCGCGTTGGCGAGGACGGTGCTGCCGGTGGTGGAATAGCGGGTGTGGCCCACGGCCACGTCTCCGGGGAGGGCCGCGAGGGTGGAATCCTCGAAGTTCTCGCTCACCAGACCCATGCCCCGGTGGGAGCGGGCCACGCCCTCGCCGTCGATGGCGACGATGCCGGCGCTCTCCTGTCCGCGGTGCTGCAGCGCGTAGAGGCCGAGGTACGTGAGCCGGGCCGCGTCAGGGACTCCGGAAACGCCGATGATACCGCACATGCCTTACTCTCCCGCCGAGCGGTCCACGTCGGGATGCTGCATCCGTCGGGGAATCGCCTCGAAATAGGTCTGGCGCAGCGCGCCGATGCCCCACGAGAACGTCTGACCAGCCACTCGGAGTTCCAGCATTCCTCCCGCATCTCCGACGCGTCCCACCCGCGCGACCGGCACCCCGTGCTCGCGCGCGAGAGCCGGCAGCCGGAGGGCCTCCGCGGGCGCCGCGGAGACCACGGCGCGCGCGCCATCTTCGCCGAACAGGAGGCCGTCGAGCGGAAGCTCCGCACCGTAGGCCGTCAGGTCCACCGAGGCGCCGAGAGCGTCGCTCGCGTAGGCGCCGCCGATTGCGGCTTCGGCCAGCGTCACCAGGAGCCCGCCTTCCGAGCAGTCATGGGCCGAGCGGAGCAGCCGCCGTCCGGCCGCCTCCACGAGGAGCCGCTGCAGCCGCCGCTCGGCGTCGAGGTCCACCAGGGCCGGCCGCCCACCGGCGAAGTCGCGCAGCTCCGCCCAGTAGGCGGACCCGCCCAGCTCGCCCCTGGTGACGCCGAGGACGAAGATCTCGTCGCCCGGGGTAGAGAAGTGGCTCGGCACGCGATCGGCCACCCGCGCGAGCAGCCCCACCATACCGATCGTCGGCGTGGGATCGATGGCGCCGGTGGGGCTCTCGTTGTAGAAGCTCACGTTGCCGCCGGTGACCGGCGTGTCGAACGCGCGGCAGGCGTCGGCGATGCCCCGGCATGCCTCGCGGAACTGGAAATACACCTCGGGCTTCTCGGGGTTGCCGAAATTGAGGCAGTCGGTGATGCCGAGCGGCCGCGCACCCACGCAGGCGATGTTGCGCGCCGCCTCGGCCACCGCTGCCTTGCCGCCCTCGTACGGGTCGAGCGCCACCAGGCGGCTGTTGCAATCCACCGTGACGGCCAGCCCGAACGCGGTGCCGGGCACACGGAGCACGCCGGCATCGCCGCCCGGGCCAAGGACGGTGGACGCCTGCACGGTCGAGTCGTACTGCTCGTAGACCCAGCGCTTGCTTGCGAGGTTGGGCGAATCGAGCAGGAGCGGCAGAGCGTCCTGGAGCCCCGCTTTCGGGGCCCGGGTGGGCGCAGCGGCGCGGAGGGCCTTGGCACCCTCGTCCTCGCGGGCGGTGGGCTCGTACATGGGGCAGTCGTCCACCAGCCGCTGGCCCGGGATGGCCGCCACCACCAGGCCGTGGTGCCGCACGCGGTAAATGCCATCGTCGGTGACGTGCCCGATCGGCGTCGCACTCAGCTCCCATTTCGCGCAGATCGCCTGGATCTCGGCCACCCGGTGCGGCTCCGCCACGACGAGCATCCGCTCCTGCGACTCGGAGAGCAGGATTTCGTAGGGCGTCATGCCGGGCTCGCGGGTGGGCACCAGCCCAGTGTCGATCTCGACGCCCACGCCGCCCCGGGCCGCCATCTCGGCGCTGGAGCTGGTGAGGCCCGCCGCGCCCATGTCCTGGATGGCGACGATCAGGCCGGAGGTGATCAGCTCGAGGCTGGCTTCGAGGAGGAGTTTCTCGGTGAACGGATCGCCCACCTGGACCTGCGGCCGGCGGGCTTCGCTCTTTTCGCTGAGCTCCTCGGAGGCGAAGCTGGCGCCATGGATGCCGTCCCGACCCGTCCGCGCGCCCACGGTGAGCAGCACGTTGCCCACGCCGTGCGCGGCAGCGCGGATGAGGTCGGCCTCCTTGAGCAGCCCGACGCACATGGCATTGACCAGCGGGTTCCCGGTATAGCCGGGCGCGAAGCCGACCTCTCCGCCGAGCGTGGGCACGCCGACGCAGTTGCCGTAGTCGCCCACGCCCCGCACGATGCCGGCGAAGAGATAGCGGTTGCGCGGACTCTCGAGCGGCCCGAGGCGCAGGCTGTTGAGCAGCGCCACCGGCCGCGCACCCATGGTGAACACGTCGCGGAGAATGCCGCCCACGCCCGTCGCCGCTCCCTGGTACGGCTCCACGGCCGACGGGTGGTTGTGGGACTCGATCTTGAAGGCCACCGCCCAGCCGTCCGGCAGGCGGAGCACGCCCGCGTTCTCGCCCGGGCCCTGCACTACCTGGGGCCCCGTCGTGGGAAATGTGCGGAGCACCGTGCGGGAGTGCTTGTAGGAGCAGTGCTCCGACCACAGGGCGGAGAAGATCCCGAGCTCGGTGAGCGTCGGCGTGCGGCCGAGCAGCGCCACGATGCGGCCGTACTCGAGCTCGTTGAGGTTGTGCTCCCGGACGACCTCGGCTGTCACGGGCCGCTCGCCCGGAAGGCCCGACGCCTCCATCACTCCGGAGGGCGCGGTGGAGCTGGTCACGGCCGCTCCCGCCGGGGCGCGTCCCTGAGACTGCTGAACGCGTCCGAGAGCACGCGGGTGAGGAGGCCGGGCCGCTCTTCGCGGGCCACGGCGTCGATCTCGCCGGCGTCCAGCCACATGCCGCCGCAGTGCGGGCAGGTCTCGATCTGCACGCCGTGATAGACGCTGCTCAGGAGATCATACCCGTCCTTCGGGCACTTCATGTAATGGCTCTTCCGCTCCGCCTCGCGTGTGGCGGCGTCGGCCTGCTCGCGCTGCTTCCGGAGCAGCTCGGCGGCCTCCTTGGCGAAATACTCGTCCTCGTTGCGGCTCGGCTTGTCGGTAGTCATCGGCTGGCCACGTTGAGCGTGGAGGCGCGCGGCTGCCAGGCCGCGAGCGAGCGGAAGAATCCGAGCCCATCGGGCAGGCCCAGCACCCCTTCGGCGATCCGCTCGGGGTGGGGCATGATGCCGACCACCGTGCCGGCGGCGTTGCAGATCCCCGCGATGTGGTTGGCGGAGCCGTTCGGGTTGGGCTGGAGGGGCGAGGACTCCGTGGCCGCGACGTAGCGCAGCACCACCCGACCCTCCGCCTCGAGCATCCGGAGCGTGTCGGCCGCCGCGACGAACCGGCCGTCGCCGTGGGCCACGGGCAGCCGGAGCCGGCTGCCGGGCGCGTAGGCGGAGGTGAAGACGGTGTCCGTCCGCTCCACGACCACGTCCACCGGCTTGGAGACGAAGCTCAGGCCGGCGTTCCGCAGCAGCGCGCCGGGCAGCAGGTGCGCTTCGCAGAGGATCTGGAACCCGTTGCAGATGCCGAGCACGGGGCCCCCCTCGGCTGCGTGGCGCTGGACCGCCTGCATGACCGGGCTGAACCGCGCGATGGCGCCGGACCGGAGATAGTCGCCATAGCTGAAGCCGCCGGGAAGCAGCACGACGTCGGCGCCGTGGAGACTCGTGTCGCGGTGCCAGGCGAAGTACGCGTTGGTGCCGACGAGCTCGGCCGCCCGCAGCGCATCGAAGTCGCAGTTGCTGCCGGGGAACCGGACCACGGCCACGTTGAGCATCAGGCTTCCTCCAGCTCCAGGAGGTAATCCTCGGTGACGGGATTGGCGAGGAGCTTGTCGCACATCTCGCGGACCCGCGCTTCCGCCTCGGCCGGCGCGGGGCCGCCACCTCCAGCTCGATCGCCCGGCCGACGCGAACCTCCGCGGCGTCGGCGAACCCGAGCGCGCCCAGGGCGTGCTCGACCGCCTGGCCCTGCGGATCCAGCAGCCCTTCGCGCGGCATCACCCGCACGTGCACTCGAAAGCTCATTGATCCTCCGGTGCCTGGCGCCGGTCGCCCCAGCCGGCCCGGCGCTCGATGCCCGTGGGTGGTGGGGGCGGCGCGTCGGCGAGCTCGCTGCCGTCGGACAGCCGCTCGTCCACCCCCATCGTCGGCTTCCTGCCGTTCCATCAGCCCCAGGACCGTGGCGCGGGCCAGGCCGAACACCACGTAGAAGAGGCCCAGTGGAAAGAGAAAATACTCGGGTGCGAGCAGCGCGCCGAGCAGGATGCCCAGATGCACCGCGAGCCCGAACAGCCCGCGCGCGCTCCGGAGCCCGATCGGCGGAAACTTCGGGTACTTGACGTTGCTCACCATCAGCAGCGCGAGCAGCAGCATCAGCACCACGAGTCCCTGGTGCTGCAGATCGAGATAGGCGACCGACGCCCGGTACCACTCCGTCTGGCTGAACGGATAGTAGACCGCCAGCGTCATGCCCGCCGACGGCGACGGCAGCCCGGTGAACCATCCGGTCGAGGGCTTTCCCGCCGAGAGCACGTTGAACCGCGCCAGCCGGAGCGCGACGCCGGTGACGTAGATGTAGGAGAGAATCCAGGCGAACCGCCCGGCGCTCGCGAAGTCGAGGAAGTAGATCAGCAGCGCGGGCGCGACGCCGAACGAGATCACGTCCACCAGCGAATCG
Organism: uncultured Gemmatimonadales bacterium; assembly: GCA_963831425.1. GTDB lineage: Bacteria > Gemmatimonadota > Gemmatimonadetes > Gemmatimonadales > GWC2-71-9 > CAVVWJ01. The sequence continues at coordinate 88,115 of CAWHQC010000012.1, read as the reverse complement.
AGCTCCGCCCCGAACCGGCTCCCAGTGTTCGAGAGCCGGGCCACCCGGCCATCCAGCATGTCGAGGATGCCGGAGAAGACGATGAACCATCCCGCCCAGCGGAAGTTCCCGTTGAAGGCGGAGACGATCGACCAGAACCCGAAGAACAGGTTGCCCAGCGTAAACGCGCTCGGCATCACCACGACGACCTGGCGCATCGACGGGCGCCGGCGCAGCCCCGCTACGGCGCGGAATCAGCTCCATTCGGCCACCACCGTCACCCCCACCCGCGTGGTGTCCCCGACGTGCACCAGCACGCGGGTATCCAGCGGCAGGAAAAGGTCCACCCGCGAGCCGAAGCGGATCATGCCCATCCGCTCGCCCTGACGCACAGCCGTGCCCACCTCGTCATCGGTCACGATCCGCCGGGCCACCAGCCCGGCGATCTGGCGAACCAGCACCTTGCCCCGCGGCGTCGCGAGTCCGACCGAGGACTGCTCGTTCGAGAGGCTCGACTTCTCCGCCGCGGCGTGACCGAACGCGCCGGGATTGTAGTGCCGGTAGGCCACCGTCCCGTCCGTCGGATAGCGGTTCACGTGACAGTCGAACACGTTCATGAAGATCGAGACCCGCCGCGCCCGCGCCGCGAGGAACGCGGGCTCCTCCACCTCGATCACGCTCACGACCTTGCCGTCGGCCGGCGCCACGATCAGCCGGTCGCCCCGGGCCCAGGCGCGCTCGGGATCGCGGAAGAACGCGACGACCCAGACCGCCAGCGGCGATCCAGAGCACCGCGTCACGATCCACCCAGCCGGCGTCCGTGCGCACGGCGGCCAGCGATGAGCACCAGCGCCACCACCCACGCGCCGACGATGAACCAGCGCCCCTCCGGCGCCGTCCGGATCACGCCGACTCCTCCAGCTGCCCGGCCGGTGAGCAGCCGGAACGCCTCGAGGTAGCGCGCGGCTGGTGGCGTCGACCACCTCGGCCGGCAGCGGCGGGCGGCGGCGCCTCGCCGTTCCAGCGCGCCGGCGGCCTTGAGCCCGGCGAGGTAGTCGCGCAGCGGCTGCTTGTCGAAGCTCGGCTGGCTCCGCCCGGCGCGTAGCGGTCCGCCGGCCAGAAGCGCGAGCTGTCCGGCGTCATCACCTCGTCGATCAGCAGCAGCGTGCCGTCGGCCGTCGGTGCCGAACTCGAATTTGGTGTCGGCGATGATGATCCCGCGCGCCGCCGCGTGATCGCGCCCGGCGCGGTACACGGCGAAGCTCGCGTCGCGCAGACGCGCCGGCAGCGCTCGGCCCGAGCGTCGTCGGCCATGCGGGTCGAACGTCACGTTCTCGTCGTGGCCGCTCTCGGCCTTGGTGGCGGGCGAGAAGAGCGGCGGCTCGAGCCGCGCGCTCTCCCGCAGGCCGGCCGGCAGCGGCTCGCCGGCCAGCGTGCCGCGGTCGCCGATACTCCGCCCAGGCCGAGCCCGAGAGGTAGCCCCGAACGACGCACTCGAACGGCACCGGCGCCGTCCGGCGCACCAGCATCGCGCGGCCCGCGATCTCGTCCGCGTCGGCCGGCCAGCGCGCGGGACCCGCTGCGACGATCTCCTCGCGTCCGGGCGGTGACGTAGTGCGACGGGAAGACGTCCGGCCAGCCGCTCGAACCAGAACGCGCTGATCTGGGTGAGCACCGCGCCCTTCCGCGGGATCGGCTCGCGCATCACGACGTCGAACGCGCTCACCCGGTCGCTCGCCACCAGCAGCAGGTGCTCCGCGTCCACCTCGTAGACCTCGCGCACCTTGCCCCGGCGGAGCAGGGGCAGCGGCAGCCGGCTCTCGGTGACGACGTGCGTCATACCCGCACCTCCGCGCCGCCGGTCTCGGCCGCGAGCGGGCGGGCGCGCTCGAGCAGCGGATGCAGATACTCCTCGAGGAACTCGCCGACCTGCTGCGCGGCGCGCCCGGTGTAGGCGGCCGGCTCGAGCTCGGCGCGCAGCGCGGCGGCCGGCACGGCGCGGAACGCCGGGTCGCGCGGCCAGGCGTTCGAGCAGATCGTTCGCTCGCGCCCCGGCTCACCGCGTCGGCCACCGCGAGGCTGTGCCGGCGAATCACCTCGTGCAGCGCCTGCCGGTCGCCGCCGCGCGCCGACGCCGAGCATCAGCCACCGCTCGGTCGCCATGAACGGCATCTGCTCCTCCACGTGCCGGCGGATCGACGTCCTCCCGCACCTCGAGGCCCGCCGCGATGTTGGTCGCGAGCACCAGGATGGCGTCGGTCGCGAGGAACGCCTCCGGCAGCGTGAGGCGGCGGTTGGCGCTGTCGTCGAGCGTGCGCTCGAGCCACTGGGCTGGCGGCGGTGTGGGCGCCGTTGGCCTGGAGCGAGATCACGAACCGCGCGAGCCCCGCGATCCGCTCGGCCCGCATCGGGTTCCGCTTGTAGGCCATCGCGCTCGAGCCGATCTGCTCGGACTCGAACGGCTCGAGCAGCTCGCCCTCGTGCTGCAGCAGCCGGAGATCGCCGGCCATCTTGGCGGCCGACTGCGCGATGCCGCTCAGCGCGTCGAGCACCATGCTGTCGGTCTTCCGCGGATAGGTCTGGCCGGTGACGGCGAACTGGTCGCGGAAGCCGAGCTTGGCCGTCACCCGCCGCTCGAGCTCGCGCACCTTCGCGTGGTCGCCGCCGAACAGCTCGAGGAACGACGCCTGCGTGCCGGTGGTCCCCTGACAGCCGCGGAACCGGAGCGTTTCGAGCCGATGCGAGAGCTCCTCGACGTCGAGGGCGAAGTCCTGCATCCAGAGCGTGGCGCGCTTGCCGACGGTGGTGAGCTGCGCCGGCTGGAAGTGGGTGTAGGCGAGGCAGGGCAGCGCGGCGGTGCGGCGGGCGAAGCCCTCGAGCGCCTGCAGCACCGCGATCAGCCGGCCGAGCAGGAGGCGGAGCCCGTCGCGCATGACGATCAGGTCGGCGTTGTCGGTGACGAACGCGCTGGTGGCGCCCAGGTGCAGGATACGGGCGGGCGGCGGGCGCCTGGTCGCCGAAGGCGTGGACGTGGGCCATGACGTCGTGGCGGAAGCGCCGCTCGTACCGGTCGGCCGCCGCGAGATCGACGTCGTCGAGGTGGGCCCGCATCTGCGCCAGCGCCTCCTCGGGGATGTCGAGCCCCAGCTCGCGCTCCGCCTCCGCCAGCGCCAGCCAGAGCCGCCGCCAGAGGCCGATGCGGTGGGGCTCGCCCCAGAGCACCTGCATCGCCGGCGAGGCGTAGCGGGTGCCGAGCGGCGAGCGCCAGCGGTCATCGGTCATCGGAAGACGAGGTCGGTGAAAGTGATCTGGCCCTCGCGCTCGACGTACACGCGGATGACTTCGCCCGAGCGCACGTTGAGCAGATCCTCCACCTGCTCGGCGTCCCGCACCGCGGTCCGGTTGATGCCCACGATCACGTCGCCTTCCTCGAGGCCGGTGGCGCGGCTCACCTGGGGCGAGATGCGGAAGATGAGCGCCCCACGCTCGCTCCGGATGCCCCGCTCGGCCCGGACCTGCGGCGTGACGTTGATGAGCTGCAGGTCCTGGAGCACGGTGACCTTCGCCGCGGTGACCGTGGGGAGATCGCCGGTCACGATCCGTCTCCGTACGGTACCGCCGCCGCTCCGCACGCTCAGCCCGACGGTGTCGCCGACATGGAGGTCGAGCTTCACCGCTTCCCAATCCAGATAGTTCCGGAGGCGGCGGCCGTTGGCCTCCACCAGCACGTCGCCCGTCCTGAGCCCCGCGCGGGCCGCCGGCCCCTCCGCGGCAACCGACGCGACGGCCACGCCTCCCTGGCTCTTCCATTCGCGCATGGCCGCGGCGCCCTCGACGGTGAGGCCCACCCACGCGCGGCGCACCGAGCCGTTCTTGATGATCTCGTCGGCCACGCGGAGCGCGCGCTCGATCGGGATGGCGAAGCCCAGACCCACGGACCCGCCGCTGCTGGTGAAGATCGAGGAGTTGACGCCGATGACCTCACCCAGTGCGTTCGTGAGCGGACCGCCGGAGTTGCCGGGGTTGATGGCGGCATCGGTCTGGATCATGTCGAGGTAAAGCCCCGGCTGCTCGCCCGTGGGGAGGATGTTGCGGGACGTCGCGCTCACCACTCCCACGGTCACGGTCGGCTCGGCATTACCCAGCAGGTAGGCGTAGGGATTGCCCATCGCGACCACCCACTCGCCGATCATGAGATCCGTGCTCCGGCCGGGCGTGATGGTCGGCAGCCCGGTTCGCGTCACCTTGAGCACCGCGATGTCCGTCAGCGGGTCCTCTCCCAGCACCTTGGCCGGCAGGTCGGTCCCGTCCGGCAGCGTGACCACGACCTTCTGCGCGTTGGCGACGACGTGCTGGTTGGTGACGATCACGCCGTTCGGCCGAACGACGAACCCGGTGCCGTACCCCTGCACGAGGCGCGCGCCCTCCGGCACGAAGAAGAAATCCCACGGCGAGCGCGGCGCCGCCTCCTGGGTGGAAGTCACATTGATCGAGACCACCGCGCCCGAGGCACGCTCCACCGCGGCCACCAGCGCCGTGCGGCGCGACGTGGCCGCGTCCGGGCGGGTGCCGCCGCGGGAACGCGGGTGGCTACCTGGGCGGCGGCCGTGCTGATCGCGACAGGTGGCCGGGCGGTGGTCGAGGCGGCGGGAGGGGGCCCGGCTTCGCGACAGGCGGCCGCCAGCAGCAGCAGCGCGAGTGCCCGGCTACGCATGGTGCGGCACCGCGCCGCGATCGACGCCGGACGCCGTGTCGGAAATGGCGAACAGCGCCGGTGGGTAGGCGGCACGGATGAAGTAGAGTCCCTGCGGCGGTGCGGGCGGGCTGGTGGCCTGGTTGTCGGCCCGGCCCAGGAGCACGTCGATGTCGGACAGCGGACGGCGCTCCAGTCCGACGTCCACCATCGTGCCCACCAGCAGGCGGACCATGTGGTGGAGGAAGCGATCGGCCTCGACGTGAAAGCTCACGCCCCGGCCGCCTGCCCGCTCCTCCCACGCGGAGATGGTCAGCCGGCAGCGGTAGTGCGACTTCTCCTGACCCTTCGCGGCGAACGCCCGAAAGTCATGCTCGCCCTGCAGGAGCGCGGCGGCCGCCCGCAGCGCACTCACATCCAGCGGCCGAGCCAAAGCCCATTCGAACGGGTGGCGGAACGGCGAGGCCGAGGCCCTGTCGGTGCCGACGTCGTAGCGGTAGCGGCGTGTGAGGGCGCTCCGGCGTGCATGGAAGCCGGGCTGCATGGCGTGGACCTGCTCGACCCAGCAGTCCTCGGGGAGAAGTGCGTTGAGCGCGCGGCGGAGGCTTTTCGGGGACCAGGTAGCCGGGGCGGCAAAGCTGACGGCGAGTCCTGTGGCGTGTACCCCGGCGTCCGTGCGCCCGGCCGCCGTGGCCGGCGCGGCTGCCCAACAGGCGCTCGAGCACGCGCTCGAACTCGGCCTGCACCGTCCGTCCGGCGGGTTGGCGCTGCCACCCGACGAACCCGGTTCCGTCGAACTGCAGCGTAGCGAGAAATGTCCGGCTCATCGGCCCGGAATCTAGCGGACGCCGACCCCTCGGGCAAGCCGCGCAAATCCTTGTCACGATTGACAAAAGACCGCTTTCGCGGGTACTCTTTGCCACGCTCCCCGACCGCTCCGCCGACGCCCGACCGCGACCGCCCGTGACCCAGGACGCTCCGCTCCGCCATGCCATCCAACTGCTCTCGCTCGGCGCTTCGCTCAGCGCCGAGGAAGCCGTGGCGGCCTTCGGCGTGGTGATGCGGGGCGAGTCGACGCCGGTCCTCACGGCAGCGCTTCTGATGGGACTCGGCGCCAAGGGCGAAACCGCGGCCGAACTGGCCGGGGCCGCGCACGCCCTCCGCTGCGCCATGGTCCGGCTCGAGACGGCGGATCCTGAGGCGCTGGTGGATACCTGCGGAACCGGCGGGGGCGCGGTCGGCACGCTCAACATCTCGACCGCCGCGGCGTTCCTGGTCGCCGGCGCGGGGGTCCCGGTAGCGAAGCACGGAAACCGGAGCTACACCTCACGCTCCGGCTCGGCGGATGTCCTCGAGGCGTTGGGGATCGACATCGCGCTCCCACCCTCGCGCGCCGCGGAGGTGCTCGGGGGCGCGGGACTGGTCTTCCTGTTCGCTCCGGCCTATCACCCCGCGATGCGCCACGTGGGGCCGGTGCGCAAGGAGCTGGGCGTGGCCACCATGATGAATCTGCTGGGACCGCTGGCCAATCCTGCCGGCGTGCGACGCCAGGTCATCGGCGTCTCGAGCGCCGCGCGAGCGCCGCTCGTGGCCGAGGCCCTCGCGCGACTGGGCGCGGCGCACGCGCTGGTGCTGCACGCGGCCGTCGGGATGGACGAGGTGAGCCCCTCGGGCGCGACGCGAGTGTGGGAGGTGCGTGATGGCGAGGTGCGCGAATGGACCATCGCCCCCGACCAGCACGGGCTCGAGTGCGACGAGCTGGGCGCGCTCGCGGGCGGCACGCCGGCGGACAACGCCGCGCGGCTGGAGCGGCTGCTCGAGGGGCAGGGACACGAGGCGGAGCGCTGCGCCGTGCTGCTGAACGCGGCGGCCGCATTGTACGTGAGCCGGAACGGGTGGACGTTCGGTGAATCGGTGGAACGCGCGCGAGCGGCGCTCGAGAGCGGGGCGGGGGCCGCGGTGCTGGCGCGCCTCCGCTCCGCTCAGGACCAGGCGAGCCGCCTCAGTACTTCCGGATGACCCCGACCACCACGCCTTGAATGAGCACGTCCCGCTCCTGAAAGCGCATGGGCTGCATGGTGGCGTTGGCGGGCTGCAGCCGGATCCAGCCTCCCGCCTCACGATAGAACTTCTTGACCGTGGCTTCGCTGCCGTTGACCAGCGCGATGACCATTTCGCCGTTCTCGGCGCTCTGCTTGCCGTGCACCACGACGACATCGCCATCCATGATGTGCTCGTCGATCATGGAGGTGCCCTGCACCCGGAGCGCGTAGTTGGGCCCGCGGCGCGGCAGCATCTGGTCGGGAACCGCGATGGTTTCCTGATGCATGAGCGACTCGATGGGCGTGCCGGCCGCGACCTTGCCAAGCAGGGGAATCTCGCTGGCGGCCCCGGTACCGCGGGGCGGCAGGACCTCGATGGAGCGGCTCTCGTTGTAGGAGCGCCGGATATAGCCCTTCCGCTCCAGATTGGTCAGATGCTCGTGCACCGTGGCGAGCGACTGGAAGCCGAACCGCTCGGCGATTTCCTCGAAGCTGGGCGCATAGCCCTGCTCCAGGATGTGGTGCTGCAGAAATGCGAGAATTTCGCTCTGGCGCTTGGTCAGGGGCATCAGCATCCTCCTCGTCACGGTGCGACCGAATAGAGCCCGAACAACTATACCCGAAGACCGGCCGAAGGACAAGATGCCTGTCACCCTCGACCAGATTCTGACCTCTACCCGCGGACAACTGGCGGGCCTGCGCACCCGGCGGGCGGCCGTGGAACGTGAAGCCGCGGATGCGCCCCGGCCGGCATCGCTCGCGGCGGCGCTCCGGGGCGAGCGAGTCGCGGTCATTGCAGAGGTGAAGCGGCGCTCGCCCTCGGCGGGGAGCATCCGCGACGATCTGGATCCGGCCGATCGCGCCGGGCGCTACGCCGGGCAGGGGGCGGCTGCGATCTCGGTCCTCACCGATGGGCCGTTCTTCGGGGGCTCGCTCGACGATCTCCGCGCCGCCGCCGCGCGGACGACGGTACCCCTCCTCCGCAAGGACTTCATCCTCGACGAGCTGCAGATCGTCGAGGCCCGGGCCGCGGGCGCCGCCGGTGTACTGCTCATCGTCCGTGCGCTCGCCCCGGACCGGCTGCGCGCGCTGCTCGCCTGTGCCGCGGCCGTCGGACTCGACGCGCTGGTGGAGGTGCACACGGCGCCCGAGGTGGCCCGAGCCCTCGAGGCGGGCGCACGGCTCCTCGGCGTGAACAGCAGGGACCTCGACACCTTTCGGATCGACACGGCGGCCGCGTGGTCACTCCTCCGCGATCTGCCCGGCGAGTGCGTGGCCGTGGCGGAGAGCGGCATGGGCACGCCTGCCGACGTGGAGATCGCCGCGCTCTCAGGTGCCGATGCCGTCCTCATCGGCACCGCGCTCTCCGCCGCCGCCGATCCGGAGGCGCTGCTGGGCCAGCTCGTCCAGGTCCCCCGCCGTGGCCGGTAGCGCGGGCGCGGCCGTGCGGGTGAAGATCTGCGGCCTCACCCGGCCGGAGGACGCGGCCACGGCCGCGGCGGCGGGAGCCGCGTGGCTGGGCGTCGTTTTTGCTGGTGGACCGAGGCGCATCAGCGCCTCGGCAGCGGCCGAGGTGAGGGCCGCCGCGGACGGCGTGCCCGTCCTCGGTGTCTACGGCAGCCAATCAGTCGAAGAGATCCTGCAAGTGAGCCGAGCGGCCGGCCTGGCCGGCGCGCAGCTCCACGGGCCGTATCCCCGGGCGGCGGCCGCTCGGCTGCGCGCGGCCGGCCTCGTGGTGTGGCGCGTGGTCCGGATCGCCCTGCCCGGCGATCTGGACAGCCTGGCCGAGGCAGTGCTCGACGGCGACGCGGTGCTGGTGGAGCCCCGGGTCGCGCACGCGGCCGGGGGCAGCGGCGTTTCGCTCGACCTTGCCGTGGCTCGCGAGGCCCGGAACCGGCTCGCGGGTGCCACGATGGTGCTCGCCGGCGGGCTCGCGCCGGCCACGGTCGGAGCGGCGGTGGCCCTCGTTCGGCCGGAGGTGGTGGATGTAAGTTCCGGCGTCGAGCGCCGGCCCGGCATCAAGGACCCCGACAAGATTCTGCGTTTTCTGGAGGCGGTGTGTGGCCATAGCCCCATCAGCTGAGCGGGCCGTCGCCGGGCGATTCGGTCCGTACGGCGGCCGCTACGTCCCCGAGACGCTCGTCGCGGCGCTCGACGATCTCGCGGCCCTGTACGACGCCGCCCGCGACGATGCCGCGTTCTGGTCGGAGCTCGAGCGTCTGCTGGCCGAATTCGTCGGCCGGCCGACGCCGCTCTCGGAGGCGCCGCGCCTGGGCGCGGAAACGGGGGCGACGGTGGTCCTCAAGCGCGAGGACCTCAACCACACCGGGGCGCACAAGATCAACAACACGATCGGCCAGGCGCTGCTCGCGCTCCGGATGGGAAAGCGCCGGATCATCGCCGAGACCGGCGCCGGCCAGCACGGCGTGGCGACGGCCACCGTCTGCGCCCGGTTCGGGCTCGAATGCGTCGTGTACATGGGGGCGGAGGACGTCGCCCGGCAGAAGCTCAACGTCTACCGCATGCAACTGCTCGGCGCCACGGTGGTCCCGGTGGAGTCCGGCACCCGTACTCTCAAGGACGCCACCAACGAGGCGCTCCGTGACTGGGTCGCCAACGTTCCGACGACGCACTACATCATCGGCTCGGTGGTCGGGCCCGATCCGTTTCCGCGGATGGTGCGCGACTTCCAGTCGGTGATCGGCCGCGAGGCGCGGGCGCAGATGCTGGCGCGCTACGGCCGGCTGCCGCACACGGTGGTGGCGTGTGTCGGCGGCGGCTCGAACGCGATGGGAATCTTCGCCGGCTTTCTGGACGATCCCGCCGTGCGGCTGGTGGGGGTGGAGGCCGCGGGAGAAGGGATCTCGAGCGGCCACCACAGCGCCACTCTCAGCGCGGGCACGCCGGGCGTGCTCCACGGGAGCATGAGCTACCTGCTGCAGGACGCCGACGGCCAGGTGATGCCCGCCCACTCGGTGTCGGCGGGGCTGGACTATCCGGGCGTCGGGCCGGAGCACAGCCAGCTCCGTGACAGCGGACGCGTGCGCTACGAGTCGGCCACCGACGCCGAAGCGCTCGACGCATTCCAGGCCGTCTGCCGGCTGGAGGGGATCATCCCCGCGCTCGAGACCGCGCACGCCTTCGCCTGGGTCCGCCGGGAGGCGGGGCGGTGGCCGGCGGGCGCGGTCGTGCTCGTCTGCCTCAGCGGCCGGGGTGACAAGGACGTGGCCCACGTGGCCGCGCTGCTCGGAGACACCGTTTGACGAGCGGCCAGGCGCCGATGACGGACATCCTGCCTGCCGCGCAGGTCGCGGAGCTCATCAATGGGTTGGTGAAGGCGCTGCGCGCCTACCACATGTATCTGCCGAACAATCCCATCTACCAGCGGGCCAGCGAGAATCTCCGGACGGCATTCCAGCCGATCTGGGCGGTCATGGACGAGCTCACGCTCACGGTGGCGGAGACCGACTTCGTCTGGGAAAACGAGGTGGTCTACCATCAGCTCAGCAAGGCCGACAGCATCGCCTGGGGCCTGTTCAAGGACGGGATGCGCTCGCTCACCATCGGCCGCGGCGCGGAGCTCGACGAGCTCCCCCGGTTCCTGGAGATGATCAATCGGGCGCGGTTCCTCCCCGCCGATGCCGGTGATGACCTGCTCACGCTGCTCTGGGAGCAGGAGTTCGAGTTCATCCGGTATCAGTTCACCGAGTTCCTGGGCGACGGCACCGGGCCAGAGCAGACCGGCACCTATCCCGCCGGGGCCGACGATCAGGCCGGGGCCGAGGCGCGCCGCGCTGCCGCGGCCGAGGAGGCGCCACCCCGGCCCAAGGGCGTCGTCGATCTCGACGAGTTCGATTCGACCCTCTACTTCCTCGATGAGAACGAGATCAACCAGGTGGCGCGGGCCGTCGAGGCGGAATACCAGCGGGACGTGCGCACGCCGGCGCTCAACATCCTGTTCGACCTGTTCGAGCTGCAGCCCGAAGAAGCGGTGCGCGCGGAGATCCTCGACACGCTCGAGGCGCTGTTTCCGAATTTTCTGAATGCCCGCGACTTCCGCACGGCCGCCATGGTACTTCGCGAGTGCCGGGCGCTGGCGGGCCGCGCGCCGGGGCTCGTGCCCGCGCATGCCGCCCGGCTCGACGGCTTCGTCGCCAAGCTCAGCGAGCCGGCGATCGTGAGCCAACTGCTGCAGTCGCTGGACGAGGCGCCGGGCCTGGCGGGCGAAGCCACCGTCGCGGAGGTGCTCCATGAGCTGCGCGCGAGCGCGCTCGAGCCGGTCCTCACCTGGATCCCGCTGCTCGCGTCGCCGGCGCTCCGGAGCGTGCTCGAGCAGGTGGCCGACCGTCTGGCCGAGACCCATGCGCCGGAGGTGATGCGCATCCTGCGCTCGCCCGAGTCCGAGGCGCTCGCGGCGGTGGTCGCGCTCTGCGGGCGGCGGCAGCTCACGCAGGCGGTGCCCGGCCTGGGGGAGACGGTGAGGCACCGCGATCCCGCCGTCCGGCTCGCCTCCGTGCAGGCGCTCGCCCAGCTCGGCACTCCCGCGGCGCTCGCGCTGATCGATGCGGCGCTGGAGGACGCCGACCGCGCCGTCCGCCTGGCCGCGGTGCGCGCAGTCGGTGCGCGCGGGTACAAGGGCGCGCAGCGGCGGGTCGAGGCCGTGGTGCTCGGCAATCAGGTGAAGGAGATGGACCTCACCGAGAAGATGGCGTTCTTCGAGGCGTACGGCGCGATCGCGGGCGCCGGCGGCATCAAGCCGCTGGGCGCGATGCTCGTCCCCCGCGGACTCCTCCGGCGCAAGCAGTCCGCCGAGACCCGCGCGTGCGCGGCGATGGCGCTCGGGAAGATCCGCACGGCCGAGGCCCGCGAGCTCCTCCAGCGGGCCGCCGAGGACAAGGAGCTGGTGGTGCGAAACGCGGTGAGCCGCTCGCTCAGGGACGGCCCGGCGTGACCCTCCCCGCCGAGCCGGCTCGGGCGCGCGCCAGCGAGGGGCGCCTGCGACAGGGCGGGCGCCAGCTGCTGCTGGCGCTCTACACGGCACTCCGGAGCCTCAAGCTCTACCCGGTCGAGAACGCCACGGTGCAGAAGGCGCTGGAGGATCTCGATATCACGGCGCGCGCGCTGGTGGCCGTCGAAAGCGATCTCGAGCTCCGCATGGCGGGAGACTTCATCTTCGTCAACGCCACCCGCCTCCGGCTGGAGCTCGACAACTACGCCGCCTTCAGCCACATCCTGGCCTCGCTTCGCGGGTTCTCCATCGGCGCGCTCCGGGTGCGCGCCGGCGCGGACCGGCGCGAGTGGCAAATCCTGCTCAGCCTGCTGCTGAGCCTCGCCGGGGACGGCGAGCCCGACGATCGCTTCGAGGCGCTCGCCGAGCGGCTCGCCGCCGGCGGCGTGAAGGGGATCGAGGTCGAGCGGGCCGTCCAGCAGGAGCACGATCCCGACGCCGAGGAGGCCAAGGAGCAGGCCAAACGGATCTACTCGCAAGGCGTGGCGGTGACCAAGGACGTCATCACCGGGGCGCGGCTCGGGCGCGCGACCAGCGTCAAGCGGGTGAAACGCGCGGTGCAGCTCATCGTGGACCAGGTGCTCAACAACGAGACCTCGCTGGTCGGGCTCACCACCATTCGTGACTACGACGAGTACACCTTCACCCACTCGGTGAACGTGTGCATCTTCTCGGTAGCGCTGGGCAAGAAACTCGGCTTCACCCGGCTCCAGCTCTACGATCTCGGGATGACCGCGCTGCTGCACGACGTGGGCAAGGCGCGCGTGCCGGTGGAGATCCTCAACAAGACCACCGGGCTCGACGAGCGGGAGTGGCGCATCATGCAGGCGCATCCGTGGCTCGGCGCGCTCACGCTGTTCGCCATGCGGGCCGGCGACGAGCTCCCCTACCGGACCATTCTGGTCGCCCACGAACACCACATGAAGACCGACCTGACGGGCTACCCCAAGACCGTCCGGGAGCGCGCCCTGGGCATCTACTCGCGGATCGTGTCGGTGGCCGACGGGTTCGATGCCGCAACCACGCGCCGCAGCTACCAGACCGTGCCCATCGAGCCCGACCAGGTGCTCCGCGAAATGTGGCAGAACCCCAAGCGCGGCTACGACACGATCCTCGTCAAGGCGCTGATCAACCTCATCGGCATCTATCCGGTCGGCACCTGCGTCATTCTCGACACGTTCGAGGTGGGCCTCGTCGCGGCACCCAACCCCGAGGGCCAGCAGCTCAATCGCCCGATGGTCCGGATCGCCGTGGATGCCGATGGCGGCATGGTGCCGCCCCCCGGCACGCTGGTGAGCCTGAGCGAGCAGGATGAGGGCGGCGCCTACCGTCGCTCCATCGTCAAGGTGACCAGTCCCGAGCGCTACGGGCTCACGCCCGGCGACTACTTTGTCTGATTCGCGGATGGCACCCGCCTGGGCCGAACTCGCGGCGCGGGGCCGGACCGCGCTCATTCCCTATCTCACCGCCGGCTACCCAACCCTCGATGCGAGCCTCGCCGCGCTCCGCGCCGCGGAGCAGGTGTCCGATATCCTCGAGGTAGGCGTGCCGTTCAGCGATCCGCTGGCGGACGGTCCCACCATCCAGCGGAGCACGTTCGAGGCGCTCCGGCAGGGGATGACGCTGGCCGGCACGCTGGCGCTCATCGAGCGCGCGCGGCTCACCAAACCGGTGGTCGTGTTCAGCTACCTGAATCCCATCCTGCACTACGGTGTCGACCGGTTCCTCGGCGAGGCCGCGGCGCTCGGCGTGGCCGGCCTCCTGCTGACCGATCTCCCCGCGGGTGGCGATCCATCCGTCGAGTCGCCGGTGCGCGCGAGCCCGCTCGACCTGATCCGCCTCGTGGCCCCGACCACGCGGCCGGAGCGGCTGGCGGAAGCGCTGGACGGGGCGGAGGGCTTCGTCTACCTGATCGCCCGCCTGGGTGTCACCGGAGCCAGCGCGGCGCTGGCGGAGGGTCTGGAGCAGTCGATCGCGCGGGTGCGACGCGCCACCAGGCTGCCGGTGGCGGTCGGGTTCGGCATTTCGACGCCGGCGCAGGCGCGCGCGGTGGCACGGCAGGCCGATGGCGTGGTGGTCGGGAGTGCGCTGGTGGACGTCCTCGGCACCGGGGGCGTGGACGCGGCGCACGCCTTCCTCGCCTCGCTGCGCGAGGCGCTCGACCGGCGGATGGTCCCCGCATGAGGGACGTGCAGCGCCTGATCGAGCGCTATGCGCAGCTCCTCGGCCCGGGCGGCCTGGCGGTCGCGATACTCGCGCTCGCGGTGGACACGCGCTGGCTGGGGCAGCCGGTCGCGACGTTGCTGCTGCTGGCCGGCGTGCTCGTGCTCCGCGCGTCGCCCGTTCGGCTCAGCAAGTACTCCTATCTCACGCAGTCCGGTGTGGTGGCGCTGGTGGGGAGTGCGTGCGTCGGGCCCTCGCCCGTGGTGCTGGCGCTCTGGGCCGGCGTCTTCGCCTCGGACGTGCTGTGGCTCAGGAAGCTCCCGCGCGCCGGTTTCATCAACGCCGGACGGGAAGTGCTCGCCTTCGCGGCCGCGTACGGCCCCTACGCCGGGGTGCTGGCGCTCACCGGGCACCCCGACCTGTCGCTCGATCTGCTGCCCGCGGCGGCGATCCTGATCTGCAGCTACTTCTTCTCGACCCGCGCGCTGTTCTACTTCACCCTGCTCGTCCGCGACAAGCTCGAGCACGCCGAGAAGATCCTCATCCTGCGGTGGGAGATCATCTCGTACCTGCTCACGCTGGCGGCGACGGTGGTGGTGGTGGCCACGGTCCGGTCGCTCGCGCCGGTGGGCTGGCTGGCCGTGGCGCTCGCGCTGGGCGTGCTGGGGCTCCTCACCCGGCGGATCCTCGAGGAGGCGATCGGCGCCGAGGACCTCAACAAGGTGCACTTGATGGAGGCGGCGATCGCCAGCAACTCCACCCTGCAGGGCTCGTTCGACCAGATCGAGCGGCTGGCCAATCGGCTGCTCGACTGGGGCGACTTCCGCATCTACCGGCTGGTGGAGGGCACGCCGACGCTGGCGTATCGCGGCGCAATGGGCCGGGCCGACCGGGGAGTCCCGCCCGAAGGCGCGGCGCCGTTCCGGGCGCAGGCCGTCGAGGAGCGCCGGGACGTGGTGCTGAAGGACGCGAGCACCGATCCCGACGTCAGACTCCCGATGCCGGGTGTCGGAAGCCTGATCATCCACCCGATCCGGTTTGGCGAGGAGCTCCTCGGCACGGTGGAGGTGGACCATCCGAAGCGCCACGCCTACGGCTCCAAGGATCTCACGGCGCTCAACACGCTGGGCCACCAGATCGCGACGGCGATCCACATCGCCGAGCTGCGGCGCCCTCTGCTCGGAACGGTGGAGCAGATCGGCCAGCAGGTGACCGCGCTCGTGCGGGTGACCGAGTCGCTGGGCGCGTCCGCGCTCGCGCTGGCCGACGCGTCGCACGGCATGCGGCAGGGCGCCGGCGAGATGGAGAGCTTCGTGGCGGGCGGCCTGCAGGCCACCGATTCCCTGGATGCGGCCACCCGGATCATGGCGGACCAGGGCGCCCTGGCCGCCGAAGCGAGCGGAAACGCCGCGCAGGTGGCGGTGCAGAACCGCGCGGTGATCGGCCAGGCGATCGATCGTCTGGTGGGGCTCAACGGCTTCGTCAGCGCGAGCGCGGACCACGTCGCCAGCCTGGGGGCGATGACCAGCCGCATCAAGGGCTTCATCGGCACCATCCGGGAGATCGCCGACCTCACGAACCTGATCGCGCTCAACGCCGCCATCGAGGCGGCGCGAGCCGGCGCGGACGGCCGCGGCTTCGCCGTCGTCGCCGACGAGGTGCGCGATCTCGCCGCCCAGAGCCTGCACGCGGCCGGCGAAGCACGGGTGCTGCTCGAGGAGATCGCCACGCAGGTCTCCGCGGTCTCGAAGCAGATGCAGCGCGGGCGGGAAGCGGTGACCGGTGTCGAGGAGCTGAGCGCCGACGCCGCGCGCGCGCTCGACGCGATCGTCGGCGCCACCGGCGATGCCGGCCGGCACGCGCGCACCATCGCCGTCACCGCCGGCGAGCAACTGCGGGCCGTGGACGGCCTCACCGGGCAGATCCGCCGGGTCGCGGCCGGCTCCGCCCGCACGCTGAGCGAGACCGAAGCGCTCGCCCGCCGGGCCAGCGACGCGGCCGCGGGCCAGGCCGATCTCGAGCGCGCCATCCGTGAGCTGAGCGACGTCGCCTCCGACCTGCAGCGGATCGCCCGCCACTTCATCGCCGAGACCTGACATGGGCGGGCGCGCGGCCGAGCGCGCGTTCGTCGCGCTCGGGAGCAACCTTGGCGATCGGGCGGCGCAGCTCGATGCGGCCCGCGCGGCGCTCGCCTCGCTTCCCGGCACCCGCCTGGTGGCGGCCTCGCGCGTGGAGGAGACGCCGCCGCTCGGCGGCATGGCGCAGCCGCCCTATCTCAATCAGATGGTGCTCCTGGACACCCGGCTCGGCCCCCGCGAGCTGCTCGAGGCCTGCCAGGCGATCGAGCGCGCCGCGGGCCGGATCCGCACCGAGCACTGGGGTGCCCGTACACTCGATCTCGACATCGTGCGCTACGGCCGTCGGCACGTGGCGGAGCCTGGCCTTATCATTCCCCATCCCGAGCTGCCGAACCGCGACTTCTGGCTGCGAGAGCTGGCGGAGCTTGAATCCATGAGCGCTGACGCACGCCCCCTCACGGTGCCCGACCTCCTCGCCATGAAAGCGGCGGGGCGGCCGATCGTGATGCTGACCTGCTACGACGCGGCGTTCGCGCGCCTGCTGGAGCAGGCGGACGTGGACGTGCTCCTGGTGGGCGACTCGCTCAACCAGGTGCTCGCGGGCCGCGACTCGACACTGAGCGCCACGCTGGACCAGATGATTTATCACGCGGCTTCGGTGCGGCGCGGCAGCGGCCGCTCGCTCGTATTCGTGGATCTCCCGTTTCTGACGTACCAGGTGTCCGTGGCCGAGGCGATCCGGAACGCGGGGCGGGTGCTGCAGGAGAGCGGCGCCCACGGCGTCAAGCTCGAAGGCGGCCGCCCGATGGCCGAGACGGTGCGCGCCCTGGTGGACCGCGGGATCCCGGTGCTCGGCCACCTCGGGCTCACGCCCCAGTCGGTGCACGCGCTCGGCGGCTATCGGGTGCAGGGGCGCGACCAGGCGACGGCGGACCGGCTGTTCGCCGACGCGGAAGCGCTCGAAGAGGCGGGCGCGTGCGGAATCGTGCTCGAGCTGCTGCCGGCCGCGCTCGCCCGGCGGATCTCCGCCGCCCTCACGATTCCGACGATCGGGATCGGCGCCGGCCCCGGCTGCGACGGCCAGGTGCTGGTGCTGCACGACATGCTCGGCCTCAACCAGGGGTTCAACCCGAAGTTCCTCAAGCGCTACGCCGAGCTGGGTGACGCGGTGCGCACCGCCGTGCGCGCCTATGCGTCCGAAGTGCGGGAGGGGAGCTATCCCGGGCCGCAACACAGCTTCGACTGAATCGCGCCGTCTTCCATGATCGAACTCACCGACGTCGCCGGGCTGCGCGGCTGGGTGCGCGCCCAGCGCGAAGCCCGCCGCCGTGTGGCCCTGGTCCCGACGATGGGCTTTCTCCATGCGGGCCATCTCGCGCTGGTGGATGAGGCACGTCGGCGGTCGGATGCGGTGATCATGAGCATCTTCGTCAACCCGCTGCAGTTCGGTCCCACCGAGGATCTGGCCCGCTACCCGCGCGATCTTCCACACGACCGCCGACTGGCGGAGGAGCGTGGCGTGGACGCGCTGTTCGTTCCTTCGGAGGCCGTCATGTACCCGCCGGGATCGGAGATCCGCATCGTACCGGGGGCGACCGCCGACCGGTGGGAAGGCGCGGCGCGGCCGGGGCACTTCACCGGGGTGCTCACGGTCGTCGCCAAACTGTTCCATCTGGTCGAGCCCGATCTGGCCGCGTTCGGGCGGAAGGACGTGCAACAGGCCACCCTGATCCGGCAGATGGTGCGTGACCTCGACTGGCCGCTGGAAGTGGTGGTGGTCCCGACGGTGCGCGACCCCGACGGAGTCGCGCTCAGCAGCCGGAACGCCTACCTCGACCCGGACGAGCGGCGCCGCGCCCGGGTGCTGAGCGCGGCCCTCCGGGCGGCGCACGAGGCGTTCCGCGCGGGCGCGTCCCGGGCCGGCGACGTATCCGCCGCCGCGCGCCGGGTGCTCGAGACCGAGCCGTCGGTCGCCGTGGAGTACCTGGCCGTGGTGGAACCGCGCATGCTGGCGCCGGTGGACACGGTCGACGCGGAGACGGTGGTGGCGCTTGCCGCGCGGCTGGGACGGACTCGCCTGATCGACAATATCGTCCTCGGCGAGGGGCTCGGTTGACGCGCGCGACGGACCCGCGGCTCCCGGGCTGGGCGGAGGTGACGCCCGGGCGTCTGGCGCACGTGCAACGCGTGGCCGCGCTGGCCGAGCGGTGGGCGGGGCGGATGAGCGTGCCCGACGCCGAGCGCCACCGCTGGCTCAGGGCCGTCTGGCTCCACGACGCGCTCCGCGACGGCGCCGCGCTCGACCGCTGGGCGCCGGACGCGCCGGGCCCCCCCGAGCTGCGCCACGGACCCGCGAGCGCCGCGCGCGCGGAAGCCGAGGGGGAACGCGACCGCGGCGTGCTCGACGCGGTCCGCTATCACTCCGTGGGCTACGCGGGGTGGGACATGGTGGGGCGGGTACTCTACTGCGCCGACTATCTCGAGCCGGGCCGGCCGTTCGAGCGCGAGCACCGCGCCGACCTGGCAGCCCGCTTTCCCTCGGATCCGGCCGGCGTGCTGGCCGAAGTCGCGGCGGAGCGGATCGCTCACGTGGTCCGCTCGGGATGGCCGCTTCTCGATTCAACGGTGGGCTTCTGGAACAGTCTCGTCGAGTCGTCCGCGTCGCGCTGACGCTGGCCGCGGTGTTCGCGCTCCTGGGCGTGCTCGCGCTCATCCTGCGACCGCGGCCCGAGCAGGTGGCCGGGCACGCCTATCCCATTCCGGGTCCGGGTCGCCGCATCCGGGTGGAGGTATTGAACGGGACCCGACGGCCCGGGCTCGCCCGCGTCGCCACGCGGGCGCTGCGGGCCCAGGGCCTGGACGTCGTGTTCTTCGCGACGGGCCCGGCGGCGGACTCGACGCGCATCTTCGTCCGGCAGGGCGACCCGGGCCAGGGACGGGACGTGGCCGAAGGACTCGGCGTCGGACGGGTGTCGATCGATCCCGACACGCTCCGGCGGGTGGACGTGACCGTGCTGCTCGGACAGGACTACCGGCCGCGGCTGCCGCTGCATCCTTGAAGGCGGAAAGACGGAAAGACGGAAGGACGGAACGCGGTGAGCGAGCCGCGCGACATGATATGCTCCGGACTCGCCACCCTTCCGCCCTTCCGTCTTTCCGTCCTTCCGCCTTCCTCAGACGACTCCGATCACCACATCCATCACGTTCGTCCCCGTCAGTCCCGTCCGGATAAGCGCGCCCGCCGCGTCGAGGGCTGGATAGGCATCATGCGCGGCGAGATCGCGGGCGGGGTCGCGACCGGCGCGTGCAATCGCCGACCACGTCGCGCCGTCCACGACGGCGCCGGCGGCGTCGGTCGGGCCATCGCGCCCGTCGGTGCCGGCGGCCAGGAGCGCCACCTGGCGAGGCGCGCCGGCGAGCACGCGTGCGGCGGCGAGCGCCAGCTCCTGGCAGCGGCCGCCGATGCCGGGGCGCATGTCGCCCATGGTGACCGTGGTCTCTCCGCCCCAGATGAAGCACCGTTGCGGAGAGCGGGCAGAGTGTTGCGCGATCTCACCGGGGCCGCAATGTTGTAACAGAGTAGCGGCAATACGCTCTCCGGCCCTCGCCGCCTCGCCCGCGAGCGGCGTGTGCGCCACGTCCGGAGCGAGGCCCAATGCCGCGGCACGTGCGGCCGCCGCGTCGACAGCCAGTCGATTACTGGCAATCAGGTCGTGGGTGACCCGCGCGAAGGCCTGGTCTCCGGGCTTTGGCGTTTCGGCCGTTTCCCCCGACTCCGCCGCCAGCAGCGCGCGGCGAACGCCGCCCGGGACGCGCTCCCAGAGACCCGCATTTTCGAGCAGGCCGCGCACCTCGGCGGCAGTGGCCGGATCGGGAACGCAGGGGCCGGAGCCGATCGAGGCCAGATCGTCGCCGATCACGTCGGAAACGACGAAGACACGAACCCGGGCCGGCGCGAGCGCACGGGCCAGCCGCCCGCCGCCCCAGCGGGAGAAGCGCTTCCGGATCCGGTTCATGGCAGTGATGTCGAGCCCGGACCCGAGGAGCAGGGCGTAGAGCGCGCGGAGCTCGTCGGGCGAGACGCCCTCGATCGGGGCGGCCAGGAGGCTGGAGGCGCCGCCCGAGAGCAGGACCCACACCTCGTCCTCCGGCCCGATCGTCCCGGCAATCCGGGCGAGCGCCTCGGCGGCGGCGAGCGAGCCCGCGCCCGGCTCGGGATGGTCGCCGGGCACAACGCTGATTCCCGGATGCGGGGTAGGGTGGGCCGCGGGCGGCACGGCGAGCCCACCTGCCGGTTCAATTCCCGCGCGCGCCAGGGTGTCTACCGCTTCACGCGCCATCGGCACCGCCGCCTTGCCCAGGGCGAGCAGCCATGGAGGCCGCTTGGTGCCGCGCTCCAGTCGGGCCAACCGTGCCGCGAGCGCGGGCATCGGGTCGACCGCACGGGTGGCGGCCGCGTACAGCTCCAGCAGCAGGTCGCGGGGACGGGTCTCGCCGGCCGGGAGAGCGGGGAAAGCGGGCAAGATCTAGCCTTGTGAAAAAAAGCACAAAGTGGTATACATCGACGGACGTATAAAAATGCAGGCGGGGCCGCCTGCAATGTACTAACATCCGGCGGAGGCGACCTGCCTCGGCCTCGTTCTTTCTCCCACCGAGAGGTTCCGCGCATGGCCGGCCGCAACTTTCTCCTCGTTCCGGGTCCCACGAATACGCCCGACCGAATCCTTCGCGCCATGCACGTCGCGATGGAGGACCACCGGTCGTCGGACTTTCCGTCGCTGGCGACCCCGGTGCTCGAGGACCTCAAGAAAATCTTCAAGACCACCAAGGGCCAGGCATACATCTTTCCCTCGAGCGGCACCGGCGCATGGGAAGCCTCGCTTTCGAACACGCTGAGCCCGGGCGACCGCGTGCTCGCGGCGCGGTTCGGGCAGTTCAGCTATCTCTGGATCGACATGGCGCAGCGCCTCGGCCTCAAGGTGGACATTCTCGAGACCGAGTGGGGCGAGGGAGCGCCGATCGAGCGGCTCCACGAGGCGCTCGCCGCCGACCGGGCCCATGAGATCAAGGCCGTGCTCTTCACTCACAACGAGACCGCCACCGGCGTGACCAGCGACGTGGGCGGGATGCGGAAGGCGCTGGACGACGCCCGCCACCCGGCCCTGCTCATGGTGGACGGGGTGAGCTCGATCGGCAGCATCGACTTCCGGATGGACGAGTGGGGCGTGGACTGCGCCGTGACGGGATCGCAGAAGGGGCTCATGCTCCCCGCCGGCCTCGGCATCGTGGCGGTGAGCCCCAAGGCCGCCGCGCTCTACGACTCGGCCAAGCTGCCACGCTGCTACTTCGACTTCGCGGACATGCGGAAGGCCAACGCCACCGGTTACTTCCCGTATACGCCTGCGCTCTCCCTGCTGTACGGGCTGCGCGAGTCGCTGGCGATGATCTTCGAGGAGGGACTCGAGAACATCTTCGCCCGCCACCACCGGCTGGCCGAGGGGACGCGGGCGGCGGTGAAGGGATGGGGACTGGAGCTCTGCGCCAAGGAGCCACGGTGGTACTCGGACACGGTCAGCGCCGTGATGGTGCCGGCCGGCATCAACGCCGCCGAGGTCATCGACATCGCCTACCGCCGCTACAATCTGGCACTCGGCGCGGGCCTGGCCCGCATGTCTGGCAAGCTGTTCCGGATCGGCCACCTGGGCGACCTGAACGAGCTCATGCTGCTGGGCGGACTGGCCGGCGCCGAAATGGCGATGCGGGACGCCGGCGTCAAGGTCACCCCCGGCAGCGGCGTGGCGGCCGCGGAGGAGTACTGGCGCGGCACGGCCAAGCCGCTCCCCAAGCGTGACCTGCCGCCGCGCGCGCCGGACGCGCAGCCGGCCGCGCCGGCGGCCAAGGAGAAGGCCACCGCCGGCGCGGCGCGATGAGCCATACGCGTTACGAGCCCGCCCGCCAGCGGCTGCAGCGCAGCGAGCTGGCGGTGCCGGGTTCCAGCCCGGCACTGTTCGTCAAGGCGCTCGGCGGCGAGGCGGACTATGTATTTCTCGATCTCGAGGACGCCGTCGCCCCCGGGGACAAGGAGCAGGCCCGGACCAACGTGATCCGGGGGCTGCTCGAGCACGACTGGCGCGGGCGCGGCAAGACGATCTGCGTCCGCATCAATGGGCTCGACACGCACTACATGTATCGGGATCTGGTGGAAGTGGTGGAGCAGGCCGGCCATCGGCTCGACACGATCCTGATCCCCAAGGTCGGCGTGCCGGCCGACGTGTACCTCGTGGATGCGCTGCTCACCCAGATCGAAGCGGCGAAGGGCATCGAGCACCGGATCGGCATCGACGTGCTCATCGAGACCGCGCTCGGCATGGCCAATGTCGAAGCGATCGCGCAGTCGAGCCCGCGGCTCGAGGCGATGCACTTCGGGGTGGCGGATTACTCCGCGAGCGTCCGGGCGCGCACCGTCGTGATCGGCGGCCTCAACCCCGATTACCCGGGTGACCAATGGCACGCCGCGCTCTCGCGGATGATCGTGGCGTGCCGGGCGTACGGCCTCCGCCCGATCGACGGGCCATTCGGCGATTTCAAGGATCCCGATGGGTACCGCCTCTCCGCCCGGCGCGCCGCGGCGCTCGGTGTCGAGGGGAAGTGGGCCATCCACCCGTCGCAGATCGCCCTGGCCAACGAGGTGTTCAGCCCGCCGCCCGCCGAGGTGGAGCGGGCGGGGCGGATTCTGGCCGCGCTCGACGAAGCGGCGCGGGAAGGGCGGGGCGCGGCGCAACTCGACGGCAAGATGATCGACGCGGCATCGGCCAGGATGGCGGAGAATGTGGTGCGGATGCAGGAGGCAGTCGCGAGTCGCGAGTCGCGAGTCGCGACCTCTCCGACCTAGGCAACCCTGCAACTCGCGACCCGAGACTCGCGACCCGAGACTTCCCCATGGATATCCACGAGTACCAGGCCAAGGAGCTGCTGGCCGGCTTCGGCGTCGCGATCCCGCGGGGGGGCGTGGCGTACAGCCCCGAGCAGGCGGTCTACCGCGCCTCGGAGATCGGCGGCGCCCGCTGGGCCGTGAAGGCGCAGATCCATTCCGGCGCGCGGGGCAAGGCGGGCGGGATCAAGCTCTGCTCCAACGAGGACGAGGTGCGCCAGGCGGCCAAGGCGCTGCTCGGGAAGCGCCTGGTGACCCACCAGACCGGTCCCGAGGGGCGCACGGTGCACCGGCTCTACGTCGAAGCCGCGGTCCCGATCGAGCGTGAGATCTACCTCGGTTTCGTGCTCGACCGGAAGAGCGAGCGGACGATGATCGTGGCCTCCGCCGAGGGCGGGATGGAGATCGAGGAGATCTCCGAGCGCTCGCCGGAGGCGATCATCCGCTCGGTGGTCGAGCCGGCGGTGGGGCTCACTTCGTTCCAGGCGCGCGAGATCGCATTCGCGCTGGGCCTGGAGCCGGCGCAGGTGACCCGAGCCGTCACTACGCTGCTCGGCTGCTATCGCGCGTTCCGCGACCTGGACGCCACCATGGTGGAGATCAACCCGCTTGTCGCCACTTCCGACGGGCAGCTCCTGGCGCTCGACTGCAAGATGACGTTCGACGACAATGCGCTCTTCCGCCGGCCCAACGTGAGCGAGCTGCGCGATTACGCCGAGGAGGACCCGCGCGAGTCGCAGGCGGCGGAGTACGGGATCAACTACGTGGCGCTCGACGGCGAGATCGGCTGCATCGTGAACGGCGCCGGCCTGGCGATGGGCACCATGGATCTGATCAAGCACGCGGGCAGCTCGCCCGCCAACTTTCTCGACGTCGGCGGCGGGGCGTCGCCCGAGAAGGTGTGCAACGCGTTCCGCCTGGTGCTGGCCGATCCCAAGGTCAAGGCGATCCTGGTGAACATCTTCGCCGGCATCAACCGGTGCGACTGGGTGGCGCAGGGCGTGGTGAACGCCGTGAAGGAGCTGCAGCCGGCCGTGCCCCTCGTCGTGCGGCTCGCCGGCACCAACGTGGAGGAGGGCCGCCAGATCCTGCGGGACAGCGGGCTCGAGCTCGCCACCGCCGACACCCTCACCGAGGCGGCCGAGAAGGTGGTGGCCGCCCTCAAGGCCTCGGGCAGCACGGCCGGGAACGGAAAGCCATGAGCATCCTGATCGACGAACGCACCCGCGTCATCATCCAGGGCTTCACCGGCGACAAGGGGACCTTCCACGGGAAGGAGATGATCGCCTACGGGACCCAGCTCGTGGGCGGCGTGACGCCCGGCAAGGGCGGGCGTCGGCATCTCGACCGGCCGGTGTTCAACACCGTGAAGGAGGCGGTGAAGGAGACCGGAGCCGAGGCGACCATCATCTTCGTGCCGGCGGCGTTCTGCGCCGACTCGATCATGGAGGCGGCCGATGCCGGGGTCCGGCTCATCTGCGCCATCACCGACGGGATCCCCGCGCAGGACATGATGATGGTGAAGCGCTACCTGTGGCGGTATCCCAAGGAGCGGCGGTCCACGGCCATCGGCCCCAACTGCGCCGGGATCATCAGTCCGGGGAAGGCGATGCTCGGCATCATGCCGGGGCACATCTACCAGCGGGGCACGGTCGGCCTCGTGACCCGCTCCGGCACGCTCGGCTACGAGGCCGCGTCGCAGATGAAGGAGCTCGGGGTCGGCGTCAGCACGAGCGTGGGCATCGGCGGTGACCCGATCAACGGCAGCTCGTTCGTGGACATGCTCAAGCTGTTCGAGGAGGATCCGGAGACCGAGGCCGTCATGATGATCGGCGAGATCGGCGGGCCGCAGGAAGCGGAGGCGGCGCTGTTCGCCAAGGAGAACATGCGGAAGCCGGTGATCGGCTACGTCGCGGGATTGACGGCGCCCAAGGGCCGCCGGATGGGCCACGCCGGCGCGATCATCCGGGCCTTCGGGGAGAGCGCGGCGGAGAAGGTGGAGATCATGCGCGGCGCGGGACTGACCGTGGTGCCCAGCCCCGCCGATCTCGGCGCCACGGCCAGACGCGTGCTGGATTCGCTCTCGAGGCGCGTGGCGGTCGGCACGTGAGCGCCCGACCGGTGGTGGTCGTCACCCGGCGGCTCCCCGAGGCGGTGCACGAGGCGCTGGCCCGGGAATTCGACGCGCGGCTCAACCCCGAAGACCGGCCGCTCACGGCGGACGGATTGCGCGAGGCGGTGCGGACCGCCGATGCCCTTCTCCCGACGGTGACCGACAAGGTGACTGCCGACGTGCTGTCGGCGGAGCCACGCCGGCTCAAGCTGATCGCCAACTTCGGCGTGGGCTTCAACAACATCGACGTCGAGGCTGCCAGGGCCCGCGGGGTCGCCGTCTCCAACACGCCCGACGTGCTGACCGACGCCACGGCCGATCTCGCGATGACGCTGCTGCTGATGGTCGCGCGGCGCACCGGCGAGGGCGAGCGCCACGTGCGCGGGGGCCAGTGGACCGGCTGGCGTCCCACCCACATGCTCGGCACCCAGGTGAGCGGCAAGACCCTGGGGCTGATCGGCATGGGCCGCATTGCCCGTGCGGTGGCCCAGCGGGCGCATCACGGCTTCGGCATGAAGGTCATCTTCCACGATCCCTATCCGCCCCCGGCCGAGGTGGCGGCGGCGCTCGGCGCCGAGCCCCGGGGCAGCGTGGAAGACGTGCTGCGGGAGGCGGACTTCGTCTCGCTGCACTGTCCGGCCACGCCGGAGACTCACCACCTGATGAACCGGGAGCGCTTCGGCCGGATGCGTCCCGGCGCGTTCCTGATCAACACCGCCCGGGGCGACGTGGTGGACGAGGCGGCGCTGGTGGGCGCGCTCGAATCCGGACGCCTTGCCGGCGCGGGGCTCGACGTGTTCGAGAAGGAGCCCCAGGTGACGCAGGCGCTGGTGACGATGGATAACGTGGTCCTGCTGCCGCACCTGGGGAGCGCCACCGAGGAAACCCGGGTGGCAATGGGTATGCGCGCATTCGAGAACCTCCGGCTGTTCTTCGCCGGGGAGCCGGTCCGGGACCGGGTCGTCTGAGCCACGTCGCGCTGGACCCGTTCGCGGCGGCCACCGAGCTTCCGGAATCGCCGGACCCCGCGGCGGCGAGCGCGGCCCATTACGCCAACGAGGTCGTCGAGCTCCTCAGTGACCTCATGCTGCAGCTCCTTCGCCGGCGCGCGCCGGAGCTCGAGCCGGTGCTGCGCGGGGAGCGGCTCGCGCACGAGCTGAGCCCGGAGCTCCTGTCGCGCACGCTGCAGGTGCAGGGGATCTGGTTCCAGCTCCTCAACGTGGCCGAGCAGAACGCCGCGATGCGCCGCCGCCGGCAAACCGAGGTGGAGCGCGGGTACGAACAGGTTCGCGGGACTTTCGCCCAGGTCATCTCCGAGGCCGCGGCGGCGGGAGTGCCGGCCGCGGAGCTTCGCGCGCTGCTCGACCACCTTCGCGTCCGACCCGTGATCACCGCGCACCCCACCGAGGCCAAGCGGGTGACGGTGCTCGAGAAGCACCGCCGCATCTACCGCCGGCTGGTGGACCTGGAGTCGCCCCGCTGGACGCCCCGGGAGCGGCAGGCGCTGGTGGACGGGCTCCGGAACGAGATCGAGCTCCTCTGGCTCACCGGCGAGCTCCGGCTGCAGAAGCCCACGGTGCCCCAGGAGGTGTTCTGGGGGCTCCACTTCTTCAACGAGACGCTGTTCGAGGCGGTGCCCGACCTGCTGGAGAAGGTCGAGCGCGCCCTCAGCCAGTTCTATCCCGACGAGCAGTGGACGGTGCCGCCGTTCTTCCAGTTCGGCACGTGGATCGGCGGCGACCGGGATGGCAACCCGTTCGTCACCAACGACGTCACCCGGAGCACGCTGCTCGAGAACCGGCTGACGAGCCTCCGGCGCTACCGGCGGCGGATCGACGAACTGGTGCGCGCGCTGAGCATCACGGACAGGGCCGTACCGGTGTCGGAGCGCTTCCGCGCGTCGCTCGAGCGCGAGCTGGCGGCGACGGGGGACGCGGAGGAGATCGCCCGCCGGAACCCGGGCGAGGTGTTCCGCCAGTATCTCGCCTGCGTACTCCGGCGGCTGCAGGTCATGATCGAGCGCACCGAACGGGGCGACACGCAGCCGGACCCGGCCGGCTACGCTTCGGCGGACGCGCTGCTCGCCGATCTCCGGCTGATCGAGGACGAGCTCACCCGGGCCGGACGCCCCGAGCTCGCGACCGCCTTCGTGCGTCCCGTGCGCCGCGAGGTAGCCTCGTTCCGCTTCAGCACGGTCCGGCTGGACGTGCGGGACAACACCACGAAGCTCGGCGCCGCGCTCCGTGACCTCTGGCGCGCCGGCGGCCAGACCGGCGAGCCGCCGGACGACCGCTCCGAGGAGTGGCGGAGCTGGGTCGCCGCAGAGCTGGCGCGGCCGCTGGCGCCCGGCAGCGGGATCCCCGCGCTTTCGGGCGACAGCGCCGAGACGGTGGGCATGTTCCCGCTCGTCCGCGTCCTGCGCGAGGAGATCGACCGCGAGGCGTTCGGCGCCTTCGTCCTGAGCATGAGCCGCAGCGTCGGCGACATCCTGGGCGCCTACCTGCTCGCCAAGCTCGGCGGGCTCTTCGCCGACACCGCCGGCATCGAGAGCTGCACGCTGCCGATCGTCCCCCTGTTCGAGACCATCGATGATCTGCAGCGCGCCCCGGCGATCATGCGTGAGCTGCTGAGCATCCCCCTGGTCCGGCGGAGCGTGCGGGCGCAGGGCGGGGTGCAGGAGGTGATGATCGGGTACTCCGACTCCAACAAGGACGGCGGATTCCTCACCTCCAACTGGGAGCTGTACAAGGCGCAGATCAAGCTCACGCGGGTGGGGAAGGAAAGCGGCGTGCCGATCGCCTTCTTTCACGGGCGGGGCGGCTCCGTGAGCCGCGGCGGCGCGCCGACGGGGCGCGCCATCGCCGCGCAGCCCGCGGGCTCCATTCAGGGACGCATGCGGATCACCGAGCAGGGCGAGGTGGTGTCGTTCAAGTATGCCAACCGGGGCACGGCGCAGTACCAGATCGAGCTGCTCGCGGCGAGCGTGGTGGAGCACACGCTCAAGTCCGAGCGGGAGGAGGCGCTCGCCCCGACGGTCGAGTTCGACGAGGCGATGGAGGCGCTGTCGGGAGCGGCCCAGGCCGCCTACCGCCGGATGGTGGACCACCCCGATCTGCTCCAGTACTACCAGACGGCGAGCCCGCTCGAGGAGATCTCGCTGCTCAACCTGGGCTCGCGCCCGGCGCGCCGGTTCGGGGCCCGCTCGCTCGGCGACCTGCGCGCGATTCCGTGGGTCTTCGCCTGGTCGCAGAACCGCCACTTCGTCCCCGGCTGGTACGGCGTGGGCAGCGGCGTGCTCACCTTCCTGCAGGTCCGCGGCCAGCGGGGCGCCGCACTCGTGCAGCGGATGTTCCGCGACTCGCGCCTGTTCCGGCTGATCGTGGACGAGGTGGAGAAGACGCTCTCCTACGTGGACCTCGAGGTGGCCCGGGAGTACGCCGAGCTGGTGCCCGACCCCCGGGTGCGCGACGCGGTGTTCCCGGTGATCGAGGAGGAGTACCACAAGACGGTCGAGGCCGTGCTCCGGATCAGCGGCGACACCGAGCTGGCCGGCCGTTTCCCGCGGTTCCGCCGCAAGCTGGCGCGCCGGCTGCCGATCCTGAACCAGATCTCCCGGCAGCAGATCGAGCTGCTCCGCCGCTTCCGCGAGAGCGGCGGCGACAAATCGCAGGAAGAGCTGCTCTCGGCGCTGCTGCTGTCGATCAACTGCATCGCGACGGGGTTTGGGGCGACAGGGTAGCGAGAGTGGAGCGGAAGGAACGGAGGACGGAAAGCACCAGGGACGTCCCTTGCGCTCGAGGTCGGGAGGCGGCGCCCCGCGCACCGCCTGTCCCTCCCTTCCGTCCGTCTTCGTCCGTTCCCGCCTTCCGCTCGTCCACCCTTCCGTCTTCTCCGTCTCCACCCGCAACTGCCCACACGCCGCATCGATATCCAGTCCCCGGCTCCGCCGCACCGTGGCCTCGATTCCCTGATTGCGGAGCCGCGCGGCGAAGGCGCGAATCCGGTCGGGCGGGGTGGGCGTGAGATCGGGCGCGCCACCGGGATGCAGGGGCAGGATGTTGACCAGCGCGCCGAGGCGGCGTGCCAGGTGCGCCAGGCGGTCGGCATCCGCGTCGCTGTCGTTCACTCCCGCGATCATGACGTACTCGAACGTCACCCGCTTCCGGAACGCGGCCGCCGCCGTGAGCACCGCGTCCAGGTCGTACTTCTTCTCGATGGGCATGAGCCCGAGCCGCTGGGGCGAGGTCGGCGCATGGAGCGAGATGGCGAGGCGGAACTGCTCCGGCCGCCGGGCGAAGGCTGCCATGCCGGGCAGGATGCCGACGGTCGAGACGGTGATGTGCCGGGCGCCGATCCCGAAGTCCGTCGGGCGAGTTGAGGATCGTGAGCGCGGCGTCCACCGCCGGCCAGTTGAGCAGCGGCTCGCCCATGCCCATGAAGACGACGTTGGTCGGCAGGTCCTCCGGGTTCCGGAGGACGATCTCGCGCACCTGGCCCGCGATCTCGAACGGCGAGAGGTTCCGCCGGAATCCCATCCGGCCCGTGGCGCAGAAGGCGCATCCGAGGGCACAGCCCGCCTGGCGAGGAGATGCAGAGGGTCCGGCGGCCGCCGGAGGGGATGAGCACCGATTCGATCGCCTCGCCGTCCGCCAGGCGCCACAGATACTTCCGCGTGCCATCGGCGGAGACCTGCTCCACCTCGGCGGCGAGCCGAGGGAGGGGGAACGCGGAGTCGAGCTCCAGCCGGAGCGGCAGCGGCAGCTCGGTGGCATCCGCTCCATGCGGCGACCGGGCGCCTGCCACAGGCGCCGGAACATCTGGCGGCCGCGATAGGCGGGCAGTCCGCGCTCGGCCACCCAGCCCGCCAGCAGCCCGGCGGCGCGCGGCGGGGGTCTGATCCAGGAGGCGGGCGGGGCAACGGCCGGAGCACGCGGAGTCATGGGGCATTGCGAACCTAATCGGATGCCCGCCGGGATCGGCCTAACTCCCCGCCATTTCTCGCATTGCGACCCCTCCTGCCGCCGGTTACGTTTGTGCCATGCCCCGCCAGGCCGCGCCCGTGCTCCTGACCGAGTTGCTCTCGCCGGATCGGGTGGTGGTTCCGCTGCCGGCCGGCGATCGGCAGACCGCGATCGCAGTGCTCTCGCGGCATCTGGCTCGGATCGCGGGCGCGGAATACGAGGAGGTGCTCGGCGCGGTGCTGGAGCGCGAGTCCGTGCTGAGCACGGGCATCGGATTCGGTGTCGCCATTCCCCACGGCCGCTCGGCGGCGGTCCGCGGGCTCACCATGGTGGCGGGCGTGGCCGCCGATCGCGGTTGCCGTTCGACGCGATCGACGGCGAGCCGGTGCGACTGTTCTTCCTCATCGTCGGTCCGGAGGCGTCGGCTGGTCTGCACGTCAAGATCCTGAGCCGGATCGCCCGGCTGGTGCGCCGCGAGATCGGTCCGCCGGCAACTGCTCGAGGCCGCTGACGCCGATGCCTTCTGCCACGTCATTCTCGACGCCGAAGCGCGTTGAGCTCTCCACTCGCCTGCCACGGTGAGCGCCACGGCGCTCCGCACCCATCGCGCCGGTGAGCTCACCCGCGCCCACGTCGGCCGGCAGGTGCGGCTCGGGGGCTGGGTGCACCGGCGGCGTGATCTCGGCGGCCTGGTCTTCATCGACCTGCGCGACCGTGCCGGGCTGGTGCAGCTCTCGTTCAATCCCGACTGGACCCCGCCCGCGGTGATGGCCCAGGCCGCGGGACTCGGCGCGGAGACCGTCGTGCTGGTGAGCGGGGTCGTCGCGCTCCGGCCGGAGCCCTCGCGCGACGCCAGCCTGGGCTCGCGCGAGGTCGAAGTCCACGTCACCGACCTGGAGGTCGTCGGGCCGGCGCAGACGCCGCCGATTCCCGTCGCCCGAAAGGAGAAGGAGGAGCTCCCGGCGGAGGAGCTGCGCCTGAAGCACCGGGTGCTCGACCTCCGGCGCCCCGAGCTGCAGCGGAACCTGCTCCTCCGGCACCGGCTGCTCCAGCGCACCCGGCGAACGCTCACCGACCTCGAGTTCCTCGAGATCGAGACCCCGATCCTCACCAAGCCCACGCCGGAAGGCGCGCGGGACTATCTCGTGCCGAGCCGGGTCCATCCGGGCGAGTTCTACGCCCTGCCGCAGTCACCCCAGATCTACAAGCAACTGCTGATGGTGGCGGGCTACGATCGGTATTTTCAGATCGCGCGCTGCTTCCGGGACGAAGACCTGCGCGCCGACCGGCAGCCGGAGTTCACCCAGATCGACCTCGAGGCGTCGTTCGTAGGCCCGGAGGACATCCAGGCGATCGTCGAACGGGTGCTGGTCGATCTCTGGGCGGAAGCCGGAGTCGAGGTGGCCCGGCCGTTTCCCGCGGCTCACGCACCGCGAGGCGATGGAGCGTTACGGAATCGACAAGCCCGACCTCCGATTTGGCCTCGAGATCCGCGACCTCACGCCGCTCCTGGGCAGCGATGCCGCCCCCTTCCTCGCCGAGGCGCGCGCGGCCGGGGGCCGGCTCCGGGGCATCGTGCTGCCCGGCGGCGCCACGCTCACCCGCAAGGAACTCGACGCGCTCACCGCGGCCGCGCGCGACGCGCGGGCGGGCGGGCTCATCTGGGCCCGGCGGACCGCCGCTGGCTGGGAGGGCCAGGGAGTCAAGGCGGTGGGGCAGCAACTGCTCGACGCGCTCGCCGGGGCCGAGGGCGACCTGCTCCTCGCGGTAGCGGGCCCGGAGACGGTCACGTCCCCGGCGCTTCACGCCGTCAGGACGGCCCTCACCCGGCGTCCCGGAACGGCGCCGGCCACGCCGCACGCATTCGCCTGGATCGTGGACTTCCCGCTGTTCGAGCAGGACGCGGAGACCGGGCTGCACGTGCCGGCCCACCATCCCTTCACCGCGCCCCATCCTGCCGACCGCGACCTGCTCGTTCGAGAGCCGTGGCGTGTCCGCGCGCTGCACTACGACGCGGTGTACAACGGCAATGAGCTGGGCAGCGGGTCGATCCGGATCACGGACCCCGCGGTGCAGCACCAGATCTTCGAGCTGCTGGGGATCCCCGAGGCGGAGATCCGGCGGCGATTCGGTTTCCTGCTCGACGGTCTCGCGGCCGGCGCGCCACCCCACGGCGGCTTCGCGCTCGGCTTCGACCGGATCACCATGCTGCTCGCCGGCGCGTCGTCCCTGCGCGACGTGATCGCGTTTCCCAAGACCACGGCGGCGCGCGCACTGTTCGAGGGCGCGCCGACGCCGGTGAGCGCGGACGACCTGCGCGGGCTTCACCTGCAACCGCTCGACGACTAGCCATGGCCGACGAGAGCCACCACCGCATCTCGGCCGAAGGGGCGGACCCGCTCCTGTTCGCCGGGGTGAACGACGCCAACTTGCTCGAGCTCCAGCGCACCCTCGGCGTCCGCGTCTCGTTCCGCGGCGACGCGGTCAATCTGACGGGCACGGCCGAGCAGCTCGAGCGCGCGGGGCCGGTGGTCCAGGGACTCCTGGACCTGGCGCGGATGGGCGAGCCGGTCTCGCCGGATGACGTGTACCGGCTCGCCTCGGAAGGCCCGCCCAGCGAGCTGCCCGCTCCCACGGGCGATGGCAAGATCGTCCTGCCCGGCCTTCGCCGCGCGATCATCCCCAAGACGCAGGGCCAGCGCGACTACCTGCAGGCGATCACCGCACACGACATCGTCGTCGGGATCGGGCCCGCGGGCACCGGCAAGACCTATCTGGCCGTCGCCAAGGCGGTCGAGGCCTTGGCCCGGAAACGGGTCAAGCGCATCATCCTGGCCCGGCCGGCGGTGGAGGCGGGCGAGTCGCTCGGCTTCCTGCCCGGCGACCTCCAGGCCAAGGTGGATCCGTACCTGCGGCCGCTGTACGATGCGCTCGAGGACATGATGCCGCACGACCGGGTGCAGCGCGCGCTCGAGACCCGGACCATCGAGATCGCGCCGCTGGCGTACATGCGCGGGCGCACGCTCGCCGACGCGTTCATCATCCTCGATGAGGCGCAGAACGCCACCGGTGCGCAGATGAAGATGTTCCTCACGCGCCTGGGGGTGAACAGCCGGACCGTGGTGACGGGCGACAAGACCCAGATCGACCTGCCGCGGCGCGAGGACTCGGGGCTGGTGCAGGTCGAGCGGGTGCTCCCCGGCATCGAGGGGATCGCGTTCTGCTACCTGCACGAGGCCGACGTCGTGCGGCACCGCCTGGTGCGCGAGATCATCAAGGCGTACGCGGAGGATCAGAACGGCTGATGGCACCCCGGGCGCCGTCTCGCGTCCCGACCGGTGCGCCGGCCGGTGACCGGGTGAGGTTTCACGTCATCCGGTGGCTGCCCCTGCTGGCCACCGCCCTCATCACCTACGCCCTGTTCCCGCCCCCGGCCGGGGTGGTGACGAGAGTCCCCGAGCTGGGCCAGGTCGCCGAGCGCAGCGTGGTCGCGCCGTTTCCGTATCAGGTTCGGAAATCCACCGACGAGATGGCCCGCGAGGGTGAATCGCGCGCGCTCACCGCGCAGCCCGTCTACCGCTTCAGCCCGACCGCCTACGATTCGGCCCTGGCCGCCGCCCGGGACTTCTTCGCCGATCTGGACCGCGCGAGCAGGCAGGGGCCGGAGCTCATGCGGGCGGTCGCGGTGACGCAGGCGCATCTGGGGCCGGCGGAGATCGCGTACCTTGCCGATTCCACCCGGCGCCACGCGATGCGCGAGATCGTCACCCATTTTCTGGGTGAGACGCTGTCCAAAGGCGTGGCCGACGCTGGCGTCATCCGCGGCGAGCCCAGCCGCCAGGTGACGCTCCGGCGGAACGATACCGACCTCGTCGTGTCGCGCGACTCGATCCTCACCTTCGCCGATCTCATGGAGCAGGCCGAGGTGGCGGGGATCGTGATCGAGGACCCGGCGGGCCAGCGCACGCTCCGGCGCGTGGTGGGCGCCTTCTACCATCCCACGATCGTTCCCGATCTGACGGTGACCAGCGCCCGGCGGGAGCAGCTTCGCGCGAGCGTGGACCCGGTGCGCTATGGGGTGCGCGCGGGGGAGCGGATCGTCGCGGCCGGGCAGCCGGTGACCGAGGAGGTCCGGGCCAAGCTCATCGGCCTCCACCAGGAGCTCCAGCGCCGCGGCTCGGAAGCGTTCTGGACGGCCGGGGCCGTGGGCGGCTTCCTCTACAACGCGCTCGTGCTGAGCGTCTTCTGGCTGCTCATGCTGTTCTACCGGCGGGGGACGTACCGCGAGCTGCGGGAGATGGTCTTCTTCGGCGCGCTCTTCACCCTCGTGGTGGTGATCACCGCGGGCACCACGAGCATCCTCCCGATCCGGCCGGAGCTGGTGCCGATTCCCTTCGCGGCCATCCTGGTGACGCTGCTCTACGACGGTCGCGCCGGGGTCTTCGCGGCGCTGACGCTCGCCGTGCTGCTCGACGGCCAGTGGGCGATGCGGGACAGCGGGATTCTCTTTTTCGGGCTGGTCGGTGGCGTGGCCGCGGCGATCGGGGTGCGGGCGGTGCGCCGCCGGCGGCACCTCTACCTCACGGTGGGACTGATCGCGGCTGCCGGCGTGCTCGCGTCGGTCACCATCGGCCTCCTGCAGGGCTGGGCCACGGCGACGATCGTGGCCAGTGCGCTGCTCGGCGCGCTCATGGCGCTCGCGAGCGCGGCGCTCGCGATGCTGTGATGCCGCTGGCGGAGTCGGCCACGCGCATCACGACCGACCTCACGTTGCTCGAGCTCTCGGACCTGGGCCGGCCGCTGCTGCGGCGGCTGGCGCTCGAGGCCCCCGGCACCTGGGCGCACAGCCTGGCGATGGCCAACCTGTGCGAGTCCGCCTGCAACATCATCGGCGCCAACGGGCTCCTCGCGCGCGTCGGCTGCTACTATCACGACGTCGGCAAGCTCACCGCACCCGGTTTCTTCGTGGAGAACCAGGGCGGGGGCGCCAACCCGCACGACGAGATGCGCCCGATCGACTCGGCGCGCATCATCCGCCAGCACGTGCTGGACGGCATCGCGCTGGCGGAGGCGGCGGGGCTGCCGCCGGTCGTGAAGGCGTTCATCCCGGAGCACCATGGAACCACCGAGGTCACCTACTTCCTCATGCGCGCCCGGCGGAGCGCCACCGACGACGGCCCCAACCCGGCCGACTATCGCTACCCCGGGCCCCGCCCGCAGAGCGTGGAGACCGCGGTGGCCATGCTGGCCGACTCGGCGGAGGCGGCCGTGCGGGTGCTGCCCGAGCAGACGCCCGACAACGTGCGGGAAGCGATCGAGCTGCTGGTCCAGCAGAAGCTCGCCTCGGGCCAGCTCGACGACGCGCCGCTCACCCTGCGGGACCTCGACCGGGTGAAGCGCGAATTCGCCCGCGTGATGTCGGGCACCTACCACAAGCGCATCGGGTATCCGCGTGCCAGCGGCGGGATCACGCCGGAATTCCAGATCGTCGAGCGGCAGTGAGGTCGTGGTGAGCGGCCGTCGCGTGCCGCTGCCCGCGTCACTGGTGCGGCGCGCGGTGGCCACGGTGCTGCGGGGCGAGCGCCGTGACGCCCTCGTCTCGGTCACCTTTCTCGGACGCGACGCCATGCGCCGGCTCAATGCCGAGCACACGGGGCGGGAGCGTCCCACCGACGTGCTCAGCTTCGAGCTGACCGATCCCGCCGGCCGCGCGGTCGGCGACGTCTACATCTGCCCCTGGGTGGCGCGTCGCGAGGCGCGCGCGCGGGGGATTCCCCTCCGCCAGGAGCTGCTCCGGCTGGTGGTGCACGGCACGCTCCACGCCCTCGGCCGGGAGCATCCCGAGGGCGAGGGCCGCACCACCTCGGCGATGTGGCGGCGGCAGGAGCGCTACGTGGACGCGCTGGCATGACGACGATGCTCCAGCTCTTCATCGCCCCGCTGCTGGCGGCGGTGCTCACGCTGTGGGCGGCCTGGCTCGCGCTCGCCGCCGAGTCCGATGCCGACCTCCCACGCGCCCTCGGCGGAGAGTTCTCCAACGGGGCCGGTACCGGGACCCTGTCGCGCAACCTCCACGTGGCGCACCTCGCGCTGCTCGTCCTCGCCGGCGCCGCGGCCGGCGGCGCGGTGGCGTGGTGGGCCCGGTCGCCCTCGGCGGGGCTCATCCGGCTGCTGCTGGCGGCGTGCCTCGTCTGGGTCCTGGGCGACCTCCTGCCGCGGCTGCTGGCGGCGGTGGCGCCCGAGCTCACCGCGCCCGCCCGCCGCGCCGCGGCCGCCACGCTCGCGCCGTTCGGGCTGCTCCTCCGGCTCACCGCCTGGGCCGACACCCGGGCCCGCACCCGCCGCCGGCCGAGCCGGCCGCCACGCCGGCGCCGTGGAGCGCGACATGCTGCTCGGCGTGTTCTCCCTGGCGGATACGACGGTGGCGGAGGTGATGACGCCGCGGATCGATATCATCGCCGTGGATTCGTCGGCCGATCGGGAGGAAGTGACGGCCACGCTCCAGAGCTCGGCTCACGCGCGCCTCCTGGTCTACGACGGGCACCCCGACGAGGTGGCCGGCGTGATCTACGCCAAGGACATCCTCGCCGTGAGCGCCGGCGACGAGACCTCGTGGCAGACCCTCATCCGGCCGGCCGCGTTCGTGCCGGAGGGGAAGACGCTGATCGCCAGCTCCGCGATTTCCAGCGCGGGCCCAGTCACCTGGCGGTGGTGGTGGACGAGTTCGGCGGCACCGCGGGGATCGTGACGCTCGAGGACATCCTGGAGCAGATCGTCGGCGAGATCCAGGATGAGCGCGACGTGGACGAGGTGGCGCCGATCCAGATCGTGGCGGAGGACCAGCTCCGGGTCGAGGGTGGTGTCGCGCTCTCCGAGCTCGAGGCGGTGCTGGGGCACGGTTTCGACCGCGAGGACGTGAGCACGGTCGGTGGGCCGATGCTGGCGGAGTTCGGCCGGGTGCCGCGGGCCGGAGAGGCGATCGACCTGGACGGGTATCGGCTGGTGGTGGAGCAGGTGATCCGGCGGCGGGTGCGCCGGTCGCGGTCTTCCGGCCCACGGTCGAAGCGCCGCTCGCGAGCCCCGAGCGGGTGCTCCCATGATCTGGCTGGTCATCCTGGTGGGACTGGGCGTCGCGGCGTTCGGCGCCACGGCCGGCGCGGCGCTCATCACCGTGAGCCGCACCGAGCTCACCCGCGCGGTGAGTCGCCGGCTCCGGGGCGCCACACCCTCCCTCGCCTGGCTGGCACAGTCGACAACTACCTCACGGCCGCGTCCGCCACCACCTCACTTGGCGTGTTGCTGGTGGGCGCGGCGCTGCCCGGGCTCGTCACCGGTTCGGGCGCGCCCCGGGCCGTCGTCGTCCTGGCGGTGATCGGGGTGCCGCTGGTGCTCTTCGCGGCCTACCTCGTTCCGCGCTGGCTCACGCACCCGCGGGCCGAGACGGTGGCCGACCGCGTCATCCCCCTCCTCCGGCCGTGGTCGCGCGTGCTGGGGCTGCTGCTGCCGGCCCGCACGGCCACGCGTCCCACCGACCTCCGCTCGATCTGGCGCGAGGGCGCCGCGGTGGGCCTCAGGGCGGACGACGAGCTGTTCCTCGTGGGCGGGGTGATGGCCTTCAGCGTGCGGCCGGTGCGGGAGGTGATGACGCCGCGCACGGACATCGTGGCGATCGGCGAGGATGCGGCACTCGACGAGATCCGGGCCGTGTTCGCCCAGAGCGGGTACAGCCGGATCCCGGTGTTCCGCGAGACCCTGGACGACATCATCGGCATGCTGCACGCTTTCGATCTGTTCAAGCTGCGGCCGGGCGACCCGCTGCCGGTGCGGCCCGTCGCGCTCACGCCCGCCAGCCGGAGCTGCGGCGACCTCCTGCTCGACATGCAGCGGGAGCGGCGCCACCTGGCCGTGGTGCTCGACGAATTCGGCGGCACGCTGGGGATCGCGACGCTGGAAGACCTGCTCGAGGAGCTGGTGGGCGAGATCTACGACGAGCACGACGAAGAGGTCCGCTCGGCGCCGGCGGCGGTCCCGTCCTGTTCGAGACCGACGGCAACGTCCCGCCGGAGGCCATCGAGGAGCGGTTTGGCGTGCCGCTGCCCGTCCGGGCCGCTCAACCACCGTGGCCGGGCTGGTGGCCGAGTGGGCGGGCGCATCCCGGGCGCGGGCGAGCGGTTCACCATCCGCGGCCTCGAGTTCGACGTGCTGCAGGCCTCGCCCACGCGGATCGAGCGGCTGGTCATCCGCTCGGGCGCGAACGCGCCGGTCACCCTGCTGCCGGGCAGCGCGTGAGCCCCGGGTGCGCGCCCTCACGGTCTTCGTCCGCCTGCTGCCGTTCGTGCTCGCGTTCATCTGGGACCGCCGGCGATTCTTCCTCGTGGGCCGGCCCCGCCGCCGGGACGAGGCGCGGCACCGACTCCGCGCGGAGCGCCTGACCCGGACGCTGGCCGAGCTCGGGCCCACGTTCATCAAGCTGGCGCAGGTGTTCGCCGCGCGGGCCGATATTCTGCCCGAGCCCTATCTCTCCGCCATTGGCACGCTGACGGACCGGGTCCCGCCGCTCCCGCCCGGCGTGGCGGAGCGGGTGGTGCGCGAAGAGCTCGGGCGTGACGTGGGCGACGTGTTCGCGCGCTTCGATTCGACGCCGCTCGCGGCCGCGTCGCTGGGGCAGGTCCACCGTGCCTCGCTGGCCGGGCGCGAAGTCGTGGTGAAGGTGCTCCGCCCTGGGGTGGAGGAGCTGGTGGGGCGGGACCTCGACGTCTCCTTCCGCATTCTCTTCGTGCTGAACCTGCTCTTTCCCAACCATCACACGCGCGCGATCACCGCGATCGTGAGCGAGTTCTCCAAGCGCATCCATGACGAACTGGATTTTCGCGAGGAGGCCCGGAACGCGGGCACCCTGCGGCGCAACTTCCAGGCGGAACCGCGAGTGGTGGTTCCGGAGGTGGTGTCCGAGCTGGTGACCCGACGGGTGCTGGTGCTCGAGTACGTGGAGGGGACGCGGATCGACCGCCTGCAGGAGCGCATCGCCTCGGGCGACGTGGTGCTCGGCCGGCTCATCGAGACCGTCGTGGACGCCTACATCCGGATGATGCTGGAGGACGGCGTGTTCCACGCCGATCCGCACGCCGGCAATCTGCTGGTGGACCCGCAGGGCCGGCTGGTGCTGCTCGATTTCGGCATGGTGCTCCAGGTGGAGCGGGAGACGCGCCGGCGCCTGGTGGACACCGTGCTGGCGGCCATTCGCCAGGACGTGGACGGCGTCATCAACGGGTTCTACGAGCTGGGCATTCTGGATCCCGACGTAGACCGGGGCACGGTGCGCGACGCCGCGCGGAGCCTGATGGCCATCTCCTTCCGCGACGGAGCCTCACCGCGCCAGATCCAGCAGGTGGTGGAGCAGGTGCTCGAGACGTTCTACCAGTGGCCGCTGATGCTGCCCTCGAACCTGGTCTACTTCGGCCGGGCGGCCGTGCTGGTGGAAGGGATCGGGCTCCGCTACGATCCCGCCTTCAACGCCCTCGCGGTCGCGCGCCCGGTGCTCGCGCGCGCCGCGGCCCGTCTCACCCAGGGCGCGCTGGACGACCCCCGCGCGCGGGTCACCGACTGGACGCTCGAGGCCCTCGCGACGGTACGCACGCTGCGCGACCTAGTGCGACGGGTCGAGCGGGACGAGTTGCGGGTGCGCCGGCATCCGCGCGATACCCTGGA
Source organism: uncultured Gemmatimonadales bacterium (assembly GCA_963831425.1). Classification (GTDB taxonomy): domain Bacteria; phylum Gemmatimonadota; class Gemmatimonadetes; order Gemmatimonadales; family GWC2-71-9; genus CAVVWJ01. The sequence goes on along the minus strand of CAWHQC010000012.1, from coordinate 48,439 downwards.
GATGCAGCGGTTCCTGGCCCAGCAGGTCCGGCGCGCGCTGCTCGCGCTGTTCGCGTTCACGATCGCGCTCATCACCAGCGTCGTCTACCTGGCGACCCGGCGGCTGGAGCTGCTGGTGATGGGGCTGGTGGTCGCGTTCGGAATGTTCCTCGTGATCTTCCTGCTGCCGGCCCACCTGTTCCAGAACCCGCTCAGCTTCCGGCGCCGCTGGCCCCCTCGCTGAGCGCGTCGGCATAATGCTCCTTCCAGCGCCGGAGCGAATCGGTGGACAGCTCCGCCAGCGTCCGGGACACGGCGGCCACGGCGTCGATCGCCAGTGCCAGGCGCGCGCGATCATCCTCGTCGGCCGGCGTTCCCGGGCCGCGCGTGAGGGAGAAGAGCACCACCTGCAGGTGATTGTTGATCCGGTCGCGCAGCAGCCCGCGTACCTCGGCGATGAGCTCGCGCCGCACCGCCTCCGCCCGCCGCCGCAGCAGCCAGTGCACGAAGCCCTGGACCATGCAGGCCCCGATGGCGGCGCCGGCGAGCTCCTGCACGTCGGTGCCCAGTTCCAGCGCCAGCGGGAGCACGAGGATGACCGCCAGCGACACGACCGAGAGATAGAGCTCGAGATGCCTGGTGAGGTGCGTCTCGACCGCCCGCCACCGCGGCGGGCGCCGGTGGAAAGGAAGGCGCCCCTCCTTGCGGAGGGGCGGAGTGCGGCTGGCACGGGGGCGCCCGCGCTTCACCGGGGTAGGATCCTGCAGTGCGGTACTCAGGCGGACTTCAATCGCGCGAGCACGGTGTCGTCGAGCCGGCCGGTGGCCGGCAGCTTGTTCTGCTTCTGGTACGTGCGGAGCGCCTTGCGGGTGTCCGCGTTCATCACGCCGGTGACCTTGCCCTTGTAGAGGCCGGCCTTGGCGAGGCCCTGCTGCGCTTCCTTGATCTGACTCTGGGTCCACGCCGCGTGGTGGGTGGACGACGGCTTGGCCGAGGTGCTCGAATCCACCTTCACGTGCATCGCGGGCCCGGGTTTGGCCGCGGGTGCGGCCGTCTGGGCGGAGAGCGCGTTGGTGCTGAGCGTGGCCGCGACCACCGCGGCGACGAGGGCGAGCTTGCGGATCATCGAGATCTCCTGGAGAGTGTGGCGGATGCCCGGATGACCGGGCGCGGAACTACTCACCGGAAGGGCAAGCGACATGCCACTCGCCGCGGGGCGCGGGACGGGGCGGTGCGGGGAAATCGGGGGATCGAAGGAAGGAGTGACGCGCCACTCTGTCCCGCCGGGGACAGAGTCCGGCGTCAGCTCCGGCGCGGAAGATCCCAGCGCTGGATCATGCGCGTAAGCGTGCGGCGGCTGATCCCGAGGACGCGCGAGGTCTCGTCCCGGTTCCCGCCCGTCGCGGTGAGCACGCGGAGCACGTGCTCGCGCTCGACGGCCTCGAGCGTCGGCAGGCGCGGCGCGACATCGGCGGGGCCGCTCTCGGCGGCAGGCGGTCGCGCGGTCCCGGCGAGCGGCGCCCGCAGGTCGGCCGGGAGATGCTCGGGGCCGATCACGTCCTGCTCGGCCAGCAGCATGGCGCGCTCGAGCACGTTCTGCAGCTCGCGGATGTTGCCCGGCCAGTCGTACGCCAGCAGGCGGCGCTGGGCTTCGGAGTCCACCGCGACCAGACCTCGGCCGTGGCGCGTCCCGAGCGCGTGCAGGAAATGGTCGATGAGCAGCGGGATGTCCTGCCGCCGCGCCCGGAGCGGAGGGAGCGTGAGCGTCACGACGTTGAGGCGGTAGTAGAGGTCTTCCCGGAAGCGCCCCTGCCGCACCAGCTCGGGCAGGTCCCGGTGGGTGGCCGCCAGCACCCGCACGTTCACCTTGACCGGCGTTTCCGAGCCGACCGGCACGATCTCGTGCTCCTGCACGGCGCGCAGCAGCCTGGCCTGCAGGGCGGGCGAGATGTCGCCGATCTCGTCGAGGAACAGCGTTCCGTGGTCGGCCTCGCGGAACAGGCCCGGACGGGCGGTGGCGGCGCCGGTGAAGGCCCCCGCACATGGCCGAACAGCTCGCTCTCCAGCAGCCCTTCGGCCAGCGCCGAGCAGTTGACCGCGACGAACCGGCGGTCGGCCGCGCTCGGAGAAGTGGTGAATCGTGCGGGCGACCAGCTCCTTGCCCGTTCCGGTCTCGCCGAGCACCAGGACGGCCGCCTGCGACGGCGCGACCCGGGCGAGCGTCTTCATCACCTCGATGATGGCCGGACTGTGGCCCACCAGCGCGGGCGCCGGACGGCCTCGCCGCCTCGGCCGTGCGGAATTGTCCCCCGCGTGCGCCGCGTGCTGGCGCTGACGCCGCCGGCCCAGCGCCCGGCCGAGCGTCTGCCGCAGGCGGCGATGTCGTACGGCTTGCTGATGAAATCGTAGGCGCCCGCGCGGATGGCCTCGCCGGCGGCCGCGGCGTCTCCGAACGCGGTGAGTACCAGCACCAGGGCGCTCGGGTCGCGCTCACGGACCGGGCGCAGCAGGTCGAGCCCGCTCGATCCCGGCATGCGGAGATCCGTCAGCACCGCGTCGAACGGGCCCGCCTCGCCAGCCTTCAGCGCCTCCTCGGCCGACAGTGCCGACACGACCTCGTAGGCCTCCCGCTCGAGGACCTCGGCCAGGAGCCGGCACGCCGCTTCGTCGTCGTCCACCAGCAGCAGTCGGGCGGGCCGGGGAGAGCGCGTTCCATGGGTCGTCTCCTCGGCCGGGCAGTGTAGCCGCCAGCGCGCGCCGCGCTCGCTCGGCACATGCACCAGGTCGCCGCCGAGGAGACGCGCCAGGCGGCGGCTCACGGCGAGTCCCAGGCCGGTGCCCGCCGGCCCCTTGGTGGTCGAAAACGGCCGGAACAGATTCGACTCCGCATCGGCGTCGAGGCCGGGGCCTCGTCGTGCACGTCGATGAATGCCTGGTGGTCGGCGACGCCGGTCTCGATGGTGACGCGTTCCCCGGGCCAGCGCCTCGATCGAGTTCTTGAGCAGGTTGAGCAGAATCTGCTCGACCATGGCGGGTCGCAGCTGGCGAATACCGGGGCGCGCCGCCGTCGCGCTCGAGCCGGGCGTGGACGCCGGCATCGCCGAATGAGGGCTCCAGGAACCGGATCATCCGGCGCGCGATCGCGTTGAGGTCGACTGGCTGCAGCACCAGCGGCTTGGGCCAGGCGCCCGCGGTCGAGCCCCGCGCGCACGATGCCGGCCACGCGGTCCACCTGCGCCAGCAGAAGCCTCACCCGCTCCACGCCGCGCTGCGTCGTGCTGCGCGTCGAGATCGTCGCGCAGCAGCTGCAGATGGCCGCTCACCGTGTTGAGCGGAGTGCCGATCTCGTGGGCGAAGCCGGCCGCCGTCTCGTGCATGAGTGCCAGCCGGTCGAGTCCGCGCGCCCGCTCTTCCAGCGTGAGCAGCATGGCCCGCGCGGCGCTCTCCTGCTCGCGCGCGGCGAGCGCCTCCCGCATCCGGTTGTAGCGCCGGGTCAGCTCCCGGAATTCCGGCGGACCGATCTCGAGCGCCTCCGGGGCGTCCTTCGCCCCGCCGTGCGCCCCGGCCATGGCGGTGCCGATGCCGCGAGCGGCCGCCCGACCCAGCGCGCGGTCATCACCGCCACGAACAGCGCCACCAGCAGGGCCGACAGGAACGCCAGCATGTACGCCCGCCGCCGCTCCAACCGTGCCCAGTCCTGGAGTCGCCGGGTCGAGAGCCGCATGTCGAGGACCCCGTACGGGTGCGGCAGCCCGAGCGGGATCAGCACCTGCCATCCCGGATCGTCGCCGCTCCGAAGGTGCTCCTCCGCGGCGCGGCGCGCGAGAGCGTGATACACCGCCGGCTCCGCGGCCGTCGAGTCCGGCAGCCCGCTGGCGGCGACCGGGAGCAGGCCCCCGTGCCGCAGCACGTAGACCATCGCGCCGGACCCGGGGCCGCGGTGGCGTGCCCATCCCTCGAGCCCCTGGGCCAGGCCGGCCGGGTCGCCCTTGGGCGCGCTCCGGACGAGCAGCGAGGCCAGCGTGTTGGCGAGCGAGACGGCTTCGAGCCGGAGATCTTCGAGGCGAGTCCGGGCGGACCACACGAGCGCCACCTCGGTGGCGCCGGTCACGAGCAGGATTGCCATCACCGCCGTCAGCACCGCCAGCCGGCGGGGCAGGCCCATCGGCATCAGGCGGGCTCCGGCGCGCGCCGGCGGAACAGCGCCACGAATCCCGACCGGCCCAGCAGGCAGAGGCCGATCGCCAACACCGGCAGCACCTGCACCGCCTGCAGCGCCACGCCGGCCGCCAGCGCCTCCGGCGCCGCCACGCCCGCCGGGCGGAGGGCCAGCACGACGGCGCCCTGGACCACGCCGATGTTGGCCGGGGTCAGCCGGAAGATCCCGCCCACGTTGGCCAGCACCAGCGCGAGGCAGGAGAGCGACGGCGTGACCGCGGTGTGCGCGGCGGCGATCGACCAGTGATACGACGCCCACTGCAGCCCCCAGCTCGCGATGTCGATCCCGACCGCCGGCGCGAGCCGCGCGACCGACCAGCCCTCGAGCGCCGCCGCGCCGCCGCCGCCCGGCCGGAGCCAGGGGAGCCACCGGAGCAGCGCCAGCGCCCCGCCGAGGAGGAGCACGCCGCCGCCCAGCAGCTTGAGCGTGTGCTCCGTCGTGGTGAGGGCGACCACGCCCAGCAGAAAGACACCCAGCGCGATCGCTTCGACCAGGCGGCTCGCGACGATGGAGCGAACCGCCGCGCCCGGCGCGATGCCGTCCCGCCTGCCCAGCACGTGAACCCGGGCCGCCTCGCCGCTCATCGCGATGCCGACCGAGTTCACCGCCGCGCCCACGAACGTGGCCTCCTGCGTGGTCCGGAAGCCCACGGGTGCCACGGCGCGCAGCAGGAGCTGCCACGCCCACGCCTTGAGCGCGAGCGACAGGAGGTTCCATCCGCCGGCGACGGCCAGCATTGCCCAGTCGGCGGACTCGAGCGTGGTCCAGGTGTCGAGCCAGGGAAACGTCGTGGCGAAGCGGAGGCCCGCGGCCAGCACCACGACGACGAGGAGCTTGACCCACCATGGCCGCCTCACGACCCGCCGATCCGGTCCAGCGGGCGGAATTCATATCCCATCGATCTGCAGTCCTCCAGGATGCCAGGCAGCGCCTCGGCGGTTTCGGTGCGATCGCCCACGGGGTCGTACCCATCGCCGTCGTGCAGCAGCAGCACCGCGCCCGGCCGGAGCCCGCGACGCATTCGGCGGCGGATGACGGCCGCCCGGGCCGGGCCGTGTCCCACACGCCGAACGTCCAGCCCGAAGACCCGGTAGCGGTAAGCCGCGGCGACCCGGTGGACGAACGGGTTGCGCTGCCCGTGCGGCGCGCGGAACGACCGGGGCGTCACCCCGGTATGCGTCACGATGGCGCCGTGCGCGCGCGCGATCTCGTCCGCCGACCCGCCCCGGTCCGCAGAGCGCCAGCTTGGTGTGGCTGTATGTATGGTTTCCGATCGCGAAGCCCGCCCGTGCCACGCCGCGCGCCAGGTCCGGATACCGGTCCACGTGCCGTCCGACCATGAAGAAAGTGGCGGGGACCCGCTCGCGCTCGAGCAGCCGGGCGATCGCCTCGGTGGTGCGCGGGTTGGGGCCGTCGTCGAACGTGAGATAGAGCGCCGGCTCGCGCGGGCCGCGGCCGACGACCGGCCCGAAGAGCGGGCTGTTCGGCTCGTACAGCGCCGTGCGCGAGGAGCCCCGCGCCCGCGCCCGCCCAGGGCCAGCGCCGAATCAGCACGCCATCACTCGCTGGTACACCTCGATCACCTGCGTCCGCGATCCGGGGCCAGGCGTACGTCTCGGCCTTTGCCAGCCCGGCCGCCCCCATGGCGGCCCGGCGGGGGGGGTCGGCCTCAGGCGATGATCGCCGGGCCCAGGCCGTCGGGTCGCCTTCTCGCACCAGCACGGCCTCGTGCCGCCGCCGACCAGCTCGCGGAACCCGGTGATGTCCGAGACCACCAGCGGCGTGCCGCACGCCATCGCCTCGAGCAGGGTGATGCCGAACGATGCCTTGGTGGTGGGGCAGAGATACAGGTCGGCCGGGCCGTAATGTCGGGGCCGGTTGCCGTTGACCCGGCCGACGAACTCGACCTGCGGCCCACCGGGCGAGCCAGGCGTTCGTACAGCGGGCGCAGCGGACCGTCGCCGGCCACCGTGAGGCGCGTCCCGGGCAAGCGCTCGAGTACCGCGGGCATGGCGGCGCAGGATCGTCTCGAGGCCGTTCCGGGGATCGAGCCGGCCGAGGAACAGCAGCTCCGGGTGGCCGCGCGGGCGGCCGGTGCCGTCGCGGGCCGGAAGAAGTCGGTGTCCACTCCGTTGGGAATGATCTCCCAGTCGGCCTTGAAGTACCGCGCGTGCGCCTCCACCACCGGCTGGCTCACGGCGATCTCCGCGGCATGGCGGTCGAGCCGCCGCTGGAGCGGCCGGCGGAAGAGCGGCACAGGGCCGAGCGCGGGAACCACGAATGGAATGTGGCCACGACCGGCATGCCCAGATCCCCGCGCGGCGTCCGGCGCCACCAGCCCGAAGATCGGCGCGAGGCCGCCGTGCACGTGGACCAGGTCGATCTGCTCCCGGCGGAACAGGTCGCGCAGCTGCCGGCGCAGAGCCCCAGCCGGTGCGTCACCCGGGCGAACGACCCGCGCTGTAGATCATCCGGCTGGTGCCCGACCCGGCGGACGAACGGGGTCGTCGCCGTCGTGCTCGCAGGTCGTGCGCCGCGCGGCGGGGCCGCATGTGGGCGGTGACGACGATGGTGGGATGGCCCCTGCCGCTGGACAGCTGCGCCAGGTTGTGGACGTGCTCGGTGACGCCGCCGAGGTGCGGGTAGTAGTACTCGGTGACGAGCGCGATCCGCATGTACTTCCTTCCGCTCGACTGATGGCCGCCGCGAGAAGGCAAGAAGATGGCCATCGTCGAACGCGTCCGCGGCAGGACAGTTCCCGGCTCCGCCTCCGCCGCCGTGCCACTTTGGCTCGCCGAGCGCGAGCCCGCAGCGCGGCCATTCTGTCGCGAACGGCCGCACCGGCGTGACGAGATCTCCGACCCGCCCATCATCGCCGCGCCCTGCGCTAACCTTCCAGCCGGAGTCGCCGGTGCTGGTTCCCAAGCTGGTCACGACGCTCAAGACCTATGACCCGCGCCCAGTTCGCCACCGATCTCGGCGCCGGCGTCATCGTCGGCATCGTGGCGCTGCCGCTCGCGATCGCGTTCGCCGTCGCCAGCGGGGTCACGCCGGACCGCGGCCTTTACACGGCCGTCATCGCCGGCTTCCTGATCTCCGCGCTCGGCGGCTCGCGGGTCCAGATCGGCGGGCCCGACCGGCGCGTTCGTGGTGATCGTCTACGGCATCGTCCAGAAGTACGGCGTCGACGGGCTGATGATCGCCACGCTGATGGGCGGGCTTCATGCTCGATCGGCTTCGGGCTCGCCCGGCTGGGCGGCGGCCATCAAGTTCATCCCGTTTCCGGTGGTGACCGGGTTCACCACCGGGATCGCGCTGATCATCTTCTCGGGGCAGGTCAAGGACCTGCTCGGCCTGCGGATGGGCGACGCTGCCCGCCGAGTTCGTCGGCAAGTGGACCGAGTACGCCCGGCACCTCGGCACGTCAACCCGTCGGCGGTGCTCGTGTCGGCGCTGACCCTGCTCATCCTGGTGCTCTGGCCCCGGCTCGAGTTCCGGGTCCCGGGGCCGTTCGTGGCGCTGATCGCGACGACCTTGCTCGTGCACTCGCTCCACCTGCCGGTCGAGACGATCGGCAGCCGCTTCGGCGCGATCGACGCCGGGCTTCCCCGGCCGTCGCTCCCGCAGTCACGCTCGACGACGGCCACGGCGCTGGTGGGGCCCGCGTTCACCATCGCGATGCTCGCGGGCATCGAGTCGCTGCTCTCCGCGGTCGTGGCCGACGGGATGATCGGCGGCAAGCACCGGTCCAACATGGAGCTGGTGGCGCAGGGCGTGGCGAACATCGTCTCGCCGCTCTTCGGCGGCATTCCCGCCACGGGCGCCATCGCGCGTACCGCCACCAACGTCAAGAACGGCGGCCGCACCCCGGTGGCCGGCATCGTCCACGCGCTCACGCTGCTCCTCATCACGCTCTTCTTCGGCCGGTGGGCCGGGCTCATCCCGATGGCCACCCTGGCCGGCATCCTGGTGGTGGTGGCCTATCACATGAGCGAGTGGCGCACCTTCCGCTCCGAGTTCCGCGCGCCCAAGAGCGACCTGCTGGTGCTGCTGACCACGTTCCTGCTCACGGTGCTGGTGGATCTGACCGTCGCCGTCGAGGTCGGGATCGTGCTCGCCGCGTTCCTCTTCATGCGGCGCATGGCCGAGGTGACCAACGTCAGCGTGCTCACGCGCGAGTTCGACGAGGGCGGCGACGAGGGCGAGGGCGACCCGAACTCGCTGCGCCGCCGCTCGGTCCCGCCCGGCGTCGAGGTGTACGAGATCAACGGGCCCTTCTTCTTCGGCGCGGCGGAGAAGTTCAAGGAAACGCTGACCACGCTCCGCGGCCGCCCCAAGGTGCTGATCCTCCGGCATGCGCAACGTCCCCGCGATCGACTCCACCGGTCTCCACGCGCTGAGGACATGGTCCGCCGGTTCCGCGGGGCCGGGACGCGGGTGATCCTGTCCGACGTGCACGCGCAGCCCATGGTGGCGCTCCAGCGCTCGGCCCTGGGCGACGAGCTGCCCGAGGACGACCTGGTCGGCAACATCGACGACGCGCTCAACGTGGCGCGGGCCCACCTGGACCTGGAGCCGGTGCCGCGGCCCGAGTTCGCGGTCCCGACGGTGGCGCGCGAGGATCGCCGCCAGCAGCCCCGGCCGCGGGCCTGATCGCGTGCACATCGAGGCGCTGCTCGCGCGCTACGGCCTGGCGGCGGTGTTCCTGGGGTCCGCCGTGGAGGGCGATTTCACCCTCATCCTCGCGGGGGTCGCGGCCCACCTGGGTACTTCCCGTTCCCGCTCGCCCTGGCCGCGGGGGCGGCCGGCAGCTTCATCGGCGACTTCGCGTGGTACATGCTCGGGCGGATGCGGGGTCCGCGGTTCCGCGCGGGGCGGCTGTACGAGCGCGTGGGCCATCGGATCGAGCGGCTGGCCGCGCGCCTCGGCCCCGCGGAGCTGATCGCGTCACGGTTCGTCTACGGCACCAAGGCCGCGAGCATGGTGTTCTGGGGACTCCACGGCATGAGCGTGGTGCGGTTCGCCGCTGGTAGACGCGGTGGGGTGCGTCCTGGGCTCGCTGGCCTTCACGCGGGCTCGGGTACCTGGTGAGCGGGAGCGCCACCATCCTGCTCGGCCGCGTGCGCCGGGTGCAGCTCTGGCTGCTGGGGGCGCTCGCCGTCGGCGTGATCCTCGTGATCATCATCAACTGGACCGCCCGGAAGGAGCTGCACATCGACAACGGGGACGAAGAAGCGGGCTGACGGGCTCGCTTGCCTCCGCCCCGGGGCGGGCGACCTTTCAGGCATGGATTTCGACCCCCTGATCGCGCGGCTGCGGGCGGGGAACACGGCCGCCCTGGCACGCGCGATCTCGGTGGTCGAGAACGCGCGGCCGGGGTTCGAGCGGCTGCTGGCCGAGGTGCATCACTCGCTCGGCCGGGCGCGCCGGATCGGCATCACCGGCCCGCCCGGCGCCGGCAAGTCCACGCTGGTCGAGCGCCTCGTCGCCGCCTACCGCCAGGCCGGGCAGCGCGTGGCGGTGGTGGCGGTGGACCCCACCAGTCCCTTCACGGGCGGCGCGCTCCTCGGCGACCGCATCCGCATGGAATCCGTCGCGCTCGATGACGGCGTCTACATCCGCTCCATGGGCAGCCGGGGCTCCGTGGGCGGTCTCGCCACCACCACGCGCGAGGTCTGCGACCTGCTCGACGCCGCGAATTTCGACCGGATCCTGGTCGAGACCGTCGGCGTGGGCCAGATCGGAGCTCGACGTGGCCGGCATGACCGACTCCACCGTCCTGGTGCTCGTGCCGGAGTCGGGCGACGGCATCCAGACGCTCAAGTCCGGCATCATCGAGGTTGCCGATCTGTTCGTCGTCAACAAGGCCGACCGGCCGGGGGCCGAGCAGTTGCGGCGCGAGCTCGAGGTGACGCTGGGGCTCCGGCGGACGGGGCAGTGCCGGCACCGCGGGCACGGCGGTCGGGTGGGCAGGCGGACGGGTCGCGCTGGAATCATCCGGTCGTGCTCACCGTGGCGACCAAGGGGGAAGGGGTCTCCGAGCTCATCGCGGCCCTCGACCGGCATCACGACTGGCTGGTCGAGAGCGGCACGCTGAGGGAGCGGCGCACGCGCCGGCTGCTGGATCGCACCCGGGAAGTGGTGGATCGTGCCACCCGCCGGTGGGTCTGGGAAGAGGCGCGGGCCGATCAGCGGATCGCCGAGCGGCTCGAGGAGATCGCGGCCGGGCGGGTGAGTCCCTACGAGGTCGCGGCGGAGGTGCTGGACGGGCTCAAACAGGGTGAGCGAACATGACGGCCTGGGGTACGGATCGCGACGCGGAGACGGCGCAGCGGCTGGCGGCGCAGGAGCGCGAGCTCACCCGGCTCCGGGCCGAGGTGGCTGCCTGGCGCGCCGCCGCGGCCGCGCTCCCCACCCGGACCGACAGCGATTTCACCTCGGTCTCCGGCCGAACGGTCCAGCCGGTGTACACGTCCCTCGACCTGCCGCCCGATCTGCAGGCGGCGACCGGCCTGCCCGGCGATTTCCCGTTCACCCGCGGCATCCACCCCACCATGTACCGCGGCCGGCTCTGGACCATGCGGCAGTTTGCCGGCTTCGGTACCGCCGACGACACCAACCAGCGCTACAAGTTCCTGCTCGAGCGCGGGCAGACGGGGTTGTCGGTCGCGTTCGACTTCCCCACGCTCATGGGGTACGACTCCGACCATCCCCGCTCGGAGGGCGAGGTGGGGAAGTGCGGCGTCGCGATCTCCAGCCTGGCCGACATGGAGACGCTGTTCGACGGGATTCCGCTCGACCGGGTCTCCACCTCGATGACGATCAACGGTCCCGCGGCGATGCTGTTCTGCTTCTACGTCGCGGCTGCCGAGCGGCAGGGCGTCCCCATCGCGCAGCTCCAGGGCACCATCCAGAACGACATCCTCAAGGAGTACATGGCGCAGCACGCCTGGATCTATCCGGCGGAGCCCGCGCTCAAGATCATCGTCGATCTGTTCGAGTGGGCCGCGGAGCACACGCCGAACTGGAACACCATCTCGATCTCCGGATACCACATCCGCGAGGCGGGGGCGACGGCGGCGCAGGAGCTCGCGTTCACGCTCGCCAACGGGTTCTGCTACGTGGAGCACGGGGTGACCCGGGGCCTGGACGTGGACGCGTTCGCGCCGCGGCTGTCGTTCTTCTGGGACGTGCACAACGACTTCTTCGAGGAGATCGCCAAGCTCCGCGCCGCGCGCCGCATCTGGGCGCGCCACATGCGCGAGCGCTACGGCGCGCGGAACCCGCGGAGCTGGCGGATGCGGTTCCACTGCCAGACGGCCGGCGTGACCCTCACCGCGCAGCAGCCGCACAACAACGTGGTGCGGGTGGCCTACCAGGCGCTCGCGGCCGTGCTCGGCGGGACGCAGTCGCTGCACACCAACGCGCTCGACGAGACGCTCGCGCTCCCGACGGAGGAGTCGGTGCGCATCGCGCTGCGCACCCAGCAGATTCTGGCGTACGAGACCGGCGTGCCCAACGTGGCCGACCCGCTGGGCGGGTCCTACTACGTCGAGGCGCTCACCGACGGGCTCGAACGCGAGGCGGAAGGGCTCTTCGCCGAGATCGATGCCCAGGGCGGCGTCGTCCGGGCCATCGAGTCGGGGTGGTTCCAGCGCCAGATCGCCTCCAGCTCGGCGCGGTTCCAGGCCGAGCTGGAGGAGGGACGCCGCACCATCGTGGGACTGAACGATTTCGTGGAGGAAGCGGAAGCGCCGGTCCGGATCCTCAAAGTGGGGGACGCGGCCGAGGCGACCCAGCGGGCGCGGCTCGCGCGGGTCCGGGCCGAGCGGGATGCGGCGCTGGTCGAGCGCCGCCTGGCCGAGCTGCGGCGCGCCGCCGCCGAGGACCGCAACATCATTCCAGCCATGCTCGACTGCGCGCGTGCATACTGCACGCTGTTCGAGATCCGGCATGTGCTCGAGGAGATTTATGGGAGCTATCGGGAGCCGGTCTTCTTCTGAGGGCCCGGGAACAGGCGCGGGCAGCGGGCGCGGCCCGGCGCGGAACGAGGTGCCGGAGGTGGCCGAGCGACTGGCCCGGCTCTCGGCGGTGGAGCCGGGGCGGCACCGGGTGGTCACCTGCTATCTCAAGCTCGAGCCGCGGGACCGGAGCCGGGGGAAGTACCTCATCAAGCTCAAGAACCGCGTCCGGTCGGTCGCGCGCGCGCTGCCGCGGCTGGGACTCGCCCGCTCGGTTCAGGAGGAGGTCGCGCGCGACCTCGAGCGGATTCAGGAGTACCTCCGGAATCCGGCCAACCTCCCCTCCACGCAGGGGCTCGCCATCTTTGCCTGCGAGGGGATCGGCCTGTTCGAAGCGATGCCGCTGCCGGTGGTGCACCGCTCGCGCCTGGGCCTCGACCGGGCGCCGCTGGTGCGCGAGCTCGCGTCGGTCGAGGACGAGTTCGGCCGCCTGCTCACCGTCGTCCTCGACCGCACCGGCGCCCGCTTCTTCGAGGTGACCGCCTACGGGTGCCGGGAGCTGCCCGGCCTCCGCGCCGACAGTACGCGCGGCAGCCGCTTTCACGGCGACCAGAGCGGTCCCGGCGGCTGGGGGGAGCACACCTACCACAACCGCATCCGCGAGGAGAAGCAGCGGCATTACGAGGCGATCGCCCGCGAGCTCTTCGCCATCGACCGGCGCCAGCCGGCGCACGGCATCGTGATCGGTGCCACCGGTCCCGATGCCGCCGCGGTCGAGCCGTTCCTCCACAGCTATCTGGTCGAGCGGGTGATCGGCACCACCCGGCTCAACCCGAAGGAGGCCACGCCGCCGCTGGTGCATGCGGCCACGCTCGCCGTCAGGCAGGCGTGGGAACGCAACGAAGAGCGGGAAGTGGTGCACGAGATGCGCGAAGGCGTCGGCAGCGGCTGGGCCATCAACGGCATCGACCGCACGCTTCGCGCGCTGGCGCGCGGACAGATCCGGACGCTGCTGGTGCACGCCGATGCGGGCGAGCCCGGTTTCCGCTGCGGCACGTCGGGACGGCTGGCCCGCACCGAGCGGGAGTGCCGCCACGAAGGCGAGCCGATTCCGGTGCTCGATGTCGTGGACGATGCCATCGAAGAGGCGCTCCGCCAGGGTGTGGACGTCAACGTGGTGTACGAGCCCAAGGCCCGCGAGGAAGTCGACGGGCTGGCCGGGCTGCTCCGCTTCCGCTGAGCGTGGCCGCCGCTCACCTGCCGCTCCGCGCGGTGCTGTTCGACGCCGGGAACACGCTGCTGTTCCTCGATCATCCCCGCATGGCCGCGGCGGTGGCGGCGGCGCTCGACGTGCCGCTGACCGGCACCCGGCTCGCCGCGGGCGCCCGCGCCGCGGCCCGCACTCTCGAACGGGGCGGGACGACCGACCGCGAGCGGAGCGCGGCCTACCTGGAAGCGTTGTTCCTCGAGGCCGGCATCCCGGCCGATCGGCTCGGGGAGGTGCGGGCCTGCCTGGCGCGGCTGCACGGCGAGCGCCACCTGTGGAGTGGCATCGCGGAGGACGCGCACGACGCCCTCACCCGGCTGCGCAGCGCGGGGCTTCGCCTCGGCGTGGTCTCCAACAGCGACGGCCGGGTCGACGAGGCGCTGGAGGTGGCGGGGCTCCGCCCATACTTCGACGTCGTGATGGACTCCACGCTCGCCGGCGTGGAGAAGCCCGACCCCGCCATCTTCGCTGCCGCGCTCGAGGCCCTCGGCGTCGAGCCCGCCGCGGCGCTGTACGTGGGCGACCTGTACGAGGTGGATGTCCTGGGCGCCCGCGCGGCGGGGATGGACGCGGTGCTCCTGCTGCCGGCCGGGGCGCCCCCGCGTGTCGGCTGCGCCAGCGTCCACTCCCTTGGCGCGCTGGCCGACGACCTGCTCAAGGAGAGACTCGCGTCATGACGGCCGCTTCCCGCCCGATCCGGGTGCTCGTCGCCAAACCCGGCCTCGACGGCCACGACCGGGGCGCCAAGGTGGTCGCCGCGGCGCTCCGTGACGCGGGCATGGAAGTGGTGTACACCGGTCTCCACCAGACGCCGGAGATGATCGCCACCGCCGCGGTGCAGGAGGACGTGGACGTCGTCGGGCTCTCGATCTTGTCGGGCGCGCACATGGCGCTCTTCCCGCGGGTGCGGCAGATGCTGGACCAGATGGGCCGACCCGACATCCTGATCACCGGCGGCGGCATCATCCCGGCGGAAGACATGGATCAGCTCCAGGCGCTGGGCATCGGCCGGCTCTTCGGGCCGGGCACGCCGACCGCCGAACTCATCTCCTACATCCAGTCGTGGGCGTCCGAGCACCTGGAGGCGTGAGCCGCCTGCGCGAGCTCACCGCCGAGTACCAGCAGCTCGCCGACCGCCTGCGCGAGGGCGGCGGCGCCGAGCGCGCGGCCAGGATGCACCGCCAGGGGAAGCTCGCGCCGCGCGAGCGGGTCCACTGCCTGCTCGACGACGGCGCGCCCTGGCTCGAGCTGGGCCTGCTCGTGGCCTACGACCAGTACGACGGGCAGGCGCCCGGCGCCGGCGTCATCACCGGCGTCGGGGTGGTCGAGGGACGGGAAACCGTCGTGGTGGCCAACGACGCCACCGTGAAGGCCGGCTCCTGGTGGCCCGAGACGATCCGCAAGATCCTCCGCGCGCAGGAGGTCGCGATGCGGCAGCGGATCCCCATCGTGTATCTGGTGGACAGCGCGGGCGTGAACCTGCCGTACCAGGGCGGGGTGTTCCCGGGGCAGTACGGCGCGGCGCGCATCTTCTATTACAACTCGATCATGCGCCGCTATCTCCACGTGCCGCAGATCAGCGCCGTGATGGGAAGCTGTATCGCGGGGGGCGCTTATTTGCCGGCGCTGTCGGACGTGATCTTCATGGTCGAGGGCACCAGCTTCATGGGGCTCGGCGGCCCCAATCTCGTCAAGGGCGCGACCGGGCAGACGATCGACGCCGAGCGCCTGGGCGGAGCGGTGACGCACACTGAGGTGAGCGCGGTGGCCCATTATCGCGCGCCCAACGACACCGCCTGCCTCGAGCGGATCCGCGAGTACGTCGGCCGGCTGCCACGGCTGGACGGCGTGCACCACCGGGTGCGGCCGCCGGTCGAGCCCGCGCGGCCGGCCGGTGAGCTCTACGACCTCCTCCCCCGGGACCACCGGCTGTCGTACGACATGCGCCATGTGCTCGAGTGCCTCCTCGACGCCGGCGCGCTCGATGAGTTCCAGCCCGGCGTCGCGCGCGAAATGCTCTGCGGCCACGCGCACATCGAGGGACGGCCGGTGGCCGTGATCGCCAACCAGCGCGGCGTAATCAAGGGGCAGCCCGGCGAGCGGCCTCGCTTCGGCGGAATCGTCTACACCGGGAGCGCGGAGAAGGTGGCCTACTTCATCGAGACTGCCGGCCGCGAGCGGCTTCCCCTGCTGTTCGTGCAGGACGTGAGCGGCTTCATGGTCGGGCCGGAGGCGGAGCACAGCGGGATCATCCGCGCCGGCGCGCGCCTGGTCGAAGCCATGGCGACCGCGGTCGTGCCCAAGATCGTCCTCACCGTGAACCACGCGTCCGGTGCGGGCTACTACGCGATGGCGGGGCAGGGGTTCGATCCCGACTTCATCCTCTCGTGGCCCACCGGCCGGATGGGCGTGATGGAAGGCGAGTCCGCGGTGATGGCGGTACACGGCCGCGAGCTCGAGCGCGCGCGGCAGGAGCGGCGCGAGCTCGCGCCCGACGTCCAGGCCTCGGTGGAGTCGATGCGCACCGACTACGAGGCCCAGCTCGATGCCCGCTATGCCGCGGCGCGGGGCCAGGTGGACGCGATCGTCACGCCCGAAGAGACCCGCGGCCAGCTCGCCTTCGCGCTGCGAATCGCCGCCAACTACGCGGGGCCGCATCTGGGCCCCTTCGTGCTCCCGCCGCTCGACGCGGCCCCCGCCACCTAGGAACCGCATGCGCCCGTCGCGTCTCGCCACTGCCCTTGTCGTCACGCTCGCCTGCGCGCCTGCCCATCGCGAGGCATCGACCCCCGCCCCCCAGCCGCGAGCCGACTCCGCCGTCGCGAAGGCGCCAGCCGCACCGGCGACCCCCGCCCCTGCGCCGCCGGCGGCGCCGGCGGCGCCGGCCCGCGCGCCCGACTCGGTCGAGCGCGTCGCACCGCCCGAGTCGGCCTACGCCCACGGCTGGATGCCGCTCGCGAGCACGGGCGTGGACCGCTTTCTCCGCGCGCATCCGACGTACGACGGGCGCGGCGTGCTGATCGGCATTCTCGACACCGGGATCGACCCCGGGGTGCCCGGGCTCGCGACCACCACCACCGGCGGCCCCAAGATCCTCGACCTCCGCGACTTCTCCGGCGAGGGCGCCGTGCCGCTCGCGCGCGTCACGCCCGCCGGCGATTCGGTAACGGTGGCCGGCCGGCGCCTCGGCGGTTTCGGACGCGTGCTGGCCCTCAGCACGGCCGGCCCGTACTACGCCGGCACGATCGCCGAGGTCCCGCTCGGCCAGCCGCCGGCGGCGGATCTCAACGGGAACGGCGCCGTCCGCGATACGCTGCCTGTCGTGGTGGTGCGCGCGCCCGACGGCTGGGTGCTCTTCGCGGATACCGACGGCGACGGCTCGCTCGCCAACGAGCGTCCGGTCCACGACTACCTCGTGGGCCGAGAGACGTTCGGCTGGGCGCGTCGCGGAGCCCGGCCGCGGGTGAACGTCGCCGCCAATTTCAGCGAGGATGCCGGCGCGCCCCGGCTCGATCTGGTGTTCGACACCGGCGCGCACGGCACCCACGTCTCCGGCATCGCGGCGGGCCACGACCTCTACGGCGTCACCGGGTTCGACGGCGTGGCGCCGGGAGCCCAGCTCCTCGGGCTCAAGATCGCCAACAGCGCCAACGGGGGGATCTCGACCACCGGCAGCATGCTCCGCGCGCTGGACTACGCCATCCACTTCGCGACGGCGCGCCGGCTGCCGTTGGTGCTCAACATGAGCTTCGGCGTGGGCAACGAGATCGAGGGCCGGGCGCGGATCGATGGGATCGTGGACTCCGTGCTCGCGGCGCACCCCGACGTCGTGATGGCCATCAGCGCGGGAAATGACGGGCCCGGGCTCTCGACGATCGGGTTCCCGGGCAGTGCCGCCCGCGCGATGAGCGTCGGCGCCACGCTGCCCGGCAGCCTTCTCCCGCCCGGCCCCGCGGGCGCGCCCTCCGCCGACCTGCTCGCCTACTTCAGCTCTCGCGGCGGCGAGGTGGCGCGTCCCGACCTGGTGACGCCCGGCGTGGCCTACAGCAGCGTGCCGCTCTGGAATGCGGGCGACGAGGTCGAACAGGGGACCAGCATGGCCTCGCCCCACGCGGCCGGCCTGGCCGCGCTGCTCGTCTCGGCGATGATGCAGGAGCGCCGCCCGGTCGTGGCGCGCGCCGTTCGCCACGGTTTGATGGTGACGGCACAGCCCACGCCGGGTGCCACCTTCGTGGACGAGGGCGCCGGACTGCCGGACGTGGATAAGGCCTACCGCTGGCTCGGCGGCGGGTACGCCGTGCCCGACATCCAGGTGCGCGCGCTCGGCGCCGGCGATGCCACCGCCGCCGTCCAGCGCGTGGCCGGCGCGGCCGCGGACACGACGCAGGAGTTCGAGCTGCTGCGCGCCGTCGACGCGCCCGCGGCGAGCTACACGCTCCGGAGCGACTCGCCCTGGCTCACGGCGCCGCCCACCCTGACCCTCCGCGGACCGCGCACGCCGGTGCAACTGAAGGTGGGCCGCCGCGGGCTCGCCGTCCCGGGCGCCTACGTGGGCACTATCACCGGATGGACCGCGGACACGATGGCCGGCCCGGCGTTCCGACTGGTCACGACGGTCGTGACCGCCGTGCCGGTCGCCGCCACCACGACGACACTCCGGCAGGGCGCGGCTGTGCCCGGCGGGGGCACGCTCCGTACCTTCTTCGAGGCCGACAGCAGCCGGCCGTTCCAGCTCACGGTCGAGACCGGGGGCCGCGCCGAGCGGGGCCTCGCGTTTCTCCACGAGCCCGACGGCATGCCGTTCCGGGATGAGAGCGCGCGCGCGGCCGCCTACGGGCCGCAGGGTGCGGAATACGAGGCCGATTCGCGGGACGTGGTGGCGGGCGCGTACGAGTGCGTCGTCGTCGCGCCGCCGGGCCAGCCCCTCACCACGACGGTCCGGCTCACCCAGTCGCCGCTCATGCTGCACGCGACGCGTCAGGGCGGCGTGGTGCACGCCACCTTCCACAACGTGACCGGCGCACCGGTCGAGGCCGAGCTCGGCATGCACCTTGGCGGCGCCGCGCGGTCGGACTCCGTCTCCGCGAACGGCTCCGCGGCCCGGCGCATCCCCTTCGTCGTCCCCGCCTGGTCCCGCGGCGTCGTCGTGGACGTGACGATGGACCGCGCGCAATGGGGGAAGTTCACCGACTTCGGGCTCACCCTGTTCGACTCGCTCGGCCGGCAGCTCGGGAAGCAGCCGCTCAACTACGCCTTCGGCCGGCTGCAGGTGGAGCTGCCGGAAGGCCACGGTGACATGCCGGTCACCCTCGGGTTCTTCCCCGGCTTCGCCGATCCGGTGGGCAATCAGCAGTGGTCGCTCCGCGCCGCGATCCGGGTGTACGCGGATACCACGGTCGTGCTCGCGCGCGCGGACAGCGGCAGCCGGACGATCGCCCCGCGCGGCACCGTCACCGCCGACTTCACCCTGCCGCCGAGTCCGTGGCCGCTGGGCGAGAAGTTCGTGCCCCTGGGCCTGCTGGTGGCGCGCACCGACGGCCGGAGCTGGACGCGCGAGGTCGAGCTCGGGCCCGCGACCGGGCCGCTCGTTCCATGACGCCGGCCGACGGCCGCACCGTCCGGATCGCCGCGGGGCAGGGGTTCTGGGGCGACTGGCTCGAGGCGCCGGTACGCCAGGTGCGGGGCGGGCCGATCGACTACCTGATGATGGACTACCTCGCCGAAGTCACCATGTCCATCATGCAGAAGCAGAAGTCCCGCGACCCCGCCGCGGGCTACGCGCGTGACTTCGTGCCGCTCATGGAGCGTATCCTGCCCGACCTGGTCGAGCGCGGGGTGCGCGTCACCACGAATGCCGGCGGCGTGAACCCGCGCGGCGTGCGCCGAAGCGGTGCTCGCCGTCGCGCGAAAGCTCGGGCTGCCGAGACGGGTGCGTGTCGGCCTGGTCTCGGGCGACGACATCCTGGGCCGGCTGGACGAGCTGATGGCGCGCGGTCATGACCTGAGCGACATGGAGACCGGCCGCCCGCTGCGCGACATCCGCGAGCGGGTCCTCTCCGCCAACGCCTATCTCGGGATGGGGCCGATCGTCGAGGCGCTCCGTGGCGGGGCCGACGTGGTGGTCACCGGGCGCGTCACCGACACGGGGCTCACCCTCGGCCCCATCGTCCACGAGTTCGGCTGGTCGCCCGACGATTGGGACAAGGTGGCCGCCGGCACGGTCGCGGGACACATCATCGAATGCGGCGCGCAGGCATCCGGCGGCAATCTGCTGAAGGGATGGCGGTCGGTGAAGGGACTCGCCGATCCGGGCTTTCCGATCGTCGAGGCCTCGGACGACGGAACGTTCGTCGTGACCAAGCATGCCGGCACCGGTGGCGTGGTCTCGGTGGCCTCGGTCACCGAGCAGCTCGTGTACGAGATGGGCGACCCGCGAGGCTACATCACCCCCGATGGTGTGGCCGACTTCACGACCATCCGGCTCCGCCCGGCCGGACGGAACCGGGTGCGCGTGAGCGGCATCCACGGCGGACCGCGCACGCCGATGCTCAAGGTGTCGATCGCCTACTTCTGGGGATACAAGGCGGTGGGCACGCTGGTGTACGCCTGGCCCGAGGCGTACGACAAGGCCCGCGCGGCCGACGCGGTGCTCCGCCGGCGGCTCAGCGATCTCGGGCTCGAGTTCGACCAGATCCTCACCGAATTCGTCGGCGTGGACGCGACGCACGGGCGGCTCAGCGGACCGCCCGACCCCGACATTCCCGAGGTGCAGCTCCGCGTGGGCGTGCGGGCGCACGAGCGGGCGCCGGTCGAGCGGTTCACCCGGGAAATCGCGCCCCTGGTCCTCACCGGCCCGCCCAGCGTCACCGGCTTTGCCGGCGGGCGGCCGGCCGTCGAAGAGGTCGTGGCCTACTGGCCGGCACTCATCGACCGCCGCGAGATCGAGCCGCACGTGCGGGTCGAGATTCTGGAGGCGTGAGCGTGCCCACGACTGCGAAACGCCCGGCCGCCCGGATGGTCCAGCTCCGGTATCTGGCGCACGCCCGCTCGGGCGACAAGGGCAACACCGCGAACGTCGGACTCATCGCGCTCGAGCCCGAGTACTACCCGATCCTGGAGCGCGAGGTGACGACGGCGCGGGTGGCCCGGCATTTCCGGGGCATGGTGAGCGGGGTGGAACGATTCGAGCTGCCCAACCTCCACGCACTCAACTTCCTGCTGCACGACGCCCTGGACGGTGGCGGGACCATTTCCCTCAAGACCGACGCGCAGGGCAAGGTGTACTCGACCGCTCTCCTCCGGATGGCGATCCCGGTGCCCGCGGCACTCGCGCGCCGGTTGGCGCGCGCGTGAGCGCCGGCGGCCCGCCGCTCCGGCTCGAGCTCGCCAACGGCGTCCTCGTGCTCACGCTCGATCGCCCCGAGAAGCGGAACGCGCTCGACGCCGCCCTGATCGAGGCGCTCCATGCCGCGCTCGACCGCGCGGATCTCGATGCGGACGTTCGCGTGGTCGTGCTCCGGGGCGCGGGCCGGGATTTCTGCGCCGGGGCGGACCTCGACGAGCTGCTGGCCTCCGCCGATCTCGAACCGGCGCGGAACGAGGCCTCGGCGCTTCGGCTCGGCACGCTGTTCACACGGATCCGGAGCCTTCCCAAGCCGGTCCTGGCCGGCGTCCAGGGGCGCGCCCTGGCAGGCGGCGCCGGGCTGGTCACCGCGTGCGACCTCGCGATCGCCGGGGAAGGCGCGCGGATGGGTTACCCCGAGGTCCAGCGCGGCTTCGTTCCGGCCATGGTGCTGACCCTGCTCCGGCGCGCCACGGGCGAAAAGACCGCGCTCGACCTGGCGCTCACCGGCCGCGTGATGACCGCGACGGAAGCGCGCGAGGCCGGGCTGCTGGCGCGGGTCGTGGCGGACGACGCGCTGGAGGGGGAAGTCTCGACGCTCGCGGGGACGCTGGCTCGCTCAAGTCCGTCCGCCGTGGCACTCACCAAACAGCTCTTCTACCGACTTGATGGCTGCCCGCTGGACGAAGGGATCGCCCTCGGCGCCCGGGTGAATGCCCTGGCCCGCCAGACACCGGACTTCCGCGCCGCCATCGGGCAGTTCCTCAAGCAGTGATGCTCCCCGCCCGCACGGTGGCGCTGCTGCGTGTCGGCCTGGCGGTCGCGGGCTTTGCCGTGGCGCTCCTGGCCGTGGCGCTGGGCGACCGGCAGATCGGCTGGGGCGCGATCGCGCTGCTCATCGGATCACTCATCGTTCGGCTGCTCCAACGGGGCCGCGACGACTCGGTGTGATGCCCCTCACATGGTCCGCCGCCGGGCTCCGCTAGCTTGGGCCTCGACCCGTCCGGACGGCGGGTGGGCCGGCGGCTTCCGACGCGCCGCGCCTCTATGGGAACCACATTGAAGGAGGCGGTATGCGGGTACCGAAGGCGGTCACGATGCTGCTCGTTGGGTCGCTGGCCGGCGCGCCTGCGCTGTACGCGCAAGGGGCCGAGTTTTCGCTGGGCGGCGGACTGAGCATACCGTCGAGCACGTTCAACGACGTCGCGAAGCTCGGCTGGCACGGCTTGGTGGGGGTGTCGTTCGTGCCGACGAACTGGCCGGTGGGCATCCAGGTCGACGGGCAGTACCACCAGTTCAAGCTCGACAACGACGTCGTGGGGCCAGGGAGCCTCAAGGACCGCATCATCATGGGCACCGGGGACATCGTCTACAAGTTCAAGAGCTCGGAGACGACGAAGTTCCGTCCGTATATCCTGGGCGGCGGCGGTGTGTACAACCTGAAGACCACCGGCAGCAGTGATCTGGGCACGATCACCAGCACGACGGGCTCGACCACGAAGTTCGGCTTGAACGCCGGGGCCGGTTTCGACTTCAAGGCGGGGAGCGCCGGGCTGTTCGTGGAGGGGCGCTTCCACGACGTGTTCACGACGGGCAAGGACCTGCAGTTCATTCCGATCACGGTCGGCATCCGGCTCGGCGGCCACTGAGCCGGGGTAGTCGGGCCAGCTAGCATGGAGGCCGCCTCGTCACCGCGAGGCGGCCTCCTCGCGTAAGCGGGACCATGCGGGCGGCGGCTCGATGTCGGTCGGCGACTGGGGCGTCGCACATCCTGCCGGATGCCCGGCCCGCTCGACGAGGCGCGCCGCCTCCTCCACCACCACTTCGGCCACGCCGAGTTCCGCCCGGCGCAGCTTCCGGTGCTCCGGTCCGTCCTGGCCGGATCGGACACCCTGGCGGTGCTCCCCACCGGCGGCGGCAAGTCCGTCTGCTTCCAGGTGCCCGCGCTCGTGCTCGGCGGCTTCACGGTGGTGGTCTCGCCGCTGATCGCGCTCATGCAGGACCAGGTCACCGCGGCCGTGGCGCGCGGCATCGCCGCCGCGGCGCTCCACAGCGGCATCGGGGACGAGGAGCGGACGCGGGTCTGGACGGCGCTCGAGTCCGGCGCGCTCCGGCTGCTCTACGCCTCGCCCGAACGGCTCACCCGGCTCGCGCCGGAGCTGCAGCGAGCGTGGCCTCCGCCCCAGTCTCCTGGCGGTGGACGAGGCGCACTGCATCGCCGAGTGGGGGCACGACTTTCGGCCGAGCTACCGGACTCTGGGCGCGGCACGGTACCGGCTCGGGCGCCCGCCCGTGGTGGCGCTCACCGGCAGCGCCACGCCGGATGTGCGGCAGGACATCGCACGCACCCTCGGCTTCCGGCGGGGCCGGTTCGCCGAGCATCTGGGCTCCTTCGACCGGGCCAATCTCTGGTTCGGCGTGGTACCCGTCCGGAGCGAGCGCGAGCGGCTGGAGGCGCTGGTGAGGCTCCTCGCCGAGGACGATCGCATGGTCATCGTGTACGCGCCCACCCGCAGCGTCACGGAGGGGATCGCGCGGGCGCTCCACCACGCGGGTCACCGCGCCGCGCCGTATCATGCCGGACTCTCGCGCGAGCGCCGCGGCCGCACGCTCGATGCCTTTCTCGAGGATCGGCTCGACGTCATCGTCGCCACCTGCGCGTTCGGGATGGGGATCGACAAGCCGCAGATCCGCCTCGTCGTGCACTGGACGCTTCCCGCCACGCCCGAGGCGTACTATCAGGAGGCCGGCCGCGCCGGCCGGGACGGCGAGTTCGCCCGCTGCGTGCTCCTCTGGCGGCCCGGCGACGCCGCGCTGCACCGCCGCCAGCTCGACGTCACCTTCCCGCCCCGCGGCGTGCTCGAGCGCGTCTGGCGCGAGGGCGAGCGCTGCACGGGCGTGGCGGCCAACGTCCGTGCCTCCGCCGAGCGGCTCCGGCACGAGCTGCATCCGGAGCGGGGCCCCGTCGACTGGACGCCGATCGCCGAGCGCCGGCGGCGCGCCGAGGCGCGCATCGCGGCCGTCGAAGCGTACGCGCGTGGCCGGCGGCTGCCGGCGGAAGGCGCTGGTGGGCTACTTCGGCGAGCGACTCGCGAGCTGCTCGGGATGTGATCGGTGCCGCCACCGTCTGGTCTCCGCGCCGCGCGACGGAGCCATCGCCGGCCGACTCGCGCGGCTCCGGGCCGCGGTGGCCACGCGCTCGGGCCCCTGGGGCGGCGCGCTCCTCGAACCGGAGGTGCTGCTCGCGCTCGCCCGGCACCCGCCCGCCGATCCCGCGGCACTGGCGGACGTGCCCGGTGTGGGGAGCGCGCTGGCGGCGCGCTGGGGCGGCATCATCCTGCAGGCGCTCGGGCCCGTGTCCGTGGTGCCGCTGGAGCCGGCCGCTCGGGCCGCGCGCACGCGCGCTCGAGGAGCTGGCGCCGCCGCGTGGCCGCGGAGCTCGGGGTGCCGCCGTACGTCGTGCTCCGGGACGCCACGCTCGGCCGCGCTCGCCGCGAGCGGGCGTGACGGATGCCGCCGCGCTGGCCGCGATCGCCCGGCCTCGGTCCTCGCGTGCTCGCGAAGTTCGGCGCCGATCTCCTCCGCCTGATCGCGGGCACGGGAGGCGACCGTTATCTTGGGCCCATGGATCAGGGCGACGCCGACATCCTGGAGCGCATCGACGCCGGAGAACGGGTCTTTCGTCCGGGCCCGACTGGCGAGCGCGCGCGACAGACGTTCGAGGCGCTCGTGGGTCATCTGCGGGATCTCCGGCAGCGCGGCCTGATCGACATGCCCGAGCGGAGCGTGGCCTACGCCGCCGAGGAGACGGCAGGCGCCTATCTCATGGCCGGTCCGTGCTACGTCACCGAGCTCGGCCGCGACGCGCTGCAGGAGTTCCGCCGGGGCGACCGGCGAACCGCCGATCGCCGGGGCGGGGAGCGCCGCACCGCGACGCCGACGCAGGCCGCCGAGCAGGAGCGCCGCCAGCGTGAGCGGCGCCGACCGCCGCGGCGACCGCCGCGGCTGAGCGCCGCCTATATTGCAGCCATTCCTCCTTCTTTTCCGGCTCGCGCATGGACGATTCACTCTACTTCACCGAGCAGCATCATCAGGTCCGGGAAATGGTGCGCGAGTTCTCCCGCACGCACATCGCGCCCGTCGCTCGCGAGCTCGACCGCACCTCGACATTTCCCTGGGAGAACATCAAGGCGATGGGCGAGCTCGGCCTGCTGGGTGTGCCCTGGAGCGAGGAGCTGGGCGGCGCCGGGATGGACCAGCTCTCGTACTACATCACCATCCACGAGATGGCCAAGGTGGACGCGAGCCACGCGCTCACCATCAGCGCCCACACCAATCTCGGCACCTCGCCGATCGTCGAGTTCGGCACCGAGGAGCAGAAGCGCCGCTACGTGCCGCTGCTCGCCTCGGGGCGGGTGCTGGGCGGCTTCGGGCTCACGGAGCCCGGCGCCGGCAGCGATGCCGGCGGCACCGCCACCACCGCGGTGGACAAGGGCGATCACTACCTGCTCAACGGCTCCAAGATCTTCATCACCCACGCGGGCGTGGGCGAGATCTTCTCGGTCACGGCGCGTACCGAGCCCGGCCAGGGGAACAAGGGCATCACCAGCTTCATCGTCACCAAGGACACGGTGGACCTCGACACCGCCGGTGCACTCGGTGTGGGCCACGCCGCCGACCTTCCCAAGACGCGCGGCGTGCGCGCGGGGAAGAAGGAGGACAAGATGGGCTGGCGCGCGAGCGACACGCGCGAGCTCATCTTCGAGGACGCGGTCGTGCCCAAGGACAACCTCCTCGGCCGGCCTGGCTACGGGTTCACCAACTTCCTCAGGACGCTCGATGCCGGCCGCATCGGCATCGCGGCGCTCTCGCTCGGCATCGCCGAGGGGGCCTACGACGAGGCGCTCCGGTACGCCGGCGTGCGGAAACAGTTCGGCCGGCTGATCGGAAGCTTTCAGGGCGTCAACTTCCAGCTCGCCGACATGGCCCTGGAGCTCGAAGCCGGCACGCACCTGCTGTATCACGCCGCCTGGCTCAAGCAGCACGGGAAGCCGTTCAAGAAGGAGGCGGCGATGGCCAAGCTGTTCTGCTCGGAGCTGGCCATGCGGAACACCACCAAGGCGGTCCAGATTTTCGGCGGGTACGGGTATACGACGGATTACCCCGTCGAGCGGATGATGCGGGACGCCAAGGTGTGCGAGATCGGCGAGGGGACGAGCGAGATCCAGCGTCTGGTCATCGCCCGGCAGATCCTGGGGCAGGTGGTGGACTGAGTTGCCCTAAGCCTCATCGCGACATATAATTGGCGCTAGTGCGGACGCGCCGCGCCACGGGTCGAACGTGTGTTCCAGGTCGGGCACGTCCCCGGGTCGGCGCGTTTCTGTGGTGCGGATTCTCATTCCAGCATGCTGCGGCAGGTGAGTGCGGGGGCGCGGGGTCGCGTTCCGCCCGTCGCGGCCGAGGTCATCCAGAACTTGAAGCGTGAGATCCTGATCAACGGGAGCCAGCGGGAAACCCGCCTGGCCATCCTGGAAGACGATCGCCTCGTCGAGCTCCTCGTGGACCGGCCCGACCATCGCCGCACCGTCGGCGACATCTACCTGGGTCGGGTCGAGGCCGTGCTGCCCGGCATCCAGGCCGCGTTCGTGGACATCGGGCAGGAGAAGAGCGCATTCCTCCACGCCTCCGACCTGCTCGAGCCGGACGAAGATGAGGACCCGGTCGAAGAGGCCGAAGCCGCTGAGGTGGAGGCCGGGGGCGATCCGGCCGAGGCGGCCGAAGCAGCTCCAGCCGCTGAGCCGGCGGCCGAGCGGAAGGGGGCGTGGCGCAGCCGGGATCGCCGCCGGCGCGGCCAAGGCAACGGCGGCGCGGCAGCCACCGAGCAGCCGGCGGCCGGCGGCGAAGCTCGGCAGCGCGAGATCTCGCCCCGCCGCGCGGTGCCGAACATCCAGGACATTCTCAAGAAGGGCCAGACCCTCCCGGTGCAGGTGACCAAGGAGCCGATCAGCACCAAGGGCTGCCGGGTCACTGCGCAGATCTCCCTGCCAGGCCGGTTCCTGGTCTACATGCCGTACGCCTCGAAAGTCGGCGTCAGCCGGAAGATCGAGAGCCGGGAGCAGCGCGCCAAGCTGCGCGAGATGGTGACGAAGCTCCTGCCGAAGGACGCGGGCGGCGTCATCGTGCGGACGGTGGCCGAAGGGGTGACCGAGGAGCACTTCCGCCGCGAGATCGAGTCACTGCTCGCCCTGTGGAAAAAGATCAACCGCAAGAAGACGTTCGTCCGCCGCGCGCCGGCCCTGCTCCAGCGGGAGACGAGTCTCACGCGGGGCATCATCCGCGATCTGTTCAGCGCCAAGGTCGATGCGCTCTACGTGGACTCGCGCGAGCTCTACAACGAGATCGAGCAATACCTCACGCAGATCGATCCAGAGCTCATCAGCCGAGTGCATTTCTACGCCGAGCCGACGCCGCTGTTCGACAAGTTCGACATCGAGTCGGAGATCCGGGACCTGTTCAAGGCCCGCGTGGAGCTCCCCACGGGCGGCTCGCTGATCATTCAGCCCACCGAGGCGCTGGTCAGCATCGACGTCAACACCGGACGCTACACCGGCAAGAAGGATCCGGAGAAGACCATCCTCCGAACCAACGTCGAAGCCGCCCGGGAGATCGCGCGGCAGATCCGGTTGCGGGACATCGGCGGGATCATCGTGTGCGACTTCATCGACATGGAGACCCGGTCCAACCGGGACAAGGTGCTCCAGGAGCTCCGCACGCACCTGGGTCGGGACCGGGCGCGCACCAAGGCGTTCGCCGTCTCCGAGCTCGGGCTGGTGGAAATGACGCGGCAGCGGGTGCGACCCTCGCTGTGGCACTCGATGACCACCGACTGTCCCACGTGCGCGGGCTCCGGCCGGGTGTTCACGCCCGAGGTGGTGGCCCGCCGGCTCGAGCGCGCGCTCAAGCGCGCCGGCCACGAGCACCGCGAGCGGCAGCTCACGGTGCGGCTGCACCCGGAGGTGGCGCTCTACTTGCTCGAGGAGGAGCCCAGGCTGCTCCAGACGTTGTCGAAACTCACTGGTCTCGACCTCGAGCTCCGCGACGATCCGATGATGCGGCTCGACGAGTTCCGGCTGATGAGCCGGCCGGCGGGGCGGGATGTGACGGAGCTGTACGCGGTGGCGTGACGGAAGGGCGGAAGGACGGAAGGTGGGAAGGACGGAAGGTGGGAAGGACGGAAGGTGGGAAGGACGGAGGGAGGCGGGAAGGACGGGAAGGACGGAAGGCGGTGAGATGGCCGGCACTGTCATCCCGAGCGGAGCGAGGGATCTGGCCGGGCCGAGTTCGACCTTCGGGACGTGGTTCGATCCCAGGCGGGTAGATCCCTCGCTCCGCTCGGGATGACAGTCCGGGGCCGTGATGCGATGTTCCGTCCTTCCGCCGTCCGCCGTCCGCCGTCCGCCTTCCGCCCTTCCGCCCTTCCGCCCTTCCGCCCTTCCGCCCTTCCGTCCTTCCGTCCTTCCGTCCTTCCGTCCTTCCGTCCTTCCGTCCTTCCGCCCTTCCGTCCCCTTGCCCCAACCCCCACCCGCATCTAAGTTTAGCGGCTGACATCGAACCGTACTCCAGCAATCGGATTCCCATGTACGCGATTTTCCGGGCCCTGGGCAAGCAATTCCGGGCCGAGAAGGGCAAAACCGTTCGGCTTCCCCTCATGGAGGCGGAGGCGGGCGCGAAGGTCACCTTTGACGAGGTGCTCCTCTCGTCCGACGGCGAGACCATCCGCGCCGGCACGCCGCTCGTTCCGGGCGCCCGGGTCGAAGCGGAAGTCGTGGGCCAGGGGAAGGAGCCCAAGATCTACGTATTCAAGTTCAAGCGGCGGAAGAACTACCGTCGCAAGACCGGACATCGGCAGCGCTACACCGAGGTCCGTATCACCGACGTCACCCTCGGCTGAGGCAGACATGGCACACAAAAAGGGCGTAGGCTCCAGCCGCAACGGGCGCACCAGCAACCCGCAGTACCTCGGCGTCAAGCACTTCGGCGGCGAGCAGGTGGTGGCTGGCAACATCCTCGTCCGCCAGCGCGGCACGAAGTTCCATCCGGGCAAGAACGTCCGTCGCGCCAACGACGACACCCTGTTCGCGGTCGCCGATGGCGTGGTCAAGTTCGAGTTCAAGGACAAGGACCGGAAGAAGGTCTCGGTTTATCCTGTGGTCGAAGGCGCAGCGTCCTAGCGGCGCCCGGGTCCGGGAAACGAGCGGGGCGTGGACGCAACCACGCCCCGCTTTTGCGTGTATGATTCAGGGAGACGCCATCCGGAGGATGCCATGACGAAGTCCACGCTCTTCGATCGCCTCAACCAGGAACTGGAGGCGTTCGGGAAGAAAGCGCAGGCCGCGCTCGACGAGGGCAAGCTCCAGATCGAGCTCCTGCGCGTGCGTCGGCGGCGGGACAACACCGCCCGCGATCTGGGTCTCCTGGTCCATCGGCGGGAGCGGGGCGGGGAAGCGGAACAGCGCCGGGCAGACGCGCTGCTCGTCCGGCTGGACGAGCTCGAGGCGGAGATCGCGAAACTGGAGCAGCAGGTGTCCGAGGCTCGGCGCCGGGCGCCGGCGCCCCCGGCACCCGCGCCGGTCGAACGGGACGTCGCGGCGCCGGGCGCCACCGTGTGAGCCTCGCTCAGGCCCGGGCCGGCGACATGTCCCGGGCCGCGAGCGCCACCCGGATCCGATCGGGGTAGTTGCTGCAGAGCCCATCCACGCCCAGCCGCACCAGCCGCTCGAGATCACCGATCTCGTTGACCGTCCAGGCGATGATCCGCGCGCCGCTCTGGCGTACTCGCCGAACGAGCTCCGCGTCTACCAGTTGCCACTCCTGCCACAGCGTGGTGGCGCCCACCGAGCGAAGGGCCGCCACCGGATCATCCAGATGGGCCGTGAGCAGGACGCCGCGCGGCAGTCTCGGGCATGCCTCGCCGAGCCGGCGGATGATGCGGTGGTCGAAGCTGTGCACCGCGTAGCGCATCGGCGCGGGCCCGCGGTCGAGCGTCTGGAGCAGCGCGCCGTCGAATGCCGCCGGCAGATGCTTGATCTCCACCCACACGTCGAGCTGGCCCACGAGCGCCAGCACCTCATCCAGCAGCGGCAGCGGCTCGCCATTGGGAAGCGGACCCGGCCCACCTCCGCCGCCGAGAGGAGCGCGATGGGGCCGAACCCGGGAACATCCGCGTCGTGGTGCACGACGATCGCCCCGTCGCGCGTCGCGTGGACGTCGAGCTCGACGCCGTCGGCGTCGAGCATCACCGCGCGGCGGAACGCGGCCCGCGAGTTCTCGTACTCGTACCCCGAGGCGCCCCGATGGGCTATGATGGTCGGTCGTGGCATCGCCCCAAAGGTAGCTCCGCTTAACGGACGCGTCCAACCGAGCGTCCCCACCCTCTGGATGACCGCCCGCGCGACGACCGATCCTTCGACCGATGATGCGGCCCTCGCCGCGGCGTACCGCGGGGAGACGAGCAGGCGGCTGCCGAGCTGGTGCACCGGCATGCCGCGGCCATCGGCCGGTTCCTCTACACCGCCGGCGCCGATGCCAGTGACGTGGACGATCTGGTCCAGGAGACCTTCTTCCGCGCCTTTCGCAGGCTCGATCGTGGGGCCGTCAGGCGTCCTTCCGGAGCTGGCTCTTCGGCATCGGCTCGAACCTGCTGCGTGACGAATTCCGCAGGCGAAAAGGACGCCGCATGTTCTCACTCGAGGATCGGGATATCCCGGATCGGTCCGATCCCCACGCCGACCTGGCGGCGGTCGAGACGGAGGAGCGCCTTCGCGCCGGGCTGGGCCGGCCTCCCGGATTGCAGCGCGAGGTGTTTCTGCTCCGGGCGAACGAGGGAGTGACTACGAGCAGATCGCCGCGGCCCTCGGCACCACCCCCGGCGCCGCGCGCGTACACTACCACCATGCCGTGAAGAAACTGAAGGAGCTGGTCCGATGACGTTGCACGCAGCTTTCCGACCGGATGCCGGACGTGGCGCTCGGACGGTCGCGCTGGACGCCGAGGAGCAGCGTCACCTGGCCGCGTGCGCGGATTGCCGCGCCGAGTGGTCGCTCGTCTTCGCCGCGGCGCGGCTGGGAGCGGGAACTCACGCGCTCGGCGATCCCCTCGGTCACGGCGGCGGGGGTGCTCCGGCGCCTGCGTACCGAGGCGTGCGGCGGCGGTCTCCGCCGGCCCGCCTGGGTCGCCGCGGGTCTGGCCGCGGCAGCGGCCGCCGTCCTGGTGGTCTGGACCGCGCGCGATACCGCTGGCGGGACGCGCCCCGCGGCAGCCACCCAGGCGCCACGCGGCCACCGGCTCGGCGCGCGCCGGACTTCCCCTGCCGGAGCTCGACAGTCTGCCGGCCGACGCGCTCGACTCCGTCTTGCGGGTGCTGGATGAGCCGCTCGCCCGGGCAGGCGCCTGGAGCTCCCCGATCTCGATGACCCAGGCGACCGGTGCTCGCACAGACCGCTCACCCACAAGGAGGGCTGATGCGACATGGAATGATCTGGGCGACTGCCCTGCTGACGCTTGGCGCGGTGCTGCCGCTCGTGGCGCAGCAGTCGTCTCCGGACTCGACCCCGGCCGCTCCACGCGCGGACGAGCTCCGCCGCCGGGTGCGGGAGCGCTTCGCCGAGCGGGTGCAGCAGCACCTTAACCTCATCCGGACCAGATGACGCGCCTCCGCGCCACGGCCGGCACATTCGGTAACCGAGCGGCGCGACATGGAATCGCGCCAGGCCCAGCTCCGGAAAGCGCTCGCCGCGCAGCTTCGGCCGGGGGTCGCCGCCTCCAGGGACAGCGTGGCCCGGCTCACCGATTCGCTCTCGCGCTCCGCGTGCACTACGTGGAGAGCTTCCGGACGGAGCAGGCGAGATGGCCGCCGTATCTCGATCCGGTGCAGCGGGCGCGGATCTGGTCATCCGCGAGCGGCTGCTCGACCGGGCCCGGGAGTTCCGCCACCGGCGGCGCATGGATCGCTGATCCCCGCGGGGGTAGATTTCGTCGTCCCCCCACAAGGGTCTGCGATGCGCCGTCGTCTGCTGTGGACGCTCGCCCTGCTGCTCGCCGGGAGTGCCCCGGTGTCGGCACAGTCTCCACTCGTCTACCGCCTCACCGTCTCCGGCGTCGTGGAGAACGGCCTCGCGCCCTACATCGCGCGGGGCCTTCGCGAGGCGGCGGCGGCCGGCGCGAGCGCCGTCTACCTCGACATCGACACACCGGGCGGGAGGATCGATGCCGCGGAGCGGATCGCGGACGCGGTCGGCGGGTCCAGCGTGCCCGTCTACGCGTGGGTCAACCCGCGGGCCTACAGCGCGGGCGCGCTGATCGCCCTGTCCACCAGAGCCATCTACATGCGTCCCGGCGCGGTCCTCGGCGCCGCCACGCCGGTGGACGGCAGTGGGGTGAAGGCCTCAGAGAAGTGGTTTCCGCCATGCGCGCCGAGTTCCGGGCGCTGGCCGAGGCGCACGGGCTCGACCCCCGCGTCGCCGAGGCGATGGTGGACGAGTCGCTCGAGATTCCCGGCGTCGTGCGGCGGACGAGCTCCTCACGTTGAGCACCAACGAGGCGCTTCGGGTGGGTTACGCCAAGGCCTCCGTGGCAAGCCAGCCCGAGCTGCTGCGGGCCATCGGGGTCCCCGGCGCGCGGGTGTCTCGCTCGCGCCCAACTGGGCGGAACTGGTCGTCCGCTTCCTCACCAATCCGCTCGTCTCCCCGCTGCTCCTGTCGCTCGGCATCCTCGGGCTCGTGCTCGAGATCAAGACCGGGAGCTTCGGCGTGGGCGGGCTGGTTAGTCTGGCCTCGCTCGGGCTCTTCTTCGGCTCCAGCCTGCTCGTGGGGCTCGCGGGATGGGAGGAGATCATTCTCCTGGGCCTCGGCGCGCTGGCGCTGCGGTCGAGATCTTCGTGCTGCCGGGCTTCGGCGCGGCGGGCGTGCTCGGGCTGGTGGCGCTGGCCGCCGCGGTCGTACTCGCGATGGTCGGCTCCTCGCCCACCACGGGGGACCTGACGCAGGCGTTCCTCGTGCTGTCGCCAGCCTGGCCATCACGGCGGCGGTCGCCTACGCCTGGATCCGGCACCTCCCGAACAGCGGCCGATTCGCCGGGCTGTTCCACCGGGGCGGCGCCATGCAGTCGGAAGGCTACATCGCGGCACTGCCGCGGGCCGACCTGGTGGGGATGGAAGGTGTGGCGGTCACCGACCTCCGGCCCGCGGGCACCGCACAGTGGCCGGCGAGCGGGTGGACGTCGTGACCGAAGGCGAGTACGTGCCGCAGGGCGGCGCGGTGCGGGTGGTGCGCAGCGAGGGCTACCGCCACGTGGTGCGCGGGCTCGAGGCGCGTCCTTCACTCTGAGGAGATGGCCGTGGATCAATCGACGCTGAGTCTCGGCGTGGTGCTGGCGCTGGCGTTCATCGCCATCATCGTCGTCGTGGTGTTCTTTCAGTTCATCCCGTTCGGGCTCTGGCTCACCGCGCTCTTCTCGGGGGTGCGCGTCTCGTTCTTCACTCTGTTCGGGATGCGGTTCCGGCGGGTCGATCCCCGCGCCATCGTTTTCCCGCTCATCAGCGGGCACAAGGCGGGGATCCAGCTCAACGTGAATGACCTCGAGGGACATTTCCTCGCCGGCGGCAACGTCAATCGAGTGGTGAACGCGCTCATCTCGGCCGACAAGGCCGGCATCGCGCTCACCTATAAGCAGGCGACGGCCATCGATCTGGCCGGCCGCGACGTGCTCGAGGCGGTGCAGATGAGCGTGAACCCGAAGGTCATCACGACGCCCAAGGTCGCGGCGATGGCCAAGGACGGCATCCAGCTCCTGGCGCTCGCCCGGGTGACGGTGCGGGCCAACATCGACCGGCTCGTCGGCGGCGCGGGCGAGGAGACGATCATGGCCCGGGTCGGCGAGGGCATCGTCAACACGATCGGCTCGGCGGAGACCACAAGAAGGTGCTGGAGAACCCCGACATGATCTCCAAGACCGTGCTCGCCAAGGGGCTGGACGCCGGCACCGCGTTCGAGATCCTGTCCATCGACATCGCCGACGTGGACGTCGGGCAAGAACATCGGCGCCGAGCTGCAGACCGACCAGGCGGAGGCCGACAAGCGGATCGCGCAGGCCAAGGCGGAGGAGCGGCGCGCGCCTCGCCGTGGCCGTGGAGCAGGAGTACAAGGCGGAGGCGCAGAACCAGCGCGCCAAGGTGGTCGCGGCCGAGGCGGAGGTCCCGCTGGCCATCGCCGAAGCGTTCCGCAGCGGCAACCTCGGCGTGATGGACTACCAGCGCTACCGGAACATCCAGGCCGACACGACGATGCGCGCCGCCATCGCGGGCGGAGATAGCGCCCCGGACAACGGAGCCTGAGCGTGGATCCCGGCGCGCTCGTGCTGCTGGGCCTCGGCTGGCTGGTCGTGAACGCAATCCGGAAATCCGCCGGCACGCCCCCCGCCGCGGGTCGCGTTCCGCCGCGCCCGCTGCCGCCGCCGAGCGGCCCCGACGCGACGCAGCTCGAAGGCCAGCGGCTCGACGAATTGCTGCGGAATCTCGGGCGCACGCTGGAGCGAGCCGGCCCGGCAGGCCGTCCGCCGGATCACCGGCTGCCGTCGGCGCGGGAGGTGGAGCAACGGCAGTCGCTCGAGACCACGCCCCAGGTGCGGAGCCTCGACACGGAGCCGCGCCGCCCCCAGCGCGCGGCGGTGGACCAGGACGACGACGCGGAGCAGGTGGTGGCGCGCCGCATCGCCGCGGCGGAGGCGCGCGCCACGCCGCTCACCGCGGCGGATCACCGGCGCTTCGAGGAGCGTATCCGGCAGGAGCCCGCCGATAAGACGGCCACGCGCGCGCTCACCGCGGAGCAGTTGCGGCACGCGGTGGTGTGGCGCGAGCTCCTGGGGCCGCCGGTGTCGCTCCGGCAGGAAGAGGAGCGATAGCGGAGCTGTCCGTCAGCGAGCGGAGAAACGCGATCAGATCACCCTTCTCCTGAGCGGACAGGTGCAGCCGGTCGGCCGGCAGCGTCTGATTGGGCAGCTTCATGCCCAGGCCGTTGCCGCCGCCGCGATCGTAGAAATCCACGACCTCCTCCAGCGTCCGGAACACGCCGTTGTGCATGTAGGGTGCGGTCAGCGCGACGTTGCGTACGGTCGGCGTCTTGAAGGCGTGCCGGTGAAGCCGAGCGCGGTCTACGCCGAAGACGCCCAGGTCGCCGTCCACCACCGCTCCCTTCGCCGCGGGCGTGGCCGGCACGCCGATCACTTCGGGCTCCGACTCCACGTAGGCCGGCGGAGAGCTGCCCCCGAAGAGCGGGGCGAAGTGGCAGGTTCCGCAGGCTGCCTTCCCCATGAACAGGTTGAAGCCGCGTCGTTCCGAGGCGTCGATGGCGGCGGTGTCGCCCCGAATGGCCCGATCGAATCGCGAGTTGAGCGCCTGGAGAGAGCGGACGTAGGCGGCGACGGCGATCGACATTGCCTGCCCGGTCAGCGACTGCTCGTGCGGCTTGCCGAACACCGCGGCGAAGCGGGTGGTGAGCGCCGAATCGGAGGCGAGCCGCCGAGCGGCGGAGTCGGGCCGGAGCGCCATCTCTCGCGGGTTCGCCATCACGGCTTCGAACTGAAACTCCAGATAGCCCGCGCGCTGGTCCGCGAACTGCGCGCGCTGGAACCCGGCATTGAGCAGGGTCGGCGTGTTCCGGACCGTGCCGTGACCGGGATCCACCGACGCGAGCCGCCGCCGGTCGGTGAACCCGAACGCGGGCTGGTGACAGGTGGCGCAGGAGCGACGGCCCTGGGCGGACAGCCTCGGATCGAAGAAGAGCTGGCGTCCCAGTGCGACCAGTGCCGGCGTCGAGGGCGGCGCGTAGTCCGGGGCGAACCAGGCGGGATCGATCGCGCCCGCCGCGTAGATGTCCGTCGCGCCTGGAGACCATGGGTCGGGCTCACGCGGCTCCGGCAGCCCGAGCGCACGCTGCAGCCGCGCCAGCCCGCCGGCGATCGGCCTGGCGAAGCGGACGATGAACTCGAAGCGATCGAACCGGTCGACGTCGGGAGCGCTCTCGAGCGCGCCGATCGCCGCGTCGAACGAGCGCTCCAGCCCGGCCCACCCGGCCGAGTCACGCTGCAGCATGGTCCCGGCGTAGGCATCGAGCCCTTCCCGGACGCCCCCCAGTGCCTCGGCCGATTCCCGCAGGCCATCCTTCGAGACCGTCGCGTCGAACCCCGCTATCCCGAGCGTCGTGACGCGAGCCACCTCCATGCGCGCCGCGTCGAACGGCACTCGCCACGTCCGGGCGGCCCGATAGCTCGAGTCGTGACGGATGAAGCCGACGATGCGCCGCATGTCCCGGAGCTGCCCGCGCGTGAACTGCTGGAAGTTTCCGACCGGCCGAGGGAACAGGGCGGCCTCCACCACCTGCAGGCCATGGGGAGGAATGACGTTGCTGTAGTCATCCTCGTCGACGATCGGGATGGGCGGAGCGTTCAGCTCCATCGCGCGGATGTGGTCTTCGAACTCGAGCAGATACTCGACGCGCTTGTAGGCCGCCCGGGCGCGGCGAAAGGCTTCCTGGGCGAGCGCGGAATCAGGGTGCGCCGGCAGCGCCGCCAGGGCGGCAAGTGCGAGATCGAGCGAATCGAGACGAGCGGCGTAGACCGCGTCGAAGCGAGCGGGCAGCACCTCGACCCGGGACGGCGGGGCAGGCCGGTCCCGGCAGCCGGCGAACACGCCGAACCCCAGGAGCGCGACTGCGAGCGACAAGCGATGGCTGCGCATCGGGCAGAAGCTACGCGCCGGGCACACCGAGAGCAACGGACACGCTGCTTGACACCTGCATCATCGATTGGAACATTGGCGGGAGCTCCTCATGGTCCGCACAAACCTATGGCTGTCAGGCTTCAATCTCGCCCTGGCCGGGGTCCTGCTGCTGGCGGTGGCGCTGCTCGGGCCGACCAGCTTCATCTTCGATACCTTCACCACCTCGCTGGGCAGCTACCTCGATAACCTGGTGCAGATGAGCCTGCGCATGTCGCCGTTTTCCGCGAACACCTGGGTGGCCGACTGGACGATCTTCTACTGGGCGTGGTGGATCTCCTGGTCGCCCTTCGTGGGCGCGTTCATCGCGCGGGTGTCGTACGGGCGCACCGTGCGCGAGTTCGTGCTCGGCGTGGTCGTCCTACCTAGCCTGCTCGGCTTCGTGTGGTTTGCCGTCTTCGGTGGTACCGCGCTGTGGGAGCAGATTTTCGGCGGCGTGGACATGGCCGGCGCGCTCGCGGCCGGCCACGAGACGGTCCTGTTTCCGCATGTACGATGCCCTGCCGGGGTCCGCGCTGCTGTCGGGCCTGAGCATCCTGCTGCTGGTGATCTTCTTCGTGACCTCGGCCGATTCCGCAGTGTTGGTGCTGGGTTCGATGTCGAGCGAGTCCGCCGGGGACCCGCCGCTGGCGCGCAAGTTCGCCTGGGCATCGCCATCGCGCTGATCGCCGTGGCGATGCTGATCGCTGGCGGCCTGCACGCGCTGCAGACATTGATCACCGTGGCCGCATTGCCGTTCGCGCTGCTGATGGTCGCGGTGATGATCGGCCTTTACCGCGTGCTGAGCCTGGAAGCGCTGCGCGAGAAGGCCGAGGAACGGCGTGCCCGCCGCGCGATTGAAGATTGGATCGCGCGTGAGCAGGACCAGCAGGCGCCTGAGCAGACGGGCGATGCGGCTGACGGCAGCCGGGGGAGCCGCCGGCCCGCAGCGCTGACCCGCATCGTCCGGCGTTCCGGGGAGCCGGCGTCGCGGTCGAGTGGTTGCCTTTGGCGCTCTGCGAATCCGCACGGCCTCACCCTTACATCAATAGGACTCGCTCCGGCAAGCCGGGTCGACCCTCTCATGTCAAACGTTAATCAATGAGCGCACTGGATCTATTACAAGATGGTGAGTTAACCCAGTCAACCAAGACAACCACTAACCAAAGTCCGGGCTTCGCCATAGGTGCCCCAACAAATGCGACAAGTCGACCAAGCGCTTGGCCGACCAGATGCCGGACACGCCCTTCGCATGCCAGACGCCATACAC
Organism: uncultured Gemmatimonadales bacterium; assembly: GCA_963831425.1. Classification (GTDB taxonomy): domain Bacteria; phylum Gemmatimonadota; class Gemmatimonadetes; order Gemmatimonadales; family GWC2-71-9; genus CAVVWJ01. The sequence goes on along the minus strand of CAWHQC010000012.1, from coordinate 10,593 downwards.
CCCCAGCAGCAACGCCCCGAGCGACTCCTTGCGGTGCGGCTCGACCAGGTCGCGCCCCCCAATCACGTTGACCGTGCCAGTTTCGTCCTCCATCGTTAAAACACGACGCCCTGCGCGAGTCCGGCCGCTGGCGCACCATCCCCTTGGGTGCGCTGCCGATGTGATTGGTGCGTCACTACTTATTATGATAAATCCAACAAGCGGAAAGTTACGTGGCTTGAAGAACAGTCTCAGCGTAATTCGCGGCCTAGAGCAATGGCATAAGATGTGCCAAAGTGAACCTGTTGAACCACCACGGAAACCGAGGGGACGTCACTGCCCTACTCCGGGCTAGGCACCCAACGTTTGCTGCTCGATTTCCGGCTCCCGCTTGCCTGCCCGATCCAGTGCTCACCCTCGGCGATACGGTCGCCGAATTTCAACAGTTGCCAACCGATCAGGAACGCCATCAGCCAATGCGGCCCATACTGATTTTCCCATAGCTCTTTTGAATTTTTGATCATGCCGTCCGCTTGCAGAATCTGAACCAGACATGGATGGTGAAGTGTCTTGGGAGTGCTGGTCAGCCGATCAGTCAATGCTCTCGATGATTCCACCTTCCACGCGCAGTGCGGCGCCGGTGGTGGCGCTGGCCTGCGGCGAGGCCGCGTAGACGCTGAGGTTGGCCACTTCCTCCGGGGTGGCGAAGCGCTTGAGCAGCGTCGACGGACGGTTCTCTTGCAGGAAAAGGGCCTCCATCTCCTCGGCCGAAATGCCACGCTCAGCGGCCAGACCTGCCATCATCGCTTGGGCGCATTCGGTATCTGACTGGTGGCGGCCTGGACCACACCAGTGCGGAAGCCATGCTCATCGTGGCCGGGCCGAGGCCACGGTGTTCGGCGAAAACTTCCTGGCCAATCCTGACCTGTCCGATCGATTCCGCCAAGGCGGCGCACTCAACACGCCCGCCAAGGACACCTTCTACTCGCTTGGCGCCCCAGGTTATACCGACTATCCGTTCTTGAACGGAACCAACGCAGGGTTTTTGTGCGGAGTAAGTATCGACTCGCCAAATTGACGTGACGGACACCGGCATCAAGGGTGATAGACGGACAATGTTGTCACACGGAAATCATTGCGTAGGGAACGTCTAACCCGCTCGACTCATTGTCAGCCATGAAATTAGCTTCCATAGACTCGATATTTTTGAAGTTGGTCGAAGAAATATTTAGGGTTAACTCCTGGGAGTTTGGCCTAACTGAAGTTCTCGCAAGTAAATCTTATTCGAGCACGTTCTGTAGCTGTCAGTTTGACTCTTGCGCATTGCCAGCCTGCCATAGAATAGCCAGCCCAAAAACCGCTGCTATCAAGGAAGCGGTAAATATGGCGATCTTGGCGGCGGCGAAATCGGATGCCTCGGTGAAGGCTTCACTAGCGATGAATAGCGACATCGTAAAGCCGATACCGGCCAGCGCGCACCGGCACCTAGTACCTGCCACCAGGAATATGCATCTGGCTTGGTGGCAACTCCCAACCGCACTACTAATGCGGACGTAAGCACCATCCCAATGGGTTTCCCCAACACCAGGCCAAGCATTATCGCAGCCATCAGTGGCCCATGCTGACTCCATATTCCCGGTGTAATAACGAGACCGGAATTCGCCAAGGCAAAAACAGGTAGTACAGCGTAGGTTGACCATGGCTCGATATAGCGCAAGACACGACCTGCCGGAGGAACTCCAGGCGACTGTGAATGGCGTCAAGCGCATTCAGGGCTGGGGTAGATAACCTGCGCCCTAGTCCTTCAGTATTGTTTTGGGCTTCAAGCCGGAAAATGGCATCGGCCTGCGCTGTTAAAGCGCGAAGATTGGCCGGAGGCCTAGTGGGAATGAAAAATGCGAGAATTACGGCAGCTAGCGTGGCGTGTAGGCCGCTGGCGTGAACGAAAGCCCAAAGAGCCAATGCTGTCACTACGTATGGGACAGCACGGTAGATATTCCATCGATTCAACAAAGCCAACAAGATAGTTGCGGCTAAGGAAGCGGCGAGATAACCTACGTGCAGATCGTTAGAGTAAAACAAGGCGACGACAATAATCGCCCCAATGTCATCGACAATGGCTGCTGCCGTCAGAAAGATACGCAGTTCGATGGGTACGCGGCTGCCGAGCATGACGATCAATGCAACAGCGAACGCCGTGTCCGTTGATAGAGGCACTCCCCATCCATGCGCCCACGGACCGTCAGGAAAAAATAGGTCTGTATATTAGTGCTGGAATAACCATCCCGCCGATGGCAGCCGCAATAGGAAATGCCGCCGATTTTCGACTAGAGAGACGCCCGACCGTAAATTCGCGTTTAACTTCCAAGCCTACTGTCAGAAAAAATAAACTCAACAAGCCATCATTCACCCACCAGAATACGGGCATTCGGAAATCTGCTGTACCGAAGCGAAACCGAACTCCTGTGCCCAAAATGTGGTGAAGCCCGGACTCCAGGGCGAGTTCGTAATGACAACCACCACCACGATCAAAACGCCGGCTGAAGGTGCCCAGCGCGCGAAATCGATGGCCGCCGCACGAACCTGATGCCCCAGCGAACCCTCGAGTGCTTCGGCTAATGAACTATCGTCCCACGGACCGCTGTACCGCCGGCCATTGATGAAAAAGGTAGGCACGAGTCTGACGCCACTTGCGGCAGCACTTTGGACGTCGGCCTCTATATGCTTGCGGGCGACGAGAAGTGCTTTCTCGTTGTCCAGGGGAATCTAACGCCGGCACGCCAAAATCAGCAGCGATCACACGCAGCTCTTCGTCATTCAATGAAATACCACGTGCCATAAGCGCGAGATGCACATCCCAGAACCGGCCGACGCGAGCCGCGCATTCCGCTAGTTCCGCTGCCCATCATGATGTCCGAACCGCCGACGAACTCGCCCTTGACGTAGAGCTGCGGAATTGTCGGCCAATCCGAATATTCCTTGATGCCCTGTCGGATCTCCTGGTCCTGCAGCACGTCGACGGTCTCATATTTTGCGCCGAGACGATCGAGGATCGCGATCGCGCGGCTCGAAAAGCCGCACTGCGGGAACAGCGGCGTGCCCTTCATGAACAGCACGATGTCATTCGCCTTGACGATGTCGGCGATGCGGTTGTGGGCGTCACTCACTGGTTCATTCTCCGGTTCGGCACCGCGGTTTCGAGCTGCAGTGCATGAAGCTCACCCCCAACCCGTCCCCCAAGCGCCGAATAGACAGCCTGGTGCTGCCTGATCCGGCTCATTCCTTCGAAGCTGCGGCTGACCACGCGCGCGGCATAATGGTCGCCGTCCCCGGCCAGGTCGCGGATCGTCGACTTCGGCGTCGGGGATCGCCGCCTTGATCAGCTCCTCGATCTCGTCGGCCGCCATCGGCATTAGAGGTTGCTCGCCTCGATGATCTGCCGGCGCGCCTCGATCTCCTTGTTGCGAAGCGCCTCCCGGACCTTCTCCTCGTCGCAGTCGATACCGGCGGCGGTGAGGTCGCCAAGCACCTTGCGGATCACGTCATGCTCGCCCGCTTCCTCGAAATCCGAGCGGACGACGTCCTTCGAATAGGATTCGCTCTCGGCCTCGCTAAGCCCCATCTGCCGCGCAGCCCATTCGCCGAGCAGGCGGTTGCGCCGCGCAGTGATCCGGAACAGCATCTCTTCGTCGTGCGCGAATTTGGCCTCGAAGGCGCGCTCGCGATCGTCGAACTGGGTCATTCGTTTCCCTTGGCATTCCCGGTCAGCGTTTGCGGGAGATAGGAGGCGGACGCGCACCGTCCAGCATCATGGACGTTTGCAGCGGACTCGGTCATCCTGATCGTCCACGGAAAGAGGGGATCCGATGATGAGGAAAATGCTCGCCTTTGCTGCGCTGGCTTCAGCTTCGGTGAGCCGCCACGCTGCGGCGCCGGCGGCAATGCAGCGATCGTCGATCCACCCCGCGACGCCCGCTTTCCCGCGCATTACCAGCAACTGCTGATCCCGTCCCATGGAGTCGGCCTGAATGCTCTACTGTTCGTCGCCAGCGGCAAGGGACCGCATCCGACCGTCATCCTGATGCACGGCCTGCCGGGCAACGAACGCAACCTCGACCTCGCCCAGGCGATCCGCCGCGCGGGCTGGGACGTCCTGACCTTCACCTATCGCGGCGCGTGGGGCTCGCCCGGTGATTTTTCGATCAGCCAATGCGATGGAAGATACGACGGCGGCGCTCAACTTTGCGAGATCATCCGGCGGCGCCAAGCTCGGCATAGACCAGCACCACATCGTCCTCGCTGGCCACTCGATGGGCGGGGCGGCCGCAACCATGACTGCCACCGCGACAACCGGGCCTCGATGGGCTGATCCTGATCGACGCATGGAATATCGCTGGCGGCACGAGCAAGGGAGCGAACACTCGCGACGAGCTCACAAAGGGCTTCGACGATTTCGGCAATTCGCTGCACGGCGCAACACCAGCCAGCGTCGCCGACGAAGTCGTGACCAACGCGGCAATGGGATCTCGTGCAAGCGGCGCGGCGCCTTCGTGGCCTCCGGGTTCTGACGATCAACGCGCGCTACGGCATCGGCGCAAGAATCGGCCGGTAACCGCGGCGATGCAATCAGCCGGCGCCGGCGTGACTGCGATCCAGATGGATACCGATCACTCCTTTTCCGATCACCGGATCGCCTTATCGACAGCGGTAGTGAGCTGGCTCCAGGCGCTCCCGGCTCAGACGCTAGGGCGTCGCCGCCACCAGCGGACAATCAGCAGCACGACGACAACCGCAACCGTGTCGGCCAACCAGTCGAGCACGTCGCTGTCGCGGTGCAGCGCCGGGATCGCCTGCACCACCTCGATCAGCGCGCCGAACAGCGACAGCCGACGAGCAACCTGACGAGCGCTCATCGCGCGGATAAGCGAAGCTGCCGAGCAACGACAACGTCGCGAAGGCGACGATGTGCTGAACCTTGTCGTTCGGCTCGCCCGGCACCTGGGGCGGATGCGGCACGACCGCCATCACGAAGGCGAAGCAGGCCGCCGCCCAGAATATCGCGCGCGCCGACCGGCTGGCGCGCCATTCGCGCAAGCCTCAAATCGTCACCACCAGCTTGCCGACAGCCTTACGGTCGCGCAGCGCCGCGATCGCCTCCCCGGCGCGCTCGAGCGGATAGGTCGCGCTGATCTTCGGCGCGATCTTGCCCTCGTCCCACCAGCGGAACAACTGCTCGACATGCGCCGCGTTGGCCTTCGGGTCGCGCGCCGCGAACGCGCCCCAGAACACGCCGCAGACGTCGCAGCTCTTGAGCAGGGTCAGGTTGAGCGGGAGCTTGGCGATCCCGGCCGGGAAGCCGACCACGAGGAATCGCCCTTCCCACGCAATGCTGCGCAGCGCCGCCTCGGTGTAGTCGCCGCCGACCGGGTCGAGGATGACGTCAGCGCCGGCGGGCCCGACCGCATCCTTGAACGCTGCGAGAGCGCCTTTTGGCCGTCGCGCGAATGGTCCGCCGGGATAGACGAGCGCCGCGTCGGCGCCGGCCTCGCGCGCGCAGCCGCCTTTCTCCTCCGACGAAACGGCGGCGACCACCCGGGCGCCGAGCGCCTTGCCGATCTCGACCGCGGCAATGCCGACGCCGCCGGCCGCGCCGAGCACCAGCAAGGTCTGGCCCGCCTGCAGCTTGCCCGCGGTCGACCAGCGCGTGGATCGCGGTCGCATAGGTCATCAGCAGCGCCGAGCCTTGCTCGAAGCTGCGCTCGGCCGGCAGCGGGATCGCGCGGCTCGGCCGGGACGACCACCTGCTCGGCAAGCCCGCCGAAGCCGAGCGCGGCGATCAGCCGGTCGCCCGCCGACCAGCCGGTAACGCCCTCGCCAACTCCGATCACCTCGCCCGGCAATCTCGCCGCCCGGCGCGAACGGCCGCGGCGGCTTCAGCTGGTACTTGTCCTCGATGATCAGCACGTCGGGAAAGTTGATCGCGCAGGCGCGCACGCGCACGAGCAGCTCGCCGGCGCCCGCTCGGCGCCGGCACTCCTCCAGCGAAGCGTCTCCGGTCCGCCGGGCTCGTGACAGAAGCGCTTTCATCTCCGTCATGCCGGAGAAATAATCGAGATGCGCGTTAGCATCAGGAGCACGGCAGGAGCGTGCGACAGCGCCGTTTCCTGGCGTGCCGCCAGGTCATTCCTCGTACTCCGCCGTCGTCTTCTCGCGCACTTCCTCGCGGGTCACGCCCGGCGCCAGCTCGATCAGCCTGAACGGGCTCATGTGGTTCGAGCGCTGGAACACGGCGAGGTCGGTGATGATCATGTCGACCACGTTCTTGCCGGTCAGCGGAAGCGTGCATTCGGGGATGAACTTGGGCTCGCCGTTCTTGGACACATGCTCCATCACGACGATGATCTTCTTGACCCCGGCGACGAGGTCCATCGCCCCGCCCATGCCCTTGATCATCTTGCCCGGCACCATCCAGTTGGCGAGGTCGCCGTTCTCGCTGACCTCCATCCCGCCGAGCACGGCAAGGTCGATATGCCCGCCGCGGATCATCGCAAAGCTCGGTCGCGCTGTCGAAATAGCTCGTCTGCGGAAGCTGGCTGATCGGTCTGCTTGCCGGCGTTGATGAGGTCGGGATCGACCTCGTCGTCATAAGGAAACGGCCCGATGCCGAGCATCCCGTTCTCGCTCTGCAGCGTGACCGTCATCCCCTCGGGGACATGGTTGGCGACGAGCGTCGGAATGCCGATGCCGAGATTGACGTAATAGCCGTCCTGCAGCTCCTTCGCCGCCCGCGCCGCCATCTGGTCGCGGGTCCAGCCCTGTCGCGTTCAGTCCAGCTCTGCGCGTCGCCCATCACGCGCGCCTCCCTGCTGCGCGCACCGTCGCGGAACTCGATCTTCTTGTCGTAGGGCGCGCCGAGGATCAGCCGGTTCACGTAGATCGACGGCAAATGGATGCAGTCGGGATCGAGGCTGCCGACCGGCACGATCTCCTCGACCTCGGCGACGCAGACCTTGCCGCAGGTCGCGGCCGGCAGATTGAAGTTGCGCGCCGTCTTGCGGAACATGAGGTTGCCGCTCTCGTCCGCCTTCCAGCCCTTGATGATGGCTGAGTCGGCGCGGATGCCGCGCTCGAGCACATAGTCCTCGCCGTCGAACTCCTTGACCTCCTTGCCCTCGGCGACCTGCGTCCCGACGCCGGTCTTGGTGTAGAAGCCCGGAATGCCCGCGCCGCCCGCGCGCATCCGCTCGGCGAGCGTGCCCTGCGGGGAGAACTCGACCTCGAGTTCGCCGCGCGAGGAATTGCCGCTCGAACTCCTTGTTCTCGCCGACGTAGGACGAGATCATCTTCTTGACCTGCCGCGTGCGCAGCAGCTTGCCGAGGCCCTCATTGTCGATGCCGGCATTGTTCGACGCGATGGCGAGGTCCTTGACCCCGCTCGCCGACGATCGCGTCGATCAGCCGCTCGGGAATTCCGCACAGCCCGAAGCCGCCCGCCGCGATGGTCATGCCGTCGAACAGCAGCCCGTCGAGCGCGGCTTCCGGCATTGGGATAGATTTTCTGCATGCGCCGCCATTGAGAAGGCGGCGGCAGCGGGTCAAGCGAAGGCTCAGCCGCGGCCGCCGCTTGCGATAGGTGAAGTCGAACGACGGCGACCAGTTCTTGCCCTCGTCGGTCGACTGCTCGCCGATCTGCCGCACCGAGCCGTCCGCGTTCTTGCTGTAGGTCATGCGCACCAGCGGCCCGCCCCATTTGCCGGTGATCACCATCGCCTTGCCGTTCCACCCGCCGGTGAAGAAGGCGCGCGTCCCGCTGGAATTGATCCAGAATTGCTTCCCAATGCTTTTCTCGCCGGCACGTAAATGCTCAGCGACCGCCGCCGGGCTTGCCGATGCGGCATCCAGTTCTCGCGGATGCCGCACCCGTAGACCGGCTCGATCAGGCTGTGCGCGACCAGCTTGTCCTTTGCCGGTCGGGTAGACGTCCCAGCTGCCCGGCCCAGAAATCGAGCCGGTGATAATTCGGGGTCGCGCGCACGGCGCGTGGCTGGCGCGGCAGGCGTCTGGGCCATGCGCCGGTGCGCTGCGATGCATCGGCAGCTGACTGCCACGAGAACAAAACGCATGCTTTTCTCCGTCATTGCGACGGAGCCGCCTTGGCGACGCGGCAATCCAGACTGGTCGCTTCGCTCACGCTCGACGAATGACGTTTCGACGAACTAGCCCTTCAGCTTCGCCAGCACGCCCTGCAGCTGCATCGCGTTGGACATGTCGCCCTCGACCTTGAGCTTGCCCATCATGAAGGCGGTCATGCCGTCGAGCTGGCCGGCGGCGATCTGCTGCCAGTCGTCCCAGCCGACCCTGATCGTCGTGTCGGCAGCGCCATCCTCCTCGCTGACCTGCTCGCCGCGCCGTCGAGCATCACCGCGCCCTGTCTCGCCGAAGTCGATCTTCACGCGCTTGCCCGGCACCCACGCCTGCCTCTCCTGCATCCGCTGCGACGAGTTCCTGCTTGGTCATCGCTTGCTTTCTCCTTTGTCAGTAGGGCTAGCGGCGCGTTGCAGGCGAATCAAGCGAGGCCTATCTGGCCGCGCATGGGATACGAAACCGACCTCAAGCTCTTCATCGACGGCGTGTGGAAATCGGGCGAAGGCCGCGACAGCCACCAGGTCGTCAACCCGGTCGACGCGCAGCCGATCGCCGACCTCCCCTACGCGACCAAGGCCGACCTCGACGAGGCGCTCGCCGCTTCCGAGCGCGCCTGGCCCGAATGGCGCGCGACCGACGTCGAGAAGCGCGGCGCGATCCTCCACAAAGCGGCCGCGCTGCTGCGCGAGCGCGCCGACCTCATCGCCCGGACGATGACCCAGGAGCAGGGCAAGCCGCTCGCCGAAGCCAAGCTCGAAGTGCTCGCGTCGGCGCAACTGTTCGACTGGTACGCCGAGGACGCCAAGCGCGACTACGGCCGCACCCTCGTCCGCCCCGCGGGCCAGCTCAGCCGCGTCATCCGCCAGCCGGTCGGCCCGACTGCGACCTTCACGCCGTGGAATTTCCCGATCTACCTGCTCGCGAAGAAGGTCAGCGCCGCGCTCGCCGCGGGCTGCACCGTCATCTCGCGCCCGCCGCATGAAACTCCGGGCTGCTGCACCGAGCTGTTCCGCGCGCTCGCCGACGCCGGCATCCCCAACGGCGTCGCCCAGCTGGTTCACGGCGACAGCGGCCTTATCAGCGAGACGCTCATCGCCAGCCGCGTCATCCGCAAGGTCAGCTTCACCGGCTCGACCAATGTCGGCAAGCATCTGATGCGCCTCTGCGCCGACAGCATGACCCGCGTGACGATGGAGCTCGGCGGCCACGCGCCGGTGCTGATCTTCGACGATTGCGACCTCGAAAAGACGCTCGACATGGTCGTTCCGCAGAAATTCCGCAACGCCGGCCAGGTGTGCGTCTCGCCGACGCGCTTCTACGTCCAGAGCGGCATCTACGACGCCTTCCTCAAGGGCTTCGCCGAGCGCACCGCCAAGGTGAAGGTCGGCAACGGGCTCGAGGACGGCACGAAGATGGGCCCGCTCGCCAACAAGCGCCGCCCTGATGCGATCGAAGCGCTGATCGAGGACGCCAAGGCCAAGGGCGCGCGCGTGCTCGCCGGCGGCGAAAGCGGCGACGGCGGCTTCTTCTTCCAGCCGACCTTGCTCGCCGACGTCCCCAACGAAGCGCGACATCATGAACGACGAGCCGTTCGGCCCGGTCGCCGTGTCGCGGCCCGTTCGACACGTTCGAGGAAGCGATCGAGCAGGCCAACCGCCTGCCCTACGGCCTCGCCGCCTTCGCCTTCACCGAAAACGGCCGCCGCGCGAACCTGATCGGCGACCTGGTCGAAAGCGGCATGGTCGGCATCAACACCTTCGCCATCAGCGGCGCCGACACGCCGTTCGGCGGGGTCAAGGATTCAGGGTTCGGCTCCGAAGGCGGAAAGGAAGGCCTCGAGAGCTACCAGGTCGTGAAGGCGATCCATCAGGCTTGAAGCGATCATCATCGACGAGCGATGCGCTGAACGCGCTGAGGACTATCTCATAATGTGGGTTATCGACAAGTCGGGGGCGGTCTATATGCCGGAGCGAGCACTTTGGCCCCGACCCAGTTTACCTCGTGCGATGACCGGGCGGATCAACAAGCGTGCGCAACTCGATTGCGCGTCGAAGCGCGATCACATCAGCCTATCTTGATGAGCTGGGCACCAGGCGCCGCTTGCAGCCCATGGGACAAGCCACTTCAGGAAGATTGAAATGCGCATGAACGGGCCTGGATCCACCCGGAACGTCCCAGCGTCTAACATCGAGTTCACGCGCTCGTCGCTGAATACATCTCGGCTGACGAGGCTCTGAATTGTGCCGGCCACCTCGTGCACAAATCTTTCTAACGCGATAAAGCCGCGCTCTTGATGATTCGACTCGATCGATATTTCCGCTGTATGATCACGTGATAGAAACCGCTATCATGGTAGAAAGACCATCACGCAATCATGAGTTTCGCTTGCGAATCCCCCCATGTCGCCTGGGCCGCACACTCGACCTGAGCTGACTGGGCGATTGCAGGACCGCAGCGCACCGGCGGCCG
>CAWHQC010000011.1:0-3726 GCA_963831425.1 uncultured Gemmatimonadales bacterium | reverse complement strand
CATCTGCTTCCGTTCAGTTCCTCTTGTAGCGTCCCAGCCCTCGTCCAGCGCCGCCCGCCGGACCCGGTCGGCACGGCGGCGGCGGCGGGTGAGCCAGATCAGCAGGATTCCCAGCACCGCCCAGCCCCCGCCCGCGATGAGCCAGTGCCCCAGGCTATAGCGCTGCCGCACCGCCCGGCGCCACTCGTCCTCGAACCGGTCAAGGGTGAGGCCGGTGGTGGCCAGCACCGCGTCCCTCGAAGCCGTCCCCGCCCTCGAGCCGTTCCATGAAGCGGCGCGGCTCCGCTGGGGTTCCGCCGCGCCAGCTCGGTCACCGCGGAGACGGCCAGCGCGTAGGCGCGGAAGCGCCGCACCGCCGGTCCCCGGAGCGCCCCGTCGAGCTCCGAAAGTGCGGGACCGCCCCGCGCGCCACGGCCAGGTTGAGCTCCAATCCACCCAGACGCTCCCACTCCCCCGCGGCCACGCGGCGTACCCCTCGTCGAACCAGCAGCGGAACCCGCACCGAGCCCGCCTCGTGCAGTACCAGGTGAGCGAGCTCGTGGCGGAGCGTGCGGGCGGGGCCGGCCTCGTCGGCGCGGAGGAGAATGGTCCGGGTCCGGGCAGGGCGATGGCCGCGCCCCAGGCCGGCGCCCGGCCCCGCGGTCAGTGAGTCGAGCCTCCGGCGGTCGGGGACGACGATGAGCGTCAGCGGAGCCGGCTGGCGGCCGGGCCCGGCCAATCGGCAGGCTGGTCCGCGATCCCCGGCGAGCTCGTCGCCGAGCGCCCGCTGGGCGGGCCAGGTGACCGCCGTGACCCGGCCCGACCTGGACGTGCGGACCGGTGTGGACCCTAGCCAGCGAGAGGAAGCGAGCGAGAGGCTAGGAGAGCGGGCTGCGCGGGACCTCACCCCCGCGGCGGCAACGTCGAGCATGTCCTTGCAGCGCTTGGCCCAGGGATTGAACTTGTTGGCTTTGTGCCCTTCAGCCCAGGCCCGCTCGCGTCCTCCCGCTGCCCGACAAACCAGAGCGCCCGGCCCAGCTCGAACTAGGCCTCGATCAGGTTCGGCCCGAGCTTGAGCGTCTTGCGCAGGAAGGTCTGTGCGTCCTCGTACATCTCGCGCTCGAGGTACACCAGCCCCAGATAGTAGTGGGCGTACAGGGTGGCCTTGCGATCGTTATCGAGGCGGATGGCCTTGGACAGGTGCTCGATCGCCTCCCCGAAAATCCGCTTCTTGAGGCAGATGTAGCCGACGTTGATCCGGGCGAGCGCGTTCGCCGGCTCTTTCATGAGAACGCGCGAGAAGGTGCCCAGCGCGTCGTCGTAGTCCTCGTGCAGCATCTGGGCCCAGCCGAGGAGCGACTGCGCCTGGATCTCGCCGGGCGCGAGCGCGAGCGCCTTCTCGAGTGACTGGATCGCGGCGGCGTAGTCGCCGAGCGAAATGAGGCTCCACCCCTTCTCGATGTAGGTGGAGGCGCCGAGGTGGTCGGCGTGGACGGCGGGACGGGCGCCGGTGAACTGGGGCGCCGGTGCGCGTCCTCCGCGCGCGCGCCCTGCTTGTAGCGCTCCACCAGGCCGCGGATCTCCTCCTTCATCTGCCCCGAGCTCGGCGAGCGCGCCGTCGACCCGCTTGAAGAGCGCGATGATCTCGCGCTTGACTGCCTCCCGGTCGGCGGGCTGGACATCGCGCCCGAGCTGCGCCTCGATGGCCTGGAACTGCCCGCGCAGGGCCGCCATCCAGGGCTCGCTCATCTGGCGCCCCCGACCCCGGTCAACGCCATCCGCTCCGTGGCGGACAGGAGCTTGCGTGCGTTCAGGATGATGATCGTCCGCTCGGGGCGCGTCACGATGCCGGCGATGTACGCGGCCGCGAGCCCGCTCACCATGGGGCCTGGCGCGCTGATGGTGGTGCTGTCCACCCGGAGCACTTCGCGCACCTCATCCACCAGCACGCCGATCCGCTGGTCGCCCACGTCTACCACCATGAGCCGGGTCTCCTCGCCGAGCGGCGCGTCGAGCTCGAAGCGCTTGCGCAGATCGACCACCGGCACCGCCCCGCCCTCATAGGGAACCACCCCCTCGAGGAATGCCGGCGCCTTCGGCAGGGGCGCGGGCGCCGCGTGACGCAGGATGCGTTCGACCTGCAGGATGTCGAACGCGAATTCCTGCGGGCCCACCCGGAAGCTCACGAGCTGGATGTCGTCGCCGCCGGTCGTCATGCCGCCGTAGCCTCCATCATGCGCGCCCAAGCGCGCCCAGGTCGAGCAGCGGTACCAGCCCGTCCGCGGTGCGGGCGATGGCCGCAGCCCAGGGGAGCGCCGCGCCTGGCGGGGCGGCCAGGCCCGTGCCGTAGAGCACCGACTGGGCCTCCTCCACCTCGAAGCAGAGCCAGCGGCCGCTCAGGTCCACCAGCACGCCGGTGTCGCTCCGCTCGGACGGGGCAGCCGGCATCCTCGAGCAGCGCCCCGAGATGGACGAGCGGAACGATCCTACCACGTATGATCGCCACCCCGCGCACCGCCGGCTCGCGCGAAGGCACGGGGAACACGGCGCCGGGCTCCATCACCTCGATGACCCGGTCGAGTGGCAGGCCGAGGACCCGGCCACCGGCGCGGACCAGTAGATGCCCCGCCCCGCCGCTCACTGCGCCGCCAGGCGGGCGAGCTCCGCGTTCGACTCGGCCGCGATGCGGCCGATCGGAAGCACGTGGTCCACCCCGCCTCCCTGCACCGCCGCGCTCGGCATGCCGAAATGGTCGCCTTCTCGCGGTCCTGCGCGATTCCGACGCCGCCGGCATCGTGCATCGCGCGCAGCCCCTCCGCGCCGTCCCGGCCGAGCCCGGTGAGCACCACGCCGACGGCACGCGGCCCGAACAGGCGGGCCACGCTCCGGAAGAGCAGGTCGGCGGCCGGGCGCACTCCCCAGACCGCCGCCTCCGGTCCAGCTCGATCCGGTCCCATCGGGTCCGGCGGCGACGCGCATATGGTAGTCCCCCGGTGCGATGTAGGCCGTGTCGGCGAGGACCGGCGTACCGTGCTGGCCTCGACCACGTTCAGCCGGCTCTGCGCCGCGAGCCGTTCCGCCAGGCTGTGGGTGAACCGGGGCGGCATGTGCTGGACGATGAGGATGGCCGCCTGCTGGCCGGCCGCGAGCTGGGGCACCACCTGGCCAGCGCGCGCGGGCCGCCGGTCGAGGCCGCGATCGCCGCGCACCGGCGCGCCCGACCCGGCAGCGCGAAGAGGGCCTGCGTGCGGGCGCCCTGGACCGGCCGCGCCAGCACCGGCATCCGGAGGATCGACGCGCTCCGCACCGTCCGAAGCACCGCGAGGAGCCGCTCGCCGAAGCGCGCGAGGCTGCGCTGGCTGCGATCCTCTTCCTTGGCGACGAGGTCCACGGCCCCGAGCTCCAGCGCTCGGATGGCGGCCGCGGTGCCGCGCCCGGCATAGGAGCTCACCACCACGATGGGTCTCGGCGACTCGGACATGATGTAGCCGATCGCGCCGAGCCCATCGAGCTCGGGCATCTCGAGATCGATGAGCACCAGATCGGGCGACTGCTCGTGCACCTTCTGCAGGGCATCCATCCCGTTCCGCGCCGTGCCCGGCACCGGAAGTCGCCGCCCCCGTCCACCAGCTCCGTCAGCAGCCGCCGAAAGAACGGCTGTCGTCGACCACGGAGGACCGTGCGCCGCTCGGCGGCGCTCAGAGGTCTGGAGGCCATGCGCCACCGAGGTGACCTCGACCTGCCCGT
>CAWHQC010000010.1:0-288991 GCA_963831425.1 uncultured Gemmatimonadales bacterium | reverse complement strand
GGTTGGGCAGCGCGAAGTTCTTGAACAAAGACAAATCGGTGTTCTTCTGCCACGGCCCATTCAAAATGCCGACGCCTGCGCTTCCGTAATGGCAGAGATCCTGGCGAGACGGGATGTTGCACGTTACGCGCTGGAATACGATGGGATCGAACCATAACTTGCGGGTGGGGTCATCCAGCCGGCCATCGGCGATACGGTCCGGGCGCACGCTTGTGAATCCGCCCGTATTCAAGTCATCGCCCTGCGTAATGGTCAATGGAAAGCCGGATCGAAATGCCAGTATTCCGTTTACCTGCCAGCCGCCGAGCACAGAGCCCGCGATGCTCTTGGAATTGCGCAGCCAAGGCAGTTCATACACAAAATTGGCGACGGTCACATGACGGCGATCCGAAGGCGAGAAGGCCCGCGACCTTCCCGGTAATTACGAGGATTCTGCACCGGCACGCCGTCCTGGCTGCCGCTGCTTTCGCCGTCGGCTTTGCTGAACACATAGCCGCGTGAATGCCATACGCCAATCCATGGGAGTATCGCTTATTGAGCGAAATCGTCATACCATGGTAAAAGCTATTCAGGCCATTTACGATTGCCTGTAAGTGTCCAACCTGCCGTATCTCGACTTGTGGACGTAGCGGGTCGTGGAAAAACTGTACCGGACGATTCTGCTGGAAGTTAGTATTCGACGAGGGCGGCGCGGTGTTCCAGTTCTGGATAATTCCCGACAGGTGCATCGATCTGCTACCCACATATCCGATTGTTAGAGCCGTACCGAGCGGGAGTTCCTTCTGCAGGTCGAAGCTCCATGTCCAATGGTTATGGTTGCGTCTGTCTTTCTCGACGTACCACAGGTTTTCCGGATTGACACCCGCCGCGCCGAATGAACCCGAGCCCAACTGTTAGTGGGGTGGTCCCCGGGGCGGAACCGCCGAGTAGCTAGAGTGAACGCCTGCCCGGCTGTTTTGACGGGTTATTTGCTGGGCCGCATCGGTCACCTGGTTGAATTGCTGACTCCCCGAATACGGCGGCATCAAATTGAGAATATGGTGAAAATGTTGAAGTGGAGCGTGCTGGCGTACCCGGCGAGGAGCCCGATAGGAGCACCCAGCCGTTCGCTGGACGCCAAGACCAGTCCGACCCGCGGCATGATCAGCTTCTCGTTGTAATTCCATAGCGGCGTCGCAGCGGCCTCGCCGATTTCCGTTGGAAAAAGTGTCGGAAGGACCTGGCCCGAAGACGCCGTGTAGGTACGGTCGGAATGGGACCGATCTTCCAGAATCCGCCGGCATCGTAGGGTGCGCCGAAGTGGTCATAACGTATGCCGATGTTCGCCGTCAGCGTGCGCGAGATCTTCCGATCGTCCAGCACATGAAGGCTGAACATCTGGATCGCGGCTGAGTGAACGGCAGCCCTTCCGCCGTTTCCGCGAAATTGGGATAGCCGAGCAGCAGGGACGCGAATGCATCGCCCGACTCGAGAGCAGCTGAAGCCGATTCGTCCGCCCGGATAATTTGCAGCGAACCGGTTCATTCCGGTGCGGCGATACTCAGAAGCCGGTCTTGATGCCGTGCGGTCCTTTTTCAACGTTACATCGTTGTGAAGTTGTAAACGCGGATATCGTCGATGCCGCCGCCGTACGCGTCACCGAACTGAGTTCCGAGCCCCTCAATTAAAGGAATTCGCGCCTCCAGCGGCGTCAAGTCGCGCTTGCCGGTGGGCGAATCTACTTGGAAAATTCCGAGGCCCAGCGCGTTCTGATCAATCCTGTTCCCGCGCGGCGTTCAAGCGCGGAAAACTGCGTGTCCAGGAACCCGAACCGAGTTTCATTCAGGACGGCGGGCGAAAAGATGTGAATCCACTGCGAAGCAAAGCTAAATGGCTTATTTGAACGCTAACCCAAAGTTGGGATTGATTTTCGGGTGTCTCAGCCCTGCTTGTCCCAGGCCAGACGGACAAATGCGCGATCCTTTCGCTGAAATTATGATCACCGCGTACGAACCAGGCGTTCTGTACGCCGGGATGCGGAGCGCACTGCGATTCGTAAAAGTCGAGCGGATCGCGCTGTTGAACCGCTTCGGAGGAAAATAATGCAACAGGTTCTTCGCCCCTGCACTGATTCTGTTCTGGAGGGATTAAATTATCTGGAAACGGAGATCCGGTCTGCGGGTCGTAAATGACAATCGGCTGGCGGACTAATTTCCCGCGGTGTCGACGGGATTTAGGAGTTGGGAGAAATCCCCGGACGCATTGCAGCAGATGGAAACCATCCTGTCGCGACCGATTCGCTCATCTCTCGCCGGCCTTCGTAGTTGAACGACCAGAATGTCCGGTTGCGGCCGTTGTAACCTGGCAGCAATACCGGACCACCCAGGAAAGTCCCGAACTGATGGCGCCGCAACGCGTTCTTGTTTTTCCGCGTCTCGCCTGGCGCGAGCTCGAAATTAGAAAATAATCTTCTGCATCGAGGGCGCTGTTGCGATGAAACTCGTACGACGGTTCCATGAAATGCGTTTGTTCCCGACTTCATCGCGATCTGTACCTGGGCACCTCCGCCGAGCCCATATTCGGCCGAATAGGCCGCGGTCTGTCCCCGGAACTCAGCTATTGCATCCAGGGAGGGCGTTAACGTCATTGTGTTGTAGCGCGGCTCTTTGACGTCGATCCGTCCAGTG
The DNA here is from genome assembly GCA_963831425.1 of uncultured Gemmatimonadales bacterium. Taxonomy (GTDB): domain Bacteria; phylum Gemmatimonadota; class Gemmatimonadetes; order Gemmatimonadales; family GWC2-71-9; genus CAVVWJ01. The sequence goes on along the minus strand of CAWHQC010000010.1, from coordinate 286,325 downwards.
TCAGCGACTGAGTCTGATCGGTTTGCCCGTGAGCCACGAGCGAGACCGCGGTGCCGCTTGGCGATGTTCTCCCTGTCGATCCAGTGGTGCGTCCCATGCGCGTACCGAAAGTCACCGGCGCCCGGCACCATCACGGCAAGGTGTCCGACGTTGCGATACGCGACCGGCACCTCTACGATCCGTTTGCTCTCAATGCTCTGGCCGACCGCCGCGTCTTCCGTGTTTAACAGGCGCGCTTCCGCCGTAACCTCGACGCGTTGTGACGTTTCGCCGACTTCAAGCACCACGTCCACACGCGCGCGCTGCTGGAGCTGCACATTGACTCCATTCACCGCGGTGGCCTTGAAGCCCGGTGATTCCACATTGACGCTGTATTGCCCCGGCTCGATTAACGGGAAGGAATACAGCCCTTCGAAAATCATCTCCCTCGCCCAGCGAGTCTCGCCCTCTTTCAATTCGCTTGAGCGTAACGCCGGCTCCCCGCAATGGAGGCTCCTGAGGAGTCATACACGGCTCCGACCACCTCGGTGGATGTGGTCTGCGCAATTAGCAGAAACGGCAGCATAATGTGCAATTTGATTCGGTGGACTTTTGCATCATTGTGTTCTCTTTCTCTCCCAGTTCAGCCAGATATGCTCGTGTGGATAAATGTATACGAGTTGGATACAGAGATCAACTTCGAATTCGACCCTAACCGCTATTGCTGCACGATCGTCAAACGTGAGTCATGTCCAGCCTTGCAAGTGATTGCCGCATCGCAGTTCAAAGCTGTTGAGGAGTCCGGGGTTTTCAACTATTGCAGTCTTTACGTTTGCGCTCGGAATGGGAGCAACACCGCTATTTTTAGTGTTGTTAATTCCGTTCTGCTTAAGCCGCCGGATAGCAGATTCCGATCGGCTCGTAATCGCGGAACATATGGGACTCGGTCCAGTCGCGCCGCTACCTTTCTCGATTGGAAGCAGCAGTCGGCGAGCTTTGAGCAGATGGCGGCGGCGCAGGCCTGGGGCGGGAGCTTGCGCGGAACCGGTCGGCCTGAGCCTCCGTGGGTCTACGCGTCACGGCGAATCTGTTCTCGATGCTCGGAGTGCCGCCGATCAAGGGTCGTACATTTGCACAAGATGATGACCGGGACGTGGTCGTGATTGCATACTCGCTTTGGCAGCGCAGCTTTGGGGGCGCCGCGGATGTGCTCGGACGAAAAATGAGATCGATGGCGCAGGCTATACCGTTATCGGGATAATGCCGGAAAACTTTTGGTTTTCGCCGGTATGGGTTACTGCTGCCGAAATCTGGTCGCCTCTTACGCTAGGCGAGCGCAAGGCCGATCGTACGGGAGCGACCCTTCGTGTTTTTGCACGCTTAAAGCCCGGCATTTCGGTACCGCACGCGCAGGCCGAGCTCTCGACGATTATGGAGCAGCTCGCCCAGCGGTATCCCAGATTGAAGCGCGAAGCTCGCTGTGGCCGTTGTCGGCTTACGGGAGCGGGTTGTCGGAGACATTCGTAAGATGCTCCTCGTGTTGTTAGGAACGGTCAGCTTCGTGCTTTTGATCGCATGCGCCAACATCGCCAATCTGTTTCTCGCGCCGGCGTCCGGTGAAGTCGTGAGATCGCGGTTCGCCTTGCGCTTGGCGCACGCGATGGCAGCTCATGAAGCAGGCAATAACGGAGAGTGGATTTCTCGCCTCGGGCGGCGGCGCCATTGGTCTTGCGCTAGCGTACGTCGCTTGTGATTATATTGAACGCAGTTCTTCCCTCCGGATCAATGCCGCGCCAGAGTGAAGTGGGCGTTGACATCCGCGCGTTACTCTTCACAGGAGTGTTATCGATTGTGACAGGGATGCTATCCGGACTTCTCGCCGGCCTGGCGGTGCTCTCGCGGGGACGTAACGAGAGTCTGAAGGAAGGAGGGCGAAGCGGAACGGCGGGGCGCGCAGCGCATCCACGCGAACGCTCTTGTGGTTTCTGAAACGGCGCTGGCATTTGTGCTGCTGATCGGCGCCGGGCCTTATGCTGCGTAGCTTCGCTCGCCTCTTATCCATTGACCCGGGTTTCGATCCTGCCAACCTTTTGACCCTGCAGTCTCGGTATCGGAACGAAAAAGCCGACCCGGCGCGGCGCGAACTCTATTATCGTGAGCTCAATGAACGCATTTCTGCCGTGCCCGGGGTCAAGTCGGTAAGCGCCGTTAATCATGCGCCGATCACCGGGGATGTCTGGGGCACACGGTTCCGAATCGCGGGGCGACCCGAGCCTCTGCCGGGAGAATGGCCCACGGCGTTTACCGCGTCTCCTGGCCGGGTTACTTTCGCACGATGCGCGCGCCGGTTTTACGGGGCCGCGAATTCACGACCGATGACAATCTGCAGTCACTGCGAGTGCTGGTCATCAACGAGGCCGCGGCCAATCGATACTGGCCTCACGAGGATGCGATCTTGGTAAGCAGGTTATCGCCTCCGGCAAACCCTGGACTATCGTAGGGATCGTTCGCAACGTGAAACAGCAGGACTGGCAAAGCATTCCACGCGAGGAGATCTATTTCCCGCTACTGCAAAGCCGGGAGTATCTGCAGCGCGATGCGCGCCACTACGAGTTCATCAGCCTGGTGGTTCGCGTCGACCGGGATCCGGCGGGGCGGGCTGTTGATGTTCGTCATGCAATTGAATCGATCGACTCGAACGTGCTTGTCTCCAACATTATTACGATGGATCGAGCAGTCGCAAACAGTCTGTGGCGGCAACGGCTTTCGGTTCTCCTGCTCGGCGCCTTCGGGATGCTTGCGCTGGTCCTTGCGGTCTCCGGAATCTATGGAGTGGTCTCGCACTGCCGTATCGCAGCGCACTGCAGGAAATCGGGATCCGCATGGCGCTCGGCGCGGCCGCAGGGATGTGCTGACCCTTTCATCGAGCAGGCGCTCGCGCCTGTATTGTCGGCGTTACGGCTGGGCCGCTCTTTCGTTCGCACTGACGCGTCTGATGATCACTATGCTCTATGGGGTCGAGGCGACCGATCGCATTACGTTCCTGAGTGTGACGGCGCTCATGTGCGCATCGGCCCTGTTCGCAGCATTCTGGCCGGCGTTGCGGGCGGCGCGTGTCGATCCTATGGTTGCCTTACGGCACGATTGATATCTCGTAGTACAGATCGTGGGCCGGGACCTGCCGGCCACGCTGCGGGGACTGGCTTGTCCAGCCGGAGCGCGCGCCCCTTCGTCTTCTCGTCGAGGCGCTTTTCCAGTGTATCGAGTGGTATTCGGCCCCAGCCCTTCTTTACCGCCACGGCGTGATCTGACAGGTATCAGGGCAACTTCTAGTCTGTCCATCTGCTGGAGCCTTTTCCTGCAGAGTCGCATTGTGGCTCCCGTGATGTCCGGCCTTGTACAGATTAGTTCGCCGCAGCAGATCTGGTGCGGTGACTTCCTTGCCATCGATCTGCCACTTGAGGTCCTGCCACGATAACCAGTTGCCGACTTGCGCATCTGCGGCGAACAACAGCACGCGGCCTTCTTCGAGTTCGATCGCAAGCACCAGGCTCGTGTTGTTCGTTGCGCTGTCGAGCTGAAATGCCAGGTTGGCCGTGGAGTCCAGCCAGGCGGAATCGATGCGCCGCCAGGATTGATCACCTGGATCTCCGCCCCAATAATGAGCCTGAAAGAACGGCATCTGCCGGCCTGCTTCGAGCGGTATCTGGACGATAGGGTCGAATGGGGCATTCACATCGATATCGGGCGTCGTGGGCGCGATTGTGTCTAGATGCAGCTTGCTGATCCCATATGTTTCCGGGTTGGCTTTCGATGGATTGAAGCGCTTGATCTGCTTCTCATCGTGCGGCGGACCGAGAATATAGAACTTCGCTTTGACGCCATCAAAAGTCGCGGGCTTATGTTCCGGCCGGCAAAAGCGCACGTTTGCGGACAAGGCTTTCACCACATTTAGCGCTTCTCCTGTTGTGCCCTGACCGGATGCGCCGAAGAACTCAAGAAACTCGTCTACACCGGCATTGCCTGCTCCACTGAACCGCATCCGCGTAGCCGCTGACGTCAATAGCAACGCGTAGCGCCTGATTCTCTTTGCGAAGACTATTCGCAAGCGCATCGTTTGGATCTCGCGTCCATGGGAGCCAGACATTGTCTATCTGGAATTTACCGAAGAGCTCACGCGCCTGAATGAATCCGGAAAGGTGATCCCAATGTTCATGGGTGGCCAGCAGGAGATCGATCTTGCCGCCCGTTGTGGCATGAATGTCCTGGACAACATCTTTCATTTTTTCAGCCGCATTCGGGTGTTCCGAGAATAACCCCGCAATCGATCAACACGTAGAACGTGCCGCCGTTACAGCGAGGCAGCGAGATGAGAAAGCAGTCACCCAGGCCTTGCCGATTACAAGCAATTCGTAATATTGTCATTATTTACTGGTTAGATTTTCGTATTGCTTGTACCGGCAAGGCCTGGGAGACTGCTTTCTGATCTCACTGCCTCGCTATAACGGCAACACGTTCTACGTGTTGATCGATCCGCCGTTATTTTGGGACGCCCGACGCAGGATCTAAAAATGAAAGATGTTGTCCAGGACATTCATGCCACAACGGGCGGCAAGATCGATCTCCTGCTGGCCACACATGAACATTGGTCGCATCATTGATTCAGGCGCTGAGCTCTTCGGTAAATTCCAGATAGACAATGCCTGGCTCCCATGGACGGAAGATCCTAACGATGCGCTTGCGAATAATCTTCGCAAAGAGAATCAGGCGCTGCGCATTGCGCTGACGTCGGCGGCTGCGCGGATGCGGTTGAGCGGAGCAGCCGATGCCGGTGTAGATGAGTTTCTTGAGTTTTTCGGCGCATCCGGTCAGGGCACAACAGGAGAAGCGCTAAATGTAGTGAAAGGCTTGTCCGCAAACGTGCGCTTTTGCCGGCCGGAAGATAAGCCCGTGAGCTTCGATGGAGTCAGAGCGAAATTTATATTCTCGGGCCGCCGCAGATGAGAAGCAGATCAAGCGCTTCAATCCATCGAAAGCCAACCCGGAAACATATGGGATCAGCAAACTGCATTTGGACACAATTGCGCCCACGGCGCCCGATATCGATGTGAATGCTCCATTCGACCCATCGTCCAGATACCGCTGAAGCAGGCCGGCAGATGGCGTTCTTTCAAGCTAATTATTGGGGCGGAGATCCAGGTGATCAATCCTGGCGGCGCATCGATTCCGACTGGCTGGATTCCTCGACGAATCTGGCACTTCAGCTCGACAGCGCAACGAACAACACGAGCCTGGTGCTTGCCATGGAGCTGGAAGATGGCCGCGTCCTGCTGTTCGCCGCAGACGCGCAAGTGGGCAACTGGCTGTCGTGGCAGGACCTGAAGTGGCAGATCGATGGCAAGGAAGTCACCGGACCAGATCTGCTGCGGCGAACCGTCCTGTACAAGGCCGGACATCACGGGAGCCACAATGCGACTCTGCAGGAAAAGGGACTCGAGCAGATGGACGAACTCGAAGTTGCCCTGATTCCTGTCGATCACGCCATGGCGGTGAAGAAGGGATGGGGTCGAATTCCACTCGATACGCTGGAAAAGCGCCTGGATGAGAAGACGAAGGGACGCGTGCTCCGGCTGGACAAGCCAGTCCCCGCAGCGTTGGCCGATAGAGTCCCGGCGCACGATCTGTACTACGAGATTTCAATCGTGCCGTAAGGCCACCATAGGATCGACACGCGCCGCGCGCAACGCCGGCCAGAATGCTGCGAACAGGGCCGATGTGCACATGAGCGCCGTCACACTCAGGAACGTAATGCGATCGGTCGCCTCGACCCCATAGAGCATCGTGATCATCAGACGCGTCAGTGCGAACGAAAGGGCGGCGCCGGCCGTGACGCCGATAACTACCGGCGCGAGCGCCTGCCCGATCGAATGGATCAGCACATCCCGGCGAGCCGCGCCGAGCGCCATGCGTATCCCGATCTCCTGAGTGCGCTGCGATACGGCGTGCGAGACCACTCCATAGATGCCGGAGACCGCAAGGGCCAGCGCGAGCATCCCGAAGGCGCCGAGCAGAAGTAGCGAAAGCCGTTGTCGCCAGAGGCTGTTTGCCACCGCGCGTTCCATCGTAACCATGTTCGACACGAGCACATTCGAGTCGATCGATTCAATTGCATGCCGAACATCAACAGCCCGCCCCGCCGGATCGCGGTCGACGCGAATTACAAGGCTGATGAACTCGTAGTGGCGCGCATCGCGTTGCAGATACTCCCGGCTTTGCAGGAGCGGGAAATAGATCTCCTCGCGTGGTATGCTTTGCCAGTCCTGCTGTTTCACATTGCGAACGATCCCTACTACAATCCAAGGTTCGCCGGAGGCGATAACCTGCTTACCAAGTGCATCCTCGTGAGGCCAGTAGCGCTTGGCCGCGGCCTCGTTGATGACCAGCACTCGCTGGGACTGCAGATTGTCATCGGTCGTGAATTCGCGGCCGCGTAGAACGGGCGTCGCATCGTGCGAAAGTAACCCGGCCAGGAGACGCGGTAAACCGCCGTGGGCCATTCCCCCGGCTGAGGCTCGGGTCGCCCCGCGATCGGAATCGTGTTCCCCAGACGTCCCCTGTGATCGGCGCATGATTAACGGCGCTTACGGACTTGACTCCGGGCACGGCCGCAATGCGCTCATTGAGCTCGCGATAATAGAGTTCGCGCCGCGCCGGATCGGCTTGTTTTGTTCCCGACACCGAGACCTGCAGGGTCAAAAGATTGGCAGGATCGAAACCGGGGTCAACCGATAAGAGGCGAGCGAAGCTCCGCAGCATAAGGCCCGCGCCGATCAGCAGCACGAATGCCAGCGCCGTCTCAGAAATCACAAGTGCCGTTCGCGTGCGATGAGACTGCCGGCCTGCCGTTCCGCTTCGTCCCCCTTCCTTCAAACTGTCGTTCACGTCCGCGCGAGAGAACCGCCAGGCCGGGAGAAGTCCCGACAGCATTCCTGTCGCAATCGATAACACTCCGGTGAAGAGTAGCGCGCGGATGTCAACGCCCATTCACTCTGGCGCGGCATGGATCCGGGCGGCAGAACTGCGTTCAACATAGTCACAAGGACGTACGCTAGCGCAAGACCAATGACGCCGCCACCCATAGCGAGAAGTCCACTCTCCGTTATTGCCTGCTTCATGAGCTGCCATCGTGTCGCGCCAAGCGCCAGGCGAACCGCGATCTCACGACTTCGGCCCGACGCTCGCGCCAGCAACAGATTGGCGATGTTGGCGCATGCGATCAAGAGCACGAAGCCGACCGTTCCTAACAACACGAGAAGCATTTTACGAACGTCTCCGATAACGCGTTCCCGTAAGCCCACAACGGTCACACCGAGCTTCGCGCTCGAATCGGGATACTGCTGGGCGAGCCGTTCCATATCGTCGAGAGCTCGGCCTGCGCGTGCGGTACCGAAACGCCGGGCTTTAAGCGTGCAAATACACGGAGCGTTGCTCCCGTACGATCGGTTTTTCGATCGCTCAGCGTAAGAGGCGACCATATCTCGGCAGCCGTAACCCACACGGGCGCAAACCGGAAGCTCTCCGGCATTATTCCGATAACGGTATAGCCCGCGCCGTCGATTTCGATTTTTCGTCCGAGCACATCCGCGGCTCCCCCAAAGCTGCGCTGCCAAAGCGAGTATGCGATCACGACCACATCCTGGTCATCATCTTTTGCAAATGTACGACCCTTGAGCGATGGCACTCCGAGCATCGAGAACAGATTCTCCGTGACTCGCAGACCCACCAAAGGCTCCGGCCGGCCAGTTCCGCGCAAGCTCCCGCCCAGGCCTGCGCCGCCGCCATCTGCTCAAAGCTCGACGACTGCTGCTTCCAATCGAGAAAGGTAGCCGGCTCGACTGGACCGGTCCGATACGCTCCGGGATTACCAACCGATCGGGATCCACGTATCCGAGCGGCTTTACCAGCACGGAATTTACGACGCTAAAGATGGCAGTGTTGGCCCCGATGCCGAGCGCGAACGTCAACACCGCAATAGCTGAAAACTCCGGACTCCTGAACAAGCTTCGAGCTGCGACACGGCAATCACGTGCAAGGCTGGACATGACTCCCGTGTGACGACGGCACCAATTGCGGTTAGGGCGAATTCAAAGTTGATATCTGTATGCAACTCGTATACATTTAGCCACACGAGCTTATCTGGCGAACTCGAAGAAAGAGAACACAATGATGCAAAGTCTATGAATTGTATCCCTCATTATTCTGCCGCTTCGCTAATGGCGCAGACCACATCCACCGAGGTGGTTGGCGTCGTGTATGACTCCTCGGGAGCCTCTATCGCGGGAGCCGGCGTTACGCTCAAGCGAATCGAGACAGGCGAGTCTCGCCGCGCGAGGACGCAATCGCGGAAGGGCTTTATTCCTTCCCGTTAATCGAGCCCGGGCAATATAGCGTCAATGTGGAATCTCCGGGCTTCAAGGCGACAGCGGTGAATGGTATCAACGTGCAGTTGCAGCAGCGCGCGCGCGTGGACGTGGTGCTTGAAGTTGGCGAAATATCGCAACGGGTTGAAGTTACGGCGGAAGCGCGTCTGTTGAATACGGAAGATGCGGCGGTCGGCCAGAGCATTGAGAGCAAGCGTATCGTAGAGGTGCCGGTCGCGTATCGCAACGTCGGACATCTCGCAGTGATGGTTCCCGGGGTAACCTTTGGTACGCGCATGGGCCGCACCACTGGATCGACAGGGAGAACATCGCCAAGCGGCACCGCGGTCTCGCTTGTGGCGCATGGGCAGACCGATCAGACCCAGTCGTTGACGCTTGACGGTATCGACGTGAAGGAGCCGCGCTACAACACGATGACGTTGACGCCCTCGCTGGACGCCATCGCCGAGTTCCGCGTGCAGACTGCCGCTTATTCGGCCGAGTATGGGCTCGGCGGCGGAGCCCAAGTGCAGATCGCTATGAAATCCGGAACAAATGCATTTCACGGGACCGTTTTTGAATTTCATCGGAACAGTGCGCTCGACGCAGAGGACTATTTTCTAAATTTCGAGCTCGCGCCAGGCGAGACGCGGAAAAATAAAAACGCGTTTCGTCGGCATCAGTTCGGAACGTTTCTGGGTGGTCCGGTGCTTCTGCCGGGTTACAACGGCCGCAACCGGACATTCTGGTCCTTTAATTACGAAGGTCGGCGTGAGTTGAGCGAGTCGGTCGCGACAGGCTGGTTTCCCTCGGCGGCAATGCGACCGGTGACTTCTCGCAGTTGTTGAACCCGGTTGACGCCGCTGGGAAATTAATCCGGCAGCCGATCGTCATTTACGATCCGCAAACCGGAACTCCCTTTCCCGGCAACGTGATCCCGCCTGAACAGGATCAGCGCCGGAGCAAAGAACCTGCTGCCTTACTTTCCCGCGCAGCGTTTCAACGCGTGATCCACTCGACTTTACCAACCGCAGCGCGCTTCGTATTCCGGTTGAACAGAATGCCTGGTTCGTGCGCGCCGATCACAACTTCAGCGATAAGGACCGCGCGTTCGTTCAGGCTGGCTTGGGACAAGCAGAGCTGGGACAATCCGACCATCAATCAAAACTTCGGGTTAATTTCGGCAATAAGCCATTTCAGCTTCGCTTCGCAGTGGATTCACATCTTTTCGCCGACCGTTTTAAACGAAACTCGCTTCGGACTTCTCGACACACAATTTTCAGCTCTCGAGCGTCGCGCGGTAACTGGTTTTGATCAGAACGGATTGGGCCTTGGAATCTTCCAAGTGGACTCGCCCACAGGCAAGCGCGACCTGACACCTCTGGAAGCTCGGATCCCTTTGATTGAGGGGCTTGGAACGCAGTTCGGTGACGCGTACGGCGGCGGGATAGACGACATCCGGGTTTACAACTTCTCCAATCACGTCACGATTCAAAAGGGCCGCATGGCATCAAGACAGGGTTTGAGTACCGGCGCCACGGAATGAACCGGTTTGCGGCCAATTATCCGGGCGGACGAATTGGCTTCAGGCTTCCTGAGTCGGGCCATGCGTTCGCGTCGCTGCTGCTCGGCTATCCCAATTTCGCGGAGACACCGGAAGGGTTTCCGTTGACGCAGCCGCGATCAAATATGTTCAGCCTTTATGTGCTCGACGACTGGAAGATCACGCGCACGCTGACGGCGAACATCGGTATGCGTTATGACCACTTCGGCGCTCCATACGATGCCGGCGGATTCTGGGATCGTTTGACTTTGACCGTACCTTCAAGACGTCGACGGGGCAAGTTCTGCCGACTCTTTATCCAGCGGAACTGGGCGAGGCAGCCGCGACGCCGTTGTGGAACTACAACGAGAAGCTAATGATGCCGCGAATCGGACTGGTCTTGGCGTCCAGCGAATGGCTGGGTTTTGCGATCAGGCGGCTGGCTGGTATGCCAGCACGCCGCACTTCAACAATTTCACGATTCTCAATTTGATGCCGCCGTATTCGGGGAGTCAGCAATTCAACCAGGTGACGGATTCGGCGCAGCAGGTACCGGTTACGGCTGCCGGGCAGACGTTCGCTCTTGCTACTCGACGGTTCGCCCGGGACGACACCGCTAGAGTTGGGCTCGGGTCTATTCTCCGGCGCGGCAGGTGTCAATCCGGAGAACCTGTGGTACGTCGAGAAAGACAGACGCAACCATAACCATTGGACATGGAGCTTCGACCTGCAGAAGGAACTCCCGCTCGGTACGGCTCTAACAATCGGATATGTGGGTAGCAGATCGATGCACCTTTCGGGAATTATCCAGAACTGGAACACCGCGCCGCCCTCGTCGAATACTAACTTCCAGCAGAATCGTCCGGTGCAGTTTTTCCATGACCCGCTACGTCCACAAGTTGAGATACGGCAGGTTGGACACTTGCAGGCGATCGTCAATGGCCTGAACAGCTTTTACCATGGCATTACGATTTCGCTCGATAAGCGATACTCCCATGGATTGGCGTATGGCATTTACTACGTGTTCAGCAAAGCCGACGGCGAAAGCAGCGGCAGCCAGGACGGCGTGCCGGTGCAGAATCCTCGTAATTACCGGGAAGGTCGCGGGCCTCTCGCTTCGATCGCCGTCATGTGACCGTCGCCAATTTTGTGTATGAACTGCCTTGGCTGCGCAATTCCAAGAGCATCGCGGGCTCTGTGCTCGGCGGCTGGCAGGTAAACGGAATACTGGCATTTCGATCCGGCTTTCCATTGACCATTACGCAGGGCGATGACTTGAATACGGGCGGATTCACAAGCGTGCGCCCGGACCGTATCGCCGATGGCCGGCTGGATGACCCCACCCGCAAGTTATGGTTCGATCCCAGCGCATTCCAGCGCGTAACGTGCAACATCCCGTCTCGCCAGGATCTCTGCCATTACGGAAGCGCAGGCGTCGGCATTTTGAATGGGCCGTGGCAGAAGAACACCGATTTGTCTTTGTTCAAAAACTTCGCGCTGCCAACCTCGAGACGGCCAAACTACAACTGCGACTCGAGGCATTCAACGCGCTGAACACGCCGTATTTTGGAAACCCGGCATCCGTCGGGTTCACCAGTGTGAATTCTGTCACGCCGGACGCGCCGCGCATGGGCGAGATACGCTCGCTCGAAGGTCCAATGCGAACCGTCCAGCTAGGTATCAAACTCTTATGGTGAGGTGTCGATGATGAAGATTTACCGCCGTACCCTGCTCCAGACGCTGGCCGGAGCCGCATCCGCGGTCGCGGCCCCCGATCCGCCTGCATCCCGGCTGGTGGCGTGGATGTACATGATCTACCCTCTCGAGCAGTGGTTGACGGATTACGAGCGGACTCTGGACGCATGGGAAAGCGGAGGTGTCCGCGGCATTGTCATTGGCCCGCTGCGGTTCTGGGATGGCCCGCCAAGCTTCGATTTCACATACGCGCGCTCTGGCGCCAAGATCCAGACATTTGCTCCGGATCCGGCGATCTATCAAAAATTCGGAGTGGATCCGCCCCAGAACGTTCGCCTCGATCCTGCAAAAGAGAAGCAGTTGCAGGGTCTTCTGAACTCGGTCAAAAAACGTAAGTGGGAGTTGATGTTGTTTGGGCCGGGACACTACGGACGCAGCAAGTCATTTGAGCAGGATCCGTTCGGTGCGCTCTCACTGGCGGCCGGTGTCGAAGATACGCTGCGCGCTCTTCCCCAAGCCGACGGCGTGATCATCGACGGGGCGGGCGAGCATCATTACGAACTGGCCTTTCACCATGGCGGCGAGCTATTCGAGATTCGGCCCGGGGAACGTTCGCTCTACACTCACCTCGGCTTCGATGTACGCGCGCATGGAACGCGGCATGAATCACCTGCGCACGCGATTCCATCAACTGACTCCCGCCAAGGTAAGGTTTCACAGCCCGGGCGGCATGCTGGGCGGACTATCGCTATTCGATCTAAATGAGGATGCGCTCTACTGGCTTCGAATGCGCCAGGAAACGACTCTGCGTAAAATGGGCGCAATCCGGAAACAATGGGATGGCCTAAGCCGGCACCCCAAGCTGGGCACGATTCCGAGATCCGCCGCGTTCTCGGTGCTCACGACACAGGACTACGAGAAGACGCACTCGTTTTTCGATTACATCTTTCCCAAGCATTATTACTGGAACCGCGGGTTCGACGGCATGTACGGTACGGTGGGCCGCTGGGTCGCAACAATTCGGGAATGGAATCCGGAGTTGACCGAAGAAGATAGTTTTGCGGTGGTGAAGCTCCTGTTCGGACTGGAGTTCCCGGGAGTCCATAAGCTTTACGATCTGAAGAAAGGCTTTCCTGACGAGTTCTTCGACAAAGTGGTGTTTTCGGAAACCAAACGGGCGCTGGATGCGACGGGAAATCCGGATAAAGTGATCGCCTGGGTATCTACGGGACGCAACCCGCATGCCGGAGATCCGATGCCGGCCCACGATCTGGAGCGCATCTTAGCGGCTTCGCATCGCGCCGGCTTGAAGCGGTTCATCTTCCATCCGGACCTCAACCTTGGCGCGGCCGAGTGGAAGGTGATCTCGCGCATGTGCGGCACGGAGTGGAAAGAAGACCCCAACGGCTATTGGCCGCGCCGACACTCCGAAGCCGCAGACCTGGAACGGCGGCCGCACTCAATTACGCTGATCGTGACAAGTGGTGCAATCGTTGCTGGCCTTCTTCATCGTGTGGCAAGTCATGCAGCCTGTCATGGAGATGTCAGCTTCGCGCGATAGCGCCTCGCGTTCGGCGACCGCGCCATGACAGTCTTCGCAGGTATTACCCGCGCTTAGATGCGTCCGATGGCTAAAGAAGACATAGCTCGGAATCTCATAAACACGCGCGCCACCGGATGGTCTTCGCGTTCTTAGCAGCCTCGGCGACCTTTTGAATTGCAGGGCTGTCCGTCTTGACCGCCGAGTGACACTGCATGCACACGGATGCCGCGGCGATGCCCATGATCTCTCCGGGGTCCCGATTCGGATGGCACATGTTGCACTTCAGCTTCAACGTACCCGCGTGCTGCTTGTGGCTGAACGGAACCGGCTGCAGCGGGCGCCTGCGCCCAGCACGGACGCCACGCAGATCAGCAGCAGAGACGCCCTAAAGATCACGCTTCGCCAGCCTGTCCGCGAGATATTCGGACGCGCGCATCGACAGCGCGAGGATGGTCATTGTCGGATTCTGACTGCCGCCGGTGACAAAGCTGCTCCCGTCCACAACAAACAGATTCTTGATGTCGTGGCTTTGGTTCCACTTGTTCAGCACGCTCGTCTTCGGGTTGTCGCCCATCCGGCATGTGCCTAGTTCATGGATGCTGTGTCCGGGCGGGAACATCTTGATCGTTTCGATGCAGCACCTCGAATCCCGCCTGACGGCAGACCTCGCCGAACGTCTCCACCGCATCCTTCGCCATGTTGAACTCGTTGTCCGAGTAGCGGCACTGGAAGTGCAGCACCGGAATTCCCCACGCATCGACTTTCTCTGTCGATGCGGACGTGGTTCTCGAAACGAGGCAGCACTTCGCCCATCGCTGTCGCCGAGAAGCCGGCGCCCGGCAACTGTCCAGGTCTTTCTGTAGTTCCTCGCCCCACGACGGGAAGTAGCGCGGATCGGGCGTGCCGCCCGTGTTGAAATCGAACGCGTATCCGCGGATGAAATTGCGTGCTCTTTGGTCCGCCTTTCAGGTTTCGGTATCGCGGGATGTACCCGCCGCCGCCCACGAGTCCTCGCGGCGCCTTTCCCGTCGCGCGCTTCGGGAACCACCGCCACCACGCTATTCGAAATATAAAACTGATCGTGCAGGTAGTGTCCGAGCGCGCCGCTGGAATTTGCGATCTTCGAATTGAGCAAGAGCCGCGTGCTTTCGAGACACGATGCGCCGACAACTACACCGCTCGGGCCTTCGCGTGCATTTCGCGCCCCGACCGGCGGTCAACGAAGTGCGCGCCGTTCACCAGACCGGTGTTCTTATCGACAGTCAATTCGCGGACCACCGCATTGGAACGATGGTGAGATTCCCTGTTTCCACCGCCGGCAGCAGAGATTGAGCGAGCTCGCGAATTGCCCGTCGCCAAGCGCGCGACGAATCTTTGTGACCGTCATGCCGTGGCTTGCCCGCCGCGGCAATGACGCTTCGTCGCCACTGATCGGGAGAGCTATCCTCGACGAACACGCCATCCGGAAGCTGATGCAAGCCTTCCTTTCGGCCCGACACGCGGAAAATCGGCTCGACTCGGTCGTAGAATGGCGCGAGTTCGGAGTAGTGATCGGCCAGTTTTCCCCGAAGCCGTCGATGTCCTTTGCCTTTGAATTCGTAATCGCTGAGGCGAAACGACATGCGCGCCCAGAAAGTCGATTTGCCGCCATCATGCGGACCCGAACCCAGTTATAGGGTTCTTTGGGATCGTGCGTGTACGGGACTTCGGTTTCGTCCACCCACTGGTTCGCGTTGAACTCGTTCGCCTGAAATACATGCGACAGCCGCCCGGCTTGCCAAATCCGCGGTATGGAAGTTCGTAGACCGGCTTGAGCCCGCGGTTCCGATTGAAGTCGACCGCGGCCCGGCTTCGAGCATCAGGCACTTCACGCCTTTCTTGCGCGAGTGTATATGCGGCCATGCCGCCGGAAGCGCCGGATCCGATGATGAGAACGTCGTAAGTTTGCGCAGCCATGAATCGTTCCTTAGTCGAGCGGATACCAGTAGAGACCTACACCCGATCCCCGCCGGCCGCCTCCGCTGGCCGCCGCGGCCGTGTACTCGCGCGAATTCACGGTGGCGGTTCGGACATCCTGCTTGGCCGCCCGCAGGAATCGGGCGAGCGGATCGGCCGGAGGATCGTACGTCCACTGCCCGCGGAGAGGCTCCAGCAATTCCCGCGCCTGCGGCGCATCCACCTCGGCAAAGTCTTGTTGAATCGCTTCCTTGTTTCGTCGTTCAGAGCGTCCAGGCCAGCGCGATACAACGCCTGCCGATCTTTCGGGAGACTCGGAATGAGGAGTCCAGGAACTCGGGGCGCCGGCATCGATTGCTCCCGGCGCATCGCCGATACGCGGCATCAGGATCTCAGCTCAACTTTCCGAAGAGCGGCGAACTGAGGCGCGCGTGAAGAATCGCGGCTGCATATCGCGCGACATCGTCGGGAATCCCTAATTCAAGTTTGGGCGTCTCCGCCGGACGGCTGGGGCGGGGTCACAGCTCAGGTGGCGGCGGCTGGGCATTAGGCGCGATCTGCTGGGCGAATAAGGCCGGCACAGCCGGAGCTGCGGCGAGCACTTTGACGAAGCCTCTGCGTTTCATTGACTGTAATCCTCGTTATGGCAATTATCTTTCAACCGGCGCGTGAGGTCAAAATGTTGCGCAAGCAAGTCAATATTTCCTTAAAAAAAGCGGCATACAGACCGAAGAGCTTACCAGAGTGTCCACGATCGCCAAGATATATATAGGTCTCGTCTTCGCTTTTGGCATGGCGGTAGTCGCGAGCTCCTCCCTGTACTCGCACTTCGGCGACCCGCTACGATTCTTGCCTTACCTACTGGTCGCGCTCGTCAGTTCGGGGATCAAGATCACCTTGCCCTCGATACGGGGCACGTTACTGTGAACTTCATCTTCATCCTGATCAGCGTCACCAATATGACGCTGTTGAGACGGTGACGATCGGGTGCCTATCGGTCGTTGTCCAGTACCTGTGGAAAACGCAGGAGAAGCGCGACGCGATAAAGATTCTCTTCAATCTTTTCAGCACGGCGGTCTCCGTAGGCCTGTGCGCGGCGCTTACACGGCGTCGCATCGGTTTTTTCCTGGGTTGACCGAGCCGATCACCTTAGCCTTGGCTTCCGCCGCCTATTTCATCGCTAATAGCGGATCGGTGGCTATTGTAGTTGCCCTTACCAGCCGAAAGAACGTGTTTACGGTATGGCGCGAATGCTATTTGTGGTCGTTTCCGTTTTATCTCGTCAGCGCGTCCATCGTGTCCTTACTTGGGGTCTGGAGCCGATCGATTGGATGGCAAACGTGGCTGTTGATCGCGCCAGTGATTTTTGCGTTGCACCGAACCTACAAGCTGTACGTAGATCGACTGGAAACAGAACGCCGGCAAAGACACTTAAATCGCAGTTTCTCGCGAATATGAGCCACGAGATCCGAACGCCGATGAACGGAGTGATAGGGATGACCACCCTGCTACTAGGCACTCGTTTGGACCCGGATCAAAAGGAGTTCACGGAAACCATCCAGCGTTCGGCGCAAGCGCTGCTAAGCATCATCGACGACATTCTTGACATCTCAAAGATTGAATCCGGACGGATGGAATTGAGGTTAGATCGGGTGAAATTGTCCCACCTCATCTCAGATGTTCTGGCGGTTGTCCGGCCTGCTGCGGTAAAGAAGGGCTTGGCGCTGCAAACCAAGCCGATGTGGCCTTGTTCTTCACTTCGTTCAGTTCCGCATACGCGTGAGCCGATTGTTCGTGGCCGGCAGCGAACCGGAGCCCGCATTCTCCCGCGCACACCCGTACTCCCCTGCCGAACTGGCCGCGTCCCGCGGTCGGGAGTCGTTATTGGGGGCGGGGTTTCCGCCGCAGGCCGTGCCGAGCACGAACACCCCAGCCAGAAAGGAGCCGACCGGCACGTGCCATGAACGCGCCCTCCTAAGAGCTACGGGCCTGGACGCAGGCGACCGACCGAAGGTGTCCACGGGTGTGACAACGGGATCGCACGCTTCGGAATGCTTCTTCCTAAGAATCCACGTGCCTTCGCTTCACGGAGGCCAGCAGCCCGACACCCGCCACGAGTAAAACGTCGCCGATTACTGCGAGCGGCCAACCTCTGACGAAGTTGAGGGCGAGTACGCCACAGACCACAAGCCCCCAAGCGAGCTGCGTCCTCGTCATTAGCCCCCTCGTGAAAGTGGCCACCGGCCGGTGGCCCTCAGCCAGCCCTCCGCTTTCTGGGGCGTGAAGGCGAATAACTCTCCGGGCTCGACTCTCCAGCGCATCGCAGAGCGCGGTCAGCGTCTTCGCGGGGGAGCACGCCCACTGGTCCTTGGCGAGCCGATAGTAGAGCGATAGATCGAGTTCCGCGGCCTGCGCCAGCCATAGGCCGACCTACCGCGTTCCTCCAAGTAGCTCCCCTGCCGTCACTCCCCTCGGGCGATCTGCGCAAGGCCATCCGCACGCACTGGGCGATTTCAAACCTGTCTACAGGGAGCAATCCGGCGGCATCCGCCCCAATCTTTACAGCCTCGTCCTCTGTCATGGCAGCGGGCACCAGAACCCCGCACGCCGCGAGGTGCGCCGCGATCAACTCCAAGGGGACGCCAGTCGGGAGCCCAGGAGTGCCACGGAGCACTTGGACAAGGGCGGCGAGATTTCGTTCGTTGGGCATCGATCTCTATCGAGGCGCACTGTACTCGGGGCCGACGAGCCCGTCGGAACTGTACTCTCCTGGCTTCCTGCCCGCGGTCCAGAGTTCTACCACGCCTGTGCTGGTCCCTGTCAGGAGTCTTCGTTGTAGGCCGACCAGAGGCGCTGGAGACTGTACTCCACGGCGCCCCGGTCGTATAGACCCAAGCATGACCTTGAGTACTCCGACGCGAACCTCCGAGTAGTCCGTTACAATCCTCGACCTAGTAACATCGTCCAGTGCCTAACGAAGCGAACCAAATCGGCGCAACTCCCCGTTGAATCGTCCGGCGCCTCCAGCTTCTGTCGTCCCCATCGCCGCCGGTTGACTCCCACTCGACGAAGGCTCGACGGTGGGCGGCGCGGCGTCATTCCCGGCGTAGGTGGCATATCCCTACGGCGGACGACTATTGCCGGCGAGTTATTGGTCGCTATCGCACGGGGGATCGGCGCCGGTTGGGAAACCTGGCGTGTTGGGGCCTGTTCCGCTGGGCACGACGCGGCTGGGCGTCTCCTGCCTCTGTGCACGAGCGCCCGGGAGGACGCCACCTGGCTCTCCTTCTGCGCTAGGCCCGACACGCTCTTTGACCCGCTCGCTATCCGCCGGTATATAAATGGCGACCGCGGCCCCCTGCCGCTCTGAGCCCGTCCCGAAAATGGCGCCGATAATCTTTGTACCGGCGTTCGGCTCCCGAATGTTGTTCGAGGAGGATACCATTGGCTTCCAAGGCCGCCGCCTTTACGCTGAGAGGTCATCATCCCACGCTCTGTCGTCCAACTACTTCTCGCCCTTTGAGTGCAGGAAGGCGACTTCGCGGTAATCGTTCGCAATGTGGTCGGCTGTTGTGAATATCTGGACCCCGTCCGGGCAAATCTTTTGATACTTCACGGTAGGGTCTTAAAAGACGGCAGCATCAGTGCTGACACCAGCGCCTAGCGGGATGGCGAGCAAAACGTACCACCACCAAGCGATGAGGTCCCCTCGGTGGAGGTGAGAGTGGTTAGGTCTGTCGAGGGTAGCGGGACCCTGTGACAGGTCCCATGGGAATCTCGCGGCGTATCCTGTCCACGAGCTTCATCTCCATCATACTCCGGGTACAGTGGACGGCTAGACCCCTGACTGCGGCGCGAAGTTGAATTTGGATGTTCGCACCCAGTGGATTGCTGGCGAGAAATCGGGGCGGACTGCAACTGGCCCACCCGGCATCGGGGCTTGCAAGTAAGGGACTGTCGGTAGTCCCTTTATAGCCGGACGCATTGCTCAACGAATGGACTTGCGCTGTCCCTTGACCTAAGGCCCGACGGTTGCCAGATGCACGGCATTCCCGACGAGGCAGTCGGCTTCTCACCCGAAAGCCCCACAAAGCTCATGCCCCTCCTGTCCCTTTGGCAGTCCAACCCCGACGCAATCACCTCACTCAGCATCGAGCAGATCGTCGGCACCGCCGGCGACGGGGGGCCGCGGGACGGCTTTGAATGTTCCAACCGAGCTGCGCGCCTACCTCTCCCAAGTCACGAGCGACCGGCTGGCCGATTATGCCGAACACTGCCTGACCTACCCGTTCAGAAGAGCGGCATGGTTCTCCAGGATGTCATCAATGAACTGGGCCGGCGGCTCGAGTACAGCGTCACCAACGGCCTCTACCAGGGTACGACCAACGCAATCGGGTTTGACGGGCTTTGGCAGGCCCCAGAAGGGAACTCGATTGTGGTGGAGGTGAAGACGACCGACGCCTATCGCATCTCGCTCGACACACTTTCTACGTATCGAATGAAGCTGCGTGACGCGGGGAAGGTCGGCTCGAAGAGTTCGATGCTTGTCATTGTGGGTAGCAAGGACGCGGGCAAGCTGGAAGCTCAAGTCCGGGGCTCCAGACACGCGTGGGAGATGGGGCTGATCAGCACTGATTCGCTTGTATCCCTGGTAAAGCCACGGGAAAGCACGGACTCGCCGGTGGCTGGTGCCAAGCTACGGAGCGTATGGTGCCGCTGGAGTACACTAAGCTCGACAGCCTCATTGATATCATGTCACCGAGCACCCAAGGATGTCGAAGAAGGCGAGGACACGAAGCCGCCGCTCGATGATGATGATGGGGACGCCGGGTCGCCTTCGCGGACTTCACCACTCCCCGACTCTGATGCAGGCCAAGCGCGAGGCAATCCACAACATTTGCGGAGCGGGAAACAGTAAAACTGATCAAGAAGACGCGGGCTACATACTGGGACGCTACACATGAAGAGCGGATCGTCTGCACGGTGTCCAAGCGGTACGACGAGCGGCCCGCGGAGCCATACTGGTATGCCTACCACCCCTCCTGGGATTCCTTCTTAGCCGAGGGAACATCCGCCCACCTTGTACTCGGGTGCATGGACCTGAACATTGTCTTCGCGATTCCGCTGTCTGTTCTCAGAGGGCGGACTTCGACAAGATGAACACTACGACCAAAACCGACGGCTCCCGCTACTGGCACGTCAAGATTGCCGATCTCGAGCTGGTCGTTTTGGACTGCATTTGCCGAAGGCGCAGGGAAGTTTTCCCCTTGAGCCCTATCTGCTCAAGGTTAAGTACGGCCACCACGATGCCAGGCTGAAACGCCGCCCCGGTCGGCCGTTCAGGCGGGCGGGTCTATCAGCCAGCAAGTGGCATCTTGGAGGGGGATCGCGCTGAAAGCGCCGCGAGGGTCGTCCGGCGATTGCACCGTCGCCGGAAGTCAAGGACCGCGACTTCGGCTCACGCGCAGATACCCGCGCAGCCGATGCCGACTTCGACTCGCTCTGTGCCAAACTGTTTCTCGCTCGAAGCGCACAACCACCTACTTGAACGGACACCTCTGATAGGATGAACTTCTTTGTCACTATCCTCTTAGCCTTGTTCGGAGGCGTCGGGGGGACGCTGCTTTGGGAGGGGTTAGATCGGTCCCCGGCGGACTCGTCGAGAAATCTTGGCGGAAGCCTTGGGAGCGGAGGTGTCACTTAACCTGGAGCATCCTTACTGCACAGGCCGGACGTAAGGCGCGAACAACCCGGCGCCATCGAGCGGACCCATGCGCTCAGCAAGGTGGCGTTTGATGCAGTCGCGTCCGATTTAGGTGCGCTACCGGGTGAAGCCGTGGATGGCGTACTCCTCCTCTACCATGGATTTGTTACGCTCCGTCACCTAGGCGATCAGTTAGTGCAGGGTGTCGCGCAGCTTAGGATCACGGCGGAAGATTCACCAGCCCACGCGGGTCTCCTCGCCGACTTCGCTCGGGGTACCGAAACATGGGGTCTCAGATCTGGCGAGTCTTCTGCAAATGGGACTCATCGTGCTCGAGGATCTCTCCAAGGCTGAGCCGGTGGACCTCCGTCATGTGGCCCTTCGAAAGGGCGTCGAGGAACGCGTCAAGCAGATGATCAGCCTACAAGTTCGAGCCCGTACGCACCGCGACACCCCAAGCCCACCGCCGAGTGAAACCTGGGCCAGAAGAACTCGCTGCGTCAGACTATTTCAAGCGGCTTTCAGAAGCTGACCGCTCCATTGGTCGTCGGTTCTCTGAGAGGTCATGCCAGTCGAGCTACAGCCTTGCGTTGGTCCGCAGCCTTGTAGACAGTCGCCGATTAGCGGATCACTCCTGCGGCTGCAACGGACGCGCGTTTTCGGCGAGGGGAGAGCTGGGGCAGGAGTGTGGCGGCGGTCCGATCGCGTTGTCAGTAGGTACTGTTCAATGGCCAGCGGAAGGTGGCGTTCGCGCGGCCTTGGGGCCTGAACTTGTCACGGTATTTTCCCAATTCCAGTAAGCAAGACGACCCAGGGTGGTCCTCCTGCTCAGCCAGACAAGAAAATCTTGACGGAATCCAATAGCCTCAAGCACTTGTAGGATTCGAACCCCCTCAACGATTAGCGGTCGGCCCAGCGAAAGGCGCCCTTCAACCACGTTCCTGAGACAGTCGGATTGATAGTTGAGACCTCCAGCGGCCTTGTTCAGAAAGAGATCTGTCTCGATTGCGGGCATCCCAAGCTGCCACGCGAGGTAGCGCGCGAGAGTGCTCTTACCAGCGCCGTCTACTCCGTCGAGTGCGACCACGAAGGACCGCCAGCCCCCAAGGGCTTGTCCGATCAGTCGCACAGGTCCCTGTGCTTCGGGGTTTCAACAAAGCCCTTCATCAATTCCTTTCAGGTCTTAGGTGGCCAGAGCCAGCACGGCGTGTTTGACGGACTCGGATCAACTAGCCTATTCGGTGAAGCGTGCAAGGATATGTGCAAGAATGGGTGCGGAAAAGGTGCGAAGTCCGAGAGGGACATTCGCACCCGTGCATCGTTTCCCAGGGGAATAGGATCCGCTTGCGAATCCGCTTTCCCTATCGGGGCTTGCAAAGCAGGTGCTCTCCCAGCTGAGCTAACGCCCCGACAATCCTGCGCCCGCAAAATTTACCTCCGCCACCCGCTCCACCCAAGTGGGTCAGGCCCAATCGAACTTCTCCCCCAGCCATTCATACAGTTCCCGGTTCCACGGCTCGAAATGCCGGGCGAGCTCGGCCCTCAGCTCCGGTGGAACGCCCCGGCTGTAGGCCCCCCGCAGGAAAGGCTCGTACTGCTTCGACGATACGGCCGGAGCCCGAGAAAGGCATGGACTTGCGCCGTGACGACGGCGGGATCGCGGAACAACCGCTCGCTCCGGATGACCAGGAGCTGCGAGCGGGGAAAGTGCTCGGCCGAGCGGCGGAGCTGTTCGACGTAGGCACCGCGGCGGAGGTAGGAGTAGTGGCGGTGACTATAGCTCGAGTAGTCGGGCTCGCTTCGGAGCCGCTCCTCCTCGCCCGCCAGCCGCTCCGGTTCCCTCGCGATCGCCTCCGCGAACGAGAGCGACTCCCGCCTGCCGCACCGCATGCTGATAGTGCGAGAACGCCCGGTCGATGGGATGCCGCAGCAACGCGACGAGCCTGGCCTGCGGCACGAGCTCGGCTGCCCGCCGCGGGGCGAGCGGGTGCATCAGGTAGTACGGCGAAGCATCCAGCGTGAGCGCGCCGCGGCGCAATCGATGGGCATACGGGAAGCGTCCGCGATACCACCTGCTGCCGCGGGCATAGCGAAGGTCGAAGTAGTGGCTCTCCTTGCCGAGCGGGGCCAGTACATCGGGGTGCTGCACCAGATAGTTGAAGAGCGAGGTCGTGCCGCTCCTCTGGGCACCGATGATCAGGACCGAAGGCAATCCCCTGAGGGGGGCGGTCCAGGACCGGTATCCGGCGCGAAGCCGGCGCAGCGGCCCCCTGGCCCGCTCCAGGACGGCCTGTCCGACGCTGATCTTCGGCATCCAGCAATGTACCCTCGCGGCCCGGGCGTTCCCCGAGCATCTTTGGTTCCACCGTGTCCATCCCTCCGGAACCTCCGCGCCTCCGTGGCTAGCCTCGCCATCACAATCGTGGGCGGAGGTGCGTTCGCCCCGCGGCTCTGCGAGGCGCTCGCCCGTACCGTCGACTTGCCGGAGGTCGAGCTTCGGCTCTGGGCCCGGCGCGAGGATCGCGTTCGGATACTGGCGGAGCATGGCGCCCGTCGCATCGCCGCCGTGCGGCCCGGGTGGACGCTGCGCGCCGCGGCGTCGCTGGACGACGCGTCGGCAGCGTCGGCCGTGGTGATCCTGCTGGTTCGCGTCGGCGGACTCGAGGCCCGGGCGTGGGATGAGACGTTCCCCCGCCGTTCGGTCTGGCCGGCGACGAGGGACTCGGCCCCGGCGGGATCGCCAACGGCTGGCGGACGCTGCCGGAGCTCCGGCGCATTGCCCAGACCCTACGACGCGTCGCGCCCCGGGCCCGGGTGATCAACCTGATGGCGCCGCTCGGCCTCACGACCGATTCCTGCTCGAGCAGGGACTCGACGCCCTGGGCCTGTGCGAGCTGCCGATGTCCACCCTGGAGGGTTGGCTCCGCGCAACCGGCCACTCGGCTGCCGAGGCGACCTGGCGGTACGCCGGCCTCAATCACCTCGGCTGGTTCTGGGACGTACGGGCGGGCGGAGAGGATATCCTGCGCCGCCTGGCCGCCGGCTCAACTGCAGGTTCCGCTGCGCCGGTCGACGGCCCACACGCTCGAGCGGTTCCAGGCCGCCCCGCTCCACTACTTCTACGACGTCGTCGACCGCGAGGCAGGCCGGAGACTCGGTCTCGAGCGGTCGCCCGGCCGGCCGCGCCAACTGAGCGAGCTGGCCGACGTCCTGCTCCGTCGCTTCGCCGAGACGCCGGGCGCCCCTGCTGCCGAGGAGGCGGCGAGGCCGACACCATGGTTGGATCGCGCCGTCGCTCCGGTGGTCTCCGCGCTGCTGGGCGGGCTGCCGCACGACGGCTTCGTCAACCTGCGCAACGGCACGCTCCTGCCGGAGCTTCCCGCGGAGCTCGTGGTCGAGGTCGCGGCGAGCTTCTCCGGGGAGCGGCACGCGGCCGGTTTCTCCTGGTCCACTGCCGGCGCCGGTAGCGGACTTCCTTCGATCCATGGGGCGTTCGGAAATGTTGGCGTATCTGGCCGCCGGCAGCCAGGATCCCGAGCTTCTGGCCGACGCGATCCGGGCGTTGCCGCTCGCGATCGGGGAGGCTGACGTTGGTGCACTGGCCGAGCTGGCCCAACGCACGGAGCGCGCATGAAACTCGGGGTCTGCGCACAGGTCCTCTATCACCAGTCGTTTGAGGAGCGCTCGCGACCGCTGCCGCCTGGGATTCGAGGCGATGAGCTCCCGGTCGATGCCCGCAATCCATTCATCGACCTGGAGGCAGCGCTTGCCGGAGATTGGCGCCGCATCGCGCGGGCGGTGCGGGACGCCGGGCTCACGATCTCCGCCCTCTCCAATCATCAGGAAGGTCAGCTCCTGCTGGGACCGCATGCGGTCGATACGGACGCCATTCACGCCGGAGACGCGGACGAGAAGATCCGGTACGCGACACGCCGCCTGGAGGAGACGGCGATGCTCGCCGAGCGGCTCGAGGTCGGCGTGGTCTGCGGCTTCACCGGCTGCGAGGATTCGTCGCGCTGGTTTCCCTGGCCGATTAAGGACGGCTACGAGCGGATGGGAGAAACCTTCCGGGAGCGACTCGTTCCCGTGCTCGACGTCTTTGCGCGCCACGGCGTCCGCTTCGCGCTCGAGTGCCACCCGAGGCAGTTCGCGTACAACCTCGAAACCGCCCGGCTCGCGCTGGAGCTGGCAGGCGGCCACCCCGCCCTGGGCTTCAACTTCGATCCGGCCAATCTGGTGCTGGCCGGGATGAACCCGGTGCTGTTCGTTGCCGAGCTGGGCGACAGAATCCTGCACGTCCATGCGAAGGATGCGGAGCGGGTGGAGCGTCAGGTGGATCGCTCGGGCTGCTGGCGCATCGACGGTGGGACCGGCGCCACCACGGCTTTCGCTTTCGTATCCCGGGCTGGGGCGACCTCAACTGGAAGCATGTGATTTCCGAGCTTCGGCAGGCGGGCTACGACGGCGTCCTGGCGGTGGAGCACGAGGACCCGATCATCGGGCGGGTGGAAGGCCTCCTGAAGTCGTACGAGTTCCTGTCGCCGCTGCTGCTCCGGGAGCCGCCGGCGCCACAGTGGTGGTAGCTTCGATCGCCAGCAGCGCCGCGCCGATCGCCCCTGCATCGTATCCCGCCCGCGCCAGCTCGATCCGGCACCGCCCCGCTGCCGGGAACGCATCCGACCGCGCGGTCGAGGCCACCGCCTCGAGCCAGCGCGGGCCCAGCCGCGCCACGCCACCTCCAAGAACCGCCAGCGCCGGGTTGAGCAGGTTGAGCGCGTTGGCGAGTCCGATGCCGAGCGCGGTCGCGGCCTCATGAAGGGCCTGCTCGCTCAATGACTCGGCGCCGCCCCGGCGTTGCTCCATCGCGGTTCCCGACGCCGACGTGTTGAGGCACCCTCGCCGCCCGCACCGGCAGAGCAGACCATCACGATCGATGGTCATGTGGCCGATCTCCCCGCCGATGCCGGTGTGGCCGCGCCAGATCCGGTTGTCGATGACGATGGCCCCTCCGATGCCGGTGCCCACCGCCACGAACAGCATGCTCCCCGGCGGCTCGAGCTCCCGGCACTTGAGCTCGGCGACGGCCGCGGCGTTCACGTCATTGTCCACCACGCACCGGACGTCGAGCGCCTGGGTGAGCTGATCGGCCAGCGGCACGTCCCGCCACCCGTCGAGCATGATGCTCGCCCGGGCCACCCCGGCGCAGAAATCGACCTCACCAGGGAAGCCGAGACCGGCGGCATCGAACGATCCGGTGGTTTCCCGCAACTCCGCCGCCACCTCTACCACCAGCCGGCGCGCCTCCTCCGGTCCGGTGGCCCGGCCGGTTGGACGGATGGCGCGTCCGAGAACGCGGCCGTCTCCGTCGACGACGCAGGCTAGGAGTTTGCTGCCGCCGAGATCGAGTCCGAGTGCCCGCATGCGTCCTCCCCCACGCGTTTGCCCAGCGTCGGATGGGCCGCGATGTCCTCCACGGCCCGATCGATCTCGCCATCGGAGAGCTCGGCGACGATCTCCACCCCTCCGATCCCGGTCGGCAGCACGAAATTCAGGCTTCGGCCCCTGACCAGTCGGATTTCCTCGAGGCGGCCGCAGGCGGCCAGCAGATCCGAGCGCGCGACCCGCGGCGGAAGGCCGTACGCGTCCAGGCAGCGGAAAATCCGCTCGAGCGTGATCCTGGAACAGCATCCCCGTCGACGGGCCACGGCGGTAGCGACGGCGAGCCCGAAGGCCACAGCCTCCCCATGAAGCAGCCGGTCGTAGCCTGTCTGGACCTCGAGCGCGTGACCGAACGTGTGTCCGAGGTTGAGCACCCGCCGCAGGTTCCGCTCGTAGGGGTCCGGGGCGAGCATCGCGATCTTGAGCTCGCTGGCCCGCCCGACGACCTCGCCCAGCACCTGGGCATCCTGCCCGCCACGGATCGCCGAGCTTTCCGGTCTCGAGCAGCTCGAACAGCGCCGGACTCCCGATGATCGCGACCTTGAGCGCCTCCGCCACCCCGGCGGAGAGCTCACGGGCAGAGAGCGTGGCGAGGACCACCGGGTCGCAGAACACGGCTTTCGGATGGGCGAACGCCCCCACGAAATTCTTCGCCCACGGCATGTTCACGGCCACCTTGCCCCCGATCCCGGCATCGAGCTGGGCCAGGAGCGTCGTGGGCACGTTGACGTACGCGACGCCCCGCATGTACGTGGCCGCGAGAAAGCCGCCCACGTCACTCAGGATGCCGCCACCGAGGTTGACCAGGAGGGCCCGGCGATCGAAATGCAGCGCATGGAGCTGTTCGATCAGCTCGAGGTACTGCTCCGGAGACTTGGAGCGCTCTCCCTCGGGAAGGAGCGCCACGCCGGCCTCCACTCCCAGCGCGCGCAATCTCTCCACCAGACGAGTGCCGTAGAGCGCGAGCACCCTCGGGTCCGTCAGGATGACCATTCGCGCCGAGGGGTAGAGCCCTCGCAATCGCCCCGGCAACTGCTCGAGCAGTCCGGCCTGCACCTCCACCTCGTACCGGTGTGCGCTGTCCGCCTCCACCGCGGCTCGGACCGTCGCTCGGTGCGGCGGACGTACCCGCCGCCGGCCAGCATCGGTGACCGGGCCGTGATAGTACCGCAGCAGGTCCGCCAGGCTGCGCTCGAGCGTGCAGGCCGGAGCGAAGCCGAGGCTCCGAAGCCGGGTGATGTCCGCGACGTACCGTGGAATATCCGCCGGACGGGCGGCCTTGAGCTCGATCTCCACCCGGCCTTCCAGCCCGGCCTGCCGAAGAATCGAGTCGAACACCTGCGCGACCGGCGATTCGATTCCGCTGGCCACATTGTAGATGTGCCCCGGCGTGCCGTTGGCCGCCAGCAGCTCGAGCGCTTTGGCGGCGTCCCGCACGTCGAGGAAGTCGCGCGTGGCGGTGAGCGGCTCGACCTCGACGAGCGGCGGCAGCAGCCCCGCGGCGATTGCGGCCGCCTGGCTGGTGAGCCGTCCGCAGAAGTGGCGCTCCTCCTGTCCCGGTCCGACCAGGTTGAAGATCCGGGCCCAGACGGCGGGAAGGTCGTAGCGCCGGGCCAGAATTCGCGACGCGTTTTCGGCCGCCAGTTTGCTCACGCCGTACAGATCGATGGGTACGCACGGCGTGCTCTCCCGAATCGGGAGTACGTCGGGCTCGACCCGGCCGTAGAGGAAACCGGTTGAGCCCAGCACCAGGCTCGGCGGCTCGATGCCGGCTTCGCGGATCGCCTCGATGAGGGAGATGGTTCCCTCGACATTCGTGCGGAACAGGTGGTCCGGTGGCGCGTCTCGCAATCCGGAAGCCAGATGGAAGATCCGGTGCGGCCGGAAATCCATCAGCAGCCCGGTGAGCTCGGGTTGCCGCAGGAGGTCGAGCGACACGTAGTGGTAGCGGGGTGACTGGAGCGCGCCGCGCAGCTCTTCGGTCAGCGGAGCCTCGAGTCGGGAGGCGCCCCATTGCAGCGAATGGGTGAAAGTATCCCCCAGTCGCGGCGAGCGCCCGAGCCCGAGCACCTCACTCCCGGGCTCGGCCCCGAGCAGGTGCGCGACCAGATACCTGCCAAGAAAGCCTTGCGCGCCGGTAACCAGAATCCGCCTGGTCACGGCTGCGCTCTCATCCATGCGATGGTCCGGCACACGCCATCCTCCAGATCGACCGCGGGTGTCCATCCGAGTACGGCCTCCGCTCGGCTCCGATCGGCCACCAGGCGGGCGACGTCGGTACCGGCAGGGCGCCGGCGCGAAGGGTCGGCCCGAACCGGCACGTCCCGCCCGGTCAGGCGCAGCGCCAGCGCGGCCAGCTCGCCGACCGAAGTACCCGTGCCGGAACCGAGATTGAACGTGGTCTCCGGTGCGCTGGGCGCGCTTGCCGCCGCCAGTGTGCCCTCGACGACGTCGTCCAGAAAACAGTAGTCCCGCACTGGGGTCAGGTCGGCGAGTACGATCTCGTCATCGTGCAGTGCCTGCCGCAGAATGGTCGCCAGTACCGACTGCGGCCGGAGCCCCGGCCCGTACACCGAGAATGGCCGCAGCACCACCGGCTGCATGCCAAAGGAGTGCGCGTACGCGCGGACGAACTGCTCCGCCGCGGCCTTGCCGGCGGCGTACGGAGAGCGAGGATCCAGCGGCTGCCCTTCGGGTACGGGATCCACGTCCGGGTGGCCATAGACCTCGGCCGACGAGACGTAGACGAACCGTGGCACCCCGGCCGTGCGGCAGGCCTCGAGCAGGGCGAGCGTGCCGCCGGCATGCACCCGTGCATGCTCCATCGGGGATCGAAAAGAGTCGTGGACCGACGGCGGCCCCGCCAGGTGGATGACCACGTCCGCTCCCGCCGCCATGCGGGCGAGCGTCTCCCGGTCCTCGATGTCGGCGAACACCGTAGCGACCGCCGGTGGGAGCTCCCGGGCCGGCTGTCCCGGTGCGGCAGCCAGTGCGCGGACATCCGCGCCCCGCGCCACCAGCGCCTCCACGACTGCGGATCCGATGAAGCCCCCGGCCCCGGTCACCAGCACCGTTCCGCCGCCGATCCGCCGCCGATCGTCAGGACGCGCGGCCACGGCGACGCTCGAGCAGATCCACGAAGAGGCCCTCCAGCGCCCGGCTCATGAGCTCGGGACGGTAGCCCAGACGATAACGGCGCTGTGCTGCCGCGCCGAGCCGCTGTCCGGTCGCCGGCTCGCGCAGGAGCCTGACCACCCCCGCGGCGAGCGCCTCCGGGTCGTTCATCGGCACGACCAGGCCGGTCACCTCATGCGTCACCATCTCCTTTACCCCGCCGACGTCCGTCACCACCGCGGGCTTGGCGAGCGACATGCCCTCGGTTATGGCGATCGGAAGTGAATCGTGGAGCGAGGCGTGGACATGGACGTCGATCACCTCCCAGATGTCCCCGATCGATCCGGGCCAGCTCACGACCCGGACGCGGTCGGCGATGTCCAGGTCCTGAGCCTCCTGCCTCAGCGTCTCGGCATACGTCGGATCTTCATTGGGATAGCCGGTGAAGATGAAATACGTGTCCGGCTGCTCGGCCAGCACCGCCCGGGCGGCCCGCAGCAGCACCCGGTGCCCCTTGTACGGAATGAGGCGGCTCACCTGCCCCACGACCGACACCGACCGGTCCAGGGGGATATCGAGATGCGCTCGCATCTCCAGGTTGGTCCGCGTGGCCACGGGCGTCGGGATGCCATTCGGGATGACCACCGAACGACGGTGGGGACGGGACAGCCAGCGGTTGATGAGCTCGGAATTGGCCGTCGAGTCGCAGATGAAGGCATCGGCGCGGGCGTACGCCGCCTGTCCCAGAAGCCGCATGCCAGGCCGGTCGAAATAGGTCGGAAAGTACTGCGTGATGGTGGTGGGGCGTCTGGTGAGCGTGCCGGCGAGGACCCCGAAGAGCGTCGCGGTGTCGTGCTGGGCATCGATCAGGTCGATGCGCCGCTCGCGTATGGCGCGGCAGAGCCGATGCACGAGCCGGCTCATCGTCGCGCCTGCCCCGACGAGATGCTGCGGCCTCCGCGACGGCCGAATCCTCACCCGCGGCTTCATCCCGAGGTCGATGACGTCGATCCCGGCTTCCGCGTACATGGGGCGCAGCGAGCCCACCTGCCGCTCGTGGCTCGCCTCCGCGCGATAGAGCGTGATCACCAGATGCTCGAACCGCGTCTTGTCGATGGTGCGTGCGAAAGAGAGCAACCGGTTCTGACTTCCCCCCAGGGGCAGGTCTCCGATGATCGACGCGATCCGGAGGCGCCGCATCAGGCCCCCGACCCGGGCCTGCCCGCCGCCGCTTCGCCGGCAAGCAGCCGCACCGCGCCCTCCGCGGCAGTCAGGTCGTTGACGTCGATCCAGGGCGCGTCGTGCGGCAGGGCCGCGATGCGCTCACCCGCCGCGAGGAGCCGGTTCGCGAGCCAGGAGATTCCCGTCGCCTGGCCCCGGGGAATTCGGGCCATGGCGGCGGGACCCAGCACCATGACGCCGCTGGAGACGAGCACCCGGTGCTCGGGCTTCTCCGTGTATGCGACGATCATCCCGTCGCGTACTTCCACTTCCCCGAACGGGATTGTGAAAGGCTCGACATGGACGGCCAGGGTAAGCGCGGCCCCCACCTGTCGGTGATGGCGGATGACGGCGGCGAGATCGAGGGTCGTGAGGTTGTCGGCGAAGACGACGAGCAGCTCCGGGCCGCGGCATTCGACTTCGGCCGCCGCCCCGATGTTGCCGAGCGGCTGCTGCTCCTCGTACAGGCGAAGCTCGCCGCCGTGCGCCGCCACGAGAGCTCGGCAGGAGCCGCGCACGAACGCCGCGATTTCGGGACTGTGGCCCGGGGTGGCCACAATGACGTCCCGCATGCCGCTCTGCAGCAGCGCCAGCAGGTTGTGCTCGAGCAACGTCTTTCCGCCAATGGTGACCAGCGGTTTGGGCGTGGCCATGCCGCTCGCGCGCATCCGTTCGCCCCGGCCGCCGGCCATGACGAGCGCGGTCGTCACGCCCGCACCTCGAGCTCGAAGACGAAGATCCGGAGCGTCTGGGCGCCGGTGTTCCGGAGGGAGTGCGTGCCGCCGGGAGGATTCCGGATGAGATCGCCGGACTCGACCGCGAAGATCTCGCCGTTCCGCGTCATCTCCCCCGACCCTTGGAGAATCAGATAGAACTCTTCCTCGCTCCCGGCATGCGTATGCGGGCCGATGCTCGTCCCCGGCGGAAGCTCGGCCAGATCGATGAAATTGCACCCTCCGACGATGGCGTCCCGGTCGGTCAGGCGGGCGAAGCGGATCAGGCCTTCGCCGCCGTGTGCGCGGATATTCGACAACTCGACGCGTCCGAGATTGGTGCGATCATAGTACATGCCGTTCTCCTCGCACGACTGCGTACGCCACCCTGTGGGAACCCCACCCATGGTAGGCAAGAACCGACGTGGAAGGCGTGCGAAGTCGAAGATCGATGTCCGCGCCCCGTGCTGCTTCGGAGGAAAGTCAGAATGATGTGCGAAAGGGATCGCTCCTCCTCGGGCGTGGAGCGCAAGTGCTCTCCGACAGGGCTGACGCCCCGAAGAACGTAGGTCCGCGAAACGTACTCGGGCGCTGCATCCGGCCCAAGTGCCGGGCGTGGTACTCGGCACCCCCCGCACGGCCTCCAACCATGTGAACCGGGGCCGATGCTCTCGGCACGGATGCACTGTTGCTGCGGGCCCGTAACTCGCCCGGATCAATGGGCAATTTGTGCCCTTGCGTTCCCGCACCGGGGTCATCCCCGGGATCACCGCCTTGCAGCCGACGCGTCGCCGCCCTACTGTGACAGCGCCTCACCTGGAT
Source organism: uncultured Gemmatimonadales bacterium (assembly GCA_963831425.1). GTDB lineage: Bacteria > Gemmatimonadota > Gemmatimonadetes > Gemmatimonadales > GWC2-71-9 > CAVVWJ01. The sequence continues at coordinate 254,176 of CAWHQC010000010.1, read as the reverse complement.
CCACGTGCTCGTCGCAACACTCTCCACCAATAACCCTCCAGCATCCCGCTGAAGGAGGGCCTATGACGGAACGGAAGTCTCAGCCAACCGGAAGGTCGGCCGCGCTGCTGGCCGCTGCCTTGACCGTGACCCTGTCGTTCGGCGCCTGCTCCGAGGCGCCGACGTCTCCCCCGGCGGCCGGCGACCAGTCGCTGGCTCCCAGTCTCGCTTCCGGGCGCACCCGAGCAGCGAGCAAGGCGGAACGCTACAAGAAATACCTCAGCGGTGGTGCATACGCCGCGCTCTTCGGACGACGCCAAGGCGGCTCCGCGCACGCGCTCGGCTTCCCGCACGCGGGACGCCACGGCAAGATCGCCGACTTGGCCGACGTGCTGGTGAACGACCGCGGCCAGATCGGCCTCGGCCAGAGCGAGGTGACCATCGCCGAGCATGGCGGCACCATCGTCGTAGGCTACAACGACGCCGCCGGGTTCTTCGATTTCGGCGAGGGGGTCACTGGCTGGGCCATCTCCCACAACAGGGGCCGTTCATTCGTCGATGGCGGCGGCCTGCCGCGCATGACAAGCTCCGGCTTCTTTCACGCCGGGGACCCCGGACTCGCCGCGGACAACGGCGGCACGTTCTACTTCACGGACCTGTGCTTCGATTTCAACACCAACCCGGTCTTGTCCGGAATCTGCCTCACTATTGGCCGCAGACACGGGCAGACCATCGACTGGAGCACTCCGATCTATGTGGTGAGCACGCTGCCCGAGTTCCTCGACAAACCGTTCATCGCGGTGGATCCGCAGGGGCGGGACGTCTACGTCAGCTACACCCGATTCAGCGACGCGCTGCCCTGCGGGCAGATCGAGGTGATCGCCTCGCACAACGGCGGTCAGAGCTTCGGCGCGCCGGGCGTGGTCCAGCCGGGCGAGAACTGCGTCATAAACCAGGGCTCCGAGCCGGCGATCGGTCCCAACGGCCAAGTCTACGTCACCTTCGAACGCGACTGGCTGACCTCGCTCACGCCTCGCATCATGGCCAGCCGGTCGCTTGACGGCGGCGCAAGCTTCAGCTCGCCAGCCGTGGTGCGGACTATTACGTCGATCGCCTTCAACCCGCCCTCCGGCTACAACCGCGAAACCATCAATGACTTTCCCCGCATCGCTACGGCCATCACCGGCCCGTTCCGGGGGGGCGTCTACATCACGTACCACGACGCCAGCTCCGGTGCCCCAGACGTCTTCGTGAGCCGTTCGTCGGACGGGCTGAGCTGGTCAGGCCCGGTGCGGGTGAACCAGGCCACCGCGGACTATCAGTTCTTCCCCGCGGTCGCGGTCGAGCCGAGCGGGAATGTGGATGTCATGTGGTATGACCGCAGCCTCAACCCGGGCACCGCGCTCACCAACACGTTCTGGGGCCAGTCCACGGATGGTGGACGGACCTTCGATCGGAACGCTCGCGTGAGCGACGTGGCCACTGACTGGCTCGCCACCGTATCCGACATCGAGCCGAACTTCGGAGACTACAACGACATCGCGGCGGGCGGCAACCGCGCCTACGTAGCTTGGGGCGATGGCCGCTTCGGCGATCCGGACGTGTTCTTCTCGGAAGTGCGCGGGGCGGGGCGCTCGCCCAACTTGGCACTGGCCCATTAGCCGATCGCGCCCTATCGAGCGCTTTCATGAACCGCAGCCAAAGGGTACGGACGCCGCGGCCTGCGTCCGTACCCCGCGCATCATGTGGAGGAGACAGGAACGATTATCGGCATCATCCACGTCCGGACCGGGATCCCCTAGATTACGGGCACCTGTACCGGAGGTCTCCGATGAAGCACCCTGCCCTGATCGCCGCGCCGCTCCTCGCGGCGTTGTTCCTGGTCCCGGCCGCCTGGGCTCAGCAGCCGGGCGATTCGATGCGCCGCCGGCCCGATGCGGGCATGACGCAGATGACCATGATGCGTGACTCCACCGACGCCCGGCTCGACAGCCTGGTGCGTGCCATGAATTCGACCACCGGCGACCGCAAGGTCCAAGCAATGGCCAACGTGATCAACGAGTTGGTGGCCGAGCGGAGGATGATGCACGAGCACATGCGGCAGATGACGGAACACGGCGGGATGCGGCGGCACCCCGGGATGGGGGATTCCGGCATGATGCGCCGGCGAAGCATGCCGCGGCCGCCGGTGGTGGATTCGACCGCGCGGTAGCCGTCGCGCACCTCGCCGCTTCTTCCCTCGGCTCAGGATCCCTCTCCCGCCCAGTCCCGCGGCTCGAGCATCGCGAGCAGCTCCGCCTCGAAGGAGCCGGGCGGGTATCCGGGCGCGTACTCCCACGCCGCCAGCGGCGGCAGGCTCATCAGCACGCTCTCGATCCGCGCGCCGGTCTGCAGCCCGAACACCGTGCCGCGGTCGTGCACCAGGTTGAACTCGACGTAGCGTCCCCGCCGGCGCGCAGCTGGAACCGCCGCTCCGCGCTCCCCATACGGCAGTGTCCCGGCGGCGCTCGACGATCGGCTCGTACGCCGCCGGGCAGCGCGCCGCCCACGTCGAGCACGAATGACACCAGCCGCTCGAGGCCGAGCCCGCCTTCTCCCTCCCGCAGGTTGTCGAAGAAGATCCCGCCGATGCCCCGCCGCTCGTCGCCCCGGTGTGTGTTCACGAAATAGTGGTCGCACCAGCTCTTGAACCGGGGATAGAACGCGGGATGGTGCCGGTCGCAGACCGCCTTGAGCGCGCGGTGGAAGTGCGACGGCGTCCTCCGGGAACGGATAGGTCGGCGTGAGGTCGGTGCCCGCCGCCGAGCCAGGCGTCGAGCGGCGCTCCCGCCGGATCGGTGAGCTCGAAGTAGCGGACGTTGAGGTGGACCGTCGGGACCATCGGGCTCCGCGGGTGCACCACCAGGCTCACGCCGGTCGCGTAGAACGTGGTCTCCTCGCCGCCCGGCACCCGCGCGCCCGAGCCGCGGCCGCCGCGCCGGGCGGGAGCACGCCGCTCACCGCGGAGCGGTTGACCCCGGCCTTCTCGAAGGTCGCGCCCTCGGTGAGCACGCGGGCGACGCCGCCGCCGCCTCCCGGCCGGCTCCCAGCGGTCCTCCCGAAAGCGCACCGCCCCCATCGAGCCGAGTGAAGAACGCGGTCGTCGTCGTCGTGCAGCCGCTCCATCTCCGCCGCCACCCGCTCGCGGAGCAGGGTGCGCCGCTCACGGCGCCCGCCACTCCTTGACCGCGTCGACGAACGCCCGGGCATGGGCCACCGGCACGTCCGGGATGGATGCCGTGGCCCAGGTTGGCGATGTGGCCCTCGGCCGCCGAACGCGGCCAGCATGTCGGTGCGTGCGCTCGCGGATCACCGCCGGCGGCGCGTAGAGCCAGCACGGGTCGAGATTCCCCTGAAGCGCGACCGGAACGCCGGCGAGCCGCCGGCGCGCATCGGCCGCGTCCGTCTGCCAGTCCACGCCGATCACGTCGGCGCCGGTGGCGCCGGCGATCTCCTCGAGGGCCCAGCCCGGCGCCCGGCGCGAACACGATGACCGGCGCGCCCGCCGCGCGCGGCGATCCGCGCCGCCTCGGCCAGGTAGGGCAGCGCGAACTCCCGGAAGTCCCGCGGGCCCGAGCGCGCTGGCCCAGGAATCGAACAGCTGCACCGCCTGCGCGCCCGCCGCGACCTGCGCGGCGAGGAACTCGCCCACCGCCCGTGCCAGCCGGGCGAGCAGCGCGTGGGCCCGCGTCGGGCTCCTCCACCAGCAGCCGCTTGGCGTGGGTGAACGACTTCGAGCCCTGCCCTTCGACCATGTAGCTCATCAGCGTCCACGGCGCCCCGGCGAAGCCGATGAGCGGCACCCGTCCCGCCAGCTGCCCGCCGGGCCAGGCGCAGCGCCTCGAGCACGTAGCCCAGGTCGCCGTCGGGCGACGGATCGTCTGCAGGCGCCGGAAATCAGCCGGGCGCGCGGAGCGGCTGATGAAAGCGCGGCCCGACCCCGTCCTCGACCGACAGCGCCATGCCCATGGCCTGCGGCACGACCAGGATGTCGCTGAAGATGATCGCGGCGTCCACGCCGATCAGCTCCACCGGCTGGAGGGTCACCTCCACGGCCAGCTCGGGCGTGCCCACCATGGTGAGAAAGTCGGCGCGCTCGCGCACCGCGCGGTACTCGGGGAGATAGCGCCCGGCCTGGCGCATCATCCAGACGGGCGGGCGCTCCACGGGCTCGCGCCGGCAGGCGCGCAGGAAGAGATCGTTCATGCCGCTCGCTGAGTTCAGCCATGCGCCAGCAGCGCCCGGATCTCCGCCGCCAGCGCCTCGGCGTGGGCGCGGAGGCGACGCCGCCGGCGGCCAGCCCGATGCGCGCGCCGCCGCCGCGGTGGTCGGGCCCACCGCCACCAGCGAGGGCCGGCCGGCCGGCGGACAGGCGCGCGCCAGCAGATCCGCCACGCTGGGACTCGCCACCACCAGCGCCGTCGCGCGCTCCGCGGCCGCGGCGCGCCTCCGCCTCGCCCGCCAGCACCGAGCGGTAGCACACGACCTCGTCGACCGCGATGCCGCGCTCGCGCAGCCTGGCCGGGCAGCTCGTCGCGCCGGATATCGCCGCAGGGAAAGAGCACCGGGCCCCGAACCCCCGCCTCGACCATCGCGGATGCGAGCGCCGGCCGCCGCGCCCTGCTCCCCCGCCAGCCGCTCGTCCGGCAGCCGCACCGGGCCCAACGCCGAGCCCAGCGCGCGCGCCGTGCCGGCGCCCGCCGCCCAGACGGAGCGGGCGCCGGCGCCCTCCCGAGCCGTGCGCCCGGCCGGCGCCGCGCGCTCGGCGAACGCCGCAGCCGACCGGGGTGAGGTGAACGCCACCGCCTCGTACTGCGCGAGCCCGCTCGCCGCGCGCCGTCCACCGGCGCCCAATCGAGCGGCGGCGCGAACCTCAGCAGCGGCCACTCCTCCACCGTCGTGGGGAGCGCCCGGAGCGCCTCGGCCAGTCCGGGAAATGTGCCGGCAGACGCGGTGACGACGACGACGCCCGGCATCAGGGCTCGGGCACGGCGGGCGCCGCCGCGGCCCGGACGCCGGCGAGGATCGCCGCCGCCGCCCTCGGCCGAGCAGCCGCTCGCGCGAGCGCCACGCCCAGCGCGTCCGCCTCGGTCACGTCGGTACAGGTCCGCACCTCCGATCCCTCGACGGCCCGCTCGCCGCCCAGCGACACCACCCGGCCCTGCAGTCGCAACTGGCCGCCCGCGGTGCGCTCCGCCAGCGCCGCCACCGGCACCTGACATCCTCCCTCGAGCGTCCGCAGGAACGCCCGCTCGGCCGCGACCGCGACCGCCGTCGGCGTGATGATGCACCGCCGCGCGCGGCCGCGGCGCTCGCGGCATCGCCCGCGCGCGCCGTGACGGCGAGCGCCCCCTGGCCCGGCGCCGGCAGCATCAGCTCGGGCGGGAGCCGCTCCCCGATGCGGTCGCCCAGGCCGAGTCGCACCAGTCCCGCCGCGGCGAGAAGGATCGCCGGTCCACTCGGCATTGGCCTCGAGCTTGGCCAGCCGGGTGTCCACGTTGCCCCGGATGTCGCGCACGATGAGGTCGGGGCGCAGGTGGAGCAGCTGCGCGCGCCGGCGGAGGCTGCTGGTCGCCAGCACCGCGCCGTGGGGGAGGTCGCCCCACGTGAGCGGCGCCGCGGCCCACCAGCGCGTCGCGCGGATCCTCGCGCTCGCCCACCGCCACGAGCGCGATCCCGTCCGGCAGGGTCGTCGGCAGGTCCTTGAGCGAGTGCACGGCGAGGTCGATCCGCCCCTCGAGCATCGCGTCGTCGATCTGCCGGGTGAAGAGCGCGCGGCTCGCCGATCTGCGAGAGCGGGACGTGCTGCACCACGTCGCCCGTGGTGCGAATCTCGACCCGCTCGGTGACGTACCCGGCGCCGCTCGAGCCGCTCGCGCACCTGCTCGGTCTGCCACAGGGCCAGCGCGCTGCCCCGGGTGCCGACCCGAAGCGGCGCCGGCGGTCACGCCCGCCGCCGTGCGCCGCGACTCGCGCCGCCGCTCTCGCCCGAGGCGATCACCTCCCCGATCGAGACCCCTTCGCGATACGAGCCGGCCAGCGCCGAGCCCGGGATTCCGCCGCTCGGCCTCGTCCATGATCTCCTTGAACCGGCCGTAGGTGAGATCGTACTGCGGAATCGCCTTGGGCCAGAGCTGAAACGCGCGGAACGTCGGCTCGCCCTTGGCGCCGAGCAGTGCGCGGAGATCGTCCAGCACGCGCGCGGTGATCGTCGGCAGGTCGGCGTTGGCGAGGTCCGGGATTCCGCACGCCGCCGACGAACGCGGTGAGCATCACGTGGCCCTCGGGCGCCCGCCCGGGGAAGAGCGTGGACGAGAAGATGACGCCGAGCACGTGCCGGCGCTCGACCTCGGGCACGAGGAACCCGAAGCCGTCGAGCGGATGGGCCACGTCCTCCCGCCGGAAGCCGAGCACCAGCACGGCCACCGGCGGATGGGCTGATGCTCGCGAGCGTCTTGAGCCGGTCGCCGCCGGGGAAGTCGAGGTCGAGCTCGTCCACGCAGTGCGCCGGGGCGGCGTACACCACCGCCGTCGTACAGCTCCGACTGCTGGAACGCGGCGCCGACGGTCCAGCCCTTGGGCCCCGCGCCGGAGCTGAGTGACCGGCGCGCGTGAGCCGGATCTCCGCGTGGAGCTCGCGCGCCAGCGCCTCGGGCAGCTCCTGCAGTCCGGTGCGGAACGAGACCAGCCCGCCGGCCACGGCCGCGGCACCGGCCTCGGCGTCGCGCTTGCGCGCCCGCATCATGCTGCCGAACGCCTTCATGACCGATCCGTGGGTCCGCTCGAGCCCGTACAGCTTCGGGCAGCGCGTGGCGGACCGAGAGCTGCTCGGGGTCGCCGGCGTAGATCCCGCCGACGAACGGGTTGGCGACGTAGTCGAGGACTTCCTGGTTGAAGCGCCGGCGGACGAACGTGGCGACGCTCTCCTCGACCGGCGAGTCGCCCGCCTCGACCAGCGGCTCGCCGAAGACGGCCAGCTTGGCGCCGTTGGAGAGCAGCCGCGTGGTCAGCAGTCCTGAGGGGAGAGCGGCAGCGGAAGGAGCTTTCCCTTCCGGACGACGTAGCGGTTCTGCGCGGCCGGGGAGGCGGGCAGGAGGCTGCGGCTCGAGCCCCAGCTCGGCGATGAGCGCGCGAAGCGGCGGCGCCGGCGCCGCGAGCGCGTTCGGCCCGAGCTCGGCGATGTAGCCGTCGCGGCGCTCGGTCCGGATCGAGCCGCCCACCCGGTTGCCGGCCTCGTAGACCACCACCCGGACGCCGCGCTGCTTGAGCCGGTAGGCGGCGGTCAGCCCGGCGATCCCTCCGCCGACGACCGCTACCGCGCCCATGCGGAGGCCAGCGGCCGCCTCGAACGCGTCGAGCTCCGCCTCGCCGTGCGCGGCGGAGGTGAACGCCGCCTCGAACGCCGACGGCGGGAGGTAGACGCCCGCGTCGAGCATGGCGTGGAAGAAGGCGCCGTACGCCGAGCGGTCGGCGCGCTTGGCGTCGGCGTAGTTCGTCACCGGTGCGTCGGTGAAGAACGGCGTCAGCATCGTCCCCACCCGCTGCACGCGTGACCGGGACACCGGCCGCGCGCCGCGGCCGCGTGATCGCGTTCGGCGGCGCGCGCCGCCCAGCGCTCGGCCCGCTCCCAGATGCCCGGGCGGGCGAGCACGTCGAGCGTCGCCAGCCCGGCGGCCATCGCGACGCGGGTTGCCGGAGAGGGTCCCGGCCTGGTACACCGGCCCGGCGGGCGCGATCTGCTCCATCAGCGCGCGCGGCGCCGCCGTACGCCGCGGCGGGCAGCCCGCCGCCGACGACCTTGCCGAGGATGGTGAGGTCGGGCGCGATCCCGTACAGCACCTGCGCGCCGACCGGGTGCACCCGCCAGCCGGTCATCACCTCGTCGAACACGAGCAGCGCGCCGGCCCGGCGGGTGAGCGCGCGGAGCCCCTCGAGAAACCCGGGGGCCGGCGGCACCACGCCCATGTTCCCGGCCACCGGCTCGACCAGCACCGCCGCGATGTCCCGGCCCGCGCGCCGCGAACAGCGCCTCGACCGCGCGCCAGATCGTTGAACGGCGCGACGAGCGTGTCGGCCACCGTGGCCGGCGTCACCCCCGGCGAATCGGGCAGGCCCAGCGTGGCCACGCCCGAGCCGGCCGAGGCAAGCAGCGCGTCGGCGTGGCCGTGATAGCAGCCGTCGAACTTGACGATCGCCCGGCGGCCGGTGGCCGCGCGCGCCAGCCGCACGGCGCTCATGGCCGCCTCGGTGCCGCTGCTCACGAACCGCACCATCTCGATCGATGGGAACGCGGCCACCACCCGCTCGGCCAGGCGCACCTCGAGCTCGGTCGGCGCGCCGTAGGTCGTGCCGCGCGCCGCCGCCTCCACCACCGCGGCCAGCACCTCCGGGTGGGCGTGGCCCAGGATCGAGCGGACCCCACGACAGCACGAGGTCGACGTAGCGGTTGCCGTCGGCGTCCTCCAGCCAGGCCCCCTCGCCCGCGCGCGATGAAGCGCGGCGTGCCGCCCACGCTCGCGGAATGCGCGAACCGGGCTGTTGACGCCGCCCGGCAGCACCCGCTGCGCGGCGGCGAACAGCCGCTCCGATGCGGCGTGACCCGCGACGCGCGACGTCGGTCATCCCCCGGCTCCTCCGCCAGCCAGGCGGCGACGTCCTTGGCGTGATAGGAGATGATCGCGTCCGCGCCGGCGCGCCGCATGCCCGCCAGCGATCTCCAGCACGACCCGCCGCTCGTCGATCCAGCCCAGCCGCGCCGCCGCCTTCACCATGGAGTATTCCCCGCTCACGTTGTACGCCACCAGCGGCAGCGCGGTCCGCTCGCGCACCGCGCGGACCACGTCGAGATAGGCGAGCGCCGGCTTCACCATCAGCATGTCGGCGCCTTCGGCCTCGTCCAGTGCCGCCTCGATGAGCGCCTCGCGCACGTTGGCGGGATCCATCTGGTACTGCGCGCCGGTCGCCGAAGGCCGGCGCGCTGTCGGCCGCCTCGCGGAACGGGCCGTAGTAGGCGCTCGCGTACTTGACCGCGTAGCTCAGGATGGCCCGGTCGGGAATGCCCGGCGGCGTCGAGCGCGCGCGCGGATGGCCGCCACCATCCCGTCCATCATGCCGCTCGGCGCCACGATGTCGGCGCCCGCGCGCGCGTGGGTCACCGCGACCCGGCCCAGGATCTCGAGCGTCGCGTCGTTGTCCACCGCGCCCTCGCGGAGGACGCCGCAGTGACCATGGCTGGTGTACTCGCAGCAGCACACGTCGGTCAGCGAGCAGCAGGTCGGGGTGCCGCGCCCGCAGCCGGCGGAGCGCCTGCTGCACGATGCCGTCCTCGGCGAAGTTCTCCGACCCGATCTCGTCCTTGGCCGCCGGCAGCCCGAACAGCAGGACAGCGCCGGATGCCGAGCGCGCCGATCCGGTCCGACCTCGCGGTCGAGCGCGTCGTCCACCGACAGGTGGCAGATGCCCGGCATCGAGGCGATCTCGCGCTCGACCCGCGATCACCGTGCACCACGAAGAGCGGCTGGATCAGGTCGGCCGGCATCGAGCTGATGCTCGCGCACGAGCCGGCGGAGGGCGTCGGTGCGCCGCCGGCGCCGCGAGGCCGATGGATCTGGGAGGTGGTCACGGAGGGTAAGACTAGAGAGCAACCGAGGCATCGCCGCAACGGCATCGGGCACGCTTTGCCGCGATCCGCTGGTGGCCGGGGTCACGGCGTAGCTACTACTTCTGTGTCACCGCCAGACCCCCGCTCCGTTCGCATCTTGTACGCTCATCGGGCAGTTCGCGGGCCGCGTCCGGCGTCCGGCTGCCGGCGCAAGATGGAGCAGGCTGCCCATGAGGACGCCAGTTGTCTTCGCCGCTCTCCGGCCTGGTCGGCCTCGCGGCCGCCGCCTGCAGCGCGCCGCAGCCAAGCTGGTCCCCCCACCGCCGGTCAATCCCTCCACCGCCATCGTCGGCGCCACCTTGTGGGACGGGACCGGCCGCGCGCCGGTCGCCAATGCCGTCACCGTCGTTCGCGGAGACCGGATCCTCTGCGCCGGCGCCGCGGGCGAATGCCAGGTTCCCCACGGCGCCCGGGTCATCGAAGCCCAGGGCCAGTACCTGATTCCCGGGCTCATCGACAGCCACGTCCATCTGCTCTTCCTCCAGAACGGCAGCGCGGGCGAGGAGCTCGGCCTCGACCTGCGCGACCTGCTCGCGCAGGGCGTCACCACGGTCCGGGACATGGGCAACAGTCCCGTCGGCCCTGCTCTCCCGGGTGGCCGGCTTCGACGCCGCGCCCCGTGTGTACGCGATGCAGCTCGTGGCCGGCCGCCGCTTCTTCTTCCCGGCCATGCGGCCCGTGCGCACCGAGCGCGGCGTCGAACTCCACCAGGCGCCGGCGCTCACGATGCAGTGGCTGGGCTGGACCCCGATCCAGTTCAACCGGGACGACGATCCCGAGTCGGTGGTCGCCGCGGCCCGGCGAGGCCGGCGCGATGGGGCTCAAGCTCTACGCCCAGCTCGACAGCGTGCTCGCGTCCGCCGCCTGACCGACGCGGCCCACCGGGCCGGCATGCCGGTGTGGGGCCATGCCTGGGTGCAGCCCGCCAGCGTCGGCGAGCAGACCGCGGCGGGCATGGACGGCGTGGTGCACGCCGCCGGCCTGGTCGGCGAGCTGTTCACCGCCGAGGAGCGGGACACGCTGGTGAACGACGGCGACCTGCAGGTCGGCGACGGCCAACGCGGCCACCGCGGCCGATCGGCACACGATCCCCGCATCCTGGCGACGCTCGACTCGATGGCCGCGCACGGCACGATGTTCGAGCCCACGCTCGACGCCACCCGGCACAGCCTCGCCGCCTACGACGCCCGGGTGCGGCACGTGCCCTCCATGCAGGAAGGCTACGTCCGCGCCGCGGCCGAGTTCGGCATGGAGGTCACGCGGGAGGCGGTGAAGCGCGGGGTCCGCATCAGCGCCGGCAGCGACCACGTGGCCTACGGCCCCGTCGGCGACCGGGCATCGCTGTTCGGCGAGCTCCGGCTGTACGTGGACTCCATCGGCCTCTCGCCCACCGCGGCGCTGCTCGCGGCCACCCGCGACGCGGCGCGGGCCATCGGCGGCGAGCCGGGCCGGCAGGTCGGCACCATCGAGGCCGGGCCGCTACGCCGACCTGGTGCTGCTCAGCAAGAACCCGCTGGAGGACATCGACAATCTCGAGGCCGTGGAGTGGGTGATGCGCGGCGGGAGGATCTGGCGGCCCGGGAGCCAGCTCCGGAGCGGGATGAGACGCGATGGCGGCTGAGCGGACGAAGGGGGCTGAGCCGGGCAGCCCGCTCCGCTGGGTGACTCGCTGCCCTTGTCATCCTTCGCCCTCCACCTCACCGGCAGCGCCGCGTTCTCCGCCCACTCGGTCCACGAGCCCACGTAGATCCGCACCCGGGGATACCCGAGCAGGTAGCGCAGCGTGAAGTAGACGTGGCTCGCCTCGGTCGCGCTGTTGCAGTAGGCGATGATGTCCCGTGTCCGGCGTGATCCCCTGCGCCGCGTAGGCCCGCCGCAGCTCGGCCGCGCGGCTTCCAGACGTGCCCGAACCCCTCCTGCGTCAGATCGTCCTGCCAGTAGTGATTGATGGCGCCCGGGATGTGGCCGTGGCGCATCTGCGCGCCGGCCTGCCCGGCGTACTGGTCGGGCGGGCGCGCATCCACCAGCACGCGTCCGCCGCCGCGCATCGCGCGGCTGCACGTCCGCCAGCGACGCGGCCTCGGGGCGGAACGGCCGATCGGGAAACGCGGTCGATCGGGAGCCGCGGATAGGGCTGCACCACGCGGCCGCTGCTCGAGCTGCCACTTGAAGAAGCCGCCGTCGAGCACGTACACCCGCGGGTGCCCGAACGCCGGCCAGCAGCCAGGCCAGGAAGGTCGCGTCGATGTTGCGCGTCTCGCCGGCGCTGTAGATGACCACGGGCCGGTCGGAGTCGACGCCGAGCCGGGAGAACAGCTCGCGGTAGGCGCCGGCGGACAGCAGCCGGGTCGGGATGCCGCCCTCGCTCGCGCGCAGCGTCTCGCGTGTTCAGGTACTCGGCGCCCGGGCAGATGGCCCTTGAGGTAGGTGAACACGTCGGTCCGCACGTCGAGCAGCACGCACCGGACCCTGCGCCTGCCACCGCGCCAGCTCGTCGGTCGAGACCAGCGCGAGGACGGCGATCGGCCGCGTCCGGCGCGGCGCCGGTGGCCGGCGCGGCCGCCCGCGCACGCTGCCGAGCGCAAGCCGCCAGCACGACGACCGGACGTCCATCGCCGTCGCCTCATGGCAGCGAGTCCTCCAGTCCCATGTACGCGTGCTCCTCCTCCACGTAGACCCGCGCCGCGTTCCGGCGGCGGCGGGAATTGAGCGACACCGGCCGGTCCTCGTCCGCCGGCGGCAGCGCCGCCAGCGCTCGCTGCATCGGCACGCCTTTCTCGACCGCCGCGCGCATGTCGGCCTGCGAGGCCGGTGATGTAGGCGCCGGGTCCGGGCCACCAGCGCGCGCCGGCGCGCGGGGATGGCGCCGTGGCCCGGGCACCACGATCGCGGGGCGCAGGCTGTCGATGAAGTCCAGGCGCGCTCGGCAGCGCCGGCGCGCTGCCGTCCACCACCATCGTCACCCCGTCCTCGATCAGCAGGTCGCCGGCGAAGAGCACCCGCTCCCTGGGCAGCCAGACCATCAGGTCCCCGGCGGTGTGGCCGGCGCCGGGATGGGTGATCACGATCGTCCGGCCGCCCAGCCGGAGCGTATCGCTGCCCGTACCGGCCGGTCCGGCGAGTCGGCGAACTCGAACCCGCGCATCGCGTCGAGGCCCACGACGCGCACCCAGTCGGCCATCAGCGCGTCCTGGCCGCCCTCGCTCGCGAGCGTGCGCGCGATCGGGATGGGCGATGACCTTGGCGCCGGCGCGGCGGAAGACGATCGCGCCGAAGGTGTGGTCGGGATGATGGTGGGTGAGCACCAGCCAGCGCACCGGCTGCCGGGTCACGCCGCGGATCGTCCGGAGGAGCGCCTCGCCCTCGCGCGGACTCGCGAGCGCGTCCACCACGACGACGCCTTCGCGGCGTGACGATGAACCCGGCGTTCGGCCGGCCCTCGGATCCGCGCCCGGTGTCGCCCATGACGGCGTAGACGCCGTCGGCGAGCCGGCGGGCCGCGAACGGCGGCCGCATGGCAGCGAGTCGCCGTGCCGGACGGCGGCCGCGAGCGGGAGCACGCTGGCGAGGAGCAGTCGAGCGGTCGGTCACGGAAGAGCAGCGGCGCGGAGTCGGCCGGCCTCGGAGCGGCTAGGCGGCGCGAACGCGACGTTGACCGACTGGCGGTAGACGCCGCCCTTGTTGTCGGTCCAGACCATCGTGAGCGGCGCTTCCTTGTCGGCCTTGAGCGTGAAGCTCACGATCGGGTCCTTGCTCACGCCCGAGGTCCACTCGAAGCGCGCCACCTCTTCGTCGCCATAGGTCACCACGACGTCCTTGATGAAGAACGCCGGGATCGGCTGGCCCTCGGCGGTACGGAAGAAGCCGGTGTCCATCGGGTGCGAGACGATGGCGTTCACCGTGATGAGGTCGCCGCGGGAGATGCGGTCCGGGATCCGGATCCGGGCGTCGCCGATGCGTCATCAGCCGCACCCGTTGAGGGAGACGTTCACGTGGGCGTAGGCGGCCCACACGTCACCGGTGCGAGGTCTCGCAGGATGGCGCGGCACCACGTGGTGCGCTTCATCTTGATCCGGGTCTGGATGCGCCACCGAGCCGATCGCGGGGGTCAGGTAGTAGGCGGCCAGGTGCGGGTCGGGATTGTGGTCGACGATCAGGTGCACCGCCTTGACGTAGTTCTCGGGCGTCATCGGCAGATCGCTCTCGATGATGACCGGGACGATCCGCCCGTCCTCCGCCACCAGCGGCATGTCGAGCGACAGGTGGCCCCTTGCCGGATTGGCCGGTCGCCGAAGAGATCCTTGAGGATCTTGGCGACCTCCTCGTTGGGCACCTCGGGGTCGCCCGGCCCGAGCGGCGGCCGCGGAGCGCGAGCAGCCGCTCCCCGCGGACAGGGCGCCGGACCCGAGCAATCCCGCCCCGGCGAGGGCGCAGCGGCGGAGAAACGAGCGGCGGGACGAACTTTCTGACGCCATTGGCGGGCTCCTTCGCCTGACTCTTCGGCTCCCGTAAGCTCTACCGTTCGAAGGTTCAAGTCAAGCGGCGCGGGCGCTTGCGGCCGCGACCGCCGCTTCACTCGGGAGGTGCGCGGCGGCGGCGGCCCTGCAACTTGTGTCACCGCCCGGCGGTGGCTACTTTAAACCATTCAGCCACAAAGCGATGTGAGGACCCCTCCTCACGTCCTCTCTGCCGAGGCACAGTGGATACCCAAGAGCTTCAACAGGTCGCGCTGTTCGATAAGTGCCGCCAATTCACCAAGGCGCACGAGTTGCAGGCCATCGGCCTGTATCCGTACTTCAATCCGATCTCCGAGTCGGAAGACACCGTCGTCGTCATCGACGGCCAGAAGCGGATCATGCTCGGGTCGAACAACTACCTCGGCCTGACGCACCATCCGAAGGTCCTCGAGGCCGCCTCGCCGGGCGCTCAGCCGGTACGGCTCGGGCTGCACCGGCAGCCGGTTCCTGAACGGCACCCTCGACCTCCACGAGCAGCTCGAGCGCTCCCTGGCCGAGTTCCTCGGCAAGGAAGCCTGCCTCGTCTTCTCCACCGGGCTACTCGGCCAACCTGGGCCTCATCTCCGGTCTCGTCGGCCGGGGCGAGGTGGTCTACCTCGACAAGCTCGACCACGCGTCGATCGTGGACGGCGCCAAGCTGTCCTACGGCGAGACCGAGCGGTTCAACCACGGCGACCTGGCCAACCTCGAGCGCCGGATGGAGCGGAACGGCTCCGGCAAGGGCTCGATGATCGTGGTGGACGGCGTGTACTCGATGGAGGGCAACATCGCCGACGTGCCCGCGCCTGGTGCGGGTGGCGCGGAAGTACGGCTCGGCGCTGGCGCTCGACGACGCGCACGCCCTGGGCGTGCTGGGCCCCAACGGCGACGGCACCGCCGCCCACTTCGGCATGACCGACGAGGTGGACATCATCGCCGGCACGTTCTCCAAGTCGCTCGCCTCGATCGGCGGCTTCGTGGCCGGCTCGCGAGAGCGTCATCCACTACCTCAAGCACCACAGCCGGCCGCTGATCTTTACCGCGTCGCTGCCGCCCGGCCAACACCGCGGGCGTGCTCGCGGCGCTGCAGGTGCTGCAGGACGAGCCGGAGCGGCGCGACCGGCTCTGGGCCAACACCCGGCGGCTGCAGGAGGGCTTCCGCAGCCTCGGCTTCGACATCGGGCCCACCCAGACGCCCATCGTGCCGGTGCTGATCGGGCCGCTGGAGAAGACCTTCCTCATGTGGCGCCGGCTGTTCGACGCCGGCGTGTTCACCAACCCGGTCGCGCCGCCCGCGGTGCCGCCGTCGCAGTGCCGGCTCCGGACCAGCCTCATGGCCACCCACACGTTCGAGCAGATCGACTTCGCGCTCGAGCAGTTCGCGCGGATCGGACGGGACCTGGGGGTCATCTGACCGAGCCGCTGCGCGTCCGCGCGGCGCGCGAGCGGACGCGACCTCAAGCGCTTCATCGACCTGCCCTACCGGCTCCACGCGCGGGACCCGCTCTGGGTCCCGCCGTTGCGTCGGGACGTGGCGTCGCTCCTCTCCCGCGAGCAAGAACCCCTTCTTCGAGCACGCCGAGGCCGAGTACTTCCTGGCCGAGCGCGACGGCGAGGTCGTCGGCCGCATCGCCGCCATCAGCAACCGCCTGCACAACGAGACCCACGGACGACCGGGTCGGCTTCTTCGGCTTCTTCGAGTGCGATCGACGACCAGGCCGTCGCCGACGCGCTGCTCGACGCGGCGGCCGAGTGGTGCCGCGAGCGAGGGCCACGACGTCCTGCGCGGCCCGGCCTCGTTCTCGGTGAACGACGAGTGCGGGCTGCTGGTGGACGGCTTCGACACGCCGCCCACGCTCATGATGCCGCACAACCCGCGGTACTACGTCACCCTGCTCGAACGCGCGGGGTTCGCCAAGGCGAAGGACCTCTGGGTCTACCAGGGCGGGCAGCGGAGCGCTACGTCCCGGTCCCCGAGCGGCTGGCGCGCGGCACCGAGCTGATCCGCCAGCGGATGGGGATCACCATCCGGCCGCTCGACATGAAGGACTTCGAGGGCGAGGTGGAGCGCATCAAGCAGCTCTACAACGCCGCGTGGGAGAAGAACTGGGGCTTCGTCCCGATGACGGAGCACGAGATCGATCACCTGGCGGAGCAGTTCAAGCCGGTCGTCATCCCGGAGCTGGTGCCCATCGCCGAGAAGGACGGCAAGGTGATCGGCTTCGGCATCGCGCTGCCGGACCTCAACGTGGTCTTCCGGAGCAACCGTTCGGGCCGGCTCTTCCCGATGGTCCTCAAGCTCCTGTGGGCGCTCAAGCGGCGGAAGATCCGCCGCGCGCGCATCCTGCTGCTCGGCATCCTGCCGGAGTATCGCGGCAAGGGCGTGGACGCGATGCTCTATCACTGGATCTGGACCAGGTCGCGGCGAGCGCGGGATCTACTGGGGCGAGGCGGGCTGGATCCTGGAAGACAACCCCGCGATGAACGCGGGGCTCGAGAAGATGACGTTCCGGGTCTACAAGACCTACCGGCTCTACGATCGGCCGATATGAAGGCGCTGGTTACCGGCGCGACCGGGTTCGTCGGCAGCCACCTGGCCGAGGCCCTGCGCCGGCAGGGGGTCGAGCTCACCGCGCTGGCGCGCTCGCCCGCCAAGGCCGCGGCGCTCGCGCCGCTCGGGGTGCGCGTCGTGGCGGGCGACCTGCATGACCGCGCGCCCTCGAGCGCGCGTCCGAGGGCCAGGACATCGTCTATCATGTTGCCGGCCTGGTGGCGGCCCGGACCGAAGCCGACTTCCTGGCCGCCAACCGCGACGGCACCGCAACGTGGTCGGGGCGGCCGAGCGCGCGGGAGCGGGCCGGCTGGTGATGGTGTCCTCGATGGCGGCGGCCGGCCCGGCGCCCGGGGCCGGCCGCTCCGGGGCGACGAGCCGCCCCGACCGGTGACCGCTTATGGGCGCAGCAAGCTCGCGGCCGAGCAGGTGGTCAGGGCCAGCGCTCTCGCGTGGACGATCCTCCGGCCCCCCCTGGTCTACGGCCCCCGCGACCAGGAAGTGCTGAAGGTGTTCCGACTCGCCCGCCTCGGCTTCGCGCCGGTGCTGGGCGATGGGAGCCAGGAACTCTCCGCGGTGTACGCCGCCGACCTGGCCGAAGCGCTCATTGCCGCGGGCACGAGCGCCGCGGCCGCGCGGCGCACCTACTATCCCTGCCACCCCGAGGTCTTCACCGGCGCCGCCATGGCGCGTGCGGTCGGGCGGGTCATGGGCCGGTCGCCAGCGCTCATCCGAGTGCCGGCCCCGATCGGCCGGGGCGTCCTGCGGATCACCGAGGCCGCCGCGCGGCTCGCCGGCCAGACCACCATTCTCACCGCCGACAAGGCGAACGAGTTCTTTCAGCCGGCCTGGACCGGTGATCCCGGCCCACTCAGCACGGACTCCGGGTGGCATGCCGCACGGGATTTGGGGGCAGGATTGGAGGAGACGTACCGATGGTATCGGGCCGCCGGCTGGCTCTAGCGGTGCGGCCGGCCGCGGGCGAGCACGCGCCACGGACTGGACCCCGGTTGGACGCAGTGGACCTGGTGCTGCTCGGGTACCTGGCCGTCGTCACCGCCGTCGCGGTCTCGCGCGCGCCTGGACAGCCGGAGTGCTGGTGGGTAGCCGCGGCCAACGCGCTCGCCGCGGTGCTCATCGTCCTGCTCACCCGGCCCGGGCTCGGGCGCACGGGTCGCGCGGTTCGCGAGATCTACCCCCTGCTCCTCCTCCCAGTGCTATACGGAGAACTGGACGTGCTGAACCGGGCCGGAGCCGCGGTGCACGATGCGGTGGTCCAGCATTGGGAGCTGGCGCTGTTCGGGAGCCAGGTGAGTCGCGAATGGTGGCAGGCAGCGCCGAGCACGCTCTGGTCCACCGTGTTTCATGCGGCCTATTTCTCCTACTACTTCGTCGTCTCGGTGCCCGCGTTCTGGTTCCTCGCCCGCGGCGATGTGCTGGCGGTGCGGCGGTTCGTACTCGCGGTGATGACGACGTTCGTCGTGTGCTATCTGGTGTTCGTTTTCTTTCCCGTGGCCGGCCCCTACTACGCCTTCCCGCACCCCGCAGCGTGGTTCCTGGACAACCCCGCCGCCCGCCTGGTGTACCGGACGCTCGAACGCGGGAGCTCCTACGGCGCGGCGTTCCCGAGCTCGCACGTGGCGGCCACGGTGGCCGCCGCCATCGCGGCCGCGCAAGGCTCACGCCGGCTCGGCCTGATTCTGCTCGTGCCTACTGTCCTGCTCACGGTGGGCGTGGTCTACTGCCAGATGCACTACGCGGTGGACGCGCTGGCGGGGCTCACGGTGGGAACGGTGGTCGCGCTGGGCGTTGGATCGCTGGCGGGAGGGTGAGGGAAGACGGAAGGGCGGAAGGACGGAAAGGCGGTAAGGCGGTAAGGCGAAGGGATTGAAAGACGGACGGACGGAGGGGGGCTCCCTTCCGTCCGTCCGTCTTTTCCGTCTTTCCGGCCTTCCGTCCTGTCCGTCTACTGCACCGTAAGCTTCCCGTGCATGCCGAGCGCCAGGTGCGGCAGGCAATAGAACTTGTACTCCCCCGTGGGCGCGCCCGCGAAGCTGATCTTGTAGGCGGCATCGGGCTCGGTGAGGAGCGGACCCTCGAGCGGAGCCATCTGGTCGGGCATCGTACCCTTCAGCACGTCAGCGGCGCCGGACGGAATGCTGTCCGTCCAGAACGAGACGTTGTGCGGGCCGCCGCTCTTGTTGTGGAAGGTCACCACGTCGCCGGCCTTGATCGTGAGCTCGGCCGGATCGTATTTGTAGGTGCTGCCGTCGAGGACCATATTCACGTCATGATTCGTACCGCCGGCAGCCGGAGCCGCCGCGGCCGGCTGCTCGGGCGCCGCCGTCGTCGTCGTGGACTGAGCTTCGGGTTTCTTCTCGCCACCGCAGGCGGCCAACGCAATGGCCAGCCCCGCCACCATGGAAGTCACACGCATCGCCGCATCGCCTCCGAAACAGGATAGTTGTCGCTTGTGAACCGTTTCACAAGATTTCTAACATACTCTGATCACTCGCAAAGGGAAGTGGACCCCGCGAGGCCGAGCGCGTCGATTAGCTTTGGGCGATGATCGAGTCCCGCGCCGTTCCGCCCTGCCGAGCCCTCGGTGCCCAGTGCAAGAGCCTCCGCGTCACGCTTCGGATCGGCGAGTTGGAGGAAGGGCCCGGTTCGCTCGACCACGAGGCAACCTGGCTCCTGGGCCATACCGCCCGTATCACCTTTCTCGAGCTTTGGGAGGGCGAAGGCGATCTGTACGTCGACGCCATCCTTCACGTCGCCTGCAAGTTCCTGCATCAGAACGGTGGCGTGGCCCGATGCCGCGCGCACGGCTTCGAAGGCCCGGCGCCGCGCGGGGCCAGACCGCAGGCACAGCCACTGCAGCTCGGTCACGACCGTTTCGTCGTCGTCGAGGACGGCGCGAACGCGGTGCGCAACCTGCCCTTCCCGCCGCACTCGCTGCCCGTGCTCGAAGATGGGGCCGCGCCTGCCGGCGAGAACCCCTGTGCCTCGGCACCGTGCCGCACCTCCGATCATACCCGCAAGGCGGCGTGCTGCCGCGATCTCCAGGTCGAGATCATGTGCACCCGAGCCCAGCAGCGGCTCGAGGCGCTCGTCCGCTCACGGCAATCCCCCTACCTCTGCAAGATCGAACGGGGCGGCGAGTATTCCCTCGACGTCGAAATGATCTCTGCCTGTGGCTATCTCGGTCCGGATGGCGTCGCCTGCAGTCTTCACGGACGCCACCGGCCCGACGGCCGCACCGCCAAGCCCGACCTCTGTTTCGAATGGCCGCCCAGGAATCGGGGCCTGCATCCGGGCTGCGTGTTCGGCCCGCGGCACCGGCGGCGCGCGCCGGCCACCTGAGCGGGGGGCCCCGGATACCACTGTGCAAGGACCGCCAGATCCGCCGTCCTTGAGAGCGACTCGCGCGGGCTGCCTCCGGAGGCTGCGGTGACCGACGACCTCGAGCAACTGTACCAGACGACCTACACCGCGGTGGTGCGCTTCCTCTACCGCAAGGTGTGGGATGCCGAGCGCGCGGAGGATCTGGCGCAGGAAGTCTTCGTCCGGGCGCTCTCCCACCGGCCCGAGAAGCCGCGCGCGTGGGTGTTCGCGGTGGCCGCCAACCTGGCGCGGGACGAGGCGCGCGCGGCGATGCGCCGGAAGCGACACCTGACGCTGCTCAAGGGCGACCCGATCGCCCAGCCGACGATGACGCCCGCGGCGGACGACGCGGTGGAGCACGATGAGCGGATGGCCGCCGTGCACGAGGCGCTGAATGTGCTCACCTCGCGGGACCGGGAGATCCTGCTGCTCTGGGACGCTGGGCTGAGCTACCCGGAGATCGCGGCGCGTACCGGCCTGGCCGTAGGCGCCGTGGGCACCACGCTGGCCCGGGCTCGCCGCCGGCTGGTGGATGCGCACGACCGGCAGCAGACGCGAACGGGGACCGATGCGACACATTCCTGAGGACGAGCTCCACGCCTACCTGGACCAGGGGCTGAGCCGGTCGCAGTGCGTCGAGATCGAGAGCCACCTGGCCGGCTGCCCGTCCTGCCAGGCGCTGCGTGACGGCATCGCGGCACTCCGCGACCGCACCACGGCGCTGCTCGCCCGGCTGGCCCCGCCGCCGCGGGTGCCGCCGGCGTTCGAGGTGCTGCGGCATCGGGCGGCCGAAGTGGCCTCTCGCCGGCGGCGCCGCCTGCACGTGCTCGCGTGGGTCGCGAGCGTGGTCCTGGCGGTGGGACTCGGCTGGACGGCGAGCTCGTTCGTGCGCTCGGGCGAGCGTGCCAGTCGCCGGGTGGTCGTCGCGCCGGCCGCCGAGCCGTCGGTCCGAACCGCCGCGCTGGACGCGCGGCGTGACTCGTCGGCGGCGCCCCTTCCATCGGCCCGTCCCGCCCCCGCGCCGCCGGGCGAGGCGCCGGCGCCTCGCCCGGCGGCACGGGTCAGAACGATCTCGTCGCGCTCCGACTCGAGCCGCGCAGCGCAGCGCGAGGCAACCCTCTCGGTGCTCAATCCCAAGCCGGCTGTCGAGCTGACCCGGCTGGACGGCCCCAGCGGGCGCGGCGAGGTCGAGCTCGACGGGATGTGGCGGACGATGTCGTGGGACGGTGCGAAGGCGGCGGCGGGCGAGCGGCTGCCCCACATCGAGGGGCTGCCGGTGATGCGCGTGCAGGTGCAGAGCAACGAGGACGGGGCGCGCCCCGTCATGGTGGTGGCGCAGCGCCTCTCATCCGGTCAGGTCATCCGCACCATCGAGGGGCCGGCCACGGACGTGTCGCAGCTTCTCTCCCGCCGCGCCATGACCGACGTGGACTCCTTGTTCCTGCCGGGCGACTCCCGCCGTGGCAACGACGTCGCGGGTCACGCCATGGCCATGCAGGTCGGCGACCGCATGCTGGCCATCACCGGTGATCTCCCCTCCGACAGCCTCCGTGCCATGATCCGGCGCCTGAACGCCGAGATGCGCACGAAGTAGCCGTCACATTCTCGGACGATCCCTCCGCTCGACGGCCGCCGGCGCCACGTAGTCCCCGGGGCCCTCCTCGTGGTCGAACTCCAGGGTCGCGTGTCCGCGCTCCCGGCCCAGCGTGATCTCCGCCAGGCGCGGGGAGATCATCGGGAAGGTGCGGGCGTAGAGCGCATACGTCAGCAGATAGAGTCCCGCGAACAGCAGCGTCGGCCCCCACTCGGGCAGGTGGAACACCGGGCCCGGCAGCGCGCTCACCGACGGCATGACCAGGAGGTAGCGCTCCAGCCAGAGCGAGACCAGGCTCACGGCCGCGAAGAACGCGAACGTGACCCGCACCTTCTTGGGGGCGACCCCGAGCAGGCCGAAGAACGGCACGATGAATACCCCGATCAGCACCGCCTCGCCGATCGGCAGCCAGTGGCCCCAGAGCCGCGCGAAGACGAACCCGGTCTCCTCCGGGAGATTGCCGTACCAGATCACCAGGAACTGCGCCCACATGAGGTAGGTCCAGAACACGGTAAAGCCGAAGCAGAGCTTGCCCAGGTCGTGACGCTGCTTGGGCGAGACGAGGTCGGTCACCCCCAGATGACTGGCGCCGTGGATCATCAGGAGCGCGAGCACCATGTGCGCGCCGAGGAACGCCCCCATGAAGAAGAACCCGCCGAGCAGGTTCGAGTACCAGTGGGGCTGGAGCGCCATGACGCAGTCGAAGGCCATGAGCGTCAGGACGATCGCGTAGAGCACGGTAAAGATGGGCGCCAGCCGGTGGATCAGGTCCTCCTGCGCCAGTGCCGCGTCGGGGCTGCCGTCGTAGCCGCGGGTCAACCGGTCGAACAGCGCTCGGCGTCCGGCCGGCGCCGCGCCGCGCACGGCCAGCAGATCGGGAACCATGTCCGCGCGGACGAGGCGCCAGCCGATCCACGCGAGCAGGCCCAGCCCCACGAGGAGGCGGGCGAACATGAACGGCCGGGAGAGCCAGATCACCTTCGAATGCTGCAGCTCCGGCAGGGCGGCCTGCATCGGCCCGAAGACCGACTGGTAGCCGAGCGTGAAGATCAGCACCAGCCCGAGCAGCGCGACGGGCAGGAACGCGACCTGGGCGGAGGCGAACCGGACGATCATTCCCGACCACTTGGCGTTGGTGATCTTCTGCACGGCCACGAACGCCACCGCGCCGGTCGCGAGCCCGGTGAAATAGAGCCAGTTGACGTGGAAGAGCTGCCAGGCGCGGTCGGCGTTGCCGTTGAAGAGCGCCGGGATGAACAGGATCAGGCCGAGGACGGTGAGCCCGGCGCCCACGCCGAGGAACACGTCGAACCGGCCCGCGAGCGAGCGCTGGACGAGGCGTTCGCGGAGCGTCGGGGTCATCGCGGTCTCTCTCCGGTCGAACCCGTGGCGCTCGGCCCGGGCGGTATGCCCACCGCGGCGCCCGCCGGCTCGGGTGCCAGCGGCGCCTGCCCTTGGAGCTTCCGCACATGGTTCACGATCGCCCAGCGGTCGCTGGGCAGGTAGACCTTGTCGCCGTAGCGCGGCATGACGCCGCGCCCATAGCGGATGATGCTGTAGATGTAGCCGTCCGCATAGCCGCGCGCGCGGCCGGTGAGGAGCGACGGCGCGCCGATCCGGGAGGACACCGTCCCCTTCGCGTCACCCGCCCGGCCGTGGCACACCTCGCAGTACGTCTGGTAGAGCGTGTCGCCCGCGGCATCGACCTCGTGCGGGAGCACCGGCACGTCGGCCCCCGCCGGCCACGCCCTGGCGCCGGCCTTGGCCCCCGCCGCGTAGGGGTTTTGCAGCGCATTGGCCGTCGTGAGCTTGCCCGTCGTCCACTCGGCGGACCAGTCGGGCTCGCCGCCGCTCACCGGAACCGTACCCGCCGGCGTGTAGCGCGGGACCGCGCTCGACTCGTAGGGCCGGACGTACTTGGACAGGATCATGTGGTCGAACCACGGAATGATGTGCCAGAGATCGTCCGGCGACGGCACGCGGTTGTACCAGAAGTCGCAGCCGCCGGTGAACAGCGTGAGCGCCGCGAGCCCGGCCCACCACCGCTCACGCCGCTTCATGCCGCACCTCCACCGCTCCCGCGGAGCGGAGCAGTTGCTCGACCGGGGCCAACTGGTCGGCGGCGGACGGCACGAACACGCCGATCCGGTCGTCGCTGAACTGGGGATCGTAGGCGGCCCCGCGCCGGTGTCCCAGCAGCGTGAGCCCGGCCACGGCCGCCACCGTGATGAGAGCGCCCAGCAGCACGGTCAGCTCGAAGGCGATGGCGACGTACGCCGGCACCGAGGACATGGTTTTCCCGCCGACGAGCAGGGGCCAGTCGAACGACATCCAGATCGTCATCCCGAAGCCCGCGGCGCATCCGGTCAGGCCGCCGATTAGGGTGAACAGGCGCACCAGGCTCACCGGCTGGTCGAGCGCCTCCTCGATCTCGTGATTGGGGAACGCGGTGTACACCACCAGGTTTCGGTGCCCCCGGGCGCGCAGCGACCGGATCGCGTCCACGGCGGCATCCACGTGGATGAACGAGGCCAGGACCCCCGGCTGCCGCACCGTCTTCGGCCGTGCCATCAGTGGTGCCCTCCGCCCCCGCGCTTCCGCGGCATCGGGATCATCTCCTTGATCTCCTGGATGGCGACGATCGGAAAGCTCTTGGCGAACAGCAGGAACCACATCCCGAACCAGCCGAACGACCCGACGAGAATCCCCCAGTCGGCCCAGGTCGGGTTCATGTCGGACCAGGCCCACGGGATGTAGTCGTTGGAGAGCGATGAGACGATGATCACGAAGCGCTCGAACCACATGCCGATATTGATGAAGATCGAGATCACGAACAGCGCCGTCAGGTTGGTCCGGATCTTCCGGAACCAGAGCAACTGCGAGACGAACGCGTTGCAGATGATCATGGTCCAGCCCGCCCACCACATGGACCCGAACGGCCGGCGGAAGAACGTGGTCTGCTCGAACGTGTTCCCGCTGTACCACGCGATGAAGTACTCCATCCCGTACGAGTAGAACAGGATGGACCCGGTGAGCAGCGTCAGCTTGGCCAGGTTGTCGAAATGGTACTTGGTGATCATCTGCTCGATCCCGAGCGCCCGCCGAAGCGGGATGATCAGCGTGAGCACCATGCCCAGGCCGGAATAGATCGCCCCGGCCACGAAGTAGGGGGCGAAGATGGTCCCGTGCCAGGCCGGGACGATCGACACCGCGAAGTCCCAGCTCACCACCGAGTGCACCGACAGCACCAGCGGGGTGGCCAGCGCCGCCAGGTAGAGATAGGCGCGCGTGTAATGCCGCCACTGGTTGTCCGTCCCCTGCCACCCCGCCGACGCGAGGGTGTAGACGATCCGCCGCCACCCGGTGACCTTGTCGCGGACGGCGGCCACGTCCGGGATGAGCCCGAAGACCAGGAACACCGTGCTCACGGTGAAGTAGGTCGAGATCGCGAACACGTCCCACAGCAGCGGCGACTTGAAATTGGGCCAGAGCCACCGCTGGTTGGGATAGGGCAGCAGCCAGTAGAAGATCCACTGGCGGCCGATGTGGATGATGGGAAAGAGCGCCGCCGTCATCACGGCGAACACGGTCATCGCCTCGGTGGAACGGTAGACGGCCGTCCGCCAGGGACTCCGGAAGAGGAACAGAATCGCCGAGATGAGCGTGCCCGCGTGCCCGATGCCGATCCAGAACACGAAGGTCGTGATGAAGACGGCCCAGAAGATCGGCGGATTGTAGCCGGCGTGCCCCAGACCATCCTTGACCAGGATGAGGAACGTGAGCAGCCCCGCGAGAAACAGGGCGATGGCGCCGCCCAGCAGCAGCAGGTATCCGGTGCTCGCCCGGCCCAGCGTGTCGGCGACGTCGCGGGTGACGTCGGCCTGGGTCTGGGTGATCTCGAGCTCCGGCGCGCGGTCGGGAAGCGGGCGTGCGACGACGGCCATCGGTCAGGCCTCCACCGGATGCAGGACCTTGGCGAGGTAGGTGATCGCCGAACGGGTGTTGAGATCCTCGAGGACCCGGTAGCCGCGGGGGTCCTGCTTGATCGCGACCACGCGGCTCTCGGGGTCCTTGGTGTCCCCAAAGACGATCGCGTCGGAGGGGCAGGCCTGCGCGCACGCGGTGGTGAACTCGCCGTCACGGATCGGCCGGTCCTCGAGACGCGCGGTGTTCTGGGCGCCTCGGATGCGCTGGATGCAGAAGGTGCACTTCTCCATCACCCCGCGCGCCCGCACGGTCACGTCCGGATTGAGCTGGAGCTGCAGCGGCTCCGGCCACGCGATCTCGTTGTACTTGTACCAGTTGAAGTAGCGCACCTTGTATGGGCAGTTGTTGGCGCAGTAGCGGGTGCCGACGCAGCGGTTGTAGACCTGGCCATTGAGGCCGTCGGCGGTATGATACGCGGCGTACACCGGACACACGGGCTCGCACGGCGCGTTGGCGCAGTGCTGGCAGAGCATGGGCACGAACCGCGCCGAGGGCGGGACGCCCGGCTCCTCGCCACCTTCCCAGTAGCGCTCGATCCGGATCCACGTCATCTCCCGGCCCTTGAGGATGTCGTACTCGCCGACGGTCGGGATGTTGTTCTCGGCATAGCAGGCGGTGACGCACGCCTGGCAGCCGGTGCAGCGGGCCAGATCGATCGCCATGCCCCACTGCGGGGTGGGGCGGGCGTAGTCGCCCTTTCGCGTCATCTCGAACTGCTTCTCGCTCCACCCCTTCAGCGCCTGGACCTCGAGCGGTGTGTTGAGCTCGTGCTCCGGGTGGCCCTCCTGGAGGTAGGCCTCCGCCAGGGTGAGGCCCTTCCTGGCGGCCGCCAGCGGTATCGCCTCCGCGATCCCGCGACCGAGCTGGCGCGGCGTGCCTTCGACCGTGGCGAGCTTCCGATAATCACCGGTCTTCTCCACGGCGACGCGGGTCGAGACGTAGGTGACGAACTCCCCCGTGGGAGCGCCGAGCAGGTCGAGCGCATTTACCCCGCGCCCCTGCGCGAACGCGCCGTACTCGGTGTGGCCGTAGCCGATCGGCATCGCCACCACGTCCGGATGGAGGCCCGGGTGGATATAGGCCGGCGCCTCGAGCGTGCCGTGCGGCGAGGTGAGCCGGAGGATCTCACCGTTGCGGACGTTGAGCGCCCGGGCCGCCTCCGGTCCCACTTCCACCCAGGAGTTCCAGGTGATCTTGGTGACCGGGTCGGCGACCTCGAGCAGCCACGGCTTGTTGGCCCCTCGGCCATCGTGCAGCATGCCGTGCGGATAGGCGGCGAACACGTAATTCCCCTTCCCCTCGAACGCCGGCCGGGTGTAGCTCACCTGCATGGCCCCCGGGGCGAGCGTCACCGCCGCCGGCGCGGGCGGCTCGTCGAAGACGCCCCCGCGCTGCAACGCGTCGTGCCAGAACGCATCGGCGTCGGCCTCCTTCCGCTCGGCTGCCAGCGCCTGCCACCGGCCGCGGAGATGCGCCTCCCAGGAGGGGGCGTTGAACCGGGCCAGCGCGCCGCCCGCCTTCTTGGCCGTGGCCAGCAGAATGTCGCCCGCTGCGCGGGTGGTATACACGGGCTCCATGACCGGCTGCATGAGGCTCCGCACGCCCGCCCGGGAGGCGGCATCGTCCCAGCGCTCGAGCGCGTGGTGCGGCGGGAGCAGGAGATCACACAGGGCGGCGGTCTCGTCCAGGAACGGCGAGATGGCCACCTTGAATGGCACCTTCTTCAGCCGATCGGCAAAGCCGGCCGCTCGGGGCAGCGCGTACACGGGATTGGCCTCGTGCACGATCAGCACCGACACCTGGCCGCCGTCCATGGCCGTGCCGAGCTCGGCCAGCGCGTGGTAGCCGTCGCCGGCCGCGAGGTCGGCCCCGAACCGCACCGTCCGTCCCACGTTGCCGGCGACGAAGTTGAGCAGGTTGACCGCCGCGCAGAGCTCGGTCGCGCCGGCGTGCTGCGCGCCGATGCCGCCGGCCACCGCCAGGCCCGGCCTGGCCGCCGCGAACTCGTGCGCGATGCGCTCGATCCGCGCCGCCGGAATCCCGGTCTCCTGCGCCGCCATGGCCGGCGTGTACTTCGCGAGCGCGCCGACGAGCGCCGCCGGTGCGCCACCCGCGGCCGCCACCACGTTGGCGATGGCAAGCGCGACCACCGCTTCCGTGCCGGGGCTGACGGCGAGCCACTCGTCGGCGTTGAGGCCGGTCAGATCCTGGCGCGGGCCGACGTGAACGAACCGGGCCACATCGCCCTGGGCGAAGCCGTGCGCATCGGCGAAGCCGCGCTGGTTTTCCGTGGGCGAGAGCCAGGTTTCGAGGAAGTCGGCGCCGAAGGACAGGATGTACTTCGCGCTGGCGAAGTCATGCGCCGGGAGCTGGTCGAGGCCGAACACCTGCCGGTTCGCGGCTCGCAGCGGCTCGTGGTCGAACGGCTCCCAGCGGACGAGCCGACCACCCAGCGCGCCGGTCCAATCCGCCAGCAGCTCGGAGAAGGTGCCCCGCCCCGCACCGCTCAGCACCGCCACCTTGCCGCCCGCCGCCGTGAGCTTGCCGGCCAGCCGCGCGATGGCATCGTCCCAGGTGATCTCGGCCAGCCGCCCGTCGGCGCCGCGCGCCATCGGCGCCTTGATGCGGCCGGGATTGTACAGGCCCTGCAGCGACGCCTGCCCGCGGGAGCAGAGCTTCCCCCGATTGACGGGGTGCTCCGGATTTCCCTCCAGCTTGACCGCGCGGCCCTCGCGGGTCCGCACGTGCACGCCGCAGCCTGCCCCGCACTCGGTGCACGTGCTGGCGTACCAGGTGGCGATGCCGGGGATCTGGTCTTCGGACTGCACCAGATAGGGCACCAGCTTTTCCACCCGGCTGGTGGAGCACCCGGAGAGCGCGAGCGCGCCCCCGCCCGAGGCTCCCAGGACGGTGAGAAATTTCCGGCGATCCATGCCCGCCTGGGAGCTGTCGTCAGACATCACGATTCCTCGCCGGCACTAGTAGTGGCACACCGAGCAGTCGCGCGAAACGTTCCGCTCGAGATGACAGGTGATGCAGAATCCCATGTTATTCACGTTGTTCACCTTGAATACCTGGGGCATGCGGGCCACGTCGCCGTGGCAGGTGGTGCAGGCACTGGGGCCGAGAGCCTTGATGTGGCGCATATGCGGGAAGTGCGCGTGGCGTGCCAGGAAGTGGACCCGCACCCACTCGACGGGCTGCTTGGCGTTCCATGCGTCGCGCACCTTCTTGATCTCCGTCTTGGCCGAGCTGTCGCTCCCCGACACGACCAGGTGGCAGCCCATGCAGGTCTGCATGGAGGGTATGCCGGGCTCGGGCGACACCGCCACGGAGTAGTGGCAGTACTGGCACTGCATCTTGAGCTGCCCGGCGTGGATATCGTGGCGGAAGAAGATCGGCTGGCGAGGGCCCTTGAGCGATCCGGTATCGACGACGGCGGGCGCCGTGGTCGAATCGGCGGCGGGCTTGGCCTGCTGCTGCGCCTGGCTCGCGGTGCCGCCGATCGCCAGGACGGCCGCGAGTCCGGCAGCTCCGACGCCGCCGAGCACGAAAGCCAACGTACGCATCATCGATCCACCGCGGAGTGAGAAGCGCTGCCGGAAGTCGCTCGTGAAATCATTCACTTGCTCGCGTCTGCAGAACAACGCTCTCAGGCCGAGAGCGCGCCGAATGATATGCAGCACTTTCGATTGCACAACCCGAGCGCGCGAATATTCCGACTGCGCTACTCGGAATCGTTCGCCTCCTCCGCGGCCGCGCGGCGCGCCCGCGGCGCGCGATGCGGGGTCGGCCGCTCGGCCAGCCATTCGGCTTTCCGGGCCGCGAGGCGGAGGAATCCGTCCACGGCCCGGCGGTCATCCAGCGGCATCCAGCACCAGCGCACCGGCCCGGTACGCTGCGCCTCCGCGATCGCGCGCGCCATGTCCGCCGGCACGCGCCCGGCGCGGCGCAGCCGGTCCTCCTCCGCGTCGGTCATGGTGAACGTGACCGAGAGCGCCTTTCCCACGACGTGGACCCAGCACAGCTTGCGGCTGCCCACGCCGTACTCCCAGGCCCAGCGCCAGGAACTTCCCATGAAGCGCACCACCTCGCCCACGCCGGCGAGGCCAAGAAGCCCGGTGCGGAGCGCTCCGAATCGGCCGGCCGGCGCGGCAGGGAGGTCGGTGAGCGGCGCGGTGGCCGCGGGCTGCTCCGCCTCGTCCGCGTAGCGGTTGGCGGCCCAGTAGGCGTTCGACCGGCTCACGGTCATCACGCCTCCTCGGGCGCGGGGGGCACGCCCGCGAGCGGCGCGCCGGCGCGCTCGAGGTAGCGCACCACTTCGATGCCCATCGCACGCACCAGGGAGGCCTCGCGGCCGTCGAGCTCGGCCCGGAAGACGATCTCGCGAAACGAGCGCATCACGCTCTCCGAACGGCGGGTCTTGAAGAAGTCGACGGCCCAGAGCGCCCGGTGCCAGTCGCCGAAGAGTGCCTCCAGCTGGCCGGAGGTGGCCGGGGCAGCCGCGCGGCGCGGGGGCTTGAGCGGGAGCGCCTCGCCACCGCGCGCGTTCCACGTCTCGTAGCCCATGATCGCCACGGCCTGGGCCAGGTTGAGCGAGGGGTGCCGCGGGTCGGTCGCGATGGTGACGACCGTGCCGCACAGGTCGAGTTCGGCGTTGGTGAGTCCGCTGTCCTCGCGGCCGGCGACGATCGCCACCGGCCCGTCGGCGAGATCCCGCACCAGCTCGGCCGCGGCCTCGCGGGGCCGGAGCGTGCGCCGCTTGGCCGCGCGCTCGCGGCCGGTCAGCACGAACGTCGAGACGCAGTCGGCGACGGCCGCCGCGAGCGACGGCAGCAGCTCGATCCGGGCGACGAAGTCCGCCGTATTGTGCGCGATGCCCTCGATGCGCCAGGGATCGAACACCTCGGGATCGACCAGCCGCATCCGCTCGATCCCGAAGTTCTTCGCGATGCGCACCGCGCTCGCGATGTTGACGACGTCCTGCGGATTGACCAGTACCAGAATGGGCGACGCCGCGGGCGCGTGCCGCCCTGCGTCATCCCTCGCCGAGGAAGGAAACGTCATACCGCTTCGCCTTGAGGGCCGCGGCGAACCCGGCCTTCTCGACGGCCTTCATGTACGCCTCCCTGGGCTCAACCTGTTTCCCGTCCACCAGCTCCATCAACGCATCGTTGAGCGTCACCATTCCGGCCTTCCGGTTGGTCTGCATGATCGAGGGGATCTGGAACGTCTTGCCTTCCCGGATCAGATTGGCCACGGCTGGAATGGAGAGCAGGATCTCCCGCGCGGCCACCCGCCCGCCGCCGATCTTCTTGCAGAGGGTCTGGGCGATGACCCCGCGGAGCGACTCCGACAGCATCACCCTGACCTGCGCCTGCCGGTCGGGCGGGAACTGGTCGATGATGCGGTCGATGGTGGAGGAGGCCGTGGTCGTGTGCAGCGTCCCGAACACGAGGTGGCCGGTTTCGGCGGTCTCGATGGCGATGGAGACGGTCTCGAGGTCGCGCATCTCGCCGACCAGGATGATGTCGGGGTCCTCGCGCAGGGCCGCCCGGAGTGCGTGCTTGAACGAGCGGGTGTGCACCGCCACCTGGCGCTGCGTCACCAGGCACTTCTTGCTCTGGTGCACGAACTCGATCGGGTCTTCGATCGTGATGATGTGGTCCGTGCGCGTCCGGTTGATCAGGTCCACCAGGGCCGCGAGCGTGGTGCTCTTCCCCGAGCCGGTAGGCCCGGTCACGACGACCAGGCCCTTGGTGAGGTAGCAGAGGTTCTGCACCTCGCGGCTCAGGCCCATGTCGTCAGCGGTGAGGAGCGTGGTGGGGATCACGCGGAAGACCGCCATGGGTCCGTGCCGGTCGCGTCCCGCGTTGCAGCGGAAGCGCGAGAGCCCCTCGATCTCGTAGGCCCAGTCGGTGTCGCCCGTCTCCCGGAACTCGCCCAGTTCGCGCGGGCTCATGATGCTGTACAGCATGGTCTCGAGCTGCTCGGCGCCGAGCGCAGGGCGCTCCTGCCGCACCAGCTCGCCGTGGTGACGCAGGAGCGGCGGCTCGCCCGTGCGGAGGTGCAGGTCCGATGCGCCGGCTTCGACCAGGACGCGGAAGAGCTCCTCCAGCGCGGCGCGCGCTTCGGCCAGCTCCGCGGCGCCCCGGCCGGCGGGACCAGGCGCCGGCGCGGCCGGCGAGCCGCCGGCCGCCTCGGGTGCCGCCCGCACCTCGACGAGCGCGCCGGCGGCTCCCGGCGTGAGCGCGATGGTGACCGCGCCGCTCGGCGCGCGATACGGGAAGCTCACCGGCTCCGGACCTCCGAGCCGGAGGGCGGCCGCCGGGTCGGCGACCTCGCGGACCAGCGCGAGGATCTGCACGTCGGTCAGCGGATCGCGGGTGAGCGGCCGCGCGGAGCCGTTGGCGAGGAGGGCCGCGGGCTTGCCCACGGCGAGGCGGAGCGCGTCGGCGCGCTGCTCGTGCAGTACCTGGATCAATCGGTCGAGCCGGGCCACAGGCAGTCTCAGCAGTTCAGTCGAGGGGGCGAGCCAGACGCACGCGGGACTTGTTGATGTACCAGCTCACGTCGTCGGCACCGAGGGCGAAGAAAATCCCCGGGCCGTTGAGGTAGTCGAGCGTCCGGCCGCGGGACGGTGGCAACTCGAGCGCGGCGTGACCATGGAACTCCGCGCCCCCCTGCACCACCACCTCCAGCTCGATGAGCCGCGCGGCGGAGACGCGCTCCGGGTCGGTCAGCGGCGCCTGGTCTCGGCAGGACACCACGACCACCTGCGTCTTCGCGAGGAAGGTGACGCCGCCGTCCAGCGTGAGCGCGAAGAAGGCGTCCTCACGGTTGAGCATCTCGAGCGGGGTCTCGGGACCCGGCGGATACGTCGGCCGGGCGTACAGGTGAAGGTCGCCCGAGAGGACGATGCCTTCGACCAGCATCACCTCGGCGGGCACCTTGGTGGTGATACCCCAGTCACTCATGCGCTCTGTTCGTTCGGGTCGCCGGAAACTGCGGACACGCGGGCAGCACGGCAAGTGGGCATCAGCCGCGGAGCTCCACGCCGGCGTGCCGCTCGGTCAGCCGGATGGGGTCGAGATAGTCGGCCGCCTCGCCCAGTTCGGCCCGCGCGGCGCGGAGGAGCGCGCTCGCCAGCTCGAGCACCGGCCCCGGCACCCCGGTCTGGCCCAGGAGGCCGGTGGCGATCGCCACGTCCTTGTCGAGCAGGGCCAGCCGGAACGTCCGGGGCCACGCGCCCGTCAGCACCCGCTCGGGCACCAGCACTTCACTGACGAACGAGCGCCCGCTCGAGGCGTTCACCACGTCGAGCGCGGTGCGGGGGGCGACGCCGGCCTTGACCAGCGCCGCCAGCCCCTCCGCCACCGCCAGGATGTTGACGGCCAGCAGGGCGTTATTGACCGCCTTGAGCGCGTCGCCCGCGCCCACCGGGCCGACGTGCTCGATCCGTGTTCCGAACGCCGCGAGCACCGGCCGCGCGCGGGCAAAGCTCTCCGCGCTGCCGCCGACCATCACGGTGAGCGTGCCCGCTTCGGCGCCGTTGGTGCCGCCGCTCACCGGCGCGTCGGCGAAAGCGACGCCGCGCTCGGCAAGCCGCGCCGCGATCTCGCGCGAGGTCGCGGGATCGCCCGAGGTACAGTCGAGGAACAGCGCGCCCGGCCGGAGCCCGGCCAGGATCCCGTCGGGGCCCTCGAGCAGTGCGGCGACGTCGGCGGAGGTGCTGAGGCAGGTGATCACGACGTCCGCCGCCGCGGCCTCGCGCGCGGACGCGGCTGCGACGCCGCCGTGCCGCGCGACGAACTCCGCGGCCCGGGCCGCGGTGCGGTTCCACACGGTGAGCGGCCCGCGGCGGGCCAGGCGCGCGGCCATGGGCGCGCCGATGGCCCCCAGGCCGAGAAAGCCGACGTGCATCGGATGGCAATCCTTTCCTGCGGAGAGCGGTCAGGCGGCGAGCCCGTAAGCTAGCGCGCCAGGCCGCGGACGGTACTGGGCGACGCGTGTACCTTTCCGCATGGGCTCGCGCATCCTGCACGTCGATCTCGACGCCTTCTTCGTCGAGGTCTGCCGCCAGCGGCACCCCGAGCTCCGCGGGGTCGAGCTGCTGGTCGTGGGCGGCCGGCGGGACCAGCGCGGCGTGGTGCAGTCCGCCTCGTACGGCGCGCGGCGGTTCGGCATCCACGCCGGGATGCCCATCGCGCAGGCGGTCCGGCTCTGTCCGCAGGCCACCTTCTTCCAGGGCGCATTCCCCCATTACCGCACCGCCTCGCGGACCGTGCGCCGCGTGCTCGAGGACTTCTCGCCCACCGTGGTGATGGCGTCGCTGGACGAGGCCTATCTCGATTTCGCGGGAACCGAGCGGCTGCACCCGGTCTCGTTGCTGCCGGTCGCCGAGCGCCTGCGCGACGCGGTGCGGCGCGAGACGGGGCTCGATTGCAGCGTGGGGATCGGCCCGAACCGCATGATCGCCAAGCTCGCGTCGGACGCCGCCAAGCCCCGCGGCCTGATGGAGGTGCGCGCCGGGTGGGAGGAAGGCTTTCTCGCGGGCCTTCCGCTCGGGGCAATGCCGGGCATCGGCCCGAAGACGGCCGAGCGGCTGGCCGAACTGGGCCTGGTGGACGTCTGGCAGGTGCAGCGTCTGGAGGAACGCGCGCTGGAGCGGCTGATCGGCGACGACGCGCGCACACTCAAGCGGCGGGCGCACGGCTACGGCGGCACCACCCTGCGCGGCGACCGTCTGCCGCGTTCGGTGAGCCGGGAAACGACCCTCTCCCGCGACGCGCGCGATCCCGCCCGGCTGGAGGCCGCGCTCTCACTCCTCACCGCCCGCGTTGCCGGCCAGCTCCGCGAGGAACATCTCGTCGCCCGCACCGTGACGCTCAAGCTGCGCCACGACGACTTCCACACCGTTACCCGCCGCCACACCCTCGAGGCCGCGACCGACCTCGACGCGGAGCTCTACGCCGCTGCCCGCGACCTGTTCCGCGCCGCCTTCGCCGAAGTGCGCGGGCGGAACCGCGGCGTTCGTCTGATCGGAATCGCGGCGACCAATCTCGGCGTCGCCGCGGAGGCCGACCTGTTCGAGCCGGACGCGCGGCGCCGGCTCCGGGATCTCTCCGCCGCCGTGGACCAGCTCCGCCAGAAGTACGGCTTCGCCGCGGTGACGCCCGGGAGCGCGCTCGGCGGCCGGCGGCGGCGCGACTAGGTGCCGCCTACCGCAGATCCGTGTCCTCGAAGCGAAGCCCCACCGTTCCGTCAGGCGCGGTGACTTGCGGCCCGAGCTCGCGGAACGTCGCCCCCCCGGCGCCCGGCGCCCACGCCCGGACGGTGCTGTTCTGATACAGGCGGTAGTACCCGATGAAGACGCGCCGGGTGCCTGGCCGCACCGCGCAGCCGCAGTCCACCGCCCCCTGCAGGCCGGCGTTGACGGTGACACGCAGCGGATGGGTCGAGGCGTTGGTCACCAGCGGGGCGAAGAAGTCGGCGTCGGACGTGCGGCTGCCCGCCGCCACCCGGACCGTGCCCGACGGATCGCGCAGCACGGACGAGCCGCGCACCTCCTCGCCCATCGGCCGCTGGTCGGCGGAGAGCGGGCGGACCAGCTCCCATTGCATCACCAGCGTCTGCCGCCGGGGTACCACCACCCGCGCGCTCGCGCCCGCCGCGACGGTGCGCGGCGCGGCGTCGCCGACGACGAGGCGTACCGGCGCGGCGAGCCGGTTGGTGAAGACGAGATGCGGACGCAGGAGCAGCACCACGCCAGCGGCGGTCGCGGCCAGCAGCAGCACCAGCAGCACGAGCAAGGCCCGCACGGGGAAGCCGGTCTCCGCGGGCGGAGCCGGCGCGGCCGTCGGGCTCTGGTCGGCAAGCGGCATCAGCGGACCGGGAGAAACGTGCTGAGGGGGTTGGGGGCGGGTGCCGGCCTCGCGCGAGTCGCGGCCGGAGGAGTCCGCGCCGGCAGAGTCGCGAGCGACGCCGTGGTCACTCGGATCACGACGCCGCCCGTAATCGAGTCCAGCCCCAACCTGGCGACGTCGAACCGCCCGCTCGCACGGCGGACGTCCTCGACGCGCACGGCGCTCCCCGGCAAGAGCGCGTAGTACCCCAGCCGGAGCGAATCGCCGGGCGCGATGCTGCAGCCGCAGTCCATGGTGTCCCGGCCGCTCACGACCGTCGCCCGGATGCGCCGCGACGTGCCGTTCACGACCAGCGGCGAAAAACGTGGTCTCCCATCCGCCGTCGAGGCCACGACCCGCCGCACCTCGCCTCGCACGTCGTCCGTCACGATGCTCCCCTCGAGCGCACTCCCCAACACCCGGCCGTCCAGCGCGGCGGGGCGGACCATCGCCCAGTGCGCCTCGAGCGGCCGGCGGCGGCGCACCGGCAGCCGGAGGCTGTCACCCGCCCGGATCGTGAATGCGGTGTCCTCGAGCGTCAGGGCGATCGGCTGGGTGAGCCGGTTGGAGACGAACAGTGACGCCTGCGGCCCGGGGGCCGCCCACAGCAATCCCGCCGCGGCCACGAGCCCCGCGGCCACGAGCGACCGCCGCCGTGCGCTCGGGGCGGGTGCGCGCGGCATCGCACCCGTCGGTGTGTCGTCCTGGGAAGCCGGCGTAGCGCCACGCCCTTCCCGCAACGCATCCACCACGGCGAGTGCACTGGGAAAGCGATCCTCCGGACGCTTGGCCAGACACCGGAGGATCACGCCGGAGAGCCATGCCGGCACCCGCTCAAGCGAGAGCGTCGACACGGGCACGGGCTCGTGCAGGTGGCGGGACACGATCTCCCTTGAATCCTCCCCTTCGAACGGCGGGGAGCCGGTCAGCATCTGGAACAGCACGACGCCCATGCCGTAGACGTCCGCCCTGGCGTCGACGTCGCGGCGGCCGAGCGCCTGCTCGGGGCTCATGTAGAGCGGCGTCCCGACGATGAATCCGGTCTGGGTATGCCCCGCCGGACCGTCGAGATCCTTCACGATCCCGAAGTCCACCAGCAGCGGCCGCCCGCTTCCCGCCTCGATCAGGATGTTGTCGGGTTTGACGTCCCGGTGGACCATGCCCTGCGTGTGCGCGTGATGGAGCGTCTCCAGGATCGGCTCCGCGATCGCGAGCGCGCGCGCCACGGGCAAGGGGCCGTCGTGGCGCAGCAGCTCGGACAGCGTGCGACCCGCACAGTAGGGCATGACGTAGAAAACGAGGCCCTCCGCTTCGCCCACGAAGTGGATCGGCAGGGTGTTGGGATGGCTCAGCCGCGCGATCGCGCGGGTTTCCTGTTTGAAGCGGATCAGCGTCGCGGAGCTCCAGGGGATGTCCGAGCGGAGCACCTTGACAGCCAGCCGCCGCTGCAGGTCCTCGTCCCGCACCTCGTAAACTTCGGCGAAGCCGCCCCGCCCCAGCAGGCGAATCACCCGGTACTGAGGGCCGAGGGCCCGCGCCAGGGTGGCCGAGCGGTCGGCCGGCGCCCCGAGCAGCGGGGGGTGCTCGGTGCCGAGCAGCGCGAGGCTGCCGGGTCCGCAGCGGGGACAGCAGGCCGTCCCCTCCGCGAGGGGCGAATGGCAGGAGGAGCAGACCAGAAGCGTCAGGCGATCTCCGCGGTGGCAGTGGTTCGGTGAACGTTAACGTCCTCGCCTGCGGACGGTGAGTGCCGGGTGGAAGGACGGAAGGACGGAAGGACGGAAGGGCGGAAGGGCGGAAGGACAGAAAGGGGTGCGGGCAGAGGCCCTGTCATCCCGAGCGGAGCGAGGGATCTGGCCGGCCGGGTTCGAACTCCGGTTGAGGAGATCCCTCGCTCCGCTCGGGATGACAGTGTTGCCCGCCTTCCGTCCTTCCGTCTTTCCGTCTTTCCGCCCGCCCGCCCGCCCGCCCGCCCGCAATTACATTTCCCCCTCATGTCGAACCACCTCAGAAGCGACGCTACGACCGCCGGCGTCCAGCGCGCGCCCAACCGCGCCATGCTCCGCGCCGTCGGCTTCGGTGACGGCGATTTCGGCAAACCGATCATCGGGATCGCGAACGGCTACAGCACCATTACGCCGTGCAACGCCGGTCTCGACGTCCTCGCCCGCCGGGCGGAGGCCGCGATCCGGGCGGCCGGCGCCATGCCGCAGCTCTTCGGGACGATCACCGTGAGCGACGGGATCTCGATGGGCACCGAGGGCATGCGCTACTCACTCGTCTCCCGCGAGGTCATCGCCGACTCGATCGAGACCGTCTGCGGCGCCGAGAGCATGGATGGCGTGGTGGCGGTGGGCGGGTGCGACAAGAACATGCCGGGTGCGATGATCGCCATCGCGCGGATGAACATCCCGGCCATCTTCGTCTATGGCGGCACGATCAAGCCGGGTCACCTGCACGGGCGCGACCTGACGGTGGTGAGCGCCTTCGAGGCGGTGGGCCAGTACGGCGCCGGCCGGATCGACGAGCGCGAGCTGCTCGAGGTGGAGCGTCATGCCTGTCCCGGGATCGGGTCCTGCGGCGGGATGTTCACCGCCAATACCATGTCCTCCGTGTTCGAGGCGATGGGAATGAGCCTCCCTGGCTCCTCGACGATGGCGGCCGAGGACGCGGAAAAGGCGGAGAGCGCCGCCCGCTCGGGCGAGGTGCTCGTGGCCGCCGTCCGCCGGGGACTCCTGCCCCGCACCATCCTCACCCGCGAGGCCTTCGAGAACGGCATCACGGTGGCCATGGCGCTCGGCGGGAGCACCAACGCGGTGCTGCATCTGCTGGCCATCGCCCACTCGGCGGGCGTGCCGCTCACCCTGGATGATTTCGAGGTGATCCGGGCCCGCGTCCCGGTGCTTTGCGACCTCAAGCCGTCGGGCCGCTTCGTGGCGACCGACCTGCACGCGGCCGGGGGCGTGCCGCAGGTAATGAAGCTGCTACTCGCGCACGGCCTGCTCCACGGCGATGCGCTCACGATCAGCGGCGAGACCGTGTCCGAGACGCTGCGCGACGTCCCGCCCGTGGCGCGGAGCGATCAGGAGGTTATCCGCCCGTGGGACCGGCCGCTCTACGCCGAGGGGCACCTGGCGGTGCTCCGCGGCAACCTCGCGCCCGAGGGTGCGGTCGCCAAGATCACCGGGGTGAAGGAGCCACGGATCACCGGGCCCGCGCGGATCTTCGAGTCGGAGGAGGCGTGCCTCGAGGCGATCCTCGCCGGACGGGTGCGCCCGGGGGACGTGGTCGTCATCCGCTACGAGGGTCCCCGCGGCGGGCCCGGCATGCGGGAGATGCTCGCGCCGACCTCGGCTATCATCGGCGCCGGGCTGGGCGACTCGGTCGGGCTCATCACCGACGGCCGCTTCTCCGGCGGGACCTATGGGCTGGTGGTGGGGCACGTGGCCCCGGAGGCGGCGGTGGGCGGCCCCATCGCGCTGCTCCAGGAAGGCGACCTGATCACCATCGACGCCCGCGAGCGCCTGCTATCGGCCGACGTGTGCACGGACGAGATGGACCGCCGCCGGGCGGTGTGGCAGCCGCCCGCCCCGCGCTGCACCGCCGGGGTGCTGCACAAGTACGCCCGCCAGGTCTCGAGCGCGAGCCTCGGTGCGGTGACCGATCTCTAGCCTGGCCGTCGCCGGCCGGCCGCGGTCGGCGTCACGTGCCCGGTACGCCGCGCTTCTCGCGGCGGTCTGCTTCGCGCTCTTCGCGGCGATCGCCGTCGCCGTGCAGGCGGGCTGGACCCAGACACTCGACGCCAGGTGCATGGTCGCCCTCGGACGGCACCGCACGTCCTGGCTTACACCAATCATGCAGACGGCGAGCATCGTCGGCTCCGGCGCCGTCGAGGTTCCGCTCGCGCTGCTCCTGGCCTTCCGCCTGTCCGGCATCCGGCGTCGGCCGGAGGCCGTCGGGTACGCCTCCGCCGTGGTGAGTGGGTGGGCGTTCTACGGCGTCGCCAAATTCGCGTTTCACCGCGCCCGCCCACGCATCCTGCCCCGGCTCATGGGTGGCGCCGGCTGGTTCTCCTTTCCCTCTGGCCACGCGACGCTCGCGCCGCTCGTCTTCGGCCTCGGCGCCCTCATCTGGTCGGCGCGCTGGCCGCTCCGCACCCGCGTCCTGGTGCTGCTGCTCGCCGCCCTGGCATCGCTGCTGATCGGGTTCTCCCGGATCTACGTCGGGGTACACTGGCCCTCCGACGTGATCGCGGGCCTGCTGCTCGGGACGGGCTGGGGAGCGATGTGGGTGTGGTGGTGGGAACGGGTGTAGGAAGGGCGGAAGGGCGGAAGGTCGGAACACGGCAAGACGGCAGGACGGCAAGACGGCAACGACGGCAAGACGGCAAGACGGAAGGTGGCATCCGAGCGGCACTGTCATCCCGAGCGGAGCGAGGGATCTTGCCGGGCCGAGCTCGAGCTTCAGGTTGGTAGATCCCTCGCTCCGCTCGGGACGACAGTGCCGGCGCTCGCGCCGCCTTCCGTCCTTCCAATCCTTCCGTCCTTCCGTCCTTCCGCCCATCCTTCCCCTACCGCGCCACGACCCTCCCCGCCATCACCTCCCGAAGGACCCGCTCGCCCATCTCGCGGGTGCCGAGTGTCGGCTCGCCGAGTCGGGCGATGTCCGGCGTGCGGGCGCCGGCCGCGAGGACCTCAGTCACCGCCTGGTCCACGCGGGCTGCGGCCTCGGTTTCGGCCAGGCCGTGGCGAAGGAGCATGGCGGCGGAGGCGATGGCGCCGAGCGGGTTCGCGATGCCCTGGCCGGCGATGTCCGGTGCCGAGCCGTGCACCGGCTCGAACAGCCCGGGGCCATCGCCGATGGAGGCCGAAGGGAGCAGGCCGAGCGACCCGGTCAGCACCGCGGCCTCGTCACTCAAGATGTCGCCGAACAGGTTTTCCGTGAGCAGCACGTCGATCGCGGCGGGATTGGCCACCAGGCGCATCGCGGCGTAATCCACGTAGAGGTGCTGCAGCTTCACGTCCGGATATCCCTGCCCCACCCGCGTCACCGTCTCACGCCAGAGCTGCGAGACCTCGAGCACGTTGGCCTTGTCTACCGAGGTCACGGCGCGCCGCCGCGCCCGCGCCGCGTCGAAGGCCACCCGGGCCACCCGCTCGATCTCTGGCACCGTGTACCGCATCGTGTTCACCGCGGCATCGGTCGCCAGCGACCGCGGCTGCCCGTAGTAGAGACCGCCCAGCAGCTCGCGGACGATCAGCAGGTCCACTCCCTCGAGCCGGTCGGGCCGCAGGGGAGAGGCGTGGGCCAGCGCGGGATGCAGGACTACCGGCCGGAGATTGGCATACGCGCCGAGGAGCTGCCGCAGGGCCAGCAGACCCGCCTCCGGTCGGCGGCGCCCCTCCGCGGCGGCGAGCGAGGGATGGCCCACCGCACCGAGCAGCACGGCGTCGACCTCCCGCACGCCGGCCGCGGTACGCGGTGGAAGGGAGTCGCCCGCCTGGGCCACGCCGGCCGCGCCGACGGCGTACTCGGCCGTTTCGATCGAGAAGCCGTGCAGCTCGGCCACGGCCCGGAGCACGTGCACCGCCTCGGTCGTGACTTCCGGTCCGATCCCGTCACCCGGAAGGACCGCGATGGTGTAGCGATTCATGCCGACGCCTGTCCCGAAGCCAGCGAGCGGCCGCGCTCGAATGCCGCGATCTGCGGCTCGTCGAGCAACGTCTTCCCGATCTCGTCGAGGCCCTGGAGCAACATTTCCCGGCGGTACTCGTCCAGCTCGAACCGCGCCTCGAACCCCTGCTGGTCCCGGACCCGGCGGTTCACGAGATCCACGGTGAGCTGATAGCCGCCCGGCGCCGCGGCGACCTGGTCGAAGAGCCGCTCGACCTGCGGCTGGGCAAGAACCACCGGCAGCAGCCCATTCTGACAGCAGTTGCCGAAGAAGATGTCCGCGAACGATGGGGCGATGATGGCGCGGAAGCCGTACTCCGCGAGCGCCCACGGCGCGTGCTCCCGCGAGCTGCCGCACCCGAAATTCGCCCCTGCGACGAGGATCGTTGCGCCGGCTGCTTCCGGACGGTTGAGCTCGAACTCGGGGTTGGGCGTGCCGTCGGACAGATAGCGCCAATCGTGAAATAGCGACGGCCCGAAGCCGGTGCGCTCGATCCGCTTCAGGAACTGCTTCGGAATGATCTGGTCCGTGTCCACGTTGGCGCGCGGAAGGGCGGCGGCGCGTCCGGAGTGCTCGGAAAAGGGCTGCATATGGCCTTGGATAAATATTCTTCCAAAAAGCTGACGTCACGTGATAACGTACATCATTACTAGAAGTGCAACTGTTTGCTGTCGCGTTTGTTAGATTAGCAACAGTCAAGTTATACATGAACCAGAATATCGGTGAATCCCGACTGCATATCCGCTTTCACTAACGCATATAGGCCCGAACGTCCACCAAGCGGCCTTCCACCGCGGCTGCCACTGCCATCACCGGGCTCACGAGGTGCGTTCGACCACCCTTTCCCTGCCTGCCTTCGAAGTTCCTATTGGACGTCGAAGCGCACCGCTCGCCGGGTCCGAGCACGTCGTCGTTCATGCCGAGGCACATCGAGCAGCCCGGATTCCGCCACTCGAATCCAGCGTCGGTGAAGATCCGGTCCAGCCCCTCCCGCTCCGCCTGCGCCTTCACGCGTTGCGAGCCCGGGACCACCATCGCGCGCACCCCGCCCGCCACCTTCCGGCCGCGCGCCACCTCGGCGGCCGCGCGGAGGTCTTCGATTCGCGCGTTGGTGCACGAGCCGAGAAAGACGCGGTCGACCTTGAGCCCTTCGAGCGGCGTGCCCGGGCGAAGATCCATGTACTCGAGCGCACGCTGGTACGACTGCCGGTCGGCATCGGACGGCGCGTCAGCGGGGTTCGGCACACGCTCGGTGATCTCCGCCGTCATGCCGGGGCTCGTGCCCCAGGTGACCTGCGGGCCGACGGCGGACGCATCGATGAGAACGGTCGAATCGAATGCGGCGCCGGGGTCGGTCTGCAGCCCTGCCCAGGCTTCGCGCGCGGGCGCCCACGCCGCGCCCGCGGGCGCCCGCGGACGGCCCTCGAGGTAGGCGAACGTGACGGCGTCCGGAGCGATCATCCCGGCCCTGGCCCCCGCCTCGATGGACATGTTGCAGACGGTCATCCGACCTTCCATCGAAAGCGCCCGGACCGCCTCGCCGGTGTACTCGATGACGTGGCCGGTAGCCCCCGCCGTGCCGATCCTGCGAATCAGCGCCAGCACCAGATCCTTGGCGGTCACCCCGGCCGCGGGCAGGCCGGAGAACCGGACCTCCATGGTCCGGGGTCGCGACTGGACGATGCACTGGGTGGCCAGTACGTGCTCCACCTCGCTGGTGCCGATGCCGAACGCCAGCGCGCCGAAGGCTCCATGGGTAGAGGTGTGGGAGTCTCCGCAGACGATCGTCATGCCGGGCCGGGTCAGCCCGAGCTCGGGGCCGATCACGTGCACGATGCCCTGGTCCGGACTCTCGAGGTCGAAGAGCTCGACCCCGAACTCCCGCGCATTCCGGACCAGGGCGGCCATCTGCAGGGCGGAGATCCGATCGGCGATGGGCAGGCGTCGGTCGCCCGTGGAGACGTTGTGGTCCACGGTGGCGACCGTCAGCTCGGGCCGCCGGACGCGCCGGCCCGCGAGCCGGAGCCCCTCGAAGGCCTGGGGCGAGGTGACCTCGTGGACCAGGTGCAGGTCGACGTAGAGCAGCGCCGGGCCGGCCGGGGAGCCATCGCCGCCGGCATCCCCGACGACGTGGCTGTCCCAGACTTTCTCGAACAACGTGCGGGGAGCGCTCACGCCACGCTCGCGGGCTTCCGCCCCGTGGCGGGCGCCGGCTCCCGGGGCTCGGCATCGCGGGCCCGCTGCGCCGCTTTCCCTTCCTCCGACCACGGCATCATCGCCCGGAGCTGCGCGCCCACGCGCTCGATCTCGTGGTCACGGTCGGCCTGGCGCATCCGCTGGAAGTTCGGCCCGCCGCTCCGGTTCTCCGCCAGCCACTCGCGGGCGAACGACCCATCCTGGATGGCCCCCAGGATCCGCTGCATCTCGGCGCGGGTCTCGTCGGTGATGAGCCGGGGGCCCCGGGTGTAGTCGCCGTACTCGGCGGTATCGCTGATGGAGTAGCGCATGAACTGCATCCCGCCGCGGTACATCAGGTCCACGATCAGCTTCAGCTCGTGGAGGCACTCGAAGTAGGCCATCTCCGGCCGGTAGCCGGCGGCGGTGAGCGTCTCAAACCCGGCCTTCACCAGCGCCGTCACGCCGCCGCAGAGCACAGCCTGCTCGCCGAAGAGGTCGGTCTCCGTCTCCTCGCGGAAGGTGGTCTGAATGACCCCCGCCCGCGTGCAGCCGATCCCGGCGGCGTAGGCGAGCGCATTGGCCAGGGCCTCA
Organism: uncultured Gemmatimonadales bacterium; assembly: GCA_963831425.1. GTDB lineage: Bacteria > Gemmatimonadota > Gemmatimonadetes > Gemmatimonadales > GWC2-71-9 > CAVVWJ01. The sequence goes on along the minus strand of CAWHQC010000010.1, from coordinate 210,140 downwards.
CCGCTGGCATCCTGGTGCACGGCCACGAGCCCCGGCACCCCGCGGCCCGCTTCGAACTCGCTCCGGACCAGGTGGCCGGGGGACTTGGGTGCCACCATCGAGACGTCCACCCCCGCAGGCGGGACGATCTCACCGAAGTGGATGTTGAATCCGTGGGCGAACATCAGCGTTTTGCCCGGCGCCAGACCGGCCGCGACGCCGCTGTCGTAGACCGTCCGGCCGTCCTGGTCCGGCGTGAGCATCATGATCACGTCGGCCGCCGCCGCGGCCTCCGCGACCGGGCGGACATCGAGACCGGCAGCCCGGGCGCGTTCCCACGACCCACCGCCCTTCCGCAGGCCCACGATCACCCGGGCGCCGCTGTCGCGGAGGTTGAGGGCATGGGCGTGACCCTGGCTGCCGTAGCCGATGATGGCGAAGGTGCGGCCGACCAGGCGGCTGTGGTCTGCGTCGGCATCGTAGTAGACGCGTACGGACTCTGGCATGGAATGGTCTCTCATTGGAGTGCTGTTGATAGTCACGGGTCGCGCGTCGTGGGTCGCGGGTCGCGACTCACGCAAGGCCCGCCTCGAGCGCCACCGCGCCGCTGCGCGCGACCTCGAGGATCTCGAATCGCTCGAGCGCGCGGATGCAGGAGAGCACGAAGGCCTCCGATCCGGTCAGCTCGACGATGATGGCATCCGGGTGGTCGTCCACCACCGAGGCGTGGTAGAGCTGGACCACGTCGAGCAGCTCGCCGTAGCGGTCGCCGCTGGCGCGGACCTTGACCAGCGCGAGCTCGCGAGTCACCCCGTCGCGGGCGGGGAACGCGGCGGCGTTCCGGACGCCCACCACCTTCTGGAGCTGTTGCACGGCGCGTTCGGCCGTGGCTTCGTCGGACTGGATCATGACCGTGAGCCTCGAAACGCCGGGCGTCACCGTGGGACCCACGGCGATGCTCCGGACGGGCAGGTTCCGCCGCCGGAGCAGGCCGACGGCGCGGGTAAACGTGATGAGGTGGTCCTCGAGCAGGACCGTGACGGCGCGCTGGCTGATCATGCGGGCACCGGCTCCTCGGACTCGATCGGCTCGCTGAGCGACGCGCCGGGCGGGATCATCGGGAAGACGTTGGCCTCCTGCTCGATCACGAACTCGACCAGCGCCGGCCCGTCGTGCGCAAGCGCGGCCCGGAGCGTCCCCTCCACCTGCTCGGCGTGCCCGACCCGCCAGCCCGGGATGCCGTAGGCCTCGGCGAGCCGCGCGTAGTCCGGGCTCCAGATGGGCGTGGCGGAGTAGCGGCGCCCGTGGAAGAACTGCTGCCACTGGCGGACCATCCCGAGATAACCGTTGTTGAACACCGCCATCTTCACCGGGATCCGCTCCTGCACCATCGTGGCGATCTCCTGCAGGTTCATCTGGAAGCCGCCGTCGCCCGAGATCGCCCAGACGGGCTCGTCCGGCCGAGCGAGCGCCACGCCCATGGCCGCGGGAACGGCGAACCCCATCGTGCCGAGCCCACCGGAGGTGATGTGGGTGTTGGGCCGCTGGTAGCGGAACAGCTTCGCCACCCACATCTGGTGCTGCCCCACGTCGGAGACGATGGTGCAGCGCCCCGCGCTGGTGGCATCAATGGCGCCGAGGATGCCTTCGGGCGACAGGGCGCCCTTGAACGCTTCGACCCGCGGCCGCACGAAGGAGGCGATCTCGCCCCGCCACGCGTCGCACCGCCGCGGCTCGACCACCTGGAGGAGCTCGCGCAGGATCTCGCCCGCGTCACCCGGCAGCCCCACGGCGACGGGAACGTTCTTCCCGATCTCCGACGCGTCCAGCTCGACGTGAATGACCTTGGCACCCCGGGCGAAGCCGGCGAGGTTGCCGGTCACCCGATCATCGAACCGGAGCCCCACGCCGATGATGAGGTCGGCTTGCTGGATGGCGCGATTCACGTGCACCTCGCCGTGCATGCCGGGCATGCCGAGGTGTTGCGGGTGCGATTCGGGAAACGCGCTGATGCCGAGCAGCGTGGTGATGACGGGAATCCCGGTTCGCTCGGCCAGCTCGCGCAGTTCCGCGTAGGCATTCCCCAGGATCACGCCATGCCCCGCCATGATGAGCGGCCGCTCGGCGCGCCCGATCAGGCGCGCAGCCTCCACGAACGCCATCGCCGTCGGCCGCCCGCCCATCGACCCGACCCCCCGGCCGCCCGCCTGACCGCCCGCGTACTCCGCCCGCTGCCCCTGCACGTCCTTCGGCACGTCGAGCAGCACCGGACCCGGCCGGCCCTCTCGCGCCACCGCGAAGACCTCATGCACCGCCTCCGCGAGCTCCTCGACGTCCTCGACCAGCCGGCTGTGCTTGGTGATCGGCTGGGTGATGCCGATGATGTCGGTCTCCTGGAAGGCATCGCGCCCGAGCATGGCGCGCGGCACCTGGCCGGTGATCGCCACCAGCGGCGTGTTGTCCATGTGCGCGGTGGCGATCCCGGTGACCAAATTGGTGGCGCCCGGTCCGGAGGTCGCGACGCAGACGCCGGGTCGGCCGCTCGCCCGGGCGTAGCCGTCGGCGGCGTGCGCGGCGGCCTGCTCGTGGCGCACCAGCACGTGCCGGAGACCCGGGTACTCCGGCAACGCGTGGTAGAACGGCATGATCGCGCCGCCGGGGTAGCCGAACAGGAGGTCCACGCCCTCCTCGAGCAGCGCCCGGCAGAGGATCTGGGCTCCGGTAAGCTGGTCTCCCATTACACGCCCCACAGATAGATGGCGTTGAGCGAGGTGGCCTCGAGACGGTCGGCGTGATGCGCCTTGTTGAGCGCGTGCACCAGGGCCCGCGCGCTCGCCTCGACGATGTCGGTGGAGGCGCCGTTCCCCGAGAGCGACTTGCCGTCCACCTTGGCCTGGAGGAACACCTGGCCCACGCTGTCACGGCCGGGCGTGAGCGAGCGGAGGGAGAGGCTCATCACCTCGACCGGCCGGCCGATGATCTCGCCGATGGCCGTGAACGCGGCGGCGATCGGCCCGTCGCCGGTGCCGCGCGCGGAGCGCTCGCCCGCCCAGGGGCCGGTCATCCGCACCTCCGCCGTCGGCGTGATGCTGCCGCAGACCACCCGCAGGTGGGTGAGCTGATACTCCTCCGGCGCGTCGTGGAAGCTTTCGTGCACCAGCGCCAGCAGGTCCTCGTCGAGGATCTCGCGCTTCCGGTCGGCCAGCGCCGTGAACTGCCGGTAGACCTCGGCCAACTGGAGCTCGCCCAGGTCATAGCCCAGGTCGCGAAAGCGGCGCTCGAGCGCGTGCCGCCCCGAGTGCTTGCCCAGCACCAGCGTCGAGCGCGGAAACCCGACCATCTCGGGCCGGATGATCTCGTAGGTGAGCCCGTTCTGCAGCATGCCGTGCTGATGGATTCCCGCCTCGTGGCTGAACGCGTTCCGGCCGACGATGGCCTTGTTGGGCTGGGGAAAGCTGCCGGTGAGATAGGAGAGGAGCTGGCTGGTCCGGTAGATCTCGCGGGTGTCCACGTTGCAGCGGAAGCCCAGCGCCGGGCCGCGCACGTGGCTGGCCATGACCAGCTCCTCCATGGCCGCGTTCCCGGCGCGCTCGCCGATGCCATTCACGGTGCATTCCACCTGGCGGACGCCGGCGGCGATGGCGGCGAGCGAGTTGGCCACGGCGAGCCCCAGGTCGTCGTGGCAGTGGGCGCTCAGCACCACAGCGTCGGCCCCGGGGACCCGGGCGAGCACGCTCCGGAACATCTCGCCGTACTCGTCCGGCATCGCGTAGCCGACCGTATCGGGGAGATTGATCGTCCGGGCCCCCTCCTGGATGGCCGCCTCGACGACGCGGCAGAGGAACTCGGGATCGGTGCGGCTCGCGTCTTCGGCGGAGAACTCGACGTCGTCGGTGTACTGCCGCGCCTGGCGCACGGCCGCGCGCGCGCGGGCGAGGACGTCCTCGCGCGTGGTCCGGAGCTTGTCCTTGATGTGCAGATCGGACGTGGAGATGAAGACGTGGAGCCGGCCGCGCGCGGCCGGCTCCAGCGCCTCGCCCGCCAGCTCGATGTCACGCTCGTGGCAGCGGGCCAGTGCCGCGATGACCGGGCGGCGGATCTCGGTGGCGATCTGCTGCACGCTCCGGAAGTCGCCTTCCGACGCGGCCGGGAAGCCGGCCTCCAGGATGTCCACCCCCAGCGCGTCGAGCTGCCTCCCCAGCCGGAGCTTCTCCTCGGGCGACAGGCTGTTGCCGGGGGCCTGCTCGCCATCGCGCAGGGTCGTGTCGAAGATCAGAACATCGTGGAGTGCCATACGGTGTCGAGCTCGTCGAAAGAGGTGGAAAACGAAAAGCGCCGCGGACCCAGAGGTCCGCGGCGCCGGTGCATTGATCGAGACCTATCGTCTCATGCTGCTCGTGGCACGCCGCGGACCCCTTGCTCGCCGATAAGGACGGGAAGCAGGAGGCTGAGGAGCACGAGGACGAGCGCGAGACTGGGCAGCATGGAATCCCGGATCGATGCCGACGGCAGCCGGGCGTGAGTGCGCGGCCGTGCAACAGCCTAACCCGCGGCGCGTGTGGCTGTCAAGGGGTTCGGCGCCTTGACTTATTCACGTCCGTGCATAATAATCCGATCCATGAACGCCGTGCTGCTCAATCCGGTCGCCATTCTCGTCAATCTCGCCAGCTCCAGGGGAGCGACCGGGTAGCGAGCGTTTTCGCGTACGACCCCGGCCTGCTCCCTGAACGGAGCGGGCTTTTTTATTGCCCCGCATCGGCCTCTCCGGCCGCCAGGGGCTCACCTGCGAGGAGGCACCATGGCCGCCACTGGGCAGCGGATCCACCCGGCCGGTTTCCGTCCACCCGACCTTCGACACGCGGCGACCGGGCCCGGCGCGGCGCTCGACCCCGCGCGCGAGCACGACGCCTGCGGTGTGGGCTTCGTGGCCCGGGCCTCGGGCGCGCGCTCCCACGAGGTGGTGGCCATGGCCCTCGAGGCCGTGGCCCGGGTAGCGCACCGCGGCGCCGCCTCGACGGACTGCTCGGGCGATGGCGCGGGGCTCCTCACCCAAATCCCGCATCGCCTGTTCTACCGGGACGCCTACCGACTGGGCCTCCACCTGCAGCCCGGCCTGCCGTTCGGCGTGGGCGCGTTCTTTCTCCCGCGCGACCCCGAGGCGCTGGGCCAGTCGGTGGCGATGATCGAGGCGGTGCTGGCGGAGGACGGGATTCCGTTCCTCGGCTGGCGCGACGTGCCCACCAATCCCTCCGCGCTCGGCCCCACGGCGCTGGCGTCGTGCCCGGTCATCCGCCAGGTGCTGGTCGGGCGTCCCGCCCTGTCGGCGGACGAAGAGCAGTGGGAGCGGGCCCTCTACCTGGCGCGACGGGAGATGGAACGCCGGGCGGAGGAGCGACGATCTGCCCGGCTTCTACGCCTGCTCCTTCTCCTGCCGCACCATCGTCTACAAGGCATTGCTCGCCGGGACCCAGCTCCCCGCCTTCTTCACCGACTTCCGCTTCCCGAGTACGAGAGCGCCATCGCGATCTTCCACCAGCGCTACTCCACCAACACGCTCCCGAGCTGGCCCCTGGCGCAGCCGTTCCGGCTCCTGGCGCACAACGGCGAGATCAACACCCTCTGGGGCAACCGCAACGCGATGACCATGCGCCAGCCGATGCTGGCCTCGCCCGTCTGGGGCACGAAGATCGAGCGGCTGCGGGAGGTCATCTGGCGCGACGGCAGCGATTCGGCCAGCCTCGACAACGCCATGGAGCTGCTGACCCGGTCGGGCCGCGACGTGGTCCACGCGTCGATGATGATGATCCCGCAGGCGTGGGAGAAGTACCCGGACGTGGACCCCGCGGTGAAGGCGTTCTATGAATACCACCAGTGCATCCTCGAGCCGTGGGACGGGCCGGCGGCCATCGCCTTCACCGACGGCGTGGTGTGCGGCGCCTCGGTGGACCGGAACGGCCTCCGGCCTTCGCGCTACAAGGTACGGCGCGACGGCCTGGTGGTGTCGGGGTCCGAGGTGGGCATCGTTGACCTCGACCCGCGCGAAGTGGTCGAGTGCGGCAAGGTGGGTCCTGGCGAGGTGCTGGTGGTGGACACCCGGCGGGGCGAGGTCGATCCGGAACATCGACGCCAAGCGGGAGGTCGCCGCGCGCCGGCCCTACGCGCGGTGGGTGGCGCGGCACATGGCCACGCTGGTGCCCGACCCGCCCGCGTCCCGCCGGTGCACACCGGCGAGGCGCTGCTCCGCGCGCAGCGCAGCTTCGGCTACGGCTTCGAGGACCTGCGGCTGGTGCTCGAGCCGATGGGCGGCACCGGCGCCGATCCGGTCTGGAGCATGGGCGACGACACGCCCATCCCTCCGCTGTCCGCCCTGCCCCAGAGCCTCTACGCGTATTTCCGCCAGCGGTTCGCGCAGGTCACCAACCCGCCGATCGACTCGCTGCGTGAAGCCATGGTCATGTCGCTCCGCATGCACCTTGGCCGCCGCGGCTCGCCGCTGCTCGAGCGGCCCAGCTACGCCCGGATGCTCCGGCTGGAGCACCCGGTGCTCCTGCCGGAGGGCATGGCGGCGCTCCGGAACGTCGCCGGCTTCTCCACCGTCACGCTCGACGCCGTGTGGTCCACCGCACGCGGCGTGGACGGGCTCCGGCCGGCGCTCACCGCCCTCCGCCGCGCGGCCGAGCGCGCGGCGCGGCGCGGCGCGCGCATCCTGATCATCAGCGACCGTGCCGCCGGATGGGCAGCACGCGCCGATCCCCATGCTGCTGGCCATCGGCGCCGTGCGACAGCACCTGGTGCACACCGGACTCCGGGCACGGGTCGGCCTGGTGGCGGAGGCGGGGGACGCCTTCGACATCCACCACTTCGCCACGCTGATCGGCTACGGCGCCGAGGCGGTGCATCCGTGGCTCGCGCTGGAGACGCTGGACGGGTTGTTCGACGAGGGCCGCGAGCTCTCCCGCCGCGAGCGGGAAGAGGCGGCGCCCCGGCCCTCGCCCGCGGAAGCCCGCGCGCAGTACCGGGCCGCCGCAGAGAAGGGCTTGCTCAAGATCCTGTCGAAGATGGGGATCTCGACCCTCAGCTCCTATTGCGGCGCGCAGATCTTCGAAGTCCTCGGCCTGGGACATGAGGTCATCGCCAACTGTTTCGACGGGACCGCCTCGCCCCTCGGCGGGATCGGGTTCGAGGAGATCGCCGAGGATGTGCTGGCGCGCCACCGGCTCGCCTATCCGCCAGAGGATGCGGCGCCCCCGGGTTCCCTGCCCGACCACGGCCGCGTCCGCTTCCGCAAAGAGGGCGAGGACCACGGGTGGGCGCCGCCGATCGTGGTGGCGCTGCAGCAGGCCGTCAAAGCGAATGCGTCGGACGCCTACGGCGGGTTCCTGACGAAGCACGCAAGCCGGCGGCCGGCGGGGCCGCGCGACCTGCTGGCGGTGCGCGCCGGGACGCCGGTGCCGCTCGACGAGGTCGAGCCCGCGGAGTCGATCCGGCGGCGGTTCGTCTCGTCGGCCATGTCGCTCGGCGCGCTCTCGCCGGAGGCGCATGCCACGCTCTCGATCGCGATGAACCGGATGGGCGCGCGCTCCAACTCGGGCGAGGGCGGCGAAGACCCGCGCCACTATCACGGCTTCGAGAACGGCGACCGCGCCGACAACCGCGTCAAGCAGGTGGCGAGCGCGCGATTCGGTGTCACCACCGAGTACCTCACGCGCGCCGAGGAGCTGGAGATCAAGATCGTGCAGGGCGCGAAGCCCGGCGAAGGCGGCCAGCTCCCGGCGCACAAGGTGACCGAGCTGATCGCGCGGCTGCGGCACGCGGTGCCCGGAATCTCGCTGATCTCGCCGCCGCCGCACCACGACATCTACTCGATCGAGGACCTGGCGCAGCTCATCCACGACCTCAAGACCGTGAACCCGCGCGCCCGGGTGGGCGTGAAGCTGGTCTCCGAATCGGGCGTGGGCACCGTGGCCGCCGGCGTGGCCAAGGCATACGCCGACTACGTGCTGATCGCCGGCCACAACGGCGGCACCGGGGCGTCACCGCTTTCGTCCATCAAGCACGCGGGCTCGCCCTGGGAGCTGGGACTGGCGGAGGCGCAGGCGACGCTGGTACGGAACGGGCTCCGCCACCGGGTCGAGGTCCGTACCGACGGCGGGCTCAAGACCGGGCGGGACGTGGTCATCGCGGCCCTGCTCGGCGCCGAGTCGTACGGCTTCGGCACCGCGCCGCTGGTGGCGATGGGCTGCGCCATGGCGCGCCAGTGCCACCTCAACACCTGCCCCACCGGCATCGCCACCCAGCGTGAGGACCTGCGCGCGAAGTTCAAGGGCACGCCCGAGCAGGTCATCACCTACTTCACGCTGCTGGCCGACGAGGTGCGGGAGATCCTGGCCGGCATGGGCGCCCGGAGCCTGGACGAGATCATCGGGCGGAGCGACCTGCTCCAGCGCGTCGAGCGGCCCGACGTGCCGCGGGCGCAGATGCTCGATCTCTCGCTCCTGCTGGCGCCGCCGCCGGCCGAGCCGGCGGCGCGGGGCTCCCCCGCGCTCGCTGAGGCGCACCGAGGCGCGGAACGATCGCCCGGGCCTTCCTTCGCTCGACAGCGAGATCGTCGCCGACCTCGAGCCGTACCTCGAGAGTGGCCTGCCGTTCTCGGGCAGCTACCCGATCCACAATCACCATCTGACGGTCGGGGCGCGAGTGGCCGGCGTCATCGTCGAGCGCCACGGCGACGCGGGACTCGCGCCGGGCTCGGTGCGGCTCCGCTTCACCGGCAGCGCGGGCCAGAGCTTCGGCGCGTTCACCTGCCGCGGCATGCACCTCGAGCTCGAGGGCGAGGCCAACGACTACGTTGGCAAGGGGCTGAGCGGCGGCGAGCTCGTCATCCGGCCATTCCGCCGGGCGGCGTATGCCGACGCGTCGCACCAGCACCTCATCATCGGTAACACGATCCTCTACGGCGCCACGGCCGGCAAGCTGTTCGCGGCGGGCCAGGCGGGCGACCGGTTCGCGGTGCGGAACTCGGGAGCGGTCGCCGTCATCGAGGGCGCCGGCAACCACTGCTGCGAGTACATGACGGGCGGCATCGTGGTGGTGCTCGGCCGAGCGGGACGGAACTTCGGCGCGGGGATGTCGAACGGGGTGGCCTACGTGATGGACGAGGCGGGCACGTTCGAGACCCGGGTGAACCGCGACATGGTGGAGCTGGGCCTGCTGGACGATGCCGACCGCGCGCTGCTGCAGCGGCTCATCCGCGAGCACGAGGAGAAGACCGCCAGCCCGCGCGCGCGGCGGCTGCTGGTCCATTGGGAGGAGTTCGCGCCCGTATTCCGCAAGGTGACGCCCAAGGGCGCCGAAGGACTGGTAACGGCGGCGCGCGATGCCTACCTGCAGTCCGCGCCCGCAGAGGCGGAAGTGGTGCTCGTCCGGCGGAGTGCGTAGCCCGGCGTATTCGAGCCTGTCCACGGCGCGCCCGGACACGAAGACCTGGGCCACCTCGCCGGCCTCGCGGCGGCCGGGAGGCGGTTTCCCGGCTTGCGTACGGGTGGCCCCAGACGTAGCTTGCTGAACGGCAAGCAAGTCGACCAGGAGCCGCCGTCAGGAGCCGCCGTGCCTCAACGGATAGAGAAGGAACGAAACGCACCACGCTCCCGGGCCGCCATCCTCGAGGCCGCCGAGCGGCTCTTCGCCGAGCGCGGCTACGAGGCCACCAGCCTGAACCAGGTCGGAGCGGCGGCCGGCGTGAGCCGAGGGACGCCCGGCTACTTCTTCGGGAGCAAGGCGGAGCTGTACCGGGCGGTGCTCGAACGGGCGTTCGCGGAGGTGCGAGATGCCGTCCGGGCGGGTCGCGCGCGGGCCCTGGCCAGCAGTCAGAGCCCCGAAGCGATTCTCGCGGGCGCGGTCTCCGACTACTTCGACTTCCTCGCCGCCCGGCCGAACTTCATCCGGCTCATCGAGCGCGAGGCGCTGAGTGGCGGCGGACAGCTCGAAGGCGCCGGCCACCTCTCTGCCGGGCAGGAGGCGTTGGCCGCCATCAGCGCCGAGCTCGGGCTGGACGAGTCGGGAGCGGGCGACGCGGCGCAGCTTCTCCTGAGCGTGATCTCCCTCTGCTGGTTTCCCCTGATCCATGCCCGTACGGTCGTGCCGGCCGTCGGCGTCGACTTGAGCGACGCTGACGCGCTCGAGCGCCGCAGGCGCCACATCGTGGACCTGGTCTTGCACGGGCTTCGCGGGCTCGGCGCGCCCGCAACCGCCACCCTCTCCGAGGCCGAACAGCAATGACTGACGTCCTGAGACCGCCCGCCAAGCCGCCTCATTCCGGCCTCGCCACCGAGCAGGAGGCCCGGGAGGTCGCCGAAGCGGCACGCGAGAAGGAGTGGCAGGCGCCCAGCTTCGTCCGGGAACTGTTCGAGGGGTCGTTCCGCCTCGACCTGGTTCACCCGTTCCCGGCGATGGACCCGGCGGACGTGGAGCGCGCCCGGCCGTTCATGGAGCGGCTCGAGCGCTTCCTCGCCGAACGGGTGGACAGCGACCGCATCGATCGCGAAGGGAAGATTCCGGACGACGTGATCCAGGGATTGCGCGACATCGGCGCGTTCGGCATCAAGATCCCGCAGGAGTACGGCGGCCTCGGCCTGAGCCAGACCGGCTACACCCACGCGATCGGGCTGGTGACCAGCGTGGACGGCAACCTGACCGCGCTGCTCTCCGCGGCGCAGTCGATCGGCGTCCCGCAGCCGCTCAAGCTGTTCGGCACACCCGAGCAGAAACGGCGCTACCTCCCGCGGCTGGCCCGGGGCGCCGTCAGCGCGTTCGCCCTCACCGAGTCGAACGTGGGCAGCGACCCGGCGGCGATGAGCACCTCGGCCGTGCTCTCGCACGACGGAACACATTACGTGCTCAACGGCGAGAAGCTCTGGTGCACCAACGGCACCATCGCCGAGCTGATGGTGGTGATGGCGCGGACCGGGCCGAAGAAAATCACGGCGTTCATCGTCGAGACCGACTGGCCCGGCGTGGAGGTGGTGCAGCGGCTCCACTTCATGGGACTCAAGGCGATCGAGAACGGCATAATCCGCTTCACCGACGTGAAGGTGCCGGTGGAGAACGTGCTCTGGGGCGAGGGGAAGGGGCTCAAGCTGGCGCTGGTGACGCTCAATACCGGCCGGCTCACCCTCCCCGCCTCGTCCGTGGCCGGCGCCAAGCGCGCGCTCGAGATCGTCCGCCGGTGGGCGGCCGAGCGGGTGCAGTGGGGCCAGCCGATCGGAAAGCACGACGCCATCGCGCAGAAGATCGGGCGGATGGCGGCCGAGATCTTCGCCATGGAGGCGGTGGCCGACCTGGCGTCGCTCATGGCCGATCGGGGAACCACCGACATCCGGCTCGAAGCCGCGATGGCCAAGATGTGGAACACGGAGATCGGCTGGCGCATCGTGGACGACACGCTGCAGATCAAGGGCGGCCGCGGCTACGAGACCGCCGACAGCCTCCGGAGCCGCGGCGAGCGGCCCGATCCCGTCGAGCGGATGATGCGCGACTTCCGCATCAACCTGATCTTCGAAGGTTCGAGCGAGATCATGCGGCTGTTCATCGCCCGCGAGGCGGTGGACACGCATCTCAAGATCGCCGGCGCGTTGATCGATCCGAAGGCCTCGCCCCGTGAGAAGCTCTCGGCGCTGGTGCGCTCCGGAGCATTCTACGCTGCCTGGTATCCGCGTCTCTGGGTCGGCGTCCGTGGATGGTTCGGCTACGGCGAGTTCGGCCAGCTTGCGCCGCACCTCCGGTTCGTGGATCGCGCCAGCCGGAAGCTCGCGCGCACGCTGTTCCACTGCATGGTGCGGTTCGGCCCCAAGCTGGAAAAGCGGCAGGCGGTGCTCGGCCGCCTGGTCGAGATCGGCGCCGAGCTGCTGGCCATCTCCGCCGCGTGCAGCCGGGCGCAGGCCATGGTGAAGCAGGACCCCACGAACCGCGGGCCCATCGAGCTGGCCGACCTGTTCAGCCGCCAGGCGCGCCGGCGGGTGGAGGACCGCTTCGCGGCGGTGTTCGACAACGACGACGTGGCCACCTACGCGGTGGCGCAGCAGGTGCTCCGGAACGAGCATACCTGGCTGGAGCAGGGGATGGTGCGGTTAAGGTCGTAAGTCGCGGGTCGCGAGTCGCGAGTCGCGAGTCGCGTCGCGGAAGTCGAGACCCGCGAGTCGCGGAAGTCGAGACCCGCGACCCGCGACCCGCGACTATCTTTGCATGACCCCAACCCGAGCCCCGCATGCCCACAGCCGAAGGCAGAACGATTCCCTTTACCGGACCCGAGGCGGTGGACGCCGCGGTGCTTGAGACCTTCGAGTACGTGGGACCCGAGCAGGAGATCGTGACCGAGACGCGCGAGTTCAGTCCGGTCTGCCCGTACAGCGGGTTGCCGGACTTCGCGACGCTCCGGATCGCCTATGTTCCGGGCGATCGGTGCGTGGAGCTCAAGAGCCTCAAGTACTACGTGACCAGCTACCGCAGCGTGGGGATCTTCCAGGAGCACGCCACGGCCAAGATCGCGGAGGACCTCTTCGGCGTGCTTCAGCCGCGGCGGCTCACGGTGACGACCAGCTACAACACCAGAGGCGGATTCGACACGACCTGCTCGGTGACGTTGCCGGTTCGGCGCTGATCCGGCACCAGCCGTCTCGCCCGCTTCTCCCTTCCTTCACTCAATGCGTTGCCGACACTGACGGCCGCGTGGGCACCACTTCGGGCTCGAACCTGGGCCCGCGCGGCAGCAGCTCGGGCAGGTTGGCCAGCTCGAGAGCCGTGACCGCCATGACGGCGGACGCCTGCTCGAGGTCGCCCTCGACGGCCTTGTCGAACGTATCGCTCTGCGAATGATGGGTGTGGGAGTAGCCGCGAGGGAGCTGGTCGAAATTGAACGCGGGCACGCCGTAGGGCAGGAAGCTCAGGTGATCGGTCCCGCTCTTCCGGGCGTCGCGGACGCTGTCGGCGCCGAGCGCGGCCACGGGGGCGAGAAGCGAGCGCCAGAGCCCCTCCAGCTCGGGGCGTCCCTGCAGCGCCTGACCGCGAATGGCGCCGGTGCCGTTGTCGAGCACCAGCACCGCCTGGATGCTGTCGGCCTCCGCGGCGTGGGCGCCGGCGTAGGCACGTGAGCCGAGCAACCCCTGCTCCTCTCCGCTGAACAGGATGAAGCGGATCGTGCGCCGGGGCCTGACCCCGGACTGCGCGAGCGCGCGCGCCGCCTCCAGCACCACCGCCGACCCCGCCCCGTTGTCCGTCACTCCGGTCCCGAGATCCCAACTGTCGAGATGGGCACCGAGGATGACCACCTCGCCCGGCCGCTCGCTCCCGCGGATCTCGGCCACGGTGTTCCACTGGGTTACCGGGGTGTGGCCGAGCGTGTTCTCCACGCGTCCCTCGACCCTGGGAGCGAGCCCGGCCTGGATCTGCCGCTCGAGCATCGCGTAGTCCTCGTGGGCGATCACCAGGCTGGGGAGCGGCGCCACGCGGGTGGGCGACCCGCTCATCGTCATCAGCGCGTGTTCCTTTGCTCCATCCACCAGCGTGCCCAGCGCGCCGGCGGCCCTGAGCGCGTAGGGCAGGTCGAGCGCGTACTGCCGCCGCGCCCGCACCGCCGCCGCCGACGTATCCGCGAAGGCTAGTCCGCGGAGCCGGAGCACTTCCGCCTGGCGCACGGAGTCGGCGGCCGTCATGTCCGGACCATCCGGATTCCACACCGGGTACGGCGGCCGCGGTCAGCACCCAGGCACCTCGTACGCGGCTCCGGTGCGCCGCGAGACTGTCGGGTGTGGAGAGATCTACCAGCACGACGGGACCGCTCCTCGTTTTGCCGCCGGTGCCCTCCGTCCAGGCCCAGCTCTGGGCCGTGATCGCGCGGACAAAGGGCCCGGTCAGCCGCAGGAAAGCAGTGCCGCGCGTCCAGGTGACGCCGAAGGTGTACGGCTCGAGCCGAGCCGTCGAGCCCGTACGCGCGAAAGCGTTCCGCCGTCCAGTCATTGGCCCGCCGCATGGCGGGAGAGCCCGAGAGCCGGGGGCCGATCACGTCGCTCAGGTTCTGCAGTGTCTGCATCACCTCGGAGTGGTTCATGGCCTGGGCGATGAGCGCACCGGCGCCCGCGGTATCTACCGCGCTCTGGGCCGCGAGCGGAGGTACGGCGAGGGCCAGCGCGGCCACGACGACAATGCCTCGATACATGGGGTGACGCTTCCGTAGACGTTGGCGAGAGACGAACGAAACGGCGATCAGGCAGCCGCGGTGGCCCGGACCAGCCGGGCAGCGAGCGCCTGCAAGATCGACCGCGCCGTCGAAGACGGTCCAGCCTGGAGGAATCGCGTGCGACGAATCGCGGGCGCCGAGGAGCGCGCCGGCGAGGCCGGCGCGCGCGGCGGCAGGCCGGCCGGGGTGGCCACCGCGCGGAGGCCGCGCCCGAGCAGCGGCTCGTGGATACGCCAGCCGGAGCGCCGCCTCCGCGTCGCCGAGGGCAGTGCCGGGCGCGAGGTCCGGCCGATCGGCCGTGGCCGGGAGTGGCACGTGCCGCACGCGCGCGAGCAGCTCGTCGGGGGCGTCGTTGCTCCGGAGCGCCTCCACCACGTCGGGGACGAAATCGCGCTTGCCCTGGAGGAAGCGCGCGAGTGCGACGTTGACGGCCACCGCGGACCAGGCCACGAGCGGGTCGGGATGGGTGAGCGCCGCGATGTGGTAGGTCGCGCTCACCAGCGTGCGGGGCGCATCGAACGCGGCAAGCGCCACCGGGACGCACCGAACCAGCGGATCGCTTCCCTGCCCGGCCGCGCGCGCGGGCGGTTCGTCGTGGCGAGCGAGGTGCGCCAGGGCCGCCGCGGTCTCCCGCTCCACGGCTTCCCCCTCCCCAGTTGCCTGCTCGACCCAGCGGTGTGCCAGCTCCCGGAGATCGCGCCGGCCCGCGGCCAGTTCTTCCGCGAGAATCCACGCCAGCGCCAGGCTCCCGTCGGGCGCCGCCCCGAGCGCCAGCGCCCGTCCGGCCGCGAGGCCGAGCAGGGCGCCGGCGGCGCGCGACGAGAGGGTAGGCGATGGCTTCGGCACGGACTCTCCGGGTGAATTTCTCGGGTGGCGGAGCGTACCCGGCTCAAGTTATACTCGGAATCCGGGTTCATGCCCACCCAGTCGCGGGACGCACGGAGGAGCAGGCTCGTGGCCAAAGATTCGCTGAGATTACGGACAACCGTACCGGCCGCACCTATGAGGTGCCCATCGACGACGAAACCATCAAGGCGCACGACCTCCGGCAGATCAAGGAGGCGGAAGACGATTTCGGACTGATGACGTACGATCCCGCCTTCATGAACACCGCCGCGTGCCGCAGCGCCATCACCTACATCGACGGCGACCGGGGCATCCTGCGCTACCGCGGCTACCCCATCGAGGAGCTGGCGGAGCGCGTCGACCTTCCTGGAGGTGGCCTACCTGCTGGGCGAGGGCGAGCTCCCCACCGGGCACAGCTCGACCAGTGGACCGACACGATCAAATACCACACCTACGTCCACACCAACATCACCAAGTTCCTCGAGGGCTTCCGCTACGACGCGCACCCCATGGGCATGATGCTCGGCGTGGTGGGCGCGCTGTCGACGTTCTATCCGGACGCCAAGCACATCCACGACCCGGCCAACCGCTACCTGCAGCGGGTCCGGCTGCTGGCCAAGGCGCCGACCATCGCGGCGTTCGCCTTCCGGCACTCGCGCGGGCTGCCGTTCGTCTTCCCGGACAACGATCTCGACTACATCGGCAACTTCGTCAACATGACGTTCAGCATCGGCGGGCGGCACAAGCCCAACAAGGTGCTGCAGCGCGCGCTCGAGATCCTGCTGATCCTGCACGCCGACCACGAGCAGAACTGCTCCACCAGCGCGGTGCGCGCCGTCGGCTCGTCGCACGTGGATCCGTTCTCGGCCATCAGCGCGGGATCGCCGCCCTCTACGGGCCGCTCCACGGCGGCGCCAACGAGGCGGTGCTGCTGATGCTGGACGAGATCGGCGACAAGAAGAACATCCCGCAGTTCATCGAGGAGGTGAAGGCGGGCGGCGGGCGGCTGATGGGCTTCGGCCACCGGGTCTACAAGTCGTACGACCCCCGGGCCAAGCTGATCAAGAAGGTGGCCGACGAGGTGTTCGAGCAGACCGGGCTCAACCCGAAGCTCGAGATCGCGCTCGAGCTCGAGCGGATCGCGCTGGAGGACGACTACTTCATCAAGCGGAAGCTCTATCCCAACGTGGACTTCTACTCCGGGCTCATCTACCAGGCGATGGGCTACCCCACCGAGTACTTCACGGTGCTCTTCGCGCTGGGCCGGATGCCCGGGTGGCTGGCGCAGTGGGAGGAGATGCTGCTGGACAAGGACCAGAAGATCGCGCGGCCCCGCCAGATCTACACCGGCCCCGACGAGCGGCCGTTCGTGCCGATCGAGAAGCGCTGAGGTCCGCATGACCGACCAGCTCGACACCCTGCTCTCCGAGCAGCGGCGGTTCCCCCCGACCGCCGCCTTCGCGGCGCAGGCCAACGCGACGCGCGCGCTGTACGAGGCGGGCGCGCGCGATCCGGAGGAGTTCTGGGCCGAGCAGGCGCGTAGGCTCGACTGGATCCGCCCGTGGGACCGCGTGCTCGAGTGGACGCCGCCGCACGCCAAATGGTTCGTCGGCGGGCGGCTCAACGCGGCGGCCAACTGCCTCGACCGGCACCTCGCCGGCCCGCGGCGCAACAAGGCGGCGATCATCTGGGAGGGCGAGCCGGGCGACCGCCGGGTGCTCACCTATTGGGATCTCGCGCGCGAGGTGCGGCGCGCCGCCAACGCGCTCAAGAAGCTCGGCGTGCGCAAGGGCGACCGGGTCGCGATCTATCTCCCGATGATCCCCGAGGCGGCCATCGCGATGCTCGCCTGCGCGCGGATCGGCGCGGTGCACTCGGTCATCTTCGGCGGCTTCTCGGCCGAGTCGGTGCGCGACCGGGTGAACGACGCCGAGGCGCGGGTGCTCATCACCGCCGACGGCGGCTACCGTCGCGGCCAGGTGGTGCCGCTCAAGCGCATGGCGGACCACGCCATGGCCGAGTCGCCGTCGATCGAGCACTGCATCGTGGTGCGCCGGCGCACGGGCGAGCGAGGGCGACGAGGCGTTCGCCGCCATGCAGGAGGGCCGCGACCACTGGTGGCACCGCCTGCTCGACGGCGTCTCGAGCGATTCCGAGCCCGAGCCGATGGACGCGGAGGACCTGCTTTTCATCCTCTACACCTCGGGCACCACCGGGAAGCCGAAAGGCATCGTCCACACCACCGGCGGCTATCTCACCCAGGTTGCCGCCACCACCCAGTACGTCTTCGACCTGAAGCCTGCCGACGTCTTCTGGTGCACGGCGGACGTGGGCTGGGTGACCGGGCACTCCTACGTGGTCTACGGCCCCCTGGCCAAGGGCGCCACGGTGCTCATGTACGAGGGCGCACCGGACTGGCCCGAGCGCGACCGGTTCTGGGAACTGGTTGAGCGCTACGGCGTCACCATCCTCTATACCGCCCCGACCGCCATTCGCGCGTTCATGAAGTGGGGAACCCAGCACCCGGCGCGCCATGACCTCACGACGCTCCGCCTGCTCGGCAGCGTCGGCGAGCCGATCAACCCCGAGGCGTGGATCTGGTACCAGACGCACATCGGCGGCGGCCGCTGCCCGATCGTGGACACCTGGTGGCAGACCGAGACGGGCGGGATCATGATCACCCCGCTTCCCGGCGTCACCACGACCAAGCCCGGCTCGGCGACGACGGCGTTCCCCGGGATCGCGCCCGAGCTGGTGGATAACACCGGCGCCGTGCTCCCCAGGGGCGGCGGCTTCCTCACCCTGGCGGCGCCGTGGCCGGGAATGCTGCGCACCATCTACGGCGACGACGAGCGCTACCAGAGCACCTACTGGTCGCGCTTCCCCGGCCGCTACTTCGCGGGCGACGGCGCGAAGCTCGACGACGACGGCTACTGGTGGATTCTTGGCCGGGTGGACGACGTGCTGAACGTGGCGGGCCATCGCATCGGCACGATGGAGGTCGAGAGCGCGCTCGTGGCGCACCCGGCCGTCGCGGAGGCGGCGGTGGTGGGCCGGGCCCACGAGCTCAAGGGTCAGGCACTGGCGGCGTTCGTGACCCTCAAGGACGGAAACCACGCGTCCCCGGCGCTGAAGGACGATCTCAAGGCGCACGTCACCGACAAGATCGGCGCCATCGCGCGGCCCGACGACATCTTCTTCTCCGCCGACCTCCCCAAGACCCGCAGCGGCAAGATCATGCGGCGCCTGCTCAAGGACATCGCCGAGGGCCGGGCGCTGGGGGACACCACGACGCTGGCTGACCCGAACGTGGTGAGCAAGCTGAAGGAGATGTATGAAGGGCAGGAGACATGATAGTCGCGGGTCGCGGGTCGCGAGTCGCGGAGGATGAGGACTGACGGCCCGCGACCCGAGACTCGCGACTCACGACTTGTCCACGGGCACATCCCCCTCCAGATACGTATACCCCTCCAGCCCCGCCACGAAATCCGCGATGAAGCCGTTGGCTTCCTGCCGGCTCAGGTCCTTCGCGGCGCTCACCTTGCGGCGAAAGGTGGCCAGCAGGTCGGAGGCGTGGAACTGGACGTAGTTGAGCACCTCGGTCACGGTGTCGCCGTGCACGAGGTCGGTGATCTCGTAGCCCTGGTCGGTGAGCCGCACGTGGACGGCGTTGGTGTCCCCGAACAGGTTGTGCATGTCGCCCAGGATTTCCTGGTAGGCGCCGGTGAGAAAAATTCCCAGGATGTAGGGCTCACCCTCGCGGACGGGATGCAGCTCCAATGAGGGCTTCCCCTTGCGGCCGCCGGTAAACCGGTCGATGACCCCGTCCGAATCGCAGGTCACGTCCTGCAGCGTGCCGCGCCGGGTGGGCGGCTCCAGGAGCCGGTGGATGGGCATGATGGGGAAGAGCTGATCGATCGCCCAGTTGTCCGGCAGCGACTGGAACACCGAGAAATTGCAGAAGTAGCGGTCCACCAGCTCGCTGTCGAGATGCGCGGCCACCTCGGGAAAGGCGGCGCGGTCGTCTCCCATGGCGCGCTGAATGGCGTTGAGCGTCACCAGGTAGAGCTGGTCGGCGTTGGCCTTTTCCCGGAGCGAGAACACGCCGCTGGCGAAATACTCCTGCGCGCGCTCCTTGGCGAACACGGCGTCGTGAAACGCCTCCTCGATCCGCTCCGCGGCCCCGAGGCCGTCCAGGTTCTCCGCCATCTCGCGGAGGAGCGGGTGCGCGTCCGGCTCGAGCCGCGGCGGCACCGGCTCGATCTGCGACTCGACGTCGATCACGTTGATCAGCAGCAGCGAATGGTGGGCGGTCAGGGCGCGCCCGGACTCGGAGATGAGATGCGGCATCGGGAGCCCCTCGGTGCGGCACACCGTCCCAATGGTATACACGACGTCGTTGGCGTACTCCCGCATGGAGTAGTTCACGCTCGCCGGCCGAGTGGAGCGCGAGCCGTCGTAGTCCACGCCGAGTCCGCCGCCGACGTCCACATGGGTCAGGTCGAATCCCATCCCCCGCAGCTCGGCGTAGTAGCGGCCGACCTCCTCGAGCCCCGCCTTCACGTAGCGGATGTCGGTGATCTGGCTGCCCAGGTGGAAGTGGACCAGCTTGAGGATGTCCTTCCGCCCGATCCGATCGAGCTCGTCCAGCAGCCGCATGAGCTCCACGGCGCCGAGGCCGAACTTCGAGCGCTCACCCCCGCTCTTGGCCCAGCGGCCCGAGCCTTCGGTGGCAAGCTTGACCCGCACCCCGGCGGTAGGCTGCACCCCCATCTCGTCGGCCACCTTGAGCAGCACCTCGAGCTCGTTCAACTGCTCCAGCACGATCATCACCGTGTGCCCGATCTTCTGCCCCATCAGCGCCAGCCGCATGAACTCCTCGTCCTTGTAGCCGTTGCAGACGATGAGGTGGTTGGTGCTCTCGTTGAGGCCGAGGATGGCCTGGAGCTCGGGCTTGCTGCCGCACTCGAGGCCGACCCCGTGCGGCGCACCGAATTCGACGATCTCCTGCACCACGTGGCGCTGCTGGTTGACCTTGACCGGATAGACGGTGGTGTACTTGCCCTCGTACCCGAACTCCTTGATGGCGTGCGCGAACTCCCCGGCCAGAGACTGGATGCGGGAACGCAGGATGTCGGAAAACCGGAGCAGCAGCGGAAGTCCGACGCCCTGGGCGTTCAGGTCCATGGCCAACTGATAGAGGTCGAGCCCGCGCTTCCGATTGGCGTCGGGATGCACGGTGACATGCCCCTCGGGGCTGACGCGAAAATAGCCCAGCCCCCAGCCGCTCATGTTGTAGAGCTTCTCGGCGTCCTTGGGGGTCCAGGTCGGGGGTGCGACGACGGTGGTGGTGATGATGCGGCTCCCGCGAAAGGTCGAGCGGAAAATGTAACGTGGTGGGGGGCGCAATTCCTCCCGCGGTTGCCGCTCCGCGCCAGTAGCGCGGACGCCACAGACGCGGCACCCGGCCGACCTGCAGCCCCTCGCACCGGCCTCAACTGCCGGTCCGGCAGCGGCTTCGGGAGCCGGGCGGGGCCGGCCCCGCCCCGGGTCATGGGCACGATCCTCGCATTTTTCGCCGCCGCACCGGAATCATTCGTTCGTGTCTTGCACCATCTCAGGAAGCGAGGGGCACCATGGCTGCGCCCGGTCTGATGTACGCTCGCCGGTTCTCGAGTCCGCTGCGTCTCCGCCTGCAGGTGCTGTTTGCCCGGGCCTTCGAGGCGCTCGCCGAAACCCACCGCGGGCAAGCCACCGCGTTCGTCCTCCGGCTGCGCGGCCGGCTGACCGTGGAGGATGCGCTCGACCGCTATTTCCGTGAGGTCGGCGTGCCGCACGCCATGGAGCAGACAGTCCGCGCGCGGACGCTGATCGCGCTCGGCCAGGCGGCAGCCGACCTGCCGGAGGCCGACAACCGCTCGGCCGGCGGCTGGGCCAACCTTCGGCCCGACCAGCTCATCGACTCCCTCCGCCGGCGGGCACAGCAGCAGGAAGAGACCAGTCTCGACTGCCGGATGGCGGCGTCGGTCTCGGACGAGGCGGTCGCGGCGACTCACGTGGAGATGGCCCTGGAAGCCGTGGCCATCCTGGCGGACGATGTGACGGCAGACGATGCGATCATGCACTACATCCGCTACTTCAACCTGCCGTCCGTGGAGGCGCAGATCATCTTCCGGCGGGCGCTGGCTGCCTGGTCGGAGCAGCACCCGGTGCGCGAGGCCGTCGAGCCCCTGGCGATGGTGTGCGCTTCCACCCCCACGCTCGCCTACTCGTCCCGCGTTCCGCTGGGGCTCCGCGTGGTCGGCTAGGCGCCTCCCGGCCGGGTGTATGTTTCGAGACGCCCGGCGCCCGCCGGGCTCGAGACGAGGGGGCCGCCATGCGCTGGTCGTACACGATCGGACGGTTCGCCGGCACGGACGTGAAGGTCCACGTCACCTTCATTCTGCTGGTCGTCTGGCTCGCGTATTACCAGTACCGGCAGGCGGGCACCGCGGCGGCGGTCGAGTACACGATCTTCTTCCTGCTGTTCTTCCTCTGCATCGTGCTCCACGAATTCGGCCACATCCGGATGGCCAGCCGCTTCGGCGTCCGCACGCCGGATGTCATCCTGCTGCCCATCGGCGGCGTGGCCCGGCTCGAGCGCATCCCCGAGGAGCCCAGACAGGAGTTGCTGATCGCGCTGGCCGGCCCGGCGGTGACGCTGGCCATCATCATCCTGCTGTTCCTGGCCGCGGTGGGGACCGGCCAGAACGTGCTGGTCAGCGACCCGCTGGCGGGCAACGTCTCGCTCGTGGTCCAGCTCCTGGTCTCCAACGTCCTGGTGCTCGTCTTCAACCTGTTCCCGGCCTTCCCGCTCGACGGCGGACGGGTGCTCCGGTCGCTGCTCGCGCGCCGGATGGGGCTGGCCAAGGCCACCCGCATTGCCGGCTCGATCGGCCAGATCTTCGCGGTCGTGCTGGGAATCGTCGGGGTAATGCTGCAGGCGCCGCTCATGATGCTGGTGGCGTTCTTCATCTTCCTGGGCGCCGGGAGCGAGGCCAGCGCGGTGGCCACTCGCATGGCCGGCCGAGGGCTCCAGGTGGCGCAGATGATGGTGACCGATTTCCGCACGATCCCGGTCCACGCCACGCTGTCGCAGGCGGTCGAGCTGCTGCTCTCGGGGGAGCAGCGCGAATTCCCGGTGGTGGACAACCTGGGCCGCACCGAGGGGATTCTCACGCGCGACAATCTCATCCGCGGACTCAGCCGGCACGGCCCCGAGTCGACTGTCGCCCAGGCGATGACTCCCGCCGCGCCTACGGTGCCGCCGACATTGAGCTTTCAGGAGGCGCTGGAGCGGCTGCGCTCGAGCGGGCTGCCGGCCCTGCCGGTCGTGGATGCCGGCGGCTCGCTGGTCGGCATGCTCACCCTGGACAACATCACCGACCTGCTGCTGGTCCAGCGGGCGCGGGGATGATCCCGTAGTCTGGCGAGGGCTCAGGCATCCGATTCACCACAGAGGCACAGAGGGCACGGAGGTACACGGAGGCGACAACAGTTGTTGTTGTCTTTCTCTGTGCCCTCTGTGCCTCTGTGGTGAATCGGATGCGGATCAGCCTAGTGATCCAGGCCCGAGTTCGGTGACGCCGATCCTTTCTCCGGTCCGTGTTCCGTAGCACCTAGCGCGGATCCACCACCACGCCCGTCAGGCGCCGGCCGTCCGAGGGAGGCCATGACGATGCCACCACCTCCGTGCGTGCTGGAGCGCGCCAGCCAGCTGCCGTTTGCCGCCGAGACCGTGTTCGCCTGGCACGAGCGCCCGGGAGCCCTCGAGCGGCTCACGCCACCGTGGGAGCACGTCCGGGTGATCGGCCGCTCGGGGGGGATCGAGGACGGCGCCAGCTTGGTCCTGCAGGTGGGCACGCCGCTCGGGCTTCGCTGGGTCCTGCGCCATCGCGACTACGTGGCGGGCCGCCAGTTTGCCGACGAGCAGGTGAAGGGGCCGTTCGCGCGCTGGGTGCATCTGCACCGGTTCGAGCCGGACGGCCCGTCGGCCTGCATCATGACCGACCGCATCGAGTACGCGCCCCCGGTCGGTTCGGCGGCCTCGTTGCTCGTTCGGCCTCGGCTCGAACGCCTGCTGGCGTACCGCCACGAGCTGCTCCGCCGTGATCTCGAGGCACACGGGCGCTACGCCGACCTCCAGCCGCTCCGGGTGGCGGTGACCGGCGCGAGCGGACTCATCGGGCGGGCGCTGGTGCCGTTCCTCACGACCGGCGGGCACCACGTGACTCCGGTGGTGCGGAGCCGCGGCAAGGGGAGCGGCGTTCGCTGGGATTACGAGACCGGCCGCATCGACGCGGGCGGACTCGAAGGCATGGATGCGGTGGTGCACCTCGCCGGCGAGAACGTCGGCGCGCGCTGGACCCGGGAACGCCGGCGCCGGATCATGGAGAGCCGGGTCATCGGCACCCGGTTCCTGGCGGAAGCGCTGACCCGGCTTCGCCGGCCGCCGCGGGTGCTGATCTCGGCCTCCGCGGTGGGCATCTACGGGAACCGCGGCGACGAGATCCTCACCGAAGCGAGTCCCACCGATGCCGGACCCGAGGACCTGCTTACGGAGGTCGGGCGCGGCTGGGAGGCGGCCACCGAGCCGGCGCGGGTCGCGGGGATCCGCACCGTGACGCCCCGGTTCGGCATCGTGCTCACGCCGGCGGGCGGCGCGCTGGGCCGGATGCTCACCCCGTTTCGCCTGGGGCTCGGCGGGCCGCTGGGAAATGGCCGTCAATGGATGAGCTGGATCGGCATCGACGACGTCGTCGGCGCGATCCACCACGCGCTCATGACCGATTCGCTCGCCGGCGCGCTCAACGTGACCTCCCCGCACCCGGCAACCGGCCGGGAGTTCGCCACGACACTAGGGCGTGTGCTCGGCCGGCCCGCCCTGCTGGCGGCCCCGGCGCCGGCGCTCCGCCTCGTCCTCGGCGAGATGGCCGACGTGGCGCTCCTCTCGAGCACGCGCGTGCTCCCGGCCCGGCTGCAGGCAGCGGGATACGAGTTCCGCCATCCCGAGCTCGAGGCCGCGCTCCGATTCCTGCTCGGCCGCCGCTCCGTGCCGTGAGATGACAGTCCCGCCGCCCGTCCCTACCTTTCACGCATGACCACACCGAACGCGGTCGTGCTGCTGAGCGGCGGCATGGACTCCGCCGTCACCGCGGCGATCGCCCTGCAGGACGGGTTCGAAGTCCATGCGCTGAGCGTGCGCTACGGCCAGCGGCACGCGGTCGAGCTCGCGGCCGCCCGGCGGGTCGCGGCGAGCCTGGGCATCCGCCACCATGTCGTGATCGACCTCGACCTCCGGGCGTTCGGCGGATCCGCCCTCACGTCCGCCACGCCGGTGCCGAAGGACACGCCGCTGGCCGAGATCGGCGCGCGGATCCCGGCGACGTACGTGCCCGCACGGAACACCATTTTTCTCTCGCTGGCGCTCGCCTGGGCGGAGACCCTGGCCGCGCGCGACATCTTCATCGGAGCCAACGCGCTGGACTACAGCGGGTACCCGGATTGCAGGCCGGACTACCTCGAGGCGTTCGCGCGTATGGCGGACCTGGCCACCCGCGCGGGCACCGAGCACGGCGTCCGGCTCGCCATTCACGCGCCGCTGTTGCGGCTCACCAAGGCGGAGATCGTCGCGCGTGGACTCGCGCTCGGGGTTGACCTCGGAATCACCAGCACGTGCTACGACCCCGGCCAGGACGGCGCCGCCTGCGGACGATGTGAAGCCTGCCTGCTGCGCCTCAAGGGCTTCGAGGAAGCCGGGGTGCCCGATCCGGCGAGATACCAGGCCGCGCACGCATGAGCTACGCGGTCAAGGAGATCTTCTACACCCTGCAGGGCGAGGGCGCCAATGCGGGGCGCCCGGCTGTGTTCTGCCGGTTCGCCGGGTGCAATCTCTGGACGGGGCGCGAGGTAGACCGGGAGGATGCGGTCTGCCGCTTCTGTGACACCGATTTCGTGGGGACGGACGGCCCGGGTGGGGGAAAGTTTCCGTCGGCCGAGCGCCTGGCGTCGGCCGTGGCCGCCGCGTGGCCGGCAGCCCTCGACGAGGGCCGGCCGCTGGTGGTGTGCACCGGCGGCGAGCCGCTGCTGCAGCTCGACCCGCCGCTGCTGGAGGCGCTCCACGCGGCGGGGTTCGAGGTGGCGGTGGAGACGAACGGCACCGTCGCGCCGCCGGCGGGCATCGACTGGCTGTGCCTCAGTCCCAAGGCCGGGGCGCCGCCCGTCATCCGCGCGGGCGACGAGCTCAAGCTGGTGTATCCGCAGGAGGGCGCCGAGCCCGCGCGGTACGAGGCGCTCCGCTTCCGCCACTTCTTTCTCCAGCCGATGGATGGCCCGGCGCGCGAGGCGAATACCCGGGCCGCGCTCCGTTATTGCCTCGCGCATCCGCGCTGGCGGCTGAGCCTGCAGACGCATAAGCTTCTCGGCATTCCCTAACCCGAACATCATGCACGGATATTCCGACCGCATCAACCACGCTTTTGCGTTCGCGGCCAAGTATTACAACGTCCTGGCCCCGACGGGCGCCCGCATGGACTACCTCGCGCACCCGGCGAACGTCGCCGTCATCCTCGCGCGGTACGGGTGCGAGCAGGTGACGATCGTCGCGGGGATTCTCCACCACGTGCTGGAGGAAAGCCCGCCCGACCACTGGCCGGTGCTCGAGCAGAAGATCAGCGAGAAGTTCGGGCCGGTCGTGCTCGCGGTGGCCCGGGACGCCCTCGAGCCGAAGTTCGACCGCCGGGGCGACGAGCGGCCGTGGCAGACGTGCAAGCAGGAGTACCTCGGCCTGCTCGCCGCCGCGGAGCCGCGCGCGCTGGACATCATCGCGGCCGACGAGATCCATGCCTGCGGCTCGACCATGACCGCGCTCCGCCGGCTGGGCGTGGAGTACCTCCGCACCGTTTCGAGCGCCGGCTCCGAGCAGACGATCTGGTGGTACCGCTCGCTGCTCGAAATCCTCACGGCCCGGTCCGACTGGCCGCGGCGGGAGATGCTGTCCGAGCTCCGCCTGATGAGCGCGGATATGGTGCGGAGCCTCCGCCAGAGCGAGGAGGGGCGGTGAGCGCGCTCCGGCGGATAATCCTCGCCGCCGCCCTCACCGCGGCCGCCGCGTGCGCCGGGCCCGGGAAGCCGGCACCGCTCAACCCGGTCCGCTTTCTTCTGGTAAACGACGTGTACGTTGCCGACACCATGGCCGATGGGACCGGCGGGCTCGCGCGGGTGGCCACGGTGCGGGGCCGCCTGGCGGACCAGGGACCGGTGCTCTTCGTGCTCGCCGGTGACGTCCTGAGCCCGAGCCTGCTCAGCAAGTACTACGCAGGGCGCCAGATGGTCGAAGCGTTCAACGCGGCCGAGCTCGACTTCGCCACCTTCGGCAATCACGAGTTCGAGCTGCCCCTCGACACGCTCGAAGCGCGGATCGCCGAATCGAAGTTCACCTGGCTCTCGAGTAACTGCTCCCGGGCCGATGGGACGCCGCTGGCCGGGGCGCTGCCGTGGGACACCGTCCGGGTCTCCGGCCAGAAGGTGGGGATCTTCGCGCTCACGCTGCAGGGCGACTACCGCAAGGCCTACCGCTGCACCGACCCCGATACCGCCGCGCACCGGGCGATCGACACGCTCGCGGCGCAGGGGGCCGAGCTAGTCGTCGGGCTCACCCATCAGACGATCGAGGCCGACCGGGACCTGCTCCTTCGCGAGCCGCGGCTGGACCTGATCCTGGGCGGCCACGAGCACGAGGCGCACGACTCGGTCGTGTCCGGCCGCCACGTGCTCAAGGCCGATGCCAACTCGCGCACCGCGCAGTTCGTGACCCTGTGGGGCGGTAAGGGCAACTGGCGCCAGGCGGTCGGGCTGGTGACGATCGATTCCCGCCTGCCCGACGACACCGCCGTCGCCGCCGTGGTGAGCCGATGGGACGATAGCCTGCGGGCCCGCTTGGGCCCCGAGCGCCAGGTGGGACGCACGGCCGTGCCGATCGACGCGCGTGACGTGGCCGGCAGGCGGCAGGAATCGGTGCTGGGCGATCTGGTCACCGACGCGATGCGCTACGGCACGCATGCCGATGTGGCGCTGCTCAATGCCGGCACCCTCCGGCTGGACGACGTGATCCGCCCCGGCCCGCTCACCAACTATCAGCTCGAATCGATCTTCCTCTTCCCCGATGAGACCCGGGTGCTGAGCGTGACGCTCAGCGGCGCGCGGTTGCGGACGCTGCTGGAACACGGCGTCGCGGACGGCTCGCTCGGCAAGGGCGGGTTCCTCCAGGTGTCGGGCGTGTCATTCACCTACGATCCGCGGCGCCCATCGGGCAAACGGCTCAGCGGGGCGATCCGCAGCTCTACCGGCGGGGTGATCGAGGAGCGTGACACCGTGAGTGTCGCCATCCCGGTGTACCCCGCGTGCGAGGGCGGCGACGGGTACGACATTCCCGAGTCGCGTCCCGCCTGCGCCACGCGCGCCGGCGCGCCGAGGGCCGCCGACCTGCTCACGCGGTACATCGCAGATTCGCTGGGTGGGGAAGTCCGGACACCGCCGGAGGGCCGTATCGTCCGGGCGGAAAACACAAATCCCGGCTGAGCACTGCTCGCCGGGACCGGTGACCTTAGCGGTGTTGATCACCCAGGCCGCAAAGCCGAAATCCCTGGGGCCCCTGAGGGCTATGTACCTCTCAACTGCGGTGAAGTGTAGTCAGGCCGCCGCCGCCGTGCAAGGCCGGGCCGGCGCCCCGCTCCCCTCGCCCCGCCTCGACGGGTATTATTAGCGATGGTTCCCACGCCTTCAACTGCTCTCGCCACCCTCCCGAGCGCCTTCGCCGCCGCGTGCCGCCTCTCCCGGACCGAGGGGGAGCTCTTCGAGCGGTGCCGCGTGGCCCTGGTGCGCAGGTTCCAGAGTGAGCTGCTCTGGCTGAGCCTGGTGTCTCCCACCGAGCACATGCCCCGGGTCGGCCCCCAGAAAGGGTTCGACGACGCCGTCGAGGTGGCCCGGCTGGGAAGCGGCGAGACCGAGGTGGTGATCCACGCCGATCCGTCGGTGGCGGGCGAGATGCGCGCGGTCGCCATGCCGCTCGCGCTTGGGCTCAGCGTGGTGCTCGAACTCCGGAGCATTCTCCTCGAGCGCCAGGCCGCGCTCGACGACGCGGTGTTTCAGCTCCGGGCACTGCGCCAGGTGGCCCGGCTGCTCTCATCGGTCCATTCGATCGAGGACACCGAGCAGCTCATCCTCGATTTCATGGCGGAGGTCTTCTTCGCCTGGTGGGCGTGCCTGTATCGCCCCGAGGGCGAGGCGTACGCGCCGAAGGTTTTCCGCTCGCTCAACGATCGGCTCCGCCCCGCCCCGATCGACAAGGCCGCGCTCGACCGCGCGCTGCCGCCCGGCAGCGCCGCGACCGGCGCGGACGATGTCGCCGTGGCGGCCCTGGTCGGCCCGGGCGCCGAGCTGGTGGTGCCGCTCGACGCGGGCGCCGAGCGGATGGCGGTGCTGGTGCTGGGATCGAGAATCAGCGACAAGCTGTACGGCCGGGCCGAGCTCGAATTGGCCGGCACGCTCTCCTTCGCGGCGGCGATCGCCCTCAAGAACTCCGAGCTGGTGGAGCAGCTCCACAGCGCCGCGACGACGGACGAGCTCACCGGCCTCTACAACCGCCGCGCGCTCGAGGAGCGGCTGGCGTCGGAGATCTCCCGGAGCCTGCGACACCAGCTCCACACGAGCGTGCTCCTGCTCGACCTCGACCGGTTCAAGGTGATCAACGACACGCTGGGCCACGCGGCGGGCGACCGGCTGCTGATCGAGGTAGCCAGAGTTCTCCGGCAGCAATGCCGTGCGCTCGATGTGGTGGGCCGGCTGGGCGGCGACGAGTTCCTGGTGATCCTCCCCATGACGAAGCCGAGCGAGGCGCAGGTGTTCGTGGCACGCGTGCAGGAAAGTCTCCGCCAGGTGGAGCAGACCCACCCCGACCTCGGCCCCTGTACGCTCAGCATGGGGGTGGCCGAATCGCCCCGGCACGGCACCACCGTCAGCAGCCTGCTCGCCGCGGCCGACACCGCGCTGTACAAGGCCAAGCGGGCCGGGCGCAACACCGTCGAGGTCGCGGACGGCTAGCCTCCCCATGGCCCTCGACGAGTTCACGCTTCTCGGCGACGCGCTCTGGCTGGACTTCGTCAACAGCGCGCGCGGCCGCACGCTCTCGCCGCCCGATCGGCTGCCGGACGCCTCGGCGTACGCGCGCTGGTGCGCGCTCCACCATCTGGATCTCGCCGGTGACCGCACGTCGATGGACGACGTGCTGGCGCTGCGCGCGCGGCTGACCGGGCTGGCCGAAGCGCTGCACGAGGGGCGGCAGCCGCCGGCGGGCACGATCGCCGCGCTCAACGAGCAGCTCGCCCGGAGCGTGGGAAGCCATCAGCTCACCCGCGTGTGCGGCGAGTGGCGCCTCCGCTTCGCGCCGGTCCGCCCGCTCGCGGCCCTGGAGGCGATCGCCCGGTCGGCCGCGGCCACCCTCGCGGAGGCGGGCACGGCCGTCCGCCGCTGCGCCGGCGAGACCTGCTCTCTCTTCTTCACCGATGAGTCCCCGACCGGGAGCCGGCGCTGGTGCGTGGCCGCCCTGTGCGGCCGGGATGCGCGAGTCGAGCGGCGCCGGGGACTCCTCCGCTGACCGCGCCCGATCCGGTCCTCGCGTTCGAGCGGACCCGCGCCGCGCTCGGGC
Source organism: uncultured Gemmatimonadales bacterium (assembly GCA_963831425.1). Classification (GTDB taxonomy): domain Bacteria; phylum Gemmatimonadota; class Gemmatimonadetes; order Gemmatimonadales; family GWC2-71-9; genus CAVVWJ01. The sequence continues at coordinate 180,342 of CAWHQC010000010.1, read as the reverse complement.
CGCGCTACCGGCTCGAGCGGATCGCGGCGTCGAACGCCGACCGGGTGCTGTTCGAGGCCCACGACGAGATCCTGCGGCGACGGGTGAGCCTGCGGGTCAATTTCTACCGAGACGAGCCCACCCGCGCATGGTTTCTCCGCGAAGCGGAAGCACTCGGGCAGCTCGACCACCCCGCCATCCGGCGGATCTACGACGCCGGCGTGGTCGGCGACCTGGCGTTCCGGATCGGCAACTGGATCGAGGGCGAAGGGCTGGAGGCGGCCGTGCGGCGCGGCCCGCGCATCATCCCCACCGTCCTCTCGCTCGCGCGCGATCTGCTGGGCGCGCTCGAGCACGCGCACCTGCAGGGCATCATCGTGCGGCGCATCGTGCCGGCCACGGTGCTCCTCGGGTGGAGCGGGCGCGGGACGATCACCGACCTGGCCTTCAGCAGCTACGCCCTGCCCGCGGTTCCCGCCGGCACCCTGCCCGACATGCCGATGTTCATGGCGCCCGAGGTGCGGGACGGCGCCGCCGGCGACCCGAGCTCCGATGTCTACACGGCGGGTGCGCTGCTGTACTTCGCGGTCACAGCGGAGCTCCCGCCGCTGGACCCGCGCGAGCTCCGCCGGCCCTCCGAGCTGCGCCCGACCTGTCCTCGTGCCATCGAGCGCCTCGTGCTGCGCGCCCTCAAGCCGGCACCGGAGGACCGCTATCTCACCGCGGCGGAGGCCCTGGAAGACCTGGCCTCGGATGCCGGCACGTTCGAGACCCGCGCCGTCGGCGTGGGGAAACGGCCGGCCGGGGGCCTGGAGGATCGGGCACGCTGGGAGCAGTCGCTCCGCCGCGCGCTGGGGGACGACTATGAGCTGCTCGAGCTCCTGGGCAGCGGTGGCTTCGGTCGGGTCTACCGGGTGCGTGACCTGCACCTGGAGCGCGAGGTGGCGCTCAAGGTGCTGCATCCCTCGCTGACCCAGGATCCGGAAGTGGTGGAGCGATTCCGGCGCGAGGCGCAGCTCGCGGCGGGGCTCAACCATCCGAATATCGTGAACATCTACGACATCGCCGGGCGCTCCGGGCTCATCTGGTACACCATGGAGCTCATCGACGGGCCGAGCCTCGCGCAACTCGTGGAGCGGAACGGGCCGCTGCCGCTCGACCAGGTCCTCCGCCTGCTGCGCGAGGCGCTGTCGGCCCTGGCCCACGCGCACGGCTCCGGGCTGGTCCATCGCGATATCAAGCCGGAGAACATGCTCATCGACCCGGACGGCGCGGTGCAGATTACCGATTTCGGGCTGGCGCTCGCATTGCGGGGGACGTACGGCGGTGCCACGAGCCAGAGCGGGACGCCGCAGTTCGCCAGCCCCGAGCAGCTCCTGGGCGAACGGGTGGACCAGCGCTCCGACCTCTACAGCCTGGCCGCGGTGGCCTACTACGCGCTGCTCGGGACGCCGCCCTTCCCGGGCGCCACGACGGAGCAGGTGCTGGCGCGGCAGACCACCAACCAGCTTCCCGCGCCGCGCGACCGGCGCGACGACGTGAGCGAGGCGCTGGAGCGGGCGCTGGATCGCGCGCTCAGCGCCGATGTCGAGGCCCGGTTTCCCTCCGCCGCCGAGTTCCTCCAGGCGCTCAACCGCGCCGCCGAGCCGGGAGCGCTGGAGCCGGTGGCCGACTGGGCCCGGGCGGCGGCTCGCTGGATCCGGGGCTCGCCTCTTGACTAAACGCCGCCCGGCCTCAGATTTATGCCGCCCATGGCCACCACGCAACCGAGATTCCGCGGGACCTGCGCCGACTGACGCAGACCGGCGATACGATTTTTGTGACGCGGGATAGGCCTGCGCTCACAAAAACTCGGCGGTCCGGCACGTCCGGTCCGCCGACGCAGTCCAACAAACACGGAGTAGGAGCAATGGCTCGCACCCTAGGCACGGTAAAGTGGTTCAACGACGCAAAAGGTTTCGGTTTCATCACGCCGGAGAACGGGGACAAGGATTGCTTTGTCCACCACACCGCCATCAAGGCGGAGGGCTTCCGCAGCCTCGCCGAGGGTGACCGGGTGGAGTTCGACATCGTGCAGGGTGCGAAGGGGCCCGCCGCAGAGAACGTCACCAAGGTCAAGTAACGGCGACGGACGAAAACGCGACGGGCCGCTCGGAAGGGCGGCCCGTCGTGCGTCTGCGCGCGGTCACTTGTGGCGGTAGATGACCCGGCCGCGGGTGAGATCGTACGGGGAGAGGACGACGCTGACGCGGTCGCCTTCCAGCACGCGGATCTTGAACTTGCTCATCTTGCCGGCGGCGTACGCCAGGATCTGGTGCCCGTTCTCGAGCAGGACTCGATAGTTGCGGTCGGGCAGCACCTCGGTCACCACCCCCTCCATCTCGATCCCTTCTTCCTTGGCCATCCAGGCCCTCCACTCTGAGTGACGGCACAACGGCGCCGCGGCGCCGGGGTCTTGGGCGTGGAATCTTGCGCCGCGGGGGCCGGGAAGCAACTACGCTCGTCTCGGGCTCCGGGGATTCGGGCATGCGTGCCGGCTGCCGCCGGGGCGCGGCGAGCCCTCCGGTCGCTGCAGTGCGCTTCGTCGTTGGAGATCGCGCAGGGACCCGGAGGCGCACTGACGCTCCCTACGGGCCCACCGCGCCCCGGCAGCACGCCTGGATCCGGACGAGCGGGGCCGTCGCGGATGCGGCGCCTGGTCTGCCGGACGTTGTTACCGCCCCGCCGGAGCCCTCGGGAGTTGCGAGCGGATCCGGTCGATCTGCTCCTCGACGAGCTGGACCAGCTCCCCGATCAATGCCGGGTCGAAGGTCAGCCGGGCGCCCGCCGCCCGGTACATCTCCGGCAGGCTCCGGACCGCGCCGAGGGCCAGTGCCTCCCGGTAACGCGCGACGGCCTGGACCGGATCGCGGAGGCTGTTGCGCCAGATCTGCAGCGCGCCCACCTGGGCAATGCCGTACTCGATGTAGTAGAACGGGTACATGAAGATGTGGAGCTGGCGGTACCAGCGGGCGACCCGCTCGCGCTCGAGGCCGCTCCAGTCCACTCCACCCTCGAACCGCTCCCGGATCCGGAGCCATGCCTCGTCCCGCGCGGCGGCATCGCCGCCGTCGGCGCTGGTGTAGATCCAGGTCTGAAACGCGTCCACGGATGCGATGTGCACCAGGCTGAGCAGGACGTCCTCCAGGTGCTCGAGCCAGGCGCCGCGGTGGTCTTCCGGCGTGAAGTAGCCGGTGGGCTGCGCCAAGTGCGGCGAGGCCAGCAGCTCCATGGACATCGACGCCAGCTCGGCGGCCTCGGAGCCGGGGTGACGCTGCCAGATGAGCGGCTGGCGATGGGAGGCGAACGCGTGGAACGCGTGCCCCGCCTCGTGCAGCAGAGTCATGACGTCGTCCACCAGCCCGACGGCGTTCATGAAGATGAATGGCCGGCCGCGGAAATGGAGCGTCTCGCAGTAGCCGCCGGGAGCCTTGCCCTTCCGGCTGTCCAGGTCGAGCAGCCGCTCATCGATCATGGTCTGGAACTGCCCGCCCAGCACCGGGTCGACCTCGTCGAACACCCGGCGCGCCTTGCCCGTGAACTCCTCCACCGTCTCGAACGGGCGGAGCGGCGCCGCGCGGTAGGGATCGACCGCCAGGTCCCACGGGCGCAGCGCGTCGAGCCCGAGTCGCTGCCGGCGATGCTCGAGCACCCGTGCCACCGCCGGCGTGGCGCTTCGCTCCACCGCCTCGTGGAAGCGTTCGCAATCCTCCGGCGTGTAATCGAAGCGGAACTTGGCGGGGAAGACGTAGTCGCGATAGTTGGCGAAACCCGCGTTCCGCGCGGCCCGCTGGCGCAGCTCGTACATCCGGTCGAACAGGCCGGCCAGGGCCGCGCGTTCCTCGATGTAGGGCTGGGTGGCGGACCGGAACGCACGCTCACGGACCGCGCGATCGGCGCTCTTCAGAAACGGCTGCAACTGGGGCAGCGGCCGCTCGACGCCGTCCCACTCGACGGTCATCGAGCCGGTGATCCGCTGGTAGCGCGCGCTCAGCTCCTCCAGCTCGGCGAAGATGGGCACGTTGGCTTCGCGAAAGATCTCGATCGAGGTGCGGAAGCGGGCCAGCGTCGTCGCCAGCTCGGGCGTCTCGTAGCCGAGTGCCACGAACCGGCGCGCCAGCTCGACGCTACGCTCCTCCATCTTGGGCAGGATCTCGGTCGAGAAGCGGAGGTGATCCTTCTCCTTCTCCGGGTCCGAGGTGTCGATCGTGTAGGCGATCATCGCCTCCGCCGCCGCCTCGGTGACCAGCTCCTCGAGGCGCGACCAGGCGCGCAGCCACTCGTCCACCGTGCCCGCATCGAGGGGCCGTTCGGCGAGATCGTCGAAGTAGGGAGAGATGTCGCTCCAGCCGGCCTTGGAGAAGGCCACGGGAGATGAGGGAAGCACCGACGCGGTCACGAGCACTCCTGCGGAAGAGAGGCGATGGCCGAGCTGCCGAGATATAACGACGGGCACGCGGGGGTCACAATGCCGGCGGCACGGCTCACGCCTGCCCGGTCCGGTCATGCCGGTAGTACAGGTACGCCAGCGTGAGCGCCACCAGCGCCAGCAGAAATACCGAGCCAACCCGGTAGAGCGCGTCGAGCGAGGAGAGATCGAACAGGACCACCTTGGCCACCGCGAGCCCGGCCACGGCCAGGCCGGCGATCCGGGCCTGCTGCACCGAGAGGCGGAAGCCGAGCGTCACGAGCGTCGCCGCGAACAGCAGCCACCAGGCACTCACCGCCAGGCCGGCGGCCAGCCCCGCCGCCTTGGCATCCAGCGTCCGGAGCTCGAAGTAGCGCCGCAGCTCGCCGGTCACTCCGAAGAGGAGCATGAGGCCGGCGGTGATCCAGAGCCCGCCCCGGATGAGCCGGAGCTCCTCCCGGTCGCCGCCGACCGGCCAGAGCCCGGCCGCGAAGGCGACGGTCGCCGCCACCGCGCCCCAGAGCGCGAGCGCCCAGGGACCGACGAACGCGGCGTCACCGGCCGCCCGCGCGCCCGCGGCGCCGTCAAAGAGTTGCTGCAGCGCGGCCAGGAGCGTGAAGAGCCCGTACCACCGACCATCCGTGCGGTCGAGCCGGGCGTCGAGGGCCGGCCAAAGCACCGCCAGCGCCAGCAGCGCCCACACCTGCGGCACGCCGGCCCACCGTTCCATGGCCGCGATGGCCAGGGCCGCGGCGCCGACGGCCGCGAACGCCGGGCGGGGGCGCAGGTAGCCTGCCAGCAGATAGGCGAGCGCGATGATCAGTGGCGGCACCCACGGCGAGGCATCGAACCGCACTCGATCGAGGCCATGGACCGCCCACCCCAGCAGCACCGGCGTGGCCAGAAAGTAGAACGCCTCGCCCGCGGACCAGCCGTGGGCCGTGTCCCGCGAATCGAGCCGGATGGGGAGCAGTCTCGAGTGGCGGAGCGCGTGCCACCAGATGGGGAGCGAGAGGACGATGCCGGCGGCGAGCACCGCCCAGTGCTGGCTCAGCCGCTCGCCGGCGGCGGCGAGCAGCGTCCACCCACCCGAGAAGGTGAGGAGCCTGGTCTCCCACCAGCGCTCCCGGAGCCCCACGTAGAGTCCCGCGGCTCCGCCGGCCAGCCCGTACAGCAGCACGCCCCATGCAACCGCGTGGTCGCCGGCACCGGCCGCGCCCACCCCGAAGTAGCTCGCCGAGACCACGAAGGCGGCGAGGCGCCACCGCCGCCGCGCCGCGACCAGCCCGAGTCCGGCGGCCATGCTCGCGAGATACAGGAGCAGCAGGTCGGCGTTGGTCCGATCGGAGCCGAGGAAAACCGGGGCGAAGAACGCGCCCAGGGCGGCGGCGATCCCGAGCGCCTCGACGTCAATCGCGGCGGCGATCATGGCGAGCGCGACCGAGACCAGCGCCAGCCCGACGATGCCGGGAGCGGAGGGCAGCACGCCGTAGAGCCGGGAGGCGGCCCAGATGCAGAGATAGATGATGCCCGCACCCGCGCCGACCAGTGCCGCGCCGTAGGTGCGGTACCGGGGCTCGAGGCGCCAGCCCAGTGCGCCCACCCCGAGCCCGGCCACGACCCCGCCGATGCAGCGCATCACGGGTGAGATCCAGCCGCGGTCGAACGAGAGCTTGAGCAGGTAGCCGGCGGCAGCGAGGAGCGCGACCACGCCGATGCCCAGAAACACGCGCTGCCCGATCCAGCGCTCGGAGCCGGGCGAGGGGAACGGGATCCCGCGCCGATCGGGGGCCGGGCGGACGGGTGGAGGGGCCGGCTCCCGCCGGAGCGGCGGGATCCCCGGCGCCTGGACCGGCGCCTGGCCCGGCGCCGCTGGCGGCCCGGCGGGCGGCGCGGCGGGCGCCCGCGCCGACCCGCCGGCCGCGAGCTGACGGACCAGCGCTTCCAGCACCGCCATGCGCTGCTCGAGGCGCTCGAGCCGCTCCTCGGCGCTCACCTCGCGGTCCTCATGTCGCGCCGGCTTCCTCCGTCGTGGGTGCGGGGGCCCGAGATTCTCGCGGAATCTGCAGCGTGAGGAAGCCGGCGAGCGCCACGACCGCGCCCGCCGCGTAGAACGGCCAACCGTGGCCGAATCGCTGGAATATCATCGTCGCCAACAACGGCGCGACAACCCGGGCCAGCCCACCGAACGTCTGGGCCACACCCATCGTGGTGCCCAGCTCACGCGGGTCCGTATTGCGCGACATCAGCGACGTCGTGGCCGGAAACAGGAGTGCGGTGCCGATCGGCACCAGGGGGACGACGGCCAGGAACGCCACCATCCCCTCGGGGATAGGATACACCAGCAGGCCGACGGCGAGAAGCAGGGCGCCAGCGCGCATCGTCCAGCTCTCGCCCAGGCGGTCCACGATGGGGCCGAGCAGGAGGCTGCGCATGATGAGCGAGAGCACACCGATGTAGGCAAAGACGGGTCCGATCGTCCGCTCCGTCAACCCGAACTCGGCCTGCAGATAGAGCGACAGCACCGACGTCATGGCGGAGAACGCGACCATGCCGATTCCGTAGATCCAGATGAGCCGCGAAACGAGCGCCGTCGGATGCCGGATCACGAGCCACGCGGGGTGCCAGAGCGGCCGGCGGGGCGCTCCGCTCTCCCGCCGCTCCGCGGGCCGGGATTCGGCCAGCCAGCGCCACGCAAAGCCGATGTTGACGAGGCACAGCCCCGCGGCCACGAGTCCCGGCGCGGCCGTGCCCAGCCGGAAGGCAAACGAGCCGATCGCCGGGCCGAGGATCACGCCCGCGGCGGTGGCGGAGGAGAGCCAGCCCAGGGCGCGCGCGCGGTCCCGGGGCGCCACCGTGTCGGCCACGTACGCCTGGGCGACGCCGGTCGTGCCCCCGCCGGCTCCCTGCACCACGCGGGACGCGAAGAGCAGCCAGACGGAGTCGGCGAAGCCGAAGACGACGAACGCCGCTGCCGACGCGCCAAGCCCGATCAGGAGCGCCGGCCGGCGGCCGTAGCGGTCCGACACCCGGCCCCAGACCGGCGCCGCCAGCAGTTGGGCGATGGAGAAGGCCGCGATCAGTTGTCCCACCGTCTCCGGCGAGGCATCGAGCCGGAGCGCGTAGAACGGAAGCAGCGGCAGGATGATCATGAAGCCGATCGCGTCCACGAAGCAGACGAAGATCAGCACCCCGAGCCGGCGGAGTCCGGCGCGGTTTCCGCTCACCTGCTCGGTCATCCCGAGCCGCCCCGGTCGGCGCCGATGGCGAAGACGGCGGCGCTGATGATCATGAGCACGACGCCGTAGGCCGCGGCCACCCCGACGTCCGACTGGCGCAGGCTCGAGAGGATCTCGAGCGAGATGGGCCGCGTGTCGTAGGTGTAGAGCATGATCGAGGTGACGAAGTCGCCAAGCGCGGTGACGAACGCGAGACTGGCGCCGGCCAGAAGCGCGGGCCGGAGGAGCGGCAGCGTGATCCGCCGGAGGGTACGCCCCCGGCCGGCACCGAGCGCGGCGGCGGCCTCGTCGAGCGAAGGATCGAGGCCTCGGATGCCGGCCAGGATCGCCCGGCTGGTGATCGGCAGGTTCCGAATGAGGTAGGCGAGCGGCAGGATCCAGAGCGTGCCCACCAGGACCACCCGGCCCACCCACGGCGCGTGCACGCTGAAGGCCGTCGCCAGCGCGATGGCGAAGACCGTCCCCGGGACGGCCCACGGTAGCGCCAGCAGCGTCTCGATCAACCGGCCGCCGCGCACCCGCCGGCTGGCGCTCAGGATGGCGCCGCCGAGGGCGATGGATACCGCCGCCACCGTCGCCACGGCCGCGAGCCAGAGGCTGTTGAGCAGCGGCCGCGCGCGCACCGGGTCCTGGATGAGGGTGACGTAGTTCCGCAGAGTGTAGACCGGTGGGAGCGGCTCCGTGGTCCAGGTGCCGAGCGGTACGAAGGAGACGAGCAGCAGGGTCAGGTGAGGCAGAAGCAGGAGCCCCGCGAGCCCCCAGCCGAGCCCAGCCACCGACAGACGGAGCGCTCGGCTCCGCACCCGGATGCGCTCGGGACCAGCCCCCTTTCTCCCGCCACCGCTCAGGTCGGCGTTCCCGGCGCCACGAAACAACCACAGCGCGGCGAGCGCCAGGAGCGTGAGCGAAATCGTCTCGACCATCGCCAGGCGATCGTCGCCGTTGAGCCGGGTGGAGACGATCTGGGTGGGCATCACCCGGAACCCGCCACCGAAGATGTAGGGGGCACTGAACGAGGCGAGCGCGGTCATGAAGGTCAACAGCGCCGCGCCACCGAGTGCCGGATAGAGCTGCGGCAGCACCACCCGCCGGAGCGTGCGCCAGCGGCCCGCGCCCAGGCTCGCGGCGGCCTCGTAGAGGGAGCCGTCGAGCGAGAAGAGCGCGGCCCGGACGAACAGATAGAAGTAGACGTACATCGAGTAGGCGTGCACCAGCAGGATCGCCCCCGCGCCCTGCAGCCGCCAGGGCGGCTCGGTGAGCCCGAGGAGCCGCTGCACCAGCAGGGAAACGAAACCGGTCTCGCCGTAGAGAAACAGGAACGCGACCACGCCGACCAGGGGAGGCAGCACCGCCGGGAGCGCCACCAGCCCGCCCAGCACTCGGCCGCCGGGCACCTCGTAGCGCGCGAGCAGGAAGGCGAGCGGGATCCCGATCAGCGCGGCGAGGAGGACGCTCACGACCGAGATCCAGAGGCTGCCCCAGAGCGCGCGCCACTCCGTGGGCCGCTCGAGGAACAGCCGGACGTATCGGAGCGTCCAGCCGGATGGGTCGCGCAGGCCCTCGAGCAGCACGAGCGCGATCGGATAGATCACCAGCCAGGCGAGCACGGCCAGCAGCAGCCCCGCGAGGAGCCGCGCGCGCGGTGGCGCTGTCATCGGCCGTTCGGCGGGAACAGGTGGATACCGCCGCCCATCCGGCGACTCGGCATCAGGCCGATCCGCGCGCCCGCGGGCGCCGCCTGGGGAGGCGCGACTACGTCCAGCACCGCCCCGCCGTCGGTCCGAACGGTGAAGATCGCCGATGGCCCCACGAACCGCCGTCCGGTGACCGTGGCGGGCAGCGCCGCGGGCTCGCTCAGGGTGAGCCGGAGCGCCTCCGGGCGCACCAGCATCAGCGCCGGCCCCGCCGGCGGCAGCGGGCGACCGGGCACGCCATCCACGTCCCACTCGACCCCCTCGAGCCGAATGCGGGTGCCGCGCTCCGTGGCACCGACGACCACCACGTGCGCGGTACTCGACCGCCCCACGAACCCGCCGACGAAGGCGTTGGCGGGTGCGCCGTAGAGCTCGTCCGGCGTGCCGACCTGCTCCAGCCGGCCCTCACGCATCACGGCGACCCGGTCGCCCAGCTCGAACGCCTCATCCTGCTCGTGGGTCACGAGCACGGTGGTGATCCCGACGCGCCGGATCACGTCGCGGAGCTCGCGCCGGGTCCGCTCGCGGAGGGTGGGGTCGAGGTTGGAGAGCGGCTCGTCCAGCAGCAGCACGCGCGGCTCCGGCGCGAGGGCGCGCGCCAGCGCCACCCGCTGCTGCTGCCCGCCCGAGAGCTGGGCGATCCGGCGGCCGCCGAACCCGTCGAGGTCCACCAGCGCGAGCGCCCGGGCCACCCGCCGGTCCCGCTCGGCGCCGCGCACGCCGATCGACTCGAGCCCGAAGCGCCACGTTGGCGCGGACGTCCAGATGCGGGAAGAGCGCGTAGTGCTGGAACACCATTCCGAACCGGCGCGACACCGGCTCCACCCGGGTCACGTCCTCGCCCTCGACCAGCACCCGCCCCTCGTCGGGCGTCTCGAAGCCGGCCAGCAGGCGGAGCGTCGTGGTCTTGCCGCTGCCGCTCGGCCCCAGCAGCGCGAGCATCTCTCCCCGCTCGAGCGCGAGCGACACCCGGTCCACCGCGAGCGTGCCGTCGAAGCGCTTCGACCAGCCCGTCCAGCCGGAGGAAGGCGCTCACGCGCCCCCGCCCTGGCCGGTGCCGCGCACGTGGCGGTCCCAGTAGCCCATCCAGGCGGCGCCCGTCACGCGCGAGCAGCGCCCAGTCGACGTCGGCGGCCACCATCTCGCGCTCTACCTCCGCGACCCAGGCGGGCACCCGGTCCGCCGGGAGGTCGCGGCGCGCGGGCAGCCGGAAGACTTTCGTCGGCGGCCAGGAGCTGTCCCTCCTCGCTGCCGACGAAGTCGATGAAGGCGCGCGCCGCGTCCGGGTGCCGGGCCCCGCGCACGAGGCCGATGGCGTCGTCGATCACCACCGTTCCGCTCCGGGGAAAGACGTAGTCGAACGGCATTCCCTTGGCGCGGCTGATGAGAATGTCCGGCAGGTCCCACAGGGTCACCAGCCCCTCCCCCCGGGCGAGCCTCGCATCGAGAATCGCCGGGTTGAGCGCGTACGCCTTGGTCTGCCCGTCCAGCCGCCGGAGCCAGGCCATGCCGGCGGCGGTGTCGCCGGTGGCGCGGAGGCTGCGCTCGATGATGAGGCCCCAGATGGCCCGCATGGTGCCGCTCGCCATCGGATCGCGGATGAGCACCTTGTCGTGCCAGCGCGGCGCGAGCACGTCGTCCCAGTCGCGCGGCGCCTGCTCGCGCGGCACGAGCCGGCTGTTGAACGCGATGACGGCGGGGGTGCGGTAGGCGGGATAGTACAGGTCGCCCGGGCCCACGCCGCTCGGTCCCACATGATCGGCCCAGGCCGGCCGGTACGGCGCGAGCAGCGAGTCGGCCACCCCGCGGTCGAAGATCGTGGTCGGCCCGCCGAACCACACGTCCGCCTGCGGGTTCACCCGCTCGAACCGCAGCCGGTCGAGGATCTCCTGCGAGCCCATGTCGAGCCAGCGCACGTCGATGTCGGGCTGCTCGCGCTCGAAGGCGTGCTCCAGCAGCGTGAGCTGGTCGCGGCCGTGGGGAGAGTAGAGGACGACCGGGGTGCGATGGTCGCGGTGGCAGGCGAGGACGAGGACGGCGAGAAGGGACAGACGGAAGGACGGACAGGCGGAAGGACGGAAGGTGAGTGCGCACGAGAATCGCCTCTTCATTCCGGCCTTCCGTCCTTCCGCCTGTCCGTCCTTCCGCCCTTCCGCCCTCACCTGAGCGCCAGCAGGTTCGCGAACAACCGGAACGCGCCCGGGACGCCGGCCGGGAGCTGCCGGAAGAAGCTGCAAGGCCGGTGTAGACGTAAGTGCCCTGCCCCACCCTGGCCACGAGGAGGCCGCCCTCGAGCGGCGCGCTCGCCCGGGTCGTGGGTCTCGAGCAGCGGCCGGTAGGCGGGGTCCCAGCTGCGCGCGAAGTAGAGCCCGCGCTCCTGCACCCAGCCGGCCCAGTCGGCGTCGCCCAGCCGATTGGGAACGCGCACCACGGGGCTCCGCCGGATCGAGGATGCGGACGGGCGCAGTCTCTTCCGTCACCCGGTCGTGAGCCACCGGGGCGAAGGCCCGGCGCCGGCGGCGGCCCGCCCACCGTCATCGGGATAGGGCGCGAAACCCCCGTCGAAGTACAGCTGCTGCTGATACTGCACGATGACCAGGCCGCCGCGCCGCGCGTACTGCCAGCAGCCGGCCGTTGGCCTCGACCAGCGCGGAGTCGGTCTCGTAGGCCCGGGGCCCCACGACGATGGCGTCGAACCGGCCGAGGTCGCCCCGCTCGAGCGTGGCGCGATCGAGCAGCGTCACCGGAACCCCGACGCTCGCGAGCGCCTCCGGCACCCGGTCGGCCGCGCCCCGGACGTAGCCGACGCGCGCGAGCCGCGGGAGCACCAGCGGCGCCACGCGCAGCGATGGCCGTCGCGGGCCGGACGTACGATCGGGGCGCGGATGTGGGGATAGTCCACCGTCACCAGGCCGGGATCGTAGCGGCGGCCCTCGGCATCTCGCGCCACGGCCCGAGCGCCACCGTGCCCGGCCCCGGGGCCAGCGCGGCGGACGGACCTCGAACGTCAGCGTCTCGCGCTCGTCCTCGCGCGGTCAGCCGGAAGCGCCTGGGGGCGGACGGCGGGCCAGCCGCGCGGCACCTCGAGCGCCACCGTGCCGGCGGTCGTGTCCCGCGCGCCGTGGGTGAGGGTCACGGTGAACCGGCGCGGCGCGCGGCTGCCGGCGGGCCAGAGCTCCGTGCCCGGATCGAGGTCCACGTCCACCCGCGGCACCACGGTCAGCGGGCGCCGGACCTCGCCACGGGCCTGATCGTTGAGCCGGAGGCTCACCTCGCGGCTGGTACGGGCGGCGCCGTCGAGCACGAAGTCGGCCGACGAGCTCCGGCGGCCCGAACGGCTCGCCGCGCACCCCCGGCGGCGGCGCCGCTCCAGTCGTAGATGGCCGGCTCGGGCGCCGGGCAGCCGGAAATAGGGCGAGGTCGGCGCGCGCGTCCGGCCCGGACCGTCGCCGTGACCGTGCCGGCTCAGGAGCGCACCGGGCTCGAGACGGAGCGTGACCGCGGCTCCGCTGTCCAGCGTCGATCGCCGGTCCGGGACGAGCGACGCTGCCACCGTGTGGGCGGCGGTCCCGGTGTTCCAGCACTCGAGCGTCGATCGCGAGCCGCTGCCCGGGCACCACCCGGTCGTCGTCGCTCCGAGCATCGCACACCACCCCAGCCGCGATGGCGATGGCGCGGTCGAGATGCGCCAGCTGGTCCGCGCCGACTCCGGCCGCGGCCCACCGCGCCCGGAGGCCGAGCAGCACCGCCGGATCGGCGTCGGCGGCGCGAGGGATCGGCGCCGGACGCGCGCGCCGAGCGTGTCGATGCCCGCGAACAGCCCTCGCTCGGCCGCGACCTGTCCGGTCCTCCAGCAGCGCGAGCGGCACGCGCGAGGCGCCCAACTGCTGCAGCCGCCCCATGTCCTGCGAGCGGTGCAGGCTCCGGCCCGCCATCGCGATCTGGTGAAAGGAGCGCCCCGCCGCCCGGTCGAGCTCACCGCCCTCGAGCGCCAGGGTGGTCGCGGTGGTGTCGAAGCGCGTGCTCCGGTAGAGCTTGAGCGGCGCCCACGGCGCGAGCCCCTCCTCCGCGGGCGAGCTCCGGGAAGCGGGTCGAGTCGCCCGCCGCGCGGAACGCCTCCCGTGCCGCCCACCCGGCCGCCTGATGCTGGCCGTGGCCGTCCCGCGGGCGTGCCGCTGAAAATCGAGACGACGACCTGCGGCCGGAACCGCCGGACGATGCGCACGACGTCCTTGAGGATGGTGTCCCGGGGCCAGTGCCGCCACGTCTCGTCGAGGGACTTGGAGTAGCCGAAGTCGTAGGCGCGGGTGAAGTACTGCCGCGCCCCGTCCAGCCGGCGCGCGGCGAGCAATTCCTCGGTGCGGAGGAGGCCCAGCGCCTCGCCCAGCTCGGGGCCGATCAGGTTCTGGCCGCCCTCGCCGCGGTTGAGCGAGAGGTACGCGGCTTCCGCGCCCATGCCCGCGCACGAGTACGGTGAGCAGCTCGGTGTCCTCGTCGTCGGGATGGGCCCCGATCATCGAGCACCCGCTTGTCGTGGCCCAGCATCCGGAGCTCGCGGTCGAGCGCCACGATACCGCCGGTCGAGGGCGGCTCGAGCTGGGCCGGAAGCGGTGCGGCGGCGGTGAGGAGGAGGAGGGTAAACCCGCGGATGCGCGAGCGGTGACGCACAGGCCCCGGCCATGAGTGGTGAGGCAGGAAGCTATACCCGTCCGGAAGAAAACGTGAAGCGGCGTCCGATCTCGCCCCGTCCGGCGATCTTACCGCATCGGAGCATCGCCGAGCGGCGTGTCGCGGATGGACTGCTTGAACGCCGGGTGCCGCCGCCAGAGGTACACCGCCATACTCAGCGCGGCCAGCGTGTTGGCCGTGATCACGGCCCAGAACGGGAACAGCTCGTGGGTCCGCTCCGAAAACACCTGCAGGACCCCGTAGAACAGCACCTCGAACACCAGAAAGACCGGCAGCAAGGCATAGCGGACCACGGGGTTGTTGGTCGCCCAGTGCACCAGCGCGACGAGGCCGATCCCGAGGAGGATGAAGACGATGAAGTGAAACGCCGTGTAGAACAGGATGGCGCCGAAGGCCAGCCGGCTCGTGTCCGGATCGCGGTCGCCCAGGAGCACCACCTGCCCGAGCAGGCTCGGCGTCTGGAACGGGTGGCCGGCGAGGGTGTCCACGAGGAGAAACCAGACCGCCACGACCAGGCCGCCGATGATGCCCACGTCCGTCCCTTCCCCGAGGACGGAATGACGGTTCTCCGCCATGAATTCCTCCCGCCGAAGCTCGGGCTGACCCTCCGCGACGCCGGAAGCCCGGCGCCGCGGCCCGCGGGCCCGAGTCCGCGGGTACCGCCCACGCGGCGTCCTCTCACAGTGGGACCACCGGCCGGAGGGCGCAAGTCATGCCCCCGGCGAATGCTTTGCCCTCTCGCCACGGCAGCGGTCGCACGGACACGCGGCGAGCAGGTGCTCGAAGGTATAGATGCCCGTGCCGTGGCCGTCGCTCCACTGCACCCGCAGCCCATACGTGCCCACCAGCGCGACCGAGATCGGACGAATGTCGGCCGGCAGCGACCGCCGGATCCAGCATCCGCCGGCCGGAGCCCTCGTCGACACACGCGGCGCAGCGACAGGCCAGCCGGAGCGCACGGGCCGGATAGTGCGCCTGATGGCCGGCCCGGTCCCACTCGATCAGGAGACCGTCGTCGCGGCGATTGATGGCATAGGGAATAGGATTGGGCATGTCGGCTCCGGAGCGGGACGTCGCACACGTATGCGTAGTATATTGCCGATGACTCCAACCACGACCGCTCATGCCCACCGACGCGACCAATCCGTTCGGCGCCCGTGCCACCCTCCGCCTAGACAGCCAGTCGGCCACCATCTACAGTCTCCCGGCGCTCGCGCGGCAGGGACTGGCGGATCTCGATCGGCTGCCCTTCTCGATCCGCGTGCTGCTCGAGAACGCGCTGCGTCACGTGGGCCGCGGGTTCGCAACCGAAGCGCACGTGAGCGCGCTGGCCCGGTGGAGCCCTGCCGGTGCGACCCGGTCCGAAGTCCCCTTCATGCCCGCGCGCGTGGTGCTGCAGGATTTCACCGGCGTGCCCTGTGTCGTGGACCTGGCCGCGATGCGGGACGCCATGGCGCGGATGCGGGGCGACCCGGGCCGGATCAATCCGGTCGTCCCCTGCGACCTGGTCATCGACCACTCGGTCCAGGTGGACTCCTACGGCTCGGACCGCTCGCTCAAGCTGAACGTGGAGCTCGAGTTCGAGCGCAACCGCGAGCGCTACCAGCTCCTCAAGTTCGCCCAGCGGGCGTTCGACAGCTTCCGGGTGGTCCCCCCCGGAACCGGCATCGTCCATCAGGTGAACCTCGAGTACCTGGCCCCGGTAGTGCAGCTCCGGCCCCAGTTCGGCGAGCTCACGGCCTATCCGGATACGCTGGTCGGCACCGACTCGCACACCACGATGATCAACGGACTCGGTGTCCTGGGCTGGGGCGTCGGCGGGATCGAGGCGGAGGCCGTCATGCTGGGCCAGCCCTACTTCATGCTCATCCCCGAAGTGGTCGGGATGAAGTTGACCGGCGCGCTGCCGCTCGGCACCACGGCCACCGACCTGGTGCTCACGGTCACCCAGATGCTCCGGAAGAAGGGAGTGGTGGACAAGTTCGTCGAGTTCTACGGCCCCGGCCTCTCCGCCCTGGGCCTCGCCGACCGGGCGACGATCGCCAACATGTCACCCGAGTACGGCGCCACGATGGGGTTCTTCCCGGTGGACGCCGAAACGATGCGCTACCTCGAGCGGACGGGGCGCGGCCGGGAGGTGTGCGACCGGGTGGAGCGTTACACCAGGGAGCAGGGACTCTTCCGAACCGACGAGACACCGGACCCGGCGTTCAGCGATACGCTCGAGCTGGATCTCTCGACGGTCACCCCCAGCCTGGCCGGCCCCCGTCGGCCGCAGGACCGGGTGCCGCTCACCGGGCTCAAGCGGAACTTCATCGTGAGCCTGCCGGGCCTGATGAGCACCAGCGTCCCGGCGGCGCGGAAGGAGCTGGCCGAGAGCGCCTACTCGCGCTGGGTGGGCGAAGGCGGCGCCAACGTCACCATCGGCGACCGTGGCGCTGAGGAAGGCAACGTCTCGGTTGCCACCGCCGATCCGGACGCACCGCCCATCGTCACCGGCGAGCTCGGCGGCGAGGACATCACCCTGCACGACGGCGCCGTCGTCATCGCGGCGATCACCAGTTGCACCAACACCTCCAACCCCTCGGTCATGATCGGCGCGGGCCTGGTGGCGCGAAAGGCGGTGGAGCGCGGGCTCAGGAGCAAGCCATGGGTCAAGACCAGCCTCGCGCCGGGGTCGCGGGTGGTCACCGACTACCTCGAAGGCTCCGGGCTGCTGCCATATCTGGAGCAGCTCCGGTTCAACACCGTGGGCTACGGCTGCACCACCTGCATCGGCAACAGCGGGCCGCTGCCGGACGTGATCGCCGGGCTCATCGACGAGCACTCGCTGGTCACCGCGGCGGTGCTGAGCGGCAACCGGAACTTCGAGGCACGGGTGCACCCGCAGGTCCGGGCCAACTATCTGGCCTCGCCGATGCTGGTGGTGGCCTTCGCGCTGGCGGGCCGGGTGGATATCGACCTGAGCCGGGAGCCCCTGGGCATCGGGCGGGATGGCCGGCCGGTGTACCTGCGCGACATCTGGCCCTCGCAGGAGGAGGTGCGGGACGTGATGGCGGCCTCGCTCAAACCCGAGATGTTCACCCGGCGCTACGGCTCCGTCTTCGAGGGCGACGAGACCTGGAAGGAACTGCCGGTGCCCGAGGGGAGCCGCTATGCCTGGGACCCGGCCTCGACGTACGTCCAGGAGCCGCCGTTCTTCCGGGACCTTCCGCCCGAGCCGCCGCCACTTCACGACATCGAAGGCGCGCGGGTGCTCGCCGTGCTGGGCGACTCGGTCACGACCGACCACATCTCGCCCGCCGGGTCGATCCCCAAGAACGGTCCGGCAGCCCGGTACCTCCGGGAGCACGGGGTGGAGCAGGTGGACTGGAACACCTTCGGCTCGCGGCGCGGGAACCACGAGGTCATGATGCGGGGCACGTTCGGCAACGTGCGCATCGCCAACGCGCTGGCGCCCGGACGGGAGGGAAACTGGACGCTTCACTTCCCCAGCGGCGAGGTGATCTCGATCTACGATGCGGCCATGCGGTACCAGGCGGCGGGCACGCCCCTGGTGATCCTCACCGGCAAGGAGTACGGCACCGGCTCGAGCCGGGACTGGGCCGCCAAGGGGCCGGCGCTGCTCGGCGTGAAGGCCATCATCGCCGAGAGCTACGAGCGGATCCACCGGAGCAACCTGGTGGGCATGGGCGTGCTGCCGCTGGCCTACCAGCCGGGGACCGACCGGAAGTCGCTGGGTCTGACGGGCAGCGAGACGTTCAACATCACGGGGATCGCGCAGGACCTCGCGCCGGGCGGAACCGTGACGGTGACGGCGCGGGACGAGTCGGGGAAGGAGACTGCGTTCCAGGCGGTCGTCCGGCTCAACTCGGAAGTGGAGCTGGACTACTACCGGCACGGCGGCATCCTGCAGCGGGTGCTGCGGCAGTTTCTGCGGTCGGGGGGGTGAGATCGGTAACGGCCGCCATCGCGAATTGGGCGTCGATCGTGGCTGTATTCACCATGAAGGCACGAAGGGCACGAAGGGGGCTTGGAGCACGGAGCGCATCTCGGAGCGGAGTCACCACCAAGTTATTGGTGTTGTCCGGGTCCACGGCGCCGTTCCGGAAGAGGAATCCTTCGTGCACCTTCGTGCCTTCGTGGTGAATAGGCAGCGGAGCTTGGCCGGGATCCGATTCACCACAGAGGCACAGAGGGCACAGAGGAAAACAACAAAAGCTGTGTGGTCTCCGTGTGCCTCTGTGCCCTCTGTGCCTCTGTGGTGAATACCAAAACCAAACGCCCCCCGGATCTCCGAGGGGCGATCGAGCTTTTACGAAGAGCAGCGCCTCAGGCCACCAAATCCCGCAACCGGTCGCCGGTTTCGCCTTCGCGGAGGCGGAGGAGGGCGCGGTCGCGAAGCTGGCGGATACGCTCCCGGGTGACGCCCATCATGCGGCCGATTTCCTCGAGCGTCCGGCTGTTCCCGTCGTCCAGGCCGAAATAGAGCCGGAGCACCTTGGCGTCCCGCGGCGGCAGCGCGGCCAGGGCGGCCTCGATGTCGCTGGTCTGGCTGTTGGCCATGGCGCTCATGTCGGTGCTTTCCTGCTCCCCGCTGGTGAATCGCTCGATGCGCTCGTTGCCCTCCCCGTCGCGCGTGGGGTGGTCGAGGCGGACGGCCTCGGAGTTGAGCGCGCTGAGCGAGCGGACCGCCTCGACCGTGAGCCCGGTGGCGCGGGCGAGCTCCTCGGTGGTGGGCATCCGGCCCAGCCGGTCCTTGAGCAGCGTCGTGGTGCGGCCGAGCCGGCTCAGGTCGGCGGTCCGGTTGAGCGGCACCCGGACCGGACGGCCGTGGCGCGCGATGGCGGCCTGCACCGCCTGCCGGATCCACCAGACGGCGTAGGAGATGAACTTGACGCCCCGGTCGGGGTCGAACTTGCGGGCGGCCGTCATGAGCCCGAGGTTGCCCTCGCCGATCAGATCGACGAGCGGAACCCCGCGGTTCTGAAACTTCTTGGCCACCGAGACGACGAAGCGCACGTTGTGGCGCGCCAGCTTTTCCTGGGCAACCACGTTGCCCTTGAACGCCTTTCGGGCGAGCTCCATCTCCTCCTCGCGATTGAGGAGAGGCACTCTGCTGATCTCATCGAGGTAGAGGTCGAGACTCTCGCGGCCCTCATCGATTGCACGAGCGATTTGCGCCGGTCGCACCGGGCGACGCTTGGCACGGGCCTTCATGGTCACGCTGTACTCCTCCTCACAGGACTCCCGTCCCCGCACAGTATATCCGCCAAGGAAACTGGGACCGACCAGATTTAAGACGCGCCAATATATCGCCTAAGATGCGAAAAATCAACACCTTAGCTAAAATAATGCAGGATGGGTAGTTGCGCAGTTCTGGCGGGGGTGGGCCGGTGACCGGACAGGAGCCTGCCAGATCGGTAGCAGTAGTCCTACATACTACGTTATCCTGGCCGTCAATGCATGCCGCTGCCCCCCGAAAGCTGCTTCACCAGCTCCCCCAGCACGTTCTTGGCATCTCCAAAGAGCATCCAGGTCTTCTCCGAGAAGTACAGTTCGTTGTCGATCCCCGCGAAACCCGGGTTCTTGCTGCGCTTGATGGCGAACACCGTCCGGGCCCGATCGGCGTCGATGATCGGCATTCCGTAGATCGGGCTGGTCTTCTCGGTCCGGGCGGCCGGGTTGACCACGTCGTTCGCCCCCACCACCAGCGCCACGTCGCACTGGGGCATGTCGGGATTGATCTCGTCCATCTCGACCAGGTCGGTATAAGGGATGTCGGCCTCGGCCAGGAGCACGTTCATGTGGCCCGGCATCCGTCCGGCCACGGGGTGGATCGCGAACTTGACCGTGATGCCCCGCTTCTTGAGCTGGTCGTACAGCTCCCGCACCTTGTGCTGCGCCTGCGCCACCGCCATCCCGTAGCCCGGGATGATGACCACGAGGCTCGACTGCTCGAGGATCTGCGCCGCCCCTTCGATCGTCTCCGCCTTGTACACCTTCTCCTCGCCCGAGGCCTTGGCCGGCTGCACCTGGCCGAAGGCGCCGAACAGGACGTTGGCGAACGAGCGGTTCATCGCCTTACACATGATGATGGCGAGGATGAGCCCGCTGGAGCCGTCGAGCGCGCCCGCCGTGATGAGGAGCTTGTTGTCCAGCACGAAGCCCATCGCCACCGCGGAGAGGCCGGCGTAGGCGTTGAGGATCGCGATCACCGTGGGCATGTCGGCGCCGCCGATCGGGAGGATCAGCAGCACGCCGAAGAGCAGCGCCAGCAGGATGATGACCGGGAAGACCGCCGGCGCCCAGGCAGCCGCGGGATGCAGGATGAGCGCCACCCCGGTCACCACCGCGATGGCCAGCAGGGCGAAGTTGGTGACGTTCTGCAGCGGATACGTCACCGGCCGCTGCGGGATCCACTTCACCTCCTGCAGCTTGCCGGTGGCCATGAGGCTGCCGGTGAAGGTGAGAAACCCGAGGATGATCTCCACGATGATGGCGACCATCCGGTAGGCGGTGAGGTTCTCCGGCCCCTCGCCGAACCACAGGTAGTACTTGGCCGTCCCGACCAGCCCGGCCGCGAGGCCGCCGAAGGCGTGCGACAGCGCCGTCCGCTGGGGAACCGCGGTGAGCGGCACCAGGGAGAGGGGGACGCCGACCGCGACGCCCGCCAGCAGCGCGATGATGATCCAGCCGTGGTGCACCACCACCGGCTCGGCCCAGGTGGCGGCCACCGCGAGCGTCATCCCCGCCACGCCGGCGAAGACTCCACGCCGGGCGGTGGCGGGCGTGTTCATCCAGTGCAGCGCGAGGACGAAGAGCGCCGTCGCGATGATGTAGGAGAGCTGGACCAGGCCGTGGCTCATGGGTGACCGCCCTCGCGGGGCTTCCTGTCGGTCTTGAACATCTTCAGCATGCGGTCGGTGATGAGAAAGCCGCTCACGATGTTGGTCATGGACGCGAACAGCGCCACCGCCCCCAGCAGGCGGATCCCGGGCGGATAGTCCGAGCCAGTGACGATGATCGAGCCGACGACGGCAATGGCGGAGATGGCGTTGGTGATCGACATCAGCGGCGTGTGCAGCAGCCGCGAGACCCGGCGGATCACGCCCAGCCCGATGAACGACGCCAGAACGAAGACGTAGAGCTGCGACCAGATATCGGGGGGCGGGGCCGCGGCCGCCGTCTCGGTCGGAATCATGTGCCCTCCTTGGCGAGCGCCTCGCGAGTCCGCGCGTGGCGGACCTCGCCGGCCTGGGTAATGAGCGCCCCTTGCTGGATGTCGTCACCCGGCTCGAGCTGGAAGGCGCCATCCCTGGTGAAGGCCTGCAGGAACGCGGTGAGATTGCGGGAGAAGAGCAGGCTGGCGTGGAGCGGCATCGAGGCCGGCAGATTGAGCGGCGCGAGGATGTTCACCCCGCCCACGGTCACCGTCTCCCCCGGCCGGCTCAGCTCGCAGTTGCCGCCGCCGTCGGCCGCCAGGTCCACGATGACCGCCCCCGGCCGCATGGCCCGCACCATCTCCGCCGTGACCAGCCGGGGCGCGAAGACACCGCCGATGAGGGCGGTGGTGAGCACCACATCCGACTGGGCCACCTGCGCGGCCAGGATCTCGCGCTGGCGCGCGCGGTCTTCCTCCGACAGCTCTTTGGCATACCCGCCGCCGGCCGCGGCGCTCTCCTTGAGCTCGATGCCGACGTACTTCCCGCCCACGCTCTCGATCTGCTCCTTCACCTCCGGGCGCACGTCGGTGGCCGTGACGTTGGCGCCGAGCCGCTTGGCGGTGGCGATCGCCTGCAGGCCGGCGACGCCGGCGCCGATCACGAACACCCGGGCCGGCGGGACCATGCCGGCGGCGGTCATGAACATGGGGAAGTACTTGTTGAGCTCGACCGCCGCGAGGAGAACGCCCTTGTACCCCGCGATGTTGGCCATGGACGAGAGGGTGTCCATGCCCTGCGCCCGCGTGGTGCGCGGAATGGCGTCGGTGGCGAAGGCGGTCACGCCACGTTCGGCGAGCGCGCGGACCTCGCGAAGGTGGCGAAACGGCATGAGCGAGCCCAGGTACACGGCCCCGGAGCGCATCCAGGCCACCTCGTTCCGGACCGGCTCGATCGAGGGCGGTCCCACCTTGAGCACCACGTCGGCCGCGCCGAGGAGGGCGGCGGGATCGGCCTCGAGGGTGACGCCGAGCTCGCGATAGGCCGCGTCGGAATAGCCGGCGGCGCTCCCGGCGCCGGTCTCGAGCGAGATCTCGTACCCGGCCTGCTTGAGCTTCTTGCAGGACTCGGGCACTAGCGCGACGCGCCGCTCGCCGGGGGCGGTCTCCTGGGGAACTCCGATGCGCATCGGGACTCCGCGAATGGGAGGGACGTCTAATCTTATTCCGGAACCGGCAACTGGCCAGTCGGCGCGGGGGGCCGGTCGTCCTCGACCTCTCCCTGTCCGCCCACGCTTCAGAGCTTGATCTTCGGCAGCTTGATCCCCGGCACCACGCCGCTCGTGAGCCGCTCGAGCTGCTTCTGGAGATCGGCCTGGACCTGATCGAGCCGCTGCCGCTCCGTGGCCACCCGCTTCGTCGCTTCGGCCTGGACCGCCATGATCCGCTGCTTCACCGGCGCGACCTTGTCGCTCACGATGCTGTCCACCTTGGCCCGCGCCAGCGCCTCCGCCCTGGCCACCTCCTCGCCGACGACCGCCTTGAGCCGCCCGGCCACGGCCTGGTCCAGATTGCTCCTCACCGAAAGGGTCGGCGACTTGACGGGGCCGCGCACGTCCGCGCTCACGTCGAGCTGCTTGATCCCGGAGAGCACCCGCCACACGAGCTGCTCGAGATCATTCCGCGAGCCGCCCGCGGTATCGAGCGCCCATGCCACGTCATTCGAGCCGATGGACCAGTGGCCCCGGAGCTGATCGCCGCGGAGGGCAAACATGAGGTTGGCGGCGCCCGTGCCGGGCGAGAGCCGGAACGGCAGGCCGGGCAGCTCGAACGACGGCAGCTTGACCCCGCGGAGCCTGGCGGCGACCGAGTCGCGCAGGGTGGAGGAGCGGTGATCCACGACGGCGCCGACGTCGATCCCCGCAATGGCCGACCCCGGAGCGTTCCGCCTGGCGCTCACGATCATCGGCTTGCCGTAGAGCGCCGGGGCCGAGGTGAGCCCCTGCACCGTCGCCGCGTAGTCGCCCTTGAGCAGCCCCTCGGCGATGCTGAAGTCCACCTGCCCCACCTGCAGCAGGAACGTGGGCCAGGTGCGCGCCTTGGGAAATCGCACCGTGGTGCCCGAGGCCCGGAGCCGCTTGGGGCCGGGATCCTCCCGCGGCAGCAGCCCCGGTGGCATGTAGTGACGCGCCAGCTCGGCCCAGTAGAGTGCCTGCTGGAACCGGTCTACACTCACTTTTCCGAAGAACGCGTTGCCGATGTCCGGCGCCGAGAAGCTCGGCAGTTTGAGCAGCGATCTGGCAAAAGCGTAGTCCTTCTTTCGCGCATCATCGAGACCCTCGACGCCCGTCCCCAGGAGCTTGACGCCCTGGGTCACGTTTCGCTCGAGCCCACTTACCTGCTGTCTCGCGGCGTCGAGCTGCTTCAGCGTCTGCTGCACCGATTGCACGGCCTGCCGCGTGCCGTCGAGGCCGAGCGAGCGGACGTCGGTGGCGGCCAGGCGGTCGGCGAGGGCACGCGCCGAGTCCACGGTGCCTGTTACGTCCACCGCCTTGAATCCCTGATCCAGCGCCTGACGGGTCGAGTCGGTTCGGGCGAGCAGCGCCTGCGCCGCCTGCACGGTGACGAGCTGCCCGGGATTGAGGATGAGCTGCCTGACCGTGTCGATCGGCGTGAGCTGGAGCAGCGGCACGTCGAATTGCCTGCCCCAGTCCCGCACGGCCTTGAGCGCCTGGGGCGCGAAGCCGCGGCCCGACACGGGCCGCGCCGGCGGCTTCCGTGTGGTCCCGAACCGCATCCCCTGCAGGGCGAACCGCTCGACCACCAGCTTCTTCTCGGTCAGTGCCTCGGGGTTGAGCTTGAGCACGATCCGGTCGGCCTCGAGCAGGTTGCGCCGCGGCTCGAACGGATCGGCCACCTGGAGGGCGCCGAGGTCCACTGAGGCGGTGCTGGGGAATCAGATCGAGCCGGCCGACGTCCACCTCGGTGCCGAGCAGCTCGGTGCTCACCTCCTCGGTGGTCTGCCGCGCCACCGGCTCGGCGAACAGGAACACGAGCAGCGCGAGGATGATGAACAGCAGGAGCAGCGGGCCGATGGCCTTCCAGCGAAAAATCCTGATGCGCACGCTCAGCTCGGCCGGAACAGGCGGTACCAGTTGTAGACCTGCGAGGCGGTGACCGCCTTGTACAGCTTCGACTGTCGCACCCGCTCGCCGATCGTGGCGCGGTAGCGGGCCACGCCCCAGCGGGCCGCGAAGAAGATCGGCACCGCGAGCACGAGCCAGCCGACCACGCTCCCCAGGACGACGCTGTTGTTGAAGTTGGTGTAGGGGACGAGCGGTGTGTTGTACCACGAGGTCCAGAGCGGGCGGAGCCATGGCGCCCGAGCAGCCCCGCCCCGATCCGGTCGAACACCGGGTCGAGCAGGAAGCCCACTGGCACGAACAGCGCCCAGCCGAGCATCGCGCCGCCGAACGAGACGTTGAGCAGCACGATCAGCGAAAAGATGATCAGGTTGTGGACGTTCATCAGCGGCGTGAGCCCGAGCACGGACCCGAGCGCGATGCCCAGGGCCACCTGCCCCGGCGTGCCCTCGGAGTGCAGCGTCTTGATGATGGACTGGATCAGCTTGAGCAGGGTGAACATTGTGGGTATCCTCCACCGCTTATGCCACGGTCCCGCCGTCCGCCCCACGTCCACAAGTTCGGCGGCGCGTCGCTGGCCGATTCCACCGCCGTCCGCCACGCCGTCGACATCATCCGCCGCCATGCCCAGGAGCCCACCGTCGTGGTCGTCTCGGCCATGGCGGGGACCACCGACGCGCTCCTTGGCGTGGCGCAGCAGGCTGGAGCCGGCGAGTCGCGCGCCGTCGCGGCGCTCATCGCGCGGCTGCGCTCGCGCCATGCGGAGACCGCGCGGGCGGTGCTCCCGGCGGGGCGGCTGCGCGCGGACCTGCTCGCCTGCGTGAGCGAGATGTTCGCGGAGCTCGAGGCGCTGGCCGAGGGGCTCAGGCTCCTGCGCGAGCTGACGCCCCGCACCACCGACTATCTCGTCGCCCGCGGCGAACGGCTGAGCGCCCGGCTGGTGGCGGCGGCGCTCGAGGCGGCGGGAACCAGGGCAAGGTACGTCGATGCCCTCGACCTCGTCCACACCGACGGCGCGTTCGGCAGGCCGCACCGGACTTTCCGCGCACCGATCGGAGCGTGGCGCGCACGCTGCTGCCGCTGCTCGCCCGGGCATCGTGCCGGTGGTGCCCGGCTTCATCGGCGCCACGCCGCGGCGGCGAAGTCGCGACCCTGGGCCGGGGCGGGAGCGATCTCACCGCGACGCTGCTGGCGCGGGCGCTGAGCGCCGCCCGGGTCTCCCTCTGGAAGGACGTGCCCGGCCTGCTCACCGCCGATCCGCGCGTCGTGCCCGACGCGCGGGTCATCCCGCAGCTCCACGCGCGCGAGGCGGCCGAGCTGGCGTACTACGGGGCAAAAGTGCTGCACCCACGCACGCTCATCCCGGTGGCGGGACGCCGCATTCCGCTGCACGTCCGCCCCTTCGGCGAC
Source organism: uncultured Gemmatimonadales bacterium (assembly GCA_963831425.1). Classification (GTDB taxonomy): domain Bacteria; phylum Gemmatimonadota; class Gemmatimonadetes; order Gemmatimonadales; family GWC2-71-9; genus CAVVWJ01. Next base: position 154,579 of record CAWHQC010000010.1, on the reverse strand, counting down.
CCGGACGCGCCGGGGACCGAGGTCTCCGAGCGGGTGGCACCGGCGCGTTTCCCGGTCAAGGCGCTCACCGCGGCGGGCGGGCAGGCGCTGGTCACCGTCACCGGCAACGGGATGCTCGGCGTTCCCGGCATCGCGGCGCGCACCTTCGCCTCGCTCCAGGCGCGGCGGATTTCGGTGTCGCTCATCTCCCAGGCATCCTCGGAGCATTCGATCTGCTTCAGCGTCCCCGAGGCGCTGGCGGCCGACGCGCGGGAGAGCCTCGAGCGCGAGTTCGGCGGCGAGATCGCGCGCGGGGAGATCGACGGCGTCGAGCTGGGCTCCGGGATGGCGACGGTGGCCGTGGTGGGGCTCGGGCATGCACGGCACGCCCGGCGTGGCGGCGGCGGTGTTCTCCGCACTCGCGGCAGCCGGATCAACGTCGTGGCGATCGCGCAGGGCAGCTCGGAGCTCAACATTTCCGTGGTGGTCGAGGCGCGGCAGGCCGCGGAGGCGCAGCGCCGGATCCACGCGGCGTTCCAGCTCTCGCGCATCGCGGGCGGCGGCGTGATCCAGCCCGAGCGGATGGAGCTCGTGCTGCTCGGCTTCGGGCAGATCGGCCGCACACTGGCCGGCATGATCGGCGACGATTCGCCGCCCGGCGCTCGATCTCAGGGTGGCGGCGGTGATCGACCGCTCGGGGTTCGTGTTCGACCCGCAGGGGCTCGGGCCGCGGCGGCTCGCGGCGCTGGCCGCGGAGAAGAAGAAGGGCCGCCGCCTGGCGGAGCTGCCGCGCGCCCGGGCCGCGACGGCGGAAGAGGCTGTCCGCCACGTCGCGGGCTACGCCCTCACCCGCCCCGTCCTGGTGGACCTCACGGCGCACGACACCGCGGCGGCGCTCGAGCTGGGACTCACGCACGGGATGGACCTGGTGCTCGCCAACAAGCTCCCGCTCGCCGGGCGCCGCGGCATGAGCGATTCGCTGTGGCAGACCGCCCGCGCGCGCGGCCGCCGCATTCTCCACGAGGCCACCGTGGGCGCGGGGCTCCCGATCATCGACACCTACCACAAGCTCACCGAGAGCGGCGACCGGGTCGAGCGGATCGAGGGACTGCTCTCCGGGACGCTCGGCTTCGTCCTCGGGGCCGTATCGCGCCGGTGCGGCGTTCTCGCACGCGGTGCGGACCGCGATGCAGCGCGGCTACACCGAGCCGGACCCGCGCGAGGACCTGTCCGGCATGGATGTGGGGCGAAAGGCGCTCATCCTGGGACGCCTCCTCGGCTACCCCGGGGAGCTCTCGCGGTCGGCGGTGGAGTCGCTGGTCCCCAAATGGGCCCGCGCGATCCCGCTGGCCGAATTCCTCGAGCGACTCCCGGAGCTCGACGCCGGCTGGCGCCGCCGGGTCACGGCTGCGGCAAAGGACGACATGGTGCTCCGCTATGTCGCTACGGTGACGAGGTCGAGGATCGCGGTCGGGCTCCGGCCGGTGCCGAGCTCGAGCCCGCTCGCGGCTCTGAAGGGCTCGGACAACCAGGTCGTCTTCACCACCGCGCGGTACAAGGCCAACCCGCTGGTCATCACCGGTCCGGGTGCGGGCGCCGAGGTGACGGCGGCCGGCGTGCTGAACGACATCCTCCGGCTGGCCGGCGTATGAGCGCGGCCGGCGCCGTCACCGCCTTCGCGCCCGGCGGTGTGGGCAACGTGGGCCCGGGCCTCGACATCCTCGGCCTCGCGGTGGCCGGCGCGGGCGACACGTCCGGGCCGAGTGGACGGCCGAGCGCGGCATCCGGGTGCGCGATCCCGGGCACCCGAGCCTCCCGCGCGATCCCGCCCGGCACACTGTCGGCGCTCGCCGCGCGCGCCGTGCTCGAGGCCGCGGGCGAGCGGCTCGCCGGCGGGCGCGGGATCGCGCTCTGGGTATCGAAGGGGCTCCCGCTTTCCGGCGGCCAGGGCGGGAGCGCTGCCTCCGCCGTCGCCGGCGCGGTGGCGGCGAACGCGCTGCTCGGGATGCCGCTCGACCAGGCGGCGCTGCTCCACGCCTGCCTGGTGGCGGAGGAGACCGTGGCCGGCCGCCATCTCGACAACATCGCGGCCTCGCTGCTGGGCGGGATCGTGCTCGTCCGCTGCATGCACCCACCCGACCTCGTGCCGCTCCCCGTGCCCGACGAGCTGGTCGTGGTGCTCGTCCGTCCCGAGCAGCAGATGCGGACGGCCGACGGGCGTGCCGTCCTGCCGCGCCAGCTCCCGCTCGAGGTGGCGCTGCACCAGGCGGCACAGGTGGGCGCGCTGGTGGCGGCGCTCGCCGCGAGCGACTACGCGTTGCTCGGCCGCGCGATCGACGACCGGATCGCCGAGCCCGCCCGGTCCGGGTTGCTTCCCGGGTTCGCCGCGGCAAAGGCCGCCGCGCTCGCCGCGGGCGCGCTCGGCAGCTCGATCTCGGGCAGCGGACCGACCGCGTTCGCGCTCGCCCGCGGCCACGCGGCGGGCGAGCGCGTCGCGGCGGCGATGGTCGCCTCCTATGCGTCCAGCGGTCTGCCCAGCGCGGCGCGGGTGGCACCGGTGGACCGGATTGGGGCGCGGCTGATCGAGCCGGCGGGAGGGGTGGAATGAAGTTCGAGCCGGATCGGCCGGCGAGCTGGCAGGTCTGCCTGTCGTGCGGCAACGAGAGCACCGAGCTCGATCCGCACCCGCGCTGCGCCGCGTGCGGCGGTTTGCTCGAGGTGCGGCACCGGCCACCCCGGCTCTCCGGCGCGGCGCTGATCGAGCGCTTCGGCGAGCGCCGCGGCCAGCGCCCCGGCGCGCTGGCTTCGGGCGTGTGGCGGTTCCGCGAGCTCGTGCTCCCGTCGGCCGACGACGTCGTGTCCCACCCGGAGGGGAACACGCCGCTGCTGCACCGCGAGGCGCTCGACCGCTGGACCGGCATGGGCCACCTGCTGCTCAAGCACGAAGGCCACAACCCCACCGGCTCGTTCAAGGACCGGGGCATGACGGTCGGTGTCACCCAGGCCCGCCGAATCGGCGCCTCGGCCGTGTCGTGCGCCTCCACGGGCAACACCTCGGCGTCGCTCGCGGCATACGCGGCGCAGGCCGGGATTCCGGCGCTCGTGCTGGTGCCCGCCGGCCAGGTGGCGATGGGCAAGCTGGCGCAGACGCTCGCCTACGGCGCCCGCACGCTGCTCGTGCGAGGCGATTTCGACGACTGCCTCCGTCTGGTGGAAGAAGCCAGCCGCACACTCGGCGTCTACCTGCTCAATTCGGTCAATCCGTTCCGGCTCGAGGGACAGAAGACGATCGTGCTGGAGATGCTGCAGCAACTGGACTGGGAGCCGCCCGACTGGATCGTGCTGCCGGCCGGCAATCTGGGAAACACCGCGGCCTTCGGGAAGGCGCTGCTCGAGGCGCACCGCTGGGGACTGATCTCGCGGATCCCGCGCCTGGCGGCCGTGCAGGCCGCGGGTGCCGCGCCGTTCGCGCGGAGCTTCGCGGAAGACTTCGCACACCGCTACAAGGTCCGCGCGGAGACGGTGGCCACCGCCATCCGCATCGGCGATCCGGCATCGTTCGACCGCGCGGTGCACGCGATCCGGGAGACGGATGGGGTGGTGCTCGCCGTCTCGGACGACGAGATCCTCGAGGCGAAGGCGGCGGTGGACGCATGCGGGGTGGGCTGCGAGCCCGCGAGCGCGGCGAGCGTGGTAGGCGTGCGCGAGCTTGTGCGGCGCGGGTTCATGGAACCGGAGCAGCACGTGGTGGCGGTGCTGACGGGGCACATCCTCAAGGATCCGGGGATGCTGCTGCAGTACCATCGGGACACCGAGCCGGCGCCGGCGGGGGCCAACCGGCCGATCGAGATCGCGCCGGAGCTGGGGGAGGTTGAGCGGGTGTTGCGTGGTGGTTAGGGGCGGGGTGAGTGCTGGGCGGGGCTCCGGGCGGGGGCCGGCGGGGGTCGCGCCGGTCGCTGCAGTGCGCGTGCGCGGTGGGGATCGCGCAGGGACCTGGAGTGCGCACTGACGCTCCCTCTGCGACCCCCGCCAGCCCTGGGCCGTCCGCGCCCCACAGGGGGCGCGGCCGAGCGGCACCGCCGCAGGCGGTGCCGCTCGGAGGTACAGAAGTGGCGCATGGCGGGGAGATGGGATGGACACCGCTCAACCGCGCTCCGATGTTCTGGCGCAGGCGGGCGGCGAGGCACGCGGCGGGAGCGTCAGGGCGCACTCCAGGTCCCTGCGCGATCTCCAACGCGCACGCGCACTGCAGCGACCAGAGCGCGCCTCACCGCCCGCCGGAGCCGTGGACCCGACGGCCCGGTGCAGCCGTGCACCCCGACCCTCACCGCTTCACGATCCGCCAGATCGCGTGGTTGTCGTCCGCGGAGACGTAGAGCGCGCCGTCCTTCCCCACCGCGAGTCCCACAGGACGGAAGCGTTCGTTCTTCATGCTGGCGAACGTGTCGTAGTCGCCCGTGGGCTTGCCGTCCTTGAAGGGGGCGAACACCACGCGGAAGCCCGCCTGCGGCAACGGCGCGCGGTTCCAGCTTCCGTGGAACGCGATGAACAGCCCGCCCTCGTAGGTCGGCCCGAGCTGCGTGCCCGTGGGGAACGCGAGCGACATCGGCGCCCAGTGTCCGGGGAACGCGAGCGCGGGATCCTTCGCCTTGTCGCACCGGCCCACCTTCTTCCCGTCGCCGCCGTACTCGGGCGCGAGCACTTTGCGCTTCGCGTCGTTGCTGTAGTAGCAGTAGGGCCATCCGAAATCGTCGCCCTCGTTGACCTGGACCAGCTCCTCGGCCGGGTTGTTCGCGTTGGCCTCGTCGCTGAACCCCCAGTTGTCGCCGAGCTGGTCGCGCCCGTGCACCGCGGCCCAGACCAGGTCGGTGCCCGGCTGCACCGTGAGTGCCTCCGCGTTGCGGAGCCCGGTGGCCCAGCGATGCCCATCGGCGAATGTCTGCCCCGCGCGCGCGGCGTCGAACCGCCAGATCCCCGCGCGCCGCTCGAGCTCCTTGCACGGATCCTTCCCCGGCGACCGCGCGTGGCGATCCGACTCCTGGCAGCTGTTCGTGGCCGAGCCGATCTTTACCAGCATCACGTCGCCCCCGGGGAAGGCGAGCGTCTTTTCCGTATGGTTCCCGTTGTCCGGCAGGTCGCTCACGATCGTTTCCGGACGCCCCTCGGGCTCGAGCTTCCCGGGGGTGAGCGGCCACCGGATCACCCGGTCCTTCAAGGCGAGATAGAGATGGCCCGCGTGCACGACGACGTCGTTCCCTCCGCTCGGGCCGAACGTGGCGCGCTCGTCGGGGATGCCATCGCCGTCACGATCGCGGAACGCGACCACGCCGTCGCTCAGAAGCCGCCCGCTCACGGCCGCGTACAGGTCGCCCGCGGGGCTCACGGCGAGATGGCGCACCGCCCCCACGTCGTCCGCGATGCGCCTCGCGCAGAACCCCTGCGGCAGCGTGAGGCCGCCGTTGTCCGGCGCGCAGGCGGGGGCGCGGCGCTCGCGGTGGGACGTCGCGAGCGCGGCGAGCGGCAGGAGCGCGAGGACGGCGACGGCGGAGTATCGGGCGATGCAGGGCATGGTGAGGCACCGATCATGAGGGCGTACGGGAGGAGGCCGCCGGCTCCGGCCGGCCGGTCCGTGAACGGCTTCGGGAAGATACTCGCAGCCGCGCTCCCGAGGGAAAATCGAGTGAAAATGCGGTTTTCCGAGGGGAAATCCGGGAAAATGGGCGTTTTCCGAGGGAAAACCGCCATTTCCCTATTGTAAATCCACGGCGGTCGTGTACTGTTTGTCACGGTAGTTTCTTGCAGGTTCCGAGGCACGCAGGTTCTCACGCTCACTGGGAGACACGCGATGGCCACCAGGAAGAAGACTGCCGCAAGAAAGAAGTCCACCAAGAAGACCGCCCGGAAAGCCCCCGCGAGAAAGAAGACGGCAAAGAAGGCGGCCAGGAAGTCCGCCAAGAAATCCTCGGGCAAGAAGCGGACGCCGAGCGCCGCGTTCATGCGGCCGGTCACGCCGGACAACCAGTTGGCGGCCGTCGTCGGGAGCTCACCGCTGCCCCGCACCGAGCTCACCAAGAAGCTCTGGGCCTACATCAAGCGGAACGGACTGCAGGATTCCAAGAACCGCCGCGCGATCAACGCGGACGACAAGCTTCGCCCGGTCTTCAACGGCAAGGCGCAGGTCTCGATGTTCGATATGACCAAGCTGGTGAACAAGCACGTGAGCTGATTTCCGGCGCGGCCGGAGCGGAACGGAGGGCGTCCCCGCTGGGACGCCCTTTCTGTTTTGCTGGCCGTCGGCGGACTGCCCCGCCACCCCGTAGGCCACGAGACGAGGGCACGCCCCCTCCGGACAAGCCGACAGTCCTGCGGCGGCGTGCCCTCGTCCCGCGGCTGCCCCCGCCCCGCGAGAGCTGGGTCCGGCGCACTCCCAAGATCATTCCACGAGTGTCATACCCCGAACCGAGGGCAAGCACGAGGGGATACCCCCGCGGAGGACTGTCGGCTTGTCCGGAGCGGGGGTATCCCCTCGCGCGCGGCCCGACCTGGGTGGGATCGACCTTCGATGCAAAGCACCGCCCCCCGTCGACAGCGATTATCTTTGCCGCCCATGGCCGGCGAATACATCTTCACGATGCGCGACCTCCGAAAGGTCGTGCCCCCGTCTCGCGAGATCCTCAAAGGGATCAATCTCTCCTTCTACCCCGGAGCCAAGATCGGCGTGCTCGGCGCCAACGGCGCGGGGAAGTCTTCCCTGCTCCGCATCATGGCGGGGGTGGACACCGATTTCCTGGGCGACGCGCGGCCGCTGCCGGGCACCCGGATCGGCTACCTGCCGCAGGAGCCGCGGCTCGATCAGTCGAAGGACGTCCGCGGCAACGTCATGGAGGGTGTCCGGGAGCAGCAGGCGCTGCTCGATCAGTTCAACGAGATCAGCGCCCGGTTCGCCGAGCCGATGGACGACGACGAGATGACGCGGCTCCTGGAGAAGCAGGGCAACCTGCAGGAGCGGATCGACACGCTCGGCCTGTGGGAGCTCGACCACAAGGTGGACCTGGCGATGGACGCGCTCAGGCTCCCGCCCGGCGATGCCGACGTGACGAAGATCTCAGGCGGCGAGCGCCGGCGGGTGGCGCTCTGCCGCCTGCTGCTCGAGCAGCCCGACATGCTCCTGCTCGACGAGCCCACCAACCACCTCGACGCCGAGAGCGTGTGGTGGCTCGAGCGCTACCTCGCGGAGTTCAAGGGGACCGTCGTCGCCGTCACCCACGACCGCTACTTCCTCGACAACGTGGCCGGCTGGATTCTCGAGCTGTACCAGGGCGCCGGGATCCCGTGGGAGGGGAACTACTCGTCCTGGCTGGAGCAGAAGGAGCGGAGGCTGCACCAGGAAGAGAAGCAGGCCTCCGCCCGGCAGAAGACCCTCCAGCGCGAGCTCGAGTGGGTGCGCATGGCGCCGCGTGCGCGGCAGGCCAAGAGCAAGGCGCGGCTCACCCGCTACGAGGAGCTGCGCGAGGAGGCCGAACGGCAGACGGAGGGGAGCGCCGAGATCCTGATCCCGGTGCCCGAGCGGCTGGGCGACGAGGTCGTCGTCGCCGCCGACCTGGCCAAGGGGTTCGGCGACCGGCTGCTGTTCGACAATCTCAGCTTCGCGCTGCCGCGCGGCGGCATTGTCGGCGTGATCGGTCCCAACGGCGCCGGCAAGACCACGCTGTTTCGGATGATTACCGGCCAGGAGCAGCCCGACGCGGGGACGCTCACGGTGGGCTCCACGGTGCAGGTGGCCCACGTGGACCAGAGCCGGGACGCGCTGGACGGCGGGAAGAGCGTGTACGAGGAGATCAGCGGCGGCCAGGACCAACTCCAGTTCGGCCGCCGCACGGTGAACGCCCGGGCCTACGCGGCGGGATTCAACTTCCGCGGCGCCGACCAGCAGAAGAAGGTGGACACCCTCTCGGGCGGCGAGCGGAACCGCCTGCACCTGGCCAAGCTGCTCAAGAGCGGGGGCAATCTCCTCCTGCTGGACGAGCCCACCAACGACCTCGACGTGGACACGCTCCGGGCACTCGAGGAGGCGCTGCTTGGCTTTGCGGGCTGCGCCGTGGTCATCACCCACGACCGCTGGTTCCTCGACCGCATCGCCACCCACATCCTGGCCTTCGAGGGCAACAGCGAGGTGGTGTGGTACGAGGGCAACTACGCCGAGTACGCGGCCGACCTCAAACGGCGAAAGGGCGTGGACGCAGGCCAGCCGCATCGGATCCGGTACAAGAAGCTGATCCGGACATAAGGCCATGCCCGGCGAGGGGACGCCGATGACCAAGACCCAGTACTACACCGCCGCAAGCCTCGACGGCTTCATCGCCGATCAGGCCAACTCGCTCGACTGGCTGCTCCAGTTCGGCTTCCCCTTCCAGAGCGACTATCCCGACTTCATCCGCGACATCGGCGCGCTGGCGATGGGCTCAGCCACGTATGAGTGGATCCTCGCCCACCAGATCCGCCCGGAGTCGGGGGAGCCGTCGCCGTGGCCGTACGCCCAGCCGACCTGGGTCTTCTCGTCGCGTGACCTGCCGCGGATCGAGGGGGCCGACCTCCGCCTGGTGCGCGGGGACGTGGGCCCGGTGCACCGCGAGATGATGGCAGCGGCTGGCGGGAAGAACATCTGGCTGGTGGGCGGCGGTGAATTGGTGGGCCGATTCCACGACGAGGGACTGCTGGACGAGCTGTTCGTCCAGATCACGTCCGTGACGCTCGGCGGCGGGGCGCCGCTCCTCCCCAGGCGAATCGTGACGCCGCCGCTCCGCCTCGTGTCGGCGACGCCGTGGGGGGATGCCTTCGTGCAGCTGCGCTACGAGGTCCCGAAGGCGAAACGGTAGCGTCTCCCTACGCGGGAGCGCGACCGACTGCATCACGCAATCAGAACCGCGCGGATGTGCCGCCTAAGGAAAGGCAGTAGGTATGGCTAAGCTCGTGTTCGGTATGAATCAGTCCCTGGACGGCTACGTCGACCATCTGACGTTTGCGCCAAGCCCCACGCTCTTCCGCCACTTCATCGAGGAGGCTCAGGGACAGGCGGGCAGTGTGTACGGTCGCCAGATGTATGAGGTCATGCGTTACTGGGATGACGATCATCCTGAATGGGGTGCAGAGGAACACGCCTTCGCGGCGGCGTGGCGGAAACAGCCGAAGTGGGTCGTCTCGCGCTCGTTGAAGTCGGTCGGCCCCAACGCCAGGCTTGTTGAGGGTGATCTTGAGGGCGCGATCCGCGAGCTGAAGGCCGGGCGAGACGGGGAGATCGAAGTGGCTGGCCCGGGCTTAGCGCACAGCCTCACCGAACTTGGCCTGATCGATGAGTATCGAATCTACCTGCACCCCGTCGTGCTTGGTCGCGGCAAACCATATTTCGCCGGGCCTCGGCCGCCGCTCCGCCTTATGAGTCATGACCGGATTGGCGAGGATGTGATCAGGTTGACCTACGTTCCTGCTGAATCTCGCGACTCGCCGGATAGAACTCGCCGCTGAAGTCTGTCCTGGGTGGCCCGAAGCGACTGGAACGGCCGGTTTGGTGGCGAACCTCGATGATATGGCGCGCGCGTTATGGGCAGCCATCTCACCAATCCTCCGGAATCTGTCGGTCGGCGGACGGCCCCCGTGGACCGGAGCGGTCAGAGTTCGGCGCGCCGCGCCGCTCCTGGCGGCCACGCGGAACTGCTCGCACCCGGGTCCGTTCACTGGGAGGTCGGCAACGCCTTCTCGGCGCTCCTGAAACGGAGCCGGCTCGGGCTCCCGGAGGTCCAGGCGGCGCCGGCCGCGTATGGCTGGATCCCGATCCGGTTCGTCGACGTCGACCTGGCCGGCGCGCTCGAGCTGGCGAATCGGTTCGGTCTGTATGCCTACGGTGCCTATCTCATGGCCTGCGCTCGGCTGGGTCGCGACGAGATCCTGGAGGCTATCCGAGAAGGGCGACGCCCGGTCTGATTGCCGCGAAGACGGCCTGACTCGCGCACGCGGCTGCCGGGCTGCCCCGCGGCTCATGCGGATACCGTTAGACAACTTCGAGCATCCGACATACGTGGACCTCGTGCGGTCGAGGAGCGAGGCGAACCCAGCCGCGATTGAAGCGAGCGCCATGCCCCAAGCCCCGCGATGCGGAGCCGCGCCGTGCGCCATCGCTCCCGCGTCTGTGATGAGCGCCCCGTGCCTGCCGCCGCTGTCATCCTCGTGACGCGGTTGAGTCCCTCGGCCGGCTCCGGCCAGATCTCACCCCCACCGAAGAGACCCGTCACATGCGCCCAATGAGAAGGCTTCCGGTTGGCTCCGCCCTTCCGCCCGCCGCGCTGCTCGGGCTACTCGCGCTGCTCACGCTCGTCGCCTGCGGCCGGGGCCATGACCGGGTCGCGGCCGGCGGCGCCGATGCCCGATCACTGGCTGGTGATTGGGACGTCTACATGTCGCTGGGGACGACGCCGCACGCCGGCTTCGAAGGCTGGCGGCGCTTTGGGTTCGCGCACTTCGCGTCGGACAGCGGCGGCCTCCACGGCGCCATCCGCCGGCGCACCGGGGAGCCGATCCTCGAGGTCACCCGAATCACGACGTCCGCCGATTCCGTCAGCCTGTCGAACGCCGGCGCCTCGGCGATGACTGCCGCCTGGCACAGCGACACCCTGCTCGGCGTGCTCAGCGACAGCGGGCGAATCACCGGCCCGCGGGTCCGGCTGGTCCGGCGCGCCGCGCCCTTCATGGTGGAAGCGGCGTTCTCGCCGTGGCCGGGCTCGGTGTCCGATTCGCAGTACGCCGTCACGGAAGACACGCTCGTCTTCATGCGAACCCGGGACGGCGCCCGGCTGGCGAGCTACGTCGCGCGGCCGGTCGGCGCCGGCCCGTTCGGCGTGGTGCTCCAGCGCACGCCCTACGAGCGCATCCTCCCGAAGGCCGGCCGCTGGTGGGCGTCGCGCGGCTACATCTTCGTCGCCCAGCACGTCCGCGGTCGAGACGTCTCCGACGGCGGTACTTTCGGGGATTACGACAGCGACATCCGCGACGGCTACGACGCGGTCGAGTGGGCGGCCCGGCTGCCGGGCGCCAACGGCAGGGTGGGGATGATCGGCCACTCGGACGAGGGGCGGCTCGCGTGGTACGCCGCCGTGAGCGCGCCGCCGCACCTCGCCGCCCTGGCTCCGTCCGCCGCCACCGGCGATCCGTGGCGGATCGCGCCGTACGAGGACATGGTCTTCTCGCCGGTGAACGTGGCCTGGGCCTGCCTCATGCGTGCGCGCACGCTCGAGGACATCGGTGACCTCGATCTCGGCCCGGCGCTGCCGCGCCTGCCGCTGGCGGATCTGCCCCAGCGGCTCGGCTGCGGCCGGGTCGCGCTGTGGGATCGCTGGCTTGATCACCCCACGCTCGACGCCTACTGGCGAGCCCGTTCCGTCACCAGCTTCATCGACCGGGTCCGGGCACCGGTGCTCCAGATCTCGGGCTGGTATGACGACTCGCGCGGCCCGATCGATTACACCGCGGCGCTGGCTCGGGTCCCGCGCCACCCGCCGCTCAAGCTGGTCATGGGACCGGGCGCCCACCGCGGGATCGACTTCGTGGCGGGCGACTTCGGCCCCGAGGCACGGGTGGATACCCGCCGGCTCCAGCTCCGCTGGTTCGACCACTGGCTGCTGGGCCGGGATAACGGCGCCGAGCGGGAGCCGGCGGCCACCCTGTTCATCATGGGCGACAACCAGTGGCGGCAGGAGCCGGCCTGGCCACTGGCGCGGGCAGCGGCCACCCGCTGGTATCTCGCCTCGAGCGGGCGAGCCAACACCAGCGCGGGCGACGGCGTGCTCGACACCGTGCCGCCAACCGCGGCCGCAGGCGCGGCCGCGGCGGACACCTTCACCTACGATCCAGGCGATCCGACACCCTACCCGATCGACTCGCGCGAGCTGGAGACCTCGCTCAACGAGGACTTCGCCGCGCTCAACCGGTCGCGCGCGGACGTGCTGGTCTTCACCTCGGCGCCGCTCACGCGGCCGATCGAGATCACCGGACCGATGTCGGCCACCCTCTGGGCCGCGAGCGATGCTCGGGACACCGACTGGAACCTGATGCTGCTCGACGTGGCGCCCGACGGCACGGCGCGCCGGGTGCAGGACGGCGTCGCACGGGCGCGCTTCCGCCGGGGGTACGACCGCGCGGTGCCGCTCACGCCGGGCCAGGTGGAGCGGTATGCGGTGGATCTCTGGTTCACCTCACGGGTGTTTCCACCGGGGCACCGGATCCGGGTGACGGTGTCGTCCGCCCTGTTCCCCAAGTACGACCGGAATCTCAATACCGGCGGCAGTAATGAGCGGGACAGCACGTACGTACCAGCGCACCAGCGGGTGCTGCATGACCCGGCGCACCCGTCGCATGTGGTGCTGCCGGTCGTGCCGCGGTGATACCTCCTGGGCCGGGCGTCGGCAGTTGTGCATTGAACTGCACCTGGCAGACCGGGCGGCGCGGCGCTCTGTCGCAAACCCGTCCCCTCGTGTCGCAAATGGGGCCTTACGGACGGGCGCGACGAGGCGGCCCATTACGTACGCGAGCATTCCTTCCGAAATCAGCCGCAGAGCTCCGGGGGCTATGGCCTCGGCCTTATGCTGCATAGTTCGCAGTCTAATTCGCGGGGGGGGGGCTGGCTTAGACTGCATAGGGCGCAGGCTTTGCGGGAAAATCGAGGGTAGGGTTTGCAGGTCCACATAGTAGTTAGACGTCAGGGCAAAGCAATCGCGAGCTCTTTACAGATCTTTCGGGCCAAGAACTCGTTGATCTCACGATGGCGGGGCACGGTAGCGCTCTTGCGGATCCGGCGATTGACCTACACCGAGTGACGCCCGCCCTCCCGAAACAGCTCACAGCCGTGCTGCTCGAGATGGCGGATCAGGTCGACTCGCTTCACGCGGTCAGCTTGAGGGGCTCGCGGATGACATCCTCACCGGCAAGGTCTTCCTCGGTCAGGGCGCGGTTTGCTTCGAGGGTCAACTCGACGGCTTCGCGGAGGTTCTCGCGGGCCTCGTCCAGGGTAGCGCCCTGGGTGTTGGCGCCGGGCAACTCTTCGACGAATGCCACATATCCTTCGGGGACCTTGCGATAGACTGCCGTGAACTCGAGCTGCATGGGAAGTCCGGGGTGTGGGAGGCACTGGCAATCTAGCATCGCGCAGGCCTGAACAGTTCAGGACATGGGTGACAGTGAAGTCCGCAGACATAGGTGACAGTGGTCAGTAGCGCCGGCGGTAGGTGCGGCCCAGCGCATCCTCGATGTGCAGGGTGCGCTCGTGGAAGCGGCCGAGCCGGAGCGGGCCGAAATAGACGATCCCATTCGCCGTCATCGATCTCGATGAGGCCGACCCACTCCTCGCCCAGGGTCTGACTGACATTGACCCACTGCTTGTGCCAGCGGATGCCGCCGTTGCGACTTACGCGGCGGACCTCGTAGTGGCCGGGATACTCGAGGGGCGGGAGCCGGCGCGGATACGGCCGCGGTGAAGGGGTGTAGCGGGACGCCGGCGTGTCGTCGCCGAGCGCCTCATGCGGGCGGAGGGTGTTGTACTCGTGCCGCCAGCGTATCGAAGCGTCGCTGCTGAGCGCGGGGCGTCGGCTGGGGCGGGCGCGTGCATTCGCGCTTGAGGGTGACGATGCATGCGCTCGTGCCGGCCGTTCTGCTGGGGCGAGGCCGGGCTCGATCAGGTCGGGCAGAATCCCGAGCCGAATCCACCAGACCGCGAGAGCGGAGAAGCCGCCCGAGCGCCTGGCGTGGCGAAGGGCACGCCGTTATCGGAGCGGATGCGCACCGGGAGGCCGTACTCGCGGAAGAGCCGCTCGAAGACGGGCCGGGCCTCGACCAGCCTGGTGCTGGTGAGCGCCTGACAGGCGAGGAGCATCCGGCTGTAGCCATCGGCGACCGTGAGCGGGTAAGCAGTAGGCGCCCGTCGCCGAGCTTGAACTGCCCTTTGTAGTCGGTCGTCCACACCGCATTGGGGGCGTCCATCGGCGCGCCTGTGGCGGCCCGGCGGGCCCGGGTCGGCGCACGCGGCGGCGGGCGGTGACGAGCCCGAGGTGCTGTGAAGCGGCGCGCGACGGTGGAGCGCACCGGCCAGGGCGCGTCCGGCCAGCTGGCGCTGGACGAGGCGGAGCAGCTTGCGCGGGCCCCAGTAGGGGTGACGCTGGTGCGCCTCGAGCAGGCGCTGCGAGCAGGACCGGCGTCGAGCGCGGCGGGCGAGCGGTGAGGCCGCCGGGACTGATCGGCCAGGCCCGCGGCCCCGAGGGCGTCGATAGCGGGCGAGGAACTTGTAGCCGGTCTTCCGGCTGATGCCGTAGGCGGCACAGAGCTCGGTGACGGGCACGCGCTGGCGCAGCGCATCCTGAACGAATTGCTGACGGAGGTCCACGGTGACCACCTCCTGCCACGGCATCGGAGCCTCCTTGAGGAAGCCCGAAACCTGGCGATAGTGTCACCTATGTCCTGCGACTTAAGTGTTACCCATGTGTTGAGACCGGACCAGGCTGCCGCCTAACCCGCGCATGCAGCCGACAGGCCGAAAGGGCACCAGCATCGGTGTGGGCGCCACCCTCGTAGTGGCCAAGCTGTGGAGGCGTTGATTTGTGCGGGCGGGAGGCTGAGGGCCTGCAGCTGATTTGCATTTCGTTAGGCGGACGTCCAACCACCTACCATAGGCGGTGCTCATGCCCGTGACGATGCGACGGGCCGACGCACAAGATCTCGGTGCCCTCCTCGAGCTAATGCACGAGTTCTACGCAGAGGCGGGATATTCACTCAACCCCGACCGTGCTCGCGCCGCCTTTCTTCCGCTCCTCACGCCCGGCGAGCTTGGGCAGGTGTGGATGGCCGACGTCCAAGGTGAACTCGCCGGCCATTTGGTAGTCACATTCTCGTACAGTATGGAGTACGGCGGCCGGGCCGCGTTCATCGAGGACCTGTTTGTTCGGCCGGCCCTGCGGAATCGCGGCGTGGGTCGGGCATTGGTCAAACGGGCGCGAGCGATCTGTGAGGAGCTCGATGTTCGCGTCATGTACCTAGAGGTGGCGCGGACCAATGGGCCCGCGCAGGCGATCTACCGCGCAGTCGGATTTGACAGCACCGAGCGGGAATTGCTGACACTCGCCCTCGCGGCCCCGACTCACGCCGCTTAACCCGCGCATGCAGCCGACGGGCCGGATAGGCGCGGGACGCCGCGCGGGCGGCGCCCTCCGATGGCGCCGCTAAGGAGGCGTAGGTTTGTGCGGGCGCGAGCACGAGGGGCCCGCAGCTGATGCGCATGTGGTTAGACAGCAGCACCCAAGTTCCGTATCTTCCGGCACTTCCCCCGCGAGGTGTCCCGTGCGCTGGCAAGACTACATCTCGGTCGATCCCCAGATCTGCCATGGCAAGGCGTGCATTCGCGGCACCCGGATCCTGGTGTCCGTCGTGCTGGCGAACCTCGCTGCGGGCATCGAACGTGACGAGCTGCTCTGGTAGTATCCGACCCTCACCCCCGAGGGGATCCAGGCCGCCCTGGCATACGCCGCGGAGCTGGCGCAGGAACGCGTAATTGCGCTGCCGGCCTGAGCTCCCGGCCTTCTGGTGCGCTGTAAGTTGGATGAGAATGTGCCGGTGGATGCCGCCGAGCTGTTGCGGGCAGCCAGCCACGACTGCCAAACGGTGTACAGCGAACAGCTGAGCGGCGCTCCCGACGAGCGCCTCATGGTCGCGTGTCGAAATGAAGGACGCTTTCTCCGCACACTGGATCTCGACGTTGCCGACATCCGGCGTGACCGCCAGGGGAGTACCCGGGGATCCTCGTGCTCCGGCCGGCCGAGCCGGACGCGGAACGACTGCTGCGACACGTGGCCCGAGCACTCCGGGTGCTCGCGACCGAGCCGGTCGAGCAGCGCCTCTGGATCGTGGAGGAGGAGCGCATTCGCATCCGCGGCTCCGATGACGCTGCTATCTAACCCGAAATGCAGCCGACAAGCGCGAAGCGATCGGGCTCCTTGGTCCGGCAACGCTCCGCCGGCACGCAGTGGAAGGTAGGTTTTCTCAAGATCGCTTGCAGCCGATTTGCTTTTCGTTGGACGGACCCACGAGCATCCAATGAACTTCGAGTATTCTGAGGACGAATCGTACTTCCGGCACCTGCTGTGCGGCCCTTCGGAAGAGCTGGAGTGCATATCACTGCCTGTTTGACCTGCGCACCGAAGATCAAGCGAGCCGAGTTCAACGGGCGCATGCGGGAGGTGCGGGCGGAACTGATCATGCGGTACGGAGAGGTCTGCCAGCTGCACCTGGTTGAGGAGTGCAGCCTGGACCACGGGCTCGCAGTCGATCACGTGATCCCACTCTCGAGCAACAAGCTGAACAAGGAACTGCGCAAAGTTCCGGCTCAGCGAGGCAAAAAGGTGCACAGCCAGAGTTTCGGTTCGAACGACTGGAGCAACCTCGTATTGGCCTGCGGGCGCTGTAACGGCCACAAGAAGCACAGGCTCCTGGAACCCGCGCAGATTCGACAGATACTCTCCCGAAAAGGGGCCCTCTAACCCGCAAATGCAGCCGACGAACGCGAACGGGCCGGGCTCCGCTTCCAAAGCCGCTCCGAGAGACGGCAAAGGACCATAAGTTCTTTCAGGTCGTTTGCAGGTGATCGCCATCCATTAGGCGGACGCACTTAAGTACAAAGTATGTCCCACTCACATGTATTTCGAATTCTGGGCGGCATCTCCGACGTGCAGACGATTGCGCCCGGAACCGCGATTCGTGAACTCCCGCGGTTACGCCGACGCTATGGTCGCGCGCGCTGGCGAAAGCTTCACTGGTTCGGGGCGACCGGCATAGGCAGTCGAGAATTCAAGATCAAGCGTTATCTTGATTAATATGGCAACTCGTCCACGCCAACTCGTCCTGTGTCTCCAGAATCGGGGCTGTGTGGCCTCCTTGGAGCGCCGCAAGCTCTATCAAGTCATTCCGGATCGAGACGCCCAAAGACACGGGCAACTCCGCGTGATTGACGAATCTGGAGAGGACTATCTCTACCCCGCGAGTTTCTTCGCCTTCGTTAAGTTCCCGCCAACTATTCGCCGGCGGGTTCTCGCCGCCGTCTAAGCCATGCATGCAGCCGACCGGCTGGGGGGCGCGAACCTCCGCTCGGCCACAGCGCGACGTGAGCGCGCTGAGGAACGGTTGAGGAACGTAGGTTTGTACGGTGGCCAGCATGATGGCCCGCAGCTGATACGCATTCCGTAAGCCGGACGGCGAGCGCCGCGCGCGCCTTCGCTCGGCCCCGCAGCCCAGCACGGAAGGAGCTGAGCCATGGCCACTCGGCGCGCGTTGACGTTTGTGCGAGGCTCGGTGTTCACTCTCCTGGTGACGGCGGGTGGAGTCTCCTCAGGATACGCCCAAACGCCCAGCCTCGGCGCCCACCCCTGGGAGCTTCGCCCCCATGCGGCACGCGCACTCTGGGCGCCGTCGCTGGAGCAGGCGGCCGACCACGCCCACGAACCCCTGGGCGGATTGCTCGGTCCGGGCGACCGGGACTACCGCTACACGGGCTTCTTCGTCGGCGCAGGCGTCGGACTCGCGGCCGTGGCGCTTGCCGTGGCCTGGTGCAGCGATGAGGGCGGGTGCGATTACGGCCGCGTCGTCCTGTTCGGCCCGTTAGGTGTTGCCGCGATGGGCTTCGCGGGTGCCGTGGTAGGCGGCCTCTTTCCCAAGCATCCCACGCCACCAGCAGCCCCGGAGTCTTGAGGGCCGGGGCCACCGCCCAACTCGCAATGCAGTTGACAGACGCCGGCTGGCCCGCGCTCCGATGACCCGGGCCGCTCCGAGAGGCGGCAAAGGAACGTAAGTTTGCTCACATCGATAGCAGCTGATCTGCATTTCGTCAGGCCGGCCAAACGAATGCGTCCACGGGGTGCTCACCGCACGCAGGAGTGCAGATGACCAGGTCCCAGCTCGTCGCCGCCGCCTCGATCGCATGCACCGCGCTTCCCGCGCTCGTCCCCGGCGGCGCCAGGGGAATCGCGCAGGCCCAAGCGGTGGCGCCAACGCCGAGCGCGACGGTGCCCTCCGACAGCCTCAAGGTCGTCCTGCTCGGCACGGGGGTCGGGCCGCTGGTCAACCTGCAGCAGTACGGGACGAGCACGCTCGTCGAGGCCGGCAAGCAGCGCTTCCTGTTCGACTGCGGCCGCGGGGCGACGCTGCGGCTCGCGCAGGCCGGCGTGCCGATCGGCTCGATCACGCGGGTGTTCCTCACGCACCTGCATTCCGACCACGTCGTCCAGCTCCCCGACCTGCTGCTGACCGGCTGGGCAGGCGGGCAGCGCCCAGTACCGCTCGCGGTCTGGGGACCAGCGGGCACGCGCGCCATGATGGACCACCTCCAGCAGGCGTTCGCCTTCGACATCCACATGCGCCGCGATGTGGACGAGCATCTCCCCGCGGCTGGCATAGCGGTCGTGAGCCACGAGGTGACGACGGACGGCGTCGTCTTCACCGGGGGCGGCGTGACGGTGACCGCGTTCCTCGTGGATCATGGCCCGGTGCGGCCCGCGTTCGGCTACCGCATCGAGTACCGGGGGCGCTCGGTGGTGCTGTCCGGCGATACGCGCGTGTCGGAGAACCTGGTGCGTCATGCGCAGGGCGCCGACGTGCTGGTGCACGAAGTCATCGACCCCGAGGCGCTGCGCGCTCGGCCCGACCACCCGAGCGCGGCCATCGTTGACGCGATCATCGCACACCACACCACCCCCGAGCAGGCGGGCGAGGTGTTCCGCCGCGTCGCGCCCCGGCTGGCCGTCTACTCCCACGCTCCCAGCACCGAGCGGATCCTCGCCCAGACCCGGACGGTCTACGCCGGTCCGTTGGAGGGTGCAGAAGACCTGCTGACGATCCTCATCGGTCCGGGTATCGAGGTGCTGCATCATACGGCATCTCCACGTTGACACGAGCGCCAGGAACGTTTGTCCCCGGCGCGCGCACCGGCGGCGGAGGCGCATAGGCGAGGAGATCAGGTGAGAGGCAGTCAAGCATGAGCGATTCCACAAGGCCGCATGCCGAGTGGGGTACGCTGGCCCTCGTGGTGGTCGCCACGGGCGTGGCCGCACTCATCGCCGCGATGGCGTCCGTGCATGCGGGGGACTTCTACCAACTGCTCTCGAAGCCAGCGTGGGCTCCGCCAGCCAAAGTCTTCGGCCCGGTCTGGAGTGTCCTGTATGTGCTGATGGCGCTGGCGGCGTGGCTTGTGATCCGCGCGTGGGGCTGGCCGCGCGCTCGGCCGGCCATTGCCCTGTACACGCTACAGCTGCTGCTGAACGCGCTCTGGACCTGGCTGTTCTTTCGATGGCACGTCGGATGGGCTGCATTCGTGGAGATCCTCGCGCTCTGGGTGCTTCTGCTGTTCACCGCATTGGCATTCTGGCGCGCACGCCGCCTCGCAGGCGGCCTCCTGCTGCCGTACCTCGGGTGGGTCACCTTTGCGGTGGGGCTGACCTACGCCATCTGGCGTCGCAATCCGGGTGTACTGTAGTCGAGGAGCCTGGCCCGGCGTTGCTATACGCGCCGACGCAGCCGACAGACCGAAGGTGGCCTGCCCTCCACAGGGCGGCGCGGCCCTCCTGGAGCCCATCAGCGGCAGCATGGGTTAGCGCGGCGCCGGCATAATCCCCCGCAGCTGATGCGCATATCGTTACGGGACGGCGGAGGGCTCGATGAGTAGCCTGGCTGCAGAGCGGGTTCACGCAAGTGTCACTGTGCCCCTCCCCCCGTCATCGCCGATTTCTCTCACCGCACACCGGACGATCGCATCCAGCTCGCCGAGGAGCGGTGACACAGTCCGGGCACCCGGGCCAGCCCTGGCGTGACGCGCTCGGCGATGACGATACTGAGCAGCGCGGCGCGTGACGCCGCGTTTGTTCCTTTGGCCCCGTGCCAAAGCGGACCTGCGGGAGCCTTCTGAGTGATACGAAGCTCGCAGGACTGACCTGGGCTTAGGCGGTCGCCCGGGCATGTCGCCCGCCCATGTCCACGCTTGCGTACCACCGCTCGAGGAGGTCGGACATGCGGCCGCAGCATCAGGAACGCCATCGTACCGAACGCATTGGGTGGCTCCGCGCCGCAGTGCTCGGCGCCAATGATGGCATCGTTTCCACAGCCAGTCTGGTCTTGGGCGTCGCGGCGGCCGAAGCCAGTCGGTCGAGCGTGCTGGTGGCGGGCGCGGCTGGGCTGGTGGCAGGCGCCATGTCGATGGCTGCAGGAGAGTATGTCTCAGTGAGCTCTCAAGCGGACACCGAGCGGGCAGATCTTGCCCGCGAGCGTGACGAACTCGCAGCCGATGAGCCGGCCGAGCGCCAGGAACTGGCGAAGATCTACATGGAGCGAGGGCTGGCCCAGGACCTGGCCTACCAAGTCGCCGACCAGCTCATGGCCCACGATGCATTAGGTGCGCATGCGCGCGACGAACTCGGCATCTCTGCTGCGCTCCAGGCGCGTCCGGTGCAAGCGGCTTTTACCTCGGCCCTGACGTTCGCCACAGGCGCAGCGTTGCCGCTGTTGCTCGTATTGGTCGCGCCGGAAGGTGAGCTCGTGCCCGCGGTCGCGGGGGTCTCACTCGCATGTTTGGCGTTGTTGGGAGCGCTTGCGGCCCGGGCGGGCGGGGCCCGCGTTCTCGTCGCGGCGGGACGGGTGCTATTCTGGGGCGCACTGGCAATGGGGTTGACCGCCGCCATCGGGGCGTTTTTTGGCACGACGGCGGGTTAGGTCCGGCCGCCACGCCGCCCAACCCCCGATGACAGCCTGCACGTCGATGCCTGACCTGCCCGCCGCCAGTCGCGCACCACTACTTCATCGCGATCACGTGCGCCACGAACTGATCGAGGGCGATCTCGGTGCCCTGCCGCCAACCCGACGCCATGTTCTTCCCGAAATCAGCTTCATCCCGATGCAGCGCCGTGAAGACGTAGCGAGTCCCGGTTCCCACGGTCTGCATCGTCATGATGGCGGTGATCGGAACGTCGTCAAAGACGGCCGGACGGTAGCCGGGGAACAACATGGAGGTCCAGACAAGTCGCTCCATCGGAATGACCTCCAGGACACAGCCGAGGTTGGGGAACTCCTGACCGTCTGCCGTGGTGATGTCGATGCTGAAGATGCCGCCCGGTCGCACGTCCATTTCGCTCCGCGTCACACGCCCCCAGGCCTTGGGCATGTACCACTCCTTCAGATGCTCCGGTTTCGTCAACGCTTCCCAGACGAGCCGCGTGGGAGCGTCGATGAACCGTTCGATGGCGAAATCAAGCTTCGGATTGAAGGTGAATGGCTCGGTCATGATTCTGACTCCTTCTCCTTGAGTTGTTTGACGTACTGATCGAACCGGTCCAGTCGAGCTTCCCACGTCCGACGGCGCTCGGTCAGCCAGTCTTCAACGACCTTGAACCGGTCGGGCGCGATCTCGTACGTGCGCACTCGCCCGCGCTTCTTCGACTTGACCAGCCGGCTCTGTTCGAGCACCGAGAGGTGCTGCACGAACGATGGGAGTTGCATGTCGAACGGCGCCGCCAGTTCGCTGACGGTGGCGGGTCCGAATGACAGACGCTCCAGGACTTGTCGCCGGGTCGGGTTGGACAAGGCGTGAAAGACGTCGTCAGCGGCTGCGGAGTGAACCATGTCCGACACCATCCAGATGCTCGGGTTATCCGATCCGACCGAGGGATTCTACAACGAGATAATACTTTTGTAAATGCCTAAGTATTTGCCGTCTTGAAAGCGCCTGCCCGGACACGTAGACTAGAATTCTGGCGGCGGCGGCTCCGCTTACATCGGCCGGACCGCTGTGCGTCCCTCCTCGCCGGGGCCGGTCAGCACTGCGCCTGGCGAGCGTGCACGCCGCGCGAGGGGCCATCGTATTCGGCGCGATGCTCAGCACCAGCAAGGCGATGGCGCTCCACGACGGAGGCCGCGGGCGCATCGTCGCTGGCCGGTGAATGTCGTGACGCAGATTGCGGACGGAACGCCTCGCGCGCTCAAGGCCGAGCCGGTGCTGGATGCGGTGTGGCTCGCCGCCCGTCTTCCGACCCTCGGCCCTCATCAGGACACTCTCTCTCGGGAGCGACTACCATGCGTGCCAGTCTTCGTGCCGCCGCCATCCTGCTCGCCGCGCAGCTAGGCGGCGCCTCGATCACCGAGCTTGGGGCGCAGGCCGGCCCGCCCGCAGGTGGGCCGGGCAATCCCGCCTGCACCCTGCTCACCGCGGCAGAGATCCGCGCCGCCACCGGTCGTGACTATGACAAGCCCAGCCCCGGCGACGCGCCGGGCGAGGGGATCGGCGGCGGCGCTTCCTGCCAATGGGGCGGCCCGAGTTTCACCCCCGGCCCGGAGCTGCCGCTGCTCAGCGTGGTCCTGATTCCGCCCCGCCAGGGCGGGAGCTACACGCAGCTTTCGCTTTCCCGCCCGCCGATGCGGGGCTGCGCCCGGGAGACCCTGCGCGGGATCGGCGACCTCGGTTACCTCGAGATCTGCGAGCGAGGCCGGGGCGCCGTCGCCTACATCAAGGCCGGACGGAACGACGTCATCGTGCAGGCAGACCCGGTTTCGGACAAGCCGCCGGCCTCCAGCCGGCCGGTGGTCCTGGCGCTGGCCAAGACCGTCGTCGCCAAGGCGCGCACCCGATAACGGCGCGCTACGCGCCGCGCCGGCGACGGCGCGGGTCACCGGCATCACCACCGTGAGGAGGTGCCCCCGCGCGCAGCTCCCGGCGGAGCCGTTCCCGCCATCGCTGGGGCGACAGTGCCGGTCCGGCCCGACCCGGCAGCGCCGCGCGACGTCAAGCTCGCCGCCGGCAAGAGCGATCGGGCTCCGAGCAGGCTGAGCCTACCATCCGGGAAGAGCAGTATCTCGAACCGCGTTCCCCTTCGAGTATGCATCCTATAGGTCTGGAGTCCGCCGCTGGCTATAGTTCCTGCGAGCGCTGTTGCCGTGCATGCCCTCGCCCACCGGAACGCCCGGCGCGGGGCACGACCGCCCCTTTCTCGCTGAGCGGCAAAAGGAGTGTGGTGAGATGGCCAAGAACACGATCTGCCTCTGGTATGAACACGAGGCCGAAGCGGCCGCGCGCTTCTACGCCCGAACCTTTCCGCAAAGCAGCGTCGGCGCCGTACACCGTGCCCCGTCCGACTATCCCGACGGCAAAGCGGGCGATGCCCTGGTTGTCGACTTCACCGTCGTGGGCATACCCTGCATCGGCCTCAATGGCGGCCCGCATTACAAGCACAGTGAAGCCTTTTCCTTCCAGATCGCGACCGACGATCAGGAAGAGACCGACCGCTACTGGAACGCCATCGTCGGCAACGGCGGGCAGGAAAGCCAGTGCGGCTGGTGCAAGGACAAATGGGGCGTGAGCTGGCAGATCACCCCGCGCGTGCTGACCGATGCGCTCGCCAAGGGCGGCGACGCGGCGAAGCGCGCGTTCGAGGCGATGATGCCGATGAAGAAGATCGATGTCGCCGCCATCGAAGCGGCTGTGCGCGGCTGACCCGAGGAAGACCCCATGGACCCTGCTTTTCTTGGCCCGCTCATACCGATCGCGGCGATCATTGCCTTCGCCGCGGTCAAGATCGCTCGTTTGCGTGCCCCTCTGCCAGGATCGGCATCGCCCGAAGTCACCGCGCGGCTCGAGGCACTTGAACACAGTGTCCAGGACGTCCAACAGGAGCTGGCGGAAGCACAGGAGCGGCTCGACTTCGCAGAGCGTCTGCTGAGCCAGGCACGGGAAGACCGGCGCATCGGCGGTTAGAGCGAAGGCCTGATCCGTTCGAGCGCGAGGCTCCGTGTCGCCGGAGCGCGGCCGCGCCCGGGGAAAGCCTGGCAGAAACCAGCCCCGCGCGGCATCTTGCCCTGATACATAGCCCATTCACCTGGTAGCTCCTCCTCACCACGGTACGGCATCAACGGTCCCCTCGTTGCCCGAGATGTCCGAGCTCCTCGCGGCCGCCCTGGCCGACCGCTATCGCCTCGAGCGCGAGCTCGGACGCGGCGGCATGGCCACCGTCTATCTCGCCCGCGACCTCCGGCACGATCGGCCCGTCGCGCTCAAGGTCCTGCGCCCCGAGCTCGCCGCCTCGCTCGGTCCGGAGCGGTTCCTCCAGGAGATCAGGATCGCCGCCCGCCTGCAGCATCCGCACATCCTCCCGGTCCACGACTCGGGCGAGGCGGCGGGAGCCCGCGAGGCCGGTGGGCGCGAACCGGGCCGGCTGTGGTATACCATGCCCTACGTGGAAGGCGAATCCCTCCGACAGCGCATCACACGCGAGGGGCAGCTACCGCTCGACCAGACGGTGCGGATCGTCTCCCAGGTGCTGAGCGCTCTGGGTTACGCCCATGCGCACGGCGTCATCCACCGGGACATCAAGCCGGAAAACATCCTGCTGGAAGGCGACGAGGCGGTCGTCGCGGACTTCGGCGTCGCGCGCGCCATCACCGCCGCGGGTGAGGACCGGCTGACCGAGACCGGGCTCGCGCTCGGCACGCCCGCCTACATGAGCCCTGAGCAGGCCGGCGGCAGCAGAGAACTGGACGGCCGAAGCGACCTGTACGCGGTCGGCTGCGTGGTGTACGAAATGCTCGCGGGCCAGCCACCGTTCGTGGGGGTCACCGCCCAGCAGTTGCTGGCGCGCCATGCGATGGACCCGGTGCCGCCACTTCGGACCGTGCGCGCCGCCGTGCCGGATGGTGTGGAGCAGGCCGTCCTGCGCGCGCTCTCCAAGGTGCCGGCCGACCGGTTCCGCACGGCCGCCGAGTTCGCTCAGGCACTGGCGGCGCCGCGCGACACGGCAGTCGTCTCCAAGCCACTGCGCCGCGGCCGGCGCCGGACGGTCGCACTCGCGGCCGCGGCGCTCGGGCTCTCCCTGGCAGGCTATCTCTGGTGGCCGGAGCCGCGACTCACGCTCGACCCGGATCTGGTGGCGGTCGTCCCGTTCCGCGTCAAGGGCGCCGTGCCCGCCCTCGGCTACCTGCGCGAAGGTATGATCGACCTGGTTGCCGCCCGGCTGACCGGTGGAGGCGGAGCGCGGGCGTCCGACCCGGGGTCCGTCATGGCCGCCTGGCGCCGCGCCGCGGGCTCGGAGTCGGACGATCTTCCGGAGCGCGAGGCGCTCGGGCTGGCCCGCCGGCTCGGCGCCGGTCAACTCCTGCTCGGCGGCATCGTAGGGACGACGGATCACCTGACGCTCAACGCCTCGTTGCTCCCGGTCGCCGGCGGGCGGCCGCGCGCAGAGGCCAAGGTCGAGGGGGTGGCGGACAGCCTGCCCCAGTTGGTGGACCGGTTGATCGCCCAGCTCGTCAGCGAGGAGGCCGGCGCGCCGCGCGGGCTCGCCGGCCTCGTCAATCGTCCCCTGCCCGCGCTCCGGCTCTACCTCGAGGCTCAGGCGGCGTATCGCCGTGCCGACTACCCCGACGCGGTCGCCCGACTCGGTCAGGCCCTCGATCTGGATTCGACGTTCGCGATTGCCGGCCTCAGGCTCGCAAGCGCGGCCGGATGGACCGCAACGCCCGGAGCGGGCCGGCGGGGACTGGAGCGGGCGTGGGGCAGCCGCGGCCGGCTGAGCCCGCCCGACCAGGCCCTGCTGCTGGCCGAAGTCGGTCCGGATTATCCGGCTGTCTCCCCGTTGACGAAGCATCTGGCCTGGTGGGAGCGCGCCGTGGATCTCGCCCCGGACCAGGCGGAGCGGTGGTACGAGCTGGGCGACGAGTACTTTCACGAAGGTCCCTACCTGCAGATCGAGTCCACTCGGCGGCGGGCGGCGGAGGCCTTTCGCCGGTCGGTGGCGCTGGACTCGGCCAGTGCGCCGCTGGGACATCTGCTCGAGATCGCATTGCTCGAGGACGACAGCGCGGCGGTGCGGCGCATCGCGCCGCTGTACCTGGCCCGCGACGCGAGCGGCGAGCTGCTGGGCTTCTATCGCTGGCGCATCGGCGAGGGGCTGCACGACGAGCCGGCGCTGACCGCGCTGCGCGCGAAGTATCGGCAGATGCCGCTGCCGAGTCTCTGGCGGATCATGAACTACGCGGTGCTCGACGGCCGCCGCATGGAGGACGCGGAGTCGGCCGCCGTCGCCATCCGGGCGACGGCGGGGCGAAGCTCCGACTGGCAACGCAGCAAGACGTATCTGCACGCCTTCGAGATCAACCGGGGGCATCCGGCGAAAGCGCTGGGGGACACGGCCCGCTCGGGTGAAGACGAGTACGCGCCGCACACGGGGCTGTACGAGCGAGTGCTTGACGCGATGTACGGCGATGGCGACAGCCTGAACGGGAGCCAGGCGGCACGGGAGCTGGCACGGCTCGTCGCAAGCCCGACCCCGGAAGGAAGCGACGCGCGAGCGGTCGGGCAGACGGACCTGTGCGTGGGCACGCTCTGGCGGCTCAGGCATGGCGAGCTCGGCGGCGCCGCTCGGGCCATCACGCGCCTCCGCTCGCACGCGCCCGGCGACTCGCCCGCGTCGCTCACCACCGCCAACGTGTGCGCGGTATTGCTGGAGGCCAAGCTTGCTGCCGCCGCGGGCGCCCCGGGCGCGGCGGAGGCGCTGGACCGCCTGGACAGCTTGATGCGGAGCGGGCCCGGCGGACAGCGGAACGGGCCGCCCGTCGCGTTCACCCTGAGCCCGGCGTACGTCAGGTCCATGGTCGGGATCAGCCCCGTCGGGTTCGAGGATTTCGCCAACCTCGAGGTGGCGCGCCTGCGCGAGCGCCAGGGCAACCTTCGGGCTGCCCTCGCCGCGGTCCGGCGGCGACCGTACGCCTACCACCTCACCGATTACCTGGCCGCCCACTTGCGGGAGGAGGGCCGCCTGGCCGCCATGGCCGGAGACAGCGCCGGTGCGGTCAGTGCCTACCGGCACTTCCTCGCACTGCGGTCGGACCCGGAGCCCGCGCTGCGGCCTGCTGCCGACAGCATACGTGCGGAACTGGCGAAGCTGGGCGGAAGCCCCTGAGCGGAATCTGGAGCCCAGGGACCATCGCGCCAGGACGGATGGATCGCAAAGCACGTGCTGAAGTTGATCATGAAGGGGCTCATCGGCGGACTGCTTCAGCTCGCCCTGTTTGCCGTTGCCCTTGTGGTTCCGGCAGGCCTCGTTCAGGGGGGAACATGGTACTGGCCACGCGGGCTCATCTTTCTGGGCCTGTTCGGTCTCGTTCTGGAAGCCTCCGTCGTGATCCTTGCGCTGGCGGCGCCGGCCAGCCTCGCTGCCCGGCTCCGCGCACCGGCCTCCAAGACGCAACCGGTGGCGGACCGCATTGCCACGGCATTCCTGGTTCTATCGACGCTGGCCTGGTTCGTATTCATCCCCATCGACGTGTTCCATCTCAAACTGTTGCTCCCGCCGTCTCTCGAGGTGTCGCTCGGTGGCGCGGCCATGTCCCTGGCCGGCTTCGCCATCATCATGGCCGCGATTTACCAGAACTCGTACGCCATACCGATAGTCGAAGACCAATCGGACCGCGCCCAGGTGCTGGTCGACACTGGACTATACGCGCACGTCCGCCACCCGTTCTACCTCGGATTACTGCTCTTCTATGCGGGCCTCGCGCTGTGGCTGGAGAGCTTCACGAGTCTGCTGACGCTCCTCGTTGTCCTGCTTGCGTTGCTCACCAGGATTGTTGTAGAAGAGACGATGTTGCTGAAGACGCTCCCGGATTACAGCGCCTATCTGACACGCGTGCCGTACCGTCTCGTTCCTCGTGTCTGGTAGGCATGCGACATGTATGACTCGTGTGCGGACACCGAGCTCGTCGAGCTGGACTTCTCGCTGCGGCGGTTCCGCACCCTGAGCGCGAGAGTGTACGGCGCGAGCGGTGACCGCCACCACGGGCACCTGCTGGCCGGGCCGTGAGCTGACCCGCAGTTCGAGAGCATCGGCCGGTACAACGCGAACGCGAGGCACCATGGAGTTCGACCTGGATCTGTCGCTGGACGTACTTCGACGCACCCCGGCAACCCTGGCATCGCTGCTCGAAGGCACATCCGACGCATGGATGCGAGGCACCGAAGGCGCCGAGACATTCAGCCCGTTCGATGTAGTAGGCCACCTCATCGACGGGGAAGAGACCGACTGGATCCCGCGGACGCGCATCATCCTCGCCCGCAGAGCCGATCCCCGCTTCGAGCCGTACGACCGCTTCCGGCATCGGGCGCGAAACGTGGGTCGCGCGCCCAGCTCGTTGCTGGCCGAATTCGCCCGTCTGCGAGCTGCCAACCTCGAGCTGCTCCGCTCGTGGCGGCTCACTGCCGCGGAGCTGGACTTGCGCGGGGTTCATCCGACCCTGGGGCAGGTCACCCTCCGACAGCTGCTGGCCTCGTGGGTGGTGCACGACCTCGGGCACCTGGCCCAGGTCGCGCGCGTCATGGCCAAGCAGTACCGCGAGGCGGTCGGCCCGTGGCTGCCGGCTCTGCCAGTGCTGACGGACCATGACACGCCGCGCTCCTGACCCGGCTGGCCGGGCACGGGCCGGCCGGGGCTGCTCCGACACGGCGCTTCCTTAGACAGCGCCAGGCCGTCCCGGTAAGTTTCTTCTCCCGGCCAGAGCGTGCCGGAGCAGAATCCGTCAGGCACACTCGCCGAGGAGCCCGACATGACATCCAAGACGCGCCTCTGGAATGCGGTGCTCGTCGTCTTGTCCGCCGGCAATCTGGGGGCCGTCTGGTTCGCGGCACAACCGGGCGAGCCCTGGCACGCGACCGTCCACGCGGCACTGGCGCTCGGATTCGGACTGTGGGCGCAGCGCCGGATCCGGTACGGAGACGCACGCCTCGGCACGGGCCTGCTGAGCGGGGGAAGTGAGCTCGAGAGCTCGGCGCTGCGGGACGAGGTCGGGGACGTGCGCCGCGAGTTGAACGAGGTGCAGGAGCGGCTCGATTTCGCCGAGCGGCTGCTCAGCCAGGCCCGTGAGGGCGACCGGTTTCCCGGCCGCCGAGATCCCTAGCGCCGCAGCCGTGCCCCGTGCGCCCCACCATGACGCCTGACCGAATCGACGTCGCACTCGCCTGGAGCGGTGGAAAGGACAGCGCGCTGGCGTTGGCCGCGCTCCGCGGAGATCCACGTTACCGCGTGGTCGCCCTCGTCACCACTGTCACCGGCGAGTATGACCGCATCAGCATCCACGGGGTGCGTCGTGCGATCCTGGAGGCGCAGGTCGGGGCCATCGGCATGCCGCTCGTCGTGATGTCGATCGGCCGGGCGGCGGGAAACGCCGAATACGCAGCGGCGTTTGGCCAGTCGTTGCACGCGATGCGAGCACGCTGGCCCGGTCTCCGGCACATCGCATTCGGTGACCTCTTCCTCCCTGATGTCCGCGCCTATCGTGAGGCGCTCCTGGCCTCGCTCGATTGCGACGCTGTGTTTCCGCTCTGGGGCGCGGATACGACCGAGCTGGCCTGCCGGTTCATCGGCTCCGGCTACCGGGCGATCGTCACGTGCGCCGACACGACCCAACTCGCGCCCACGTTCGCCGGACGGGAATTCGACGCGTCGTTTCTGGCGGACCTGCCGGCCACGGCAGACCCCTCCGGGGAGCGAGGCGAGTTCCACACCTGTGTGTTTGCGGGGCCGCTCTTCGCGACCCCGTGGCCGCTCGTGGCCGGAGCGCGCGTGCGGCGGGAAGCTCGTTTCGAGTACTGCGACGTGCAGCTCGCTCCCGTCGAGGACGCCGCCCCGGCGTCTGAGGCAGGCCGCCGCCGCACGCCCTGACGAGGCCTCCAGCGCCCGCCATTCGTCGGGTGCCCATCGCTCCATTCCCGCGCTATACTTCCGCCCCATGACGACCCCGCACGGCCGCATTCCGTACCTGCCCGCCCGCATCGAAGGTCTCGCCACCCTCACCATGAACCTCTGGTGGAGCTGGAGCCGTGAGGCCCGGCACCTCTTCCGCTCCATCGACGAGGCGCTGTGGCACCTGACAAAGCACAACCCGCTCGAGCTGCTCTGCCGCGTGGACCCGGCCCGCATCGCCGCCTGCGCGAGCGACAGCGACTTCCTGCGCCGCTACGACGACGTCATGGCACGGCTGGCGCACGAGACCACGAGCCCGGATACCTGGTTCGCCCGCAGCTACCCCGAGCTCGATGGTCGGCCGGTGGCGTACTTCTGCGCCGAGTTCGGGCTGCACCATTCGGTGCCGATCTACTCCGGCGGCCTCGGCGTCCTCGCGGGTGACCACTGCAAGGCCGCCAGCGATCTCGGGGTGCCGATGGTGGGCGTGGGCCTCTTTTACATGAAGGGCTATTTCGACCAGCGGCTCCGGCTCGACGGCTGGCAGCAGGACAGTGACGAGGAGTTCGACATCAGCCTGACGCCGCTGGTTCCCGTCACCGGCGCGCGGCAGGAGCCGTTCCTCACGGTGGTCGAGACCGCCGGCCGGCCGGTGCACGTCCGCGCCTGGCGCATGATGGTGGGGCGGGTGCCGATCTACCTGCTCGACACCAACCTGGACGTGAACCACCCGGACGACCGGGCGCTCATGAACAAGCTGTACGCCGGTGGGCCGGACATGCGGCTCCGCCAGGAGTGGATCCTGGGCGTCGGCGGCGTCCGCGTGCTGCGCGCCATGGGAATCGAGCCCTCGGTGTGGCACGCCAACGAGGGCCACGCGGCGTTCATGATGGTCGAGCGTCTCCGCGAGTACACCGCGCAGGGAATGCCGCTCAAGGACGCGGTCCACCAGGTGCGGGCGCAGGGCGTGTTCACCACGCACACGCCGGTCCCGGCCGGCCATGACGCCTTCTCGGTGGACCAGCTCGAGAGCGTGGCCGGGCCGGTGTGGGCGGATGTGGGCATGGACCGCGAGACGCTCCTGTCGCTCGGCGCCCATCCCGACTTGCCGGGACAGTTCCACATGACGGTGACGGCCATGCGCCTGGCCGCGGGCGTCAACGGCGTCTCGCGCCGCCACGGCCAGGTCTCCCGCAACATCTGGCGCGACCTGTGGCCCGGCCGCCCCTGGGAGACGGTGCCGATCGGTCATGTCACCAACGGCGTTCACCTCGCCACCTGGATGGCGAGCCCCATCATGGCGCTGCTGGACGAGCACCTCGGTCCCGACTGGGGCAGCCGGCTCGACGATCCCGGCTTCTGGGACCAGGTCCTGACGCTGGACCACAGGCGCTTCTGGGACGCGCACCTGCGGCTCAAGCAGATCCTCGCCAACTTCGTGCGGGAAGACGCGCGCCGCCGCTTCGCCACCCAGCTCAAGGAGGCGGCCCAGGTCGTGGGCGCGGGGACGCTGCTCGACCCGACCGCGCTCACCATCGGCTTCGCCCGCCGGTTCGCGACGTACAAGCGCGCCAACCTGATCTTCCGCGATCTCGAGCGCCTGAGGCGGATGCTGGTGGACCCGTGGCGCCCGGTGCAGATCATCTTCGCCGGCAAGGCGCATCCGGCCGACGACCCGGGCAAGGAAGTGCTGCAGAGCGTCTACCAGTTCACCCGCGACCCGGCGTTCGAGGGGCGCGTGGCGTTCCTCGAGGACTATGACATGCACCTGGCCCACCTGCTCGTGCAGGGGGTGGACCTGTGGCTCAACCTGCCGCGCGTCCCGCTCGAGGCGAGCGGCACCAGCGGCATGAAGGCGGCGCTCAACGGCATCCCGCAGCTCAGCACCCTCGACGGCTGGTGGCAGGAGGGCTACGATGGACTGAGTGGGTGGGCCATCTCGCCGGCAGGCGAGAGTGAGGATGCGGATGCGGCCGACGCGGAGCGGTTCTACCGGCTCCTCGAGGAGCAGGTGATCCCGCTCTACTATACCCGCAATGACGCCGGCGTCCCGCTCGGCTGGGTCGAGAAGATGCGCCATGCCCTCCGCCTGGCGGGCAGCCGCTTCACGGCCAGGCGCATGGTACAGGATTATGTGCAGGAGCACTACGCTCCAGCGATCCGCGGTGAGTCGTCCGGTGACGACCCACCCACGGCATGAAGACGAGGTTGGCAGGATGGCGACCGTACACGAGCCGGCCCGCGCGCCGGCGGATGCCAGCCCGCCGCTGATCACCGCGGCCGGCGAGCCCGTGTCCGTCGTGCACGTGACGGCGGAATACTTTCCCTACGCCCGCACCGGCGGCCTCGCCGAGGCCGTGAGCGGACTCGCCCAGTTCCAGCAGGCTGCCGGCCTCGACGTCACCATCGTGCTTCCGCTCTACCGCACGGTTCGCGACGTCGACCCCGATCTGGAGCCGGTCGGCCCCCCGTTCCTGGTTCCCATCGGCGGGCGCGCCGAGGAAGCGCGCATCTTCCGGGTGGCGCGGCCGCGCCCGGGGCCGCACGCCGGGCCGCGGGTCTTCTTCGTCGAGCACCTCGACTACTTCAACCGGCCCGGCATCTACGGCGAGAACGCGGTGGATTACCCGGACAATGCGCGCCGGTTCGCCTTCTTCGCGCTCGCCGCGCTGACGGCACTCCCCCGCCTGGTCGCCGGGCCCGTGCTGCTCCACGCGCACGATTGGCACACCGCGCTCGTCCCCGTCTACCTGCGCACCACTCTGGCGCGTGAACGCGTCGCCGACTCGGCCACCACGGTGCTGTCGGTGCACAATCCCGGGTACCAGGGGCACTTCCCGCCGGAGACGGTGCCGGATGTGGGCCTGCCGTGGGAGATCTACAACTGGCAGCAGCTCGAGTGGTACGGCAAGGCGAATTTCCTGAAGGGCGGGCTCGCGTTCACCGATTTCGTCACCACCGTGAGTCCGACCCAGGCGCGCGAGCTCCGGACGCCGGGCGGCGGATTCGGTCTCCACGATGTCTTCACCGCGCTGGGCGACCGGCTCGTGGGCATTCTCAACGGAATCGACCAGCGCGAGTGGGATCCCTCGACCGACGAGCAGATCACGGCCCGGTACTCCGCCCAGCAGCTCGACGGGAAGCGCCGCTGCAAGGCCGCGCTGCAGCGTTCGTTCGGGCTGCCGCAGCGGCGGAAGGTCCCGCTCTTCGGAATGACCGGACGGCTGGTGACCCAGAAGGGGCTCGACCTGATCCTCGGCGCGCACGATCTGCTCGCGGGTGACGCGCAGTTCGTCTTTCTCGGCAGCGGGGAGCAACGCTACGAGCAGGCGCTCGTGGAGCTCGCCCTGTCGGCTCCGAACCGGATCGGCGTGCAGCTCGACTTCTCCGACCGGCTGGAGCACCGGCTCATGGCCGGCGCCGACATCTTCCTGATGCCGTCGCTGTACGAGCCGTGCGGCCTGACCCAGATGCGCTCGCAGCGCTACGGCGCGCCGCCCATCGTCCGCTGCGTCGGCGGGCTCCGGGACACGGTCGAGGACGGCGTCACCGGCTTCTGGTTCGACGCCTACACCCCGGAAGCGTTCGCCGCGGCGGCGCGCCGCGCACTGGACTGCTATGCCGACCCGGCACGCTGGCACGCGCTCATGCGGAACGGCATGGCCGCCGACTTCAGCTGGGAGCGGTCGGTCGCCACCTACCTGGACGTCTATCGCCGCGCGCTCAGCCGGTCCGGGGCACGGTGACCGGAGCGCCGATGGACTTCGTCTTCACCCTGCACAGCCATCTCCCCTACGTGCTCAACCACGGGCGCTGGCCCCACGGCAGCGACTGGATCTGCGAAGCGGCGGTGGACACCTACCTCCCGCTGCTGGAGGCGTTCCGCCGGCTGGACGCGGAGGCGATCCCGGCGCGGGTCACGATCGGCTTCACGCCGGTGCTCGCCAACCAGCTCGCGAACCCGCTCTTCGCCCGCGAGCTGGAGAGCTTCCTCGCGCAGCGCCTCGCCGCCTGTGCCGAGGCGCCCGCGTCGCTCGCCGCGACGGGCGAGAGCCATCTGCTGCCGCTGGTGGAGTACTGGCGCGCGCGGCTGCTCCGGCTGCGGCGGCTGTTCGAGGAGGTGGAAGGCGATCTGATCAGCGGGTTCCGCGAGCTCGAAGCCGCCGGGCGGCTCGAGATCATCGGCTCGGCGGCCACCCACGGCTTCCTGCCCCTGCTCGCGCGCGACGAGAGCATCCGGCTGCAGCTCGCCGTGGGCATGGCCGAGCACCGCCGGCTGTTCGGGCGCGCGCCCGCCGGGTGCTGGCTGCCCGAGTGCGCCTACCGGCCGCGCGGTCCGTGGGCGCCCTGGCCCACCGCGCCGCGGAGCGGCGTGCGCCGGGGCATCGAGGAGCATCTCGCCGACGCCGGGTTCCGCTTCTTCTTCGTGGACGCGCACCTCGCCGCGGCGGGACGGGCGCTCGGGCTCTCGGGCGATCCCGCCGCGCTGGACCCGAGGCGCACCGGCCCGGCGGCGGATCCCCGGCCGAGCCGGTGCGCCGCTCGCCGTACCTGCGCCTATCGCGTGGCCCACGGCCGCGGCGCCGGCGACGTGACCGCGTACGTGCGCGATCCGCGCGCGTCGATGCAGGTCTGGAGCCGGTTCGAAGGCTACCCCGGTGACGCCGCCTACCTCGAGTTCCACAAGATGCGCTGGCCCGGCGGCCTCAAGCTCTGGCGCGTCAGCGGCCCGAGCGTGGACCTCGGCGCCAAGGAGCCGTACGATCCGGCGACGGCGCTTGACCGCGCGCGCGGGCACGCGCACCACTTCGCCGGGCTGCTCGGGGAGATCGCGGGAGGCCAGGCGCCGCGGCGGGACGGGGTCATCGTCGCCCCGTTCGATACCGAGCTCTTCGGCCACTGGTGGTTCGAGGGCCCCGACTTCCTGCGGGAGACCTACCGCGCGCTCCGCGGCCGGAACGACGTGCGGCCCGACGACCGGCTCCGAGCATCTCGCCCGCCATCCGGCCCGCACCGCCATCCGGATGCCGGCCGGCTCGTGGGGCGCCAACGGCGATTTCAGCATGTGGCTGAGCGACCTGACGGCGTGGACCTGGGAGCGGCTCTGGCCCCTCGAGGAGCGGTTCTGGGACGCGGCGCCCGCGCGCGCTCGCGTCCGAGCAGGCGCGGCCGGTGCTGGCACAGGCCGCTCGCGAGCTGCTGCTGGCGCAGTCGTCCGACTGGCAGTTCATCATCTCGACCGGGGCCGCCGCGGACTACGGCGAGCGGCGTTTCCGCGAGCACTGCGCCGACACCGAAGAGCTGGTCTCGGCCCTGGAGGACGGATCGCCGGACGCACTCGAGCGCGGCCGCCGCCGGGCCGCGGCGCTCGCCGAGCGCGACGTGCTCTTTCCCGACATCCTCCCGGCCGTCGCCGCGGCACTCGGCGGCTCGCGCTCCCTCGTGCTCGGGTAGCCCGTGGCGCCCATCCGGTTCGCTTTCGGGCTGCATCTGCATCAGCCTGTCGGCAACTTCGATCATGTCTTCGCCCAGCACGTGGACGACGTGTATCGCCCGCTGATCGACGCCCTGGCGGGCAGCGAGTTCCTCCCCATCGTCCTCCATCTGAGCGGGCCCCTGTTCGAGTGGCTCGAGGCGCATGAGCCGGCGTACCTCGACCGGCTCGGCCGGCTCGCGGCGGACGGGCAGGTGGAGCTGCTCCTGGCCGGCTTCTACGAGCCGGTGCTCGCCTCCCTCCCTCGGCGCGACCGCGTCGAACAGATCCGCTGGATGCGGGATGCCGTGCGGCGGCGCTTCGGCGTGGACGCCAGCGGCCTCTGGCTCACCGAGCGGGTGTGGGAGCCGGAGCTCGCCGCCGACCTGGCCGAGGCCGGCGTCCGCTATGCCCTCGTGGACGACCGCCACTTTCTCGTGACCGGCTTCGCCGCCGAGCAGCTCCATGCGCCGTTCTGGACCGAGAGCGACGGCAAGCCGGTGGCGCTGTTCCCGATCGACGAGCGGCTGCGCTACCTCATTCCCTTCCGCCCGCCCGAGGAGACCGCCGAATACCTGCGCGAGCTGCGCGGCGCCGGGCACCAGCTCGCCGTGCTGGCCGACGACGCCGAGAAGTTCGGCGGGTGGCCCGGGACCAAGGAGTGGGTCTACGGCGAGGGCTGGCTGGAGCGCTTCATGGGCGTGATCGGCGGGCAGATCGAGCGCGGCGAGGTGGTGCTGAGCCGGCTCGACGAGGCGCTCGACGTCGTGCCGAGCGGCGGCCTGGCATACCTGCCGACGGCCTCGTACCGCGAGATGGAGAGCTGGTCGCTCCCGCCCGATGCCGCGCTCCGGCTGCACCGGCTGGAGCGCGATCTGGGCGAGGCGCGGGTGGCCGGACCGGACGGCGCGCTCATCCGCGGCGCGCACTGGCGCAACTTCCTGGTGAAGTATCCGGAGTCCAACCGGATGCACAAGAAGATGATGGCGCTGAGTGCGCTGGCGCGGTCGCCGGGGTGACCCGGCAGAGCCGCGCCGGGCGATCGGCCGCGCGCAATGCAACGACGCCTACTGGCACGGCGTCTTCGGCGGACTCTACCTGCCGCACCTCCGGGATGCCATCTGGCGGAACCTGGCCGAGGCGGAAGCGGCACTGCGCCGTGGGGAGGAGCTCGCCTGGGACGTGCTGGACTTCGACGGGGACGGCCACGAGGAGATCTGGGTCCACTGCGCCGCGTTCTCCGCCGTGATCAGCCCGGCGCGCGGCGGTGCCGTCGAGGAATACACCCTCTTTGCCGGCGGGCATCAACTACGCCAACACCCTCACCCGCCGGCGCGAGGCCTACCACGATCTCGCCCTCGAGCGCGCAGCCGAGCAGGCAACGGCGGCGGAGGCCGGCAGCCGCGAGCATCCACGCTATCGAGGAAGGGCTTCGACTGGAGATACGGCCGCCGCTCGACACGACGACCGCGCCCTGTTCGTCGACCGGGTCCTGCCGCGCGGCGTCACGCTCGAGCGACTATGCGCGGGGCGAGCTACTGGGCGATCGTCTCGTGGGCGCGCAGCCCGCTGCACCTTCACCGTCGAGCGCCGGAGGGCGGCGTGGAGGTGGTGTGCACAGTCACGGCCGACGGGCGGGCAGCGGCTGGAGAAGCGCATCCGGCTTCTACGCCGAACGGCCGTCTCATGCGTGCGCTGGACACTGGGACCCGGCTGTCGGCCGAAGCCGGCGATCTTTCGCCACCGAGCTGTCGCTCGCTGCGCCGTTGCGGCTCCGCTGCGCGCCGGCCGCGGAGGAGTGGCGCTTCCCCATCGAGACCGTGGCCAAATCCGAGCGAGGGCTCGACCGCACGCGACAGGGTGAGTCGGTCACGCTGCGCTGGCCGGTGGAGCTGGGGTGCGGCCAGTCGAGCTTGGATCGCCTGGCGACGGCAGCGTCGGTCGCGGAATCTGGGCGCCGCAGGTCAGCCGGGCGGTCGCGCGGGCCGGCCGGCCGGGATCCGGCCGTCCGCCCGGCCCTTTACATAGGCGTACATCGCACCGCATCTGCTCTGGGAGCATGCCGGCGAACGCCGGCATGCCGCGATCCTTCGGCCCGGCCACCACCTGCACGACCGCGCCGGGCTGTCCTGATCGGGCCACGCCCGGCCCTCCCGGGTGGACTCGAGCAGGTCCGCGGCCACGGGATTACCCAGCACGTCCTGCCCGTGGCAGCGGGCGCACTGGACGCTGTACTGCCGCCAGCCCTCGTATTCGCCGGAGCCTCACCTTTCGGCGCTCTGCGTCTGCCCGGCGCCGATCGGCTGCCGCCAGGAGGAGGCCACGACCGCCAGCAACGGGCGAACGGGCATCGCGGCTAACCCTCCGCTTGCACGCGCCGGTCGACCCGGACCGATCTTGCGCGTCGCTGCGCCCCTTCACGTACTGTAGATCGCCTCGATCTTGTCCATGTCCAGGCCGAGCGCGCACCAGGCGGGCATCCCCTTGGCCGGGCGGCCGGCACACACCGTCTGCACGAACAGCTCCTTGGTATTGATCGGTCCGTCGGGCTTGAGCGACATGATGAGGTGCGGAGCGATCGTGGTTCCCAGCACGTCCTCGCCGTGGCAGCGGGCGCAGTTCAGGTTGAACTGCTTCCACCCGTTGTACACCTCCTGGGTCACGGTGTCGCGCGGGGCCTGGTGATAGGCGTCGCGCAGCGGCGCTTCGGCCTGCTGCGGCTGCGCCGTCCCGCGTGTCCTGCGCGCTGTCCCGTGGCCGTGCGGGTCTCCTGCTGAGCCGGGTGCGGATGCCGGGGCCGGCGTGGCCGCGCTCTTGGTGGATTCGGCCTTCTGCGCGCGCGCCGTGTCCCGGCTCGCCTGGGCGGGGCGTGAAGCCGCGGCCGGCGCGGCGTGGCCGCCGAGTCCGACCGCGAGACGGACGCTGCCCGCTGGTCTCCGCCGGCGCGGCCGGCGTCGTGTCGACGGTGGCGCTGGCCTGGAGTCGACGTCACGGTCGTGCGCCGCGCCGGTGGTATCGGCGGCCGGGGCGGCCGGGACCGCCGCCGCTGCAGCCCGAGAGCAGGCAAGCCAGACGCGAGCGCGGCGGCTGGCCGCCTGACCGCATCCGACAGCTTCGACGAAGCCATGGAGCCATCCTTTCCGTTGGGGGAGGGCCAGTGCCGGCTCCGGCCCGAATGCGTCATATTCTAACATCACCTCGCGCGGAGCAACCTCCGGTGACCCCCGTCACCCGCTGCCTCCCGCGGCTGCACGGCTTATCTTGAACGCTATGACTAGCGCTCCCCCGCGCCCGGTGACCCTGGGCCTGGTCCAGCACGCGCTGCGACCTCGACCCCGACGGGAACATGCGCAAGGCCGTCGCAGGGCATCCGCGAGGCGGCCGGGCGCGGCGCGCAGATCGTCTGCCTCCAGGAGCTCTTCCGCAGCCAGTATTTCTGCCAGGTCGAGGACCACCGGTTCTTCGACCTCGCCGAGCCGATTCCCGGGCCCGTCGACCGAGACGCTCGCCGCGCTTGCGGGGGAGCTGGGCGTCGTGATCGTGGCCTCCCTGTTCGAGAAGCGGGCGGAGGGCCTCTACCACAATACCGCCGCCATCATCGATGCCGACGGCCGGTACCTCGGGAAGTACCGGAAGATGCACATTCCCGGACGATCCGCAGTACTACGAGAAGTTCTATTTCACCCCCGGCGATCTCGGGTTCCGGAGCTGGGACACGCGCTTCGGCCGGATCGGGGTGCTGGTCTGCTGGGACCAGTGGTACCCCGAGGCCGCCCGCCTCACGGCCCTGAGCGGCGCCCAGATCCTGTTCTATCCCACGGCCATCGGCTGGCTGCCCGAGGAGAAGGCCGAGCACGGTGCCCAGCAGCAGGCCGCGTGGGAAACCATCCAGCGCAGCCACGCGATCGCGAACGGAGTCTACGTTTGCGCGGTCAACCGCGTCGGCTACGAAGGGCCGGAGGGCGGCGCGGTGATGGCCGCGGCATCGAGTTCTGGGGCGGCAGCTTCGTCGCCGACCCCGGCGGCCGCATCCTCGTCAAGGGCGGCACCGGTCCGGAGGTCCTCACCGCCACCGTGGATCTCGGCAAGGTGGACGTGAGCCGCACGCACTGGCCGTTCCTCCGCGACCGGCGGATCGACGCATATCAGGATATCACGAAGCGGTATCTCGACTGAAGGGCGGTAAGAGGTGAGCGGTAAGAGGTGAGAGGTTACCTCCTACCGCTCACCGCTCACCGCTCACCGTCAACTCATGCCCTCTGCCCGCCCCGCCCAACTGGGTTACCGCATGCCCGCCGAATGGGAGCCCCATCGCGGGACGTGGCTGAGCTGGCCGCACAAGGAGGCGTCCTGGCCGGGGAAGTTCGGGCCGGTGCCCGGGATTTTCGCCGCGATGGTGCGCGCGCTCGCGGACCGCGAGGAGGTGCACATCAACGTGGCGGGCCCATCCATGGAGACGTCGGTCCGTACCCTGCTCGCGGACGCGGGTGCGGGAGCGGGGAACGTCTTCTTCCACCACAACCCGACCAACGATGCCTGGTGCCGCGACCATGGTCCCATCTTCGTGCAGCGCACCCGCGAGGGCCGGCGCGAGCAGGCGATCGTGGACTGGGACTTCAACGCCTGGGGGGAGAAGTACCCGCCGTATGATCTCGACGACGTGGTGCCGTCGCGCATCGGGGCGGAGCTTGGCCTGCCGGTGTTCGAACCCGGGATCGTCATGGAGGGGGGCTCGATCGACGTGAACGGTTGCGGCACGCTCATCACCACCGAGGCGTGCCTGCTTCACCCCAACCGCAACCCGGAGCTGGACCGCGCCGCCATCGAAGGCTGCCTCCGGGACTATCTGGGTGTCACCAAGATCCTCTGGCTGGGCGATGGGATCGCCGGTGACGACACTGATGGCCACGTGGACGACATCACCCGGTTCGTGGACCCGCAGACGGTGGTGACGGTAGTGGAAGCCGACCCGCGAGATGAAAATCATGAGCCGCTCCGGAAGAACCTGGAGCGGCTCCGTGACATGACCGATCAGGACGGGCGCCCGCTCCGGGTGGTCACCCTGCCGATGCCGCGTCCGCTGTACCATGACGGGCATCGTCTCCCGGCGAGCTATGCCAACTTCTACATCGCCAATGACCTCGTCCTCCTGCCGACCTACGACCCCCCTCGCGACGAGGAAGCGGCGGCGACGCTGGCTACCCTGTTCCCCGGGCGTGAGATCGTGGGGATCGACTGCACCGACCTGGTCTGGGGGCTGGGTGCGTTCCACTGCGTGACCCAGCAGTGGCCGCGCTGACTCAGGACTTCTTCCAGGTGCCCACCAGCGCGGCGCGGCGTCCCCCGCACGTGTCCATCCCGACGCCCGCGATGTGCAGCTCGTCCTCCGTCCGGCTGACCAGATAGCGCGCGTCGGCCGACTGGCACTTGCTGCCGGCCGTGTCGGACTTGAACAGCAGCGTGTCGCCCAGGAACGCCGCGTGGCCCTTCATGTCCACCGAATCCGGCCAGCGCGGCGACGGCATCATGAGCTCCATGTTGCCGTTGGACGCCAGGTTCATCTTCACTTCGCCCTCGCCGTACAGATCCCGCGTCCAGGTGCCGGAGTACTTCGAGGCCTCGCCCCCGCAGCCGACGAGGGTGACGACGGCGGCCGCCAGCGCGACCCGCCGCGGTGATGCCACGCATGTGAGACGACGGTGCATGTGATCTCCTCCATCAAGAGGTGACGGGAACGGAACGCCTGCGCCGAGGGTGGTGCGGAAGCCTTCAAGATGCGAAGTGAGGCCCTTCCGCGCCAGAGGAGGCCGTCCATCCGATCGACCCGGCGAGCACCGTCGCGCGGCACGCGTTGGCCCGCAGGTGGTACAACCAGTGGTTCACGTCCGGCGCGTCGATCAGCGCGAAGTCGGCCGCCTTCCCCGCCTCGAGCGAGCCGATCCGCGACTCGAGGCCAACGGCCCGGGCCGCGACGATGGTTGCGCCCTTGATCGCCTCGGCCGGCGTCATCCCCTGGAGCGTGCAGGCCAGCGTGAGCGCGAACGGCAGGTGACAACTCGGCGCCGAGCCCGGATTGAAGTCCGTGGCCACCGCCACGGGCACGCCTGCTGCGATCCAGCGGCGGGCGCCGAACGGCGGCTGCCCGAGATACAGCGAGGCGAGCGGCAGGCTCACCGCGACGACGCCGGCGCTCGCCATTGCCGCCACGCCTGCATCCGATGCGCGCTCGAGATGGTCCGCCGAAACGGCCCCCACCTCCGCCGCCAGCTCGGCCCCGCCCCCCGCGCTCAACTGGTCCGCGTGCAGCTTGGCGCCCAGGCCCGCGGCCTGGCCGGCGCGGAGTATCCGCCGCGCCTCGCCCACGGTGAAGGCGGAGCGCTCGACAAAGACATCGCAGAAGTCGGCGAGGTGCTCGCGCGCCACCGTGGGAATGAGATCCTCGACCAGGAGCGCGAGGTAAGCGGCGCGATCCTCGCGGTACTCGGGCGGGACGACGTGCGCACCCAGAAACGTGGGTACGAGGCGGACGGGCTGGGATCCGGCCAGCGAGCGGTACACCCTGAGCAGCCTGAGCTCGTGCTCGCGGTCAAGCCCGTAGCCGCTCTTGCACTCGACCGTGGTGACGCCGAGGGACATCATCTCGCGCAGGAACCCGGCCGCCCGGCTCGCGAGCTCGGCATCGGTGGCCTCGCGCGTGAGCCGTACCGTTCGCGCGATGCCGCCGCCCGCCGCGGCGATCTCGAGGTAGCTCCGGCCCCGGATCCGCTGCTCGAACTCCTCCGCGCGCCACCCGCCGAACGCCAGATGGGTGTGGCAGTCCACCAGCCCGGGGATCACCAGCCCGCCGCCCGCATTGTGGCGCTCAGCGTCCGCGTACGCGGCCGGGAGATCTCGACGCGGGCCCACCCAGCGGATGGTGTCGCCCTCCCACACGAGTGCGGCGTCGGCGACCGGCTGGATGTCGCCCTGCCCGCCTTCCGCTCTGCACGGGGCGAGCTGGGCGATGTTCTGGAGGAGCTTCACTGAGGGAGATCGGTGCGCGAGGCCGTATCGATGTGCCGGGGGAGATCACTGCCGTATTCACCACGAAGGCACGAAGGGCACGAAGGTGCACGAAGGAATCCCGTTCCCGGGAAGGTTCCTCGGACCCGGACAACAACACCAACAACTTGGTGGTGGCGCCGCTCCCGGATACTCTCCGTTCTCCAAGCCGCCTTCGTGCCCTTCGTGCCTTCGTGGTGAACGGCCAGCGATGCCCGCGCGTCGATGCCATGCCCACGACTCACCGGCGCCCCCTAACCGTTCAGCATCGGAAGATCGACGCCCCGCTCGTGCGCCGTCTCGATCGCCAGCTCGTAGCCCGCGTCCGCGTGCCGCATCACGCCGGTGCCCGGGTCGGCGGTGAGCACCCGTTCGAGCCGCCGGTCGGCCATGGCGGTGCCGTCGGCCAGCGCCACCATGCCGGCGTGGATGGAATAACCAATCCCCACCCCGCCGCCGTGGTGCAGCGACACCCAGCTCGCGCCGCATGCGGTGTTGAGAAGCGCATTGAGCAGCGGCCAGTCGGCGATGGCATCGGAGCCGTCCTTCATCCCCTCCGTTTCCCGGTTGGGCGAGGCCACCGACCCCGTGTCGAGGTGGTCCCGGCCGATGACGATCGGCGCGCGCACCTTGCCCTGCCTGACCAGCCAGTTGAAGCGGAGCCCCATCTCCGCACGCTCGCCATACTCGAGCCAGCAGATCCGGGCCGGCAACCCCTGGAACTGCACCCGCTCCTGCGCCTGACGGATCCAGCGGGCGAGCGCGTCCTTTTTCGGAAACGTCTCCAGCACGGCCGCGTCGGTGGCCGCGATGTCGGCGGGGTCGCCCGACAGCGCGGCCCAGCGGAACGGCCCGGCGCCGCGGCAGAAGAGCGGCCGGATGAAGGCGGGCACGAATCCCGGGATTTCGAACGCCTGCGCCATGCCCCGGCGGTCGGCGACCTGACCACGCAGGTTGTTGCCGTAGTCGAACGTCACGGCACCGCGCGCCCGGAGCTCGAGCATGGCCTGTACGTGAGTCACCATCGAGTCGAGCACCCGCGACTCGTACGCCGTCGGATCGCTGTCGCGGAGTTCCGCCGCCTCATCCAGCGTCAGGCCGGCCGGGATGTAACCCACCCTGAGGTCGTGCGCGGACGTCTGGTCGGTGAGGACGTCCGGCGTCACGCCCCGGCGCACCAGCTCAGGCAGCACCTCGGCGATGTTGCCCACCAAGCCGACCGAGAGCGGCCGGCGCCGCGCCCGGGCATCCTCGACCAGCCGGAGGGCGGTGTCGAGATCGTGCTCCAGCCGGTCGCAGTAGCGCGTCTCCACCCGGCGGCGGATCCTGCTCTCGTCCAC
The DNA here is from genome assembly GCA_963831425.1 of uncultured Gemmatimonadales bacterium. GTDB lineage: Bacteria > Gemmatimonadota > Gemmatimonadetes > Gemmatimonadales > GWC2-71-9 > CAVVWJ01. Next base: position 110,963 of record CAWHQC010000010.1, on the reverse strand, counting down.
GTCCACGCCGAGGAATGCCGCCCCGTTCATCGTGGCCGCCAGCGGCTGGGCGCCGCCCATCCCGCCCAGACCACCGGTCACCACGAGCCGCCCCTCGAGCGTGCCGCGGAAGTGCTGCCGCGCGCACTCGGCGAACGTCTCGTAGGTGCCCTGGAGAATCCCCTGCGTCCCGATGTAGATCCACGAGCCGGCGGTCATCTGTCCGTACATGGTGAGGCCGAGCGCGTCCAGGCGGCGGAACTCGTCCCAGGTGGCCCACCGCGGAACCAGGTGCGCATTCGCGATCAGCACCCGCGGCGCCTCCTCGTGGGTGCGGAACACGCCCACCGGCTTCCCACTCTGCACCAGCAGCGTCTCGTCGTTCTCCAGCCGCCGGAGCGTGGCCACGATCCGCTCGTAGCACTCCCAGTTCCGCGCCGCCTTCCCCCCGCCGCCGTAGACGATCAGCTCCTCCGGCCGCTCCGCGACCGCCGGGTCGAGATTGTTCATCAGCATCCGGAGCGCCGCTTCCTGGTGCCAGCCTTTGCAGGAGAGAGTCGTGCCGGTCGGAGCGGTGATGGGGGCGTGGGCAAGGGTGGGCATAGGCCGGAATCTGGGCGGAAAGGCGGAAGGACGGAAGGACGGAAGGATTGAAAGTCGAAAGCTTCGTCGCCCGGCACGGTCATCCCGAGCGCAGCGAGGGATCTACTTCGCTGCGCTCGGGATGACAGCGCCGGTGCCCGCACCCCCTTCCGTCTTTCCGCCATTCCGTCCTTCCGTCCCTCCTTCCGTGCTCCCAACTTTCCTGCAACCTTTTGATCCACAGCCCGATCCAACCCCCCGCGATGACCCCACCAGGGACTGGAGCAACGACGCTGCAGCACGAAGCGAGCGGCAGGACCGACCCGGACGCGGTGGACGCCACCTTGGCCGCCAGCGGGGACGCGCACGCCTTCGAGCGGCTCTACCGGGGGCATCTCAACCGGGTCGCCAGCCTGGTGCGACGGATGATGGGGGACGACGACGCGGACGACGTGATCCAGGACGTCTTCGTTCGAGCCTGGCAGAAGCTGGGCACCTTCCGCGGCGAGGCCGCGTTCGGGACCTGGCTCCACCGTCTGGCCGTCAACGTGATCCTCGGCCGGCGCGAGACGGTGGGTATCCGGCGGAAGCGCCACGTCGAGGGCGACGCGGTCCTGGAGCTGGTTCCCGGCCGCCGGGCCACGCCCGAAATCTCGATGGATTTCGAGGCGGCCGTCGAGCGGCTCCCCGACGGGGCCCGGCAGGTGTTCGTGCTGCACGACGTGGAAGGATACCGGCACGAGGAGATCGCCCGGATGCTGGGCCTCGCGACCGGCACCTCGAAGTCCCAGTTGCACCGGGCACGGATGGCCTTGCGGCAGCATCTCGAGCGGTGAGGAAGGCGATATGAGCGACCAGTGGACCGACCGGCTCTCGGAGTACCTCGATGGCGAGCTCCCAGACGGCGAGCGTGCCGAGCTGGAGATGCACCTCAGGCACTGCGTCTCCTGCGGCGCCGTGCTCGCCGATCTCAAGCGGATCGTCGCCCGCGCGCAGGGATTGGAGGATCGCGGGCCCGAGCGGGACCTGTGGCCCGCGATCGCGGTCCGGATCGGGGCGGGCCCGACGGCGCCAGGGACGCCGCTGGAGCTTCTCGCTCCCCCAGCTCGCCGCGGCGGGGATTGCGCTGATGGCGCTGTCGGGCGGTGCCGCGTGGCTGCTGCATCCGGCTGCCACGCGGCCGCTCGCATCACGGCCGCTCGCTCCCGTGTCAGCTCCCCGGCAGGCTGGACAGCCGCTGGACGGCCTCCGTCAGGGCGATAGCCAGGCCGTCCTCGCCGTCACGAGGCAGCCACGCACCGCCGCGGGCGGCTATGACGCCGCCGTGGCGGATCTCGAGCGGGTGCTGAAGCGGGACGGGGCCGCCTGGACACGACTACCGTGCGGGTGATCGAGCGCAACCTCGCCACGATCGACCGCGCGCTCGCCCAGGCGCAGCGCGCCGTGGCCGCCGACTCGGCGAACCTCTACCTGAATTCGCACCTGGCCGAGACGATGCGGCAGAAGCTGGAATTGCTGCGGCAGGCGGCCGCGCTCGTCTCCTCCGTGAGCTGAAAGGACCCGATCGTGTTCATCTCTCTGGCCCATGTCGCCTTCGCGGCACTCGCGCTCGTGCAGCAGATCGACACCACCGTCCCGGTACAGCAGGGCCAGCGGCTGGTGGTGGATTCGCACGGCGGCGACATCGACGTCACCACCTGGGCGCGGAATGCCGTGCGGGTGGAAGCCGAGTCCGGCCCCCGCGGCGGCGTCGAGGTCGTCACGGCGGCCGGCACCGTGCGGGTGCGGACGTCAGGGCGCCGGGGGCCGCCGCCCGCGGTGGACCTCCGGATCACGGTGCCCGCGTGGATGGGACTCGACCTCTCCGGCGTGTACACCGATGTGACCGTCAAAGGGGCCCGCGGTCCGGTGAACGTCGAGACGGTCCAGGGGTCGGTGGACGTGACCGGCGGTCAGGGGCTGGTCTCACTCAGCTCGGTCGAGGGCAGCGTGACATTGAAGGGCGCCAAGGGCAGAATCGAGGTGCATTCTGTCAACGACGATGTCCAAGTCTCCGACGCCAGCGGCGACATCGTGGCGGAGACCGTGAACGGCGAGATCCTGCTCGAGCGGGTCGATGCCACGAGCCTCGAAGCCACCACCGTGAACGGCGATCTCGGCTACGATGGGCCGATCCGAAGCGGCGGACGATACGAGCTCTCGAGCCACAACGGCGACGTCACCGTGGCCGTCACTGAGCAGACCAGCGCGAGCTTTACGGTGAGCACCTTCAACGGCGATTTCGAATCGGTGGTGCCGGTGACCCTGCGAGACGCGCGGAAGGGCAAGCGCTTCAGCTTCACCCTGGGGGGCGGCGGCGCCCAGGTCTCACTGGAGTCGTTCCAGGGCACGGTGCGGCTGGTGCGACCGGGACATGCCACGAGTTCGGAGCAGTGAGCCACCGATTACCGCAATATGACGCAGACAACGTCCGGCGGCGCCCTGGTTCCCGCGCAGCCGGCGGCCTCGCCGGAAAGAACAGCTGATTACCCCGTCCTGCCACTCAGTCGCCTGTAATTCCGCACAGCTTTGAGCCTTACTCACGCCGCACCCCTCCGCTGACTCGAACCTCGTCGTCATAAAGTGTGTACGGCCGGCACGGCCTGCCACCCTGGCACGGCTCTTGTAAACCCGCCAGCCCCAGCCCCATAGCAGCGCACTCACCCTCAAGCTCCGGAGCACATCGAATGCAGCGCCCCCTGAACCGCGCCCTGGCCGGCGCCGCGGCCCTGGCCCTGGCAGTCGCAACCACCGCGCAGGCCCAAGTCGGCCTGACGTCGAACGCAGCGACGGTGACGCTCAATGCCACCAAGACCTCGACCCTCACCGTCAGCCCGAGCGCGTCAACGGCAACGCTCGCCAGCATCACCGACAACTCCAACGCCAACAATTTCCCGGACGTCGCGCTCACCACGGCGTGGAACCTGACGACCGGAACCTCGGTGCGCCTGGTCGGCTGGTTCGCGACGCCCACGGATGCGCTGGTCAACGGGACCGCGAAGATCCCGTCGAGCAAGGTCGAAGGCGGGCTCAACGGCGGCGGCTTCACGGCGTTCAGTGGGGCGGCGGTCGGTGGCGTCGGCGTCGCCGGCGGGACGCTGCAGCTCTTCAGCGAGCCGGTGGCTGCCAACCTGTTCAATAGCCGCAACGACAACCTGAATCTCCGGCTCAACCTGGTCGGCTTCCCGGCCACGACCGCCGGCCTCTACACCGGAACGCTCAACGTCCAGGCCGTCGTTCAGTAAGCGCGATGCGAGCGCAAACCGGCAACCGCGTCCGCCTCTGCCTCCGGCTCCTCGCTCCGATCGTCGCACTGGCGATCGGGGCGCGGGAGGCGGGAGCGCAAGGCGGCACGGTGTCGGCCGCACGGGTCATTTCGCTCGCCGCGACGAAGACGTCGAAGCTGACCGTCGTCGTCACGTCAGGGGCGGTGCAGTCGATTCCCAGCCTGACCGATAACGCGGTCAACGGCTTCCCGGCCCCGGTGGTGATCACGACGTCCTGGGACGTCAACCCGGGCCAGACGAATACGATGAATCTGATGGCGTTCTTCACGACGCCCGCCCAGGCGCTGATGGGACCCGGCACACCGATCCCATCGAGCCGGGTGCTCGGGCGCATGAGTACAGGCCTGCCGGTCGCATTCACGGCGATCACGCAGAACCCTGTGGGCGGCATCGGCACGGCGGGAGGAAGCTTGCGGCTCTACTCCCTGAACATCAGCGGCGCCAACAAGAACGCCAGCCGCACGGACAATCTGGACCTGCAGCTCAACCTGGTCGGCTTCCCGACGCTGCCGCCCGGGCTGTACAGCGGCACGCTCAACCTGCGGGTCGTCACCCAGTAGCCCTGCGGCACGCCATGGCGGCCCGACGATTCGGCCCGTACGTTCGGGCATGCGCTATCGTCTCGGGATCATGGCGGCCCTGGTGGGCTGGGCCTGGCCGCTCCGCGCCCAGGTCGGGATCGCGTCCGCCGGGAGCACCCTCGCCCTCTCGGCGAGCAAGGCCGCCTCGGTAGGCATCTCGCTCCCCGACGCGGGCGCAAGCGGCCGGGAGGATCCCACCCGGGTCCCGATCGCCACCGTCTGGGAGCTGGATCCGGCGCGGACCGGCGCCGTAACGCTCGTGGCGTCGATGCCCCGGGCCGCCCGGGCGGAGGCGCGAGCAGCGAGCGGCGGCGCGAAGCGCTTCGCTCGGTTCGAGGGCACGGACGCCAGGGCGGTGTTCGTGCAGCGGGTCTCGCCCCCGAGCCCCACCGGTCGCCGGACTGGACGAGCTGACCCTCAGGAGCGATCCGGTGGGCTCGCCTCGACCTGCGGGTCATCACGCAATGAGGCACCATGCGCCGTTTCCCGGCCCGCAGGAGGCTGATCGGGCGGTCGCTCGCTAGTTCCGCGCTCGCGGTGCTGGCGGGCCTCGCCGCTCCCGTCAACGCCACCGCACAGTCCGTCAGCCCCCCCATCGCCGAATACCAGCAGCGCGCCCGCTCGAGCTTCCAGCTCATCAACTCCGGGCTCTTCCCGCTCAGCGTCGTGCTCGAGGTCCGCGGCTTCAGCGTGACCGAGCAGGGTGAGGTGCAGGACGTGCCGCTCGACACCAGCCGGGTCCACGTCAAGCTGTCGGCGATGAGCTTCCGCATTCCGCCTCGTGGCACCTACACCGTGTTCTACGAGGCGACGGCCGACAGCCTTCCCGCCTGGTTCAACATCGTGAGCGCGCATGAGCGGCGCCCGCACCGAGAACGGGCTCAACGTCCGGGTGCTCCTGCCCCACGTCGTGTACCTCAACCAGAAGCAGCCACTCAGCAAGGAGCAGGTCGCCGTGCGCGCGTTCGAGCTCGACAGCGCGGCCGGGAAGCTGCGCGTCCAGCTCGAGAACCTTGGCCCCAATCTCGGCCGAGTGCAGCAGGTGACCGCGAGCGCGGGCAAGACGACCAGCGCGCCGGGGGCCGGGTTTCCGCTGTTCCCCCACATGCTCGCGCTGGACCGAGGTGGATTGGCCGGGCCCGGCGCCGCCGGACGCCTGACCATCCGCTTCGCCGCTTCAGCATGGACACCCTGCTCTCCGCGCCGACGTCGCCCTGACCATGCTCCGGCCGGTACGCGCCGCCGCTCGCGTTCGCCGCCGCGCTCGCTCGCGGCGGCGCTCGTCGCGCCCGGGACGGCTCCGCGGCGCAGACGGTCATGGAGGTGCAGGGCGGCGGGTCGTCGCTGGTCGGCGGCTACGGCGCCACCGCGAACTTCTGGCGCAACGGGGTGGATGGCTGGGTCGGGCTCGGCTACCTCGACGGGCTCCGCGTCGGCGCGTTTCTCCGGAGCGCGGTCGGCAAGGACACGCTCCGGCTGGGCAACGACGCGCTGGTGATGCGCTTCCCGACCGACCTCTTCAGCGGCGGCTACAACCTGCTGGTGCAGGGCGTCAGCCTCGGCGGCGGCAGCGGCGGCACGTCCTACCTGGCCTTCGCCGGCGCCAGCTCGACCAGCCTGGCGGCGCCCTCGTTTCAGGCCACCAGCATCGAGAAGCCGATGGGCGCGCTGTTCCTCCAGCACCGCGCTCTCTCCGACGGTGCGGCTCACCGGCAACGTCCTGCTCGCCGACGGCAGACGGTGATGCCCGGTATCCAGTGGCAGCCCACCCCGGACGTCACGACCGCCCTGGTGGCGGGCACCGGCGCGGGCAGCCCCTACGCCGCCGGCGCGGTGACCGCGCGCCGAGGCGCCCTGGAAGCCAAGGCGCTCTACGCCTGGAATCCCGACCGGTTCCGCCGGGCGGACGTCCCGGGGCCCACGCAGACCGAGTCCGAGCGGGAAAACATCTCGCTCACGTATGACCTGGGCTCCGCGTTCCAGGTGGGCGTCGCGCGGCAGCACTTCCTGCAGGACTCCGCCGACGGGGCCGCGCCGATGCGGGCGACCGGCAATACCGCCTTCGCCAGCGGGCGGCTGCGCGAAGTGCGGCTGACGGGCGGGCTGTACGACTCACGCTCGGAGGGCATCAGCAACCTGAGCTCCTACGTTGCCGTCGGGCGCGGGGTGACGCCGTGGCTCGACGCGGAAATGTTCCTGCTGCAGAGCCGCCCGACGGGCCAGCCCGCGAGCACGACGCCGATTCTCAACCTTCGCTGGCGCGTGTCGCCGCGCCTCAGGCTCATGCAGCAGCTCTCGCTCCACGACCGCCGGCCCACCATCCTCTTCGGGGCGAACCTGATCACCGCGCTCGGCGAGTTCGGCGTGGACTATCAGATCGTGCACCAGCCGTTCCAGCCGTTCAACCCGTTTCGCAGCACGCTCAATCTCACCGCGCGCCTCCAGCTCGGACGCTACTCCACCAACCTCGGCACCTATGTGCTCCCCGACGGCTCGGTGGACTACTCCGCGTCCGGCAGCACGTTCCTGTACATGGGGGCGTTCGGCGGCGTGCAGCCCCAGCAGATCGGGCAGAGCCTCGGCCGGTACGTGGTGCGGGGTGTGGTGCGCGACGAGGACGGGGCCCCGGTGGAGGGCGCCGCGATCGAGCCTGGGCAGTGAGATGGCCTTCACCAACTCGCACGGCGAGTTCTTCGTGCGGGTTCGCCGACCGCAGCGGTATCAGGTCACCGTGCCGCTGGAGGAGTTTCTGCTGTCGGGCCGGTGGGAGGTCGCGACCGCTCCGACCGAGGCCATCGCGGGCCGGAGGACGGCGCGCGCGGCATCGAGATCGTCCTGCGGCCGGCCGAGAACTAGCCTGATCATCGGAGACGCCCGGGGTCTGCCGGGCGCTGGAACTCTCGTAGCGATGCAGCTGAGTCAACGGTCAACGCCTCGAGCAGCTCGACGTCGAAGACCAGCGTGGCACCGGGCGGAATATCGGGCGGCGCCCCCGCCTCGCCATAGGCCAGCTCGGGCGGAATCACCAGCTTGCGCCGTCCGCCCGACCTTCATCCCCTTCACTCCCTCGTCCCACCCCGCAATGACCTGGCCCGCTCCGAGCGTGAACGCGAAGGGCTCGCCGCGGTCCCGGCTGCTATCGAACTTCTTCCCGTTCGGGAGCCAGCCGGTGTAGTGGACGGTGACGGTCCGCCCGGCGTCGCCTCGGGGCCCTGCCCCACCGCCACGTCCTGTACGCAGAACCCGACGGCGTCCGGGTCATCGGGTCGTGTCCACGCCCAGCTCGGCGGCGAAGCCGGCAGCGCCGGCGCTCGCCGCGGGAGCCGCAGGCGGCCAGCAGGGCGAGAAGGGCGACGAGGGAGAAAGTGACGCATGGGAGTCCGTCGAAGTGAGTGAGGTCGAGACGGGCCTCAGGTGCAATCGATGAGGCCGACCCGTCAGGTCGGCCCAGTCCGATCATCGGGACGGCGGGATTTGAACCCGCGACCCCTGCAACCCCATTGCAGTGCGCTACCGGACTGCGCTACGTCCCGGAATGCGAGGCCGAATTGTAGCCCCCGGACGCCGGGGGCGGATAGGCGACTCCGGCGGCACTCGGAGCCTGGCTCGCATTCTCGCGCGACTGCGGTCGGCCTGCAGCGTGGTACGACGCGAGTATCGCCCCAGCCTGCTCCACGGGTGACGCCGCATCGCCCGCGACGGCCGCGGCGCTGGCGAATCGGCCGCGGCCCGGCATTTGCGCACGTGGGCACTGGCCGGTTGCCACCCACGCCTGAGCGGAGGGTCGGACTATGAGCCTGAGGATGGGCGACCCATGGGAGGGGGATGGAGACCTCCCCTGGGACACGCCGGACGGGGATGGGAGCCCGCCGAGATCGAGGCCTGGCGTGGGGAGCTCCACCTGGGTGAATGGCCGGAGAATCTGGCCGGCCCGGAATACTGGCTCTACAAGAAACAACAGGGCGATGAGTAAGCTGTGCACCAGCAGCGGGGCCGTGAGGGGGGCCGGAGGATACCGGCCCCCCTCGACTTTTCGGCCCGCTTCGCCACCGTTATCCCCCCGAACAAACGCCGATGTAACTCGTTGCGCCGACCAGCTTAGCCCCTGTTGACAGCAGCTAAACAATTGCTATCTTGTAACTTACGTCGAACTTGACCACCCGGTCATCGACAACGCAAACGTGCCGCGTTTTCGCGAGCCGTTGGACCCGGAGGGGCCGCTCGTCGGCGGTCCCATGCACAGGAATCAGGAGAACGAGGCACATGGCGGAAACGATGCCGAATCCCGCGGATACGGCGGTGCCAGCACCGCAGCCATGGGATCCATTTCAGTTGATGGACCGGATGGACGAAGAGGCGCTCCGCAAGGAGCTGGAGGGCGTCGCCGGCACGGACCTGGTCTACGTGGTGAAGGAAGGGGGCCAGGAGGTCGTCGGGCTCTCGAAGACCGGCGTCGATGAGTGCTGCATGGCGCTGGTCGTCGCAGGGTCAGGTGATTCGCGAGGAAGACCTGCAGTACGAAGTCATCGGCGAGGGCGAAGACCGCGAAGCGCTCTTCAAGGTCAAGGCCGCGCGGTTTGCGGTGTCACCGGCCGGGCAGGAGGTCCGGCTCGACCAGGTCATCGGCGTCAAGCGCCAGCCGCTCTACTACGAGCCGGCCCAGCTCGATCTCGATGCCCGAGTGCCCAGCAAGAAGTACCGGGGCCGCACCTACCGCGAGCTGCTCGCCAGCGCCGAAGGCCGGGACTACCTGGCGTGGATGGCGGAAAACTTCAGCGAGCCCGCCATCCGCGATTTCGTCCGCCAGATTCTGGCGGGCGAAGAGATCAGCGTCCAGCGCGGGCGCCAGCTCAACCCTCACTGGTACGAGGAGGGTGCCATGAAGGCGGCGCGGAATGCCCGCTTCCGGCTGATTCCGGGCAACGTGCGCGCCCAGGTCATCGCGAGCGCGCGGCAGGGCGGGCAGACGCGGGTGGTGGAAGCGCAGCCCGGCACGCTGCGCGGCATCTCCAAGGCGCAACCGTCCGCGCCCGTACCTCCGGTGCCGGCCGCCGCCGAGGCCCCCGTCGAGCGCACCGCGAGCGCGCCCGCGGCGGCACCCGCGTCGTCTGCGGAAGTCGTCGCTCGCGTCGGGCCGTACGCCCCGACCGAGAAGCAGGTGGCCTTCTACCAGCGGCTCGCCGAGTCGCCGGTGTTCAGCGAGGAAGAGCGCCGCCGTGCGCTCGAGTGGCTGGCCAGCAAGGCCACCCGGCAGACCATCAAGGATCAGATCGACTGGCTCAAGCGGCAGGTCGAGACGCGGAAAGCCAACCGCGGGCAGTCCGCAGCCTGACGCGGCGCGGGTGAGCGAGTCACCCCGCTGAACGAAGTGGAGGGGGCGTGCCTTTGGGTACGCCCCCTTCGTTTCGATTGGAGGACTGCATCGGTTCCCGGCGGCAGGACGCGTTTTGCCATCGCCCCGAGTTTTTGCGTGAGGGACGGTACGCGCCCCCGCCATCGAGCGCGCTCAAACGATTGTCTCGTCGACACTTTCGCGCGGCCGCCAGGCGGCCCATTTCGTGCGTAGCTTCCGCCGCAATCTCCGTCCATCCGCAACCCCGCAGCCCCCGATACGCGCCGCATGACGCGACTGTTCCTCGCCTGTACGCTCGCGGGATTGGCGGCCTGCGCAACCGGACTGCCCCCGGCTCCGGCCATGGCACCGATGACCGCCGGCATCAACGATTCCCTGCTTTCCCTCTTCGATCCAGGCGCACCGACCCACGAGAGCCCGGCGGCGGACGCCGTCGTGCTCAACGACCTGGCCGCGGCGACGCCGGACGACGCCGTCGTTCCCGCGTTCGACGCGCGCGGCGTGAGCTGGGACATCGACGTTCAGTCCTACGCCTCGCACCCGCGGGTCCGCTACTACCTCGATTATTTCCAGGGCCCGGCGCGTGGGCGGATGGAGATCTTTCTCGCCCGGGCCGCGCGATTCGAGCCGATGATCCGCGCGCGGTTTCAGGCTGAGGGGCTCCCCGGCGATCTCGGCTACCTCGCGCTGATCGAGAGCGGCTACTCGAGCCAGGCGGTGAGCCGCTCCTTTGCCGTGGGAATGTGGCAGTTCATGCGTCCCACCGGCCAGGGATACGGCCTCCGCGTGGACTCCTGGGTGGACGAGCGGCGCGATCCGGTAAAGGCCACCGACGCGGCCGCGCGCCACCTGCGCGACCTGCGCGGGCGATTCGGCTCGCTCTATCTGGCCGCCGCCGCCTACAACGCCGGCGCCGGCAAGGTCTCCCGCAGCCTCGGCAAGCTCGAGTGGGAGACGCCTGCCGAGCAGTCGCCGGCCGACACCGCCGACCTCCCGGATGATTCCCCATCCGCCGATGACAGCAGCGCGGCACTCGCCGATGCCGAGGAGGCCGGGGCCGACGCGGAGGCGGTGCCCCCGTCAGACCCGACCAGCGACGCCGCGTTCTTTCGTCTGGCCTCGACCGATCTGCTGGCGGCCGAGACCCAGGACTACGTGCCCAAGCTCATCGCCGCGGCCATCATCGCGAAGGATCCGCTGCGCTACGGGTTCCCCATCTCCGTCCCGGCACCCTTCACCTACGACTCGCTGGTGGTCACCGATGCCACCGGACTCGACGTCATCGCCCGGCTGGCGGACACCCGCCTCGGCGAACTGCAGGAGCTCAACCCGCAGTATCTCCGGCTGGTCACGCCGCCTCGCGCCACGATGGTCATCCGGCTGCCAGAGGGGACCGGCACACAGGTCGCCACCCGGTACGCGAAGCTGAGTCCGAAGGCCCGGGTGCATTACCTCAGCTTCGTCGCTCACCGCCGCGAGCGGCTGTCGGCCATCGCGGGGCGCTACCACCTGCCCACGCGCGAGATCCAGGCGGCTAACCCGCGGCTCCAGGGAACCCGAGTCAGCAGGGGAGCGCGGCTCGTCATCCCGGCCGTCGGGGTGCCCTCCGCGCTGGCCATGCGCGCCACGGGCACGCTGAGCGCCGAGCGGGTGAGACCGGCAGCGGCCACCCTGCACCGGGTGCGCCGCGGTGAGACCCTGAGCGGCATCGCCCGGAAGTACCACACGACGGTCCGCTCGATCCGCCGGGTGAACGCGCTGCCCGTCGATCAGGCACTCCGCGCCGGGACCAGGCTCCGCATCCCCGGCTGACGTCACTCACCCTTCACCCGCAGGCCCAACGAGACCCCATCGTGTCCGCCGACAGCAGCGTCTCCGCCCCAGCCGTCCCCGCGACCTCCCCCGCCGCGCCGGCAGCGCCGGTCTCCGAGCGGACCGCGTTCGCGGTCCTCGGCTCGATGCTGTTCCTGATCCTGGCACTCACCTTTCTGCTCATCCAGTCGACCTGGGTCGATCCGGTGAGCGCCGCGGAAGCCCCCACGGCGGCCGACGGAGGGAGCCTGGCCCAGCGTTGACGGCGCGCCCCGCGCTGGTCTCGGCCGCACTCGCGACACTCGCACTGACCGGCGCAATCGCGCTCCGCGCGCCGGCCGAGCCGGGTTACGCCGCCATGGCTGGCCGGGAAGACACGCTGCGCGTCCGGCTCGCCGATTCGCGGGGCGCTGAGCGCGGTGGCCGCGCCGCACTGGGCGCCATGGTGATCGGCTACCTCTCGCCCCGCGGACTGCCGCCGCTCGCCGGCGTCATGCTCGTGACCGACACCGGCCTGGTGTTCCGCTCGATCGACGGCCGCTACACCGCCGTGCTCCCGGTGGTGGGACCGGTGCGGGCGTCGCCGGCCGGCCGGTGGCGCGCGTCGGCCATTTCACTGGCGTACGTGGATGAGGGGCTCGGCACCCCGGCGTACCTGTTCCGAGTGGATGGAGGGGTCTTCGAGACCGACGCGCCCGGGCCCCTCGTGGACGTGGCACGCCACCCCGCTTGGCTCGACAGTCTTGCATCCCGGGAGTGGCGCGGTGAGCGAGCGCTGGTGGACGATGCCGACGGTCCCGCGGCGCGCCGCCTCGTAGGCTCCGTCGTGGCCGGCGCGTACGCCGACACGCTGTACGCGATCTTCGGTCGGCCGGCGCGGGCCGCGGGTCTCGTCGGCGAGCGCGGGCGAGCCGCAGGGCGGCTCGGCGAGTACATCGCCACCCGGGACTCGCTGGCGCTCGACCCGGCCGGCATGGCGAGCATCGCGCAGCTCCGGCACACCCTGGCGCACGAGCTGGCGCACCGCTGGCAAGCGCGCTCCGGCGCGCAGCTCACCACGCTCTGGCGCGGGGTTGCACCCATCCGGGACCCGAAGCGCTACGGCTACGGCAACCCGCGCGAGCAGCAGGCGGAGGCGGCGGCGTTCGCCGTGCACTTCCTCCTCACGACCGCCGCCACACGCGACCCGGTGGCCCAGACCGCCACGCTCGACCACTACGATCTGCTGGTGCCCGGGACTCGGCTCATGGCGCGCTACTTTGCGCTGCAGCCCATCTTCCGGAGGCATCCGCTCCGCGAGCTGCTGACGACCGGGCGCGGGAGCTGAACCGGGCGTCAGTGCTGTACACTCCAGTGCCCCGGGGCACAGCCGCGGGGGTCCGAATCGGGTAGCCTGAGGGCGGACCTTCAGGAGCGCCGATGCCGACAACTCCGCGATGCCCGAACCATCGATCCTGCCCATGCTGACCCCTTCGATCCCGACCCCGAACCTCGATGCGGAGGGGCTGCTTCTGCTTCGACTGGTCGTGGCCGCCGCGCTCGCGGCGCCACTGGGTTGGGAGCGGGAGCAGGCCGGCAAGTCGGCAGGCCTCCGGACCCACATGCTGGTCGCCCTGGCCGCGGCGCTCTACACCGCACTTGGCGCCATCGCCGTCATCGACGCCCGGAGTGGCGATCAGGCGATCCGGCCCGATCCGATCCGGGTGATCCAGGCGATTGCCATCGGGGTCGGATTCCTGGGCGGCGGCTTGATCACCAAATCCGAGGGCCGGGTGTCCGGCCTGACCACGGCCGGATCCATCTGGTCCACGGCGGCCATCGGGATCGCGGCGGGGCTGGGCCACTTCCTCCTGGCCGCGGGGGCCACGGTGCTGCAGTTGATCATCATCCACGTCTTCGTCCGATTCGAGCGACATACGGACTGAAGGCGCCAGCTGCGGTTCCTCACTAGCCCGAATGCGTACGCTCAAGTACCATAGAGGCACTTATGGAACTTCTGAGCGCCGAGCAAGCAGCCGACCTGCTTCATCTCAACGCCAAACGGGTTCAGGCCCTCGCGCGCGGCGGCAAGCTTCCGGGCCGGCGCATCGGCCGGAAGTGGCTATTCGAGCGGCGCGACCTCGAACGGCTGCTTGGCCTGGGCGGTCCGGGGAGCATCCGCGGCCGGGGCTCGACATCAGCGCCCGGAACCAGCTTCGCTGCCGCGTGCTGTCGGTCACCATCGACGGCGTCATGGCGGAGGTCCTCCTGCGGGTGGGTGAGCAGGAGCTGGTCTCGGTCATCACGCGCGGGTCGGCCGAGCGGCTCGGGCTGGCAGCGGGGGATGAGGTGTTCGCGCTGATCAAGTCCACCGAGGTCATGCTCGGCCGAGGCGCGGGCGCGCCGTGAAGGCCGGGTTCCTGGCCCTGCTCGCGCTCGGGCTCGTGCCACCCCGGGCACCGGCATCCCGGACGCTCACCGTCTTCGCCGCCGCATCACTGGGCGACGCCTTCGGCGAGCTCGGCACCCTGGTGGAGCGGAGCCGGCCGGGCCTCTCGATCCGGTTCAACTTCGCGGGCTCGCAGCAGCTCGCGGCGCAACTCGAGCTCGGAGCCCCGGCCGACGTCTTCGCGTCGGCCGACGAGCGCTGGATGCGCTTCGCGCTGGACCGGAGATTGGTCGCGGGCGTGCCGAGGTGTTCGCCCGGAACCGGCTGGTGGTCGTGGTGCCCACGTCCAATCCGGCGACGGATCGAGCGACTCCCAGGATCTCGCGCGGCCCGGCGTCAAGCTGGTGCTCGCGGCCGAGGTGGTGCCGGCGGGGCGGTACGCCCGCGAGGTGCTCGCGCGCCTTGGCGAGGCGCCGGGCTTTGCCGCCGGCTTCACGCGCGATGCGCTCGCCAACGTGGTGTCGAACGAAGAGAACGTGAGAGCCGTGGTGGCCAGGGTAGAACTGGGCGAGGCGGACGCGGGGCTGGCCTACCGGTCGGATGTGACGCCGGCGATGGCCCGGCGCGTCCGGATGCTCGAGATCCCGGCAGCGCAGAACGTGGTGGCGGAGTATCCGATCGCCGTCCTCGCCGCGGCGGGCAACCCGGCGGACGCCCGGGCATTCGTGGACGCGGCTCTCGGCGCCGAGGGCCAGCGCGTGCTCGAGCGTCATGGGCTACTGTCCGCCCGGGCGCCGTGAGGGAGGTTCGCGCCCAGCTTCTGCGGCTGCTCGTGGCCGGTGCCGCGGCCGGGCTGCTCGTGCTGCTGGTGCTGCCGCTGGCCGCGCTGGTGCTCCGGGTGCCTCCGGGGGCGCTCGTGCAGCGGCTGCGCGAGCCGCTGGTGCTGGACGCGCTTCGCCTGAGCCTGATCACGAGCGCGGGCGCGACGGCGCTCGTCGTGGCGCTGGGCCTGCCGCTCGCCTACCTGCTCGCCACGCGCCGGTTCCCCGGCAAGCGCGTGGTGGAGCTCCTGGTCGATCTGCCGCTGGTGCTGCCGCCCACCGTCGCCGGGGTGGCCCTGCTGGCCGCGTTCGGCCGCGCCGGGCTCGCGGGCGGCGTGCTGCGCGGCGTGGGCCTCACGCTGCCGTTCACCACGCTGGGCGTCGTGGTGGCACAGGCGTTCGTCTCCGCGCCTTTCTTCGTGGGCGCCGCGCGCACCGGGCTCGCGGACGTGGACCGCCGGTACCTCGACTTGGCCTCGACCCTGCGGAGCCCGCCGGCGCGCACCTTCGCGCGGGTGATGCTCCCGCTTGCGCTGCCCTCCCTCCTCGGCGGCGCGGCCATGAGCTGGGCGCGGGCGCTGGGCGAGTTCGGCGCCACCATCACCTTCGCGGGCAATCTTCCCGGGGTCACCCAGACGATGCCGCTCGCCGTCTATCTCGCACTGCAGACCGACCTGGAGGCTGCCGTCGCACTCTCGGTGCTGCTGCTCGGCGTCTCCGTCCTCGTTCTCCGTCCTGGTCCGTCGCTCGCCGCCCGGCTCGCTCGACCGCCGCGGCGAGTTCGCGCTCGACGTCGATCTTGCTGCCGAGCCGGGCACCACCACCGTGCTCGTGGGCGAGAGCGGCGCGGGCAAGACCTCGGTCCTGCGGCTGCTGGCGGGCCTCGATCGCCCGGCGCACGGGATGGTGACGGTTGACGGCCGTCCCTGGGTGGACACGGAGCGCGCCCTTCTGCTCCCGCCGTGGCGCCGCGACGTGGGCTACGTCCCGCAGGACTACGCGCTCTTCCCGCATCTCAGCGTGGCGGAGAACGTGGCCTTCGGCCTGGGCGATCGTCGGCTGCCGCCGGCCATCCGGCGCGAGCGCGTGCGGGGCGCGCTGGCCACGGCCGGCGTAGCGGAGCTGGGCCAGCGACGCCCGCACCAGCTCTCGGGCGGGGAGCAGCAGCGGGTGGCGCTCGCGCGGGCACTGGCACCGGCGCCGCGCCTGCTGCTGCTCGACGAGCCCCTAGCCGCGCTCGACCTGCGGACCCGCGGCACCGTGCGCACCGAGCTTCGCAAGCTGCTCGCGCGGCTCCCGTGCATCACACTCTACGTGACGCACAGCCCGCTGGAGGCGCTGGTCTTCGGCGACCGCATCGTGGTGCTCGAGCGAGGCAGGGTGTCCCAGGCGGGTCCGCGGGAGGAGCTGCTCCGCTACCCGCGCTCGTCGTTCGTGGCGGAGCTGATGGGGACTAATCTGTTTGTCGGCCAGCGGGGAACGCCACGCGAACGCGACTCGGCATCGGTCCGGACCGCGGAGGGGGAGATCGCGGTGTCCAGCCTCCCGGGCCCCGGCGACGTGTTCCTGACGGTGAGTCCGCGGGAGATCACGCTCTACCGCGAGCACCCGGAGGGAGCGCCCAGAACGTCTTCCATGGTCCGATCGTCGAGCTGGTGCCGGAGGCGCCGGCGGGTGAGCGGGTGCGGGTGGTCCTGGGCACCCGGCCGATGCTGGTGGCGGAGGTGACGCGGGAGGCGGTCGGGTCGCTGGCGCTGCGGGAAGGGCTGCCGGTCTTTGCCACGTTCAAGGCGACGGGCGTGACGGTCTACGCCTGAGCCCGACGCGCGATGGCTCGATCGAGCAGCCCCCGCACCGCGTTCGCGAGCGCATCCGGCGCGAACGGTTTCTGAATGAAGGGCCGCTGTTCCTCCAGGAGCCCGTTCCGCACGGCCTCGTCGGCCGGATAGCCACTCATGTAGAGTACCGGCAGGTCCGGATGCGCTTGAGCCAGCCGGCGGCCGAGCTCGCGCCCGCCGATTCCGGTCATGGCGACATCGCTCACGACGAGGTGCACCCGGCCGGGACGGCCGTCCAGCAGCTCGAGCGCCGCTTCCCCGCTCTCCGCCACCAGGACCGCATAGCCCTGTCCCTCGAGCGCGCGCACGGCGAGACTTCGCACCAACGCCTCGTCCTCGACCACCAGGACGGTCTCGTCGCCCCGCGCGGCATGCTCGGCGGTGACGCTCTCAACCGCGAGCGGCGACTCGGCCAGGGGAAGGTAGATCCGGAACGTGGTCCCCTGGCCGGGCTCGGAATCCAGCCACACGTAGCCGTCCGACTGCTTCACGATGCCGTACACGGTCGAGAGGCCGAGCCCGGTACCCTTGCCCACGCCCTTGGTCGTGAAGAACGGCTCGAAGACGTGACTTGCCGTCTCCCGGTCCATGCCGTGGCCCGTGTCGCTCACGCGCAGCAGGGCGTGGGTCCGAATCGGAGGCGGACCTCGGGGTGCTCGGCGGCATCCGCCTCGGCGAGCTCGGCCGCCGCGGTCTCGACCGTGAGCCGGCCGCCGAGCGGCATGGCATCCCGCGCGTTGAGGGCCAGATTGACGAGCACCTGCTGGAGCTGGCCGCGGTCGGCGAGGACGGGCCTGAGTGAGCCGAGTCGGAGCTCGACGGCCGTGCTCTCCCCCAGCGTCCGGCGGAGGACCGGCTCCAGCTCACGCACGACGGCGTTGAGGTCGAGCGGCACCGGCTGCAGCATCTGCCGGCGGCCGAACGCGAGGAGCTGGGCCGTGATGGCGGCCGAGCGCTCGGCGGCCTGCGCGCACCTGCTCGACGTCGGCGCGCACCGCGGGGTGGAGGTCGGGGCGGCGGAGCACGAATTCCGAGCAGCCGAGCACGACGGACATCATGTTGTTCACCTCGTGCGCGATCCCACCCGCCAGCTTTCCAACCGACTCCATCCGCTGGGCGCGCTGCAGCCGCTCCAGCGTCCGGCGGCGCTCCGTGATGTCCCGCTGGGAGCCCCAGACGCGGGCGAGGCCGCCGTCGTCCACGATGCCGAACAGGTTGTTCACGAAGTAGCGCGGGCGGCCGTCGAGCCCGACCTCGTTGGACTCGGCGTCGATGAGGCGATAGCCGTTCGCGATAAAGGCGTGCAGGTAGGCCAGGTTGGCCGGATCGGTGCGGGGCAGCAGGTCGACAAGGCGCGCGCCGGTCAGCTCGGCCGCGGAGACCACGCCGTACATGTGCGCCATGGCGTCGTTGCACTCGGCGAGCCAGGCATGCTGATAGATCCGGTCGATCTGCTCGTCCGCCGAGAGCGTCACCGGCACCGGCGCTTCGAGCTCGATCCGCCACACCGCGTCGGAAGTCAGCTCGACGAACGCCCGGTACCGCTCCTCGCTCGCGCGGACCGCCGCTTCCGACTCGCGGCGCACCCGCGCCAGCGCGAGCATGGACTCGACCCGGGCGAGGAGCTCGCGCGCGGTGAAGGGCTTGACCAGGTAGTCGTCGGCGCCGGCCGCGCAGACCCTCGACGCGCGCCTCCTCGCCCGCCCGGGCCGAGAGCAGGATCACCGGCAGCGAGCGGGTGCGGGTGTCCGCCCGGAGCGCCGCAAGCAGCGCGAAGCCGTCCAGCCCGGGCATCATGACGTCGGAGATGACCAGGTCCGGCAGCTCGCGGCGGACCGCCTCCAGCGCCTCGCGTCCGTCCACCACGGCCTCGACCCGCCATCCCTCGCCGAGCAGGCGCACGACGTACTCGCGCATGTCGGCGTTGTCGTCGGCCAGCACGATCGCGGCGCGCCCTGTCGCCCGCGAGGCCGGGCGCCTCGCCCGGGAGCCACCGGAGCGCCTCCTCGACGTACGCGGCCGGGCCGATGGCGCCGGGCCGGACGCCCACCCGGCTCGCCGATCTGATCGTCCGGCAGGTGCGCGCGACCCGTGCGCAGGATGACGCGGAACGTGCTGCCTTCGCGACGGGATGCTGGCGACCTCGATCGGCGCCGCCGTGCAGCTTCACCAGCTCCTGCACCAGCGCCAGCCCGATGCCGGTCCCTTCGAGCGTTCGAGCCACGCGCCTCACGCACGCGGTGGAAGCGCTCGAAGATGCGCGGCAGCTCATCCGCGGGAATCCCGGTGCCGGTGTCGCGCACCTCGAGCCGCACCGATCCGGTGAGCGGCGCAGCCGCACCCCGATCTCGCCGCCGACCGTGAACTTGAGCGCGTTGCTGAGCAGGTTGAGGACGATCTTCTCCCACATGTCCCGATCGACGAACACCGGCTCGGTCAGCGGCGGGCATTCCACCGTGAAGCGGAGCCCCGCCCGCTCCGCGGCGGAACGGAAGCCGCTGGCGAGGTCCGCCGTCAGGGCGGCAAGGTCCGCCGGCTCGAACGCCGCTTCCATCCGGCCCGCCTCGAGCCGGGCCAAGTCCAGCAGCGTGTTCACCAGCCGCAGCAGCCGCAGACTGTTCCGGTGCGCCACCTCCACCCGGTCGCGCTGGCGCGCGGGCAGCGGCTCGCGGGCGTCGAGCAGGGCGTCTTCCAGCGGACCGAGCAGCAGCGTCAGCGGCGTCCGGAACTCGTGGCTCACGTTGCTGAAGAATGCCGTCTTGGCCCGATCCAGCTCGGCCAGCGCCTCGGCGCGCCGCTCCGCCTCCTCGTACGCCCGCGCGTTGGCGATGGCGCTCGCGATGTGGCCCGCGATGAGCTCGAAGAATCCGCGATAGGAGTCGTCCAGGCGGCGGCGCGAGTTGGCCGCCGCGAGCAGGACACCGACCGGAGTCGTCCGGGCCGCGCCCGCCAGCGGCAGCACGATCAGCTCGGCCGAGCCCTCCGGGTGCAGCACCGCGGCCTGGCCGGTCTCGAACACCCGGGCCAGCGGCGACGGCGAGGCGGCGGACACGTCCAGCGCCGCCCGGGCGAGCGGGAGCGCCTCGGGGGGACCGGCTCGTCCCGCAAGCCTGGCGATCGGCGTGGCCGGGTCGAGCAGATACGAGCGCCGCCGCCGGCACGTCGGCCGCGTTCTGCGCCAGGATACCCATCGCGAGGTCGCACGCGTCGGGAACCGTCCGCGCGGCACCGGTGCGCGCGCCGAGATCGCGAAGCGTTCCCAGCCGGCGCTCGCCGACCACGCGCGGGGTCGTTTCGGCGCAGGTGATGAGCATGCCACCGACACCGCCCGACTCGTCGCGGATGGGGCTGTAGGAGAAGGTGAAGTACGTCTCCTCGACGTACCCGTACCGATCCATCGGGAGCAGCAGGTCGTCCGACCAGGTGGGCTCACCCCGCACCATGACCTGGGTGTAGAACGGGCCGACCAGTTCCCAGATTTCGGCCCAGCACTCGCGGCCGCTGCTGCCCGAGCGCGTGCGGGTGTTTGGCGCCGAGCACCGGGATGTAGCCGTCGTTGTAGAGCTGAACGATGCCGTGCCCCCACCAGATCGCCATCGGGTAGCGCGATTCGGTGCAGATGCCCACGGCCGTGCGGAGGCTCTGAGGCCATGCCTGGAGCGGCCCGAGGGGTGTGGCCGACCAGTCCTTCTGCCGGATGAGACGGCCCATCACTCCACCATTCGGCGGAGCGTCGGTGGCGGGAAGCTCGATCGCGGGCTCCGGGCTATCGTCCGGCACGGTCACTCTCGGCATGCGCCGGGCACACGGTCGGCGGCACTGGGGATGAGACGGGGACCGTGGATAGTAGCTGCGCTCGGGGATGGATCGCCATGGGCCGGAGACACGGACGGCGCCACCGGAATCGGGGGCGCCGTGCGGGGTGGGACGGAGCGAGAGCCACTGGTCGGACTTGAACCGACGACCGCTCGATTACGAATCGAGTGCTCTACCACTGAGCTACAGTGGCCGATCAACAGCGCGGGGGCACACGCCGGTGCCCCCGAAGGTCATGCCCTGGCGCGGATTCGAACCGCGACGCCTTTCGGCACTACCCCCTCAAGATAGCGTGTCTACCAGTTTCACCACCAGGGCGCAGCGCAGCAAAATAGCCGGCGGGGAGGGGGGAATCAACCGCGCCCGCCCCTGACCTACCGGAAGAAATCGATCCTGGTGGTGAACGGGCTCCCGGCGATGGGGACCCCGTTCAACGTGATCTGCACCTGGAAGTTGCCGAACACGAACGGGCGCCAAGCGGCGTGATAGTTGCCGTCGCCAGCGTCCTGCACTGGCCGGGCGCCGTCGTTCACGCCCTGAACCGTCACCGCTACCTGGTCTCCGCCGTGCCCGACCGGATTGCCCTCGCTGTCCGCGACGTGCACCACGAACTCCATGGCCTGCCCGAAGGTGCCGTCCGGGACGTCGGCGGTGGTCCTCGCGGGATCCGGCGCGCCCGGCGCCACGGCGCTCGCGAACGGGCTCCCCGGCACGGCCTGCCCGCCGACGCGCACGTCCACCTGATCCACGCCGGTGTGCACCGGCCGATAGCTGGCGCGATAGGCGCCGCCGCCGCGATCCTCGATTTCCGGGCTGGCTGGGTTGGCGCCTGACACCGCCACGGTGATCTGCCCCGCCGCGCCGGGCACCGGGTTGCCGAACTGGTCCTTCAGCGTCACCTCGATCTGCGTCGGCGCGCCTGCCGTGCCGGCCGGCACGGTCGCGGCGCTCGCGGAGGCCAGCGGGGTTCCCGGTAATACGGTGACGGTGGCCCTGCCGATCGTCGTTCCGGCCACGGTCGCCGAGATCGTGTGTTCCCCCGCCGTGGTCGCGGTGAAGCGGCCGGTGGTGGTGCCGGAGGCGTCCGTCGGCCCCGGCTGGGTCAAGCTTACCCCGTCGCCCGTGGCGTCGAGCGTGACGGCCTGCGCGGGGAGCGGGTTGCCTCGGCTGTCGCGCACGATCACGGTGATGTCGCTGCCGTCCGCCCCGGCCGACGCCGGAATCGTTCCGGGCGAGGCGGAGACGGAGCTCTTGTCCGCGCTCGGCGCCCCGGGGACCGCGGTCGCGGTGAAGACCACCGGATTGCCGGTCACGTTGTCCGCCGCCACCGTGGCACGGAGCGTGTTGCCGCCCACGCTCCCGCCAAGGGTCCAGCGCCCGACCGTGGCGACGCCGCTGGCGTCGGTGACCGCATCGCTGCCGGTGACGCTCCCCCCGCCCGATGCGACCGCGAAGCTGACTTGCAGGCCCGCCACGGGCGTACCCGCCGCATCGCGCACCACCACGGCAGGTGCCACCGGCACCGCCGTCCCGGCTGGTGCGCTCTGCGCGTCGCCGGCGGCCGGCGCGACCGATGCCGGCGCGCCGACTCCCAGCGAAACCGGCGTGCTGATGGCGGGCGCGTAGCCGGAGGCCGCAAAGATGAGGGTGCGCGCCCCGGGAGATCCCACGATGGCGATGTCGGTGAAAGCGACCTGCCCGGTAGCATCGCTGGTCTGGGTGGTGGTGCCGCGAAGCGTCCCCTCGCCCGACGCGATCTGCACGGTGACCGAGACGCCCGGCCGCGCCGCGGGATTGCCGGCGGCATCCTGGAGCTGCAGCACCGGCTGAGGGTCGATTACCGCGCCCGAGGTGGCGGTGGCGCCCGGCTGGGTCACCAGCACCAGCTTGGCCGCGACGGCGGTGTTGGTGAACGAGGCGACGTCCTCGGGCAGCAGCGTGACGAGGGCGGTAGTGCCGTAGCTCCCCGGCTGGCTCCCGAGGATGCGCTGGGTGGCCGCGCGGCCATCGTTACCGGTGATGGCGGTGGCCGGCTGGACGTCGCCCCCGCCTTCGGCGGCCCAGGTGACCTCGACCCCGGGGACGGGGTTCCCGAACCGGTCGGTCACCTGGACGACAAGGGAGTCGGGGAGCGGCTCGAGAATCGTCCCCGTCTGCCCGTCGCCGGAGACCACCGACACGTTCGCCGGCTGACCCTCGTTCGGGAGCGTGAGGTCTCCCCCGCCGCAGGCCACGAGGGCCAGCAACGCCATGGACGCGAGGGGGCGACGGAGCAGGTGCATCATGGCACCACGCCGAGGAGGGACCGAGTGACCGAGGGAACCCGGATTGTATCGCGGTGCACCGGACACCGAAAGGACCCGGTCATCCGACCGACGAACGCCCGCTACTCGTCGACCGATATCGTCAGCACGTGCGTCGGACTGCTATCGGCGCCGTCATTGGCCGTGCCCCCGTCGTCCTGGAGGCGCACCCCGATGGTGGCACTCCCGTGGTGGTGCGACGGCCGATAGGTGAGCGTACCGGTCGGGCTGATCACGGGCGTGCCCTTCAGGACGTTGTTCCCCGACAACACCTCAATGACGAAGCTCACCTGCTGGTCCGACTCGTTGGCGGGGCCGGGTACAATGTCGCCGGCCCAGTGCTCGACCTGCTGCGCATCCGCTTTGCCCTCGGCCCGCTGGTCGGGCCCCGGAGTAAACCGTGGCGCGTCGTTCACGCTCTGCACCTCGACCACGACTTCCGCCGGCGCCGACTCGGCAGTGCCCCCCCCAAGCGCCGCACGATAGCTGAAGCGCTCGCTGCCGAACCAATCGGGATCGGGGGTGTAGTCGAGCGAGCCGTCGGCGTGGAGCGCCAGGCGGCCGTGCGCGGGCGCCTCCACCAGGAGGGCCTGGAGTCCCGCGCCGGGCACGCCCTCGACCAGGTCGTTCGCGAGCACACCCGGCGATGGAATCGAGAGCGTGTGGTCGTCGCCCTCTCTGGTGGAGTAACGATCATCACCCGCCGACACCGCGGCGCCCGGGGGCGACTCGGGACCGGTGGGCGACCCGTCACCACCCGACGGGGTCGCGGGAAGCGTGAGGTCTCCGCCGCACGCGACGAGCGACGCGGCGAACGCGAGGCAGAACCATGAGCTGGGCACGGGCATGGATTGACGCTACCGCGCGTACGCCGCCTCGGCTAGGACTCGGATCACACTCGGTGGTCGCCCGCGCCTCGGCATGATGAAAAGAATTGCACTTCGACGCCGCTCACGGCGCCGACGCAGAGGTCGAGGTACCGATCCCGACGACCAGATGGTCCTCGTTATCCGAGCTGCCGGCGAAGCCCGCGCCGCTGAAGGTGGCGGTGATGGTCCTGGGCCCAGGCACGGCGAGCGTGAGCATGCAGCCTCCGTCGGCCACGCTGCCGGAGCAGGTCTCGGGGCCGTCGCTCACGGTGACGACCACGCTGCCAGCCGGGGTGCCCGCGGGGCTCGTGACGGTGAAGCTCACGGGAACCGGCAGCCCGGCCACCGAGGGATCGGGCTGGTCGGACGTGATGGTGGTCGTAGTCGGAGACGGCGGTGCGGGCTGCAGCGTGATCGTGCTCGAGGTCACGGATGTGAAACCGGGCGAGCTGAACTCGATGGCATACGAGCCCTCCGGACCCGTGATGGCAAGGTCGTTGAACTCGGCGCGGCCGTCCTTGTCCGTCAGCCGACTGAGCGTCCCCGAGAGGGTGCCACCGGCACCGGGTGCCAGTGCCGCCGTGACGGCCACGCCGGCCTGACCGAGCTTGTGTCCGCTCGCGTCCTCGAGCTCCACCTCCGGCTGGGTGCCGAAAGGCGCTCCGCTCGTCGCGGTGCTCGACGGCTGCTTGTGGATCGACAGGCTTGGGGAGCCGACGCTGTGCGGCGCCACGCCGGAGCTGGGTGAGAAGTTGTCGTCGCCCGAGTAGGTGGCGGTGAGGGTCCTATCGCCGACGGTGGTGAGCGTGAGCGCGCAGCTCCCCTCGGCCACGCTGCCGGAGCAGGTCTCATCGCCGCCGCTCGCGGTGATCTTGACCGTGCCGGTCGGCGTTCCCGCGGTGCTGGTGACGCTGAATGTCACGGTGACCACCGCGCCCGGCGCGGAAGGATCCGGCGTGTCCGCGGTGATGGTCGTCTTCGTCTCCGCGCGCTGGACGGTGATCGACGGCTGCTGCGCGAGCGTGACGCCGCCCGCCACCGCGGTGAGTGTCGTCGTGCCCGCGACCCCGGCATCGAAGGTGAACCGGGCGGCACCGCCCGCGTCGGTCGTGGCCGAGGCGGGGGTGATGGTGTTTCCCGCGCCCGAGCCGGTGACGCTCACCGCCACGCCCTGCAGCGTTCCACCGGCTGCATCGCGAACGGTCACGGTGACCTGGGTGCTCCCGCCGAGTGGGAGCGTGGGGTTCCCCACAAAAACCTTGGAGGTCGTCGGGCTCGGCACGGGAGGCGGCGCCGCCCGCACCTCGTGCGGCTCGGCGTCCGTCGCGCCCTCGAACTCGGCGCTGCCGGAGTAAGTCGCGGTGATCGTCCGCGAGCCCACGCCGGTGAGCGTCAGCGCGCACGCGCCGGCGCCCACATTCGCGCTGCAGCTCGAGCCATCGTCACCCGTTACCTGCACCGTGCCGTCCGGCGCGCCGCCCGGGGACTGCACCCGGAACGCCACCTGCACCGCCTCGCCGGGCGCGGAAGGGTCCGGCTTGTCGGACGTGATCTCGATGGTGCTGGGCGCGCGGGCAAGCACGATGCCGGCGGAGGTGGCACCGGCGTAGCCCGGGGCGGAGAAGGCGAGCGCGTAGGTGCCCGGCGCCCCCTCGAGAACCAGCCCGCTGAACTCGGCGCGGCCGCTCGGCCCCGTGGTTCGTGTCAGGCTGCCGCGGAGTGTCCCGCCCGAGGTGGCGAGCCTGACGCTCACCCGGACACCCGGCTGCGCGCGGACGCTCCCGTCGGGCTCACGCAACTGAACGGTGGGGGCAGGGCTCAGCGGCAGGCCGCGCACGGCCGTCGCGGGCGGCTGGGTCTCGATCGAGAGCGCCGGCGGGGCGCCGGGATTACCGGTCGCGGTGAACTCGACGGTGCCCACGCCGGAGATCACCGCGGCGACGGTGTTGGCCCCGGGCGCCGTCCCCAGCGTCCAACTGGTGGACGCCTGGCCGTCCTGGCCGGTGGTGCCGTTCTGCGGCGCGACACTCCCGCCGCCCGCTGTGACCAGCCAGGTGACGCCCAGCCCCGCGACGGGGTTCCCGGCGGCATCGCGGGCGCGGACGACCAGCAGATCGGGGACGGGGGTCCCCACCAGCGCGGTCTGTCCGTCGCCCGACACGACCTCGAGCGTGGTGGCCGCGCCCGGGAGCGCGGTGGCGGTGAAGGTGACCGGCGATCCGGCCAGCCCGGGCGCGCTCGCCGTCGTGTGCTGGATGCCGGCGTTGGGCCCGAGCGTCACCTCGACCGAGGCGAGCCCGTCGCCTCCCGTCTGCACCGTCGCCTGGCTCACGCTGCCACCATCGACCGCGGTCCAGGCCACGTCCACTCCCGCGATCGGGTTGCCGAACGCGTCGGTCACCTGCACCACCAGCGGGTCCGCCAGCGTCCCGCCGACCCGAGCCGACTGGCTATCGCCGGAGACCGCAACCAGCTCGTTCGCGTTGGCCGGAAGGGCGGTGAACTGGACCGGTGCGGAGAGGGCGCCGCTCCCTGACCCGCTCACACGCACCTCCGCGCTCCCCGAACCCACCTGGGGTCCGAGGAGGACCTGGAAGGGAGCCCGGCCATCGGCATCGGTCATCGCGGTATCCGGCGCCACGCTGGCCGCGACCCCGCCCGTGAACGCGAAGGCCACCGGGATCCCGGCGACCGGCCGGCCCTGGGAGTCGGTCACTCGCGCGACCACGGGCTCGGCCAGCGTGCTGCCGACGCGGCCGGCCTGGGCGTCGCCCTGAACGACGGTGATGGCGGCGGGCTCCCCTTCGGAGGGGAGCACGAGATCGCCTCCGCCGCAACTGAGCAGGAGGCCCACCGCGGGGAGAAGGCAAAGGGCGGTTCGAATGGTCGGCACAGGACTCGGCGGATCGGATGACAGGGTGCGCGGACTGAGCGAGCGGAAAGCTACACCAGCCGGGGGAGACGGACGATGAGACAGGTCACAGGGCGCGGCGGCGCCCGAAGCTGCGCTAGTTGAGCGTGATCGTGAACGACTGCGGCGCGCTCGTGTTAGTGCCGCCGTTGGCGATGCCGCCGTCGTCGTGCAGCGTCACGGTCACGGTGGCCGTCCCAAGCAGCCCACTGGGCGTGAACGTCAGAGTACCATCGGCAGCGATGCTCGGTTGCACGCTAAAGAGCCCCGCGTGCAGCGGATCGACGGTGGTGATGAAGTTCAGCGTCTGACCAGCCTCGTCCGGCGGCCCCGCGCTCATGCCGGTGGCCCATGCCTGGGTGACCGCGCCATCGGCCGCGTTGACCGAAACGCTTCCACCGGGAACGAAGCTCGGGGCATCGTTCACCGGGTCGACGGTGATCGTTACAGTCGCCGTCCCGGAGGACAGCGACCCGTCGCTGGCATGATAGGTAAAGCTGTCGCTCCCGTTGAAATCGGGGGCAGGAGTGTAGCTGAACGAGCCATCGGCGGCAAGCGCAAAGGCCGCGGCATGGGCCGGGCCGGCCTCCAGCACCGCGGTCAACGCGTCGCCATTCGGATCCGTGTCCCCTTTCAACACGCCGGCCGCGGCGGTGACCGAGAGCGGCGCGTCCTCATCCCCAGAATACGCATCGTCATCAGCGCTGGGTGGGGCATTGGGAACGGGGTTCACCTGCTGGTCGACCGCGGCCGACGTGCTGCCCTCGAACGTGGTCGAGCCCTGGTAGGCCGCGGTAATCGAGTGGAGCCCCTCCCCCAGCGAGCTGATGTCGAGCGCCGCGTCCCCCGCCCCGCTGAGGCTCCTGGTACCGAGCACCGTGGCCCCCTCGAGGAACTGCACCTGCCCGCCGGGACTCCCCGTACTCCCGCCGCTGGGCGAAACGTGCGCCGTCAGCGTGACGCTCTGGCCCACGGTCGAAGGGTTCACCGATGACGCGAGGGTCGTGATCGTCGTCCCCTTCACCTGGTGCGCGTCGATGTCGGTCGAGCTCCTGTAGTTCGCGTCGCCCGGGAAGGTGGCGGTGAGGCGGTGCGAGCCGGTCTGGGTGATGGTCACATCACAACTTCCGGCGCCCAGCGCGGCCGGCGCGCTGCAAGTGTCGGCGGTTCCGTTCACCGTCACCGTGACGTTGCCGGTGATCGGCGCGGTGCCGGACGAGTTCAGGTTCCAGGTGACCGTCAACGGCACGCCGATGACCGACGGGTCGGGCGCGTCGCTGGTGATCACGATGATCGTATTTACCTGAGTGGGCACGATGTCGAACGCCGGGCTCGTGGCGCCGGCGAGCCCCGCGGCGGACGCGGTCAGCGTGTAGCCGGCGCCCACCTGGTCGATCGAGACGTTTCCGAAGGACGCGACGCCGTTCACCGCGTTGACCGTCACGGTGCCGGAAAGCGTGCCGCCCGCCGGATTGGTGCCGATGGCGAGCGTGACCGCGTCGTTGGCGCCGGTGACGGTGTTGCCGGCGGCGTCCTGCACGGTGACCTGGATGGACGGGCTGAAGCTCGCGCCGGCCGCCGTGATCTGCGGGGGCCGGGTGAAGGCGAGCTGCGTGGGCGTCGCGGCGACGGCGGTCGCGGTGAAGGCCACCGGCGGCAGGCCCGAGAAGATGGCCGTCAGCGTCTTCCCGCCGAGGCTCGACCCCAGCGTCCAGACGCTGGAGGCGAAGCCGTTGGGATCGGTGGTGGCGTTCACCGGGCTGGTGCTGCCGGCGCCTGGGCCGACCACGAAGGTGACGGACTTGTCGCCTACGCCGTTCCCATTGTCGTCTTCGAGCCGCACCACCACGGGTTCGGCGAGCGGCGAGCCGACGGAGCCGGTCTGCCCGTCGCCCGAGACGAGGCGCAACACCGTGGGGTTGGCGGCGACCGCCGTGTGGGTGAACGTCACGGGCGCGAGCCCGGTCGCCACGGCCTGGGCCGTCTGGGTCCCGGCAGCGCTCCCCAGCACGCGCTCCGCCGCGGCCAGACCGTCGGCGCCGGTCGTCACGGTCAAGGGGCTGATGGAGCCACCACCGTCCACCGACCACTGCACCTCGACGCCGGCCACCGGGTTGTGGAGCGCGTCGGTCACGCGCACCACGAGCGAGTCGGCGAGCGCGGACTTGACCGGGGCCGTTTGATTGTCGCCGCTCACCGGCTCGAGGATGGCGCCGGTCCCGGACGTCGCGCTGGCGGTGAAGCCCACGAGGAGCGGCGCGGGGAGCCCGGCGGCCTGCACCTGCGCCTTGACGCTCTGCGTGCCGGCCACGGCTCCCAGGGTCCAGCTCGCGGAGGCGAGCCCGTCGGCGTCGGTGGATGCGGTGGCGGGCGCCACCGTACCGCCGCCGGCGTCGATGGTGAACGCCACCGTCTGGCCCTGGACCGGTCGGTCGAGCGCATCCACCACGCTCACCACCAGCGGCTGGCCCAACGCCGCTCCCGCGGCGGCGGACTGGCCGTCGCCGCTCACGACGCTGATGGAGGCGGGACGCGACTCGTTGGGCAGCACGAGGCCGTCGCCGCCGCAGGCCGAGGAGGCCGCGGCGAGTCCGAACGAGAGCGAATACGCCAGACGACGACGGGTCGTGGTCACGGGATGTCGAGTCGAGGAAAGCCGCGGAAGAAGCAGGATATGTGCCCGGTGAGCGGCGCGACGCCCCGTCCCAGGTGATTGAACATCAAGCGGTTAGCCGGCCCTCCGCCCATGAGTGTTGCGCTCCCGCCACCACACTCGCGCTCAGAAGAGAACCACGGCGGTGAACGTGACCGGGGAGCCCGACGCGCCGCCGACATTGGCCGTGACCCGCTGGAGGCCGATGCCCGCGCCCAGTGTCCAAGTGACGCTGGAGGTGCCGTCGGCCGCTGTGGCGACCCGGTCCGCGCTCACCTGACCTCCGCCGGCCGCGACGCTCCACGCCACCTCGGCGCCCGCGACCGGGTTGCCGAACCGGTCCAGCACCATGACGACGAGCGGCTCCGGCAGCGTCTGATTTGGCTGCCCGGGCTGGCCGGTGTGGCTCATCGGCCGGATCGTGTCAGGGGTGCCGGCCACAGCCGCGGCCTGGAGCGGCACCGGCGGCGGCGCGTCGCCCAGGGCCACGATCCGGGCCTCCGCCGTGTAAACGCCCGGAGCGGTTCCCAGCACCCATTTGGTGACCGCCTCGCCCCTCGAATCGGTGATGGCGGTGTCCGGGTCGAAGCTGGTCGCCTGGCCCTCCGCGGGCGCGAACTCCACCTGCCGGTTGGCGATCGGCTGTCCGGCGTCGCTGCGGACCAGCACCACGACCGGGTTCGGGAGCGGCTGCCCCACCGTTCCCTGCTGGCCGTTGCCTCCGACGACCGCCAGCGCGAGCCCCGCCCCGGTGGACTCGGGCAGCGTGAGATCGCCGCCGCACCCCCACATGCCCGGGAGCGCGAGCGCCGTGGCCAGACCGACAACGCGAGCGAACTCTCTCATGGCGCCACCTGCGATGTGGAATTCGGGGTCCAAAACAATACGAAGTCAGCCCCCGGACTGGAAGAGGACGCCGAGTCCGAAGTTGAGCAGCCGCTCGCGGTAGCCGGCCCCGTCGCGGCCGGTGTAGCGGTGCTCGACCAGGTCCACGGCCGGATTGAGGTACAGCCGCCGGCCCACCCGGATCTCCCAGCCGGCACCGAGGAGGCCGGCGAAGCCGGTGTCGCCCACACCGAAACCCGGGTCGAAGCTCACCTCGTTCCGGCCCAGGCCGAGTCCGCCCTTGAGGTAGAGGCCGGTAGCGGGCGCGGGATAGAATTGAGTGACGAAGAGTACGCTGGTGAGCGATTCGGTGCGGCGGCCCTGGTCGTCGATCCAGCCGAGCACTTCCCCGCCGAGGCGGACATAGCGGCTGGGTGTGCCACCGAGTCGGAGCGACACGGTCGGCTTGTAGAGATCGCCGCTGTACCCGGCGCCGTCCCGCAGGTCGAACGCCTCGCCACCCGCGCCCAAGCCGAGCGCACCCCAGAAGCCGTGCCGTTCCGAGCTCCGCACCTCGACCAGGCCGGGGGGCGCCTCCTGCGCGCCGACCATGCCTCCGAGGAGCAGCATCGCGGCAGCCGCGGCGGTCAGGCCGCGCCGTAGGGTCCGCATGTTCTACCTCGCCGTGGTTAAGTTGCGGTCGCCGGTGAATGTAGCTCCCCCGCCCCGCGCAAGAGCCGGACCGTGCCGAGCTTCCCCTGCGGGCTCAGCCGGCCGCTCCGAGCGTCCTCTATCCCGAACAGCGATGTCACCAACCGCGCGACGCCTGCTGATCTTCGTCATGCTGCTGGTCGCCGCCGGATTCGCCCGGCTCGGCGTCTGGCAGCTCGACCGATTGCACCAGCGGCGCGCGGCGAACGCGGCCACGATGGCCGGCCGCCTGGCGCCCGCGGTCACCCTCACCGCGGCCACGGAGCAGCCCGAGTCGCTGGGGCAGCGCCGCGTGGTGGCCCGCGGGCGGTACGATCAGGGGCGGGACATCGTCCTCAGAGGCAACGTGCTGGAAGGGACACCGGGCGTGCTGATCGTGACCCCGCTCCTGCTCGGTGAGAAGGGGCCGGCGGTGCTGGTCGAACGCGGCTTCGTTCCGTCGCCGGACGCGGTCACGGTGGACCTCGAGGGGCTGCAGGAGCCGGGCGAGGTGGTGGTGCGCGGGATCGCGCTGCCGGTCCCGCCGGCCGGTGGGGCACCGATCGAGCACGCCGGACGCACGACCTGGCGTCGGCTGGACCTGGCGGCGCTGCGCGAACGGCTGCCGTACGACGTGCTCCCGGTCTACATCCAGCAGAGTCCGGACAGCGGGCTGCCGTCGTTTCCGCGCCGCCTGGCACCGGCGCCGATCGACGAGGGGCCGCATCTGAGCTACGCGATCCAGTGGTTTCTCTTCGCGGGGATGGTGGTGGGGTTCGCGGTGCTGGTGGTGGGGGGTGGGGTGAGGGGTGAGAGGTGAGGGGTGAGAGGTGAGAGGTGAGAGGTGAGCGGTGAGCGGTGAGCGGTGAGCGGTAGCGGTGAGCGGCACTGTCATCCCGAGCGCAGCGAGGGATCGACCCGCCGTTCCGGACCCGCGGAGCCAGATCCCTCGCTGCGCTCGGGATGACAGTGCCGCTCGGATGACAGTGCCGCTCGGAATGCCAGTGCCGTCAGCTAGGCGAGCGCCCCGCGCGTCAGCTCCGCGGCGGGCCGTCCAGCTCCTCGATGGTCCGGGTCGAGGGCTGGCGCTCGCGTTGGAGGCGGGCGGCGGTGGCCTCGGCCTGGTGCATGACGCGGAGCAGGTTCCGGCCCGCGAGCTTCTTCAGATCAGTATCGCTCCAGCCGCGCCGGATGAGCTCGGCGAAGAGGAACGGAAATCGGGAGACGTCCTCCAGTCCCACCGGCACGTGCTCGATGCCGTCGAAGTCGCTCCCGATCCCGACGTGGTCCACCCCCGCGACGTCACGCACGTGCTCGACGTGATCGGCCACCTGGGCGAGGGTGGCGCTGGGCGCGGCATGGCCGGCCTCCCAGGCGTCGTGCTGCCGCCGGCGCTCGGCGCTGTCGGGGATGGTGACCTTGAGCTGCTTCCACACGCTGTCGCTCTGCTGCTCCCACGCCATGAATTCGGTGGAGACGAACTGCGGCACGAACGTGACCATCACCACGCCGCCGTTCTTCGGCAGCCGCGTGAGGATCGAGTCGGGCACGTTCCGGGGATGATCCACCAGCGCGCGCGCGCCGGAGTGGGAGAAGATGACCGGCGCGTCGGTCGCGTCGAGCGCGTCGCTCATCGTGCCCGGCGAGACGTGCGCCAGGTCCACCAGCATCCCCAGCCGGTTCATCTCGTGCACCACCTCGCGGCCGAAGGGCGTGAGGCCGCCGTGCCGCGCGCTGTCGAGCGCCGCGTCGGCCCAATCGGTGGTGACGTTGTGGGTGAGCGTCAGGTAGCGCGCGCCGAGGGCGTAGTACGACCGGAGCGCGCCGAGCGAATTCTCGATGACGTGCCCGCCCTCCATGCCCAGCAGCGACGCGAGCCGACCTCGCTTCGCGTCGCGCTCGATGTCGTCCGCGGTGAGGGCGAGCGAGAGCCGATCGGGGTAGCGCGCGATCATCCGGCGGGCGATGTCGAACTCCTCGAGCTGTACCCGCGCGTAGCCGCTGTCCTTCATCTCGCCGTCGACGTAGATCGACCAGAACTGGGCCCCGACCTGCCCCTGCTTCAGCCGTTCGAGATCGGTCATCCCGGGCATCCGCTCCCGGAGATCGTACGCGGCAACGTCGCGCGGCGCGCCCTCGGCGGTGCGGATCGCCCAGGGGAGATCGTTGTGGCCGTCGATCAGCGGGGTGGACCGGAGCAGCGCGCGCGCGTGCTCGAGCGCGGCATCGGGCGCCTGCGCCGTGGCGGGAGCGGCCATGAGGATCGCGAGGGTGACAGGTGAGAGAGGGAGAGCGCAGCCGCGAAGGACGCGTGAGATCACAGTTCCACGCCGGGTTGTGCCGGCCGCGCCGCGGCGCCGCCAAGCTGCACCAGCTCCGGGCGCACGATGAACTCGGGACAGATCGTGCGGTCGTACTCGTACGGTCCGCCGGTCTCCGCGTCGGTCCAGGGGAAGCCGCGGCAGACCGCGGGATAGTACGCCTGCGCGTGGATGGTGCACACGTTGTCCTTGAGGAACACGCAGCGGCGTCCACGCACCCGCGTGCGCCACTCGCCCCAGCGGGTCCGGTAGACCGTCCCCTCGCCGTGCGCGCGCGCGATCGCGGCGGCCTCCTCGTCACTCAGGGTGACGCCGTAGGCGCAGCAGGACGACAGGTGGGGACAGGGGTAGCACGGAAGCGAGGGCAAGTCGTGCATGCGCCAAAGCTAGCGGCTCACGCGCGCGCGCGGGAGGCCGGACCTCGGCGATGCGCCGCCGCGGCCGATTGACATGTCTCCGGCGCGAGGCAAGTTCGGTGCATGAACCCGACAATTTCCCTCCGCCGCGGCATCGCCTGCGCGCTTCCCGGCGTCGCGATGTTTCTCGCAGCCCTCCTGTTCCCCCGGTCGGGCGCCGCCCAGACTCGGCCGGCCGCGCCGCTCGCCCCCGCGGCGACGCTGGAGGCCGGCCGGCCGCTCCCCGGGCCGGTCTACGAGATCCCGGAGTTCACCCGCGCGGTCGAGCACGGCACGCGCACGCGGAGCGGGCGTCCCGGCGCCGCCAATTGGGTGCAGCACGCGCGCTACCGCATCGAGGCGCGGCTGGATCCGTCCACGCACAGGGTCTCGGGCCAGGAGCAGGTGGTCTACCTGAACCATTCCCCGGACACGTTGCGCCAACTGGCCGTGCACCTGCGGCAGAACGCGTTCGCCGCGGGGAACCCGCGCCGCCAATCGGCGCCGATCACGGGCGGGATGCGGCTCGACCGCGTGGCGGTCGGCGGACGCGTGCTCGCGCCGCCGGATACGGGTGTGGCGGCCGTGCCCATCACCGACATGGCCAGGCGAGACCGCGCCGCGGCCGGCGAGTACGTGGTGGACGGCACCGTCGCCTGGATTCCGCTGACGACGCCTGTCCTGCCGGGCGACAGCGTGGCGCTGGACGTCACCTGGTCCTACACCCCGCCACCGGCGCCGTCCGACGGACGCCAGGGCCGCGAGGACGACGTCTACTTCATGGGCTACTGGTACCCGCAGGTGGCGGTCTATGACGACGTGAACGGCTGGGTCGCCGATCCGTACCTGCTCGAGGCCGAGTTCTACATGGACCCGGGCGACTACGACGTGCGCGTCACCGTGCCCCATGGCTGGGTGGTGGGCGCGACCGGACGGCTGGTCAATGCGACCGAGGTGCTGTCGCCGGGCGCGCGGGCACGGCTGGCGGAGGCGCGGCGCGCCGGCACCGTGGTCCACGTGCTCGAGCCCGGACCCGCGGCCGCCGCGGGCTTCGCCGATACCGGACCCACCGCCACGTGGCACTTCCTCGCCCGGAACGTGCGCGACTTCGCCTGGGGCGCGAGCGACGAGTATGTGTGGGACGCGACGCGGGCGCTGGTCGGAGACCGCCGTGCCGCGCGTGACACGGTCGACATCAACAGCTTCTACCGGCCCACCGCGCCGGCGGCGGCGTGGGCGCGCGGCGGCGCCCGGTTCACGCGCGACGCCATCGAGCAGCTTTCCGCGTACCTGTGGCCGTATCCCTGGCCCACCATGACCTCGATGGAAGGCGTGCTGAACAGCGGCGGGATGGAGTACCCGATGATGACGCTCATGCAGCCGTTCGCGGATACCCTCTCGCTCGCGGGCGACCTGATGCACGAGACCGGGCACATGTGGTTTCCGATGCAGGTCGGCTCGAACGAGACGCGGTACCCGTGGATGGACGAGGGCTTCACGCAGTTCGACGTCGCCCAGGCGATGCGCGTGCTGTACGGCGAGCCGCGCACCGGCGGCCGTCCCACCGACTCGGAGCCGGGGCAGCGGCAGCTCTACCTCGAGGCCGCCCGCGGCGGGCACGACCAGACGCTCATGTGGCCCGGCGACCTGTACCCGGCGAACCTCTACTTCATCATGTTCTACGACAAAACCGCGCAGTCGCTGGTCGCGCTGCGGGGGATCCTCGGCGAGGAGACCTTCCACCGGGCCTTCCGGGAATACGGCCGCCGCTGGAGCGGGCGGCACCCGTACCCGGCGGATTTCTTCAACACCATGGACGACGTCGCCGGGCGCGATCTGGGCTGGTTCTGGCGCACGTGGTTCTACGAGCCGTGGCCACTGGACCAGGCCGTCGGCCCGGTCACCACCTCGGGCGACTCGACCGCGATCACTGTCGAAGACCGCGGGCTCGCACCGATGCCCGTTCGGCTGGCGATCACGCGCGCGGACGGACACGTCCAGCGGCTGGAGGTGCCTGTCGCCGTATGGCTGAGCGGGGGGCGGAGGACCACCGTCCGGGTGGCGGCGCAGCCGGCGGTCGCGCGAGTCGAGATCGACCCGGAGGGCGTGTTTCCGGACGTTGACCGCGACAATCAGGTGTGGAGCGCCGGCAGATAGCAGGCCGATCAGCCCGGCGACACCAGCACGCTCACGATCTCGTGCGGGCCGGCGCCGAATGGAATGACGCGGCCGCCGTCCTCCAGCAGCAGCTCGCCAAGGCGCGTCTCGTCCGCCCGCACGCGCGCGGCGCCGGCCGCCGGCCGCCCCAGCCGCCAGCGGCCGTCGGTGGCGGCCGCGCGCGCGTTGTAGCACCGGAGGACCAGCGCATCGCCATCCTCGGCCGCCTTCATGGACGAAAAGACCAGACCCGCGCCCTCCAGCCGGATGTCGGGCGCGACGGGCCGGAGCGGCGTGGCCTGGCGGAGCCAGGCCGCCACCGGCGGCAGGAACACGTCCTCCCACAGCTCGGGCAGCACGGTGCCCGCGGCGAGAGCGGCATCCGTCACCGGCGCGACCGCGAACTGGAGCCGATCGGCCCCGAGGCATTGCGCCTCGGGCGTGGGCGTGGGCCACCCCGCGTGCCCCGGTCGGGTGGGAAGATCGGCGCGCGAGAGCTGGCCGACGGCGCGGAGCACCGTCATGCGCAGATCGCCGGCGGCCGTGAGCTCGTACTCGAAGAACCCTGGCGCCAGCAGCGCGAGGCCACGGCTCCGCTCAGCGACGGCCACGAAGCGCTGCGCTGGCGCCGTCCTCACCGGCGTCTCGAGCGGAGTGCC
Source organism: uncultured Gemmatimonadales bacterium (assembly GCA_963831425.1). GTDB lineage: Bacteria > Gemmatimonadota > Gemmatimonadetes > Gemmatimonadales > GWC2-71-9 > CAVVWJ01. The sequence continues at coordinate 74,704 of CAWHQC010000010.1, read as the reverse complement.
CGTGCCACTCGGCGCCGTCGCGGACCGCTCCACGGCTCCGAACGGACCACCGGCCACCGCGGGAGCGCCCGCCACACCGCTCGGCAGCCGGAGCACCAGTCGGTGGTCGGTGGCCTGGTTGTCGTACTCGAGCGTGCAGCGGAGCGCCGGACTGCCCGCGTGCATGGTGAGTACGAGCCGAACCTCCACTCGGCCCCGCGCGCAGACGACGGCACCCATCACCTCGAGCGCGCCGACCAGCGGTCCGGCGGCGAGCGCGCGTACCCGCACGGGGCCGCGCATCCGCCGGACCCGGTCCCGCGCCGGCGGCGCGAAAGTGTAGGTGTCGCCCACGTCGCCCGAGGACTCGAGGCGGAGGAGCGCGGGATAGAGCATGCGGGTGCGGAGGTCGGACAGGGTCACGCTGCCGTCCCGGCCGACGAGGATGGCGATGAGACCGTTATCGAGGCTCCGTGCGCCCGCGCGGACGCCGCTCTCCAGGCCGGGCCGCGCGTCCCGCGCCGGCTCCAGCACGCCGAGACCAAATCCCCCGAGGGCGGGCGCGCGGAACGCCACCCGGCGCACGTCCACCTCGTCCTGATCGGGGTAGTGGCGCGGCGCATCGAGCCGCTCCTCTGCCGTGGTACCGCCGAGCGGCTGGAGCGGGATCCGGCCTTCCGCGCTCATGAGCGAGGTTGGCCGTGCGCCCGCCCCTACCAGCGGCAGCCGCGTGCCCGGGCGGACCGACGAGCACGTCCCGCCGGAACCACGTCAGATCGGCCACGACGACCGTGCCGGCCCGCGGCCGCGGTAGGGGGTTCCACAGCACGAGGCGCGGCGCCGTCTGTCCGGGATCGTTTCGCGCGAGGTCCGGATCGTGGCCGGCAAGCGCCTCGAGGCTCTCCCGCGCCACCTCGCGCGCAACCTGCTCCGCGTCTTCGGTGCGCGCGAGGACCCGCCGCGCCACCGCGTCCGAGGTGCACCCCGAAATCGAATCGTGAAACTGCGAGCGCACCAGCATGCGCCAGGCGTCCCGCAGGACGGGACGGCGGTCGCCCCGGCCGGCGGCGAGTGCCAGTGCCGTGAGCGGCTCGGCGATCCGCTCGAGCCAGAGCTCGGCCCGGGCGTGGGCACGTTTGAGCGGCGCGCGGGTGGCGTGCACGCCCTGAAGCGTCCAGGTGTAGCCGTGGGCGCGGAGCTCGCCGCGGAGCTCGGGCAATGCACCGACTTCGGCCGCGACTTCGGCCGCGGCCGCGCGGAAGTACTCATCCAGCCGGGAGACCCGGACGTCGGCCTCGGGCTCGAGTCGCGCGAGCAGCTCGCGTACGCGGGCCACCGCGGGCGCCGCGTGGTGATCCGCGCCGACCGGCACCGCGATGTGTGACGTCGCGGCGCGACGCGTGAGCGCGGGACGGAGGCGGCCCCAGGCCTCCACCAGGCGCCGCGGATCGTCCACCAGACCGGACCCGGCCTCGTACCCCTCGGGTGGCAGATGGTGCAGCAGCACCGGCCGGCCGTCGGGCGCGTGCCAGCGGTAGAGGTCGCCATGCTGGTCCGGCTCGCCGCCCAGCCCGCGCCAGGCGACGCCGAACCGGATGCCGAACTCCGCCGCCAGCGCGGGCCACGCGGCGGGGTGGCCGAATGCATCGGGCGAGTAGAGCACGTCGCTCCGTCCGCCGAGCCGGCGCGCGTCGGCGCCGCCGAGCAGGAGGTTCCGCAGCAGCGATTCCCCCGAGGGAACGAACTCGTCCGCCAGCACGTACCAGGGCCCCACCTGCAGGCGGCCGTCCCGGACGAGCGCGGCCACGCGCCCGCGGCGCTCCGGCCGGATGCGGAGATAGTCCTCGAGCAGGACAGTCTGCCCGTCCAGCAGGAAGCTGCGGAACTCCGGGGAGGCGTCGAGCTGGTCGAGCAGATCGTCGAGGGCAGGAACGAGTCGCGCCGCGAACGCGGCGCGCGTGAGGTACCACTCCCGGTCCCAGTGGGTGTGCGGGATCAGATGAAAGGTGAGGCCCGGCACCGCCTGGCGCCTCAGTAGTCCGAGGTGCGAAAGGCCCAGAAGGCGATCCGAAGCGCCACCAGCGCGAAGAGGGCGTAGCCGAGCGCATGCCAGTTCAGCCCGGCCGCCCAGGTTTCCGCGTCGGCGGCGAAGGTTCGGAACGAGGTGCTGGCGAGCAGGAGCGCGTATTCGACCATGGCGCTCTAATCTAACCGCCGGGTCGAACGGCGGAACGCGTCCGGGTCCAGCAGCCCGGCGATCGACGTTCCGGGCACCTCCATGGTGCCGTCGGCCGCCATGCGGAGCTCGATGACGTCCGCGCCGTGGCCAAACCAGCGCGTGCTGGGCTCCAGGTCGGATGGGTAGACGAAGCCCGGAAGCGCGGCGGCCGCGAGCGCCGCCTGCGAGCCGAGGCCGGACTCGGGCATGGTCCCGGCCCAGAGCTCCGCGCCATAGTCGCGCGCGATGCCGACCACGCGGCAGACCTCGGTGAGCCCGCCCATCCGGTGCACCTTCACGTTCCAGACGCGCGGGCCTTCGAGCTCAGCGAGCTGCCGCGCCCAACGGGCGCCGTGCAGCGTCTCGTCCACGCACACCGGGGTGCGGAGCACACGCGAGAGGGTCACGTGGCCCACGAGATCGTCCGGCGGGAGCGGCTGCTCGAGGTAGAGGAGCTCCGCCTCGTCGAGCGCCCGGAGACTCCGCTCGTCGAGCGGCCACTCGTAGCCGCCGTTGGCGTCGGCGGTCAGGGGAATGCCCGTCCCGCGCAGCACCTCGCGCGCCGCGCGCACGGGGTCCACGTCCCAGTCCGGCGCCACCTTGATCTTGACCCGGCGGTAGCCCTGGCCGAGGGCCTGGGTCGATCCAGCGCTGAAGCGTGCCCACGGAGCGGTCCTGAGGAATGCCGAGCGCGACGCCGCACGAGATGCGCCGAGCAGGCGCGACGCCGAGCCGGTCGGCGAGGAGCGCGGCGAGGCCGGTGCCGCGGCGGTGCGCCTCGAGGTCCCAGGCCGCGGTCTCGAGCGCGGCGCGGGCAAACGGGTTGCCGCGCACGCCGGCGCGGAGCAGCGCGTCCACCTCCTCGGGCCCGTCGATGTCGCGTCCGATCAGCCGAGGGATGAGCACCTGCTCGACCAGCAGCCGGGCGGAGCCCAGGGTCTCCTCCGAGTAGAACGGGAGCTCGAACGGCGGAGACTCGCCGTAGCCCACGTGGCCCTCGTCGTCGTGGAGCACGACGACGAGCGAGCGGCGGACGCTCATCGTGCCGCCCGAGATGATGAAGGGCTCGGCGAGCGGGAGCGAGAGCTCGTGGAGCTCGATGTGGCTCAGGCGCATGACGGTCATCCCGAGCGCGCGAGGGATCTCGATTCTAGAGTGGCTCGAGCGCGGATCAGAAGATCCCTCGCTCCGCTCGGGATGACAGTTCCCGCTCATTCACATCATCCGTCCTCGTGACCGGCTTCGCGCTCCGGCGCGCCCGTCCGCACAGATCCAGAAACCGCAGCTCCCCGCCGCGCCGGTGCAGCACGCCGGCGGCTTCCAGCTCGAGCATGCCGGCCACCAGCCCGTCCACCGGGTGGAACAGCAGCGCGTGCAGCGCGCGCTGGGTGCGGGAGCCTGCCTCCGCGGGGTACTCCGGCAGCGGGAGTTGAAAGAAGGTGTGCAGCTCCACGCTCTCACAACCCGCGCGAGCGTAGTCCAGCACCACGCGGCCCGAGCAGACGTTGCCGGTGCCGACGAGCGGCATCCGGGGTCCGGCCGATGCGGACTCCGCCCGCGCCGCCCGGAGCACCCGCAGATTCCGCTCGCTCAGGTCCCAGCCACCGTATGCCACTTCCGCCACCGGGTCCCACAGCCGGTTGAAGCAAACGAGCTCGTCCGTGCCCGATGCGGCCGCCATCATCTCGCGCTGGAACGCGTCATCGAAGCGCGCATTCATCAGCTTGACCGCGAGCCGGAGCGGCGTCGCGCCGGCGGCCGAGCGGATTTCCCGGGGGACTTCGCGCAGCCAGCGGAGGATCCGCGCGCGCTCGTCGGCCAGCGGGTCGCCGGCGAGGGTGGGCGAGAAGTCCTTTTCGAGGAGAAGCTCGCCGTCGCCCCACGCCTCCGCCAGCCGCCGGGTAGTGTGCTGGTACTCGGACGCGCGGAACGGCTCGTCCAGGCGCGGCAGGTGGTACTTGACCGAGGGGACGACGAGCAGATCGCCGCTCCGGGTGAGATCGCCGGCCGCGCGCACCAGGGCGAGATAGTCGTCGAACGGCCGGTCCCATCCCCTGCCCTTCCAGGTGACGGTCCAGCCGTCACGGCCGTCGGCGGCGCGCCGCCGGCCGACCCGCATTCTGGCCTCGTGAACGGCCCAGGCGCCCATCGAGCGCGTGCCGGCCTCGTCCTCGGCGATCACGGTCTTGAGCACCACGAAGGCGAGGCCCGCCTCGCGGTCCGCGTCGAGCTGGTCGGTGTTGAGCGAGAGCTGGCCGGAGCCCTTGCCGATGGGGTGCGGTAGCGTGTAGCCCAGGTAGCGGGCGGTCAGGTCGATCCCGTACGCCTCGCGCACGTACGCGGCCGCGTCCCGGGGCAGGCCGCGGCCGAACCGCTCGAAGTCACCCGCCAGCCGAGCGTGCATCGCGCACCGCGCGCTCCACCGCGAGGCGCTCCTCGGACGGGAGCGGCGGGCCCCAGGGATCGTCGCACGACTCGGCAGGGATGGCGCCGTCGGCGGCGGCGGCCCAGAGCATCCGGCGGACGTAGCCCTCCATCGGCGGAATGAACGTGGCTTCGGCCAGACGGTCGCACCGCGTCGACAGGCGGTGGAACGTCGCCCAGTCGGACTCGGCACAGGCGCGGAGCAGCCCGGCCTGGAGGTCCGGGAGCGCCGCGCCCATGCCGACGAGCGCCGACCGCGCGCCGGCCATGAGGGAATAGCCGAAGAAGCGGTCCTCGCCGGTGATGAGCAGCTTGTCCGGGTGCGCGCGCAGGATGGCGGCGAGCCGCTGAAACGTCATCACGGAATCGAGGGTGGCCACCTTGATCCCGACGACTTCCGGCAGGTCGAGGATGCGGTGCAGCGTCGCGTCGTCATACGCCACACCGCCCGCCGCCTCGTAGAGCCAGAACGCGATGACCGGCAGCTCGCGGCCCAGCCGGGCGTGGTAGGCCACCGGCTCATTCCGCTCGGGAAAGGCGAGGAGGGCATCGGCCCGGCCCCGGCGAGCCTCGATGGCCATCGTGATGTCGCGCGCGCCCGCGACGAGCACCCGATCCGGGAGCGCCTCGCGCCAGGTGTCGAGCACCACGCGTCGCTGTTCGGCGGAGAGGTGCGGGCCCCGTCCGCTGTGGGACCAGACGGCGACGCCGGCCACGGGATGACCGGCCATCCAGCGTGCGTAGCCGCGTTGGGCATTCTCGTCGAGGATCGTGCCGCGGAACGGCACCGGCACCGCCGGCACCAGTCCCCAGGCAAGGCGCTCGATGAGGGGCGCGCGATCGCTCATCGGGCGGAGCCGCGCTGCCGGTCGCGCAGATAGCGCTGCTCGTCGAGCACGACCCGGAGCGGCACCCCGGCCAGCAGCCGCAGGGCCACGTCCCGCCCCACCACGCGCACGACGGTGCCGAGTACCCGCAGCTCGCCCCCGCGCCGGAGACGCACAGTGCCGTCCACCTCGTCGCCCACCGAGCGGGTCTCGCCGGCAGCAGACCAATACCGGAGCCCCGACTCGCAGAGGTCGATCACGTCGCGCTCCATTCCATTGCCGACGAAGGTCGGACCCGCCCCCGCCGGATACACGACGCGGTAGTGCTCGCGCTCGAACTCGAACGCCGTCATGGCCGGCAGAGGGCGCCCACGTTGCCGCTCTCGATGGCGGTCCGGTCGGCGTCGGAGATGTCGAGCAGGTCGAGCTTCGCGCCGGCATTCTCGGGAAGCCGGAGCGGCTGGCCGGTGCCGAGCAGGAAGCGGGAGGCGCCGATGGTGCCGAGCAGCGTCTGCAGGTGGTCCTCGGGCGGGCCCCAGATCCAGCAGATGTCCCACCAGAGCCGCTCAGCCTCTTCGGGGGTGGAGCCGAAGTGCACTTCTTCGACGAACGGCCGGTCCGCGTGCGTCACCAGCAGCCGCACGCGCGGGTGGCTCCGGATGAGCGCGCGCACGGCGGCGGCCGGGAGCTCGGGGGCGCGGTCGTTGGGGTGCCGCTGCCGGCCGTCCTCGAGACGCACGGCCAGCACCAGCGGCATCCCCGCCTCGCCACACGCCGCGGCGAGCGCGCGCATCGCGGCGCCCGCCGGCTCGATCCCGTAAAACGTCGGATCGGCGCGAACGGCGGGCGCACCGGCGTCGGCCGCGAGCCGGACCGTTTCCCGCCACCCGGCGAGCCCGGGATGCACGGACGGCACGGGCCGCAGCCGGTCGTGCCGCGCGGCGGTCTCGAGCAGCCAGGCGTTGCCTTCGGCAGGATCGCGCCAGAAGAGGCCGGGCAGATGGGTGACCCACGCCTGGTCGATGCCGACGCGGTCCATGGCGCCGAGGACCCCCTCGGGGCTGGTGCCGGGAACCCGGCGATAGGGGTACGAGCCGACGAAGGCGTTGACGTCGATGCGCATCAGTCGGACGGGAAGGCGCCGGGCGGAAAGATCCCGGCGGCGTTTCGCCAGCGCACCTGCTCGAGCTCGGGCGCGGAGAGCAGGTGCTCGAGATAGCGGAGCTTGGCCCAGCCGGTCTCGATGGTGAGGTCGCAGCCCCACAGCAGCCGGCCGACGCCGACCGCGTCGGCGCAGGCCTCGAGCATGCCGCCGTCCACGCCGCTGCCCGAGAGGTCCACGTAGACGTTCGGCAGCCCGCGAACGATCGGCAGGGAGTGCAGCCAGTCGCCGCCGCCGCCGATGTGGGCCAGCAGGAAACGCACGTCCGGGTGACGCTCGGCGAGGGCGCCAAGCTCGCCGGCATCGGACGCCTCCTGCCCCGGCCAGTCCCGGCGGCGGTGCTGCCACACGTGGTGCAGAATCGGGACGCCGCGCCTGGCCGCGAGCCGGCAGATGGGATCGAGCAGCGGATCGTCCGCGCGGCGGCTCGCGGCGAGCTTGATGCCGATCATCCCCGCGTCGAGGCAACGCTCGATCTCGGCGAGCGCCGCGTCGGTGTAGTTCGGATTGACGGCGACGTAGCCGCGGACCCGCGCCGGCTGCCGGCGCTGCAGCTCGAGCAGCCAGTCGTTGGCGTAACGCAGGTCGGTGGGAGACGGGAAGTAGGTGGGCGACGTGGCGCCCCAACTGCCGAGGATCGAGGCCACGTGGATGGTGATTCCGACGCGCTCACCCGCGCGGAGCCGGCTGGCGTTCCGGGCCTGCCAGTCGGCGCGCGGGGTGCGGTCGTGGAGGAAGTGCGCGTGGACGTCGATCAGCACCCGGGACTACCTCTCCTCCTCGCCGCCCAGCTCCTCCTCTTCGGCGGTCTCGGCATCGCCACCCATGCCCACGTCGTCGGCATCTTCCGGCTCGAGGGTCAGGTCGGTCTCGCGGTTCACGTCTTCCACCAGCTCGCCATCTTCGTCGTCGACGTCGTCGGTGTCGTCGATCGTGGGCTTTCTCGGGGACATGCGGCCCTCCTCGCGTCGTGTATGCGTGCACCTGCCGCCGCGCGCCGGGTGCTCTCCGGGGTCTTCCGGCAGTATGAGGGCAATCTAACGCGAGTCATCCTGTGCAGAGCGACGGATGACCCGCGCGCACCGGGGAGCCTACCGAACGACCGCGCGCAATGACTCGTCGAGCACCCCGAGCGCGCCGTCGATCAGGGCGTCGTCATGCGCCAGCGACACGAAGTTGTACGCCGACCGTTTGAACAGCACGCCCCGCCGCGCGGCCTCCACGGCCAGCGCCGCTCCCGCGGCCGGATCGTGAAACTCCAGGCAGCACATCTCCGGCAGCCCGGCGACCCGGCGCACGACTCCGGGGTACCGCGCCGCAAGCTCGCCCAGGCCGCCGAGGAGCCGCGCGCCGAGCTGTCCGAGCCGCGCGGGCACGCCCTGCTCCACCATGACGCGCAGCGTGGCCCGGGCCGCTGCCAGCGAGACCCATTCGGTGGCGAGCGTCGAGGAGATCCAGGTCCGCGACACCGCGGCCATGATCTCGCGGCGGCCCCCGACCGCGGCGAGCGGAAAGCCGTTGGCGATCGCCTTGGCCATCACCACCAGGTCCGGACGGTAGCCGAACCGCTCCGCGCCCCCGCCGAGCGCCAGCCGGCCGATCGCCTTGATCTCGTCCGCGATGAGGATCGCGCCGCTCCGCGTGGTCTCCTCCCGAAGCACCGCGAGCCACTCGGGGTCGGGCGGCGCGAGAATGACGGGCTCGAACACCACCGCCGCGAGGGTGCTGCCCGCCTGGCGGATGCGTGCGCGGGTCCGCTCCGGATCGTTGAATGGCAGCTCGGCGTAGAGCGCCCGCGTGGAGGCTGGAACGCCGGGCGCGTCCGGGCCCTGTGACCAGTCGAGCCAGCCATGATACCCGCAGCCCAGTACGGCGTCGCGGCCGGTTACCGTGCGCGCCAGGCGCACGGCGGCGGCCATCGCCTCCGCGCCGGTCTTGAGGAACCGCACCTGCTCGACCCACGGGATCAGCGCACGAAGCTGCTCCGCCAGCTCCTCCTCCAGCACCGGCGGCAACGGTCCGACGACTCCGTCCCCGACCGCGCGCACCGCGGCCTCGGTCACCACCGGGTGCGCGTATCCCAGCGCTACGGCGCCGAGCGCCATGATGAAGTCCACGTACTCGCGGCCGTCGGCGTCCCACACCCGGCAACCCGACGAGCGGACCATTGCCCGCGGCGTGCCGGCGGCCGGCCCGCCGAACAGCGCCTCCGGCCGCTTGCTGCCGGTGGACGTGATGCCGGCGACGACCCCGTTCACTCGAGCTCCAGCACGCCGAAGCTCTCAGCCGGCTGGCGATCCCCGCGCAGATAGACCCAGCCGCCGCCGCCGCTCCAGACGAGCTGTCCCGCGCGGCGGAGCCGCCCGGGGCGCATCTCGTTCACCAGGACATCGAAACCGAGCCTATCGCCACCGCGTGAATTCCATTCGGGCGGCACGACCCGGAGCGTTACGGCATAGCCCGTTTCGGTGCGCCGCCAGGCTCCGGTCACCATGTCGGGCGTGCCGCCGCTCCCCGGCGTGACTTGCACCCGGACGCCTCCCGCCTCGTCCGAGAGGACCACGAGAAAGCCGTACACCGGCCCATCGGGGGCAAGCCGCAGATAGACCTGGAGCCCGTCCGCGTGGATGTCGTCCGGCTCGTTGTCGAGCTGGAGGGGCGGCGCATCGCCGGGCCGGATGACGACTTCCGACTTCACGACGTCGACGCCGAGGTAGAGACCCTCTTCGTCCCAGTTGGCGAGCAGCGTGGCGGAAAGCTCATCCGGACCGGGGTACGGCTCCTCGCTGCGGCGGTATTGGTCCTCGTGGTCGAGGGCTAAAGCCTCGCCGGCATCGAAGCCGTCGAGCGTGCCGTCGAGCGCTGGCGAGGGCGACACGTGGGGCGCGATCCCGGTGACCGGCGTTGGCCGCTCGAGGTCGATCAGCTTTCTCGGCGCGGCCGGCGCGCGCCGGGCGCCCCCAAGGCGCACGGACCCGGCGACACCCCCCACTTCCCAGCCTTCAGCCGTGGCGAGGTGGCGGTCCGTACCGGCAGCCGTGGCTACCAGGATCGCACCACCCTCGATCGACACCGCGCGGACCACGGGCGCGGCGCCGGCGGTCTCCAGCACGGAGACGAGCCGGATCGCGCGGCCGCGCGCGCGGACGAGATAGAACGTGGCCGGGTCGGGGCGGTCCGGCCGGCCGGGCGCGCGCGCGCGCAGCAGGTCACCCTCGAACCGGAGATGGAGAGTGAGCGTCGCGCCACCCGGCGCGGTCGCACGCAGGAGGACGCCGCCCGCCGTGGCGCCGGTAAAGCGCTCGGCCGCCTCCACGAACTCGCCCGCAATGCGGTCGGTGGTCCAATCCCCCGGGGTCACGATCTCGACGGCGCCCGGCAGGTGCCAGGGCAGCTCGAGCACCTGGTCCTCGGCGCCGTTGAACTCCACCACGTCGAGCAGGTAGGGACCCGCCACCAGCGTGCGGGTCAGCGCGCCATAGCGACCTCGCGCCCAGCTCCAGCCCTCCTGCACGTCAAAGGCCTCGCATTGCGCGTCGCCCGGGGACTGGGAGCGGCCCTCCAGCCGCGGCGCGTTGTGGGCCAGGGTCGAGCGATACCAGAAGAGTTCGGGACTCACGTACGAGCCGGTGCCGGGATCGGCGAGCCAGAGCTGCCCATCGGCGTAGAGCGTGAGGTGCAGGCGGTCGGGGTGGCCGTGGGCGCCCCCGAACCTGCCGCACTCGAGGCTCGCGTAGCGCGCGCCGTCCCTGAGGATCGCGAGCCCCTGACCCTCGAGCAGCGCGGGCCCCGGCGACCATGGCGGCGAGGATGCCGGCAGCTCGGGCGCCATTTCGAGGAGCGCCCACCAGGAGAGGCTGGCGCGCGTGCGGGGCAGCGCCGAGGCGGGCTCTCCCGCTTCGTGGAGATACGAGTCGAACGTCTCGGCGCGCGGCGAGGGGGCCGCGTACAGCTCCTTGAGCCAGCTCCAGAGATCCGAGTCGGCGTCGCCCAGGCGCGCGAGCCCCACCTCCCAGAGCTCGAGGTACATCGGCTGCGCGAGCGACAGGCCGAAGCGCGAGTCCTTGCGGGCGGGAAAGGTGTGGTCCGGGAGGGCACTGATTGCGGGCGCGCGGAGCGCCGCGGCCAGGCGGGCGGCCAGCCGCTCGTCCTCGAGCAGCTCCACGCCCGCCTGCCGTGCCCACCCCATGCCGACGAGCTGTCCGCGAAGCGCGAACAGATGATAGTTCTCGCCCTCGTACCACATGCCGTCCTCACCGAACCCCTGGACCAGGTGCGGGAGCATCCCGCTGGCCGCCTGGACCGCGCGGCCCAGGAGCTCTTCGTCCTCGAACCAGACGGCGATGGCGGCGAGCGCGGCGTTGTGCCAGGTCTGGCGGTTGGAGAACCCTTCGTCGAACTCGCCGATGATGTTGGCCGCTTCCTCCGCGACCAGCCCCACGCCCTCGGCCACGTCATCCGGCAGGCGGCCGCTCTCGCGAAGCAGCACGGCGGCGGCGACATAGTTGGTGATCCAGATGGACTCGAGGTAGGTCGAGAAGAACAGCCGGGCGGGACCGAGCACGTTGTCGCGATTGGGGAAGTCGGTATACGAGGCGGCATAGGCCGAGAGAATCCGCGATGCTCCTTCGGCGGCGCCCTCGTGCCCCGTGAGCGCGGCGAGCGCCGCGAGCGTCGCGGCGCGCTCCCCGAGCCAGAGGTGCTGGAACCGGGCCCACGCGCGATCGTGCCGTTCGCCGGTGTGAATGCGCCCGCAGCGCGGGCAGCGGTGATCGGAGGGGCTCCAGGGGTCGAACACGAGCGCCGCGCCGTCCGCGGCGCAGACGCCGCCATCGGCCGAGAGCAGCGCCTTGGCCGAAGGGACGACAGGGCGGCGCGCGAGGAGCGGCGCCGCCCGCTCCGTGAGCTGCCGGGCGAGTGCCGCGAGGTCGGGCGACACGCCCAGCAGCTCGCGCCGGGCCTCGAGCTCCGGCGCGCTCAGCACGCGCGCACCCCCGCCGCGGCCCAGCGCATGGGAAGGAGCGTCATTCCTATGGCGCGGACGGCCTCGATGGCCGGGCCCGGATCGTCGGGACCGAGAAAGAACATCGAGCCGCCCGCGCCGGAGCCGGCGGCCTTGCCCCCGAGCGCGCCGGCCCCCCGCATGGCGTGTCCCAGTCTGGCCATCACCGGCGTGCACATTCCGGGGTCCAGCGCCTGCTGCTGCAGCCAGTTGGCGTCGAGCAGCGCGCCCACGAGCGCGAGGTCGCCGGCGCGGAGCGCCTCGGCCATCCGCTCGGCGGTCTCGCGCAGGCCGTGGAGCGCCGCCGTGACTTGCCGGTCCCCCCGCTCGTACGCCTGCATCACCCGGCCGATGGTGGCGCCGGAGAAGCGGGAGGCGCCGGTGTAGACGACGAGGATGCGGCGCTCGAGCGCGGCGAGAAAGTCGGAGTCGAGGTCGAGCCGCGTGACCGACACCTCGGGATCGCGGAAGCCGAGCTGGAGAAAGCCGCCGAACGCGGCGGTGAACTGGTCCTGGCGGCCGCCGGGAATCCCCGCCTCGAGGCGTTCGAGCCGGAAGGCGAGGTCGGCGATCTCGCGGGTGCCGAGCGCGTCCCCGCGCGCCGCGCCGAGCGCGGCCACGAGCGCGACGTCGAGCGCACCGGAGCTCCCGAGCCCGGAGCCCGGCGGAGCATCGGATCGCGTGGTGACATCACCGCCGGCCAGCGGGAGAATCCGCAGTCCCGCGCGGAGCAGCGGAAGCGAGCCGTCGCCGCCGAGCGCGGCCCCGTCCGGCAGCTCGGCGTGCTCGCCCAGGTCCTCCGCCGAAAGGCGAAAGCCGGGGCCGCCGGGCCGGACCTCCGCGTGCGCGTGGAGCCCGATCGCGGCGGACACCACCACGCCGCCCTCACGGGCGGACCAGGGCGGCACGTCGGTCCACCCGCCGGCGAAATCCAGCCGGAGCGGCGCCGCGGCGCGGAACGCCGGGCTCATCGCGCCACCCACCAGTCGTGCACGGTCGGCAGCTCGCCCCGCAGGTCCATCGTCACCCCGTGTACCCGCCGGTTCATCCCCTGCAGCCCTCGTGCGTGATAGAGAAAGACGACCGGCGTCGAGTCCGCAAACATCCGTTGCGCAGCCGCCGGGTCCCGCGGGGCGGTGATCCCGGCCAGGGCCGCGAGCGGGCCGAGATACGCGAGGCCCGCGTCGCCCGTGATCCCGAGAACGGCCGCGTCGAAGTCGTGCGCCGGGCCGTAAACCCGGGCCAGAAAGGCCGACAGCTCGAGCTGCCGAATCCTGACGTCGATTCCCGCCGCCCGGAGCCGCGCCTGCACCATCTGCTCCAGCGGCGCCTCACCGCTCCCCACCGTCAGGAGCTCGAACCCGATCGGCGGCCCGGCGCTGTCCGCTGACGTCGTGCGCGGCGCCACCGGAACATAGCCGGGGACCCCTGGGGGCACGGGCCCACGCGCCGCCGTTCCGTAGCCATAGAGATAGCCGTCCACGATCTCCCGACGGTCGATCGCCGCGTCGATCCGGCGCCGGGTCCCGAGATCGGTGAACGGCGCCCGCCGGGTGTTGAGGACGATGCCGTAGGTGAGGAGCAGCGGATAGCTCAGGATGGCGAGCGCCGGATCCCGCGCGACGAAGCTCGCGTGCGCCGGCTGGATCCCCGCGAAATCCAGCTCGCCGGCGGTGAGCGCGGCCAGCTTGGTGGCGGGCTCGTCCACCACCACCAGGATCAGCCGGTCGAGTCGCGGCGGACCGCCGAGCGCGGCGGGGAAGTCGGGGTTAGCGGCAAAGACCCAACGGCGGTTGGGCTGGTGCGAGACGAACCTGAAGGGACCATTCCCGACCGGCTGCTCGTTCCAGGCCGCGCGGCGGAGCCGCTCGCGTGGCACCGTATCGAGCAGGTGCGCGGGGAGGATGGCGAGATCGGTCAGCACGTCGGGAACCCGGCCCGGCGGCGCGACGAAGCGGAGCGTCACCGTCGAGTCGTCCACCGCCGCCACGCCCTGGAGCCCGGCGAGCTCGGCCGCCCGGGGGTAGCCCACGGCCGGATCGCGCGCGGCATCGAGTGTCCAGCGGACGTCGCGAGCGGTGGTGGCGACGCCGTCGTGCCACCGCACCCCGCGCGCGAGCCGGAAGGTGAGCGCACGGCCGTCGGCCGACCAGCTCCACTCGCGCGCGAGATATGGCCGCGGTACCAGCGCGGAGTCGTAGCGGACAAGCGTGGTGAACAGGACGTAGCGCTGCACCTGACGGGCGAGCGGATGCAGGGTGAGGAGCGGATTGATGCTCTGGAGATCGGCGCCGGAGGCGAAGAGGACGGTGGGGCCGCGTCGGGCGGCGGGGGGTTGGCAGCCGGCGAGGGCGCCGAGCGAGAGTGTCAGGGCGACGAGGCAGCGGGGCACGGCGAAAGGTATCTTGCAGCCCATGCTTCCGCTGGCTCGCCGCGCGCTCAGCGGCCTGGGCGTCGTGCTCGGGGTCGTGACGCTGATGTTCGGGCTCATCCGCCTCGCCCCGGGCGACCCCGCGCTGCTGCTGGTCGGTCCGGCCGCCACGGCCGGGCAGCTCGAGGCCCAGCGCCACGCGCTCGGCCTCGACCGCCCCGTCGCCGCGCAGTATGCCGCCTGGCTCGGCCGCTTCGTGCGGGGTGATTGGGGCACCAGCATCGCGACCGGCCGCCCGGTCCGGACGATGCTCGGCGCGGCGTGGCCCGCGACGGTGGAGCTGGTGGGGCTCTCGCTGGTGCTGAGCTATCTCATCGGGATCGCGGTGGGCGTGGTACAGGCGGCGCGCGGAGGGCGGCTGGACACGGCGCTCTCGATCGCCAGCGTCACCCTGTTCGCGCTACCGGGCTACTGGCTCGGTCTCATGCTGGTGATGGTCTTCACCTACCGATTCCGCCTGCTGCCGGCGTTCGGCGCCACGGGGCTCGACGCCGATTTCCTTCCAGCCGCGGCCCGCGCGGCCGACCGGCTTCGGCACCTTGCCCTCCCGCTCGCCACGCTCACGCTGGTGGGCATCGGCGGGACGGCGCGGTTCGTCCGCGGCGCCATGCTCGACGTGGCGGGCGCGCCGTACGTGACGGTGGCGCGGTCGAAGGGCCTGAGCGACACGCGGGTGACGCTCCGCCACGTGCTCCGGAACGCGCTCATTCCCGTGGTCACCCTGCTTGGCCTCTCCCTCCCCGCCCTCTTCTCCGGCGCCGTCTTCATCGAGGCGATCTTCGCCTGGCCCGGCGTGGGACGGGTGCTGGTCGAGGGGGTGCAGGCGCGCGACTACCCGGTGGTCATGGCCGCCACGGCGGTGAGCGCGGTGCTCGTCGTGCTGGGGAACCTGCTGGCTGAGGTGCTGGTGAGCTGGGTGGATCCGCGCGCCCGATGAGAGGCGAGCCCCGGAGACTCCTCGATGACGGCCGCGCCCGTGTCGGCGCGGGCCTGCTGGCCCTCGCGGTGCTCGCGGCCCTCCTGGCACCGCTGCTCGCGGGCGACCCGATCGCGCAGCACGACATCGTGGCCACCCGGTTCCTGCCGCCGCTCGCCAGCGACCTCCACGGGAGCTTTCACCTGCTCGGCACCGATCGGTTCGGCCGCGATGTGTGGGCGCGGCTGGTGTACGGCGCCCGGGTCTCGCTCGGCGTGGGCGCTCTGGCGACGGTGCTCTCGGTGGCCATCGGCATGGCGGTGGGCGCGGCGGCGGGCTACTGGCGCAGCTGGGTCGGGGTGACGCTGCTCGGCGTGACCGATTTCGCGCTGGCGCTGCCGCGCGTGGTGCTGCTCCTGCTGCTCGCCTCGCTCTGGCAGCCGAGCGCGGGGCTCACGATCGTGGTGCTGGGGCTCACCGGGTGGATGACCATCGCGCGGCTGGTCCATGCGGAGGTGCGGGCGCTGAGCGCGCGGCCGTTCGTGGAGAGCGCGACGGGGCTGGGCGCGCGCGACCTCCGCATCCTGCTGCGGCACATCCTGCCGAACGCGCTCACGCCGGTGATCGTCGCGGCGGCGCTCGGCCTGGGCAACGCGATCCTGCTCGAGGCGGGGCTCTCGTTCCTCGGCCTCGGCGTGCAGCCGCCGACGCCGTCCTGGGGCAACCTGATCGCCTCGGGACGTGACACGCTGGTCAACGCACCGTGGGTGGCCACGGCGCCCGGCCTGGCGCTGGTGCTGGTGGTAGTGGCGGCGACGCTTCTGGGCGACGCGGTGCGGGACCGGCTGGAGCCGGGGAGCTGACCGGAGGGAGCGGCGGGCGGTCGAGCCGCCGCAAAACTGCTCGTCCCATCCGTTTCATACCAACGCAACCACATCCCCGATGCTTCACACCATGCCGCTGTGTCCCAGCCGCGGCCGGACGGCTCCGACGGAGCGAGGAGACGCCATGAGAGGATTTGCGTTGGTGGCCCTGGCACTCGCCGCCGGGCTGACGGCGTGCCGCGACGAGGCCACCACTCCCACCGATGAGCATTCACCCCAACTGCAGCAGACGGCCTCGCGCCAGCTCACCGGCTGGTTCCACACCCGCTGGGGCGATCCGCGAGGCGGCACCGGCCCCGCGCAGGTACGTCACGAGCTGGTGGACGACCAGGGGCATGTCACCGAGCTCTCGCTCGAGGCCAGCAATGTAGCTCAGCTGGGCGGGCCGCTGACGCTGGACCGGAAGCGGGTACGCATCGCGGGGGAGCGGACCGCGAGCGGCCGGCTGCAGGTGCGGTCCATCGCGCTGGAGCCCGTGTCCGGCGCCGCGGCGGAGGCCGCCGCGGCGCCGAGGATCGGCTCATACCCGTACATCACGATCGGTTGCAAGTTCTCCGACGTCTCGAGCGAGCCGCACCCGCTCGCCACCTATCAGACCTGGGCCGCCGGCACGGCCTACCCCGGCCTGAACCACCACTGGCCCGAACAATCGTTCAGCCAGATGAACGTTCTGGGCAGCACGGCGATGGGATGGTACACCCTGCCGCAGCCCCGCGCCCACTACGTCTCCGCGACGACCGCGGATCTGAACGCGCTGGCCACCGACTGCATCGCCGCGGCCGATGCCGCCGTCAACTTTCCGCAATACTACGGGATCAACATGCAGTTCAACGCGGTGCTGGACTGCTGCTCGTGGGGCGGCACCCGGACGATCACACTGGACGGGCAGACCCGGAGCTATGGCGTGACGTGGATGGCTGACTGGGCCGACCTGGCCGTGTACACCCACGAGGAGGGGCACTCCCTGGGTCTGCCACACTCCTCCGGCCCGTACGCGGAGACCTACGATTCGCGCTGGGATGTCATGAGCAACTCGTATGTGTTCCACGACGATGTACAGGGCACCTACATTCCGGAGCACACGATCAGCTACCACAAGGACCTGCTGGGCTGGATCGCGCCCGCCCGGAAACTCACCGTCGGAGCCAACACCAGCCAGACGATTATCATCGAGCGTCTGGCGCAGCCGGGCACGGCCAACTACCTGATGGCCCAGATCCCCATCGACAACGCGCCCGGCCAGTTCTACACGGTCGAGGTCCGGCGGCTGGTGGGGAACTACGACAGCCACATTCCCGGCAATGCCGTGGTGCTGCACCGGGTCAACCCCGCCCTGAGCGATCGCGTGGCGCAGGTGGTGGACACCGACGGCAACGGCGACGCGAACGATGCCGGAGCGCAGTGGGTCGTGGGGGAAACGTTCACCGACTCGGCCAACGCCATCAGCGTCGCGGTGACCGCGCAGACCTCGACCGGGTTCCAGGTCACCATCAGCCGGGGCGCGCCCCCGTCATCGAACGCCTGGGGGAGCCGGGCCGCGCTCCCCACCGCTCGCTCGGCGCTTGCGCTCGGCACGGCCAAGAGTCTCCTGTTTGCCATCGGGGGAAAGAGCGGCGCGAGCACCCTGACCTCGGTGACGACCTACAGTCCCGGCACGAACGCGTGGAGCACCAGGGCGGTGCTTCCGAACGCACGCTACGACGGCGATGGAGCCGCCCCGATCAGCGGGCTGCTCTACGTTCCCGGCGGCCGCAACGCGACGGGCACGCCGACGAGGACCCTGTTCGCGTACAACCTATCGACCAACGTCTGGAGCACGAAGGCAGCGCTTCCGGTCCCGAGCGGCTGCGGCGGCACCGCGGTGATCGGCGGACTGCTGTACGTGCTGACCGGATGCGACAACACCAGCGGCTTCAAGGGGCTGCTCCATCACTACACGCCCTCGAGCAATAGCTGGACGGCACGTGCCGGCGCGCCCGCCGGGCACGGGTATCCCGTCGTCGGCGCGATCAGCGGGAAGCTGTACGTGGCCGGGGGCAAGAGCGCCGCGGGCGTGGCCACCGCGATGCTCCATGTCTACACCCCGGGCACGAACACCTGGGCCACCAAGGCTGCCATGCCCGCGGCACGCTTCGGCGCGGCCGGCGCGGTAATCAATGGCAAGCTGTTCGTCGTTGGCGGGACGGACAGCGCGGGGAATCCGCTTACGAGCACGCTGGTCTACGACCCGGCCACCAACGCCTGGAGCACGAAGGCTTCGATGCCGACCGCGCGGACAGGGCTGGGAGCGGGTGCCATCGCCGGACTGCTCTACGGAGTCGGGGGTCGGAGTGGCTCGAGCGATCTCAAGACGGTCGAGCGGTACACGCCGTAGCGGCACGGAGCGGGCGGTAGGGATGCGGCCTACTTCCGCACCCAGCGCTCCGTCCCGGCCACCTCGTCGATGCGGCCCTCGAGGAGGGACAGGCGCTCCGGCGCATCGGCACAGCCGCGGTTGTGCTCGATGCGCTTGAGCCGTGAGCCGATGCGAACCTGCGTGATGATGGTGGGGAGATCGGTGGCGTAGCGCGGACACGTCGGCTCGCCCCTGGCGTACCGGTCGGCGAAGGTGAAATACCCGGCCGCCTCGATCTCCGCGAGGAGGCTGTCGACCCGCGCAGGCGGCACGGTGCCGACGAATGTCCCGGTGTCCTTCACGAATCGGGTGCCCTCGAATCGCACCATTCCCGATCCGTCCAGGGTGACGGTGTACACCGGGCAGGTGCCGAAGCAGGGCTGCCGCTCGAGCGAGATGCTCGCCGAATCGGATGCACTGGCCCGAGCGCGTGGCGCGCCCGGCTCGACATCGGCGGATGGCCGGCCGCAGCCGGCAGCGACGGCCAGCGCCCCGAGGGCCGCGATGGCTCCCCTCACCGCGGCACCGAGACCCGGAACGATGGGCCGCCGACGCCGCTGGAAGGCTGCAGGTCAAGATCGGCACCGGCCGTGGCCACCTCCGCGGCACCGCCCCGCGCGAACGAGAGGATCTCGCCGGTGCCCGGGTCACGGACCATCACCATCGGATGCCGCGCGGCGTCCCACCGGAGCGCCACCCGGTCCGGCGACACGCGCGTGGTGCGCACGTCGAGCGCCGGGCCGACTACCCCGCCCGTGGCGGCACGCACCGAGACCATGGGACGGCCGGGGATGGCCAGGCGAATGGCCTCGAGCCGGACAGCCTCGGCTGGCGGCAGCGGGATCGCGAATGCGAAGTGTTCCCCGCCGCGAGGATCATCCGCCACCCGCTCGGCGGCGAAGCTCAGGTGGAACAGCGCCGAGCCGTCGGCCGCGCTGCCCTCGACGCTGTACGGCCCGCTGCCCGCGGGGAGCATGGGCCGCGTGACCACCTGGAACGCCGGCTCCAGCACCGGCTGCCCGTCCTCGATGCGCCCCCACACGAGCAGACAGGGCTGCACGGACTGGCCGACCGCTTCGGACACGTCGGCGCGGGCCAGGCGCCACGCGAGCACCCCGGTGTAGGTGTAGTCGCTGATCCACTCGTTGCCGCAGTAGCCCATGATGTCGGTGGAGCTGGGCGGCTTGAGCGACTGCGCCGCGACATCGAAGCCGTAGACACCGATGACTCCCCCGGGGTAGGGATAGTTCCGGTCGGCGTCGGACGGGTTGCCGCACGGCGCGTGCTGGCGCCCCCAGTTATGACCCCACTCGTGGGCCGCCACCCAGTCGGCGCCGGGCAGGTCCCAGCCCACGGCGGTCCTGCCGCCGATGTATCCGATCCCGGCAACGCCACTGGTGTACGTAGGGTCCACGACACCGAAGTAGTACCGTGAGTTGCCGTCGGCCAGGCGGAGCGCGTCGAGCTCACTCAGGACCCGGGTCCACGCGCTGTTGCCGTTGTCCGGCTGGAGCGCGGGCTGGGACGTGGTGTAGGGGGCGCGGAGGTCCGCGTCGTAGGCCGCCAGCGGGTGCAACCTCATGGCGGCGGTAAGGAAATCTGCCTTGTTGGCGTTGGAGACGTTCCCGCGCCTGCCGTTCACGCTCTCGATGATGGGGACGAACCGCACGCTGAACGGCGCCGTCGTCCGGACGTCCAGGGGCAGCGGCGTGCCAGAGGCGGGGAATGCGTTGTCGGTCTCGTCCGCCTCGGGGATGGCGTTGGCGGGATCCACCGTGGCCAGGATGGACAGGTTGGGCCGGATGAGCGCGCCGGGCACCGGCACATTCCAGGACGCGCCGAGGCGTCCCTCGTTCGGCGAAAGCGGGACGGATGGCCCCGGCGCGGCAATGGCGAGTTCATTCACCAGCGCACCGTTGTCATAGAAACGGACGTCCACCCCGGGCGCCGCGGCGTTGGCCTGGTTGGCGGTGACGAACACGCGGAGGAAGCCGTCTCGACCCTCGACCAGTGGTACGGTGCCGGCGTAGGTCTGCACGCTCTGGGTGAGGTACATCCCGTCGATCCGCAGGTTGAGCCCCACGGCGGCGCCCTCGCCGTAGCTCACCTGCGCGAGCGCGCTGCCGCCCTCGGGAAGCGTGACCGCCTGCGCTCCGGGCGTGGGCGAGAACGTCACTCCGGCGGACGTCACGCTCTCGGCCATCACGGTGTAGACGCCGGCGGGGAGATCGGACAGCGTGGCCGTGGCGGCCACTGGCCGGGAGAACTCGTTCGGTCCCGTGACCGTGACGGCCGCGGAAGCCCCGGGCGGAAGCCCGGCGACCGAGATGGCCAGCGTGGCCCCCGCCGCACCGTACGCCACCTGGGCGGAAGCCGCGGCGGCGCCTTCTGCGACCGTGATCGACTGGGTGTCCTGCGCCGGCCGATAAACGTAGCCACCACTGCTCACGACGCCGGCCGTCACGGTATACGCGCCCGGCATGAGGCCGGAAAGCGTTTCCGAGCCGATCACGTCGTGGCTATAGCCGCCCGGCCCGCTCACGCTGACCGCGGCGGCGGTGCCATCGGGAAGTCCGGATACGGCCACGTCGAGGCTCCCCGTGGTGGGCCCGCTCGGATCGCCCGCGCAGGCGGCAACCAGCCACAGGCAGACCGGCAGGAGCCGTCGAATTCCGCTCATGCAACCATCCAGTAGACGATGTCTCACGTTAGCAGAAGGACGTCAACGATCCGGCGACCCGCACCGGCGCGTGAATCCGCCAGACGGTGCCAATCCCTGCAGCCGGCGGACCGGAAGCGCCAGACCGAGGCTCCCGATGGGAAGATAGATAATGGCCCGGCAGCTCAGGCGGACATCGGCTGCTGCCGGAACCGTGCCGACCGGAGCTCTCCGGTGCATGGTCCACTTCCCGGGAGTATGATTGCATCGTGACTGAAGCGAGTCCCTGAACGTCGCGTGACGCCGATCACATTGCGCCCGGCGCGGAGCATCTATTTAGAAGGAGCCCTCGGGAGAACTTTATGGAAGAGCTTGCCGCGCAGACCTTCTGTCAGCGTGCGGCGCTGGAGCTTGCCGCCCTCATCACCCACCAGCGCAAGCCGCGCGGGCGGCAGCGCCGTGACTCCGCGCTGCTGCACCGGTTCGTATCCGAAGTCCTGGCCGGCGGACCGAGAACCGATCTCCTGCAGGGTGGGCCGTGGCGAGTCGGCACTCGGCCGCTCAAGAAGCCTGGCCGTGGCGGCCTGACCTTCATCCCCTTCGCGCAGCGCGGCCAGACGATCATCATGGTGAACACGGCAGAGGAAGCGGAGGAGCTGGTGGCGTTCCTCAACTACTGTGGAACGGAGGAGTTCACGACCCGCTGAGCGCGCCCGCGGTGCCAGCCCAGCCTTGACCGCCAGTCGTGCGGTTCCTATGTTCCCGTCGCTCCGCTCCATGAATGTGAACTTGCCTTCCCGCCAACTGCGGGGGCGCCAAGCCACGGCCCCGGTTCACCAGCGGACTATTGCTCCGCACGACCAGGCCGCCTGGCCCAGAGGACAGGCGACGCGCGCGTGCGCGCGGCAGCCTCGGAGCGGTTCCTCCCGCACGCGCGGTCTTCCCGACTGAAAGGCCATGCTCCAATGATCCGTGACTTCATGCGAGGACGGCGGGCGCTTGCGCTGCTTGCCGCCGGCGGGCTGGTGCTGGGCGCCACCGCCTGCAGCGACGACAACAACAGCGGCGGCATCACCGGCACCGTGGGCCCGGAGGGGAGCGCGAACCTGCCGACGCACGACCAGCTCCTGGCGCAGCTCAAAGCCGCGCAGGCCACCGACAACAAGGGGTTCGGCCTCAACATGTGGGCCACCGTGGTGGACCGGAGCGGCATCGTCCGGGCGATCGCGTACACCGGCACGAAGGAAGACGATCAGTGGCCCGCCTCGCGCGCGATCTCGGCGCAGAAGGCCAACACCGCGAACAGCCTGAGCCTCAGCAATCTCGCGCTGGCCACCGCCAACCTGTACAGCGCCGTGCAGCCGGGCGGGAGCCTGTTCGGCCTGGAGACGAGCAACCCGGTCAACACCGACGCGGCGTACGGCGGCAATGCCAACGACTACGGCACGACGGCCGACTACATGCTCGGGAAGCGCATCGGCGGGGTCAACGTGTTCGGCGGCGGGCTGGCGCTGTATGACGCGACCGGCGCCATCATCGGCGCGATCGGCGTGAGCGGCGACACGTCGTGCGCGGACCACAGCATCGCCTGGAAGACGCGCGACGGGCTCGGGCTCGACTACGTGCCGGGCGGCGTGGATCCGCTGAGCGGGTACGACAACATCGTGTACGACATCGACGCCAACGGCAAGAGCGCGAGCGGGTGGGGACACCCGACCTGCCCGCTGGTGGAAGCCGACGTGATAGCCGAGGGGCAGGATCTGCCGGTGTCGTATCCGGTGAATACGGTTACGCCCTAGCAAGTCGTGAGTCGTGAGTCGTGTTCCACCGCGACTCACGACCCGCGACTCACGACCCTTTCGCCCCAAGCACCACCTCCAGCCGATCGATGAGCTCCGCCTGCGCCGGGTTGATCCGGGCGCGGGCGGTGCGCGCGTCGAACCAGGCGCACCTGTCCACTTCGGGATACGTGATCCACCGCCCGGAGCCGGGCGGCCACTCGGTGCGGGCGGAGTTGCTCGTCACCCGATCCGGATCGGCATCGCCTTCCCACGCCCAGGCGTGCACCACCTTCCCGGCCTTCTGCCGCACGCTGCCGAGCGGCAGGAACGGACCGGCGGGTTGAATTCCGGTCTCCTCCTCGAATTCGCGGCAGGCCGCGTCCAGCAGAGCTTCCCCGGGTGGACGATCCCCTTGGGGATCGTCCACGCGCCCGCGTCCCGGTCGCGCCAGAACGGGCCGCCGGGATGGGCCAGGAAGAGGGCGAGCTCACCGGCTGGCCGGCGAAAGAGGAGCAGCCCGGCGCTCACGTTCGGACGCCGGGGCCGGCGCGGCGCCTGGCCGGTCAATGCGCATCCACCGGCGCAGGCCCGCGCCGCGATGGCGCCGGAGCAGGAGGATCGCGGGCGACACGGCGACGAAGGTGATCAACAGCAGCATCCACGCATCGTTGTAGCTGAGCATCGAGGCCTGGCGCATGACCTGCTGGTCCAGCAGCGCCAGCGCCCCGCGCTGCGCCGCCTCGGGGTTATACCCGTGGGCCACCAGACCCGCGGTGAGCGCCCGGAGCCGCTCGTCCATCAGCGGCTGTCCCGGATACACGTTGGCCAGCAGGTCCACCCGGTGGTACTGGGTATGGACCGTGACGTAGTTGATCAGGATGGCAATGCCGAACGACCCGCCGAGCTGGCGGGCCAGATTGATCAGCCCCGACGCCTGCTGCGCCTCCGCCGGCTTGAGGCTGGCATACGCGACGTGGTTGATCGGCGTGAAGAGGAACCCCAGGCCCGCGCCGCGGACGATGAGCGCGAGCCGCACGTCCGGCTCGCCCGCGGCGGTCGTGAGGTGTCCCAGGTCCCACATGGAAGCGACGAAGATCGCCACGCCCAGCGCGATGAGAACTCGCGAATCCACCAGCGGCCGGGGCCCGTTGAGCAGCTGACCGCAGATGAGCGCCGTGGCGGCCGTGGCGAGGCCGCCCGGGAGCAGCGCCAGGCCCGTTTCGGTGGGCGTGAAGTGCAGCAGGTTCTGGGTGAACAGCGGGAAGATGAACACGCCGCCGTAGAGCCCGAAGCCGAGCGCGATGAACAGGAAGATGGAGGCCGCGAGCTCCCGATTCCGCAGCACGCCGAAATTGATGATGGGATGCTTGTTGCGCGGCGTCAGCTCCCACCAGACCATCGTCACCAGGCATACCGCCGCCAGGATCGAGAGCCGCAGGATGGTGGCGCTGCTGAACCAGTCGTCCTGATTCCCCTCTTCCAGCACGTACTGCAGCGCGCCGAGCCCGACCGTCAGCAGGCCGATGCCGAGCCAGTCCACCCGTCCAGCGCGCCGCCGCCCCGGCGGATCGTGCAGGAACGTCGTCACCAGAAAGGTGGACGTCATCGCGATGGGGACGTTGATGAAGAAGCACCAGTTCCAGGTATAGTTGTCGGTGATCCAACCGCCCAGCGTGGGGCCCAGCGTCGGCGCCACGATGATGCCGAGCAGGAAGACCGACTGCACCAGGCCCTGCTGGTCGCGCGGGAAGATCTGGCGGATGGTCGCCTGCGCGGTGGAGAGGAGCGCGGCGCCGCCCGCGCCCTGCATCACGCGCCAGATCACCAGCTCCACGAGCGAATGCGAGGTGCCGCAGAGAAACGACGCCACCGCGAACAGGATGATGGAGGCCGTGAGATAGCGCCGCCGCCCGAACCGCTCGGTGAAGAACGCGGTCATGGGGAGGACCACCACGTTGGACAGGATGTAGCCGGTGCTGACCCAACTGATCTCCTGCATGGTGGCGCCGAGGTTTCCGGCCATCTGCGGGAGCGCGACGTTGATGATGGTGGTGTCGAGCACCTCCATGATCGCCGCGGTGATGAGACCGAGGAGGATGAGCCAGCGGGTGGCGCCGATCCGCTCGGAATCGTCCTCCGTGGCGGGGCGGGCCGCCGGCTTCGACTCAATGGTATCGGTGGTCACAGGTCAGCGTCTCGCGGTCTGAGCCACGGCGGCCCGCCCGTCCTGCTCGTAGGCCACGCCGGTGATCTCGCCCTTCCAGTATGGTCGCGGCCCCTCGGCCAGGATCCACTCCGCCTCGCCGGCCAGCGGGATACGAAGCCCGGCCCGGCGCGCGTAGCGTGAGAAGCGGCCCTGCCAGGGCGTCGGCACCGTGCGGCCACCGCCCACGTCTCGCTCGCGTGCGGCGGCGTAGACCCGCTCGACCAAGCCATCCGCGCCGAAATGAAAGTCCAGGGATGCCGCGGTCCCGCCGGCGGTGAGCGTGGCCCGGGCACCCGCGCCGTCGAGCGGCCTCCATGTCACGCCCGCGCTCGGCAGGAGCGCCGTCGGCAGCCACACCGCCTCCGACAGGTACCGTTGCAGCGCACCGGCCGCGATCTCCGGTGTGCCTTCAGTGGACGCCACGCGCCAGATCCCCAGCACGCTAGCCAGCGTCATCCCGCGGCCCTCGACAAAGCCGTCGCGCACCATCACGTCGATCCCCGGGGCCATGCGAATCCGCGCGTCCCACACGAAGCCGGGAGGGCGGGCAGTGAAATGCTCGACCGCGCGAAACCGCCGCCAGCCGCTGGGCCCGGGCCTGAGGAGGAACTCGCCGCGTTGCTCCAGCTTGGCATAGCGGACGGGGGAGACCCCATCGGGCAGCACGGCGCGAAAGTACCGGGCGACGGGGCCCGGCAGCTCGTCGCGCTCCCGCGCCGTGAGTCCCGCCTGCGTGCCCTCCGCCTGCGCGCCCGCGCGGAGCCGGCCCACGAGTGCCGCGCTGGCCGACCGCCAGCGCCAGGCGCCGATGCCGGCCACGGTTCCCGCCCCGGTGGCCAGGGCGCCGAGCGCGACGCCGAACTTTTTCACGGCTTTCCTCCCCGCTCGGCCATACGCCGAGCAGCCGGCGGACGACGATCAGCTCCCCCACATGGTACGCCGCGTGATCGGCCGCGAGCAGAAGCTCCCGCAGATACGTCTGCCCGTTTCCGTGCGGGATCCGGGCGGCGAGATCGACCGCGCTGTCGCGGGCCAGCGCCTGGAGCGCGGCCCGGTCTTCCCGGAACTGCCGGATGCTCTCGTCCCAGGCACCGGCGGAAGGCGGTGCCACGGCGGCGGGCCAGTACGCGTCCGGCCAGGACAGCTCGCGATAGTCCGGGTTGCGGCAGAAGTCCAGAATGTCGTGCTGGGTGATCCTCAGATGCTCGAGCAACTGCCACGGCGAATAGGGCAGCCCGGCGGGGGCGCGTCCCTGCGCGTCCGCGGGCAGGTTGGCCACGGCGCTGTCGAAGCTCGCGTGCGCTTCCTCCCACCCGAGGCACCGGGCGATCTGCTCACGCAGGGCGTCGTCCATTGTGTTTCGGCCTTTCTTCGGGTACTGTGGAGGAGACCCTCCCGGGAGCCCGCCATGCCACGCGATACCGATCTCCAGCACAAGCTCGACACCCTGATGTCGCTCGCGGCCGACGACCGCGACGGCGTGCCACCTCGCCTGCGGCATGCGCGGGAAGCGGGCGCGCTCGGTCCGCTGAACATCCGGACCCTGCGGCCGGGTTCCGGGCCGGGCACGCGCCTGCTCCGGATACTGATGACGAACGCCTGCAGTTACAACTGCCACTACTGCCCCATGCGGCGCGATCGGGAGCTGCCACGCACCCTGCTCAAGCCGGCCGAGCTGGTACGCATCTTCCTGGGGGCCAGGCGGCGCGGATGGGTGGACGGGCTCTTCGTGACCACGGGAATTCCCAGCAACCCGGTCAAGGTGATGGACGGGCTGATCGAGGCGCTGGAGCTGCTGCGCCAGCGACATCGCTTCGGCGGGTACATCCACGTGAAGCTCGTGGCCGGCGCCGAGACCGCGCAGATCGAGCGGCTCACGGCGCTCGCCAGCCGGGTCTCGCTCAATCTGGAGGCCCCGTGCGGGCAGCACCTCGCACGGATTGCTCCCGAGAAGAGCCTGCCGGTGGCGCTCGCGGATCTCGAGCGGGTTCGCTCGCTGGTGATCGCGGAGCGCACGGCGCGGGCGCACGGGAAGCCCGCGGACCCGCTTCGCCCGGGTTGCGCGGCCGGGATGACGATGCAGTTCGTGGTCGGCGCCACGCCGGACACCGACCGCACGTTGATCGATTCGGTGGCGCGGCTGCAGGCCGGTGGGGCCATTCACCACGCGCACTTCAGCGCCTTTCGGCCGATCACCGACACGCCGATGGAGTCGGTGCCCGCCGCTCCGGCCCTTCGCGAGCATCGGCTGTATCAGGCGGAGCACCTGCTGCGCGCGTACGGCTTCGCCGCCGAGGAGGTCGTGTACGAGCCGGGCGGGAATCTTCCGCTCGCCACCGACCCCAAGATCGCCTGGGCGCTGGCCCATCCGGAGCGGTTCCCGGTGGAAGTCACGAGCGCGGGGCGGGCGGAGCTCCTCCGGGTGCCCGGCATCGGCCCCGTGGCGGCCGGCCGCATTGTCGCCGAGCGGGCGGGCGCCACGCCGCGCGGGCTGGCGGATCTCCGCCGCCTGGGCGTGGTCACCGCGTGGGCCGGCGGCTTCCTCACGCTGCGCGGCCGCCGCCTCCAGACCACGCGCTGGGCCGAGCAGCTCGGCTTCTGGGCGCCGGAGGAAGAAGCGGGCAGCTACCATCTTGCCTACCAGGTTAGTCCGGGCACCTTCCGATAATGCGGTCGGCTTCGCCCCGGGCTAGAGGCCGAAGAACGCGAGTGCGTCGACCACGTTGCCGAGGGTCGTCGAGAGGACGGGATGCGATGCCTCCAGGCGGCGCATGGCATCGGTGAGCCGCTCGCGGATGGAGTCGCCGTCCTCGGGCGGCGGCCCGGCAGGACGGGCAGCCAGCGCGCTCAGGTCGCGCACCAGCTCCTCGAGCGAGCGCCGCGCTCCGGGAGTCAGGCCTTCGGCACTGGCCAGTTGCGCCTCGATCTCGTCGACTACGGCGCGGAGCTTCTCGTCGGGCATCGGTCCTCGCGGAAACGGGTTGCCGCCCGGGCCCGGCATGGCGTGCCGGCGCGGGCGGACGCATATAATGTAGCTGCTGCCGCGCACACGTCCCCGTCCTCCCGCTCCGCAGGAGCGCCACATGCGTCGCTTCGTCCTGACGTTCGCCCTGTGTACGTCCGCGCTATGCGTGCTCGCCGCCCCGCGGCTCGCTGCCCAGCACCTCCGCGAGGAGCTTTCCGATCTCTTCATTTTCGGGCCAGGACATGATCCGCTCTTCCTCGGCGGCTCGGGCGATCCCAACAACCCCGTGAACATCCAGATCCACGGCAATCACTTCATCCCCTCGGCCGTAGCCAGCAACGGCACGGTGATCTCGTTCCTGACCAACTCCATCGGCAGCAACGTGGCCAACGTGCCGGTGAGCTCCACCAGCGGCGGCTCGACCTTCAGCTTCGAGGGCGGCACGCCGGTGCGGACCTCGACCTCGGCGGGCCCGGTGTTCGGCGAGCGGGCGCAGACGCTGGGCCGCGGCCGGGTGCTCGCGGGGCTGAGCCGGACCGGGGTCAACTTCAAGACGATGCGCGGTGTGAACCTCGACGACATTCACTTCACCTTCACCCACGCCAACACGGACTTTCCCGGGTGCGACTCGATCGCCGGCGGCGACTGCTCCCTGCTCGGTGTGCCCTCGGTGGAGAACGAGACGATCGGCCTCGACCTCGCGCTGGACGTCCGGCTCACCGTGACCTCATTCCTCGTCACCTACGGCCTGTCCGACCGGCTCGACGTCGGCGTGGTGCTGCCGGTCGTGACCACGTCAATCGAGGGATCGACCAACGCGCAGATCAACCCGTTCGGGCCGCCCCCGGCGGTGCACTTCTTCGGCGGCACCCCGGAAAATCCCGTCCTCACCGCCTCGCGCTTCGTGCGCGGCTCGGCCACGGGGCTGGGCGACGTGGACGCGCGGGTCAAGCTCAACCTCCGGCGCGGCGATCCGGTGGCCGTCGGCGTACTCGCCGACGTGCGCTTCCCAACCGGGAGCGAATCGGATCTGTTGGGCTCGGGAGCCTGGGCGGCGCGAGGGCTGGCGATCGTGTCGGCGCGGTTCGGCAGCTTCTCGCCGCACGCCAACGTCGGCTATCTCTACCGCGGAGGCGACTTCGAGAGCGATGCGGTGCTCGGCACTGTGGGGTTCGACCACCTGCTGGCGCCGTGGGCCACGCTCGCGGTGGACCTGATCTCGCAGCTCCAGGTGGGCGACAGCCCGCTCCAGGTGCCCGGGCCCGTGATCATTCAGGCGCCGTACACCCGCACCATCATCCCGAGCGAGATCCCCGACCGGCGCGACGACCTGGTGGACGGCTCCATCGGAGTGAAGCTGACCGCCGCCCCCGGGCTGACCGTTGTGGCCAACACCGAATGGCCGCTCAACCGGGGCGGCCTCAGAGCCGACGTGATCTGGACCGTCGGGCTGGAATACGGCTTCTGAGCCGCATCAGCGGATCGCGTCAGCGGATCTGGAACACGCGCCAGCGCTCGCCGTCGCGGCGGAACGTGGCCCGGAACGACACCGGCTGGCGCTCGGCCCGCTGCGTGCTCGTGTTGAGGTAGGTATAGGTCCCGGACACCTGCGCCTCGGCGGTGCCGTTGGCCACCTCGAGGCGCGAAATGGCCAGCTCCGCCTTCACGTCGCGCACCAGCTTGAAGAACTGTTCCCAGTCCTGGGCCTGCGCGGCGGTCATCATCGGGTACACGGCGCGAAGGCTGCCCAGACTTTGCGCTTCCACCGCTGCCGCATACTCGGCCACCGCACTCCGGATGGCGGGGCGCGGGTCTGCCGGCGGCGCGGGTGCAGGCGCGGGTGCAGGCGCGGGCACCGGGGCGCCTGTCGGAGCGCTCGCGGGAGGCATCGCTGGAGCGGCCGCCGCGCTCTCGGGGGCGGGCTCGGCGGCGCGGATGTGCGGCAAGGACTCCGTGGGCGCCGCGGCGATCGAGTCGGGGTGGATCCGCGGGGTCGGTCCCGTCGAGGGAGTCGGCACGGCAGCCGCCGGCGCCCCCGGCGGCCGCGTTGGACGCCGGGGCGTGGGCAGGGTCGCGGCCGCTGGAGCTCGACTCTCGGTCGGCCGCCGCACGGGCGCCCGCACCGCCGAGTCTGATTCTGCCGTCTCGACGGAGTCGACCGGCGCGAGCACGGGCGCGGACCCTGGCGCGGGCGCGCGTGCCGGCGGCTGCGGGGGAGCCGGCGTCGGCCCAGGGACGAGCACCGCGGCACCATACGGCGCGGGCCGGAGGAGCAACGCACCACCCACGACGAGCGCCGCCAGTGCCCCGAGCGCGGCGAACAGCGGCCAACGGCGCCTTTCGCGCCCGGCCGGCCACGGTGTCGCGAATGCGCACCGCGGTGGTCGGCGCGGTGCCCCCGCTCGGGGTGCCGATGGCGTCGAGCACGTGCATGACGTCGCCCGCGCTCTGTGGCCGGTCGGCGGGGCGCTTGGCCAGGCACTCGTTGACCAGGGAGGCGAGCATCGGCGGCACGGCGGGCCGCCTGCGCTCGACCGGCTGCGGATCTTCCACCACCTGCGCCGCGAGAATGGCCTGCGGGGAGCGCCCCGCGAAGGGCGGCTGGCCGGTCAGCATCTCGTAGGTCACGACGCCGAGCGCGTAGAGATCGGCCCGGTGGTCGATCTGCGGGCTGGCGGTGGCCTGTTCGGGCGCCATGTACATCGGCGTCCCCAGGGCCACGCCGAGCGAGGTGACGCCGCCGGCCCCCTTGATGTCCGAGCTGGCGCTGACCGCCTTGGCCACCCCGAAGTCCGTCACCACCGCCACGCCGCCCGACAGGAGCACGTTGTCCGGCTTCACGTCCCGGTGCACCACCCCGCGCGCGTGCGCGTACGCCAGCGCGAGACGACGTCCCGCAGGATGCGCACGGTCTCCGAGATCGGCAGCTCTCCCTCCCGCGTCACCCGCGCGCGCAGCGACTCGCCCACCACGAACGGCATGATGAAGTAGGGCAGCTCGTCGGCCTCGCCGGCGGCGAGCAGAGGGACGATATGCGGATGCTGGAGCTGGGCCGCGAGCTGGATCTCGCGGCGGAAGCGATCGACGTTCACCCCCGCCGCGAGCTCGGGCAGGAGCACCTTGACGACGACCTTGCGGCCGAGCGCGGTCTCCAGTGCCAGGAAGACGCGCGACATGCCCCCGCCGCCGAGCTCGCGCTCCAGGAGATAGGCCCGTCCCAGGGCGGTCTGAAGCTGCTCTTGGAGGCTGGGACTCACGGCACCGCGGCTGAATGGGGAGAAAAAAGTTAGCGCTTGTGACGCGGGTGCAACACCCCGTCGCGGGGACCGCGGCCACCCCGGCCACGCCGGCGGCGCCACACGATCAGGCCCACGATGACCACGGCGAGCCCCAGGAACAGGCTCCCGCGCCCGATCCACCGTTCCGCCACGCGCCAGCTCGCCCCGAGGCCGTAGCCGAGCAACACGAACGCGACGGTCCAGAGCATGGCGCCCAGCGCGTCGTACGGGATGAACCGCCGGTAGCGCATGCGGGAGGCGCCGGCCACGAACGGCACCAGCGCGCGGGCGAAGCCGATGAACCGGCCGAAGAACACCGCCTTGGGCCCGTGCCGCCCGGAAGAACGCCTCCGCCCGGGCGAGCCGCGGCTCCGTGATCCCGATCCGCGCGCCGTGGGCCAGGAGCCACTCCCGGCCGAGCCGGGCGCCGAGCTGATAGCCGATGTTGTCGCCCGCGATGGCGCCGAGGGCCGCGGCCACCATGACCGCCTCGAGGCCGAGGACGCCCTGGTGGGCCAGGAACCCCGAGGCGAGCACGAGGCTCTCGCCCGGCACGAACAGACCCGCGAACGCGGCGCACTCGAGCGCCGCCGCCGCGAAGATGATCAGATAGCTCCAGTGGCCCAGCCGGGCCACGAGGTCCAGCAGGTGCTGCAGCATCCGGGGCGCCTCCGCACCAGCGCACAGTGCTCGGGTCGGGTCCGCCTGTCAAACGCGGCGGAGCTCACGGCCGGGCTTTCCATTCGGGCGGGGCGTCGCTAGCTCTCCAGCGGAGGGCTGTCAACCGTCGAACGAGGCTCGAGAGATGAAGCGTGGACCCAAGGTGAAGATCGCCCGCGCGCTCGGCATTGCGCTTACGCCCAAGGCGGCGCGGATCATGGAGCGCCGGCCCAATCCGCCCGGGCAGCACGGCGCCGTCACCCGGCGCAAGGTGAGCGACTACAAGAAGCAGCTCGTGGAAAAACAGCGGCTGCGGGCCCAGTACAACGTGAGCGAGCGCCAGCTCCGGAACGCCTTCGCGGAGGCAACGCGGCAGCCGGGGAACCCGGGCGTGAGACTGCTGCAGTTGCTGGAGATGCGGCTCGACGCGGTCGTGCTCCGGGCAGGGTTCGTCCGCAGCATCTACGCGGCGCGGCAGGCGGTGACCCACGGACACGTGCTGGTGAACGGTCGCAAGGTGGACCGCCCGTCGTACCGGCTGAAGCCCGGCGACACGGTGGCCCTCTCGGCCAGGAGCCGGGACATGCCGGCGTTCACCGTGCCGCTGGAGAACGCTCGGCCGCCGGCCTACCTGCAGCTCGACCGCGAGCGCCGCCAGGCGCGCGTGGCGGAGATGCCCGAGCGGGAGCAGATCCCGGTGCAGTCGGAGCTGTCGCTGATCGTAGAGTACTACTCGCGCTGAGCGGTCCGGCGTGAACTCGTCCTGTGACAGGACGGCCCGTTCCGCCTACGGCTTCCGGGTCGCCAGAAACGCCACCAGCGCATCCACCTGCCGCGGCGTGAGCGTCCGCGCATAGGCCGGCATGTTGGGGCCCCCGTTGGTGATCCGGGTGGCGATCGCGTCCGGGGCCATCCGGCTGCCGACCTCCGTCAGCTCGGGGCCCCGCTTGCCGCCGAATCCGTCGATGGCGTGGCAGAACTCGCAGCCCTTCTCGTGGAACAGCCGCGCGCCCTCGACCACGACGCCGCTGGTTCGCCCACCACCGCGGCCGGCAGCGGGCGCGCCGCGAAGTCGGGCGACCAGTCCGCCCGCACCCCGGCCATCCAGAAAACCACGATCGTGGTCCAGATGAAGACGACGAGCAGACCCGCCAGCGGCCGCTCGCGCACGCTCCGTGCGCCCTTGTTGAACAGCGGCAGCAGCAGCAGCACCGCCCCGAACACCAGGGGCCCGAGCACGATGACCGCGGTCTCGAGGTTCTGCGGCACCAGCGCCAGCAGCGCGAAATACCAGAGGAAGTACCAGTCGGGACGCGGGTAGGCCTCGAGGATGCTGGGGTCGGGCGGCTTGCCCAGATGCGGCGGCCCCACGATGACGGCCAGGAGCACCACCGTGGCGACCATCGCCGCGCCGAAGACCACGTCGCGCCATGCGGCATCGGGCCAGAACGGCACGCCCTCGCGCTCGAGCAGTGCCGCGTACTCCGCGCGATAGGTGGCCGGGTCCACGTGCTCGTGCTTGCGCGGCCGCTCGGAGATACCGTGCCGCAGCACCAGAAGCAGGTGCAGCCCGATGAAGAGGAAGATGACGGCGGGGATGAAGAAGACGTGGAACGCGAAGAAGCGGCTCAGCGTGGCACCGCCGATGGTGTCACCGGCCAGGATGAAGCGCGCGAGGTCCGGCCCCACGATGGGCATGCGCCCGGCCTGCGCCGCGCCCACGATGACCGACCAGACGGCGGTCTGGTCCCACCGGAGGAGCTGCCCGGTGAACGCCAGCGCGAGCGTGAGCAGCAGCAGCACAGCGCCGGTGAGCCAGTTGAGCTCGCGGGGAAACTTGTACGCGGCCATCAGGTAGGTGCGGGACACGTGCAGGCCGACGAGGAGCACCATCGCCGACGCGCCGAAGTAGTGCATCCCGCGAAGGAATCGGCCGAGCAGCGCCTGCTCGGAAATGAACCGGAGGCTCTCGTACGCCTGTCCGCTCGAGGGAACGTAGGCGGTCGAGAGCGCGATGCCGGTGGCGACCTGAAGGATGAACGCGATCAGCGTGGCGCTGCCGAACACGTACCACCAGCCGGTGCGCGGCGGCACCGGGTGCGCGAGCGCCTGGCGCGTCCAGCTCAGCAGCCCGCTGCGGTCGTCCAGCCAGGCGAAGATGCGCCGGAGCCGCTCCATCTACACGATGGGGATCGGGCTGGTGAGGATCTCCACCTGCCCGTCCCGTACCCGCACCGGATACTGCGGGAGCGGCTTGGGCGGCGGCCCCGCCGCCCGGGAGCCATCGGGGTAGTAGACGCCGCCGTGGCAGGGGCAGAGGAAGAGCTGGGCATCGGCCACCCAGCGGACGGGGCAGCCGAGGTGGGTACAATGCACCGAGAAGGCGGTGAAGTGTCCGGGGTCGTCACGCCGGAGCCAGGCGGCGCTCCGGGCCGTCACCCCGGCCCAGGGAAGCGGGGACGCGTCCTCGAACACCACGCTGACCGTCTCGCCCACGGCGAATCCGTCCACCGCGCCCACCGGGCGCCACGCGCGCGGTGCCTTCCGGAGGAGCGGCGAGACGAGAAACCCGACCACGGGAACACCGGCCGCCGCGGCGATGGCCCCGGAGAGGGCGATCGACAGGCGCGCCAGGAAGCGGCGGCGGGAGGGAGTGGTCTCCACGCGCTCAGGCCTCCGGATCTCCAGCGACCGCCTTCTCGGTCCAGCTATCGACCGTGAGGCACCCGCCGGCGGCGTCGGTGCGGCCCTGGTCGGAGGCCGGCAGGACGTCCTGGATGACGTCGATCCGCTTCCATCCCGCGAGCGGCGCGCGGCCATCGGACGCGGGGACGTAGCGCGACGACCGGACCTTGTCGTAGCGGTGCACGTACCGGGGACAGTTCTGGAACACGTGAGTCACGGCCACGCGCACGAGCAACTGGGCGCCGGGAAACTCCCCGAGGAGCGGGTCGTCGGCGCGGACCGTCGCCTCGCCCTGGACGCGGAGCCTGAACGGCTGCTCGAAGCTCATGAACAGCATGCCGACCGCCGCCGACGCCGCGATGTTGCCCATCGAGTAGAACATGCCGTTGCCGTCGTAGGAGGGAAACGCGACCGTCCTGGGGTCGAGCACCCGGACGAAGCCCGGCGCGCCGCCCTTGTACGAGACGGTTGGGCGGCCCTCGTGGTCCACGGTGGCCAGCCAGAACATGTCGCGGCTCTCGATGAAGTCGCGGTCGATGTCGCAGATATCGGGGTGGATGATGATCTGGCCCACCCGATCGGCCAGACGGCGGGTGTCGAACTGGTCCTGGAACGCGCGCTGCGTGCTGCCGTACAGGTCGGTCATCGTAGCTCCCTGGTCTGCTCGAGTAGGATCGGCCGGCCGGCATCGGCCGGCCGCCTTCTCAACTTGATCGGCACCATCCACAAAGCAAGGGCCGCCTGCAATCGGCTGCGCGTGTCCGGCCTCACCGACGGCGCGACCGTTGCGAGGCAGAGTTCCGGTATGTCACCCGATCAGCGGTCCCGGACTCAACGGCTGTTCGTGCTGTGCGCCCTCTCGATGGGATGGGGCGCTTGCACGGCCGGACCCGAACCGCCGCCCCGCCGGGATGCCGTGGCCACGCTACAGGCGTCGAGCGAACACTACGCCGCGCTGCAACAGCTCGCCGACTCGCTCGCCGCCGCCGGCAACGCCGAGAGTACGGATCCCAGCGAGAGCAGCCAGGCGGCGGCCGGGCGCGTGGCCGAGCGGATCGCCTCCGTCCGTGGAGACTTCGAGGCCGTCACCGTCGCCATGACCACCAGTGAGCTCGAGCGGACGCAGTCGCTCTGGATGCGGCTGGCGCTCGGCCAGGCCGCGCTCGAATGGCTCTACGTCGACGCCCGCACCCTGGCGGCCGACCCGCAGGCCTCGCCCGCCGAGCTCCGCGACCTTGCCGTGCAGCTCGCCGGCGCGCTCGAGCTGGCGCGGGCCAGCAGCCGGCTGGCCGCCGCGCGGCTGCAGTCAGCTCTCCCACCGCCACGGAGCTCCGCGGTCGCGCTCTGAACGCGCGCCGCGGAATACAGTTAGGCGCCGGTCACGCGACGATGAGCAGGGCACCCAGGGAGGTCGCCCGGTGGACCCGCCCGCGCGTCGCGAGATCGAACGGCGCCGCCAGCATGCCGATCGTCGCCAGCAGCATCAGCCGCTCGTGCAAACCGTGGACATGAAGGAGCCATGGCAGCGGCGGATTGCCGAACAGCGGCCGGAGGTGGTTCCTCGCACTCGTCAGAGCTACTCCACCCGCACCGACACCCGGTGCCAGGCATTATTGTTGTACCCCTTCACGTTCCAGGTCTCGCTCAGGGCGGCGGGCTGCATCCGGCCCGCGGTGTCCGTGGCCCGGACCACGAGCGTGCACGGGCCCGTCGCCAGCTCGAGCGCCGACTCCCAGAATCCCCACGTCCAATCGGGCGCCTGCGCCGTGATCTCCGCGGGCGTCCAGCACTGCCCACCGTCGGCCGACAGCTCGACCCGCCGGAGCGGCCGGCCCGCCGAGCCCATGGCCCAGCCACGGACGCGGACCCCACCGGCGGCGACGACCTGGTCCGGAGCGGGCTCGACAATGACGGCGTTGACGGGGACCTCGCTCAAGGCGACGCCCCCCGACACGTCGCGGGGGTCCCGCGGATCGATCTCCCGCTGCACGCGATACGCCCGGCTCTGGAAGTAGTTGGGCGACGGCTCCGCCGAGAGCGTGATCTGGCCGAGCCATTTGACGCTGCGCGCGCCGATCCAGCCGGGCACCACGGCCCGGAGCGGGAAGCCGTGCGCGGCGGCGAGCGGCGCGCCGTCGAGCTCGCTCGCGAGGAGCACCTCGGCGCTCCTCGCCTTGGCCAGATCAATCGAGCCCCCGAAGCCGAACCGCCGTCCGTCCCGCTCGACTTCGTCGAGGCCGATCATCTCGACGTAGCGGGCGCGCTCGTCGACGCCCACCGCGCGCAGCACATCGTGCAGCGCGACCCCGGACCAGCGGCCGTTGCTGGCCGGCTCGGGACCCCACGGCAATTCCCCGGGCAGAGGGCCCAGGGAGAGAAACTCCGCCCGCCGGAGTCCGGCGCACACGAGCGTCGCCGTCACCTCCCGCCGGGGGAACGCGCGCAGGAGCTCCTCGAGCGAGAAGCTCATCGGGCGATCCACCAGTCCGCCCACCCCGAGCCGCCATGTCGCCGGATCGATCCGGGGAATGGTGCCGTGACTCCGGGTGAAGAACTCGTTCGCGGGAGTGATGAAGTGTTCCGGCGGGATTGGCCAGACGGCGGTGTTGCGGGCGTCGTGGATGAGTCGGGACGGCGGCTCGTCGAGCGTCATGGGTGTAACATGTCGTGGCTTTTCAGAATTCGCACGACCTCATCCACCGGCAGGGCCTCGACCGTTCCGCCCCTCGACCGGACGGTGCGCGCGGTGAGGATCGAGTTGTAGATCGCCTCTTCCGTCGCTTCCACGGCGCCCTGGAACAGCCCGGTCATCGCGTCGTTGGCCACCTCGGTGGTCTCCAGCCGGACCGCGCCATACCGGCGCCGCACACCCGGGTGCGTCGAGAAGGCGATCACGTAGTCGCCGGACCCGTTGCCGGCCACCGATCCCGTCCGCGCGAGCCCCAGGAGGGCCCGGGCGGCGAGCCGGCCGAGGTTCCGGTCCGAGAGCGGCGCGTCGGTGGCCACGACCATCATGATCGAGCCCCTGGGCCCCTGCGCGTCGCCCGCCGGGTGAACTCCGCCGCGTCCGAGCGCGCGGCCGACGGGCACGCCGGAGATCAGCAGGTCGCCGCCGAAGTTCGACTGCACCAGCACTCCCACCGTCCAGGCGCTGTCGCCGGCACCGACCCGGCGGGACGACGTGCCGATCCCGCCCTTCCACCCGAACGCGACCGTGCCGGTCCCCGCCCCGACGCTTCCCTCGTCCACCGGGCCGCTTGCCGCGCGCTCGAGGGCCTGGCGCACGTCACGCTCTGTGATCGGCCGGCTGCGAATGGCGGTATTGAGGACGTACCCGTCATTGGTTTCGCCGACGACCGGGTTGATGGAACGGACGTCGGCCATGCCGGGTTGCGCCAGCATCCAGCGCGACGAGGGCGTCGGCGGCCTTCCAGACGCAGAGCGTGCAGGTGAGAAGGATCGGGGTCTCCAGCTCGCCCAGCTCGGCGACCTGGGTGCTGCCCAGCAGCTTGCCGAAGCCGTTCCCCACGTGGATGGCGGCGGGCACGCGGTCCAGGAAGACGTTGCCGTCGTGGGGGAGAATGGCGGTGACGCCGGTGCGCACCGAGTCGCCGGCCTGGAGGGTGACCTGGCCCACGCGGACGCCCGCGACGTCCGTGATCGCGTTGTACGGGCCGGGCTCGAGCGTGCCGGGACGAATGCCGAGCGCCCGCGCACGGAGCGGTTGCTGCGCGGCGGCTCCGTTCACCACGAGCGTGCAGGCGAGGAGGGCGAAAAGGGCGGTAGAGAGCCGGATCAAGATCCCGGAGATCACCGCTCCGCCCGCGCAGCCGCTCGCGTCAGCCGGCGGGTGACGAGTCCCGCCAGGTCGGCGATATGCTCGGGGCCGGCCTCATCGGAGCCAGCCTCATGGCCGATGAGGACGCAGAAGCCTTCGGGCCGATGATTCCCACCGCGCCCGGTGGACGGCAGCGCCGTCAGCTCGCCCCACCGCTCCGAGTGAACGTGCGACGCAGGCACCCCGCCGGCCCAGCGGACGATGGCATCGGGCAGATGCTGCGAGCGTGGGCCCGGAAAGTCGTCCCGCGCGAAACGTACGTCGGCCACCAGCGGCTGCCCGGTTTCCACCCGGAGCTCCAGGAGTTCGAGCGTCAGCGCCTCGACGTAGCGCACGTGTTCCGGTCCGTCAGGTGCCAGCATCCCGCACTGCTCCCTCCCCCGGAGGTTCCACCGCACATACCCGTTCAGATCCGCCAGCAGCGCGAGCCCCGGTGTCCGCGCCCAGTCGTGCCCCGCGGAGATCTGCCGGCTGACGACCGCGTCCCGCACGGCCACGGGCACCGCTCGCGCGATGCCGTTCTGGAGTCCGGCAGGCAGCCGTTCCCGCAGCAGCCGGACAAGGCTTCGTTGGCCGCCCCGGTGGCCGGCCGCATCGGCGGCTGCGGCGTTACCATCCGCGGCGTTGCCATCCGCGTCGTTGCCGTCGAGGAAACGCGCGTTCAGCCGGTCCAGGAGCTTCGGCATGAAGTGATCCTGCGAACTGTTGCGGCCCATCCCGTGGACGGCGAACAGCACGATCGTCGCGAATCGCTCCGCCAGCGCATCGAGCAGCTCGCCGACCGACCGGTCCACGGCGCGGTAGACGTCGAGCAGTGCGTTCTCTCCCTCCTCCTCCGACTCGGGCCACAGCAGGTGGCCGCCGCGATGCGTTTCTCCGAACACCGTAAGGAAGAAGTCCCACTGTGCCTGCTGAAGCACCCAGCGCGACAGCTCTCCCTTGCGCTGCGCCCCAGCCACGAGATCCCGGCGGATCTCCTCGAGCTGCGCGGCGGTTTTCCGAACCGGGATCTCCGATCCCATTGGATGCCGCCCGAACCGCCGGCGCACCTCTGCTGCCAGCGAGGCCGGCCGCGTACGGAAGGGGCCCAGCTCGTCATGAGAGCCCCAATTGATGATCTCGGTCCCCCGGCCCAGCCGCGACGGAAATGTCATCGGCACGTCGATCGCCGCCACACTGAGACCGCGCCGCTCCAGCTCGTACCAGAACGGTTCGGCGTAGAGCCAGTCGGCGCTCACCCGCCGGATCCGCATCGCCTCGGCATCCCACTGGAGGTGATGATAGATGCCGTGGGCGCCGGGCAGCGTGCCCGTGTAGAAGGTGGGCCATACCGAGCCGGGCAGATCGCCGGCGGTGGATCGGAGCCGGTGCAGCCGCCCGCGCTCCAGCGCCTGGCCGATCCGGGGCAGCGAGGCCAGGTGGCGCTGGATAAAGCTCAGCTCCGCGGCATCGAGGCCGATCATGGCGACTCGCGGCGCCTGTCGCTCAGCCATGGACCACGCGGGCCCCCGCCGCCGGCAGCTCCACGGATGTTCCCAGCTCCAGCGACGTTGCGGCCGCCTCGAGCAGACGGGTGTTCCTGGCGGCGTCCGCGAACCCCGGCGAGAACGGCACCGACCTACGAACGCCGTCAACGAATGCGTCGATGACCAGCGCGATGCTCCGGCGCGACATGGACCGCGACCGGAACAAGCCGCGCCAGCCGAGGATGGCCAGGTCGGAAATCGTGGTCCGCGGCGAGGCCGCAGGGGTGCGCTCGAGATGCAGCCCCATGTTCGGATCGGCCATGCGCACTCGTCCGAGTCGCCCCTGGATCGCGAATCGCTCCCCCGTAGGCCCGCCGTAGGCCACGCTGCACCGCGCGATCGCTCCACCTGGGAAGGACAGATCGATCCGCACGTCGCCCGCCGGGCCGTCCGGGGCCGGGACCGCCACGCGCAGACCGCACGGCTCCAGGTCGATCAGCCAGGTCGCCAGATCCAGTACCTGGCTCCCCAGGTCGAGCAGGGCTCCCCCTTCGGCCGGATCCAGTCGGTGGGTCGTGACCGTACACCAGGGGCGCACGTCCACCCGAAGCGTGAGTTCCGCTTCGACGATCGCCCCGATAGTACCGCTCCGCACCAGCGCGGCGGCTTGCCGGTATGGCGGCCAGAAGCGGCGGTTGAAGTCGATCATGAGCAGGGCCTGCTCGTCCGGTGTCCCGATGGCCTCGGCGAGCTGGCCATTCAGAACGAACGGCTTCTCGACCAGCACGGGAATGCCCTGCCGGGCGGCCGCTCGCCAGAGCGCGAGATGGGTGGACGGGGGCGATGCGACGATGACCGCACGCGGACGCAGCGCGAGCAGTTCACCAGGGTCGGCGAACACGCGAGCGCCCGGGAGCGCCCGGCGCGCCGCTTCCCGGGACGCCTCGAGCGGGTCGGCCACGAGCAGCTCGTCGATCCCGCGCAAGCCCCGCAACGCTGGGGCGTAGTACTGTCGCGCGAGCCGCCCGAACCCCAGGACCCCGAGCCGGAACGAAGCCATCGCTCAGCCTTCCGCGAGGTGGGGCTCGAGGACGCGAGCCGGACGCACCTCCTCGTGGTATTCCTGATCCGCGTTCACCTTCCAGACGTCGTTGTGCTCGCCGGCGAAGACGTTCCGCGCGGCCAGGATTCCGGTGAGCATGGCATGGTCCTGGTTGTCGTAGCGGTGGAGGCCGTTCCGGCCGATCGTCTGCAGATTCTCCAGCCGCTCGAGGAAGCCCCGCACGCGTGTCGAGCGCTTCGCGGTAGCGTGAGTCGTAGATGGGATAGGCCTTCGGCGCACGAATCACGTAGCCGTCCTCGACATCGCTTCGCAGTGCCAGGCCGATGCGCTCGAGCTCGCCGCTGGCCAGGTCGAGCAGCGAGGAGTCGGGTGCGGACCAGAGATCATCGCCTTCGGTGCAGAAGTACTCCAGGCCCAGGCTGGTCTTGCGCTGGTCCGGCACCATCTCCGGGCTCCAGTTCTTGAAGTTCTGGATCCGACCGACCCTGACGTCCGGATCGTGCACATAGATCCAGTTGTCGGGAAAAAGCCTCGGCCGGTCGAGGATGAGGCACACCGTGAGGAAATCGCGATGGGTGAGTCGTGCCGCGGCCCGCCGCACTGTCTCGGGGGCCGCCGGCTCGAACCGGGCGACGAGCTCGGTCACCGGCATGCTGGAAATGAGATGGGAGACGGGTACGTATGTCCGCTCGCCGGCCCGCGCCAGGTCCACCCCGATGATTCGGAGCCCGTCCCGCCGGATGACCACCGCGTCGCTATCGAGCCGCACGTCACCGCCCCGCCGCGCGACGTCGCTCCCCACCGCGTCCCACATCATCCCGGGTCCCAGGCGCGGATACTCGAAGCGGTCGATCAGGGTCCGGATCGCATTTCCCGGGCGAACGAACATGCTTCGGACCGCGGTCCGGAAGGAGAGGTCCTTGATCCGCTGCGCCGCCCATTCCGCCTTGAGCTCGGAGCACGGCACGCCCCAGACCTTCTCGGTGTACGCCTTGAAGAAGGTGAGGAAGAGCCGTCGGCCGAAGCGGTTGGTGACCCACTGCTCGAAGGTGTCTTCCCTCGGATAGGGCGACAGCTGCCACTTGAGATGGCTCAGCACCAGGCGGCTACTCTGATAGGTCCCCAGGCCCCGCAGGACGTTCCAGGGAAGCAGCGGATAGTTGAAGTACTTCCCGTTGTAGTAGATCCGGGAGAGTCGTTTGCGCTGGAGCAGATCGGGACCGAGAGTCTCGCGCCAGATCCGCTCTACCGTTCGCGACTTGGTGAAGAAGCGGTGCCCGCCGATGTCGAAGCGGAAGCCCCGGTGGTTGTCGGTGCGCGCGAGCCCGCCGAGCCTGCCGGATTTTTCCAGCAGCAGCGGCGACGCGCCCATCCGGGTGAGCTCGCGCGCGGCGGCCAGCCCGGCGGGCCCGCCCCCGATCACCACGACGCCCGGCATCGGGTGCTCAGGCACCCGGCTGCTCGGTCACTTGCCCGGTGCTGACGTAGGCCCATGCAGCGCCGAGACCACAGCATCCGAAGTAGACGAGGTGCAGCGGCACACCGGCCAGCGCGAACCCGGTACCCCGCACCGTCCGCAGAAAGCGGTAGAAATCGGCGTTGAGCGTCAGGATGGCGAGCACGAGGGCTCCGGTGGGTATGAGCAGGAGCGGTTCGAGCGCCGAAGCCACGAAGAGGCCCGGCAGCAGCGCAGTCATGCCGACGCTCCAGCGTTGGCCCGGTCGGAGGTTCAGCGCCTCGGGCGCAGTGCCGGTGGCGCGGATGAGTCTGGTCCAGGGCAGTGCGCGCCGGGTGACATCGGTCCGGATCATCGAGCCGAGCGTCCAGGCCTTGAGGTGCTTCACCTGAAGCTCGCGGTCCAGGAGGATCCGGTGACCCCGCCGCCGAAGCCGGTAGCCCAGCTCGACGTCTTCCACCCCGGCGAGCCGGCGGAACCCCCCTAGCTCCTGAAATACCTCCCGCCGCACCGCGCCGCAACCCGTCCAGAAGGTGCTGGCGTCGGGGTCTCCGCGCTGGTGGACGTAGTGGTGCAGCAGATTGCGGAACTGCGACACTAACCCCCGGGCACGGGGGGCTGCATCATAGGAGCCGAAGACAGCAGCCAACTCCGGCCGGCGCTCGAAGATCCGCGCGATCCGACCGATCGCTTCCGGCGGGGCGACGACGTCCTGATCCACGAAGACGAGGATATCGCCGGAGGCACTCGCCGCGCCGGCATTGCGGGCAACGGCGGGGCCCGAATTGCGGCCGAGGCGCAGCACGCGGACCCCCAGTGCCGTCGCGACCTCCGGGGTGCCGTCGGTGGACCCATCATCCACCGCGATGATTTCGCAATCGGGCGTGGCCGAAGCCATGAGCGACCCCAGGCAGTCAGCAGCCTGAGCCGGATTGTTATACAGAGGAACGATGATGGAGAGTCGCATCCGCTGGCCCCTGGCCCTGCTGCTCGTGGCCGTGATCGCCCGAGTCGCGGCGGCGCTCGCGATCGGCGGCGAGTTCCACTTCGCGGACGAGGCCATCTATCTGGATGCCGCCCGGCGGCTGTCGGGCGGTGACGGGTTCGGGGCGGCCTACCGGAAGGTGCCGGCGTATCCCGTCTTCCTCGCGCTGCTGTCATTCGGCGCCCCGGCCGGCCTCGTATTCATCCGGCTGGCTCAGGGGGCGGTGGCCGGCGTCGGTACCCTGGCCGTGATGGCGCTGGCCGAGCGGGTGGCCGGGCGGCACGCGGCGGTCGCGGCCGGTATAGTCTACGCGCTGGACCCGCTGCTGGTAATGGCGTCGGGTCTCCTCTATCCCGAAACGGTCGCGGCACTGGTCCTCCCGCTCGTCATATTGCTGGCGCTCGAGGGAGCCGAGCGGGACTCGCCCGGGCGCACGGCACTCGCGGGCGGGCTGCTGGGGGTGCTGGCGCTGCTCAGGCCGGTCGCGCTGGTCCTGCCGCCCGTCTTGGCGGCCTGGATCGCGATCGCCGTGCGGGCCCGGGGAACCCGGCGCCTGCTCCACGTGGGTGCGCTCGGTCTCGCCTTCCTGCTCGTGCTCGCACCCTGGACCGTTCGCAACTGGCGAGTCCACGGACGCTTGGTGCCCGTCGCCCTGGCCGGTACCCACACCGCACCGCTCCGGCCGAACGACGTGGCCCGGCGGGGACTGCTGTTGCCGCTCGCGCGCTGGGTATGGACAGATCCGGTGGCGGTCCTCTCGCGCGGGGGCCGGCAATTTCTGCAGTTCTGGGAGCTCGCGCCCACCCGGCTGACCACCGATGATCCGGTCAGGCGTGCGGAGCTCAACCGACGCGATCCGCGCCTGGCCGTGGAGCCGCTCTTTTCGCGAAGACTGCGGGACGGGGTGAGCACCGTGTCGTCCGGGGTGGAGCTCGCCCTGGCCTTGCTGGGGCTGCTGATGGTGGCTCGGTGGCGGTGGCGCCAGTCACTGCTGTTGCTGGCGGTGATCGTCGCCTTTGCGGCCGGCTACGCCCTGTTCGTGGCCAAGCTCAGATATCGCATGCCGGTGCTGCCGCTCGTGTTCGTGTTCACCGGCGCGGGGGCGGCCGCGATCTACTCGCTCGCGCTGAGGCGCCCGCGGCCTCGCGCCGGCCACGGGTTTCGTGTCGAATAGGCCATCAGCCCGCCCCGTACCCGCGAGCCATCGCGGTTGCCGCGAGCACCATGAGCATCACGAGGACCGCCTGCAGCACACTGATGCCGGCCAGGCGCACCGCGGGCCCGGTATCCACCGGTTGGCCGTTGGCGGCGAGTCGGCGCCAGCGGACTAGCGTGACCGCGGGCCACACCTCGAGCACCAGAATGAGGCCGAGGAGGGCCATCTTGGTCCAGAAGACATGGTTATGCATGTAGTAGGCGGTGGGTTTCTCGGTGCTGCCGAAGAGTCGCCAGAGTCCCGTGCCGATCCAGAGCACGGCGGCGATCGTCCACCAGGCGTCGGCGCCCAGGACCCGGCGCAGTCCCGCGGGGTCCAGGCTTCCCCGGAGGGCTCGGCTGCGCGCCCAGACGGCGCCCAGGCCGATTCCGAGGGC
The DNA here is from genome assembly GCA_963831425.1 of uncultured Gemmatimonadales bacterium. Taxonomy (GTDB): domain Bacteria; phylum Gemmatimonadota; class Gemmatimonadetes; order Gemmatimonadales; family GWC2-71-9; genus CAVVWJ01. The sequence continues at coordinate 29,832 of CAWHQC010000010.1, read as the reverse complement.
GAGGAGGTGTGCGGCGGCGAGGAGCCAGCGAAGCATCGGGGGTCTGCTGAAGTGTTGGGCGAGAGTCGATCAGCGCGGCGGCTTTCGGTACGGTGGCGTCCGGGACGGTGTCATCCTCACCGGTGGCATCCCCACCAGTGTCATCCCTCGCTTCGCTCGGGACGACAGATCACGGTGGCGGCTGACAGCGTGTCGAAACAACGTCCCAAGGCGTACCCCTCAGGCGTCGGACTGTACGTACGCCGCCAGACCATCGAGCAGCGCCGGGCCACCGGGAGGGTCGGGTCGCCGTACGACGCGAGCTGCTCCGGGAGCCCACCGCCCACCAGCTTGAGGACGTGGTTCATGCCCGCCTGTGCAGCCGGATGGAAGTCCGGACACTACTTGTTCTTTTCCAGCACCAGCCGGACCGTCGCGCCGCTGAAGGTGCCCTCCCCGATCAGGTTGCCGGGGCCGGCGGTGAACTCGACATTCTGAACGAACGTGTCACTGGTCTGACTGAACGTGACCGTGTTGCCGGTCAGGCTCCACGTCCCGGCAAGGTCCGCATCCAGATCGCCCCCGCCTTCCGCCCCGCCCGGGACGAAGAGCCGCCCCGTCGTGGTGCCATCGGGCTTGAGGGTGACCGCGACCGTGGCGCCCAGCGCCAGCAGATCCGTCGTGCCCACCGACGAGGTGAGGGTGAATACCTTGGCCGTGTAGTCGCCGGCGACCGTCTCTGTGGTCGGACTGAAGCTGTCGCTCCCTCCGCCGCATGCCACCAGGGCGAGGGCCACGCCGAGGAGGCCCACTCTCGAGATCAGGGACCGCATGCCGCCTCCGCTCCAGGAATGGTTCGTCACACGATCGCCCGCACGACCCCGCCGTCCACCCGCAGCGCCGCCCCCGTCGTGGCCGACGCCTGCGCACTGCACACGTACACGATCATGGCCGCGACCTCGTCGGGCGTGGCGAACCGCTGGAGGATGGAGGTGGGGCGCGCCGTCCTGAAGAACTCGCGCTCCATCTCCTCGACCGACGCGCCCCTCGACGCCGCGAGCTCCGCGATGAACCCGCCGACGCCTTCCGACGCCGTGGGGCCCGGCAGCACGCTGTTGACCGTCACGTGCGTCCCCGCCAGCGTCTCGGCCAGCCCGCGCGCCACCGCGAGCTGCGCCGTCTTGGTCATGCCGTAGTGGATCATCTCCGCCGGGATCTGGACGGCCGATTCGCTCGACACGAACACGATGCGGCCCCAGTCGCGCGCGCGCATGCCCGCGACGTAGTGCCGCGCCAGGCGGATGCCGCTCAGCACGTTCGCCTCGAAGAAGCGGAGCCAGTCCTCGTCCGGAATCCGCTCGAACGGCCTGGGCTCGAAGATGCCCATGTTGTTGACGAGCACGTCGAGCTCGGGGTGGGCGGCGATGAGGGCGGCGCAGCCCGCAGCGGTGCTCACGTCCGCAGCCGTGCCGTGCACTCGCGCGCCGGGCACCGCCGCCCGGATCCGGTCCATGGCGGCCTCCACCCGTCCCCGGGTGCGGCCGTTGACGATGACCTCGGCGCCCTCGCGCGCGAGGCCCTCCGCGGTCGCGAAGCCGATGCCCGCCGTCGAGCCGGTGACCAGCGCGCGCCTGCCGGCCAGGCCGAGGTCCACGGCTAGCCCGGCAGGTCGAAGAACTCGACGGCGCCGGTCTCCACGAAATACTCGGCGCCCACCACCAGCAGCCCCTCGGCTTGAATCAATTGCTCGAGCACCTGGGAGCCGTGCCGCAGGTGGTTGGCGGAGACGCGCACGTTGGCCCGCACCGCCTGCTTCCGCAGCGCATCGAGATCGTGCTTCAGATCGGTTTCCAGCAGTCCCTCGACCGAGGGCCGCACCCGGTCCACGATCGCCCGCAGGTTGCGCGACTGGTTGGGGTTGGGCTGCCGAAGCTCCTCGAGCGTCGCGGCGATCGCGCCGCACTGCGAGTGGCCGAGCACCACCACCAGTCGGGTGCCGAAGCGCACCGCCGCGAACTCGACGCTGCCGACCAGGGATGGGGCGACGATGTTGCCGGCCACGCGGATCACGAACAAATCGCCGAGCCCCTGATCGAACACCAGCTCCGCGGGCACGCGCGCATCCGAGCAGCCGAGGATGATCGCGAGCGGCTCCTGCGTATTGGTCAGCTCGACGCGCCTGCGCTGGCTGGGGAACGGGTCGGAGCCGTTCACGTTCGCGGTGAACCTGAGGTTGCCTTCCCGGAGCCGTTCGAGAGCTTCGCGCGCTGGGATCATTGGTCTCTGCTTGTTGTCGTTATCGTCGCAAATTGCCGATCAGGTACAAACGAACCGCGGGCCCGGCGTTCCGCAAGCCACTGTCGGCAGGATCGCTGTCGGCAGGATCGCTGTCGGCAGGATCGCTGTCGGCAGGATCGCTGTCGGCCCGGTCGCTGTCGGCCCGGTCGCTGTCGGCCCGGTCGCTGTCGGCCCGGTCGCTGTCGGCCCGGTGGTTGTCATCCCGGTGGTTGTCATCCCGGCGGTTGTCGGCCCGGTGGTTGTCGGCCCGGTGGTTGTCGGCCCGGTGGTTGTCGGCCCGGTGGTTGTCGGCCCGGTGGTTGTCATCCCGGTGGTTGTCATCCCGGTGGTTGTCATCCCGAGCAGAGCGAGGGATCTTGTCGGCCACGTTCGACCCATTCCGGGGCAAGATCCCTCGCTTCGCTCGGGATGACAGCGCGATTCGCTCGGGATGACAGCATGCGTTCGCTCCGGATGACAGCACGCATTCGCTCCGGATGACAGCACGCATTCGCTCCGGATGACAGCACGCATTCGCTCCGGATGACAGCACGCGTTGCTGGGGCTTCGACGCGGCCTGGCCTGGAATCTGTCCCCCGCGCCCCGCGCCTGGAAGAGGATTCCACCACCGGAAACCGGGCCGCGGGCCGTGCGTAGGGTTGGCGGCCCCTGTCCCGAGACCATTCACCCGACCCGCTCCGGAGGCTCCGTGCGCCCGATCGCCGCCCTGCTCCCCCTCGCCCTGTTCACCGCCCACCCCGTGCCCCACGCCGCCCCGAGAACGGGCCAGGACCTCGTGCGCCAGATGCACGCGCGCTACGCCGGCACGTGGTACCGGACCATCACCTTCGTGCAGACGACCTGCCATCCCGACCGACCAACCGAGACCTGGTACGAGGCGGGCACCATCCCGGGCAAGCTGCGCATCGACGTGGCGCCCATCGACAGCATGAAGGCGATCATATTCGTGGGGGATTCCACCGTCGTGTTCAAAGGCGGCAAGCGGGCCGGCGCGCGGCAGGGCCGCAACCTGCTCATGACGCTGGGGTTCGACGTCTACGGCCAGGCGCCGGACACCACGATCGCCCAGCTCGCGGCGGCGGGCATCGACCTGAGCAAGCTGCACGCGGACACCTGGCACGGCACCAGGGTCTGGGTGGTCGGCGCCGAGCGGGGCGATACCGCGAGCAGCCAGTTCTGGATCGAGCAGGATCGCCTGCTCTTCGTCAGGCTGATCGAGGTACAGAAGGACCCGAAGCAGCCCCAGGCGCCGGCCGACCTGCTCGACGTCACCTTCGAGAAGTACCAGCGGCTCGGCCAGGGTTGGGTGGCGCCGGAAGTGGTGATCAAGGTGAACGGCAAGGAGGTCCAGCGCGAGACGTATCGCGATATCCGCGCTGACGTCCCGCTGCAGCCCGATCTGTACGACACGGAGACCTACCACAAGGCCGAGTGGATCGGCACGCGGTAGTCGGGTGCGGGGTGCCGCGATTATCATCTGCGTTCGGATACATCGTCCCCCGAACCAGGTGAGCCGAGCATGGTGGCCTCCGCCGGCCGGCCCTCGCTGCTCCGCGCGCTCCGGCACCGCAACTACCGGCTGTTCTTCGCGGGCCAGAGCCTCTCGCTGGTCGGCACCTGGATCACCCGGATCGCCACCGGGTGGCTCATCTATCGGCTCACCGGCTCCTCCCTGCTGCTCGGCGTCGTGGGGTTCTGCGGCCAGATCCCGACGCTGTTCCTGGCGCCGGTGGCCGGGGTGTTCGTGGACCGGTGGGACCGGCACCGGGTCCTCATCGTCACCCAGGTGCTCTCGATGCTGCAGTCGCTCGCGCTGGCCATCCTGGCGCTCGCGGGCATCATCACCGTCGCCGAAGTGCTGGTCCTGCAGGTGTTCCAGGGCGTGATCAACGCGTTCGACACGCCCGCCCGCCAGGCGTTCGTGGTGACGATGATCGAGGACCGGGCCGACCTGTCGAACGCCATCGCGCTCAACTCGTCCATGGTGAACGCCAGCCGCATCCTGGGTCCCTCCATCGGCGGCGTGCTCATCGCCGCGGTGGGCGAGGGCTGGTGCTTCCTGCTGGACGCGGTCTCCTACCTCGCCGTCATCGCGTCGCTCCGGGCCATGCACGTCGTCCCCACGGCGCCAGCCGGACGGCCGGCCACCCGGGTGTGGGAAGAGCTGGGCACGGGGTTCCGATACGTCGCCGGCTTCGTGCCGATCCGGACCGTGCTCCTGCTGCTGGCGCTGGTGAGCATGATGGGAATGCCGTACACCGTCCTCATGCCCGCCGTCGCCGTCAAGCTGCTGCACGGCGACTCGCATACCCTCGGCTGGCTCATGACGGCGTCGGGAGTCGGGGCGCTGGGCGGCGCCGTGTATCTCGCCTCGCGCGCGTCGGTGCTCGGGCTCGGGCGCGCGATCGCCGTCTCGACGACGCTGTTCGGCGCCGGGCTCATCGGCTTCGGGCTCTCCCGCGTCCTCTGGCTCTCGCTCCTCATCCTGCCGGTGATCGGCGCCGGCTTCATGGTGTCGCTCGCGGCGACCAATACGATCGTCCAGACCATCACCGAGGAGCATCTGCGCGGGCGGGTCATGGCATTCTATGCGATGGCGTTCTTGGGCACGGCGCCGCTCGGCAGCCTCCTCGCGGGGGTGCTCGCGGAGCGGCTCGGCGAGCCCGTGACCATCATGCTCGGCGGGTTCGCCTGCATCCTGGGCTCGGCCTGGTTCGCGAGCAGGCTGCCGCGGCTCCGGGAGCTGGTGCGGCCGATCTACCTGCGGCAGGGGATCGTCGTGGCCACGGCCGCCGGCGGAGCGGGAGGCGAGATGGAGTGACCGCGCTTGATATCGGCTTGAGGGCGGGCTGCTAGCTATCCGGGCAGTTGATCGAGTCGGCTCCCCTGACGCAGGAGATCGTCATGCCACGCCAGCTCGCGCTCGTGCTCAGTCTTGGCGTACTCGGTGTCGCCGCGTGTGATGATAGCTTCGCTCCCACCCAGCCCGACATTCCGGAAGCGTCCGCGCCGGCCATGTCCGAGGCGGCCGCCGCGAACACCTGGACGGTGGCCCCGGCGGTGTACGACTCGTACACCTACGGGTTCGATCTCGGCATGGCACCGAATGCCGCCGGACAATCCATCGTGTACGCGTTCGGAGGCACATCGTCCGACGAGGGCGGCACCGGAAAGGTCGTTCAAGCCTACAATGTGGCCACGGAGACCTGGACGCCGAAGTCCGCGCAGGCGGGCATCTTTTATTCGAATGGCGTCGCCAAGCTCGGCAGCAGGCTCTACTTCACGGGTGGGTACGTGACGGCGGGAAACCTGCCGGACGCCACCAGAGAAGTGTGGGCCTACGATTACACGCACGATCGCATGATCCGGCGCGCCGACCTGCCGATCTTCAGTGCCGAAGGGGTCACCGGCGCGGTCGACGGCAAGCTCTACGTGCTCCCGGGCGCCTGCAACGGCAACGGGTGGCCCAACACGGGTTACTGCGAAGTGGAGCAGACTCGGCGGTTCTACCGGTACGATCCGAAGACGAACGCGTGGACGGCCAGGCGGCAGTCGCCCCACTTCCACCGGCAGGGCGCCGCGGCCGTGCTCGACGGCAAGTTGTACGTGGCCGGCGGCTTGAAGGAAGGCATGGAGGGCGCGGCCGACCTCGACGTCTACGATCCGGCCACCAATACCTGGCGTACCCTCGCGCCGCTTCCCATCGGCGGGGTCGCGCACGGGGACGCCCTCAACGGACAGTTCTACGTAGTGGTCGGAGGGCACACATACGCCTACAACCGGAAGACCAACCGGTGGAGCGCCAGGGCGGCGCCCACCACCTCGTCAGGCTCGGTCACGCACGTCACGTTGGACGGCCGTGCCCGACTGTTCATGGCCACCGGAGGTGAGAGCGCGCTCTACACTCCGTGACGGAGCGGCCGCGGCCCCGCTCCTACTGGCCGGCCACCTGATACTGCTCCACCTTCCCGTCGGGCAGCATATAGGTGGAGAGTGACAGCGTCTGGCCCCCGCACCGGATCCGGAACGCGCGGAAGGTCATCCCCCCGCGCAGCGACTGGCGTACCTGGGTGAACTCGGTCGGCGGGCCGAGGGGGCCCAGGCTGGAGGCGAAGTCGGCGACCGCCTCCTTGCTGAAGTAGGCATTGGCGTCCGCGCTCAAGAGCGAGCGGTCGATGGTGCCGTGCTGCAGTCCCACGAAGATGCTCCGCGCCCGGGCCGTGGCCTCCCGCGACTGCTCGTCGCCGCTCCCGAACAGCACGCCGGCGATCCCGCGGGCCAGCATCCCCGGCGCCCCCGTCGCATCGAGGTTGACCAGGACCGCCACGGCGGTGCTGTCGTCCGGGTAGATGCTGTTCTGCGCGGTGAAGCCCGAGACTTCGCCGCTGTGGGAGATCACCCGCCGGCCGTCAGTCATCGCGACCTCCACACCGAGCCCATACCCCGTCGCCACGCCGTTCTCGAGCACGATCTCCGTCTGCTGAGTGTGATACGACGCGGGCGTGAGGATCGTCCGATCCATCACCGAGATGTCCCACCGCGCCAGGTCGGCCGGCGTCATCGCGAGCTCGGCCATGGCGAACAGCCAGCCCGCCCCCTCCTTGGGCGCCGGCCGCGCCGGACCGAGGGCGAACCGGCGATAGCGCTGCGCGTCGCCCGGGCCGAGCGCCGCGCCGTCGATGATGGCGACGGAGCGGAGGTGAAGCGGGGTGAAGATCTCCCGCCGCAGGAAGTCCACCACCGGCATCCCGGCCACCTTCTCGACGATCATGCCGGCGATGACGTAGTTGGTGTTGCTGTACTGCCAGCGGGTGCCCGGCTCGAAGTCCAGCGGCTTCCGGGCCCAGTGGTTCACGATCGCCGCCGGCGTGGTGGGCTGGAGCATGGGGGGCATCACGTAGTCCTGCGGCCAGTAGTCCTGGTAGCCGGAGGTCATCGAGAGCAGTTGCCGGATCGAGATCTCGCCGGCCCGGGTCAGCTCTGGCAGCCAGCGCGACGACCTTGTCGTCGAGCGACAGCTTTCCGCGCTCGGCCAGCAGCAGCACGGCCGTGGCGGTGAACTGCTTGCTGACCGAGCCGATGCTGTAGCGCATGCCGGTGGTGGCCGCCATGGCGGGCTCGAGCCGCGCCTGACCGTAGGCCTGCAAGTAGGCAATCCGGCCGTGGCGCACGACGGCGATGGAAGCACTGGGTGCACCGGTACGCGCCAGGACGTCCCGCGCGGCGCTGTCGATGGCGGCGCGGGTGGCGGGCGGCAGCGTGTCCTGAGCGGGGGCGCGGACGGGAGCGATGGCCAGTGCCAGCAGAGTCGAAGCGCTCCGGAGGGCGAGCTGTGTGGCGGTAGGCATGGGGGTCCTTGCGGGTGTTGGTGGGCGCGTCGATCCGGTTATGTTCTGGTTGTCCTCGTCACCCCCACGATCTCCGAGTCACATGTCGTTTCGTTCCCGTGCCGTCCCCCGCCCGGCCCTGCTGGTGCTCGCGCTCGTCGTCTGCTCCGCCTGCGGCGTGTTCGAGAACCAGGAGAGCGAGTTCCCCGATGCCGGACCGAACGGGCCCGATTCCCTGTACGCCGGCATCGGCCAAGGCATTCCGTTCGGCGAGACCGGCCTGCCGCCCGAGCTCTTTCGGCCGCCCAACACCGGCGCCATCCTCCCCGTCTCCCGCTCCACCGTGGGCGCGGTGCTCAGAGCAGCGCAGGCCGGCAAGCTCCGGCTGGTGCTCAACCTCGCCGGCTCGGGCAACCACTACCGGAATCCCGACGGGACCTTCAACATGGCGGTGTGGAAGTCGCGCATCGACACCTACCGCGACGTGGACTTCGCGCCGTACGTGACCGAGGGGCTCATCCTGGCGCACTTCCTGATGGACGAGCCCGGCGCCCTCAACACCTGGGGCGGCCGCGCGGTCAGCCGGGCGGACATTGAGGAGATGGCCCGGTACTCGAAGTCCATCTGGCCCACCCTCCCTACCGCCGTGCGCGCGCCGCCCGGCTGGCTGCTCACGGGCGACACCACCTACCAGAACCTCGACATCGCGTGGGCCCAGTGGGCGGGCCCCGGACACGGCGCATCGCGCGGACTCACGGCCGAGCAGTTCCGCGACGCGAACGTCGCGCAGGCGAAGCAACTGGGTCTGGGCCTGGTGTTCGGGCTCAATTACCTGGACGGCGGCGACGGATCGAGCGGCATCCGCGGCACGAGCCCCGAGGCCGACTGGTGGCAGATGTCGGCCGCCGAGCTGATGCACGTGGGCACCGTGCTGGCCTCGGCGCCGTACTCCTGCGCCTTCCTGAGCTGGCGGTACCAGCCGGAGTTCGATCGCCGCCCGGATGTGCGCGCCGCGCTGGACTCGGTGGCGGCGGTCGCGGCGGCTCGCGGGGGGACGTCGTGTCTGCGGCATGATTCGACCTGATGTCGGCTGGAGACGCGGAGGCCGGCTCGGGGGTAACCGGCCGCCGGCGGTCCGTGTATCTCCCCCGCCGTCACTTCGGGTTCGTCGCCCAGACGCTGAGCTCGGGGATGAAGCCGCGGTCGTCCATCGTGAGCATGGCAGCCACCGCATGCGCGATCTCGGACGGCCGCAGCTTCGACGGGTTGTCCTCCTGTCCCTGCCCCGCGCGCGCGGCGAACTCGGTCACCACTTCGCTCGGGTTGAGCAGCATGACGCGCACGTTGTGGGTCCGGAGCTCCGCCCGCCACGATTCCGTGAGCGCCCGGAGCGCGAACTTGGTGGACGCGTAGGCGCTGCCGCCCGGCCCGGCCCGGAGGCCGGACGTCGAGCCGATGTTGATGATCGTGCCGTACCCCCGCGCGACGAAGTGGCGGGCGGACTCGCGCGCCACAAGCGTGGCGCCGAGCACGTTCACCTCCCAGACGCGACGCATGTCGGTCTGCGGTCGTCTCGAGCAGGGGCGCGAAGGTGCCGATCCCGGCGTTGTTCACCAGCACGTTGTAGTCGCCGAACGCGTCGATCACCTCGCGGACCATGCGCCGGGCATCGGCCTCCACGCTCACGTCGCCCGGCATCGGCCAGGGCGCCGATCGCCCGGGCCGCCTGCCGGAGCCGCACCTCGTTGCGGCCCGAGATCGCCACCCTGGCGCCGCGCTCGACCAGCAGCCGCGCCACATCCAGGCCGATGCCGCTGCTGCCGCCGGTCACGAGCACCTTCGCATCGTCGAGCTTCATTGGGTCGTCCTCTCTCTCGGGCGGTGGCGCCTCAAGGTATCCGCGAAGCCCGGCTGCAGGATACCCCGCGTGCCCGACACAGGCGGCAGCGTCCACTTTTCAGGACGGCTCGGAGGGGCCGCAGCCGCGCCTGAACACGGCGCCCGGGCGACCCGGCAGCTTGCGCGCGGCGAGCGCTCCATCTCGGCCGAAGTCGGTGACGTCACCGGACGCATCCTCGGCATCGCGGGGCCGCTGCGCGACATCGAACGCGGAACGCGCGACTGAACGCGGCGAGCCGGGCAGGCCGAGCCCGTCACCCGCTCCATCGAGCGCCGCCAGGGCCACGCAACACGTGGGACCGGCCCCGTTGCAGCCGAGCACGTGCCGACCGTTGCCCTGACTGACGGCGCCGGGAGCGCGCGCTCCTCCCTCTCGCGTAAACGCTTACCCTTCTTGCCGGTGACCGGCGCCGTTTCGCGGCTGACCGGGCGCATTTCACGGTCGCGTGCTCTCATCACGTGCGAACGCGGCTTCGTCGTCCCGATGACCGATCCCTGAACCCCTGACGCCGGCGCCATCGCGCGGCGCGCGAGCCTCGTCACGCGACGCCGTGTGCACGTCGCGTCCGGTTCCGAACCCGCTGCCTCGGGTCACCGCTCCATCACACCCATCACCGTGCCCGTTACCGGTGCGTACGCCGACGTCTCCGCGGTCATCACACGCGCGGCGCATTCGATCGTCACCGCCACGCGCAGCTTCTGGCACGCCGCTCGCATTTCGGCCTCGCCGTCCGGCGGACGGTCGGGTGTCGCGCCGGAGCGGGTCGGTTCACCACGTACCGGCCGGCGCCCGTCCGCCGCCCGGATGAGGAGTGGGAAAGGAGCGTCGTATGGAACGCGTCGTTCGCAGGAGACTGGAGATGTTCGTGCATGCGCGCGAGTTCAGCCGCGCGCATCCGGCCACCGACGGCAGCTATACGGTGGTGCTGACCCAGCTCGACCAGGGCATCATCCGGATGGAGTCCCTGGCGAAGCAGCAGCAGGAGGGCGTGGCCGCGTCGCGCGCGTCCACGGCGCGCCGGCACGCGCTGCGGCGCCGGCTGCACCACGAGCTGCTGCGGCATCTCCTGACCGTCGCCGGCCTCGCGGCGACGGAGGACCCGGCGCTGGTGAAGGAGTTCGCGGTACTTCAAGGGCATGCCACGAACGAGGTCTTCCGGACGTTCGCCCGCCGCATGCTGGAGCACGGCCAAGCCCGGAAGGACCTGCTGGTGAAGCACGGGTTGACGGAGACGTTGCTCGACGACCTGGCCGCGGCGCTCAACGAGTACGACGCCGAGATCGATGCCGGGAGCGAAGGCCGGCGCGAGCACATCGGCGCACGTGCCGAGCTGCGGGCGCTGAGCGACGAGCTGATGCTGCTGGTCGGAATGCTGGACGGTCTCAACCGGTATCGCTTCGCCGGCAACGCCGAGCTGCAGGCGGGGTGGGCCAGCGCACGGAAGGTGCTGCGGGGGCCGCGGCCGGCGGCGGTCGAGCCGGTGGTGGAAGGCAGCGAAGGCCAGGGCGGCACCACGCCGGCGGCAGAGGATGTGAGGCCGGCGGCGTGAGGGGGTGCGGGTGCAGTGAGCGAGGGCCGGGAGCGGGAGCTTCCGGCCCTCGTTTCATGAGCTCCAGGCGTCCAGAGTCTTCAGGGTCCGGGCCGGGTCGCACGTTCGCATGCCCCTGCATCGGCGATCACGAAATTCAGGTAGCACTTGCCCACCTCCCGCACCGCCTTGATGGTCCACGCATCCACTTCACCAGCGGAGCCCGGCGCGACGCTCCGGCGGCGTCCCGGCCCGGCAAACTAGTGCTCGGGCGCAGGGTCGAAGGGGGAGTTGAGGATGGGGTGTAGACCTCGAAAGTCGCGATCGCGCGATTCAGCACCCGATGGAGAGCGTTCGACTACGTTAGGGGCCCGCGGGAGAGCAACGTTGCCCGAGCATGGCAGAGATCTCTCGCTTTTTCGGCATGGTCGTCCACATGCATTTCAGGGATCATCCCCCGCCTCATTTTCACGTGCGCAACGGGCGCGCCGCCGCACAGATCCGGATCGCGCCGGCGGAGTTACTCGAGGGAAGGCTTCCTCCACGCCTCTTGGTTCTGGCGATTGAATGGACTAACCTGCATCAGGGCGAGCTGCTACGGAATTGGAATAGAATGGCTCCGACCCGGCCCCGCGCCGGATCGCCCCACTGGAGTAGCCGTGCATCCATTCGTCTCCGCCGTTCAGGTCGTTCCTCCGTACGGGCTGCGCCTCCGCTTCGAGGACGGTTCAACCGGTCATGTGGATGCGCGCTCCTGGGTCGAGGAGAGCCCCGGGATCTTTGCCGAGCTTCGCGATCCAGCAGAGTTCGCCAAGGTCTACGTGAATCACGAGTCCGGCACGATCGAATGGCCCAATGGCGCCGACGTGGATCCGGACGCGCTATACGAAGAAGCCCACCGGGCGCGGGTTCCACCGCTGGAATAATGTCGTGCGCGTTCACCTGCCGACCGGCATGCCGTCTCCGCCGGTCACAGGCGTGGAGGGCGTCCCGCCCCGAATCTTCATTTGGCCCGCCCCCTCACCACCCGCAGCTTGTTCCCCGCTTGTCGGCCACCTTCACCGCGATCTGCTGCTGCGACCCGGCCTCGAAGGGCGCCGACGTCGGTCCGCCCAGGTGCTCCTACAGCGACTCCTCGTACTCCGCCCGGAGCGCGGGCTTGAGGTTGTCCCAGCCGCCGGGCCGACGCTTCGCCTTCACGTCGGTCGGGTCGAAGATGTCGAGGCCGAGCAGGTTAACCTGCCAGCGCTGTGGCTCGGGCGGCCCTTGCAGCGACTGGGCGACGATCAGCAGTCGGCGCTCGGCCTGAACCCGTCGGCATCGGCGCCGCTGGAGGTCTGGAAGAACACCTGGAACTGCGCGGGGATCGCGTGCTGTGCCGCGCAGCCGATGGGGTAGTACAGCTTGAGGCGAACGTCCCCGACGTAGTTGGTGCCGGCCGGCAGCCGAGTCCTGCCGGCGTCAGCCTCCTGTGTAGGGAGGGTGTCGGATGGGACCGCCTCCGGCGAGGGCGTCGCATCGAGAACGCGGCCGGAGGGAACAGGGCGGTACCCTGGCTCAGGCGTCGGCTCTGTGGCTGAGCCGATGGCCGGTCTCGCCTCGCGCGGGGCGGCCGTGGGCGGCCGGAACTTGTGCACGGTCAGGCTCAGCCCGAGCTGGCCGACGTTCGCGTCAGTGTTCGACGTCCGGACGGCGAAACCGTTCCAGAAGGGCGTCAGGCTCAGGCTGCTGCCGATGCGAATGTCGTAGCCCAGGCCGAGCATGGCCCCGGCGCCGGTCTCGCTGGCACTCCCGAAGCCATCCACGGCCACGCGGACCGACCCGACCCCGAATCCGCCGGTCAGGAAGAAGCCGCCGGTCGTCGAGGGATAGAAGCGGATGCGCGCGTCCACGGTCCCCGTCGTGAGGCTCGCGCCGCGCTCGTCCTTGTACCACCCCGTCGTCCCGACGCCGAGCAGAAACTTCGGACTCAGGGTTCCGCCGAGGGACAGGCCGCCGCTCAAGCCGCCTTCCCGGGACCCGCAGTTGTCACAGCCGAGCGAGCCGTAGCCCAGTCCTCCGTTGAACCAGAAGCCGTGCCGTTCCTGCGCGACAGCCAGCACGGGCGTGACCATCATGAGCCAGCCCGTGATCAGCACGATTGTCGACGCCGCAGCATGCATGGAGCGCTCCGTCCGGTGAGGGTTCAGCAGTCGCCACTGAGTTTGAAACCGTCCCCCTCCGCGCCACCCGCCGTCCGGAAGAAGACCTGCGACTCCGCGGGAATCCCATGTTGGGCGGCACAGCCGATGGGGTAGTAGACCATGATGCGCGTGTCGCCCACGTAGTTCGTGCCGACCGGCAGTCTGGTGAACCCGGCAACCGGTCCCGCGGAGGACTTACCCGTCGTCCCCGTATCAATCGGAACCGCAGTCGCTACCGGCGCGGCGGGCTGCGCGACCAGATGCACGGGTGCCGGAGCCGGCTCGGGCGACGGATGCTCTGCGGCGGTCCGGGCGTGGGCAGGAGCCAGGCCGAACGGTGCGGTCATGGGAGAGGCCGATTCCTCAGGCTGGTAGGGCCGGTCGAGAGCCTGCGGAGTGGTCTTGCACATCCGCTGCACCCGCAGAGTGTCGGACGGGATGAAGATCGCGACCGCTTTCCCCTTCCGCTCGGCTCCCGTGCCCAGTAGCGAGCCGATAATCTTGGTTCCGGCGTTGGGCTCCTTCGTGTCGCCGAGAATGATTCCGTTGGCGCCCAGGGACGCCGCCTTCTTCTGCTGCGACCGCATCATCTGGTTCTCGTCGGTCCAACCCGACTCACCCTTCGAATTGAGAAGTGCCACCTCCTGGTAGGGTCCCGGCACCCGGTCGGCCGAGGTGAACATCTGAACACCGTCGGGACAGATCTTCTGGTATCTCACGCTCGGATTGAGCACCGCGGCGTTGGTGCTGACACAGGCGGTGCAGAGGATCACAAGACTGATGGCGCCGAGAGCGCTGCGCATCGGACCTCCGAGAGGAGGAATCGCCCCCGCAGGGGCCGGCGAGCTGGTGGTGGTGTGGACGGGGTCGAGTCTAGAAGGGGGGTATGACAGCCGGCGCAGGTCGAGGCCCGGCAGACTGTCACAGGGCAGGCGCATCGTTGGCGCATCCGGTCGTTTCAGCATCTCCAATGGTGCCGCAACCGCGGCAAAGTCTCGACCCTCCAAGGAGGTCCGAATGCGGAGTACGCTTGTGGTACTGCTGGCGCTCGTGGCGGCAGGCTGCGGGGGCGACAGCTCGGGGCCGAGCACCGTGAGCTTCTCGGGATCGTATCCAGGGGAGTTCTATGTCATCTCCTCGTCGACGAGTCCGGCGGGGCGCGACTCGGCCAACGGGGGCCCGGTGACCCTGTCGCTGGCCTCGACGGGCGGTGAGGACTACACCTTTTCGAGCACGACGTCGAGCGGAGGGTCCTCGGCACCTGTCAGCATCAACAGCGCGGGCGCGATGAGCTTCCCCAATTTTGATGAGGCAAGCGCACTCGACCTGATCGGGTCGTTCGTCAGCGGGCTCTGCAGCATGAAGGGCGCGAACGCCACGCCATCAGGATCGGTCGTCAACCGGCGGCTGGCCGTCTCATTCATCGTGTCGGGAGCGACCTGCGACTGGAGCTGTGGCGGCGGTACCGACATCAGAGCGACCGTCATCCAATTGACCTGGACCGGGACCAAGAGTTAGGCCGGCCGGGCTCCGACACGAAGCAAAGCGGCCCCGGAGTACTCTCCGGGGCCGTCCAACTCACAGAGGTGCCACGCAACTGCCATCTTGTTGGGCCATCTACCGTTCAGCGATCGAGGCCCCTGCCTCTCACCATCGCCCAAATGCAGAGCGTCACGACCCCGGCCGTCGCCAGCATCACTGCTCCCGCCGACGGCATCGCGAGCCAGCGTAGCGACTCCTTCGCGGCACCGGTACTTCCCAGCCTCGGGGCGATGAATCCCGCCCACATCCAGAAGACTGAGTAACCCAGCGCGCCGAGGCCGAGCGCCAGCCCGAGCACCCGGATGATTCGGGGAGGCGCGGCGATCATGAGCATCACCAGGATCATGCCGGTCGCCGCCGTGCCGATGGCTCCGCCGTGCAGATGCGCGCGCTGCATGTAGTCCCAGGACTTGGCGATCACGGGCTTGGCGGCCGCGGCGTCGCCCCCGTAGACGCTGGTCGTCATCGCCGCGGCCGAGGCGGCGAGCCGGTCCTTGATGAGGTCCTCGTTCAGCCCGAACACTCCGCCCATCACGAAGCCGAAGAGCACGGTGAACACGGCGATGGTGAGCCCGGGGAGCGCGGCGCGCAACCGGTCGGCCGGCCCCGAGCCGTAGCGGGGCCGGGTCATCGGCAGCTCGAGCGTTGCGCTGGCGCTGCCTGGGAGAACCATTGAGGATGAGGTCTGCATGTGGGACTCCTCCAGGTGGTCAGTGGCCGCCGGCCTGCATGCGCGCCCGCACGACCTCGCCCACGAGCAAGGCGGCCGGATAGAACAGCTGCTCCTCGGCTTCCGCGTGCGCGGCGAGCGTCGCCGCGAGCGCCGCGCCCTCGGCGTTCGACTCCTGCCGCGCGGCCTCGGCCAGGCGCGCCGTCGCGGCGTGTATCGCCTTGTGCTCCTCGAACATCCGGGGAAGCTCGGCGCGGAGCGAGTCGGTCATCGGGAGAACGGCAGACATCGCTTCGGTGAGCTCGCCGCGCGCGAGCGGTGCGAGCAGGCCGAGCGGCGGCAGCGCGATCTGCTCCTCGCGTACGAAGTGGGGGTGGAGCACCTCGGCCAGCGCGCGCCCCGCCTCGCGGGTGCGGCCGGCTGCCTGGGTGACACGGACGAGCTGCTGGTGAATGGCGTCGTGCTCGGCCTTCATGCCCTCGGGAATCGCGATCGCGGCCGGCTGCCCGTGCTCCTGGGCGAGTGCCGTGGCGGGAAGCATCATGGTGATGACGAGGTAAGCCGCGTGCACGGGGCAGACGGGATGTGTGCTCATGGCCTGGAAGCTACAAGCTGATTCGTGAGGACCCGATGAAGCGTGGGTGAAAGTCACTCGCAGCGCCGCCGCCCCTGTGGGACCACACCCCAATGGCGGCGGCTACGGAAACCGGAACACCCGAGAGGAGGGAGTCTACCAGTGCCCGCAATTGCTCCGTCGTGAATGGCTCCCGGAGAATCGGCACGTCCCGGGGCAGCTTGGATTCAATGGCTGGGGGGGGACCGGTCGATGTTGGCGATGTACCGGATCGGCAGATTCGGCCGCCACGCGCGGAGTTCGTAAATCAGTTGGTCCCCGGTAGCCGGGTGACCCTGGTGTTGCTGATGATGAGGTGGACGCCATCGCCCAGCGCGAACGCCAACTCTCCATCCCGAACCGTGGCTGTGCTAGACTGTGGGAATGGGATCAACGGAGCATCAACGCTGGGCCCGTGCCCACGGGCGCTCGCCTGCAAGCGGCGCGGCCTCCCTACCGAGTGGGTCCGGGTGCTCGAGCGGCACCCGGACGGCGTGCCAGCGCTTGCAGGGTACGTGTGGCTCGACCTGCCGGGGGAGGCCCAGGAGTACTGCACCTCGTGCTTCGAGGTCGAAGCCTTGCCGTAACCAGCACCGTTTTACGGTCAACCCCGACACCCCCGTCCCGGGTCGTGACCCAGTTTTGAACCTAGCGGTGAGAATGAGCTACCGGCGTGCGTGCTGATGTGGTAGCTTGCGATCAGTCCCGAATACCTCCCTGCCGTGACCGGCCCGTCATCCGCCGGACCTAAGGCCCCACATGTTGCCCCAGCGCCCCGTCCCCTCCAAGAAGGGGCGGCGCATCGTTATTTGTGACTACAACGCGTTGTTGCTGTCGGTCACCGGGCTCCTCAGAATGAGCCGCTATTGCGTGTTCCAGGCACACGACGGCCTCGCCGCCCAGGAACTCTGCCTCCAGTTGCCGAACATCTCGCTACTGATCCTGAACACTTGCGGCACCGGGATTGACGTCGGCGACCTCATCCGCGGTGCTCGCGAAGCAAAACCGGGCCTGCCCGTGCTGCATATCGGTTCCTCCATTCCCGAAGGGATGCCGGACGACGTGCCGACGCTGGCCGAGGTGTTCACACCGGATCAGCTGCTCATGACCGTGAGTGCGCTCATGGAGCGGCGCTCGGTTTCGCGCGTGCCGGTGGCCGAGAGTGCGGTTAGCGGGGTTGACGGCTTCCCACCTGGGCCCCCACGGTAATCCATACCAGCTACTGAGCGCGCATATGGGGTCAGGGCGCCCAAAGATTGGCGGTCTTAGATTGAGCTGTGCCCCGTTTACCCGCCGGCACCGAGCCACCAAGGCGCCGCCTCGCTCGCAAGGGCGGGGTGTTCGGTGTCTTCGGCCTTCATTCGCTAATTTCCTCGTCCCCGTTTCGGGAGCACCTGGTGCGGTTGTTGATCGTCGAGGACTCGGCCCTGATCCGAAAGCTCGCCCAGCTCGCCTTCCCGCCGCAGGCCTATCAGATCGAAGAGGCCGCCAACGGTCTCGAGGGCCTGACCCGCTTAGCCAACGCCCGCCAGCCATTCGACGCGATCATCCTCGACCTGCAGATGCCGGATATGAACGGGGTGGAGTTTCTCCGCGCGCTGCAGCAGCGACCACAGCACCGAGACACCCCCGTGGTGATCGCCACCAGTGAGGGCGAGACCTCGCCGCTGCTCGCGGAGGCCCGCCGGCTCGGCGTGGCCGCCGTGGTCAAAAAGCCATGGCAGCCACACGCAATGGCTGAGTTGTTCAGGCGGCCGCGGCGGGGCGCCGATCTGCCGCCAACCATGCGTCGGCGCCGACGCGCCTGCCCCAGCGACCCTCCGACGAAGACGTGCGGCTGCTGGGCTTGGCCGAGCACGGGCACACCTACCGTCCGGCCGATGCCAGGGGCGAGGACTTCGAGGCGATGGTGGGGCTTCTCCGGCGGTTGCGAGACCGGGGGCTGCTCCGGCTCGAGGAAGGGCGCATTATGCGGAGTCAGCGCGGCGGCTATCTGATGGCCGGACCCTGTGATCTGACCGAGGAGGGGCGCCGCGTGCTCGAGCGGGACCGCAGCTTGGGGCCGCGCTCGTGACTGGAGTCCCCTCCTATGCTGGTCCCGAACGCAGGGCGCGGACTCGCACGCCGCCGCTGACTCCTCAGGGCGTGGGCCGAGCGCGGGTGCATCCCGCCGAGATCCATCGCCCGCTCGGCATCGATCCCACCCGTTGGTATCCGGTCATCGAGCAGCCGGCCGACGTACTGAGTGCGCCCCTTCCAGGGTATGTCTGGCTGGACGATGGCGGGCACTATCGCCACGTCCGGCGCGCGTTTCTGGAGCTGGAATGATCTTCGCCGGCTCCACCCACGGCTAGTGGAAGCCACTCGACAAGCGCGGCTGCGGCCCGAGTTCGCGGCCCGTTATCCCTACCTCACCCCTGGACAGTGGGAATCCGCAGCGGTGCTCACCGACCGGATTGTTGCGAACATCCTCGGCCGCCCCGGAGGTCGGTTCATCACGGGCGAGCGAGCTCTCGATCCCGTGCATTTTGAGTTCCGCGGAGGGGACCAGCGACCGGGCGCCCCCCTCGCGACGCCGAGAGGATCCCTCACCCTAGCGGTCTCATCCGTGGCGTGGCGGTGGCCGCCGGCCCCAGGGCTCACCCGAGAGGAGGGAGTCTACCTACTCCCGCACATCAGCAGCGGTCAGAAGGCCGCGGCGCAGCCCGTACATATTTTGTACTTGTGATCTGCCTATAAAGCACAAAAACCGGCAACACAGCAGATAAAGCAAACGGGCCGCCCTGTGCAGGCACCCCGTTGTTGTGCTTAGTGTTGTCGTGTGTCTGGTAGTGCGCCGCGTAGGAATCGAACCTACAACCTAGTGATTAAGAGAAAAGCGGTCCCTCGTCGGAAGCCGTGAGATGAAAGGGGTTTGGCTCTGCGCCGACTGGCCGAGTGTAAGTGGAGTGTAAAGAACGCCCATCTGCGGACCGTGACCGCCTAGCGGCCTCTATCCCCAGAGTCGATCTGAGCCTGAATCTCCGCCTGGCCGGGGTTGATCTGGAACACACCCACATGCTTGCCGTCCTGAAGTATGCGCAACTCGACTCCGAGGGGCGGCGGCAAGAGTGGATCGTTGAACATGCGCGGAGAGCGGCCGATACGGCTGGCCAGCAGTCGCTCGTCCCGATCTCGGTTGCCACGTAGCTTCATGATCCTGTAGCATGCCGATCGCCGACGCCCTCGACGCCCAGTCGCGCTTGACGTCGGCCGTCTCCCGCAATGTGATGTACTGCGGCACCAAGTCCTCGATCTGCATCTGAGTTGCGGTGACGGCATCCTGCATCGCCTGGACTTCCTGCCGATCAGCACGCTGATCCGCCCCGCCACGACCAGTACGGTCCACTGCCCAGCGCGCCCGCAACGAGGGAAGCGATGATGGTAAGCGCCTTCTTGTGCTTCCTCAGGAAGCCCCTCAGTTGCGGATTCGCTCACAGTGTCCCCACCTCACTTCTTGACGGGTTGCATAGGTTTCGGACGTACGGCGTGGCTGGGGGACTTCGCCCTGAAGCCGCTTCAGCTCCTGCTCTTTTTGCCACCGGCGCATCGAGCGCTCCTGCATGCGGAGATGCCACGAGGTGCCGACCCGCGCTCGGGCGGCGCGCCACTTCCGACGACACCACCACGTGATTGCCCTCATCTCCCGAGCGCTACCAAGCGGGCTTCGCCGAAGTCGCCAATACACCGCTCCGTAAATACGTCTTCCTCGTAGTACTTCCCCTCGGTATCCGATCGAGTCGGGGCTGTCCACCTGGGCAATAAACGCCCGGAGGACTGCGATGGCACCCTTCGACAAATCGATGGGACCGATGGCCGCAGCCCCCGAATTGCTCGAAGGCCGCGTGAACTCCGCACCGCGCTGCCGTAGCTTTTTGTCGTCCTCATCCCAGGCCGACACCGGCACCATCGGGTTGTCCAAGCGGTAGTCGATGTATCGGCGGTTGGCCTCCGCGTTCCGCCGCAGCAACTTCAGATCGCTGAGGACTTGATCGTACGCCTTGAACTCTTCCTCGGTCAGTCGCTGGACGCGGATCGTTCGCCGCAGTCGCCGCCCTGTGAATAGTCCGCCTCCGATCGCCGACGCGGCGGGAATCACCACGTGGTCGAACACCCAGCCCAAGGTCTCCGGCGTCATCAGTTACGACTCCAGTTACGGACGGCATGGGATGTACACCGAAGCGGCCGGAAGATCAACAGTCGGTGCGTCCGTAGATCAGGCCCACCCGACACCGTCGCCGCCCGTCGCAGGCCCGCCCGGCCCGGACATGGCTGTACACGTCGGCCGTCACGCTGATCGAGCTGTGGCCCAACTGCTCGGCCACCTCCTTCAAGTCCACGCCCGCCTCCCGCATCAGCGTCGCCGCGCCGTGCGGACGTTAGAGCGTCACCTTCGGCAGCCCCGCTGCCCGCAGTGCCCGCTGGAACGGTCCCTTGTAGAGCGCATCCTCCCGCAGCGGCTCGCCCGCTCGTTACAGAACACGAAGCCGTGCGCGGCGTACCGCTCCCCGGCCACCAGCCGCTCGACCGCCTGTCGGTTCCGATGGACCCGGAGCGCAGCGACCGTCTCCGGGTCGAGCCCGATCGCCCGGCGCGAGCGTCGGGTTTTCGGCGGCTCCAGCCGCCACACCCCGGCCACTCGCGTCGCGCTTCTGCGGCACCAGCGCCCGCTGGATGCTCGCCTCCCCCGCGTCGAGGTCGAGGTCGGAGCCACTTGAGGCCCAGCGCCTCGCCCGGACGTGCCCCGGTCAGCGCGAGGAAGTTCCACAGCGCCCCCGGCCGGTCCTCCCGCGTCGTGGTGAGGAAGTGCAGCACCTCGGCAGGCGACAGGACACACCGTTCGGTGTACCCCCTCCCCGGCAGCAGCCGCTTTGCCACCGCCGGATTCTTCTCGATCCGACCGTCCTCCAGCGCCGCGTTGAGCGCGAGCCGCAGCACCCGGTGCGCCGCTCGCACCGTACCCGGCTTGTAACCCGCGTCGGTGAGCGCCGTCAGTGCACCCGCACCATCTCCGTGTCCAACTGCTGGAGCCGGTAGTCGCCGAGTGTCGGGCGCACGTAGCTGCGGGATGCGGGCGTAGTCCCTCCCGCGTCCCGCTGCCGCGCCTCCATCGGACCCGCCAGCCAGCCGTCGAGGTAGGAGTTCAGCGTCAGTCGTGTCGGCACCACCCACCCGCCCCCCGCGTCGCATCTTCCGCCGTTCTTCGGCTTCCATTCCTTGGCCTGCGCCTTGGTGTCAAACGCCTTGCTGTGGAGCTTCTGGCGTCCATTCTGCGTGCGGCTGATCCGCGCCAGCCGCTTGTCACCTCGCCGTCCGCGCTTCATCGTCAGCGACCTCCCAGCGACAGGGCGAGCTGCGCCACACCGCGCACGTCAGCCGCCGTGAGCGGCTGGATCGTCGCCCCCGTCGCGCTCGCGATCAGCTCAGCCGCTTCCGCCCGGTGGCAGTGCCAGTGCTCCGCCTCGTAGCACAGGAGACAGATCGGGGCGCGGTCGAGAATGCGGCTCGCGATCCTGACCCCCCGCTCCGGGTCGGCCAGCTCGATCGGTGCGCCCCGCACGTTGTAGTTGAGGTTGCCCAGCGTCTTCAGCCAGAGAAAGGCCGGGAGGTTCGCGTAGAGGTTGGGCAGGTTCCACTCGCCGCGACGGCTCCACGGCTTCCAGCGGGTGTCGAGCACGACCGCGTCCGTCGCCTGTGACCAGCGGGCCAGCTCGGGTACGGTCAGGCCCTCGTAGCCGACCGTGTAGATGAGATGCTGCGTTGTCATGGTGGGGATTGCCTTCCTGACGCTGCCGCCCGCAGATTGCGGGCACGGCTACCGCCTTCGGGTGGTGGTCTCAGACCGGCCCGATTCTTCTTCAGCAGGGAGAGCGGGTCGGTCGCTTTGTGTCCCTCAGCTAAGTGCTTGAGGGACATAACAATCTAATCTATAACACGTTGCGGGACAAGGAGTTACACGGCGTCAGGCTCGCCGCCATTCAGCCGCCCCAGCCCTTCGCCCACCGCGCCGTTCGCCTGTCGCTGCCGCTCGCGGATCGCATTGAGCCGCTCCCGCAGGTCGTCCTTCACCGTCGCCAGCAACTCGGCCGACTCGTCCGCGCCGCCGTCCTGCACGCTCGCCCGGTCGGTCGGCAGCCCCACGCCGAGGCTCGCCAGCTTCGCACCCACATCCGCGAGCCGGGCCACATCGGCCGGGTTCAGGTGCGTCGCTGGGATCGTGACCTCGCCATCGGGTCCGGTCAGCGCACGCGCGAAGGGCGACAGCAGCTTCAGCCCCATCGCCGCCTTGCCCAGCATCGCCGCTCCGACGTCGGCGGTCGCCTCCAGCACCCGGAGCCGCCGCGCCCGCAGCGCCGCCTCGATCCTGCGATCTTGGGCGCGATCGTGCGCGAGGGCGCGATCCTCCCCGCGCGCCGCTCCGCGACCGCGTACCAGGAGCCCGGTGGGTCTGTCTCGCGCCCCGTGTGCGCCCGATACGCGCCCCGGAAGGAGCGCCCCTCACGCGGCCGCCGCCGTCCTCGACCTGCCGCGTGAGGGGCGCTCACTTCCGGGGCGCGTATCGGGCGCACACGGGGCGGCGAGCCGCCGGGCTTCTGGTACGCCGTCGGACGCGCGTGGGGAGGATCGCGCCCTCGCGCACGATCGCGCCCAAGATCGCAGGATCGAGGCGGCGCTCGGCGCGGCTGCTGTGGAGGCGACCACGTCGGAGCGGCGATGTTGGGCAAGGCGGCGATGGGGCTGAAGCTGCTGTCAGCCTCGCGTGCGCTGACCCGGACCCGATAGGCGAGGTCACGATCCCAGCCGACGCACCTGAACCCGGCCGATGTGGCCCGGCTGGCGGATCTGGGTGCGAAGCTGGGCAGCCTCACGTGGGCTGCCGACCGACCGGGCGAGCGTAGGACGGCGCGGAGCGAGTCGGCCGAGTTGCTCGCGACGGTGAAGGACGACCTGCGGGAGCGGCTCCAATGCGATCCGCGAGCGGGCAGCGACAGGCGAACGGCGCGGTCGGCGAGGGCTGGGCTGAATGGCGGCGAGCCTGACGCCGTGTAACTCCTTGTCCCGCAACATGTGTTATAGATTAGATTGTTATGTCCCTCAAGCACTTCCACTGAGGACACAAAAGCAACCAAGCCGCTCTCCCTGCGAAGGAGATTCGGGCCGGTCTGAGACCGCCACCGAAGGGGGTGGCCGTGCCCGCAATATGTCGGGCGGCAGCGTCAGGAAGGCGATCCCCACCATGACAACGCAGCAGATCTACACGGTCGGCTACGAGGGCCTGACCGTACCCGAGCTGGCCCGCTGGTCACAGGCGACGGAGCACGGTCGTGCTCGACACCCGCCTGGAAGCCGTGGAGCCGTCGCGGCGAGTGGAACCTGCCCAACCTCTACGCGAACCTCCCAGCCTTCCTCTCGTCAAGACGCTGGGCACCAACTACAACGTGCCGGGCGCCGATCGAGCTGGCCGACCCGGAGCGGGGGGCTAGGATCGCGAGCCGCATTCTCGACCGCGCCGATCTTGTCCCTGTGCTACGAGAGTCGGCATGCCAGCCGGGCGGAAGCGGCTGAGCTGATCGCGAGCGCGACGGGGGCGACGATCCAGCCGCTCACGGCGGCTGACGTGCGCGGTGTAGGCGCAGCTGCCGGCCTGCTGCTCGCTGGGAGGTCGCTGACGACGTGGAACGGCGGAGGTAATGAGTAGGCGCGGATGAGCTCCCGCAAGCGCAGAATCGGACGCCCGTGAGAAGCTCCACACAAGGCGTTTGACACCAAGGCGCAGGCCAAGGAATGGGAAGCCGAAGAACACGGACAACGCGGGGTGTGGGTGGTGCCGACACGACTGACGCTGAACTCCTACCTCGACGGCTGGCTGGCGGTTCCGATGGAGGCGCGGCAGCGGACGGCGGAGGACTACGCCCGCATCCTGCGCAGCTACAGTGCGCCCGACACTCGGCGACTACCGGCTCCAGCAGTTGGACACGGAGATGGTGCGGGGTGCACTGACGGCGCTCGCCGACACGAGTTACAGACCGGTACGGTGCGAGCGGCGCACCCGGTGCTGCGGCTCGCTCAACGCGGCGCTGGGGAGGTCAAAGATCCGGCGGTGGCAAAGCGGCTGCTGCCGGGGAGGGTGCGCCGAGCGGTGCTGCCTCGCCTGCCGAGGTGCTGCACTTCCTACACCACGACGCGGGAGGACCGGCTGGGGGGCGCTGTCGAACTCCTCGCGCTGACCCGGGGCCGCCTCCTGGGCGAGGCGCCTCAAGTGGTCCGACCTCAACCTCGACGCGGGGGAGGCGAGCATCCAGCGGGGCGCTGGTGCCGCAGAAGCGCGACGCGAGTGGCCGGGTGTGGCGGCTGGAGCCGCCGAAAACCGAACGCTCCGCGCGGCGATCGGGCTCGACCCGGAGACGGTCGCTACACTCGGGGTCCATCGGAACCGACAGGCGGGATGCGAGCGGCTGGTGGCCGGGCTGGGTGCGCGCGCACGGCCGCTCGTGTTCTGTAACGAGCGGGGCGAGCCGCTGCGGGATGCGCTCTACAAGGGACCGTTCCAGCGGGCACTGCGGGCAGCGGGGCTGCGAGAAGGTGACGCTCTACACGCTCCGGCACGGCGCGGCGACGCTGAGTGCGGGAGGCGGGCGTGGACTTGAAGGAGGTGGCCGAGCAGTTGGGCCACAGCTCGATCAGCGTGACGGCCGACGTGTGCGCGAAAGGCGCGGCTGCGACGGGCAGCGACCGTGTTGGGTGGGCTGATCTTACAGGACGCACCGACTGTTGATCTTCCGCCGCGTGTACGTCCATGCCGTCCGCCTAACTGGAGTACATAACTGATGACGCCGGATGCGGCTGGGTGTTCGACCACGTGGTGATTCCCGCCGCGTCGGCGATCGGAGGCGGAGCTATTCACAGGGCAGCGTGCGGCGAACGATCCGCGTCCAGGAACGTCAAGGCGTACGATCAAGTCCCTCAGCGATCTGAAGTTGCTGCGGCGGAAGCGCGAAGCCAACCGCCGTTCGTGGAACACCGCTTGGACAACCCGATGGTGCCAGTATCAGCCTGGATGAGGACGACGAAAAAGCTCCACGGCAGCGCGGTGCGGAGTCTCACGCAGCCTTGGATTTCGGGGGCTTCGGCCATGGGTCCCATCGATTTGTCGAAGGGCTCCGGAATCGCAGTCCTCCGGGCAGGTTCGGTGGAGCAGCCGAGCCGATACGGATACCGAGGGAAGTACTACGAGGAAAACATATTACGGAGCAGTGTATTGGGCGACTTCGGCGAAGCCACTTGGTAGCGCTCGGGGAGATGAGGCAATCACGTGGTGGTGTCGTCGGAAGTGGCGCGCCGCCCGAGCACGGTCGGCGGCCTCGTTGCGCATCTCCGCATGCAGGAGCGCTCGATGCACGGTGGGCAAAAAGAGCAGGAGCTGAAGCAGCTTCGGCGAAGTCCCCAGCCACGCATACGTCAAAACCATGCAACCGTCGAGTGAGGTGGGGACACTGTGAGCCGAACCAAACTGGAGTTGAGGAAGCACGAGAAGGCGCTTGCCCATCATCACTCCTCCGTTGCGGGCGCCGCTGGGCCATCGACCGTATCCTCGTGGCGGGCGGATCCAGCGTGTTGATCGGCAGGAAATGCCAGGCGATGCAGGATGCCGTCACCGCAACTCAGATGCGGATCGAGGACTTGGTGCCGCAGTACATCACATTCGGAGACGGCCAACGTCAAGCGCAACTGGGCGTCGAGGCGGTACCGGCGATCGGCATGCGTAGACGGATCATGAGAGCTACGTGGCAACCGAGATCGGGACGAGCGACTGCTAGGCCAGCCGTATCGGCCGCTCTCCGCGCATTTTCAACGATCCACTCTTGCCGCCGCCCCTCGGAGTCGAGTTGCGCATCTTTCAGGGACCGCAAGCATGTGGGTGTGTTCCAGATGCGCCCCAGCCAGACTGTGGAGATTCAGCTCAGAATCGACTCTGGGGATAGAGGCCGCTAGGCGGTCACGGTCCGCAGATGGGCGTTCTTTACACTCCACTTACACTCGGCCAGTCGGCGCAGAGCCAAACCCCTTTCATCTCGCAGTTCAAGGAGAGCCTTTTCTCTTAATCACTAGGTTGTAGGTTCGATTCCTACGCGGCGCGGCTCCCAGACACACGACAACACTGGGCGCGACAGATGTGCACAGGGCAGCCGTTTGTTATCTGCTGTGTTGCCCGGTTTTTGTGCTTTATAGGCAGATCACAAGTACCTCTACGGGCTGCGCCCGCGCCTTCTGACCGCTAGATGTGCGGGAGTAGGTCAGCTACCTCCTCTCGGGGTAGACGTCAGGCAGGCGGCCACCGCCACGCCATGGGGCCCAAGTTAGTTCCGCGGGACTCAAAATGCACGGGATCGAGGTTCGGCTCCGCCCGTGAGATGAACCGAGCCTCCGGGGCGGCCGAGGATGTTCGCAACAATCCGGTCGGTGAGCACCGCTGCGGATTCCACTGTCCAGGGGTGAGGTAGGGATAACGGGCCGCGAACTCGGGCCGCAGCCGCGCTTGTCGAGTGGCTTCCACTAGCCGTGGGTGGAGCCGGCGAAGATCATTCCAGCTCCAGAAACGCGCGCCGGACGTGGCGACGTGCCCGCCATCGTCCAGCCAGACATACCCTGGAAGGGGCGCACTCAGTACGTCGGCCGGCTGCTCGATGACCGGATACCAACGGGTGGGATCGATGCCGAGCGGGCGATGGATCTCGGCGGGATGCACCCGCGTCGGCCCACGCCCTGAGGAGTCAGCGGCGGCGTGCGAGTCCGCGCCCTGCGTTCGGGACCAGCATAGGAGGGGTTTTCCCGGTCACGAGCGCGGCCCCAAGCTGCGGTCCGCTCGACACGCGGCGCCCCTCCTCGGTCAGATCACAGGGTCCGGCCATCAGATAGCCGCCGCGCTGACTCCGCATAATGCGCCCTTCCTCGAGCCGGAGCCGCCCCCGGTCTCGCAACCGCCGGAGAAGCCCCACCATCGCCTCAAAGTCCTCGCCCCTCGGCATCGGCCGGACGGTTCGTGTGCCCGTGCTCGGCCAAGCCCAGCGGCCGCACGTCTTCGTCGGAGGGTTGGCTGCGTGGGGCACGCAGGTCGCGCGACCCATGAGTTGGCGGCAGATCGGCGCCCCGCCGCGGCCGCCCTGAACAACTCAGCCATTGCGTGTGGCTGCCATGGCTTTTTGAGCCACGGCGGCCACGCCGCCGCCGGCAGGCCTTTTTTAGCAGCAGCGGTCTCGCCCTCACTGGTGGCGATCACCGCCCGGGTGTCTCGGTGCTGTGGTGGTTGCTGCAGCGCGCATGTGATTTCCACCCCGTTCATATCCGGCATCTGCAGGTCAAGGATGATCGCGTCAAATGGCTGGCGGGCGTTGGCTAAGCAGGGTCAGGCCCTCGAGACCGTTCGGCGGCCTCTTCGATCTTGATAGCCAGCGGAGGCGGAAGGCGAGCTGGGCGAGCTTTCGGATCCGGGCCGAGTCCTCAACAATCGACGACCCCGCCGGGCGTGCTCGAAGGTCGAGGAAATTAGCGAATGAAGCGAGGCGCCGAACACCCCGCCCTTGCGAGCGAGGCGGCGCCTTGGTGGCTCGGCTCCAGCAGGTAAACGGGCGCGGCTTCCCCAATCTAAGATCACCAATGTGACGGTTCCTGACCCCATATGCGCGCTCGGTCACTCCTATGGATTACCGTGGGGGCCCAGGTGGGAAGCCGTCAACCCCGCTAACCGCCGTCTCTCGGCCACCCGGCACGCGCTCAAAAGTCGAGCGCCGCTCATGAGCGCACTCACGGTAGTGAGCAGCTGATCCGGTGTGAACACCTCGGCCAGCGTCGGCGGGCCTGGTGCCGGCATCCCTTCGGGAATGGAGGAACCGATACTGCAGCGGGCAGGCCCGGTTTTGCTTCGCGAGCACCGCGGATGAGGTCGCCGACGTAGATCCGGTGCCGGCGAGTGTTGCAGGATCGGTGACCTTCCGGCGACTGGAGGCAGAGTTCCTGGGCGGCGAGCCATGGTGTGCTGGACGCGCGATGAGCCGCTCATTCTGAGGAGCCCGGTGACCGACAGCAACAACGCGTTGTAGTCACAAATAACGATGCGCCGCCCCTTCTTGGAGGGGACGGGCGCTGGGCAACATGTGGGGGCCTAGGTCCGGCGGATGACGGGCCTGCAGCACAGGATGTTGCGGAACTAATCGCGAGCCTGCCCACATGGGCGCGCGCGCCAGTGCCTGCTCCACCGCTAGGTTCGAAACTTGGGTCACGACCCGGGACGGGGGGTGTCGGGGTTGACCGTAAAAACGGTGCTGGTTACGGCAAGGCTTGCGACCTCGAAGCACGAGGTGCAGTACTCCTGGGCCTCCCCCGGGCAGGTCGAGCCACACGTACCCTGCAAGCGCTGGCACGCCGTCCGGGTGCCGCTGGCCGACCCACTCGGTAGGGAGGGCGCGCGCCGCTTGCAGCGAGTGGGCACGGGCCCAGCGTGGTGCCCGTTGATCCCATTCCCACATACTCACAGCCACGGCTGGGATGGAGAGTTGAGCATTGCGCGCTGGGCGATGGCGTCCACCTTCATCATCAGCAACACCGGGCTCGTCTGCGGGGACCAACTGATTTACGAACTCCGCCGCGTGGCGGCGATCTACCGATGGTACATGGCCAACATCGACCGGTTCCCCCCAGCCATTGAATCCAAGCTGCCGGGACGTCCCCGATTCCGGAGCCCGTCACAATACAGGGCACTGCGTGACTCCCTCCTCTCGGGTGTTCCGGTTTCCCGTAGCCGCCGCCGTTGGCGGTGGTCCCACAGGGGCGGCGGCGCTGCAGTGACTTTTCACCCACGCTTCGTGAAGCTTCCTCACGAATCAGCTTGTAGCTTCCGGCCGTGAGCACACATCCCGTCTCCGGTCACGCGGCTTGCCTCGTCATCGCCCGTGTGCGGTGCTTCCCGCCACAGCAGCTCGCCAGGAGGCGCGGGAGAAGGCCGCGATCGCGATTCCCGAGGGCATGAAGGCCGAGCACAACGCGTCACCACAGCTCGTCCGTGTCACCCCACAGCCGGCCGCACCCGCGAGGCGGGGCGCGGCTTGGCCGAGGTACTCCACCCCCACTTCGTACGCGAGGAGCAGATCGCGCTGCCGCCGCTCGGCCTGCTCGCACCGCTCGCGCGCGGCGAGCTCACCGAAGCAATGTCTGCCGTTCTCCCGATGACCGACTCGCTCCGCGCCGACTTCTCGAGGAGCACAAGGCGATACGGCGCACCCTGGCCGAGCCGCGGCAGGAGTCAAACGCCGAGGGCGCGGCGCTCGCGGCGACGCCACGCGGAAGCCGAGGAGCAGCTGCTCTTATCCGGCCGCTTGCTCGTGGGCGAGGTCCATGCGGGCGCGCATAAGGCCAGCAGCCACTGACCACCTGGAGGAGTCCCACATGCAGACCTCATCCTCAATGGTTGCTGCCAGGGCAGCGCCAGCGCAACGCTCGAGCTGGATGACCGGCACCGCTGCGGCTCGGGCCGGCCGACCGGTTGCGCGCGCGCTCCCCCGGCTCCACCATCACCGTGTTCACCGTGCTCCTCGCTTCGTGATGGGCGGAGTACAGGGCTGAACGAGGACCTCATAGAGGACCAGCTCACCGCCTCGGCCGCGGCGATAAACAACACCAGCGTCTACGGGGGCGACGCCGCGGCCGCCAAGCCCGTGATCGCCAAGTCCTGGGAGTACATCCATCATGAAGACAATGA
>CAWHQC010000009.1:0-79823 GCA_963831425.1 uncultured Gemmatimonadales bacterium | reverse complement strand
AGGCGATGCGGATCGACATGGTCGTCATCCGCCACGGCGCTTCGGGCGCGGCGCAGTTTCTCGGCCAGCGCATCCGTTCCAACGTCATCAATGCGGGCGACGGCAAGCACGAGCACCCGACCCAGGGGCTGCTCGACATCCTGACGCTGCGCGACCGGTTCAGCGGATCGAGGGGCTCAAGGTCGCCATCTGCGGCGACATCCTGCACAGCCGGGTGGCGCGCAGCAACATCTGGGGCCTGCTCAAGCTCGGCGCGGAGGTGGGCGTGTGCGGGCCCGCGACCCTGCTGCCGCGCAACGTCCACGAGCTCGGCGTCACCATCCTGCCGCGGATCGAGGACGCGATCCAGTGGGCCGACGCGCTCAACGTGCTCCGGCTGCAGCTCGAGCGGATGCAGGCCGGATTCCTGCCCTCGCTGCGCGAGTACAACCGCGTCTTCGGCGTGACCAGCGAGCGGCTCGCCCGGGCGCCCAAGGACCTGCTCATCCTCCACCCCGGCCCCATGAACCGGGGCGTCGAGATCGACAGCGACGTGGCCGACGGGCCCCACAGCGTGATCCTGCCGCAGGTGACCAACGGCGTCGCCGTCCGGATGGCGGTGCTCTACCTGCTGGCCGGCGGCTCGCCCGACTGGGCGCCGGCACCCGGGGCGGGGAGTGACGATGCGGCCGATCCTGATCCGCGGCGGCCGGGTCATCGATCCCTGCGCGGCACCGACGAGATCGCCGACGTCCTGCTGCAGGACGGGAAGATCGAGGCGCGTCGGGCCGGACATCGGGCCGGCCCGACGGCGCGCAGGTGCTCGATGCGGCGGGCAAGGTGGTCGCGCCCGGGCTGATCGATCTGCACGTGCACCTGCGCGAGCCGGGCCAGGAGGACCTCGAGACCGTGGCCACCGGCGCGCATGGCCGCGGCGGCGGGCGGGTTCACCGCGGTCTGCGCCATGCCCAACACCGACCCGGTGACCGACAACCAGGCAGCGGTCGGCTTCATCGTGAGCCAGGCGCAGCGGCGCGGGCAAGGCGCGCGTGTATCCGATCGGCGCCATCTCGCTGGGCCAGAAGGGGCAGCAGCTCGCCGAATTCGGCGAGCTGGTCGGGGCCGGCGCCGTCGCCGTGAGCGACGACGGCAAGCCGGTGGTCTCGAGCCACCTGATGCGCACGGCGCTCGAGTACGCGCGCACGTTCGGCATCCCGGTGGCCGACCACTGCGAGGACCCGACGCTGGCCGCCGGCGGCGCCATGCACGAGGGCCTCGTCTCGACCCGGCTCGGCCTCAAGGGCATTCCCGCGGCCGCCGAAGAGATCATGGTGGCGCGCGACATCCTGCTGGCGGAGCTCACGGGCGGGCACGTCCATCTCTGCCACATGTCGACCCGCGGCTCGGTCGAGCTGATCCGGCGGGCCAAGGAGCGGGGCCTCCGGGTCACCGCGGAGGCCTGCCCGCACCACTTCACGCTCACCCACGAGGCCTGCGAGGGCTACGACACCAACGCGAAGATGAACCCGCCGCTGCGGGAGCCGGAGGACCGCGAGGCCATCCGGCAGGCGCTCCGCGACGGGACGATCGACGTGATCTGCACCGACCACGCGCCGCACCACTACGATGCCAAGGAGCGCGAATTCGACGACGCGCCGAACGGGATCATCGGGCTGGAGACGGCGCTGGGCCTCGCGCTCACCGAGCTGGTGGACGGAGGGCTCCTCGACCTGCCCGACGCTGGTCACCCGCATGAGCACGATGCCGGCGCGGATCTTCAACCTGCCGGGCGGGACCCTGGCGCGGGGCGCGCCGGCGGACGTGGTGGTCATCGATCCGGCCGTCTCGTGGACCGTGGAGCCGGGGGCGTTCTACTCGAAGAGCCGCAACACTCCGTTCGGTGGTCGGCGGCTCCGGGGCCGGGCCGACGCGACGGTCGTCCGCGGCCAGGTGGTGTTCCGGCGGTAGGCGTCACCATGCACCCAGCCGACGTCGCGGGCGACATCGTGATCTGCTGCCGCCGGTTATGGCAGGCCGGGCTGATCGCGGGCCAGGACGGCAACGTCTCGGTGCGCTGTCGGCCGGACCGCCTGCTGGTGACCCCGCGGGGCGTGCTCAAGTCCGAGCTGGGCCCCGAGGACCTGGTCGAGGTGGGTCTCGACGGGGTTCACCTGGGCGGCTCCCGGCAGCCGACCAGCGAATTAGATTTGCATCTCCGGGTGTATCGGCGTCGGGGGGGCTGCGGCGCGGTGGTCCATGCCCACCCGCCGGCGGCGAGCGGCTTCGCGGTGGCGGGCGAGGGTATTCCCGCGAACGTGCTCCCCGAAGTGGCGTTGCTGACGGGCGAGGTGCCGGTGGTGCCCTACGCGACGCCGGGCACCCCCGCGCTCGGCGACGCGGTCGAGCCCTATCTGGACGACCACGTGGCGGTGCTCCTCGCCAATCACGGGGCGCTCGCGTGGGCGCCGGATCTCGCGACGGCCCGCATCCGCATGGAAACCCTGGAGCACGCGGCCCGGATTCTGCTGGCCGCCCGCAACCTCGGCCGGGTGACTCGGCTCACCCCTGACCAGATGCACGACCTCGAGCGGCTCGGAGGACAGTCCCATCATGGCCAAAGCGACCCCGGATTCTGACACGACGATCGAAGGGCTCCTGCAGCAGCGCGCCCAGTACGAGCAGTGGCTCGCCCGGCTCGACCAGGCGGGCGACAAGGCCCCGGCCGCGGTGCGGGCCAAGGTGCGCGGCGACTACGAGGCGCGGCTCCGGGGCGTGATCGAGCAGTTGCGCGGGCACGCCGCGACGATCAGCGAGGAGTCGAGCGGCACCGGCGAACCCAGTCGGGGCTCGATCAGGAGCGCCGGACCGCCGAGGAGTCCCTGGCGGAGGCGGAGGTCAGGCACGCCGTGGGGGAATACTCCGAGGACGAGTGGCGCCAGATCAGCGACCGCGGCAGCGAGCACCTCGGCCGCCTGCGCGGCGAGCTGCGCGGGGTGGGTGACGAGATCGCGCGGCTGGCGGAAGTCCAGGGGCTGATCGGCGGCGCGCCCAAGCGGGTCGAGGCGCCGCCACCGGCCCCCCCGCCCGCGCCGCCGCCGCCGCCGGCCGCGGCGATGCGGGAGCCCGACCCGGAGCCGGAACCCGAGCCCGTCGCGCCGCCGCCACCACCGCCGCCACCCGCGGCTGTCGCGCGACCGGCGCCGAGGCCGGCGCCCCCGCCGGAGCCGGCCCATGGGCCGTCGGGCGACGAGCTGGCCTTTCTCAAGTCGGTCGCCGAGGAGGAACGGAAGCCCGTGCCCGCGGCGTCGCCCGCGCGCCGCGGCAGCAATCCGGGCGGTTCCGCCGCCCGACCGGCCGATTCGCCGGCGAGTGTGGGGGCGCCCCCGGCAGGCAAGGCCGGCGGCGCGGGCGTGGCGAAGACCCTCAAGTGCGGCGAGTGCGGCACGCTCAACCGGCCGACCGAGTGGTACTGCGAGCGGTGTGGCGCCGAGCTCGCGGGGATTTGACTATAGCCGAAGGGCCGCGCGCCGCCGCCACGATGAAAAAGGGCCCCGCCAAGGCGGGGCCCTTCGCACGACCAGACATCGGGCCTACTTGCTGGCGACACCTTTCACCAGCTTGGCCAGCCGGCTCTTCTGCCGCGCGGCCGCGTTGGGATGAATCAGCCGCTTCCGGCCGGCCCGATCGAGCAGCTGCACGGCCTCGTCGTAGGCGGCCTGGGCGGCGGTCCCGGCGGCGGCGCGCACCTTCTTGACGGCGGTGCGCAGCTGGCTGCGCTGAGTACGGTTGCGCGTCGCGTGGGTCTTGCCCTGACGCATGCGCTTCTTGGCGGACTTGATTCGCGGCACGACGACCTCGAGTAGGGAACGGGCGAACGCTGCTCGGCACCCCCGGCACCCGCCGGCGATCGAGCGGCGAAACATAGGGAGCGACCCATGCAAGGTCAAGCGGCGCGCCGCTTTGACTTGACTCCGGCGGCAGCTTAACCTTCCGCGACCCCCACCGACAGGATCGCACCCCTGGACGCCCAGCTCAGCGACTTCATCCTCGCGCTGCCGATGTTGATTTTCGCCATGGTGGCGCACGAGTATGCCCACGCCGTCACCGCCCTGCAGCAGGGCGACGATACGGCCTACACCCTGGGCCGGGTGACCCTGAATCCGCTGCCGCACATCGATCCCTGGATGAGCCTGCTGCTGCCGGCCCTGCTGTGGTTCGGGTCGGGTGGGCGGTTCACGTTCGGGGGCGCCAAGCCGGTGCCGGTGAATTCGCGCAAGTTCCGGCATTTCCGGAAGGGCGACATCATCGTGTCCGCCGCCGGCGTGACGACCAACCTGTTCCTCTCCGTCGTCTTCGCGGTGCTGTTCGTCCTGCTGGGCATGCTGGGGCGCGGCCTGCCCGCGGCCGCCACCGCGTTCGACACCGCACAGCGCATGATGGTGTACGGGATCTGGCTCAATCTCGTGCTCTGCTTCTTCAATCTGATTCCCGTGCCGCCGCTCGACGGCTCGCACCTGCTCTATCACGCCCTGCCGCCGCGGGCGGGCGCGTGGTACCGCGACCTGGGCCGGTTCGGCTACCTCCCGCTCTTCGCGCTGCTGTTCCTGTTCCGGCCGGCCGTCGATCTGCTGCTCGCGCCGGCCCGCCACGGCATGATGCTCCTGTTGCGGCTCATCCTCCCGTTCAGCGTGGGTGACGGATGGAACATCTTCTCATGACCGAGCCGGAGGCGCCGACCGTCGCGCTCGGCGCCTGCCCCGGATTCGTGGTTCAGCTGGATGAGTTTTCCGGGCCGCTCGATCTGCTGCTGCACCTGCTGCGCGAAGAGCAGATCGAGATCGCCGACATTCCGATCGCCCGGATCGCCGACCAGTTTCTCACGGCCATTCACGACCTCGGTCTCAACCAGGCTGCCGACTACCTGGACATGGCGAGCCGGCTGGTGCGGCTCAAGGCCCAGATGCTGCTGCCGCGCCGCTCGGAGGAGGACGGCTGGGAGGACCCCCGCGCGGAGCTGGTGCGGCGGCTGCTCGAGTACCAGCAGATCCGCGAGATCGCGGTCTGGCTGGGGCGTGCGGCCGAGCGGCGGGCCGAGCAGTTCGCCCGCGGCTACCTGCCCCCGCCACCCGAGCTGGCGCCGCCGCCGCTCACGCTCGACCTGCTGGAGATGCTGCAGGCGGTGGACCGGGTGATCGCGGGCATCCCGTCGCCGGTGCTGCACCGCGTGGTGGCGCGCCCACTCGACGTCGAGGCCGCCACCCGTCGCATCGAGCGGCTGCTCGACGACCGGGAGCAGTTCGGCTGGCTGGAGGCGCTGGGGCCCCGTCCGACCATCGTGGAGGTCCTGTCCACGCTCCTGGCCCTGCTCGAGCTCGCCAAGCGGGGCTCGCTCCGGCTCGTGCAACCCACCGCCTTCGCGCCCATGGTGATCGCCCGTGACCCCGCTCGCCCAGCTGCTTGAAGCGGCGCTGTTCAGCGCCGCCCGTCCGCTCACCGTCGAGGAGCTGTCCACCCTGGATCAGGAGGCGACGCTCGCCGACGTCCGGGTGGCCCTCGAGCAGATCCGCGAGCACTACGACTTCGAGCAGCACGGCGTCGAGCTGCTCGAGATGGCAGGCGGCTACCAGATCCTCACCCGTCCCGTCCACGCCGCGGCCATCGAACGGGCCCACTTTTCGGTGCGCACGCCCAAGCTCACGGCGGCCGCGCTCGAGACTCTCGCCGTGATCGCCTATCGCCAGCCGGTCGGCCGCGCCGAGATCGAGGAAATCCGCGGGGTCTCGGCGGGCGGCGTGCTGCGCTCGCTGCAGGAGCGGGGGCTGATCGAGGTGGTCGGCCGGAGCGAGGCCCTGGGGCGTCCGCTGCTGTACGGCACCGCCGCGATGTTTCTCGAGCTGCTCGGCCTGCGGGACCTGGCCGAGCTGCCGCGGGCCGAGGAGCTCACCATCGCGCTGCAGCCGCACCGGGCGACCGCCGAGGGCACCGACGACGCGGCCGCCTACGTCGAAGCCGAATCGTGAGCGAGATGCGGCTCCAGCGCGCGCTGGCCCGCGCGGGGGTCGCGTCGCGCCGGGCTGCGGAAGCACTGATTGCCGACGGCAAGGTGCGGGTCGACGGCAAGGCGGCCACGCTGGGGATGAAGGTGGACCCCGCCAGACAGCGGATCACCGTGAGCGGGCGGCCGGTCAAGCTGCGCGCCCGCCGCTGGCTGGCGTTTCACAAGCCGCTCGGCGTGGTCACCACCGCGCGCGACGAGGAGGGCCGGCGCACGGTGCTCGACTACATCCCCGATTCCGCGGGGCTCACCTACGTGGGCCGGCTCGACGTGATGACGACGGGACTGCTGCTGCTCACCACGGACGGGGAGGCGGTGCACCGGCTCACCCACCCTCGATACCGCGTGCCCCGGCGGTACACGGCGCTGGTGCACGGGCTGCCCACCGCGGAGATCGCGCAGGCGGTGAGGCGGAAGGTCGTGCTCGACGGCCGGCCGGTGGTTCCGTCCGAGGTCCGGGTGCGTCCCGGCGCCGAAGGCCGGAGCATCCTCGACCTCACCCTGGCGGAGGGCCGGAACCGGGTGGTGCGGCGGTGGGCGGAGGCCCTGGGCCTCAAGGTCGACCGTCTCGCCCGGCTGTCCTACGGCCCGGTGCGCCTGGGCGATCTCCCGCCCGGCCGGTACCGGCCGCTGACGCCCAGGGAGGAATCGGCGCTGTATCGGCGTCCGTGCATGGAGGGCGAGGACGGCTGAAACCGGGAGCGTCCGCAGCTCGAGCGGCGCACGTCAGCTCGCGCACGAGCGAGCGGCGAGTCATCCCGAGCGAAGCGCGGGTCGGGTCGGCCACGCGAGTGAGTTCGGGCTCATCCTGCGCCGCGCTCGCTCAGGCCGACACCGGCACGCCGCGGCGGTCCCGGCTATCTTTCCTCTCAACCAACCACCAGGAGCCAGCGAGCGTGAGCGCGCCGAAGCTGACCGACAAGCCGGCCGAGACGCTGCCCGTGCAGCGCATCCTCAAGGAAGTGTCCCGCCGGATCGTGGGACAGGACGCCATGGTCGAGCGGCTGCTGGTCGGGCTGCTCACCGGCGGCCACATCCTGCTCGAGGGCGTGCCCGGCCTGGCCAAGACGCTGGCGGTGCGGACCCTGGCGGAGATCATCCACGCATCGTTCTCCCGGATCCAGTTCACGCCCGACCTGCTCCCGGCCGACGTGATCGGC
The DNA here is from genome assembly GCA_963831425.1 of uncultured Gemmatimonadales bacterium. Lineage (GTDB taxonomy): Bacteria > Gemmatimonadota > Gemmatimonadetes > Gemmatimonadales > GWC2-71-9 > CAVVWJ01. The sequence continues at coordinate 72,629 of CAWHQC010000009.1, read as the reverse complement.
ACGATGGTCTTCGACCAGAAGACGCCAGGATTCCACGTCAAGCAGGGGCCGCTGTTCGCCCAGATCATCCTGGCCGACGAGATCAACCGCGCGCCGGCCAAGGTGCAGGCCGCGCTGCTCGAGGCGATGCAGGAGCATCAGGTGACCATCGGCGGCACCACCTATCCGCTGGAGGAGCCGTTCCTGGTGCTCGCCACCCAGAACCCGATCGAGAACGAGGGCACCTATCCGCTGCCCGAGGCGCAGCTCGACCGCTTCATGCTCAAGGTGCGGGTGGGCTATCCCGAGCCGGGACGAGGAGAAGGAGGTCCTGCTGCGGATGAGCGGCGGCCAGGAGATCCCGGTGGAGCGCCTGCTCGAGCCCGGCGCCATCCTCGCGGCGCGCGCGCGCCATCGCCGACCTGTACATGGACCAGAAGGTGGTGGACTACATCGTGGACCTGGTGCGCGCCACGCGCGATCCCGGCAGCGTGGGGCTCGCCGACCTCAAGCCGCTCATCGCGTTCGGCGGCTCGCCGCGGGCATCGATCGCGCTGGCGCAGGCCGCGCGGGCCCACGCGTTCCTCCGGGGCCGCGCCTACGTCGTGCCGGAGGACGTCCGCGCGCTGGCCCCCGACGTCCTGCGCCACCGGATCGTGCTCACCTTCGAAGCCGAGGCGGAGGACGTCGACAGCGACGACGTCGTGACCAAGGTGCTCGGCGCGCTGCGGGTGCCGTAGTCGCCTGCCATGCCGGCCGTTCTCCCCTGAAATCCTGAAGCAGGTCAAGGGCATCGAGCTCCGCACGCGGGGCCTGGTGGGCTCGCTGTTCGCCGGCGAGTACCGGTCGGTGTTTCGCGGACAGGGCATGGAGTTCGCCGAAGTGCGGGCCTACGAGGCGGGCGACGATTTCCGGACCATCGACTGGAACGTTTCCGCCCGGCTCGCGAGCCCCTATGTCAAGACGTTCACGGAGGAGCGCGAGCTCACCCTGATGCTGCTGGTGGACCAGTCGGGCTCGACCCGCTTCGGCGAGCCGATGACCAAGGGATCGCTCGCCGTCGAGGTGGCCGCCGTGCTCGCGCTGGCGGCCGCGCGCCAGAACGACCGGGTGGGCGCGCTGCTGTTCGCCGACGAGGTCGAGCGCGTGATCCCCCCGCGCAAGGGGCGCCGCCATGCGCTCCGGGTCATCCGCGACCTGGTGGCGTTCGAGCCATCGGGGCGGCGGACCAATCTCGCCGCCAGCCTCTCGTACGCCAGCCGGCTGCTCCGCCACCGGAGCATCGTGGTGGTGCTCTCCGACTTCATCGCCGAAGGCTGGGAGCGCCCGCTGCGCCGCCTCGCGGCGCGCCACGAGGTGGTGGCCATCACGGTGGACGATCCCCGCGAGCACGCGCTGCCCGAGTCCGGCTGGATCGAAATGCTCGACGCCGAATCGGGGCGCCGCGTCCTGGTCGACACCGGCAGTCGCGCCGTGCGGACCCGGGTGAGCGAGCTGACCCGTCTGCGCCGCGAGGAGCGGAGCCGGACCCTCACCGCCGCCGGCGCGGACCAGGTCCACCTCGAGACCGGCGTGCCGTACGCGCTGCCGCTGCGCCGCGCGTTCGCCCAGCGCGCCCGCCGCATCCACCGCGCATGATGGCCGCGCTGGCGCAGGCTCCGGCGGGCGCGTCGCTTCCCACCGTGGGCGACACCATCTGGGTCCAGCGCACCATCGCGCTGCCGGCGGGGGCCACGATCCGGGCCGGCCGACTGGGACGCCGCGGATCCGGTCGAGCGGCTCGGGCCCGCCGCGGGTCACCGCCCGCGGGGACTCGGCCGACATCGCCTATCCGATCGTCGTCTGGCGCGCGGGCCCTGCCGCGTTCGACGTGGCCGGCCCGCTGCTGCTCGGGCCGGCGGCGGCGGATCGACTCGCTGCCGCCGCAGCCGGTCACGCTGCAGGTCGCGAGCGTCCTTCCCCGGGTGCCGCCCGATTCCACCCTCGCCCCGCAGCCGCGCGCCGACTTCGTGCCGCGCACCGAGCCTGAGCCTGGGGCCGGTCCTGCTGCTGCTCACGGTGGCGGCACTGGCGCTGGCGCCGCTGCACTGGTGGTGGCGCCGCCGCGGACCCGCCCGTCATCGGCCGGTGCTGCCGCCGCCGCTGGCCAAGGAGCCGCCGTCGAGCGCTGGGCCGACGCCGGCGAGTCGCGCGCGGTGGCCTCGGTGGCCACCGCCCGGCTCCGCGGGCTCGATCGCCGCGCGCATGCCGGCGGCGCACCCGGCCCTCGACACCGAAGACCTGCTCCGCGCGGTCGCCGGCACGGCCCGACTGGCCGCTGGCCGAGCTGGGCGATGCTGCTCCGGTCGCTGGACGAGGCGCGGTTCGGCGAGGCGGCGTTTCCGGACGCGGTCGGGCTCGCCCGCTGGGCCGACGAGCTGGCTCCTCGGCCTGGTGCAGGTGGCCGCGTGACCTTCGCGCGGCCCTGGCTGCTGCTGCTCCTCCTCGGCCTGGTCGCTGTGGTGGTGGCGCCGCCGCCGGGGCGAGGTGCCGGCCGCCCGGTACAGCGACGTCTCCATTCCGGCGGCGGTCGAGCGCGCGGCGCTGGTGGGTGGCGCTGCCGCCGGCGCTCCGCGCGCTGAGCATCGCCGCGCTGGTCGTGGCGGCGGCGGGCCCGCGGATCGGCGGCGACACGGTCGAGGTGAAGCAGGAGGGCATCGCGATCGTCATCACGATCGACATCTCCAGCAGCATGCTCGCCGAGGACTTCGCGCCGTCCAACCGGCTGGCGGTGGCGCAGCGGCAGGCGGTGGCATTCATCCGCGGGCGCACGGCGGACCGCATCGGGCTGGTCGCGTTCGCCGGCGAGGCGCTGACCCAGGTGCCCGTCACGCTCGACTACCCGGTCATCGAGCAGGCGGTGATGGACCTCAAGATCGGGAGCCTCGAGGACGGCACCGCCATCGGCAGCGGCCTCGCCACCGCGGTGAACCGGCTTCGCCGCGCGCCCGACAAGTCCAAGGTGGTCCTGCTCCTCACCGACGGCGAGAACAACCAGGGGCTCATCGATCCGCGGACCGCGGCGGCCACCGCGGCGGCGTACGGCATCAAGGTGTACACCATCGGCGTCGGCACCATCGGCGAGGCGCCCATCCCGACCGGCCGGGGGCTCGGCGGCTTCCGCTACGAGATGCTGCCGGTGCGGATCGACGAGCCGCTGCTGCGGGAGATCGCCGCCAAGACGGGCGGCCGCTACTTCCGCGCGCGCGACAGCGAGGCGCTGAGCCGGATCTTCCGTCAGATCGATCAGCTGGAGAAGACCCCGATCCAGGTGACCCGCTACACCAAGTACGAGGAAGCCACGCGGCCGCTCATCCTGCTGGGCCTCGGCGCGCTCGCGCTCGAGCTGCTGCTCGGCGGCACCCTGGTGGTGCGCGTCCCATGATGCTTCGACGCGCCGCTCCTGCTCTTTCTCGCGCCGCTGCTGGCGGCTGGCGCTCGGGCTTCGCCGCCTGGCTCGGCCGCGGCCGGCGCATCCGGCTTGCCCGGCGGTGGTCCCCGGCGCTGGGCCGGCTCGCCCGGGCGCGCGGGGCGTGGGCACCGGTGGTCCTCGGCCTGATCGGCCTGCTCGGCCGCGGTGGCGCTCGCGGGGCCGCGCTGGGGCCGGACCCAGATCCGCACCGAGTCGCGGGCGCTGAGCCTGGTCTTCGCCATGGACATCAGCCGGTCGATGCTGGCCGAGGACGCGGCGCCCGAGCCGGCTGCAGCGCGCCGCGCGCGAGGCGCGGCGCCTGATCCAGGATCTCGAGGGCGACCGGCTCGGGCTCATCGCCTTCGCCGGCCGGAGCTATATCCTGGCCCCGCTCACGGTGGACGGCAGCGCGATCCGGATGTACCTCGACGCGCTCGACCCCGACCTCGCGAGCGAAGGCGGATCCAATCTCTCCAGCGTGCTGGCCCAGGGCGGCCAGCTGCTCGGCGGCCACCACCGACGCGGCGGACCGGGTGCTGGTGGTCTTCACCGACGGCGAGGCGCACGACACGCTGACCGGACATCGTCGCGCCAGGCCGAGGCGCTCAAGGAGGCGGGCGTCCGCCTCATCATGGTGGCCGAGGGCGGCGCTCGCCCCGACGCGGATTCCGGTGCGGGATTCGACCGGCACGCTGCTGGAATACAAGCAGGACGACGACGGGCACCGTGATCCAGACCGAGCGGCGGGACGACATCCTCCGCGCCATCGTGGACGCGGCCGAAGGCACGCTGGTGCCGAACGAGCTGCCCGACCAGGCCGGGGCGGTGCGCGATCTCGTGGCCGCGATGAAGCGGAGCCCGACCTCGGAGACCCGCACGGCCGACCTGGTGCCCCGCGCCTGGATTCCCGGTGCTCGTGGCCGCGCTGCTGCTGCTCGGCTACACGCTCGCGCGCCCGGGGCCGGCGCTGGTCGGCGCTCGCCGGCCTGCTGCTGTCGGCCGCGACGCGCCGACGGCCCAGCGGCCGACCGCGGGCGACGCGGGCGCTCGCCGCCGGCGATCCCGACCCGCGCCGCGGCCGAGTTCCTCAAGGAGGCCGGCGCCGGCCGCGCCGAGGACACCGCCTTCTACAACGCGGGCACCGCGGCGCTCGAGGCCGGGCGGCTCGACGTCGCCCGGGGTGCGCTGGCGGAGGCGGCCAAGTCGCTCGATCCCGGCGCTCCGCTATCGCGCGCTCTACAACCTGGGCCTGGTCGGCCTGCTCGCCGCGCAGGCCGACACGCGCCGGCGCGGACGAGCTGCTCGACGACGCCGCCGACCGGCTGCGGCAGGCGCTGCTGCTGCAGCCTTCGTCCGCACGGGCCAAGTGGAACCTCGAGCTCGCCGAGCGGCGCCGGCCGCCGCCTCCGCCGCAGAGTGGCGGCGGGGGCGGCGGCGGCCGCCGCCGCCGAGCGGCGGCGCCGCAGTCGCCCCAGCAGCGGCCGCCCCAGCCCGAGCCGCAGGGACTGTCAGCCAGAGCCAGGCGGAGCAGATCCTCAACTCGATGGAGCGGCGGGAGCGGCGGACCCGCGAGGAGCAGCAGCGCCGCATGCAGACCGGCTCGGCCGGCGGAGTGAAGGACTGGTGAGCGCCGCTGCTCCGGCTCCTGGTCGCGGCCTGCGCTGGCCGGCTGCCAGGGCGAGCGGCCCGCAGCTCGAGGCGTCGGTCGACGAGGACCGCGTCTCGGTCGGCGAGGAGCTGACCTACACGCTCCGCGCGGTGAGCCATTCGCCGGCGCCGATGCAGGTGACGCTCGCGCCGTTCAACGGGCTCGAGATCGTCGGCGCGGAGCGAGCGCACCGAGGTGGCGCTCGGCGACGGCCCCACCCGCACGACGGTGCTCGAGATCCGGCTGCGCGCCGTGCGGCCCGGCCGCTGGCAGATCGGCCCGGCCCGGGCGATGCAGGGGCGCGATACGGTCGAGGCGGCGGCGGTGGTGGTCGACGTCGCCGCCAACCGGGCGGCCACCGCCACGACGCTGAGTCCGCGCCTCCGACGGCTGCTCGAGCACGCGCCGCCGCCGCCGCGCGGGCAGCCGGCGGTCGACCTGCTCGTGTCGACCGACACGCGTGCGGGTGGGCGAGCAGGTGGACGTGGTCACCGCCGCCTGGTTCCCGCGCGACCTCCGGCTGCAGCTTCGCCGCCCGCCGACGCTGCAGCCGCCGGTCATCGACGGCGTGTGGAGCTATCCCGCAGGCCACGCCCAGCGGCATCGCCGCCACGCGCAACATCCGGGGCCGCTGGTACGACCTCTTCGTCGTCGCACCAGGTCGTCTTTCCGCTCGTGGCCGGGACCGGTCGGCGATCCCGCGCGCGACGCTCAAGTACAGCACGCCCGGTCGCGCTCCAGTTCTTCAGCCAGGAGGAGCGCTTCGCGCTGTCGAGCCGGGCCGACACGCTGGCCGTGCGCCCGCTGCCCGCCGCGGGACGGCCCGCGGACTTCGGCGGCGCGATCGGCTCGGGGCTCACGGCTCGAGCGCGGCATGTCGACCCGCCGGCGGCCACGCGTCGGCGAAGGCGTCGCGGTCGAGCTGCGCCTGAGCGGGCGAAGGCAACACGGCGCTCTGGCCGACATCCGGAGCTTCGCTGGCCCGCGGACCGTCCGCGCCTATCTCGAGCGCGTGGACGAGCAGGTCGCGACCACGGAGGGCCGGGTCGGCGGCACGAAGACGTTCCGCTACCTGCGTCGTGCCCGACTCGGCCGGCGCGCTGGCGCTCGCCCGCGGTCAGCTACGCCTACTTCGATCTGGCGCCGGACCGCTACCAGGAGCTCGGCGCCCGGCCGCGGCTCGCTGCCGGTGACGTGCGCCGGGGGGAATCGGCCGCCGCCGCCGCGCTGCCACCCGCGCTGCTGCGAGGAAGACGGCCCGCGCGCTCGCCTGGCGGCTGGCGCACGGCGTGCCCGACTGGGCCTGGCTCGCTGCTGCTCGCGCTGCCGCCGCTGCTCGCTGTCGCTGCGCGGGCGGCTGCCGCTCCGGCGCGCCGGCGCCGCCGGCTCGGCGGCAGCGCGGCTCCGATCTCGCGGAGCGCCGAGGCGGAGCTCGACGCCTGCTGCGGACGCTCGTGCCCGATCCCGACCGCCGCTTCGGGCCGCGCTCGCTGCCGCGGTCCGCGCGGCCGGCGCCGACGCCGAGCTCGCGGCCCGGGTAGCCGCGGTGCGCGACCGGCTGCTGGCGCGGCGGTACGGACCGGCGCGCGGCCGCGGGCGACGACGCGACGCTCGCCGCCGAGGTCGCACGAGGTGGTCCGCCGGCTCGGCGGGCGGTCACTCGCGCGGCGTGGCCGCGGGCGCGGCGCGTGCTCCTCTGGCCTGCTCGCGATCGCGCGGCCTCGGCCGGCGTTGCGGCCCAGAGCCCCGGCGCCGGAGCAGCTCTACGAGAGCGGCGCGCTCCGCGCCGCGGCCGACGGCTTCGCGCCGCCGGGCCGCGGCGGAGCCGGCCGTGGCGGCGCACTGGTACAATCTCGGCGCGGCCTACTACCGGCTGGGCGCCACGGGGCGGGCCGCCGCGGCGTGGCTCCAGGCGCGGCGGCTCGCTCCGCGCGCGCCGTCGGTCCGGCGGGCCCTCGCGCTCACGCCTCCGCCCGACGTCGACGTCGGCGCGCTGGACCTGGTCGCCGCCGGTCACGCCGGAGGAGCTGCTGCTGGCCGGCGGCGCTCGGCTGGCTCGCCGGCTGGCTCGGCTGGGTGTTCCGGCCGCGGGTGCGCGAGCGGTGGACGGTCCTGCTGGTCTTCGCGGGCGTGCGCCGTGTTCGGCGGGCTGGCGCTCCGCGCCTGGTACCGGCGGCCCGCTCGCGCATCGTGCTCGACCGAGCCACGCTCCGGCTCTCGCCGCACGGCCGGGCGCCGGCGCTCGCGCCCGCTCGACGGCGGCAGCGCGGTGCGGATCGCTGCGGCGCACGCCCGGGCTGGGTCCTGGTGCGGGCGCCGGGCGGCCGCGAAGGCTGGGCTCCCGACGACGCGGTCGCCGCGATCGGCGGCTAGATTCTCGCCATGCCGCGCCGCATCGCCATCCTGCCCGACGCCGTCGCCGACCAGATCGCCGCGGGCGAAGTGGTCGAGCGCCCGGCGTCGGTGGTCAAGGAGCTGGTGGAGAACGCGCTCGACGCCGGCGCGCGGCACGTGCGGGTGGAGCTCGAGAACGGCGGCAAGACGCTGATCGCAGGTGAGCGACGACGGCACCGGCATGGGACGGGAGGACGCGGTGCTCGCGCTCGACCGGCACGCCACGAGCAAGGTCCGGAGCGCCGCCGACCTGGTCGGCGTCGCCACCTTCGGCTTCCGGGGCGAGGCGCTGCCCGCCATCGCCTCGGTCTCGCGCTTCGCGCTCACGACCAGCCGACGGACGAGACCGGGCACCGAGCTCGACGCGTCACCGGCGGCCGGCTCGACCGGGTGGCCGACGCCGTCCGCCAGCGGGGCACGACGGTCACGGTGCGCGGCGCTCTTCTTCAATACGCCGGCCCGCCGGAAATTCCTGCGGTCGGCCGCGAGCGAGACCCGCGCGGCTCATGAGGCGGTCGCCACGCTGGCCCTGGCCCATCCCGGAAGTCGGGTTCGAGCTCGAGGTGGACGGCACCACGCGCCTGCCGGTGCCCGCCGGATCAGGCGCCGGAGGAGCGGCTCGCCGCGGTGTGGGGACGCGAGCTCGCGGGCACGCTGGTGCCGGTGGGCTATGCGGCCGGCGCGTTCCGGGTCGACGGGCTTCGTGCAGCGGCCGGGCGACGCGCAGCCCACCGGCCGCCGCACCCAGCTCTTCGTGAACGGCCGGCCCTTCAAGGACCCGTTCCTCGTCCGCGCCGCGGAGGCCGGCTACCGCTCGGCGATCCATCCGGGCGACCGGCCCGTCGCTGCTACCTCCGGCTCGAGGTCGCGCCGGAGGACGTGGACGTGAACGTCCACCCCGCCAAGCTCGAGGTGCGTTTCCGCGATCGCATCGGCGTGGAGCGCGTGGTCGAGGAGGCCGTGCGCCACGCGCTGGGCGCGCTCGTCGCCGCGGCGCCGGTGGGCGACTGGCGCCCGCTGCCGGCCTCTGGTGCCCGGGACGGCCCGGCTGTCGCGGCCCGACGACCGGCTATTCGACGAGCTGTTCGCCGCGCCGAGCAGCCGGCCGAGGCACCCGGCGGGCCGGGCCATCCGGGTTTCAGGCCCCGCTGCTGCAGATGTTCGACACCTACATCGTGTACCAGGCCGCCGAGGGCATCGTCATCGTGGACCAGCACTCGGCGCACGAGCGGGTGCTGTACGAGGCGGTCCTGGCCCAGCTCACCGGCGCGGGCGCGCCCGGCGCAGCGGCTCCTGCTGCCGCTCACCCTGGAGCTCACCGACGAGGAGCTCGACGCGGTCGAGCGGCACGACGGCGCAGCTTCGTCGCGTGGGATTCGAGGCGGAGGCGTTCGGCGGACGGTCCGTGGTGCTGCACGCGGTGCCGTCGCCGCACCCGCGGTTCGACGCCGGCGCCTGCTTCCGCGAGCTGGTGGCCGACCTGGCGCGCGGCCGGTTCGGCGGCTGGGCCAACCGGCTCGAGCGCTTCGCCGCCACCTACGCCTGCCGGGCGGCGGTCAAGGCCGGCGAGCGCCTCGAGCAGCCCGAGATGCGCGAGCTGCTGCTCCGCCTCTTCGCCACCGACCTCCCGCCGCACGACGTGCATGGGCGCGCGACGATCGTCCAGTTGCCGCGCGAGGAGCTGGAGCGCCGGTTTGGCCGGCGGTAGGGTTCCGGTCGTCGTCGGGCCCGACCGCGGTGGGCAAGACCGCGGTGGCGCTCGCGCTGGCGGCGCACTGGCCCGCTCGAGGTCATCTCGGCCGACTCCCGCCAGGTGTACCGCCGGCTCGATATCGGGACCGCCAAGCCGACGCGCAAGGAGCGGGCGCGGGTGCCGCACCACGGCCTGGACCTGGTCGAGCCCGGGCGCGCGCTACAGCGCCGGCCACTTCGCGCGCGACGCCGAGGGCTGGCTGGCGGATATCCGGCAGCGCGGCCAGCGGCCCATCGTGGTGGGCGGCACCGGCCTCTACGTCCGCGCGCTGGCGGAGGGGCTGTTTCACGAGCCGGCGCTCGACCCCGCCCGGCGCCGCTCGCTCGACGCCTTTACCGCCAGGCTCGAGCCGCTCGAGCTGCTGCGCTGGGCCGGGCGGCTCGATCCCCGCTTTCACGGGCGGCGGGCGCCAGCGCGCCGCGCGCGCCATCGAGGTGGCCCTGCTCACCGGACGGCCACTCTCCCACTGGCAGCAGGCGGCTCGCGCGCGGGGCGCCATCGACCCGTGGTACATTGTCCTGACCGTCCCCCGGCCGGTGCTGCACCAGCGGATCGCGCGGCGGGCGGAGGAGATGGTACGGCGCGGCCTGATCGAGGAGGTCGCCTCCGTGCTGGCCGAGGGGCACCACCCGCCGCGCCGGGCCTCGACGGAATCGGCGTCCGGGAAGCCGTGGACTACCTGCATGGCCGCCGCCCGCGGCAGTCGGTCGCCGACGCCATCGCCGCCAGCACCCGGCAATACGCCAAGCGGCAGGAGACCTGGTTCCGCCACCAGCTGGATGGTGCGGTGCTCACGCTCGATGCCACTCGGTCGCCCGAACGGCTGGCCGCCGAGATTGCCGAGGTCTGGGAGAGGGGCGGCGCATGAAGATCGGCATCACCTGCTATCCCACCTACGGCGGGTCGGGCGCCGTCGCCACCGAGCTCGGCCTCGAGCTGGCGCGGCGCGGGCACGAAGTCCACTTCATCACCTACGACTCGCCGTTCCGGCTGCACGGCTATGCCGAGCGGATCTACTTCCACCAGGTCGAGACCCGGATGGGGCGGTATCCGCTGTTCGACCACTTTCCATATACCCTGGCTCTCGCGTCCAAGCAGCACGAGGTGGTGCTCCGGGAGGGGCTCGAGATCCTCCATGTGCACTACGCCATCCCCCACGCCACGACGGCCTACCTCGCCCGCGAGATGCTCAAGGGCGAACGCCCGCTCAAGGTCATCACGACCCTGCACGGCACCGACATCACGCTGGTGGGCCAGGAGTCGAGCTTCTACGGCATCACCAAGTTCTCGATCGAGCAGAGCGACGAGGTGACGGCGGTGTCGGCCTACCTCCGCGACGAGACCTATCGCGCCTTCGGCTGCGTGAGCTGCGATGTGCGGGTGATCCCCAACTTCGTCAACCTCGACGAGTATCGCCCCGCCGAGCCGGGCACCCGGAGCAGCCTGGCCCCCGAAGGCGCCAAGGTCATCACCCACGTGTCGAACTTCCGCGAGGTGAAGCGGGTCAAGGACGTGGTCCGGGTGTTCGCCCGGATCCGGCGCGCCATGCCCGCCGCCCTCGTCATGGTGGGCGACGGCCCCGAGCGGGTCGACGCCGAGAACGAGGCGCGGGAGCTGGGCGTGGCGCAGGACGTGCGCTTCCTGGGCCGGCTCGACTCGGTGGCCTCGCTGCTGCAGGCGGGCGACCTGTTCCTGCTGCCGTCCCAGACCGAGTCCTTCGGCCTGGCGGCGCTCGAGGCCATGGCCTGCGGGTCGCCGGTGGTGGCCACCCGCGCCGGCGGGCTGCCCGAGGTGGTGGACGACGGGGTGAGCGGCATCCTCGAGCCGGTCGGCTCGGTCGAGGCGATGGGGCGGCGCGCCGTCGAGCTGCTGCGCGATGCCGGCCGCTACGCGGCGGCGCGGGCCGCGGCCATCGCGAAGGCGCGGGAGTTCTCCGCCGACCGGATCGTGCCGATGTACGAGGCCCTGTATGAGGAGGCCCTGCCGTGAGCGCCGCCGATGACGCCTGAGCTGCTCGCCAAGGCCGCGTTGCTGGGCTTAGTCGAGGGGGTCACGGAATTCATCCCCGTCTCGTCCACCGGCCATCTCATCGTCGCGAGCCACTGGCTGGGCGAGACCGGCGAGGCGGCCAAGACGTTCGACATCTTCATCCAGCTGGGCGCGATCCTGGCGATCGTCTGGCTCTACCGCGCGCGGCTGAGCGCGGCGCTGCTGGCGGCGACGTCGGACGCCGGGGCCCGCCGCTTCCTGCTCAATCTGATCATCGCCTTCCTGCCCGCGGCGGTGGTCGGCTTCCTGGCCCACGACTGGATCAAGGCCCGACTGTTCACCCCGACCGTGGTGGCCGTCGCGCTGATCGTGGGCGGGCTGCTCATCCTGCTGATCGAGCGGCTCCACCCGCGCGAGCGGGTCCACGAGGTCGGCGACGTGCCGCCGCGGACCGCGCTCGGGGTGGGCCTGGCCCAGGTGCTCTCGCTGATTCCGGGCACCTCCCGCTCGGGCGCCACGATCATGGGGGGCTACGCCCTGGGCCTGTCGCGCCGGGCGGCGACGGAGTTCTCGTTCTTCCTCAGCATTCCCGTGATGTTCGCGGCCACCCTGTACGACCTGCTCAAGAGCCGGGGCGCGCTGAGCGCGGCCGATGCGCCGGCCTTCGCCGTGGGCTTCGCGGTGGCCTTTCTGTCGGCCATCGTGGTGGTGCGGGCGTTCCTGCGCTACGTCTCGCACCACAGCTTCGCGGCCTTCGCCTGGTATCGGATCGCGCTGGGCGCGCTGCTGCTGCTGCTGGTGCGGTGATGCGCGCCGCGCCGGTGGTGCTCCAGCTCTCGACGGTCGCGTCCACCATGGACGCGCTCCACGAGCTGGCGCAGGGTGGGGCCGCGGCGGGCTCCGTGGTGGTGGCCGACGAGCAGGCGGCGGGTCGCGGGTCCCGCGGCAGGCACTGGTCGTCGCCGCCGGGCGGGCTCTGGCTCAGCCTGCTGGCCCGCCCGGCGACCACCGGTCTCGAAGTCCTGAGCCTTCGCGCCGGGCTCGCCGTGGCCGAGCGGCTCGGCGCGCTCGGCATCCACCTCGCCCTCAAATGGCCCAACGACCTGATGCTCGGCGAGCGGAAGGCCGGCGGCATCCTGTGCGAGGCCCGGTGGCAGGGCGCCCCGCTGGCCTGGGTCGCCATCGGGGTCGGTCTCAATGTGGCGAACCCGCCCGCCGCCGGGATGGCAACGACGGCCACCCACCTCGCCGACGCGGTGCCGGCGCTCACGCCGGCGGCGCTGGTGCGACCCGTCGTCGAGCGCTCTCGAGCGGGATCGATGCGGCGGCCGGCCCGCTCACCGGCGACGAGCGGGCGCGCTTCGGGCGCCGCGACTGGCTCCGCGGCCGTTGCTCCAGGCGCCGCTCGCCGGGACCGGCCGACGGACTCGCCGCCGACGGCGCGCTGCTGGTCCGCCGGGCGGACGGAACCACGGCGGCGGTCCGGGCCGGGCACGGTCGTGCTGGCGGGGACCTCACCCTCGGCGGATCTTCGACCATGCTCCTGACGCTCGACATCGGCAACACCGAGATCACCGTGGGCCTCTTCCGGGGCGCCGAGCTCGAGGCGCACTGGCGGCTGACGACCAACCCCGGCCGCACGCCCGGACGAGTGGGGCAGCGCCATCGGCGGGTTCCTCATCGCCGCGGGCCACTCCCCCAACGAGGTGCGCGCCGTCTGCCTCGCCTCGGTGGCGCCCGCGGTCACCCAGGCGTGGTGGCGGGCATCGCGCGCACCACGGGCTGCACCGGCGTGCAGATCGACGCGCGCTCGCCGCTGCCGGTCCGGCTCGACGTCGACGAGCCGCTCAGCGTCGGCGCCGACCGGATCGTCAACGCGCTGGCCGCGGTCGAGCTCTACCGCGCGGACACCATCGTGGTCGACTTCGGCACCGCCACCACCTTCGACTGCGTCACCGCCGACGGCCGCTTTCTCGGCGGCGTCATCATGCCCGGGCTCCGCACCGCCGCCGACCAGCTCACCCAGCGCACCGCCAAGCTGCCGGCCACCGAGCTCCGCGCGCCCGAGCGCGTCATCGGCCGGCGGACCGAGGAGTGCATCCAGGCCGGCGTGCTGTTCGGCACGGCCGAGGCGGTGGACGGCCTCGTGCGCCGCATCCGCGCCGAGTGGCCGGACGGCCGGCGCCCGAGGGTGGTCGCGACCGGCGGCCTCGCCACGGTGGTGGCGCCGCTCACCGCCACGATCGAGGAGACCGATCCCGACCTGACCCTGCGCGGGCTGCGGCTCGCGGCCGGGCATCTCGGGCTCGAGTGGTGAGCACCGCACGCGAGGCCGGCTACCGGCTGCTCGGGCCGGCGGCTCGACTACCTGCTGCACCTGCGCCCCGCCGAGTGGCCGATCATGGCGGCGCACACCGCCGTCGGGTACCTGCTCGCGGTCGGGCCTCGCCGGGGCGGCCGCCGGCGCACGGCTCGGCCCGGCGCTCGCTCGGCCTCGCGCTCTGGGTGGTCTGCCTCAACGGCGGCACGCTGGCGCTCAACAGCGCGTTCGACCGGGACGAGGGCGATATCGCCTACCTCCGCCGGCCGCCGCCGCCGCCGCGCCACCTCGCCGGCGTTCAGCCTCGGCCTCATGGGCGCCGGCCAGATCGCTGGCGTTCCGCCTCGCCGCGCCGTATCCCGATGGCCTACGGCGTCTGCTTCGTCCTTTCGGTGGCGTACTCGGTGCCGCCGCTGCGGCTCAAGGCGGTGGCCGGCGCGGACTGGATCATCAACATGTGGGGGTTCGGCACGCTCACGCCGTACGCGGGGTGGGCGGCCACCGGCCTGCCGCTCGATGCCGGCCCGCGGGCTGGTGCTGCTCGCGTTCTGCCCCCTGTTCGCCGCGCTCTACCCGCTGACGCAGCTCTATCAGCTCGAGGAGGACACCCGCCGCGGCGACCGCACGCTGGCCTGCGTGCTCGGCGTCCGCCGGAGCCTCACGGCGGCGCTGGCCGCGGCGGCCCTGGCGTTCGCGCTGTTCGCCGCGGCCGGCGGTGCGGGCCGGCTGGCGGCTCGGCGGCAGCCGACCCCTGGCGCTGGGTCGGGCCTGGCTCGCTGGCGCTCGCCGCCTGGGCGGCGGTGCTGATCCCCTGGCGGCGCGGTGCGGCCGGCGCTGACGCCGGCCGAGCACCAGCGGGGCATGTACCGCGCGCTCGGCGGCCTGGGCCGTCACCGACGTCGTCGTGGTGCTCGCCTGGGGCACCTGACCGCCCCTTGGCCCGGCCCGCGCGGCCGCTGCGTATACTTCGGCACTCCCATCCTCTCCGGAGACGGCATGCACTCGGCGGTGGAACTGCGCGCGGACCACGACCTCACGGATGTCCCCGCGATCGTCCGCGGGTCGGTCAAGCTGGGCCTGCTCGAGGCCGGTGTTCGTGCTGCTGATCTCGCTGGTCTCGCGCCTGCTGCCGAACGGCGGGCTCCAGACGGTCGCTGCTCGCCGTCGCTGCTGCTGGTCGGCCTGGCGGCGGTCACGCTGCTGCCGGGCCTCTGGACCCGGCCGCGCACCATCGAGGGGATCGCCGGCGCGGCCGGCATCGGGCTCGGCGCCGCCGTCGTCTTCCTCCTGATCGACGTGACCCTGCTGCAGAACATCGGCACCTACGGCCACCGCTGGCTGGAGCTCGGCGGCGGCAGCAACTGGTGGTACCACCCGGTCTGGTGGATGGTGGGCACGTTCCTGCCGTGGTTCGGCGCGTGGATCCTGGCCAACCAGCTCACGAAGCCGCGGCGGCGTCTCGCCGGCGGCCGCGCTTCGGCCTGGCGCTCGGCGTGCGCCGTCGTGCTCGCCGTCGTCGCCGTGCTCGATCCACTTTCCCGGGCGCAGGCTGGAACCTCGCCACCTTCGGCGTGGCCTTCCTGCCCGGGCTCGCCCTGGCCACGCTGCTCTCGGGGCTGGGCGCGAAACGCGCCTGAGGCATGCGCTGGCTCCGGCTCGTCTTCCGGGTCTTCGGGTGGCTGCTCACGCCGTTCCTGGCGTGGGCAGCTTCGTTTTTCGGAGCGGTGGGCGGCGCGCTGGTGGCCATGCGGATGGAGGATCCGGTCGACGGGCTGGCGGTGACCGCGCTCTGCGGCGCGGTCACCGGCTTCGCGGCGATCATCCTCTGGCTGCGCTACCTGCGACAGAGCCCGGAGGCCCGCGAGGTGCTGGCAGTGACCGAGGACGGCACGCCCGACACCGTCGGGCTGGACTGCCGGGCGCGGCCGGAGGGCCGGCCGAGTGAGCGTGCGTGCGCATGCTGGGTGCGGCGGTGCTGGGCGGGCTGGCATGCTCCGAGCGGCCGAGTGCCGGGCGCGCGGAGCAACCGTCGGGCGCGCCGACACGTCCCGGCGCCCGCCGACTCCCTGGTCGGCACGGCGCCGGGCGGGGTGAGATCTGGTTCACGCTGGCGCGGCCCGACAGCGGCGCGGGCGGCCGCGTGCACCGATCGGACCATCGAGATCCGCCGCGGCGGCGCGCGGATTCCGGTCCCGCTGCTCTACACCAGGGCCGCGCCGGAAGTGGTGGACGACACCACGCTTCCGGGCCCGGCTCTCGGATCACTGCCGCCCGGGAGACGCGCTACCTGGTGGACCTGCGGACGCGGCGGCCGGTCGCGGGAGCGCCGGTGAGGTCGGCGGCGCTGGCCGTCGTCGCTCTCGTGCGGCGCCGTCACCGGCGGCCGGCGCAGGGCATCGACGGCCAGGTCGGCCGGTTCTACGAGAGCGAAGGGTGGACCGTCTACCGCCTCGGTATGAGCCGCCCGCTCGTCGGGCCGCTCGAGCACCACGCTGCACGGCGACTACATGCGCCGTGTCGGCGGCGCGGACGGCGCGTTCGCCGGGCTGGGCTTCGACGTGACCGCGTTCCGGGCGCGGGCGCGGGCCCGTATCTGGTCGCCGGCGTCGGCGCCGGGCTGGGCTCACCCCACTCGCAGTCGTTCTCCAGCATCTGGACGCTCGTGGTCGGCGGGCGGCGGGCTACGAGCTCGAGCCGGCGTCGTTCCTCGCGCGTCGGCGCTCGAGGGCCGCTGGCGGGAGATCTCGCTCGACCGCCGCGACGGGTTCGAGCTCGCGGCCGGGCTTCTCCATCAATCTCGGCGGCGGCCGCAAGCGCGGCACGCGACGCCCGGCCCGCGACGTCGGCGCGCAGGCGGCCGCCGAGCGAGCGACGTGCCGCCGCCGGACGCCGTCCACGCTCCCGCCGCGACCCGCGCGCGGCGCGACGCCGGCCGCCGCGGCTCGCCGATTCGGTGATCGCGACCGCGACCGAGGTCATGGGCCGGCCCTACCAGTACGGCGGCACCGGCGAGCGACGGCGGCGGGTTCGACTGCTCCGGACTCATCCAGTATGCCTATGGCCGCCACGGCATCACGCTGCCGCGGCGCAGCGCCGACCAGGCGCGCGAGGGCAGGAAGGTCGCGCAAGCGCATGGCGGACGCTCGCTGCCCGGCGACCTGCTCACCTTCTCCAACCGCGGCGGCCCGGTGACCCACGTCGGGCTCTACATCGGCGAGGGCCGCTTCATTCACAGCGCGACCCGCGGCGTGCAGGTCAGCACGCTGAGCGCGGACGATCCGTACGGGCGCTGGTGGTACGTGCGCTGGGTCGGCGTCCGGCGAATCCTGCGGTAGGGCGGGGCCGAACGCCGTGACCGGATGCGAAGGGGGCATGACCCGGGTCATGCCCCCTTCGACGCGTCCGGGCGGCGTTCGGCCAGGTCCAGTCGCTACCGGTGCGCCTCGTCCCCGCCGTGGTCGCCATGCTGCATCTGCCCGTGGTCCATCGACGTGCCCTGGTGGGCTCCGTGCTCTCCATGGTGCATCACGCCGCATCCTCGCCGCGCACCTGCAGCGACGCGAGGTCGCGCTGGTAGGTCGGGTCGCTGGGATCGATCTTGGGCCACTTGCTCATGTCGTCCGGCACGAACAGCCCGACCATGTGCGCCATCGCGCCCTTGACCTGGGTCTCGCCGGTCGGGTTGTCGTACTCGCCGACGACCCGGTACCTGTGATTGGCCTTGAGCTTGAGGCCCTCGCCGCTCACGCCGTACAGCTTCCGGCTCGACCTTGCTCACCTTCCCCTCGGCGTCGCGCGTCGCCATCACGCTGGCGACCACCTTGCCGGTCTCCGACGTCCTCCAGCCGGACCCCGACGCCGTAGTCGTGCATGTGGCCGCCGACGCCGAGCAGCCGCCCGCCCACCGGCAGGGTGAACTCGAACGACTTGGAGGACTTGCCCGGAGGCACGTCGAACGTGTTGCTGCCGCCCACCGTCAGGTTCACGTCCATGTAGATCGGCAGGGAATTGACCGGGGGCGGGTTCTGGTTCTTCGGCGTCCACAGCATCGTGACCTTGAGGAACACGCCGGCGAGATCCTTGCCGGTGTCGTTGTGCCAGGCCACGTACATGCCGAGCTTCATCCCGGGCGTCATCGGCACGCCGATCGTCTTGGGCACGCTGATCTCGTCGTCGGTCTCGGTGCCGGCGCCCATCAGCCGCTCGGCGGCCGGATAGATCAGCTGCCGGCGGCTGAAGTTCACCATGATGAGGTGGTGCATGACGTGCCGGGGCACCGGATGGCCCTGGGCGTCCGCCAGATCGCACGCGGAACCCGCGGAACCAGCCGTCGATGGGCCACTCGAAGTGCTGGACCGGGGTGTCGTGCGACATGCCCAGGTCCATCATCGCGTGGTCGTCCATCGGCGGCATGTTGGGCAGGTCGTACGGCCCGGCGGTGATGGTGAGCTCGTGCTTGGACGAGTCGATTGCCACGGTCACGGACGTCGGCGGCGACGCCGGGCCGGGCCCGGCGAGGGCCGAAGCGGCGAGAATCATGACTCCACAGCATCATGCAGACTCCGCGACGAGGGAGGGCGGCACGGCATTGCGCCGCTCTCGGCCGCCGGACAAGTTACCGCGCGTTCCAACAGCACGGGCGGCGCCGCGCGCAGGCGAGCGGAACTTCTGAGGGCGCGAGGTCAATGTCAAGCAGCCGATCGTGGCGGGCGCTGGCTGCATGCTCCTCCTCGTGCACCGCCGGTCCCGCGCCGCAGGCCCAGGACCGCTCTTCCCCCGCGTACCCAGCTTCGAGCTGCCCCAGGCGTCGCCCCGGGTGCACGGGCTGGTGGGCCGGCTGCTCTCGGCACGTCGCGGCGAGAGCGAGTTCGGCCGCGAGCCGGAGGCGGAGGTCGGCGCTGGGCGAGAACTTTCCGGTGCTGGCCCTGCGGCGCGGGCCCCGCCCCGTCACGCTCGGTTTCGGGACCCAGGTCTACGGCCGGTTCAGCCTGGGCGACCGCAAGAGCGCGCTCATCAGCAACGACTGGGTGGTCGGGCTCAACACCACCGCGGCGCTCGGCGCCTGGACGCTCACCGGCGAGATCTACCACGAGAGCAGCCATCTGGGCGACGAGTACGGCGACCGCTTCGGCGCCAGCCGGCTCGACTGGACCCGCGAAGTGGCCGCCGCCTGGGTGACCTACGGCACCGGGCCCGTCCGGGTCACCGGCAACCTCAGCTACGTGCTGATCGACGAGCTGCACCTCGATCGGCCCGGGCGGCGCGCTGGCCGCGGATTTCCGGGGCGGCCCGCTGGGCACGTTTCTGGGCGGCCAGGCGCGTCCGGTCGCGGGCATCTTCTTCGAGGGCGCCGCGGCCACGAGCTGGCGCATCAGCACCTCGGCCAAGCTGGGGATCGCGGTCGCCGCGGCGGGCGGCGGGCGGGACATCGGGCATCGCGCTGATCGCCCACGACGGGCTCTCGACCCAGCGGCAGTTCTTCCGGCGCGAGAGCCGCTACGTCGGCGCGGAGCTGCGGTTCGATCTGTAGCCGCGTCGCGTGTGGCCGCTGGCGTCCTCGCGCGACCGCGAAGTGCCGCGATCCTCGTAACCGCATTCCCTCACCATACCATCCCCGCGACACCATCCCCGCGAATTCTGCCGCTCTGGCCGCGCCGCCATTGCCGCGACGGCGACATCTTCCTCGCCCACGCCGACGGCCGTGCGACTCGCTGCCGAATTGGCTCCGTTCGTGCGGCACCGCGGTTGCTTGGCGTGCCCGGTCCGAGCAGCGGGCGCTTGACAGTCGGGTCGATCGGTTTATCTTTGCGACCAGACGTTAGCACTCTGGGATGTTGAGTGCTAAACCGTTGTCAGACACAAGCCTTACATCACCCCAAAACATGCCGTGGAGGACAGAGATGGCGACTGCTACCAAGGCCAAGCCCGGCCTCAAGATCCAGCCGCTCGAGGACCGTGTGGTCATCGTGCCGGCCGAGGAGACCGAGTCGATGCGCGGCGGCCTCTACATCCCGGACACCGCCAAGGAGAAGCCCACCCAGGGCGAGATCATCGCCGTCGGTCCGGGCCGGTTCGAGAAGGGCGCCCGGGTGCCGGTCGATCTCAAGGTCGGCGACCAGGTGATCTACGGGAAGTACAGCGGCACGCCCTACACGTTCGACGGCGACGAGTACGTCATCATCAAGGCGTCCGACGTCCTCGCCAAGCTCGGCTGAGCCACGCGGGCCATCAACCGAGCCCGACCCACCAAGGAGATGACAGATGGCAGCGAAGGAACTTCTCTTCAACACCGATGCCCGCGCCAAGCTCAAGCGGGGTGTCGACGCCCTCGCCGAGGCGGTGAAGGTCACCCTCGGCCCCAAGGGCCGGAATGTCGTCATCGACAAGAAGTTCGGCTCGCCCACGGTCACCAAGGACGGCGTGACGGTCGCCAAGGAGGTCGAGCTGACCGACCCGATCGAGAACATGGGCGCGCAGATGGTGAAGGAGGTCGCCACCAAGACCTCCGACCTCGCCGGCGACGGCACCACCACCGCCACCGTGCTCGCGCAGGCGATCTTCCGCGAGGGCCTCAAGAACGTCACCGCCGGCGCCAACCCGATGGAGCTCAAGCGCGGCATCGACCGCGCCGTCGAGGCCGTCGTCGAGCAGCTCAGGACCCTGTCGGTCCCGTCGGCCGGCAAGAAGGAGATCGCCCAGGTCGGCACCATCTCCGCGAACAACGACAAGGAGATCGGCAACCTGATCGCCGAGGCGATGGAGAAGGTCGGCAAGGACGGCGTGATCACGGTCGAGGAGGCCAAGGGCCTCGAGACCACGCTGGAGACCGTGGACGGCATGCAGTTCGACCGCGGCTACCTGTCGCCCTACTTCGTCACCGACCCGGAGAAGATGGAGGCGGTGCTCGACGACGCCTACCTCCTGATCCACGACAAGAAGATCTCGGCCATGAAGGAGCTGCTCCCGGTGCTGGAGAAGGTGGCCCAGAGCGGCCGCCCGCTCCTGATCATCGCGGAGGACGTCGAGGGCGAGGCGCTCGCCACGCTGGTGGTGAACAAGCTCCGCGGCACGCTCAAGGTCGCGGCCGTCAAGGCGCCGGGCTTCGGCGACCGCCGGAAGGAGATGCTCCGCGACATCGCCGTGCTCACCGGCGGCCAGGTCATCTCCGAGGAAGTCGGCTTCAAGCTGGAGAACGCCACGCTCAACGACCTCGGCCGCGCCAAGCGGGTCGTGATCGACAAGGACAACACCACGATCGTCGACGGCAAGGGCAAGGAAGGCGACATCACAGGGCCGCATCAACGAGATCAAGGCCGCGATCGACAAGAGCACCAGCGACTACGACCGCGAGAAGCTCCAGGAGCGTCTGGCCAAGCTCGCCGGCGGCGTGGCGGTGATCAACGTCGGCGCCGCGACCGAGACCGAGATGAAGGAGAAGAAGGCCCGGGTCGAGGACGCGCTGCACGCCACCCGCGCGGCGGTCGAAGAGGGCATCGTGCCCGGCGGCGGCGTCGCGCTGCTGCGGGCCCAGAGCGCGCTCGACAAGATCCGCGGCACCGAGGACGAGAAGATCGGCGTCGAGATCGTCCGCCGCGCGCTCGAGGAGCCCATCCGGATGATCGCCCAGAACGCGGGCGCCGAGGGCTCGATCGTCGTGGCCAAGGTCCGGGAGTCGAAGGACGAAGAACTTCGGCTACAACGCCGCGACCGACAGCTACGAGGACCTGGTCAAGGCGGGCGTCATCGACCCGACCAAGGTCACCCGCACGGCGCTGCAGAACGCGGCGTCGATCGCCGGCCTGCTGCTCACCACCGAGTGCGTGGTGGTGGAGAAGAAGGAAGAGAAGCCGGCCCCGGCCGATGCCGCCGGGCGGCGGCATGGGCGGGATGTACTAGTCGCCCAGCACGAAGGCGAACACGACGCCCCGGGCTCACCCCCGGGGCGTCGTGCATTTCCGGCACCATTGCGGTCCCCATCGCCGACGTGCAACTTGGACGCGCTCCATCCGCATTTCATCCGGCGCCGCCTTCGAAAGGTCGGCCGATGAACTCGACGAGCGGGCCCAGTTCGCACCTTTCCTCTTCGACCGGAGTCCGCTTATGCCCCGTGCGCATATCCGCATCGCCACGCTTGCGCTCGTCAGCGCGCTCCTGCCGGGTGCGACCGCGGCCGCCCAGAAACTGACGCTGTCCCCGACCATCGGCGTCTACATCCCCACGACCGAGCTCCTGAAGGCGGCGAACGGCCAGCAGTTCAAGCAGCAGGTTGGCCTGGCCGTGGGCGGCCGGCTCGGCCTCAACTTCAGCCCGCGGTTCGGCATCCTGACCTCCGTGACCTACGTGCCGAGCGATCTCAAGCTCGATCTGGCCACCGGAGAGCAGGTCAAGGACAACGCCAATCTGCTCTTCGGCAGCGCGCGGGCCACGTTCTACGTCCTGCCGGTCACCGCCCCGGTCTGGCTCAACCTCAACGGCGGCGTGAGCTACGTCCGGCGTGGCGGGGATGCCTACGCGGCCCTGAGCGACAAGGATGACATCGGCGGCGTGATCGGCACGACGGTGGGCCTCCATCTCGGCAGCCTCCTCAGTTTGTATGTGGCGGCCGACGACTACATCTACGGAACGCGGATCGACGAGACCACCTTCGAAGCGGAGAAGAAGACCCAGAACGACGTCCATCTGTCAGTCGGATTCGGCATCCCCGTCGGACGCTGAGTCGGTTGGCCGACGGGCGCCCCACGATTAGACTCAAGCCGCGTTCGGCCGCAGGGCACTCGTCATTCGGGGGAATCGTGAGGATCGGTTGGATGCTGGCTGCAGGGCTGCTCGCGACACCGGGAGTCGTCGCCGCGCAGCAGCAGGCCATTCTGGGGACCTGGAAGTTCGACCTGAAGCAGGATCCGAAGAAGACAGGCCCTCGGATCGTGATCGTGCGTCCGGACAGCAGCGCGAGCTACGGCACGCAAACGGTCCGCTGGCGCATCGTCGGCGACAGCCTGGCACTCGCACTCGGCGGCGAGTGGGTCAACTACCGGCTCAAGCTGAAAGGGAAGCATCTCACCCTCTCGGGCGGTGATCTGCACGAGCCGGTCACGTTCCAATTGGTGGGGCCGCCGACTTCGCGTCCCGATTCCGTGCCGGTGCCGCCGGATCCGGAGGCGGGGTAGGGGCGCAGGCGGACGGGCAGGCGGGCGGACGGGCAGGTGATCTGTCATCCCGAGCGCAGCGAGGGAGCTACTCGCCGGAAGTTCGGACTCGGCCCGGCAAGATCCCTCGCTGCGCTCGGGATGACAGATCCTGCTACACTGCCACCCCAACCGCCTGCCCGTCCAAACCGACCGACCGCCCGCCCCGTCCGTCCCCCCCGCCCCCTACAACGCCAACCCGAGCTGCCCCTCCCGCACCCCCACCACCTCGATCACTGGCAGCGGCACGTCCTGCCGGGCCACGTGGAGCGTGCCGCCGAAGCCAGCGCGCCGGAGGGCCGGTGCCACGGCGGCGCGCGCGTCGTCCGCGGAGTTGCAGCGCTGGCTCAGATGTGCCAGCACCACGACCGCGAGTCCCGGGTGGTGCAGCTCGGCCAGGAGGTCGGCGGCCGCGCGGTTGGACAGGTGCCCGCCCGACCCGGCGATGCGGCGCTGCACCACCGGCGGGTAGCCGCTGGTCCGGAGCTGCACCTCGTCGTGATTGGCCTCGAGCACCAGCGCGGTGAGGTTTCGGAGCAGGTAGCGCACCGCGACGGTGGGCCGGCCCAGGTCGTACGCCACGCCGACGCCGGTGCCATCCGAAGTGCGGATAACGATCGCCACCGGATCCGCGGCGTCATGACTGGTGGGGCACGCCTCCACCCGGAACGGACCGAGCTCGACGGCGACGCGGAGGCCGATCGGCAGGTGCGCCGCCGTGCCCATCGCATCCGCGAGCCGTCCCCAGGTCCCCACCGCCGTCAGCACCGGCACGCCGAGGCGCCGGGCCAGCCGCGGCGCGCCGCAGGCATGGTCGCCGTGCTCGTGCGTCAGGGCGATCCCCGCCACCCGCGCCAGCTCGAGTCCCGCCGCATCCGCCCGGCGCTCGATCTCGCGGGCGCTGAATCCGGCATCGAGCAGGAGCGCCACCCCGTCCGCCTCCACCGCGCAGCAGTTGCCCCGCGAGCCCGAGCCCAGTACGTAGAGCCGCATCATCGTCCGATGCCCCGGGCAAAGGTGCGCTCGAGCGACGCGCGCCGCTCGGCGGTGAGCGGGACGTCGCGCCGGCTCATGACCCGCTCCGCGATCTGGAGAAAGCCGTCGGGCGTGAGCCGCTCGTCGCCGGCGCTCCCCCAGGCGAACGGTGGCACGTACCGGGGCGGCGCCGCCGGCCCGAACAGGTGGGCGCCGGCGGACACCACGGTGCCGGTGGCGAGCATCGTCCCGATCGCGGTCTTGGCATGGTCGCCGAAGAGGGTGCCGAGGTTCTGCCGCCCGGTCTCGATCCGCTGGCCGGCGATCTCGAGGCGCACGGGGCCGTAGGTGTTCTTGAGGTTGGACGTCGTCGTGAGCGCACCCAGGTTGACCCAGTGTCCCACGACGCTGTGGCCCACGAAGCCGTCGTGGCTCTTGTTCGCGTAGCCCAGGAAGACGCTCGCCGAGATCTCGCCGTGGACCCGGCACTCGGCGCCGACCACAGACGCGCGGAGGAAGCCGCCCAGTACCCTGGTGCGCGCGCCGATGTAGAGCGGCCCCTCGAGTCGCGACCCGTGGCGCACCTCGACGCCCGGCTCGAGCACCACGGCGCCCTGCCGCACATCGAACACCACCCCCGGCTCGACGGCGGCGCCCATCACCACCACGTCCGACGGGTCGCCGAGCACGAGGCTGCCCACGGGAACGCCGGTGCTGGGCGCGGAACGGAAATCGGCGCAGTCCTCGCCCAGGAAGCGCTCGAGCGCCGTGATCAGATCGAAGCTCCCGCGGAGCGGCAGCCCCTCGACTTCGCGCGACGCGCCCCGCTCGTGGGGACCGGGCCATCGCTCGCCGGCGGCGACCATCCAGCCGACCGTCGCCCCCGCGTGGGTGAGGCGGAGCGAGTGCGCGATGTCGCTCACGCCCAGACGATCGCCGGTGGGCGCGAACCAGGACGCCGCCCACGATGGCCGGCCCGTCCACCGGGCCCGGCGGGCGCACCGGCGGTTCCTCGCCCTCGTGAAACCCGTCCGCGTGGGCGCCCAGGATGGCCTCCGCTTCCGTCTCGCACGCGGCTTCCCACCGCTCGCGGATGCGCCACGCGCCCGCGCGGAGCTCGGCGATCGGCCGGACGCCGCCGAACGGGGCCCACGCCGCGCCCGGCCGCTCCGGCTCGAGCAGGTAGAGCGCGGGCATCACTCGATATCACGGACGGCGGGCGGCAACGCGTCGAGCAATTGCTTCATGGCGGCCGCGCGCTCCGTCGGCATGATGAGAATGCGGCCGTTGGCCTGCACCACCACGAGGTCCTGCACCCCCGACACCACGATGGGATCGCGCTCCGACCAGACGATGCAGTCGTGCGAGTCCAGGACCACCGCCGGTCCGACCACGACGTTGCCGTTCGGGTCCTTGGGGCGGACCCGCGCCAGCGCCTGCCACGTGCCCACGTCGTCCCAGGCAAAGGCCCCGCTCACGACGGCGACCGCGCCGCTCCGCTCGAGCAGGCCGACGTCGATCGAGATCGGGGTGACCCCGCCAAAGAAACCGGCCACATCGCCCGCCTCGAGCGCCGGGAGCGCGGCCGCCACTTCGGGCGTGTGGCGCGACGCCTCGGCCAGCAGGCGCTCGGCCGTCCAGGCGAAGAGCCCGCTGTTCCAGAGCGCCCCCGCCGCCATCAGGTCGAGCGCGGTGGCGGCATCCGGCTTCTCGGAAAAGCGGGCGACGGTGCGCACCCCGTCGTCGAGCGACGCGCCGGGGACGATGTAGCCGTAGCCGGTTTCCGGCCGCGACGGCACCACGCCCACCGTGACCAGCCGGTCGTGCGTGCGCGCGGCCGTCAGCGCGTGGTCGGCCGTGCGCCGGAACGCCGCCGCGTCGCCGACTACCCAGTCGGCGTGCAGCGAGAGCACCTCCGCGTCGGGATCTCGGCGGCGCGCTTCCCACGTGGCCCAGATGAGCGCCGGGCCGGTCGAGGCCGGTCGCGGCTCGATCAGGAAATTTTCGGCAGGGAGATTGAGCAGGCTCCTGAGCCGGGTGGCGAGCGACGCACCCGCCACGACGATCACGCGCTCGCGCGGCACCAGGCCCGCCAGCCGCTCGATGGATTCCTCTGCCGTGGAGCCCGCGCCGGAAAGCGGAAGGAGCTGCTTGGGCGTCTCGGGGGTGCTGAGCGGCCAGAACCGGGTGCCCGAGCCGCCGGCCAGGAGAACGGCCCAGCGCATCAGAGCAGCGACGCCAGCGCGGACCGGTGCTGGCGAAGATCGAAGAGCAGGGGGCCGACGTCGGCGTCGGGCCGCGCGAAGAGGGCGAGCCAGTCGTCCGCACCGGCCCGGGCCAGCACCAGCAGCCCGCCCTCGAAGTCGAGCACCGCCGTGAGCAGCTCGCCGCGGGCCGCGTCCTGACCCAATCGGTGCGCATGCTGCGCCAGCGTGGCCGCGAGTGCCGCGACCGTCTCCGCGTCGAACGCGCCGCGTGCCGTGTGATCGATCGGCAGGCCGTCGGCGCTGAGCAGCAGCACCGCCTCGACGCCATTGCGGGCGGCGAGGCCGCGGACCACCTGTTCCAGCTCGGTCATGGGGTAGGACTCCGGGGCAGCGGAAGACGTGCGCAACGTAGGGTCCGTCCTGATCGAAGTCAAGAAATGAACGGCAGTTGACCCCTCTCGACGCGAGGCTTAAGCTTCCCGCTTCATGTCAAGACTTCGCCGTGTGTCCGCGCTCCCGCTGCTGGCGCTCGCCGCCGCGTGCAGCGACCCCAATGCCCTCGGCGACGCGACCGTCACCAATATCGTCGATACCGTGACGATCGGCGCGCTCGAGGGCACCCCGATCTCGACGCCGAGCGGGTACAACATCAATCTCAACGCGGTTCGCACCGACCAGACGGTGGACTTTGAGTTCGCCTACAACATCCGGCAGCTTCCGGACGACACCTACCAGCGAGTGCTCGTGCCAAGGGCCGCGCTGGGCATCTCCACCACCAGCGCCAACCCCGGCCTGCAGCGTCGCGACGAGAGCTTCGAGGAGCTCACCCGGGCGCCCAGCAACGGCTACGTGAGCGATTCCGCCGTGCCGATCGAGCTCGGCGAGCGCTACCTCGTGCGCTCCCGCGTGGTGTGCACCAGCCTCGGTGTGCCGCTCTACGGCAAGCTCCAGATCCTGAGCTTCCAGGACAGCACCGTCACGTTCCAGGTGCTGGCCGATCGCAATTGCGGGTTCAAGGACCTCGATCCCGGCCTGCCGGACAAGTAGCGTCTTCGTGATCGACCTCAAGCGCCTGCGCCAGGATCCGGAGGGGAGCCGCGCGTCGCTGCTCCGGCGGTGCGACCCGTCGGTGGGGCCGCTGCTGGACGACATCCTGGCACTCGATCGCGAACGGCGCGAGCGTCTCGTGCGCGTCGAGGCGCTGAAGGCCGAGCGCAACGCGGCGAGCCAGGAGGTCGCCCGGCGGAAGCGCGCGGACGAGCCGACTGACGAGCTGATGGCGCGCCTCAAGGCGTCGGGCGAGGACGCGAAGCGGCTCGACGCCGAGCTCCGCGAGCTCGAGGGCCGCCTCGACGAGCTCGTGCTGGCACTGCCGAACTTCCCGGCGCGGGATACGCCCGACGGTGACGCCGCCGCCAACCGCGTCGTCCGCACCTGCGGCGAGCCGCCGACGTTCGACTTCGCGCCCCGCCCCCACTGGGAGCTCGGCGCCGCGCTCGGGATCCTCGACCTCCCCGCGGGCGCGAAGCTCGCCGGTTCGGGGTTTCCGCTTTTGCGCGGTCCGGGCGCGCGCCTGGTGCGCGCCCTCAGCGCCTTCATGCTCGACCTGCACACCCGCGAGCACGGCTACGAGGAGATCGCGCCGCCGTACCTGGCCAACCGCGCGTCGCTCGTGGGCACCGGCCAGCTCCCCAAGTTCGAGGACGACCTCTACGCGGTCCCCTCGGACGATCTCTTCCTCATCCCCACGGCCGAAGTCCCGCTCACCAACATTCACCGCGACGAGATCCTCGACGCCGCCGACCTGCCGCGCGGCTACTGCGCGTGGACGCCGTGCTTCCGCCGCGAGGCGGGCGCGCACGGCAAAGACACGCGGGGACTCATCCGCGTGCACCAGTTCGACAAGGTGGAGCTGGTGCGCTTCAGCCGCCCGGAAGATGCCGAGGCGGAGCACGCGCGCATCACCGCCCACGCGGAGACGGTGCTGCGGCGCCTCGGACTCCCTTATCGCGTGCTCGAGCTCGCCGCCGGCGATCTCGGCTTTGCCAGCGCGCGCACATTCGACCTCGAGGTATGGGCTGCGGGCATCGGCGGCTGGCTGGAGGCGTCGAGCTCGAGCACCTTCACCGATTTTCAGGCCCGCCGCGCCAACATCCGGTACCGGCCCGCGGCCGGTGCCAGGCCAGAATTCGTCCACACGCTCAACGCTTCGGGCGTGGCGTTCCCCCGCACGATCATCGCCCTCCTGGAGAACTACCAGGCGGCCGACGGATCGGTGCGGGTGCCGGACGCACTGGTCCCGTACCTCGGCGCGGACCGTCTGGTCCCGCGTGCGTAGGGAGCGGCTCCAGCGCTTCGCGCCGACGCTGGCGGTAGTGCTGGTAGGGCTGCTCGCCGGTCTGAGCCTCGGCTCCGGACTGCTGGTGCTTCGCCACTTCAAGGCCGACGCAACCGCCACCAGCCGGCTCTATTCCGGGGTGTTCGGCGGCTTGAACGATCCGCGTCCCGGCGCCGAGGCCGAGGCACTCTTGCGCCTGGGCGCGCAGGTGCGGGCGCTGGGACTGCCGCTCGTGGTGACCGACCGGACCGGGCGGGTCACGGCTGCGGCCAACCTGCCGTTTGCCCTGCCGCTCGACGATCCGCGCGTGAAGAAGTACGCCGCGCGGCTCGACCGGTGGAACCCGCCCATCGTGGACGAGATGATCGGCACGGTGCACTATGGCCCGCTCCCGGCGCAGCGGAACCTCACGGCGCTGGCCATCCTGCAGGGCCTCACGATTGCGGTGATGGTCGCCGTCGCCGTCTTTGCCTACCGCAGCGCCATGGCGGCGCAGCGCGACCGGCTCTGGGTCGCCATGGCGCGCGAGGCGGCCCACCAGATGGGGACGCCGCTCATGAGCCTGCAGGGCTGGATCGAGCGGGTCCGCTCGCGGCCGGGATCGCCGCCCGGACTGGCCGAGCACCTCGCCGCCGATGCCGACCGGCTCGACCGCGTGGCCCAGCGGTTCGAGCGGATCGGCAATCCGGCCAAGCGCGAGCCGGTGGGGCTCGGTGCCCTCGGTGGCCGGGTGGCCGGCTACTTCGAGCACCGGCTTCCCCGGCGTGCCAATCCCATCGAGCTTCGGCTGGAGGCGCCGGGCATGGGCCCGATGGTCGTGGGCGATGCGGTGCTGCTCGAGTGGACGCTCGAGGCGCTGGTGAAGAACGCGATCGACGCCCTGCAGGGCCGCGCCGGGACGATTATTCTGCGAGTTGGCGCGGAGCAGGGGATGGGCGAAATCCGGGTGATCGATGACGGGCCCGGCGTACCCCGCGAGATCCGTCGCAGTCTGTTCGAGCCGGGGATCACCACCAAGCCGGGCGGCTGGGGCATCGGCCTGGCGCTCGCGCGCCGCGTGGTGGAGGACGCCCATCGCGGCACCCTGATGCTCGAGCCCTCGGAAAAGGGAGCTTCTTTCGTGATTCGTTTGCCGCTGGCGGAAACCGCGTGATCGATACGCCCGCCCCCAGCCTGGGGCACGCCCTCAACCCCGCGCAGCGCGAGGCCGTGGAGCACGTCCACGGGCCGCTGCTCGTCCTCGCCGGCGCGGGCTCGGGGAAGACGCGCGTCCTCACCACGCGCATCGCCGCGCTGATCGACCGGCACGGTGTGCCGCCCGAGCGGATCTTCGCCGTGACCTTCACCAACAAGGCCGCGGGCGAGATGAAGCAGCGCATCGGGCGGCTGCTCGAGCGCGACCCGTCGGGGCTCTGGATCGGCACGTTCCACTCCCTCTCGGCGAGGCTGCTCCGGCGCGAGGCCGAACTGCTCGGCTTCGGCCGCCAGTTCACCATCTACGACGAGGATGACCGGCTGAGCCTGATCAAGCGGCTCATGGACCAGCGCGGCCACTCGACCAAGCTGTTTCCTCCCCGCGCCGTGCAGTCGCTCATCTCCGGTGCCAAGAACCGGATGGTCCCGCCGGCGGAGCTCGCCCTGGGCGTGTCGCAGTTCGATCGCCTGGCCCAGGTGGCGGCCGACGTCTACGCCGCCATGGGCCCGGCGCTCAAGGCCGCGAACGCGATGGATTTCGACGACCTGCTGCTGCATCCGCTCACGCTCTTCCGCGAGCATCCGGATCGGCTCCGCGCCTATCAGGGGCGGTTCAATTTCATCCTGGTGGACGAGTTCCAGGATACCAACCGGGCGCAGTACGAGTTGATCCGGCTCCTCGGCGCGCACGGGAACGTCTGCGCCGTGGGCGACGACGATCAGTCCATTTACGGCTGGCGCGGCGCGGACGTGCGCAACATGCAGGATTTCCTCAAGGACTTCCCTGGCGCCCGGCTGGTGCGGCTGGAGGAGAACTATCGCTCCACCCAGGTGGTGCTCGACGCCGCCAACGGCGTCATCGCCGAGAACACCGGGCGCATCGGCAAGACGCTCACGACCCGGCGAAGCGGGGGCGAGGCCGTCACGCTCGTCGCCGCGGCCGACGAGCGTGACGAGGCGGAGTGGGTCGTGCGCGAGCTCGAGCGCCGGAGCGCCGCCGGTGACTGGGGGTACGCCGAGATGGCGGTGCTCTATCGCACCAACGCCCAGTCGCGGGCGCTCGAGGAAGGCTTTCGCCGGGCAGGCGTCCCCTATCGCCTGATCGGCGCGATCAGCTTCTACGAGCGCCGCGAGGTGAAGGACCTGCTGGCCTATCTCCGGCTCATCGCCAATCCCGCCGACGACGAGGCGTTTCTCCGCGCCGTCGCCGTTCCGCGCCGCGGGCTCGGCGATACCAGCCTTGCGACGCTTGGCCGGACGGCGGCGCAGTGGAGCAAGCCGCTGCTCGACACCGCGCGCGCGTCCGAGGGCATCGCCGAGCTCCGGCCCAATGTCCGCGAGGCCTTCCGCGCGTTCGCGGCGCTCATCGACGGGCTGGCCCAGCGCGCGCGGCACCTGCCCACGGCGGACGTGCTCGAGCAGTTGCTCCGCGCCATCGACTACGAGGCGCTGCTGCATGCGGAGGGGCCCGAGGGCGCCGACCGGTGGGAGAACGTGCGCGAGCTGCTGGCCAGCGCCGCGAACTGGTCCGAGGTGGTGACGGACGAGTCGGAGGGCACGCCGCTCGAACGCTTCCTCGCGGAGGCGGCGTTGCTCTCGTCGGGCGACACCGTGGTGGGACGCGAGGACGGCGTCACCCTGATGACCCTGCACACCGCCAAGGGGCTCGAATGGCCCGTGGTCGTGCTGACGGGGCTCGAGAATGGCCTCTTCCCGCTCGCCCGCGCGGAGGAGCAGCCGGACGGTCTCGAGGAGGAGCGCCGGCTCTGCTACGTCGGCCTGACCCGCGCCAAGGACAAGCTCTATCTCACCTGGGCCCGGGCCCGGCGCCGGGGCGGCGAGCTCCGGCCGGGGATCCCGTCCCGATTCCTCCGCGCGCTCCCGCCCGCCATCCTGGACGAGCGGCGGACGACCGCGCTGTGGGCGCCGGGATGGGCGGACGGCCGGACGGCCGGACGGTCGGGCGGGCAGGTGGGCAGGCGCCCGGGTGCATCACTGACCGCCCGACCGTCCGACCGTCCGACCGAGGAGCTCTCCCAGGATGCCCCGCGCTACGTGAAGGGCGAGCGCGTCCGCCACCGCCGGTTCGGCGGCGGGACCATCCAGGGGCTGACCGGGACCGGACGCGATCTAAAAGTTTCCGTGGCCTTCGATGACGCGGAGGTGGGCGTCAAGCAACTGCTCGTGGCGTACGCGGGACTCGAGCGGGAATGGGAGAGCGCATGAGCATCGGCCGGGACGAAGTCCTCCACGTGGCCCGGCTGGCGGAGCTCGCGGTCGACGAAGCCGACCTCGACCGCCTGGTGGCCCAGCTCAATGGCATCGTGGACTACGTGGCCCGGCTGGACCAGGTCTCGGTCGATGGGGCCACGGACCTCTTCCTTCCAGGTCCCCGTGAAGTGGCGCTCCGCGAGGACGTGCCCGGCTCGGTGCCGCTGGCCCGGCCGCCGGCGGCGTTCGCCCCCGAGTTCGCCGACGGCTTCTTTCTCGTGCCGCGGCACGGCGCCATGGAGGAGCCGTGAGCACCGCCGCCGTGGCCCGGGCCACCGGTGAGCGGCTGGCCGCGGCCGATGCGGCCGGACTGAACGCGACGCTCCACTGGTCCCAGGCACAGCTCGACGCCGAAGCCGCCCGGGTGGACGCGATGCCCGCGCCCGGCCCGCTCGGCGGTGTGCCGATCGCGGTCAAGGACAACATCGTCACCGCTGACATGCCGACCACCTGCGCGTCGCGCATCCTCGAGGGATACGTCTCGCCCTACGACGCGACCGTGATCCGCCGGCTCCGCGCCGCGGGCGCCCTCGTGGCCGCCAAGGCCAACATGGACGAGTTCGCGATGGGCTCGTCCACGGAGCACTCGGCCTTCGGCCGGGTACGGCATCCGCTGGACCCGGCCCGCGTGCCAGGCGGCTCATCCGGTGGCTCGGCGGCGCTGGTCGCGGCCGGGGTCGTGCCCGCGGCGCTTGGCTCCGAGACCGGCGGGTCGGTGCGCCAGCCGGCGAGCTTCTGCGGCATCGTGGGCGTGAAACCAAGCTACGGCCGGGTGAGCCGCTACGGCTTGGTGGCCTTCGGCTCCTCGCTCGACTGCATCTCGGCTTTCGGCCGCAGCGTGGCCGACGCCGCCGGCGTCCTGAGCGCGATGAGCGGGCATGATCCGCTCGACAGCACCACCCTCGATCGGCCACCGATGGGGGTGCCCGGGCCGCTGGCCGATCTCCGCGGCCTTCGGGTGGGTCTGCCACGCGAATACTTCCCGGCCGACCTCGACCCCGGCGTCGCCGCGGCGATGGAGCGGACCAGGGCGTCGCTCCGGGAGCTCGGCGCCGAGCTGGTCGAGGTCTCACTCCCCCATTCGGCCTACGCCGTCCCCACGTATTACATCGTCGCGCCCGCCGAAGCCGCGGCCAACCTTGCACGCTACGACGGCGTCCGCTACGGCCCGCGACACATCGGGCCCGCCGGCGACATCCGCGCGCTCTACCAGGCGACGCGTGGCCAGGGCTTCGGGCCCGAAGTGCAGCGCCGCATTCTGGTGGGGACGTACGTCCTGAGCGCCGGCTACTACGATGCCTACTACCGGAAGGCGCAGCGGGTGCGCGCGCTCATCGCCGACGACTTCCGCCGCGTGTTCGAGGGGGGCCTCGACCTCCTGCTGACTCCCACCACGCCGACGCCCGCGTTCCGCGCGGGAGAAAAGACCGCGGACCCCGTCTCCATGTACCTGGCGGATGTCTTCGTCTGCGCCATCAGCCTGGCCGGACTGCCGGCCTTGAGCCTCCCGGCCGGCCGGAGCGAAGGGCTGCCGGTCGGGGCCCAGCTCATCGCGCCGTTCTTCGAGGACGAGCGGCTCCTTGCCGCGGCGAGGACGCTCGAAGGGGTCATCGCGGCCGACGCGGAGGTGCGCTGATGGCGTGGGAAACCGTGATCGGGCTCGAGGTCCACGTCCAGCTCAGCACGCGGACCAAGATGTTCTGCGCCTGTCGCACCACCTTCGGCGACCCGCCCAATACCAACGTGTGTCCCACCTGCTTGGGCCTTCCCGGCGCGCTCCCCGTGCCCAACGCCGAGGCCGTCCGGCTCGGCGCCCGCGCGGCCCTGGCACTCGGCTGCACGGTGCACCCGGTAAGCGTGTTCGCCCGGAAGAACTATTTCTATCCCGATCTCCCCAAGGGCTACCAGATCTCGCAGTTCGACCAGCCGCTCGCGACCGGTGGACGCGTGGCGTTCGACTCGCCCGAGCGTGGCCGACTGGAAGTCGGTGTCACCCGACTGCACCTGGAGGAGGACGCCGGCAAGCTGATTCATGACCGGTTCCCGGGCAAAACGGCTGTGGACCTGAACCGCGCCGGAACGCCACTTGCCGAGATCGTGAGCGACCCCGATATGCGCACACCGGCCGAGGCGCGCGCCTACCTCGTCACCCTGCGCCAGATCCTGGTGTACGCGGGCGTGAGCGATTGCAGCATGGAGCAGGGGAGCCTCAGGGTGGACGCCAACATCTCGATCCGGCGGCCCGGTGCACCCGGGCTCGGGACCAAGGCGGAGGTGAAGAACCTCAACTCGTTCGCCAATGTCGAGCGCGCGCTCGAGGCCGAGCGCGAGCGCCAGATCGGCCTGGTCGAGCGGGGCGAGCGCGTGGCCCAGGTCACCCTTCTCTTCAATGCCGGCAGCGGGGAAGTCCGCCCGCTCCGGTCCAAGGAGGAGAGCCATGACTACCGGTACTTCCCCGATCCGGACCTGCCGCCGCTGGTCCTGGCGCCGGAGTGGATCGCCGCCGAGCGTCTGGCGCTCCCGGAGCTGCCGGACGCGCGTCGCGCCCGGTTCGAGCTTGCCTTCGGCCTCCCGGCGTATGACGCTCGCGTGCTCACCAGCGAGGCCGCCCTGGCCGAGTACTACGAGTCGGTGGTCACGGCCGGCGTCGAGCCCAAGACCGCGGCCAACTGGGTGATGGGCGACGTCATGACGAGCTACAACGAGACCGGCGCCTTCCCGGTGGAGGCGGCGCGCCTGGCGGCGCTGGTCACGCTCGTTCGCGAGGGCGTGGTGAGCCACCAGGCCGCCAAGCGCGTGTACACCGAGCTCGCCCGGCGCCCGGGCGAGGCGCCCGGCGCCGCCGCGGAGCGGCTGGGGCTGGTCCAGGTGAGCGACCAGCACGCGCTGGCCGGGTGGGTGGACGAAGTCCTCTCCGCGCACCCCGCCGAGGTGGCGCGCTACCGGGGCGGGGAGACCAAGCTGATGGGATTCTTCGTGGGCCAGGTCATGAAGCGCAGCAAGGGCAAGGCGGATCCCAAAGGAGTACAGCCTGTGCTGCAGGAGAAGCTCGGGTAAGCAGGCGGGATGTCAGCGCGCCAGCCGTCGGATGAGCTCGCGGTCACCGGGAAACTCCGACACGAGCGCCTCGACGTCGCCCAGCTCGAAGTCGTCGAACTCGAAGCCCGGCGCCACCGTGCAACCGCACAGCACGGCGCCCCCCTGCGACTCGGCCGCCTGCCATATACCCGCCGGCACGACGGCCTGCGGGGTCTCTCGATCCAGCCATGCCTCACCGAGCCCCAACCGGTGCAGTCTGAGCGGCGCGCCGTCGTAGTGATGCCAGATCTCGTCCGCGTGCACCCGGTGCCACGTGCTCCATGCATCGGGCGGCAGGACATAGTGAATGGCCGTGGATGCCGAGCGAACCCGGCCGTCGGGAAGCGTGAGCCGGAGCGGGCTGCGGAACGTCTCGCCGTAGAACCCGCCCTCGGGGTGAGGCCGCAGTCCGAGCCGGCGTACCACGGCGTCGCAGTTCAGCGATCGTTGCTCACGAGCGCCTGCGGCGAGGGCGCCGCGCGCTCCGGTGCGCCCCAGGGGAGCCGCTGCGGGATGCGGCTCCAGAAGTCGAGCGGCCGGTCGGGCAGCCCGAAGTGCTCCTCGGCCGCCCCCTCGAGCCGGGACGAGTTGCGGCGGCCCACGTCGCGCAGCACGCGCCGGCGCAGCTCCTTGGCGGTCTTGAGCGGTTGCTCGCCCGAGGGATCGAGCTGCAGGGCCGGCGACGCGGTGCTCGCCAGGAACGCCATCATGTAGTCGAACGACAGGCCGAGGTGCCGTTCGACGTCGGCGTCGGTGAGCGGCCACCGGCTGTATTCGCGGGCCACCTGGGTGGCCCGCTGCCAGCTCGGGCTTTCGGTGAGCCGCACCATCCCGCGAAACAGACGCCGGTTCGTGCGCACGCTGAAGATGGTCGGCGAGATGATCCGGTCGAGGTGCGCGTCGGCGTCGGAGTGGTTGAGCAGGATGACGTCGCGGGCCGAGCGCGCGTAGGCGTCGCCCAAGTGGGTCTCGACCCGCGTCTCCCAGTACGAGTGGCCCACCGCCGCCGTGCTGCTCGTGATCATGAGCTGGCGCGGAACGAAGTAGTTGTGCGCCACGGTGTCGGCCGCGAGGTGGCTCAGATACCCCAGCCCGAAGGCGCGGAGCGCGTCCGAGCCGGCCAGATCGTGAATCTCCTGGCCGACGTGCCAGTAGTGGCAGTGCCGGCCGAGCGGCGCATAGTGCTTCGCGATGGACGAATCGGCCGCGATGTTCCCGTAGAGGTAGTCGAACGGATACGCCCGCAGCAGGTCGGCGACGGTCGCGGGGAGCTGCGGCAGGCTCGAGAGCACGGACTCCCCGAGATAAATGTGCGTGCCGGGCGTCCACGCGTGCGCGGCGGAGGGCAGGGCGAGCAGCACCAGCCCCACGCCCGCGAAGGCGAGCGCGAGGCGTGCGGCCGTCATGCTCGCCCGGCCGCCAGGACGCGCCGCACGCGGCCAAGCATCCCGTTCCCGCGCCGCACGGAGCGGAGCGTGGCCGCGACGTCGAGCGCGGCGTCCTCCACTTCGCCGTGGACCACGTCGTACAACGTCTCCAGGTCCTCCAGCTTGTGCTCCACGCGGTCCACCCCTCGCACCAGCTTGCGCCGGACCCGCCGGCTTGTCTGGGCGAACGCCCCGGCCTCGTGCCGCACCAGCACCATCAGATCCTGCCCCTGTTCCGTCAGGCGGCGCACCGCCTTGAGCGCCTGCGCCGCGTCGTCCTGCAGGCCGTCCACCAGCCCGCTGATCTTCTTCGCCTGCGCCGAGAGGCGGAGCGCCGCGATGGCAACGGCGATGGCCGCCGCCAGGATCGAGAGCGCGATGACGGCGAGTGAAATGGCGACCGTCGGGCCAACCCAGCCGGCATCGGCGACGACCTGCAGCAGTGCGAGTGTATGCGATCCCACGGTGACCTCCCCGAAAAGGCCCGGCGTGCCGGCGGCCCTGACGCGCAGCGGCGAGTACGAAGGGTAAAACAACGCAGTCCAACGTGCACCGCAACCCCCTCGATCCGCTTGACGCGCTCCCCCGACACGGGCAGCTTTGCGCATGCCTCCACGATATCTGGTTCGCGGGCAGCGTCCGCTGCGGGGTTCGATCCGGCCGGCGGGGAACAAGAACGCGGCGCTGCCGATCCTCGCCGCCACCCTGCTCGCCGACGGCCCGATGGAGCTCGACAACATCCCCCGCATCCGGGATGTCGAGACCATGCTGGCCCTGCTCGCCGACCTCGGCGCCGCGGTCGAGTGGACCGGTCCCAATCTGGTCCGCGTCGATGCACGCCCGGTGCACCCCAAGGCGCTCGATCCGAAGCTGTGCACCCGCATCCGCGCCTCCATCCTACTCGCCGGGCCGCTGCTCGCCCGATTCGGCCTCGTCACCCTGCCGCCGCCCGGCGGCGACGTCATCGGACGGCGCCGCGTCGACACCCATTTCCTCGCCCTCGAGCAGCTCGGCGCCTCGGTCACCGTGGGCGATCGCTACGAGCTCGAGGCCAAACGGGGCCTGCATGGGGCCGATATTTTTCTCGATGAGCCGAGCGTCACCGGCACCGAGAACGCGCTGATGGCGGCGGTCGCGGCCCGGGGCCGCACCGTGCTGCGGAACGCGGCCTGCGAACCGCACGTGCAGGACCTGGCCCGCGCGCTCGTGGCGATGGGCGCGCAGATCGACGGCATCGGGTCGAACGTCTACGTCATCGAGGGCGGCCGCCCGCTCACCGGTACGGCCTACGCCATCGGCCCGGATCACATCGAGATCGGGAGCTTCATCGGGCTGGCCGCCGTCACCAACGGCGAGATCACCATCGAGCCCGTGCGCCCGGAAGACCTGCGGAGCACGCTGCTGGGCTTCGAGCGGCTGGGCATCCGGCCCCGGATCGACGGCCAGCGGCTCACCGTGGATGCGGGACAGGAGCGGCGGATCCGCCCCGATCTGGGCGGCCACGTGCCCAAGCTGGAAGACGGGCCCTGGCCCGCGTTCCCCGCGGACGTCATGTCCACCACCATCGTCACGGCGACGCAGTGCTCGGGCATGCTCCTGGTGTTCGAGAAGATGTTCGAGTCGCGCCTCTTCTTCGTGGACAAGCTCATCGGCATGGGCGCGCGCATCGTGCTGTGCGACCCCCATCGCGCGGTGATCTCGGGGCCGTCGCCGCTCAAGGGCGGGACCGTGGAGTCGCCCGACATCCGGGCCGGCATGGCGATGCTGCTGGCGGCACTCGCCGCCGAAGGGTCGAGCATCATCCACAACGTGGGCCAGATCGAGCGCGGCTACGAGCGCATCGACGAGCGTCTCCGGGCCCTCGGCGCCGATATCGAGCGGGCGGATGACTGAGTGCCGGCCGCCACGATCCACCGTGAGCGCCCCGCGCCCGGCCCGCTCCCGCTCTTCGAGCTCCCCGACTGGCATGATCGCTACGGGGTCACCGCCGGCATCACCGGCCGCGGCGGCGGGGCGGGCCGCGGCTTCGACCTCGGGCTCTGGAGCGAGGCGCCCGTCGGCGAGGTGATGAGCCGCTGGCGCGACTTCCGTCACGCCATTTCGGGCTTCGACGCGGTCGTCCTTGGCACCCAGGTGCACGGCACGGTGGTGGCGACCGCCGGGCCGGCACACGGCTGGATCCAGCACGAGGGCGTGGACGGATGGGTCACCACCAGCCCCGGCGTGCTGCTGACCGTGACCGTGGCCGACTGCATTCCGGTCTACCTGGTCGTGCCGGGCCGCGGCGTCGCGCTGCTGCACGCCGGCTGGCGCGGCACCGCCGGCGGGATCCTGGCGACAGGCCTGGAGCAGTTGCTCACGGTTACTGGCGCGGCGGCGGGCGACGTGCTGCTGCACTGCGGGGTCGGCATCTGCGGGGCCTGCTACGAAGTCGGCGCGGAGGTCCTGGCCGGGTGCGGGGTGCCGTCCGACGGGCCTGGCCCCTGGCACCTCGACCTGCGGGCGCATCTCGCGGGGCGGGCCCGGTCCCTCGGGGTCGGGGCGGTCACCGTCTCCGGCTGGTGCAGCGCGCACGACCGCCCTTCCTTTTATAGTCATCGGGCATCCCGGGGGATGGACGGGCGCATGGTGGCCTACCTCGGGATGCCTCGGCCCGATTGACTCCGCCACCCCGCGGGGATAATATTTCGGTGCTGTCCCGGGGGCGCCTGTTGGGGGTGTACTGTCGATGTGGGGGAGTTCCCCCACATTTTTTTTCCTGCAATGCCGATGTCTGCCGACGCGCTCATCGCTCCGATTCGCGACCATCTCGCCGGCCTCGGGTTCGAGCTCGCCGACCTGCGCCGGGTCGGAACGCTGGAGCGCCCCATTCTGCAGGTGCGGGTGGACCGCCCGGACAGCCGGCCCGGCCAGGGCGTCACGGCCGGCGACTGTGCGGCCATCAGCCGGTCTCTCGAGCACTTTCTGGAATCCAGGGCGATGGTCGGGCCGCGGTACGTGCTGGAGGTCTCCTCACCGGGGATCGAGCGGCCGCTCCGCTGGCCGGAGCACTGGCGCCGCTTCGTCGGCCGGCGCGCCCGGGTCCGGGCCAGCGCGCTCGGCGGGCGCCGCCAGGTGGAGATCGTCGCGGTCCCCGACGACGAGCACGTGACCGTGCGGGGCCAGGACGGCGCGGAGGTTACCGTCCCGCTCGCCGATGTGCGCGAGGCGACGCTGATGTGGGAAGGACCCGCTCAACAGGAGTGACACGCATGGCAGGATCGACCGAAATGTTGGCCGCGTTCCGCGAGCTGACCACCGCGAAGCAGTTGGAGCGCTCCGATCTGCTGGATCTGCTGCGGGACGGCATTCAGGCGGCGCTGGTCCGCAAGTTCGGCCCGAACGTCAAGTTCGAGCTGAGCGTGGACGAGCTGCAGGGCACCATCAAGGTGGTGCGCCTCCGCCAGGTGGTGGAGACGGTCGAGGACCCGAGCTGGCAGATCCCGCTCGAGGAGGCGCGGTTCGAGGATCCGGACTTCCAGCTCGGCGACATGCTGGAGGAGGAGGTGCCGTTCGTCGAGTTCGGCCGCCTCGCCGTGCAGGCCGCCAAGCAGCGCATCATCCAGCGCGTCCGCGAGGGTGAGCGGATGCGGATCCGCGAGGAGTTCGCCTCCAAGGTGGGCGAGCTCCTCTCCGGCGAGGTCCAGCAGATCGAGCGCGGCAAGCTGGTGATCATGCTGAACAAGTTCCGCGAGGCGGAGGCGATCATCCCCTACCGCGAGCAGAACCACCGCGAGCACTTTCACCAGGGCGACACCATCCGCGCCGTGCTCAAGCGGCTGGAGGAGACCCCGAAGGGGCCGCGGCTCATCCTGTCCCGGGGCGATCCGCTCTTCGTCAAGGCGCTGTTCAAGCTCGAGGTGCCGGAGATCCAGCAGCAGATCGTCGAGATCCGCGCCATCGCGCGCGAGGTGGGCAGCCGGACCAAGGTGGCCGTCATCTCCCGCGACGACGCCATCGATCCGGTGGGCGCCTGCGTGGGCCTCAAGGGCTCGCGGGTGCAGGCCGTCGTGAACGAGCTCGGCGGCGAGCGCATCGACATCGTGCCCTGGTCCCCCGATCCGGAGCGGTTCGCCCGGCTGGCGCTCGCGCCGGCCCGGGTGGCCAAGGTGTTCAGCGATCCCGAGGCCAAGACCATCCAGGCCGTGGTGGACGAGGACCAGCTCTCGCTCGCCATCGGGCGGAACGGCCAGAACGTCCGGCTCGCCTCCGAGCTCACCGGCTGGAAGATCGACCTCTATTCCAGCCGCGAGTGGCTCGAGCGCGGCGGCGAGGGTCCGCTGTTCGCCCCGCTCCCGCCCGAGGAGGAGACGGTCGCCCAGATTCCGCTCAGCGAGATCAAGGGACTCTCCCCCGAGCTCAGCGCCATTCTGGAGGGCGCGGGCCACCGGATGCTCAACGATATCCTCGACTTCGAGCGCGAGGACATCGCCAAGATCCCGGGGATCACGCCGGAGACCGAGGAGCAGTTGCTCGCCTTCCTGGCGGAGCTGACCGACGAGGATGCCGTCGAGAAATAGCGGCCTCCTCGGGCTCCTCGGACTGGGCTACCGGGGGCGCCGCGTCGTCGTCGGCGTGGACGCCGTCCGGAAGGAGCTGCAGGCAGGGAAGTGCTGGTGCGTGGTGGTGGCGGAGGACGCCAGCCCGCGCGCCGTGGACAAGGTGGTCCGGCTGGCATCGGCCAAGGGCGTGCCGATCATCCCGGGCCCGCGCGCCGTCGCGATCGGCGCGCAATTGGGACGACCGCCCGTGATGGCGGTAGGCGTACGCGACCGCGCGTTGGCCGATGGCATGGTGCCATTGGCGCCCGTACGCTCCTGACGGAGGATTGAGTGGTCAAGACGAGAGTGCACGACCTGGCGGCGGAGTTCGGCGTCGCGCCCGAGCAGCTCCTGAGCATGCTCAAGGACATGAACATCTTCGTGCGCAGTCACATGTCCGCGCTGGAGAACGATCAGGTATCGGCCGTCCGCGTCCGCTGGGAGCGGGACAAGCGGAAGAGCGCCGAGTCGCCCACGGCCAAGAAGGGCCGCCGCAAGGCGGTCAAGGCGGAGCCCGCCCCGGCCCCGGTCGAGGCCAAGCCCACCAAGCGCCGGCGCACCGCTGCCGAAGTGGCGCAGGTGGAGGCCCAGGTGCAGGCCGAGAAGGCGGCTGAGCTCGCCGCGCTCGAGCTCGAGCGGCCGATGGTCGCCGAGCCCGAGGACACGGCGCCGGCTCAGAGCCTGGAAGAGCGCGCCCGCGCGCTGTTCCGCGACCTCCCGCCCGCGCCCGCCGAGCCGGAGACGGAGCCCGCGGCACCCGCCGGCGAGCCGCCCGCTGCCCCCGCGGAGCCGCCGCCGCCGCGCCTCGGCACGCACAGCACCGCCGGCACCGTCGGCGGCGGGTCGCCCAAGGCGCCGTTCATTCCGCCGCGCATCCAGCGCCCGCCGGCAGCGGCAGCGCGGGGTCCCAAGCCCGTCTTCAGCAGCAGCGCGCCGTCCGCGCCCTCGCGTCCGGGCGCGGCCCCCGACCGCGGCGCGCCCGCGCCCCGGCAGTTCGGGCCCGACGCCGAGAAGGGCGGAGGGCGGAAGAAGGGCAAGAAGGGGAAGCGCACCTCGGTCGATCAGGACGCGGTGCAGGCCAACATCCTCCGCACCCTCCAGGGCATGAAGGGCCCCGCGGGGCGGAAGGGCGTCCGCCGCTCCGACGAGCCGTCGTACCGCGACGTGCAGGCCGGCCGGCTGGCCGAGGAGCGCGAGCGGGAGAAGACGCGCATCCGGGTCAACGAGTTCGTCTCGGTGTCCGAGCTCGCGGGCGCCATGAAGGTGCCGGCCACCCAGATCGTCCAGTTCGCCTTCAAGGAGCTGGGCCTGATGGTCACCGTGAACCAGCGGCTCGACTTCGACCAGATCGAGCTCATCGCCTCCGCGTTCGGCTTCGAGGCGGTGCGCGAGGATGAGTACGCGGCCGAAATGGAAGTCGATGCGGCCGAAGAGGCGCCCGAGCTGCAGGTGAGCCGGCCGCCGGTAGTCACGATCATGGGCCACGTCGACCACGGCAAGACCTCGCTGCTCGATTACGTGCGGAAGGCCAACGTCGTCGCCGGCGAAGCCGGCGGCATCACCCAGCACATCGGCGCGTATCTGGTCACGTTGCCCAACGGCCGCGCCATCACGTTCCTCGACACCCCGGGCCACCAGGCGTTCACCGCCATGCGCGCCCGCGGCGCCCAGGTCACCGATATCGTCGTCCTCGTCGTCGCGGCCGACGACCAGGTCATGCCGCAGACGGTCGAGGCCATCAGCCACGCCCGGAACGCCGGCGTGCCGCTCATCGTGGCCATTAACAAGATCGACCTCCCCTCGGCCAACGTGCCCAAGGTCAAGCAGGACCTGCTCCAGCACAACGTCGTGCTCGAGGAGTTCGGCGGCAACGTGCTCTCGGCCGAGATCTCGGCCAAGAAGGGCATCGGCATCGAGGGCCTGCTCGATCAGATTCTGCTCCAGGCCGAGATCCTCGATCTCAAGGCCAATCCGGAAGGGAAGGGCCACGGTGCCGTGCTCGAGGCCACCCTCGATCCGGGCAAGGGGCCGCTCGCCACGGTCCTGGTGCAGCGGGGCACCCTTCACGGCGGTGACAACTTCATCTGCGGCAAGTTCTCCGGCCGCGTGCGCGCGCTCTACGACGAGCGCGGCAAGACGGTCAAGGAAGCCGGCCCGTCGATTCCGGTGCAGATTCTCGGCTTCGAG
Source organism: uncultured Gemmatimonadales bacterium (assembly GCA_963831425.1). Classification (GTDB taxonomy): domain Bacteria; phylum Gemmatimonadota; class Gemmatimonadetes; order Gemmatimonadales; family GWC2-71-9; genus CAVVWJ01. The sequence goes on along the minus strand of CAWHQC010000009.1, from coordinate 29,653 downwards.
GGCGTGCCGGCCGCGGGCGACACCTTCGCCGTCGTCACTGACGCGAACGAGGCGCGCGAAATCGCGCAGAAGCGCCAGCGGCTCGAGCGCGAGGCGCAGAACCGGCGCAGTCAGAAGGGCACCAGTCTCGAAGATTTCAGCCGGGCGCTCAAGGAGGGCGAGGTCTCGACCCTGCGCATCATCATCAAGGCCGACCAGGGCGGGCCGGCCGAGGCGCTGGCCGATGCCCTGGCCCAGCTCGGTACCGGCGAGGTCCGGGTGGACGTGGTGCACCGCGGCGTCGGCGCGATTACCGAAAGCGACGTGCTCCTCGCCAAGGCCTCCGGCGCCATCGTGCTCGGCTTCCACGTCCGGCCCGACTCCAACGCCCGCGCGGCGGCCGAGCGGGAGCAGGTGGACGTGCGCACCTACCGCATCATCTACGAGGCGGTCGAGGACGTGCGGAACGCCCTCGAGGGGCTGCTCAAGCCGGAGGAGCGCGAGACGGTGCTCGGCGAGGCCGAGGTGCTGCAGCTCTTCAAGGTCAGCAAGGTGGGCACGATCGCCGGCTGCATGGTGCGGAGCGGCACCATCCAGCGCACCGCCAAGGCGCGCGTCATGCGCGACGGCGTGGTGGTGTATGCGGGTGCGCTCTCCAGCCTCAAGCGCTTCAAGGACGACGTCCGCGAAGTGCGCGAGGGGCTGGAGTGCGGCATCGGCATCGAGAACTTCAATGACATGAAGGTCGGCGACCGGATCGAGTCGTTCCGCATGGAGGAGGTCAAGCGCACCCTCCAGCCGGCGGCCGGCGGCGCGGTGGGGTGATCGTCGGGATCCAGGTGTGGGAGCTCCATCTCCCGGGGTGTCATTCGTTGAAGGAAAAGCGCGGGACGCTCAAGCCCCTCTCGGCCGCGCTCCGGCACCGGTTCAACGTCTCGGTGGCGGAGACGGGACACCAGGACCGCTGGCAGCGCGCGGAGATCGCCTGTGCGGTGGTGGGCTCCGCCCGCCCGCCGGTGGAGGAGACGCTCCGGGCCGCCGATCGGGTCGTTGAGGAAACGGACGGCGTGCGGATCGTGGATACCGTGACGGTATGGCGATGAAATCGTCCTCGCGGCGGCCCGAGCAGGTGGCGGAGACGCTGCGGCAGGTCATCACCGACGGACTGGCGCGTGAGGTCCGGGACCCGCGCGTCGGCTTCGTGACCGTGACCGGCGTCCTGGTCACGCCCGACCTGTCGCATGCGCGGGTCATGGTGAGCGTGCGCGGGGACGATGCCGAGAAGAGCCGTGCCCTCGAGGGGCTGCAGAGCGCGGCCGGGTTCCTCCGCTCGCGCGCCGCCCGGGCGCTCACCACCCGCATCGTGCCGGAGCTGCACTTCGAGCTCGACAAGGGGCTCGAGCACGCCGCGCGGATCAACGAGCTGCTCGGCGAGATCCGGCGCGAGGAGCACGACTGATCGGGGCCGTGCTCGTCGACAAGCCGGCGGGGCCCACGTCGCACGACGTGGTGCAGCGGGTCCGGCGGGCACTGGGAACGCGGGCCGTGGGCCACACCGGCACGCTCGATCCGTTCGCCACCGGACTGCTGGTCGTGCTGGTGGGGCGGGCCACCCGGCTCGCGCGGTTCGTCGAGGCCCAGCCCAAGACCTACCTGGCCACCGCGCGGCTGGGCCTCGCGACCGACACCGATGATCGCACCGGGGCGCCGCTCGGTCCGCCGGTGGACGTCGCGGGAATCGCCGAGGACCGGGTCGTGGCGGCGCTGGACGCGCTCCGAGGCGAGCAGCAGCAGCGGCCGCCCCGCTACTCGGCCCGGCACGTGGATGGCGAGCGCAGCTACCGGCTGGCGCGCCGGGGAATCGCGGCGGAGTTGCCCGAGACGCCCGTGACGGTCCACCGGATCGAGCTCGTCAGCTACGCGCCGCCCGAGCTGGCCTTCCGCGTCACCGTAAGCGCCGGGACCTACGTCCGGGCGCTCGCCCGTGACTTGGGCGCGCGGCTGGGCGTCGGCGCACACCTGACGGCACTCCGGCGGGAGGCCGTCGGCGTGCTCCGGATCGAGGATGCCGTCCCGCTGGAGCGGGTTGACGCGTCCGCCCTCCGGCCGCCGGGAGCGGCACTCGGGCACCTCCCCACGCGCGAGCTCGACGAGCCCGGCCGGCTGGCGGTGAGCCACGGCCGCGCGCTGCCGGCCGAGCCGGGCGCCAGCGGGGACGTGGTCCTGCTCCACGCGGGCCAGCTCGTGGCGGTCGCGCGGGCGGACGATGGCTGGCTCCGCCCGTCCGTGGTGTTGGGGACGCCGTGAGCGGGCGTCTTCCGCCGCTCCCCCGCGGCAGTACCGTCACCGTGGGGTCGTTCGACGGCGTGCACCGGGGACACGAAGCCGTGGTCCGTGAGATCGCGCGGCGGGCGGAGGCGGCGGGCAGGGCCAGCGTCCTGGTCACCTTCGAGCCCCATCCGCTCGAGGTGGTGAATCCGCAGGCCGCGCCGCCGCTGCTCACGACGGCGGCCGAGCGGCGGGAAATCCTGGCGCAGCTCCCGCTCGACTACGTGCTGTTCCTGCGGTTCGACCGGCAGCTCGCCTCGCTCACGCCCGAAGAGTTCGTGCGGGGCGTGCTGCTCGAGCGCTGCGCCATGCGGGAGCTGGTGATCGGGCACGATCACGGCTTCGGCCGCGGGCGGAGCGGCGACGTCGACACCCTCCGGCGCCTGGGCGCCGAAGATGGCTTCGCGGTGGACGTGGTCACCGCCGTGGATGTGGGCGAGCAGCACGTCTCCAGCTCGCGGATTCGCCGCGCCATCGCCGGGGGCGACCTGGCCACCGCGGCCCGCATGCTGGGGCGGCCCTATCAGGTGAGCGGCCGGGTGGGAACGGGTGAGCGGCGCGGGCGGCAACTGGGCGTGCCGACGATCAACCTGGCCGATGTGCCGCCGCAGAAGCTGCTCCCGCCCGACGGCGTGTATGCCGTGCGGGTCGAGTGGCGCGGCGGCCGCGCGGGCGGGATGATGAACCAGGGCCCCCGGCCGACGTTCCAGGATGGGCAGCGGCTGCTCGAGGCCCACCTGTTCGATTTCGAAGGCGATCTGTACGGCGAATGGGTGCGGATCGAGTGGGTGGAGCGCCTGCGCGACGTGACCCGCTTCGCCTCGGCGGAGGCGTTGCGGCAGCAGTTGGATCGTGATCGTACCCGGGCGCGCGAGGTGCTCGCCGCGTCCGGTCCGGCGTCCAGCCGGGGACCTCATGCCTGAGACCGTGACCTGACGATGTCTTCCTCCATTCGCAACCGCCTGCTCGTGATCGGGCTGCTGATCGGCGGCTCGATCTACTTCCTGTTTCCCCGCACCGTCACCCTTCGCGTGCGCGGCGCCGACGGGATCATGCACGACGACACCGTGACCCGGGTGCCGCTCAAGCGGGGACTCGACCTGCAGGGCGGGATGCATCTCGCGCTCGAGCTCGACCAGTCGAAGCAGGTGTCCGCCGATCCCAAGAAGGACCTCGACCTGGCGCTCACCGTCCTGCGGAAGCGCATCGACGAGTTCGGCGTCGAGGAGCCGGTGGTCCAGAAGGCGGGCGACAACCGGATCGTGGTCGAGCTCGCCGGCATCACCGATCCCGCCCGGGCCAAGTCGATCGTGCAGCGGAGCGCGTTCCTCGAGTTCCGCATCACCGACAAGACCGGCGCGCTCGAGAAGGCGCTGCCCGCCATGGACCGCACCCTCCGTGGCCTCGGCGTGAAGGGCGACACGGGACCGGCGCCGGGAAGCCGTCGGCCGTCGAGCAGCTCCTGGGCGGCGATTCCGCCAAGGCGAACGCGCCCAAGCGAGCCGCGCCCAAGCCGGGCGCCGCGCCCGCCGGCAAATCCGCCAAGCCCGCCGCCGACAGCGCCGCCGCGGATACGACCCCGGTGCCCGGTGGCGTGCTCTCCGGGCTGATCCAGGCGGCCGGCAGCGCGGAGGGCGGCGGGATTCCGGGCGAATATGCGGTGCCGGAGACCGCGTTCCCGCGGGTGGACAGCCTGCTCAACATCCCGCAGGTGGCTCGCCAGCTTCCCCGCGGCCTCGTCCTCCGCTGGGCCGCGGCGCCGACCAGCATCGGCGTGCAATCGTTCCGCTATCTCTACGTCCTGGACGACCGGCCGATCGTGACCGGCAGCAATCTCGAGGACGCCAACGCGCAGCTCGACCCGCTCACCAACGGATCGATCGTCACCTTCCAGCTCGATCGCGCCGGCGGGCGCAAGTTCGGTGAAGAGACCGGCCGCCACGTCGGTGACTTCATGGCGATCCTGCTCGACGGCCGGGTGCAGGGGCGGCCACCCGTGATCCAGAGTCGCATCGGGCGGAACGGCCAGATCACCCTCGGCAACAAGAGTCTGCAGGAGGCCCAGGACCTGGCGCTCACGCTCAAGGCCGGCGCGCTCCCGATCCCGCTCAAAATCGTCGAGGAGCGGCAGGTGGGCGCCAGCCTCGGGAGCGACTCGATCCGCGACGGGATCACGGCCGGCATCGTGGGCACCGCCATGGTGGTGCTCATCATGCTCGTCTATTACCGCATGAGCGGCGCGCTCGCGGTGGCGGCCCTGGCGCTCTATCTGCTCTTCACGCTGGGCGGCCTGTCCATGATCAATGCGACCCTCACGCTGCCCGGCCTGGCCGGATCGTGCTCTCGGTCGGCATCGCGGTGGACGCCAACGTGCTGATCTTCGAGCGCATCAGGGAAGAGCTGCATCCACGGCAAGACCGTGCGGCTCGCGGTGGACGAGGGGTTCAAGCACGCCATGAACGCCATCGTCGACTCGAACGTCAGTACCGTGCTGACGGCGTTGTTCCTCTTCCAGTTCGGTACCGGCCCGGTGAAGGGGTTCGCGGTTACCCTGATCATGGGCATCATCGCTTCCATGGTCACGGCGATCTTCGTCACCCGCACCTTCTTCATGATCTGGCTGCAGCGCCGGCCGGCCATGTCCACGCTGAGTATCTGACATGCTGAGACTCTTCGCGAACGCCCAGTACGACTTTATCTCGTTCCGCCGGTGGGCCTACGCCATCACGGCCCTCTTCATCATCCCGGGCCTGATCTGGCTCGTGGTCCACGGCCTCAACTACAGCATCGAATTCACCGGCGGGACGCTGGTGCAGGTCCAGAGCAAGACTCCGGCCGACGTCGCCGCGCTACGCGCGGGGCTCGACCGGCACGGACTGCACGGGGCGGAGATCCAGGGGTTCGGGGCGCCGAACGAGTTCGTGGTGCGCGCCCGCGTGGCCAAGGCCGGAACCGATGCCAACGACACCCAGGCCACGGCCGACGCGGTGCAGCAGGCCCTCACGGCCGAGCTCGGTGCCGGGAACTTCACCATCCTCCGGACCGAGGCGGTGGGCCCCAAGGTGGGCGGTGAGCTCAGGACCAAGGCCTTTCTGGCCATCTTTCTCTCGTTTTTCGCGGTGCTCGCGTACCTCGCCTACCGTTTCGAGTGGCGCTTCGGCCTGGCCGCCGTCATCGCCACTGCCCACGATATCGTGGCCACCATCGCCTTCATCGGGATGCTCCGGCTCGAGGTGAGCCTGACGGTGGTGGCGGCCGTGCTCTCGATGGTGGGCTACTCGCTCAACGACACGATCATCATCTTCGATCGCGTGCGGGAGAACCTGCGGAAGCACAAGAAGGAGAGCTTCGCGCAGATCCTCAACCGCTCGGTCAACGAGACCCTGCCGCGGAGCGTGCTCACCCACGGGACGACGCTCTCCTCGCTCATCGCGCTCATCCTCTTCGGGGGCGAGGTCATCCGGCCGTTCGCCTGGGTCATGTTCTTCGGCGTCTTCACCGGCACCTTCTCCTCGATCTACATCGCCTCCCCGGTGCTCATGGAGATCGAAAAGCGCTGGCCGGGCGAGCTGGCCCGCGGGCACCTGGCGCCCAAGCCGGCCGCCCCGGCACCGGCCGGCGGCGAGCGGAAGACGGCGCCGGTGGATAAGCGGTCGTGAGTCGCGGGTCGTGCGTATTGTCACATGCTGAACCGCACCCACGAGCTCACGACTTCGGCCAGACCCGTCCGCCATGCTGACCGACACCCACTGCCACCTCGCGGCCGCCGAGTTCGAGCTCGACCGGGCGGAGGTGCTCGCGCGGGCCTGGGCAGCCGGCGTGGGCCGGATCGTCGTCATCGGCGAGTCGCGCGCCGCGGCCGAGCGCGCGCTGGCCCTCGCCGTGGCGGAGCCGAGGCTGAGCGTGACGGCCGGCATCCATCCGCATGACGCGAGCGGCTGGTCGGACGAGGCGCGCGACTGGCTCCGCGCCACGCTCCGCCGGCCCGAGGTGGTGGCGGCCGGTGAGATGGGACTCGACTACCACTACGACCACTCGCCCCGCGACGCGCAGCGGGCCGCCTTCGATGCCCAGCTCGCGCTGGCCGGGGAGGCGGGCAAGCCGGCCGTGATCCACGCGCGCGAGGCCGACAACGCCGCCGCCGAGCTGCTCCGCGCCCATCCGGACGTCGTCGCCATCCTCCACTCCTTCAGCAGCGGGCCCGCCCTCTTGCGGGCAGGGCTGGACCTCCGCCACTATGTGTCGTTCAGCGGAATGGTGACCTTCCGCAACTGGCACCTCGATCAGGCCATCCGGGACGTGCCGCTCGACCGGCTGCTGCTGGAGACGGACGCGCCCGTATCTGTCGCCCGTCCCGCACCGGGGCAGGCGGAACGAGCCGGCGCTGGTCCGCCACGTCGCCGACCGGATCGCCGCCGTGCGCGGCATGCCCGTGGAAGAGCTGATCGCCGCCACCGGCTCGAATGCGGCCCGCGTCTTTCGACTTTCCAACCCCCAGCCGGGAGCACCCGCCCGTGACCAAGGTTCCGACCGACATCGAGATCGCCCAGGCGGCCACGCTCCGGCCCATTCAGGACGTGGCCGCCGAGCTGGGGCTCGGTCCCGAGGACATCCTTCCCTACGGCCACTACAAGGCCAAGATCAGCGCCGAGGTCGTGGCCCGCGGCCGGCCCAAGGGGCGGCTGATCCTGGTGACGGGCACCAATCCGACGCCCGCCGGCGAGGGGAAGAGCACCGTGACCGTGGGTCTCGCGGATGCGTTCCGGCGGCTCGGCAAAAAGGTGGTGGTGGCCATCCGGGAGCCCTCGCTCGGGCCCGTGTTCGGCGTCAAGGGCGGCGCCGCCGGCGGCGGCTACGCGCAGCTCGCACCGATGGATGAGATCAACCTGCATTTCACCGGGGATTTTCACGCGGTCAGCACGGCCCACAACCTTCTCTCCGCCATGCTGGACAACCATCTGCACCAGGGCAATGCGCTCGGCATCGATCCGCGGCGCATCGTCTGGCCGCGCACGATGGACATGAACGACCGCGCGCTCCGCTCGATCGTCGTGAGCCTCGGCGGGATCAACGCCGGCCCCGTGCGGGAAGACCGGTTCGTCATCGTTGCCGGCAGCGAGATCATGGCCATCCTGGCACTCGCCAGTGACCTGGCGGATCTCGAGGCCCGCATCAGCCGCATCATCGTGGGACTCACCCGCGACCGGAAGCCCGTCACCGCGGGCGACCTCAAGGCCGCCGGCGCCATGTCGCTGCTGCTCAAGGACGCCATCCTGCCGAACCTGGTCCAGACGCTCGAGGGCGGCCCCGCGCTGGTGCACGCCGGCCCGTTCGGCAACATCGCGCATGGCTGCAACTCGCTGGTCGCCACCAGGCTCGCCCTCGCGCTCGGCGACATCGTCCTCACCGAGGCCGGCTTCGGTGCCGATCTCGGCGCGGAGAAGTTCTTCGATATCGCGTGCCGCTTCGGCGGGCTCAAGCCCGAGGTCGCCGTGGTGGTCGCCACCATCCGGGCGCTCAAGATGCACGGCGGCGTGAAGAAGGATGCGCTCGGCACGCCCGACGTGGCGGCGCTCGAGCGCGGCATGGTGAACCTCGAGGGCCACGTGAAGAACGTGCAGAAATTCGGGGTGCCGACCGTGATCGCGCTCAACCGCTTCACGTCGGATTCGCCGGAGGAGATCGATACCGTGCTCCGGGCGGCCCGGAGCTGGGGCTCCCGGGCAGCCCTGAGCGATGTCTGGGCCAAGGGCGGGGAAGGCGGCGAAGCCGTCGCGCGCGAGGTGCTCGCCGCGCTCGACGAGGGCAAAGCCGACTTCAAGCCCCTCTACGACGTCAAGCTGCCGATCAAGGCCAAGATCGAGACGATCGCCCGGGAGATCTACGGCGCCGATGGTGTCGACTACACTGCCGCCGCGGAGAAGAACATCGCGCAGTGCGAGGCCATGGGACTCGGCCAGACCCCGGTCTGCATGGCCAAGACGCAGTACAGCTTCAGCGACGATCCCACCAAGCTCGGCCGGCCGAAGGGTTTCCGGATCACCATCCGCGACGTCTACGCCTCGGCCGGCGCGGGGTTCGTCGTCGCCCTCGCGGGCGAGATCATGACCATGCCCGGCCTCAGCAAGACGCCCGCCGCCGAGGCCATGCGGGTCCATCCGGACGGCACCATCGAGGGACTGTTCTGATGGCCATCGAGTTCGTCTCGACACCGCACGCGCCGCGCGCGATCGGCCCCTACAGCCAGGCCACCCGCGTCAACGGACTGCTGTTCACCGCGGGCCAGACCGGCTTCGAGCCCGCCACGGGTGAGCTGGTGGACGGCGGCATCGTCGAGCAGACCGATCGGGTGCTGCGGAACATTCTCGCCATTCTCCAGGCCGAGGGGCTCGACCTCACGAGCGTCGTCAAGACGTCCGTCTTCCTGGTGGACATGGCGGACTTCGCCGAGATGAACGGCGTCTACGCCCGCGCCTTCGGCGAGCACCGGCCGGCGCGGACGACGGTGGCCGTGGCGGCGCTTCCTCGCGGCGCACGCGTCGAGATCGACGCGGTGGCGGTGTTACCTTCCTGAACCAGGGGAGCGGATCGGGCCTGGTGGTCTGGCCGGTCTTCAAAACCGCGATGGAGACGCCTCCGGCGGCTCCGGTGGGTTCGATTCCCACACGCTCCCGCCACCGCCGCGCCTTCTCGCTCCGGGACCGCCCTCACGTGACTTGTCGCCTCCGCCGGTCGGCCGCCGGTCTCGCGCTGCTCGGGACGCTCGCCGCTGCGGCGCCCGTGGGCCGGCTGGCGGCACAGGACTCGGCGGCGGCGGCGGTGCGGGCTGATTCCGCGCGCCCGCGCGCGCTCGACACCCTCGCCGTGCGGACCAGCCCGATGGGCGCGTTCTGGCGGTCGTTCCTGCTGCCCGGCTGGGGGCAGGCCCGGCTGGGGCGGAAGCTCACCGGGGGACTGTTCGTCGCCTGGGAAGGCACCACGCTCGGCATGAGCATCAAGACCCGGCACGAGCTCGCCTACCTCCGACGCACCAACTCGGCGCGCGCGGAGGACAAGCGGCGCGAGCACGAGGATTGGCTGGTGTTGCTCGCCTTCAATCACGTGTTCGCCGGGCTCGAGGCTTACGTCTCCGGCCACCTCAGCGACTTCCCCGGGGACCTCCACCTCCAGGCGTTCCCCGGCGGTTTCGGCGGCACCATTTCCGTCCCGTTCCGGTTGCGATGAACTCCTCCCCGATCGGCATCTTCGACTCCGGCATCGGCGGGCTCACGGTGGCGCGGGCAGTTTACGAGCGGCTGCCGCACGAGTCCACCGTCTATTTCGGCGATACGGCGCGCGTCCCCTATGGGCCCAAGTCGCCCGAGACGGTGCGGCGCTACAGTCTCGAGATCCTCGAGTGGCTCCTGGGGCAGGGGGTGAAGGCTGTGGTGATCGCGTGCAATACCAGCACGGCGCACGCGCTGGAGACGCTGCAGGCCGCATCGCCGGTGCCAGTCATCGGGGTGATCGAGCCGGGCGCGCGCGCCGCGGCCGCCGCGTCGGGGGCGGGTCCGATCGGCGTGATCGGAACCGCCGGCACCATCGCGAGCAACGCCTACGCCCGCGCCATCCAGCGGCGGCGGCCGGACGCACGGGTCGAGCAGGTGCCCTGCCCGTTGTTCGTGCCGTTGGTGGAGGAAGGCTGGTTCGAGCATCCGGCCGCCGAGCTCATCGCGCGCGACTACCTCGAGCCCCTGCAACGGACCGGTGTGGACACCCTGGTGCTCGGCTGCACTCACTACCCGCTGCTCAAGCCCCTGCTTCAGCGGGTCATGGGCACGGGCGTTCGCCTCATCGACAGCGGCGAGGAGACCGCGGCCGTCGTGGCGCAGGTGCTCGGGCGGACCGCCCTTGACGCGCCGGCCGGCAGCGCGGCCACCCACCGCTTCGCGGTGAGCGACGACGAGGCACGCTTCCGCAAGGTGGGCATCCGGTTCATCGGGAGTCGGATGGGCCCGGCGGAAGTGGTGCCGCTGGACTGAACCGGCGCAGCTCGGCGCTGCTCTCGGTGGCTACGGCGTAGCGGAGCCCGTCGAACCACGCGCCCGGATTGAGATACTGCCGGCCCGACTCCGGCCCGGCCAGCGCCGCCTGGTGCGTGTGGCTCATGATGACCAGCCCGAGGTCCGGCTCGGCCTCGAGCAGCCGCGCCGCCCACTGGGCCTGGCGCTCGGCCGCAGCGGCCAGCTCCGCCGGATCGGGCGTGTGGTCGCCCAGCCGCGGGCTCAGGTAGTCCACCAGCCGCAGGCCGATTTCGGGGTGGATAGCGCGATAGACGAGCGCGGTGACAGGGTGGTTGATCGCCCCGTGCAGCAGGGCCGCGCGGAGCCCCGGCTCGGTCACGCCGTCGCCGTGGATCGCGGCTACCTTCCGGCACCCGACCTCGAACGTCACCCGATGCGGGTCGAAGCGGAGCCCGAGGTCGCGCTCCCAGAAGTCACCGCCCCAGCGGTCGTGGTTGCCGCCGACCATGACGACCGGCATCCGTCGGCGAAGCCGGGCCAGCGCCGCGACCACGTGGAAGCCGCGCCGGGGAATGACCCGGCGGTAGGAGAACCAGAAGTCGAACAGGTCGCCGTTGACCAGCAGGCAGTCGCCGAGGGTCGGCACGGCCTCGAGGAACGACAGCAGCGCCTCCTCGACGGCCGGAGGGGCGACGCCCAGGTGGGCGTCGGACACGACGACGAGCGCATGGCCGAGCACGCGGCCAAAGATGGGCCGCTCCCCACGGCGGGGCAACCGCCGTGTCACTCCGCCGCCCGCCCGAGCGTCACCAACCCCGTGAGGGCGTCATGACGGTCCCGAGCGTCTCCGAGACCCTCATTCGGGTCAACTACTCCGAGACCGACCAGATGGGCGTGGCCTACCACGCGCGCTATCTCGTCTGGATGGACATCGCCCGGACGGAACATCTGCGCCTGTGCGGCGCGAGCTACCGCGAGCTGGAGGCGCGCGGGCTGCGTTTGGCGGTGAGCCGCGTCGCCCTGCGCTACCTGCGGCCCGCACGATTCGATGATCGGGTCCGGATCCGCTGCTGGGTGCGCGCCCTGGCATCGCGGCGCGTCGATTTCGGCTACGCCTTGGAGCACGCGGACGACCAGGGCCTCCTGGCCACCGGCGTCGTGGCGCTCATGGCACTCGACGCCTCGTTGGCGCTCACCCGTCTGCCGGCGGACGTGCGCCGCGTGCTGCGGGTCGTCCCCGATCCCGTCAGGCTCGGAGTTCCCGCCGACGCACCGAGGATGGAGCGCGATGCAAGCTAGAGGACTGATAGTGCTTGGAGTCCTGCTGCTCCACGGGCTGGCCGGCGTGCCGGCCGGCGCCCAGGAGCAGGCGGCCGTCGAGCAGCTCGCCCAGGTGCTCGCGGCCGAGGACGCCCGCGATTTCCGCCCGGAGCTCTTCCGCGCCGCGCTGCTCGCACCGGACTCGCTGGTGCGCCGGGACGCTGCCTTCGGGGCCGGCCGGATCGGCGATCCCCGCGCGACGCCGCTCCTGCTTCCGCTCCTCATGGATCCGGACACCGCGGTGCGGGTGGCCGCGGCCTTCGCGCTCGGCCTGCTCCGCGACTCGGCCGCCGTGGCACCACTGATCGACCGGCTCACCGGCCTGCCGGCGCTCGATCCCGTCAGCGCGGCCGAAGCCGTCACCGCGCTCGCTGCCATCGGCGGCCCGCGCACGGGCGAGTTCTTCTCGGCCGTGCTCGGCGGCACCCGTGTGCTGTCACAGGACGACCCCGCGCCGGCGATGGCGAGGATGGTGGGAGACGCCTGGCGGCTCGGCACCGATGCGCCGGTGACCGCCCTGCTCCCGTTCATGGAGGACACCAGCCCCGCGGTGCGGCAGCGAGCGGTCTATTCCCTGGGTCGCCTCCGGGCGCCGCCCGCGGCGAACCGGATGCTCCTCGTCCTCCGTGACGACTCGCCCTATCTCCGCTCCCTCGCCGCCCGCGCCCTCACGCGGAGCTATGCGGAGGCCGGCGGTGTCGCGCCGGGGACCGTGGCCGCGCTGCTCGTGCACGCGGTGGACGACGAGGCATCCCAGGTCCGGATCAATGCGCTGCGGTCGCTCGCGGAATACCGGGACTCGGCGCTCGCCGGCAAGGTCACGGCACTGCTCGACGACCCCGTAGCCAACGTCCAGGTGCAGGCGGCGGAGACCCTGGGCGAACTGGGCGGTCACGAGGCCGTGGGGGCGCTGCTGCGCGCCGTGGCGGGGAAGGGCACGTTCGCGCTCCGGCGCACGGCGCTCGTGGGCCTCGCGCGAGCGGACTCGGCCGCGTTTGGCCGCGCGGCCCCGGCCTGGCGGGGAAGCTCCGATTGGCGCCAGCGCGCCGCTGCGGCGGAGGGCGCCGCGATCGCCGGCCCGGGCACCTCACCCATTTTCCTGGCCGACCACGACGGCCGAGTCGTCGCGGCTGGTCTCCAGGCGTGGGCCGCGGAGGTGAAAGGCGCCAATCCGGCGCTGCTGGCGGCCGCTCGGCCGCTGCTGGCGCACCGGGACGCCGGCGTCCGCAGCGTGGCCGCCGATGTCGTGGCCCGCGCCGCGGATGTTGCCGATCTTCCGGCGCTCGCGCGCATGTACGCCGGCACCAGCCGGGATTCCTTTCCCGATGCCGCGCTCTCCGCCCTCGGCGGCATTCTCGCCATCCGCGGGTCCGGGCCGGCGGCCAGAGCCCGGGTGGACGCAGAGTTCCTCGCCCGCGCCGCCCGTCCCGCCGACTACCTCATTCGCCGCTGGGCGGAAGACCACTGGCCCGAAGCCGCCGCGCGGTGGGGTCCCGCATACCCGGTGGCCACCGGCCGCTCACTCGAGGACTATCGCGACATCGTGCGCCGCTACCTCACCGCGCCGGACTCGGTCGCCCGGCCGCACGTCATCATCGATACGGAGGGCCGCGGACAGTTGGAGATCGAGCTCCTCGGACCCGACGCCCCGCTTACGGTGGACAATTTTCTGCGGTTGGTAGAGCGCCGCTTCTTCGACGGGAACCGCTGGCACCGCGTGGTGCCCAACTTCGTCGTGCAGGATGGCGATCCCCGGGGCGACGGCTTCGGCGGCCCCGGCGGCGCCATCCGGGACGAGATCAACCTCAACCGCTACGACGATCCGATGCTCGGCATGGCGCTGTCCGGTCCCGATACCGGTATGAGTCAGTGGTTCATCAATCTGAGCCCGCAGCCGCACCTCGATGGGACCTACACCGTGTTCGGCAAAGTCGTCGGCGGCACCGGCGCCCTGGTGCGGATCACCCAGGGTGACGTGATCCGGACCATCGCCCGGAAATAGGGCCGGACGCCGGAGAGGATTCGAATGAGACAGCCCGGGCAGCGCCCCGACTCCGACCGCGAGCCGCGCACGGTGAACGGCGGCTTCACCCAACCCTCCAGACGGAGCGCACGCGCCGCGGCCTTCGTGCTGGCCACGCTCCTCGCCGGCCTCATCGCTCGCCCGGCGCACGCGCAGTTCTTCGCGTTCGGCCAGAACAAGATCCAGTACCGGAAGCTCGACTGGCGCGTGCTCAAGGGACCGCACGTCGATCTCTACTACTACCCGGCAGAGGCCGCCCTCGCCCCGCCCGCGCTCGCTTACGCCGAAGCGAGCTACGATACCCTGAGCGTCCAGTTCGGCCACGCGGTGGCCAGCCGAGTCCCGCTCATCGTGTACGCCTCGCACACCGACTTCGAGCAGACCAACATCCTCCCGTTCACCCCGCCCGAGGGGCTGCTCGGCGCCACCGATTACCAGAAGCGCCGCGTCGCGCTGCCGTTCCGCGGCAACTTCTCCGAGTTCCGGCACACGATGCGCCACGAGATGGTGCACGTGTTCCAGCTCGACATGATGACCGAGAGCTACAACCTGGCCCCACGCTCCCGCCGGTTCGCCTTTCCGCTGTGGTGGACCGAGGGGCTCGCCGAGCTCTGGTCGGCGGGCCAGGACGCGCGGGACGAAATGGTGATGCGGGACCTGACCCTGACCGGCCGGCTGCCGCAGCTCAAGCAGCTCACCTACGTCACCGGTGGCATCGTCTACCCGCTCGGCGGCCAGATCCACCGCTGGCTCGCCGACACCTACGGCGACTGGCGAGTCGCCCTTATGTACAAGGAGCTCAACCGGCACGAGAGCTTCGAGTCGGCTGTCGAGGCCGTCTACGGCCGCACGCTCGGCCAGTTGAGCGACGAGTTCCAGCTCGCCATGCGCCGCCGGTTCTACCCCTCGGTAGACAGCCTGGCGCCCCTCAACGTGCTCGGCACCGAGCTCGCGCGGCCCGGCGTGAAGGCCGCCGTGCTGCCCGACACCACGGACGGCGAGAGCCGGGGTCAGGTGGTCTATCTCTCGCCGGCGGGCGGGTACGTCTCGATCTACCGGAAGCCGCTGGAGGGTGGCAAGGCGCGCTCGATCGTCACTGGTGGCCGCTCGGCCGAGCTGGAATCGTTCCACGCCTTCGAATCGCGGATGGACGCGTCCCGTCCGGGGCTGCTGCTGTTCACCGCACGCTACGGTGACCGGGACGCGCTCATCGTCTGGGATCTCCACCGGGGACGGGTGGCGGGGCGCTACCAGTTTCCCGAGCTGGTCTCGCTCCTCTCGCCCCACTGGATGCCCGACGGGCAGAGCATTGTGGTGAGCGGGCTGTCGGAGAGCGGGGTGTCCGATCTCTATCGCATCCGGCTCCCCGGCGGGAAACTCGAGCCGCTCACCGCCGATCGCTACCAGGACCTCGATCCGAGCCCCAGCGCCGACGGGCGGCGGCTGGTCTTTGCCTCCGACCGCGCTTCCGGGGGGCCGGAGGGCGCGGTGAACCTGTTCATGCTCGACCTCGCGACCGGCCGCACCTCCCAGCTCACCGCCGGCCAGTGGGTGGACGAATCGCCGCTCTGGGCCGCGGATGGCCGGGTCTACTTTACCTCCGATCGCGATGGGGTACTGAACGTCTTCTCCGTGGACTCGGCGGGCGCGGGCCGCCGGGAGACCTCCGCCTGGACCGGCGCGTTCGACGCGGCGCCGTTGGCGGACGGTGGCCTGGTGGTGGGCGGCTTTCACGACCTGAGCTGGAACCTCTACCGGATTCCGGTGGATTCCGCGGCGCGCGCCGACCGCTTCGTGGCCACGGCGCCGGAGCCGGCGGCACGGTGGAACTGGGCCGTCCCCGGCGACTCGGCGTCGGGCACCATCGCCCACGGCGAGCCGTACCACCGGCGGCTCACCCTCGACTTCGCCGCGGGCGACGCGGTGATCATTCCGGGCTACGGCGGCGCCCAGGGCGTCTACTTCGTCGCAAGCGATCTGCTGGGCGACAACGTGCTGTACGGTTCGCTCTCCTCCTATCAGGGCCGCCAGCTCGGCAGCATCCTCACCAACCTGAGCGGCAGCGCGGTGTACCTGAACCAGTCCCGCCGGGTCAATTGGGGCTTCGGGGCGTACCGCACCAAGAGCCGCAACTTCGAAGGTGACCAGGTCATCGCCTACAACGAGACGGCCTACGGCGTACTGGGCCTGCTCCGCTACCCGCTGACGCGGTTCACGCGGATCGAGGGCACCGTCGTGCTCGAGCATTCAGACCGCGTGGACTTCACGCTGCCGGTCGACGAGCCCCGCCGCGTCGGCTGGATCGCATCGAATTACCTCAGCTACGTTCGCGACAATGCGCTCTGGATCCCGAGCGGGCCCATCGACGGCGGTCGGCTCGCGCTCACCGCCGGGATCTCCAGCGATTTCTCCAACGGGCGCTTCGACGATTACCTGCTCTCGGGCGACTGGCGCCGCTACTTCCGACTTGGCCAGCGGAGCGCGTGGGCCTTGCGGGCCTTTGGCTTCTACAGCGCCGGCGATCGACCGCGCCGGGTGAATCTCGGCGGCACGCTCGCGCTCCGCGGTTACCCGCAGTTCGGCTACATCGTCGGCTCCGAGGCGTTCATGTTCAATCAGGAGCTCCGCGTGCCGCTGCTCACCCACCTCACCCTGGGCACGCCCTTCGGCGACCTGGATCTCCCCGAAATTCAGGCCGGCCTCTTCACGGACGTGGGCAAGGCCAGCTTCTCGACCTCGACCGACCGCGCGCTCCTCGGCAGCTACGGCGTTAGCTTCCGCATGGCGCTCGGCCCCCTTACGGTACTTCGGCTCGATGTCGGCCGCCGGTTCAGCAACGATCGGTTCCAGGGCTACAGCCTGACCGCCCCGCAGAAGGACCCCGGGTTCGTCAGCTTCTTCTTCGGCTATAACTACTGATGCCGCAACGTCTTTTCGTTGACCGTGGAATCCGCGCCGCCTATGTTGCCCTCGTGCTCGCCGGATGCCACGGCGCCCCGGGCGCGGTGCTGCCGGCCGGCGCGGCGCCCGCCAGCGGGGAGCAGGTCGCCCGGTGGGTCGCGGCCACCGTACCACCGGACCACCGACTGCATCGCTTCAAGTGGCTCTTCCAGGACGAGCGCTCCAGCGCTGGCGGACGGGGCAGCGCGCGGATCGCCCCGCCCGATTCGCTGCGTTTCGATGCCGCGGGGCCGTTCGGCTCGAATCCGGCGGCCGCGGTCGTCATCGGAGAGACCCCGCTCTGGGCCGAGCCTCCGGACGCGGTCAGGAAACTGGTGCCCAACTACTTTCTCATGTGGGCGATGTTCGGGATTGCCCGGCTCCCCGACGACGGGGCCGCGCTCCGGGGCGCAAGTGAGCGCGCCGTGACCGCGTGGCAGTACGCCGGTGCCACCGACACCGTGAACTACGTTCTGACGAGGGACCAGCCGCACAGGCTGGTCGCGGAGGTGCGCCACGCCGGCGAGGTCGTCGGCCGCGCGGAGACCACGCTCGACAGCACCGGTGCGCCGCTCCGCGCTCGACTCGTCGTGCCCAGCGTGCCGGCCAAGCTCGATCTGACCTTTCTCTCCACCGCCCGGGCCACCTTTGCGCCTGATCTCTGGACCGATCGCCGGCCGTAGGGTGCCCGGCCGCCGAGTGCTCGCTCCGCTCCTCGCGGGAGTCGGCCTCGCCGGGTGCCTGTACGGCTTTGCCGGCGGCGGCCTCCCGCCGACGATCAAAACGGTGGCGCTGCTTCCCTTCGATAACCAGACCGCGGAGCCCACGCTCACCAAGGAAGTCTCCGATCGCGTGCGCGATGCGGTCGAGAGCCGCCTCGGACTCCGCCAGGCCTCCGAGACCCAGGCCGACGCGCTGGTGCGGGGTACGATCGTCCGTTACGAGCCCGACCTCCCCGTCCAGTACAGCGGCGGGGAAGGCCAGGCGGTGAGCGTCACCCGGCGGCTGGTCCAGATCACCGTGTCGGTCGAGATCATGGACCAGAAGCAGGGCAAGCCGCTCTGGCAGCGGAGCGGACTGGTGCTGGAGGGCGAATACGACCCGGGACAGGAGCTGGACGGCCGCAACAAGGCCCTCGACAAGCTCGTCACCAACATCGTGGAAGGAGCGCAATCGCAATGGTGAGCGTCCGCCGCCGGCAGGGCGCCAGCGCCCTCGGTTGCCTGCTCTCTCTCGCGCTGCTGGCGGGGGTGGCCTACTACGGGGTACACGTCGGCGGCGTTTATCTCCGCTATTACGAGCTGCTCGACGACATGCGCGAGCAGGCGCGCTTCGCCGGCCAGAACTCCGACGACGCTATCGAAACCCACCTGCTGGCCCAGTCCGACTCGCTCCTCGGCCAATCCCCCGACTTCCAGATCCGACGCGGCCGGGGCGAGATCAGCATCGAGACCCGATACGCCGAGACCGTCGATCTCCCGCTCTTCAAGCACACGTTCATGCTGCATCCCCGCGCTGAGGCGCCGCTCTGACGTGCTCGCGCTCGCCGCGTCGGGCGGGGTGGACATCCCGCGCTTCTTCCTCGCCCTTGCGACGATCCTGGTGGCCGCCAAGCTGCTGGGCGAGCTGGCCGAACGCGTGGGGCAGCCGGCGGTCCTGGGCGAGCTCGTCGCGGGCGTGGTGCTCGGCGGGAGCGTGCTCGGCGTCGTCCCCGACGCCGGAGTTCCGGGCGAGCTGATTCACCTTCTCGCCGAGCTCGGAGTGCTGCTCCTCCTCTTCGAGATCGGACTCGAGACCGACCTCAGGGAGATGTTCCGCGTGGGCTCCGCCTCGCTCGCCGTCGCGGTGGTGGGCGTCGTCGTGCCCTTTGGACTCGGCTTCGGGTACTGGGCATACCTCCCCCATCCCGCCACCGGAGAGGGCGACCTCACGACCTCGGCCATCTTCGTCGGCGCCACGCTCACGGCCACCTCCGTCGGCATCACGGCCCGGGTGCTCTCCGACCTGGGGCGGATGACGACCCGGGAGGCGCGGGTGATCATCGGAGCGGCGGTGATCGACGACGTGCTGGGGCTGGTGATCCTGAGCGTCGTCTCCGGCGTCGCCGCCGGGGCCGCGATCACGACGCTTGGCGTGCTGCGGACGCTCGGGGTGGCGGTCGGCTTTCTGGTCGTGGCGGTGCTCGTGGGGCGGTTCCTGGTGCCGCGACTCTTCGACCTGATCGTCCGGATGCGGGTCCGCTACGTGCTGCCGGTGTTCGCCATCGCGTTCGCGCTCGGGCTTTCCTCGCTTGCCGCCGTGGCCGGCTCGGCCCTGATCATCGGCGCTTTCGCCGCGGGGATCATCCTCTCCGGCACCAATCAGTTCGACACCATCGAGCACGAGGTGCGGCCCATCGCCTCGATCTTCACGCCGATCTTCTTCGTGAGCGTCGGCGGGTCGGTTGATCTCCGCCTGCTCGACCCCAGCTCGCCCGCCGCACGGGGCACGCTCCTCGTGGCCGGCGCGCTCGTGGTAATCGCCATCGTCGGCAAGCTGGTGGCCGGCTGGGCGGCGCCCTGGGTGCCGATGCGCCGCCTCGTCGTGGGTGTCGGGATGGTCCCGCGCGGAGAGGTCGGTCTGATCTTCGCCGATATCGGGCTCCGCACGGGAATCCTCAGCGAGTCGGTCTTTGGCGCCGTGCTCGTCATGGTGATGGTCACCACGTTCGTCGCACCGCCCTGGTTGAAGGCGCTGTTCGGCTCGACCGGAGCCGGCGGGCAATGACCTCGTCCGGCAGCGCGACCAAGGTCCGCGCTCTTGACGAGGCGGTCGCCTGGCGCGCCGGACAGCGCGGCCGTCTGGTGTTCACCAATGGAGTGTTCGACCTGCTGCACCCCGGCCACGTCGCACTCCTCGAGGCCGCCCGGCGGGAAGGTGATGCCCTCGTGGTCGGTCTCAACAGCGACGACTCCGTGCGCCGGCTCGACAAGGGGCCGGCCCGGCCGGTGGCGGGGCAGGACGCGCGCGCCCGGGTGCTGGCCGCACTCGCCGCGGTCGATTGCGTCGTGATCTTCGACGACGTCACGCCGCTCCGGCTCATCCAGGCCCTCGAGCCCGACGTGCTCGTCAAGGGCGCGGATTATCCGCGCGAGCAAATCGTCGGTGCGGACTGGATCGAGGCCCGCGGCGGCCGCGTCGTCCGCGTACCCGTTCTCCCCGGCTTTTCAACAACCTCCCTCGTGGAGCATCTCCGTGCCCCGTCCTGATGGCCGCGCCAACAGCCAGCTTCGGCCGCTCGTGCTCGAGCGCCGCGCGAATCCCTACGCCGAGGGTTCCTGTCTGATCCGGATGGGCGGCACGCTGGTGCACTGCACCGCCTCGGTCGAGTCCGGTGTGCCGGGCTTCAAGAAGGGGAGTGGGGAAGGGTGGGTCACGGCCGAATACGCCATGCTTCCGCGCGCCACCGTCGAGCGCACCTCCCGCGAGCGGAACGGGCCGGGTGGGCGGACCCAGGAGATCCAGCGGCTCATCGGGCGCTCGCTCCGCGCCGCCATGGCCACCATGGCCTTCGGCGAGCACACCATCCGGATCGACTGCGACGTGCTTCAGGCCGACGGCGGCACCCGCACCGCCGGCATCACCGGGGGCTGCGTGGCCCTGGCCGACGCGTGCGCTTGGCTGGCGGAGCGCACCGGGATTCCGTCGCCCTTCGGGCAGCTCGTGGCCGCCGTGTCGGTCGGGGTGGTCGAGGGCGAGGAGCGGCTCGATCTGGCCTACCTCGAGGACCGGGACGCCCACGTGGACGCCAACATCGTCATGCTCGAGCCCGCCCGGTTCGTCGAGGTGCAGGGGACCGGCGAGCATGACAGCTTCTCGCGGACCCAGCTCGAGGCGCTGCTCGACCTGGCCGAGCGCGGTCTCGCCGAGCTTTTCGCGGCCCAGCGGCGGGTGCTCGACTGGTGAAGCTGCTCGCCGCCACCCGAAGCACCGGGAAGGAGCCCGAGATCCGCCGCCTGCTCGAGCCCGCCGGGATCGACCTGGTGTTCCCCGGCGAGATCGGGCTCTGGGAAAGTCCCGCGGAGGACGCACTCGAGCTCGGCGAGTCCTTTGAGGCGAACGCCCGCCGCAAGGCCGAGTACTTCGCACGCCTCAGCAGCCGCCCCACGCTGGCCGACGATTCCGGGCTCGAGGTCTTCGCGCTGGGCGGCGCGCCGGGGGTGCGCTCGCGCCGGTGGGCCGGGGCGAGCGGCACTCCGGCGCAGGTTGACGCCGCCAATAACGCCGAACTGCTCCGCCGGCTCCGTGGGGCCGCCGAGGCGCGCCGGCGGGCGCGGTACCGCTGCGTGGTCGTGCTGCTGCGCGAAGTCGGCGCCGTCCCCGAGGTGTTCGAAGGGATCTGCACCGGTCGCATCCTCGAAGCGCCGCGGGGCTCCGGCGGTTTCGGGTATGACCCGCTCTTCTTCAGCGATGAGCTCGGGCGCACCTTCGCGGAGGCGACCCCCGACGAGAAGGACGCCGTCAGTCACCGAGGCCGCGCGCTCCGCGCGCTGGCCGGCGCGTTGCGCGCAGCACGCTGAGCCCCCGGAGCAGCCCACATGCCCTCCGCCCGCACCCCCGCCTCGCCCCGACTCGCCCCGCGGCTCAAGGTCTGGCTGCTCTGCGACAACCTGTTTCTGATGGGACCCAACTACCTCCGGTTCCTCCGCGCCGTGGATGAATACGGAACCATCCGCGATGCGGGCAAGGCGGTGGGCTGGAGCTACCGCACCTGCCTCAACCGGGTGCGGCGCATGGAGCGCGCCCTCGGCCGTCCGGTGCTGCTCACCGCGCGCGGCGGCAGCGCCCACGGCGGCTCCCGGCTCAGCCCGGAGGCCCGCCGCCTCGTCGTGGGGTTCGAGCGCTGGCAGAAAGCCGTGACAGCATTCACCCGGGAATCGTTCGCGCGCTACCTCGGCCGATAGGCAACTTGTTGCCTATCGGGGCGGACGCCCATAGGTTGGGAGCGTTGCCGCCGGCAATCTCCCCAGCCGAGGTGCGCATGCTGGCTCGCGCCGCCCGCTCGACCCTGCTCGCGCTCACCACCGTAGCGCCCCTCGCCGCCCAGTCCGCCGAGGCGCCGACCGTCCGGCTCAGCGGCTACCTGCAGGCGCGCGAGACCTGGCAGGAACACATTGGCCTCACCGCCTCGATCAACCGGGCCCGCCTCGGCGCGGCGGGCACCGTAGCCCCGGCGGTGACCTACCGCCTGCAGGGGGAGTTTCGCACCGGATCGGTCGGGACCGGCCGCGCCAGCGTCAGTCTCACGGACGCATACGTCAAGTTTGCCCGCCCACAGTGGGCCGTGCAGGCCGGACAGTTCAAGACGCCGTTCGCCGGAGAGTACATCACGTCACTCGCCGACGTCGAGACTGCCGACCGGGCCGCGGTCGTGGACTCGCTCGCGCCCAAGCGGGACATCGGACTCATGGGGGAGTACGCGGCCGGCAGGATGGTTACGGTCGACGCCGGCCTCTTCAACGGCGAGGGGACGAATCTCACCTCCAACGCCGACTCGACGGTGCTCGGCGTGGCGCGGGTGGCGGTGCGGCCCGTGGCTCACCTGACCCTGGGCCTTAACGGCGCGCGCTACTTCGGCGACAGCACCCGCTATGGTGCCGAGGCCGCGTATGCCGATGAGCGGTTCGTCGCCCGCGGCGAATATCTCGGGCAGTCCCGCGACCTCGCCCGAACCGCCGATGACAGGGGCTGGTATCTGCTCGGCGCGGCCGCCGTGGTGCCCGAGATCCAGCTCGTCGGCCGGTATGAGGAGTTCGAGCGCCCCGGCGTCTCCGACCAGTCGAAGATCCGCGCCTGGAGCCTGGGCGCCAACGTGCGCCCGTTCGGTCCCTCCACCAGATTCACGCTCGAGTTCCTCTCGCGGAGGGTCGGAGATCCGGGCGTTCGCCGGGGAAGGCTGCTCGCGCAGGCACAGGTGAAATACTGATGAAACGCATCGTTCCCGCGCTCGCGGCAATCCTGTTGTGGACGCATACGCCGCTGCCGGCCGCTGCCCAGCAGCCGCGGGACATCGTCCTCGCCACCACCACCAGTACCCAGGATAGCGGCCTGCTCGACTCCATTCTGCCGGTGTTCCAGGAGCAGTCGGGCGTCCGCGTCAAGGTCATCGCCGTCGGCACCGGGGCCGCGCTCGAGATGGCCCGACGCGGCGACGCCGACGCCGTGCTCGTCCACGCCCCGGCCAGCGAGCGCGAGTATGTCGCTTCCGGCGATCTGGTCGAGGGCCGGCTGGTGATGCACAACGACTTCCTGCTCGTCGGCCCCGAGGCCGACCCGGCCGGCATCCGCGGTCTCACGGACCCCGCCCAGGCGCTCGCCCGGATCGCCCGCAGCAGCCCGTTCATTTCCCGGGGTGACGCCTCGGGTACGGAGAAGAAGGAGCTGGAGCTCTGGAAGCTGGCAGGAATCTATCCGAAGAGCATCCCGCGCCGCGAGGAAACCGGGCAGGGGATGGGCGCGACGCTGCTCGTGGCCGAGCAGCGGCAGGCCTATACGCTCACCGACCGGGCGACGTTTCTCGCGCTTGGAGACCGCCTGACCCTGGTGCCACTGGTCGAGGGTGCGCCCTCGCTCCTGAACATCTACCACGCGTATGTGGTGAGCCCGACGAAGCATCCGGCGGTCCGCCTCCGGGAGGCGCGAGCGTTCGTCGCCTTCATGATCGCGCCGTCCACCCAGCGCCTCATCGGCGCTTTCGGCCGGGCCCGTTTCGGACAGCCGCTGTTCTACCCCGACGCGGGGAAGGACGAAGCGAATCTCGGCCGGCCCGGGAGCTCCCGTGAGCGATCTGGCGCAGGGGTTCGCTGAAGCCCTGCGCCTCCTCGGCCGGGGCGATCCTGAGCTGTGGTCGATCATCCTGCGGACCCTCGCCATCTCCGGCGCGGCTACCCTGCTGGCGATGGTGGCCGGCGTGCCGCTGGGCTATGCGATTGCCCGCGGTCGGTTCCGTGGCAGGACGTTCCTGCTCGCCCTCGTGAATACGGGCATGGGCATGCCACCCGTGGTGGTCGGACTGGTCGTGTGGCTGCTCCTCACTCGAAGCGGTCCGTTCGGCGGGCTCGGCCTCATCTACACCCGGCGCGCGATGGTCCTGGCGCAGTTCCTCATCGCGACGCCGCTGGTGATCGGCTTCACCTCCGCCTCGGTCCAGGCACTGCCCCCGCAGCTTCCCGACCTGCTCACCTCGCTCGGGGCCAACCGGCTCCGCGCGCTGTGGATCCTGAGCCGTGAGGCCAAGCTCGGCCTGCTCGCGGCCGTGATGGCGGGATTCGGCGCGATCGTCTCGGAGGTCGGCGCCTCGATGACGGTCGGTGGCAACCTGCGGGGCAGCACCCGCGTGCTCACCACCGCGATAGTGACCGAGACCAGCCGCGGCAACCTCCCCGTGGCGCTCGCGCTGGGGCTGGTGCTGCTGCTGCTCGCCTTCCTGGTCAATCTGGCGCTGACCGCGCTGCAGCAGCGTCGCGCAGGCTGATGGACGTGACGCTGGAGCAGGTCCTCGTCACGCGCGGGGGCCGGAACGTGCTCGACGTCTCCGCGCTCTCCTTCCCGAGCGGCACCACCACGGCGGTGTTCGGGCCCAACGGGGCCGGCAAGACGACGCTGCTCCGGGTCGTGGCCGGTCTCGACCGACCGGCGCGCGGGCGGGTTCTGATCGGCGACGCCGAGTCTCGCGCCGGCGAGGCGCGACCGCCGAACACGGCGCTCGCGTTCCAGGAGCCGATCTTCGTCAGCGGCAGCGTGCGGCGTAATCTCGAGCTTGCACTCGAGCTGCGGGGGGTCTCCCCGGCCGAGCGGCCTGCAAGAATCGCCGAGGTGGCGGGCGAGTGCGGGATCGGCACCCTGCTCGACCGCACCGCCCGGCAGCTCTCGAGCGGCGAAGCCCAGCGAGTGAACCTCGCGCGCGCTCTCGCGCTCCGCGCGCCGGTGACGCTGCTGGACGAGCCCCTCTCGGGCATCGACCGCATCGCCCGGCTCCACCTCCTCGACGACCTGCCGGGCCTCCTCGCCACCTTCGCCACTACCACAGTCATCGTCACCCACGATCGCGAAGAGGCGTTTCGCCTGGCCGATCACCTGGTGATCCTGGTGAACGGCGTGCTCCGAGCCGCCGGGCCGAAGGCGATGGTCTATCGTTCTCCGGCCGACCGGACCGTGGCCGAGCTGCTGGGCTACACCGTGCTCCCCTACAATGGTGATCTCATCGCCGTTCCACCCGGCGCTGTCCGGCTCGGCCTCGGGACTCCGGGCTTCACCCTCAGCGTCGAGCGCGTGGTGGACATGGGAAATCATCCGCACGTCATCGGCCGAGTGGGAGAGACGCGCATGGACCTGCGGCTCTCCAATGGGGACCCCGTGCCCGCACCGGGCGCCAGCCTGGAGGTGTACGCGCCCACTCACGTACGGCTGAAGTGAGGCGCCGCGTGGCGAGGCCACCGGCCCCGGGTTACTGTTCAGCGCGTTCGGGGTGTGGCGCAGTCCGGTAGCGCGCCTGCTTTGGGAGCAGGAGGTCCCGGGTTCGAATCCCGGCGCCCCGATGGTTCGATCGAGATAGCGAGAATGCCGAGCGGGACGTGGACCTGGGTCCGCGTCCCGTTCGTGTGCCAAACTCCTCCGGTTACTTCGCCGTCGTAGAGCTGTCGACTCCCGGATTGATCGTATCGCCTTTGGACGTCACCGGCTGGCCCTGATCGGGGCGCGTCTGGGTGACCTTCGGACCGAGCGTCGACTTACCGGTCTTCGTGTCGGTCACGCCGGATTTCGTCTGGTTAGGGCTGGCCGAGTCGGACGTGGCGGCAGTCGAGTCCCGCGCTGCGCCAACCTGGTCGGATTCAGCGTTGTTTCGGGCACATGCCAGGCCGCCGAGTAGCGCGGCAAGCATGGCGAAGCGTGTTGGCGAAGGTACTTGCATAAGGCCTCACAGCGGTGCTCGAGCGGCACCGTCGAATAGGTGGCATTCGCCTGTCTGCCCGGTCCGCCGGCATCCTCTTCCGCGCGACGGGGATCGGAGGGCTCATGATACCTGCCCTACCGACGCTCCTCGGTGATTCCACTCACCAAGCCGACGCGCGGCTCCCCTGGGCGCGAGGCGTCTGCACGGCGGCTTGCCGCGCGCCGGCGTCCCCACCTAGCTTGTCTCCGACGGGGAGTTCCGCCGTCCCCTGCACGCGTTCTCGCGCCCGTAGCTCAGTTGGATAGAGCAACAGCCTTCTAAGCTGTGGGTCGCAGGTTCGAATCCTGCCGGGCGCGCTCCCTCGAACTTCCCCGTGGACACGCTCCGGCCAACCGCGGATATTGCCCCCATGCACGACACCCAGGACGTGCCGGACATTGTCTCGGCAAAGTCGCGCGGCGTGGCGCTCGCCCTCGCTGCCGTCCTTGGACCATTCGGCGGGCATCGCTTCTACGTCAACAAGCCGGGCACCGGCGTGCTCATGGCCCTCACCCTCGGCGGCGTGGGCCTCTGGTGGCTCTATGACATCATTCTCATTGCGGGTGGGTCGTTCAGGGACGCCGACGGTCGGCTGATCCGGCGGTGGGATCCTGAAGAGGCGGCGCATGGTGGCGTGATCCCCGGCGAGATTCTGGATGAGATCGACGGCCTCCGTGCTCAGGTCGCCGAGCTCGCCGAGCGAGTGGACTTCACCGAGCGGCTGCTCGCGAATCCGCATCGGGAGCCGTAAGCTGCCGGAGGCGGCCGCCCATGTCAGGAGTCGCTGGCATGGGCGGCCGGTACGGCTCGCTCGGCGTCAGACCTCGCGCTCGACCTCTTCCTCTTCTTCCTCTGCGTCTTCCGCTTCCTGGTTGATCACGTTTTCGGCCAGCGCGGTGAGCTTCTGGTCGGTCGTCTCTTCCTCGTCCAGGTTCTGGCCGAGCAGCTCGTGCACCTGGTCGTAGCCGAGCATCTCCGCGTAGGTGCAGAGGCAGCCGTAACTCGCGATCTCGTAGTGCTCGACCTTCTGCGCCGCCGAGATGAGCGCCGCGTCCATGACCGGCGCCTCGGCGTCCTGTTCCATCACCTTCTTGCCTTCCTCGATCAGGCCGGCCATACCCTCGCACTTCCGGCCCTTGGCGGGCACGCCGAGCAGTTTGAAGGCCTGCTCGAGGCGATGTACCTGACCTTCCGTCTGCTTGCGGTGCTCCTCGAAGGCCTGTTTGAGCTCGGGGTGCGTGGCGGCCTTCATCATTTTCGGAAGCGCCTTCAGGATCTGACCTTCTGCGTTGTAGATATCCTGCAGTTCGTGGACGAGCAGATCGTCCAGCGAGGCGAGCTTCGGCATCGGTGTCTCCTTCGCGTGGTGTGCTGCCGGCAGTAGGGGCACAAACCTACCCGCGATCGCGCGAGTCACTCAGTGTCCTGCGTCACCATCTAGCCCGGCGCGGCACACGGCGCTAGCATCAGTCGCTCACACCGGGACGTGTCGCCACGATGCAGACCACGCTGACCGCGCTCGCCGTCGTCGCCGTCGGGTACATCCTCGCCTACGTGCTGTTCGATCGGCTGCGCGATCGCTACGGCTATGTCGGTGGGGCCGAGTACGTGCTGCTTGGCGTGCTGCTCGGCCCGCGCGTGTCGGGGCTGCTCGGGGCGGGCCAGGTCCAGGATCTCACGCCCATCGTCAGCCTCGCCGCGGGTTGGCTCGGCATGCTGCTCGGCAGCTACTTCCGCCTGCCGACACTCGCCCTGCTGCCGCCGGGCCATGTAGCCACCGCGTTCGCCGAGGCCCTGGCAACCTTTCTGGCGGCGCTCGGAGCGCTGCTTGCCCTGTTCCGCTTCGTCGCCGGGCAGGCCTGGCCCGACGTGGTGGTGCAAGCGGTCACCTTGGCGGCCATCGCCACGCTGAGCTCACCCGCCGCCGTCGACGCCTTCGCCGGACGTGCGCGCGTCCGGGCGCCGATCCTGCCGGTTCTGCAGCTCACCGCGCGGATCGACGCGCTCGTCGCCGTCGTCGCCTTTGGCCTCGTGCTCGCCATCTATCATCAGGGCGAGGTCGCACCCGCCGTCCGGACGCCCACCGCTACGGAGTGGGCGGTGATCAATCTTGCCGTTGGCGTGGCCAGCGGCGTGCTCTTCCACCTCTTCCTCGGCCCTCGCGGCTCGGCGGAGGAGCCCGAAGGGGCCAGCCGTCTCTTCGTCGCCCTGGCCGGGGCGATCGTGGTGGCGAGCGGCGCGAGCTACTATCTCAACCTCTCGCCCATCTACACCAACCTCATCCTGGGCTTCATCCTGTCCAACAGCGGGAGCTCACACCGCGATGTGACCCGCCTCCTCCTCGCCACCGAGCGGCCGGTCTACCTCGCGCTCCTGATCTTCGCCGGGGCCGCCTGGAGCCCCGGATCGGTGGACCTCCTGTTCATCGCCCCGGCGTTCGTGGCCATCCGGCTGGGCGCGCGGTATTTCGGGGGCCGGATTGCGGGGATGCACGTGGCTCCCCCTGAGATGAGGACGCCAGGGCTGGCCCGCGGACTGCTGGCGCAGGGCGGGATCGGGGTGGCGATCGCCGTCAACTACGCCCAAGTGCGGCCGGATCTGAATCCGCGACTCGTGCTCACGGCGACGCTCCTTTCCGTGCTGCTGTTCGAGGTCGTGGCCAGCCGGGAATCGGCGGCGTTCCTCACCTCGCTCGAGCCCGAGGCTGCCAAGGCGCAGCCCGCGGCCGAGCCGGAGCCGGCGGGGAGGGCCCCGTGATACGGCGGCTGGTCGTGCTCGCGCTGCTGGTGGGCGGCGCGGTGCTGCTGGAGCCCCTCCGGGTGCCGACCGAGGGTGTCATCGCGCCGCGGTCTCTGTTCCTCTTCGGAATCCTCCTCCTCACCGCCGACACCTTCGGCGCACTGGCGCACGATTCCGGCCTCCCACGCCTCGTGGGCTATCTGCTCGCCGGCCTCGCGCTCGGCCCGTCGATCACCGGCATCGTACCCGCCGGGGTGCTCGAGGATCTCGGGATGATGAAGCGGCTCGCGGTGGGCCTGATCGGGCTGCTGGCCGGCGCCGAACTGCGGATCGCCGATCTGCGGCAGCGCCACCGGGCGATTCTCTGGATCTTGGCCCTCCAGGGCAGCGGGGTGCTGCTCGCCCTCTGGGCGACGGCGCTGCTCGCCCGGCACTGGATTCCATTTCTCGCCGGGCTCGATGCCGCGCCGCTCGTGTTCGTGTCCCTGCTCTTCGCGGCAACCCTGACCGTCAACTCCCCCATGGTCACCCTCGCGCTGCTGACCGAGTCCCGGGCGAGCGGCCCGCTCGCCAAGACCACACTCGGGGTCGTGCTGGTGGCGGACGTGGCGGTGATCCTCCTCTTCACGGTAGCCTTCAGTCTGGCCCAGGGAAGCCTGGGCAATGAGACGACCGGAGCGCCGGAGATTCTCCTGGGGCTGCTCCGGGAGGTGCTGGGGTCCATCTTTGCCGGAGCGCTCGTAGGCGGGGTCCTGAGCCTGTATCTCAGGTACGTCAAGCGGGAGCTCGTGGTCTTTGCCGTGGTGGTGGTGTTTGCGACGGCGGCGGCGGCGCAAGCACTGGGCTTCGAGCTTCTGCTGAGCCTCCTCGTGGCGGGTTTCTTCGTCGAGAACGTGGCCCCTGTACGCGCGGAGCCGCTGGTCGAGACACTCCACCTGATGGCGGTCCCCGTCTTCGTGATCTTCTTCGCGATGGCCGGCGCGGAGCTCCACCTGGGCGCCTTCGCCGAGGTCTGGCCGCTGGCCCTGGGCGTGGCTGTGGTCCGGCTGGGAGCGGTGTACGCGGGGTCCCGGACGGGTGCCCGTCTGGGGAAGGCGGAGCCGGTCGTGGTGCAGCACGTCTGGACCGGGCTCGTTTCCCAGGCGGGCGTGGCGCTGGGGCTGGCCACGATCGTGGCGGACCGGCTGCCAGGCTTGGGGGCGGCCATGCAGGTGCTCATCGTGGGCGTCATTGCGCTGAATGAGTCGGTCGGACCGGTGTTTTTCCGGCGCGGACTCGACCGGGCGGGGGAAATCGTGGCGCGGTGAGGCGCCGCGTTCAATCGGTGCCTTGCGTCGCGGGGCGAGGGCT
>CAWHQC010000008.1:0-6636 GCA_963831425.1 uncultured Gemmatimonadales bacterium | reverse complement strand
CCGCAGGCCAAGGAGAACGCGGCGGCGCTGCTGTACACGGGCGCGGCCCCGCTACTGCAGCAGCCGCAGGACCTCCAGGGCGCGGCCGAGCTGCTGCGCATGGCCGTCGCCGCCGCCAACCCGGCGGGCAAGGTGCAGCCGGCCTCGAACTACCTGCTCGGCCTGGCCACGCTGTTCCAGGTGCCCCAGATCGATCCGCAGGCGGAGAAGCAGAAGTCCTGCGATCTAGCCAAGCAGGAGGAGACGCTCCTCGGCGAAGCCGAGACGGCGCTCACGGCGGGGCGGTCGGTCAACCCGGAGGCGGTGGACAAGAATCTCGGGATCATCAAGCAGTACAAGCCGCGGGTGGCGTCGATGTTGAAGGCCTATTGCAAGTGAGTCGCGGGTCGCGGGTCGCGGGTCGTGATGGACGCCGTACCTTGGGCGTCGAGACTCGCGACCGGCGACCCGCGACTGTCCCTAGACTCACCTCTCCCGACCCTCTATATTCACCCCGCCGTTCCAAGGGGCTGTAGCTCAGCTTGGTTAGAGTGCCGCACTGTCACTGCGGAGGTCGCGGGTTCGAGCCCCGTCAGCCCCGCTCCCTCTGTCGAGAACGTGCCACCCCGTCCCGCTGGACGGGGTGTTTCGTTTCCATCCCACCGCTGACGGACATGGCCGATCCCACGACGCCTGTGCATGTCCCGGTTCTTCTGGGCCCGGTGCTCTCCGCGGCCGAGGGGGCGCGGCGGGTCGTGGACGCGACGCTGGGCGACGGGGGCCATGCCGAGGCGCTCAGGCGCGCGGGAGCGGAGGTGCTCGGCATCGACCGGGACGGCGATGCGATCGCCGTGAGCCGCCGCCGGCTGGGGGACGAAGGGATGCAGTACCTGCAGGCGTCGTACGCGTCCCCCGAGGCTCTGGCCGCGGTGGCGGCCTTCCGGCCCGACTTCATCCTGCTCGACCTCGGCGTCTCCTCCCGGCAACTGGACGAGGCGGACCGCGGCTTTACTTTCCGTCCTGGCGCGCCGCTGGACATGCGGATGGGCGCGAGTGGGCGGCCTGCTGCCGAGTTCCTCAACCAAGCCGACGAGCCGGAGCTGGCCCGGGTGTTCGCCGACTATGGCGACGAGCGCCGGGCGCGCCGGCTGGCGCGCGAAATCGTGCGCCGCCGCGCCCGCCAGGCGTTCGCCATCAGCGACGATCTCATCAACGCCGTGCGCGCCACCCTGGGTCCGCGGTCGGGCCCGTCGGATTTCGCCCGGTTGTTCCAGGCGGTGCGCATCGAGGTCAATGACGAGCTCGCCGGGCTGGGGCGGGCGCTGCCCGCGTTGCGCGACGCGCTCACGCCGGGTGGGCGGCTGGCCGTGATCACCTATCACTCGGGCGAGGACCGCCTGGTGAAGCTGGCGTTCCGCGAGTGGGCGAGCGCCTGCATCTGCCCGCCGCGGCAGCCGGTGTGCACCTGCCGCGGACGTCCGCTCGGCCGACTGGTGCCGCGGAAACCGATCGCGCCGGACGCGGACGAGCTCGCGGCCAATCCGCGCGCGCGCAGCGCGCACCTCCGAATCTTCCAGGCGGGCAATGCGGCTTAAGGGTCGGCACTGGCTGGTGCTCTGGCTCGTTCTGCTCCTCGGCGTGCTCGGGTCCATCACCGCGCGGCAGGCGGCGGGCTTCCGCACCGCGCGCCGGCTGCGGGACCTCCGGGAGGAGCGCATGGCACTCGAGGCCCGGCGGGGCGAGCTCGAGCGGCGGATCCGGGTGGGCTCGAGCCGGCAGGTGCTGGTGCCGATCGTGGAGCACGCGCTCGGCCTGCACGAGCCGTCCGATTCGGAGTTCGTCCTCTTCGCGATGCCGCCGGCCGGCCCGGCCGCGCGCTGATGGCCAAGCCGACCGCGCGCATCGCCGCCATCCAGTTCGGATTCGCCGTGGGCATCCTGGCGGTGCTGACGCGCGCCGCCCAGCTCCAGATCGTCGAGGCCGAGCGCTGGGAACAGGAGGCCTCGCGCCAGCGCACCGAGAAGGTGGTGCTGCCCGCCCGCCGGGGCGCGCTCTATGACCGGAACGGAATCCCACTCGCCATCACCCAGGAGTTCTACCACGTCGGCATCGCGCCCAACGAACTGGAAGACATCCGCTCGGCCTTCGTTCTCCTGGTGCGGAACCTCGGCGTTTCGGCGCCGGCGCTGGATCGCGAGTTCCAGGCGCGGAAACGCTGGATCTATCTCGACGGGCCCTTCAACGCGACCCAGGTTCAGCCGCTCCGGCAGGTGCGGGGCATCCATCTCGCGGGCGAGTTCCAGCGGTTCTATCCCTCGCGTGATCTCGCGCGGCCGATCATCGGCGGCCTGGCACCCGACCGGTCGGTGGGCGCAGCGGGCCTCGAAGGGTCGCTCGACTCGCTCCTGACCGGACGACCAGGCGAGGCGGTGCTGCTCAAGGACCGGGCGGGGCGGCGCTACGACTCGCCGGGGCGGAAGACCCGCGACCCTGTAGCGGGGAACGACGTCACGCTGACGCTCGATGCGGAGCTGCAGGAGATCGCGGAGCGCGGCCTGGACGACGCGATCCGGGAGATGCGGGCCGAGGGCGGTGACGTGGTCTTCCTCGATCCCAACAGCGGGGAGCTGCTGGCGCTGGCGTCCAGGCAGGCGGCCAGCGGCGGCGCGCCGAGCGCCTCGACGTTCACCGATCCGTTCGAGCCCGGCTCGACGGCCAAGCTGTTCACCGCCGCCGCGCTGCTCATGCACCGGCGGGTGGCCGCATCGGACGCGGTCTCGGGCGAAGACGGCGTGTGGAACATGCCGACCACGTCGCGCGGCCGGACCCGCCGGATCACCGATACCCATGTCTCCCACGGCATGCTCACGCTGGCCGGCGCGGTTCAGGTGTCGAGCAACATCGCGATGGCCAAGTTCTCCCAGCGGCTGCGGCCGGAGGAACAGTTCGAGATGCTGCGGGACTTCGGCTTCGGCACGCCGACGGGCGCCGAATTTCCCGGCGAGTCGCGCGGGATCCTGACCTTCCCGCACCGCTGGCAGCCGATGTACACCCGTGCCAGCCTGGCGATGGGGTACGAGTTCGCGGTGACGCCGGTGCAGCTCGCGGCAGCCTACGCCGCCATCGCCAACGACGGCGTGCTGCTCGCGCCGACGCTGGTGCGCGAGGTGCGCGACCCGGAGGGCAAGCTCCTGTACCGGCACCGGCCGGAGCCGGTGCGGCGGGTCGTGACTTCGGAGGTGGCGTCCGAGCTGCGGGAGTTTCTCCGGGAGGCGGCGGGCGCGGAGGGCACCGGTGAGCGGGCGCAGCTCGCCAACTACGCGGTGCTCGGGAAGACCGGCACCGCCGTGCGCTTCGTCGACGGCCATTACGTGCACGGCCAGTACACCGCGTCGTTCGCGGCCATCTTTCCGGCCGATCACCCGCAGCTGGTGGTGATCGTCAAGATCGACAACCCGCGAGGCAGCTACTACGGCGGGTCCACCGCGGCGCCGATGACGCGGCAGATGCTCCAGCAGGCGCTGGCCTCGCGCCGGGTGGCGATCGACCGCGGGCGGATGGCGGCCAACGATTCCGCGCCGCCCGCGCTCCCCAGGCCGCAGGCTGCCGCGCCCGGGCCGGCGCCCGTGGTGATCACGCTGCCGTATCGCCCGCCGAAAGCCGACACCACGCCGCGGCCGGTGCCCGACGTCACCGGCCGCTCGATCCGCGAGGCGGCGCTCGCGCTGCACCGCCGAGGGTTCCGGGTGAACCTGCGTGGGTTGGGCCGGATCGTGCGGACGGTGCCCGCGGCGGGAGAGAACGCCGCGCCGGGCGCGTCGGTGCTGGTGCTGGCGGAATAACCCGAACCGCTCAGGAGCGCCCCTCGATGCCTCTCGCCTGGTCCGACCTGCTGGACGAGCTCCGCCGTGCCGACCTGCTCATCGGCGCGCCGGCCGACGGCCCCGCGCCAACGGCCGTAGGGATGGACAGTCGCACGATCGAGCCGGGCATGCTCTATGTCGCCGTGCGCGGCTCGCAGGCGGATGGGCACCGCTTCGTCGCCGACGCGGTGCGGCGGGGCGCCGCGGCCGTGGTGGTCGAGAGCACCCAGCAGCGCCGGCGTACCGGAGATCCTCGTGCGCGACGGGCGGCGCGCGGCGCTCACGCTCGGGCAGGCCTGGTACGGGCACCCCGGCCGCCGCCTGACGCTGATCGGGATCACCGGGCACCAACGGCAAGACCACGACGACGGGACTGCTCCGGCACCTGCTCAACGCCGGCGACACCGCGGGCAGCATCGGCACGCTGGGCGCGTTCGACGGCCGCGGCGATGCGCTCGACTCCACCGCGGGCTCGCTCACGACGCCCGGACCGATCGATCTCCAGGCCACCCTGGCGGGGTTGCTCGCGCGCGGCACCACGCACGTGGTCATGGAGGCGTCCTCGCACAGTCTCGACCAGGGGCGGCTCGACGGTCTCAGCTTCGCGGCCGGCGTGTTCACCAACCTGACCCGCGATCACCTCGACTACCACGGGACCATGGAGTCCTATCTGGCGGCCAAGCTCAAGCTGGCCGGGCTGCTGAGCCTCGGCGGGGTCGAGGTGGTGAATCTCGACGATGCCGCCTGGCGGATCATGCCGCGTCGCGGGCCCCGGGTGACGTTCGGCGTGGACTCCGCGGCCGAGGTGCGGGCCACCGGCATCGTGCTCGACGCGGCGGGCAGCCGGTTCCGGCTCGAAGGCCGCTTCGGCTGCGCCGAGGCCGCGCTGCCGCTGCTCGGCGACTTCAATGTTTCCAACGCGCTGGCGGCCGCGGCGTGCGCTCTCGCGCTGGGGCAGCCGCTGGACGACGTGGTCGGCGCGGCTGGCGGCCGCGCCGCAGGTGCCGGGACGGATGGAGCGGATTTCGGAGGTGCCCTGCATCGTGCTCCGGGATTATGCCCACACCCCGGATGCGCTCGAGCGGGCGCTCGCGACGCTCCGGCCGCTTACTGGCGGGCGGCTCATCGTCGTCTTCGGATGCGGCGGCGACCGGGACCGCGGCAAGCGGCCGCTCATGGGCCGGATCGCGGCGGAGGGCGCGGACCTCGCGATCGCCACCTCGGACAATCCGCGCACCGAAGACCCCGACGCGATCATCGCCGACATCGAGCGGGGGATGGGCACCGTGCCCCATCTCAGCATTGCCGACCGGCTGGCCGCCATCCACGCCGCACTCCGCGAGGCCAGGGCGGGCGACACGCTGCTGCTGGCGGGGAAGGGGCACGAGACCTATCAGGTGCTCGGCACCGAGAAGGTGCCGTTCGACGAGCGCGACATCGTCCGGGCGGCCACGGGAGGGGACGCGTGAGCGCCTGGACCGCGGCGACGCGTCCGCCAGGCCCTCGGCTTGCCGCGGCGGGACGAACCAAGCGTGACGTTCACCCGGATCCTGACCGACACCCGGGCCGTGGTCCCGGGCACGCTGTTCGTGGCGCTCGCCGGCGAGCGGTTCGACGGCCACGATTATCTCGAGGCGGCGGCGGCCGCGGGTGCTACGGGCGCGGTGGTCCGGGAAGGCGCCGCGGTGCCGGCCGGGCTCGAAGCATTCGCGGTGCCGGATACGCTGCGCGCGCTGGGGCTGCTCGCCCGGGAGCGGCGGCGCGAGCTGACCGGGCCCGTCATCGCCATCACGGGGACGAACGGGAAGACCAGTACGAAGGAGATGCTCGCCGCGGTGCTCGGCACCCGGTACGCGGTGTACGCCACCCGGGCCAACCTCAACAATCTGATCGGCGTGCCGACTACGATCCTCGAGGCGCCCGAGGGGACCGAGGCGCTGGTGGTCGAGGCGGGCGCCAATCTGCCCGGCGAGGTGGCGCGGTATCGGGAGATCATCGAGCCGACGCTCGCGATTGTCACCTGCGCGGTGGCGGGGCACCTCGAAGGGTTCGGATCGCTGGCGGGCGTGGTGGCGGAGAAGCTGGCACTCACCGACGGGGTGCCCCTGGCCGTGGTCGGCACCGACCCACCGGCGCTGGCGGCGGGCGCCCGCCAGCGCGCTCGCGTGGTGCGGACAGCGGGTCTCACGGGTGCCGACCTGGTCCCCGATCGTCTGGAGCAGGGCCCCGACGCGCGGCCGGTGCTCACCTTCGGCGGCGTCACGTTCACGCTCGCCGCGCGCGGGCTGCACCAGGCGGACAACGCGGCGCGGGTGTGGGCGGTGGTCGAGGCGCTCGATCTCGACCGCGCGGCCGCGGGCCGCGCGCTGGAGCAGTTCGCGCTCCCCACCGGCCGGGGCGACCTGCTGGAGCAGGGCGGCCTCACGATTCTCAACGACTGCTACAACGCCAACCCGCAGAGCTTTCGCGCGGTGATCGCCACGGCGCGAGCGCTGCGCGCCGGGCGGCGGCTGGTGTTCATCGCCGGGACGATGCGGGAGCTCGGCCCGGAGGCGCCGGCGCTGCACGCGGAGATCGCCGCGGAGCTGGTGGCGCTCGAGCCGGACCTCCTCGGCGCCGTGGGCGAGTTCGTGCCGGCGCTCGCGCCGTACGCCGCCCGGCTGGGCGGGCGGCTGATCACGGCGCCGGATCCGCTCACCCTCGGACCGCTCGTGGCCGCGCGGCTCCACGGCGGTGAGCTCGTCGTGCTCAAGGCATCCCGCGGGGTGGCGCTCGAACGTATACTTCCGGCGCT
>CAWHQC010000007.1:0-165917 GCA_963831425.1 uncultured Gemmatimonadales bacterium | reverse complement strand
GACTCGTCGAAGCACGAGCTCACGATCACGGCCGGCCCATACGATCTGCCCAACATGCCGCCGATGGAAGACCACGGGATGATGGATCTGGGCATGTCGCACGACACCCCGGTCCAGAACTTCGAGTGGCCGATCGACGGCTGGTTCCGCGGCTTCCGGGTGGACCTGGTCGATGCCAAAGGCCAGCCGGTGCCCCGGCACGTCATGCACCACCTGATCATGGTCAACTTCAGCCGGCGCCAGCTGCTCTATCCGGCCGCCGAGCGGCTGATGGGCGCGGGGACCGAGACCGACGACGAGGTCAGCGTCCCCAAGACGATCGGCGTGCCGATGACGCCGGGCATGCGGCTCGGCATGTACGTGGCGTGGCACAACGACACCGGCAAGGACCTCGAGGGCGTCTTCCTGAAGCTCACCATGCTGTGGACGCCCAAGAATCAGAATCCGCATCCGGTCAACTCCCTGCCGATCTACATGGACGTGAACCTCACGGTCGGCGGCAGCAACACCTTCGACGTGCCCCCGGGCAAGTCGTCGAAGGCGTACGAGTTCACTCTGCCGGTCGGCGGCCGGCTGCTCGGCGTCGGCGGCCACATGCACGACTACGGCGTCCGCGTGCGGCTGGAGGACGCGGAGACCGGCAAGGTGATCACCAGCGTGGTCGCCACCCGGGACTCCACGGGAAGGTGATCAAGATGAGCCGCAAGCTCTACGGCGTGAGCGGCGAAGGGCTCAAGCTCAAGGCCAACCACAGGTACCGGGTAGTCGGCGAGTACGACAATCCCACGGGCGAGACCCGCGTCAAGGGCGCGATGGCCCACATGGTCGGGCTGTTCGTGCCGGACGACATGAGCAAGTGGCCCAAGATCGACCCCAGCGATCCGACCTACCAGCGGGACCTGGCGTCGCTGCAGGTGCGGGGGGAGGCACGGGCGATGGGAAATCAGGCGGGTACGACAGCACGGACGGGACACGGAGATGGACACGGCAGCGGCGACCACGGGCACGAGCACCACGGACTGGGGCCATGAGCACGAGGACACGCCGCCAGTGAGCTCGCCGTGGCGCTGCCCTACCGTCGCGTCCTCGTCGTCCGTCGCTACTCCACGATCCGCCGCACCCCCACCCACCGCGGTACCACCACCGCCCATACGGATCGTCGCCGCTCAGCACGCTCACCTGCACGCCGCGCGTGGCGCTGTGGATGAACCGGCCCTCGCCGATGTAGAGCCCGACGTGGGTCACCGGTCCGCCGCGGTTGGAGAACGTGAGCATGTCGCCCGGCACGAGCGCCGCCGACCTTGCCTCGACCGCCCTGCCCTCCCGCGCCTGTTCCGCGCTCGTCCGCGGCAGCGCGATGCCGTGGCTGGCCGTAGGCGTACTGGATC
This sequence comes from uncultured Gemmatimonadales bacterium, assembly GCA_963831425.1. Classification (GTDB taxonomy): domain Bacteria; phylum Gemmatimonadota; class Gemmatimonadetes; order Gemmatimonadales; family GWC2-71-9; genus CAVVWJ01. The sequence continues at coordinate 164,529 of CAWHQC010000007.1, read as the reverse complement.
AGGCCGGAGCAGTCGAACCCGCCGCCGTCGCTCGCCGGTCCCGCCGTACTCGTAGGGCCGGCCCATCGCCTCGGTCGCGGTCGCGATGACCGCGTCGGCCGAGGCCGCGAGGCGCCGGCCGGTGGCGCGGGCGCGGCAGCGGGCCGTGACCGGTCGGACGAGCGTCCCGTGGCGGGGCCGCGACCGCCGGCGCGTCCGCCGCAGCGCGCCGTCGCCTCGGCGGCGGCGTGCCTTCGCGGCCGCCGCCGAGGCTGAACGAGAGTCCCGCGGCCAGCTCGAGCCCGTCCCGGTGGTCGAGCGACATCTCGCGCCAGCGGGCCTCGAGGCCGACGCGCGAGGAATGACGCGGGCACGAGCTCGTATCCCGCCCCGCCGACCACGAGGTCCACGTGCTGGAGAACGACTGCGAATGCGGCGATCCCATCCCCGCGCCGATGCCCGGCACCAGATAGGGTCCGTTGCCGCCGCCCTGGAATGCCGTAGACGTCGAACGCCCCAGCGCCCGGCGAAGGAGTCCCCTGGCGTCGTGCCGCGGGCCCACGAGCGGGCGCCGGAGCCCAGGCGGTAACGGTCCACCCGCCCGTCAGATCCGGCCGTTCCCCGTCGTGCCCGCGCGGCGAGCGGGAATCGGGGCCCCGGAGGCCTCGCGGGCGGGTGCGGCCGGCTGCTCAGGAAGGCCAGGCTCCGCCGGCAGAGCTCCCCGGACCTGACGGCCGCGTCCGGAGCTCCACGAGATAGGCGTCGCCCGGGACGCACGTCGAGAGCCGCGGCGCGGAGGTCGTGTCGTTCAGGATTTCGGGGTCTCGCCGGTCTAGAGGACCGGCACCGGCACTCGTGCCGCCGCGGCGGATCTCCATCGCGCGGTCGACGCAGTGCCGGCCGTCGGCGGGTCCGGCCGCGCCGAGCGTGAACCAGACCTCCGCGAGCCCCCGGGAGCCGTGGCGACCAGCGAGTCGGCCGGTTCGGGGGGTCGCCGGGCTGCCGGCGCTGCCGTCGGACGGTCGGTCGGAGCACCAGAGCGCCGAACACCATGGCACAGAGGAGGAGGCGCGGGCTCACTCGGCCGTGCTCCCCGTACCGCCCGGGAGCGCCATCTCCACGGTGTCGGGCGTGCCGTCCTCGGTGACCGCGAGGACCTCCCGCACCTCCGGGCTCCGCCGCAGATACCTCAGCCAGAAGATGATGGCCGCGAAGCCGGTCGCCGCCCCGCACAGCGCCGTCACCGCGAGTCCGTCCACCGGATCCTCCACCCGCATCGCGATCAGCGCGCCGCCCACCGCCCCGAAAAACGAAGCTGCCCACGCCAGAAACGGCGTGAGCAGCCATCCGAACACCCTGAAGACGAGCCGGAGCCAGCGCATGCGCTCACGCGCGTCGCGCGCCCAGACCGGTGAGCAGCTTCGCCAGGGCCAGCCCGGGGAGGAAGGCGACGCCGAAGGTGCCGAGATTCCAGCCGGCCAGCGGGACGTGAATCAGCATGGCGAGGAGCGCCAGCACCACCGCGCAGGCGAGCACGGTCACGAAGGCCATGACCGGCGAGACGCTGCCGGAACGGGCGCGCTGGCCGGCCAGCATCCAGGCGCCGAACCAGGGGAGAAACGTTCCGACCATCCACCACACCGGGTGGTACCACCAGTCGCTGCCGCCGCCGATCTCGCGCCAGCGGTTGCCCCACGTGCCGATGTTCTGGAGTACGGTGACGTCCACCAGCAGAAGACCACCGTGGCACCGAGCCCGATCCGGCGGCGCCGGCGATGCCCTCGATGGTGCGCGCCGGGTCCAGAGGCCGGGCAGCAGCGTCACCGCGGCGAGTCCGAAGAGCACCAGGAGGCGACGAGCACCGTCTGCAGCGCGCCGTTCGGCAGCAGGTGCGAGACGAGCGAGATCAGCAGCACGAAGACGCATTCGAGCAGGCCGAGCTTGACGGCTCCGTTCACGATCGAGGGCACGTCCGTGACGTCGAGGTCCGCGCGCCGTTCAACCACCGGGTTCATGCCTGCTCCGGGAAGGATGGGGAGTGCCGTAGTATACGCAGCGGCCGCGGGCTCGGCCAAGGGCCGTCAGCTTCCCCAGGCGAGGACGACGACGGCATCGGTGAGAGCCCACGCGCCGAGCGCGTGATACATCCGCCGCTGGTGCTCCCGCCGGGAAGCACCGCCCAGTGGTGGCGCCAGGGGAGGAGCACCGCCGCCCAGGCGGCCAGTCCGAGCCCCAGCCCGCCCCACCGCCAGAGATCGGGTCCCGCGGCTCGCCAGCCGGCGCGCAGTCCGGCCGCGGTGAAGAGCGCGAACGCGAGGGCCGCGGCGCCGAGCGAAGCGGTCAGGCTGTTCCGGACGCCGAGGACGCAGGCCAGCGTGCGGTCGCCGCGGCGGGTGTCCTCCTCGAGCTGATAGAGCTGGGTGAGCGGGTAGAGCGCGGCGAACAGCGGGCAGAACGCGAGAAGCACCAGCCCGCGTGCCGGCTCGAGCGGGAGGCCGGTCGAGGCCCATCCGGCGTACGGCGTGAGCGTGCCGAAGCCCCACATGTTGATGATCCAGTCGGCGCCTGCCACCGCCTTGAGCCGGAGCGGCGGGACCGAGTACGCCAGCGAGAGCACGAAGCAGACGGCATATGCCATCGGATACGGCGCGGCCAGCCGGAAGGCGAGGATCTGCCCGGCGGCCATGAGGGCGATCGCGACCGCGGCCAGGTAGCGCGGCGGCGGCGGCGGGCCGGCGAGATAGGCCACGTCGCCCTCATCACGATCGAAGGCGCTATTGAGCGCCAGCGTACCGCCGTTGAGACAGACGACCCAGAGCACCAGGCCGACGAGCGCAGGCCCGAGGCGTGTCCCGGCCGCCGCCCCCGCCACCCCCACGGCCAGCAGGTAGCCCACGGCGGTATGCGCGGCCATGATCGGCCATTCGGCGGGACGGAGATGCAGAAGGTAATCCAGCCGCCGGCCGAACAGCCGGTAGCCGGCCTCCCGAACCGCGCTCACCACACCAGTCCGAGGTGGCCCGCGGCGAGCCGGAGCCCGCGAAGCGTGAGGTCGGCGTCGGTCTCGTCGATCGTGCTGGTGAGCGGGGCGACGACGCTCGCGAGCCCGCCCGTGGCCACCACGCGCGGCCGGCTCCCGCCGGGCCACTCCGCGCGGATGCGCCGGACGAGGCCGTCCACCGCCTCCGCGGTGCCGAAGAGCACGCCGGACTGGATGCACTCCTCGGTCCGGCGGCCGATGACCCGCTGGGGCGCGCGCAGCTCGGTGGCGGGAAGCTTGGCGGTGCGCTGGGTAAGCTGGTCGGCGGCCGTGCGGAGACCCGGCATGATCACGCCGCCGAGGAAGCGCCCGTCGGCGGTGACGCAGTCGAACGTCGTCGCCGTGCCGAAGTCCACCACGATGGTGTCCGTGTGGTAGAGCTCCACCGCGGCCAGGGCGTTGACGATCCGGTCGGCACCGACGCTCAGCGGTTCGTCCACGTCGAGCCGGACCGGGAGCGGAGAGTGCGCATCGATCTGCACGCCGGCGCAGCCCGTCACCCGCTCGATGCCGGCCACCACGGCCAGCGTGACCGACGGCGCGACCGACGCCAGGCAGACGGCCCGCACCTCGTTGGGCGAATGCCCCGCCCCGAGCAGAAAGCCGCCGATGGCGCTGCCCCACTCATCGGGCGTGCGGCCGGGATTCGTGGTGAGACGCCAGTGCGCCTCGAGCTCCGCGCCCCGGAAGATCCCCATGGTGATCTCGGTGTTGCCGATGTCGAGCGTCAGGAGCATGATGGAAGATCCGCCGTCGCGTGAGGTCCCGCCAGCACGACCGTACCCGCCCGCACCACCGTGGTCGAGCCGTCCGCTCCCGGACGAGCAACCCGCCGTCCGCCGCCACGCCGTGCCCGGTGCCGGCAGCGGGCGCCAGCAGCCGGCGTCCCCGGAGCCAGTCGCGGCGGCCATAGCGGGCGCGCTCGTCGTCGGTCAGCGGGCCCGCGGCCGCGTCGATGGCCCGGAGTGCCTCGACCATCGGTGCCACGAGGGCGGATGCCGTGAGCGAGGGCCGGGCCAGCGCGAGCCAGGCGGCGGTGGTCTCGAGCGATGCGGGGGGCCGGTTGGTCACGTTGAGGCCGAGCCCGATGACCACCCACGCCGGCGTGGCACCCTGCCAGCGCGCTTCGCAGAGGATCCCGCCGGCCTTGCGCTCGCCCAGCATGAGATCGTTGGGCCACTTGAGCCGCACGTGGCTCGCCAGCCCCATCTCGTCCAGCCGCTCGGCCACGGCCAGCCCGGCCCGGAGACTCAGAAGCTCGAGCCCCGCGACGGCCGGGCGGGCCAGCACGCTGAGCCAGAGGCCGCCCGGCGGCGAGAGCCATCCGCGTCCACGCGAGCCACGCCCGCCGACCTGCTCCTCGGCGACTACCGCGCTCCCCGCGGGCGCCCCGCCCTGCGCCAACTCGTGCAGCACATCCATTGTGGAGGTGGCCCGCGCGAGCACTACGACGGACGGCAGCCGAGCGCTCATCGGAGGAGCAGCAGCAGCGCCGCGCCGAGCGCGATCCGATACCAGGCGAAGGCGGAGAAGCTGTGGTGGGAGACGTAGCCGAGGAACGCGCGCACCACGATCACCGCCGACACGAACGAGACGACGAATCCCACGGCGAACGCCGGCGCGTCGGCCGCGCCGAGCGCGCCGCGGCTCTTGAACAGGTCGTACAGCGTGGCGGCGAACATCACGGGGATCGAGAGAAAGAACGAAAACTCGGTGGCGGCACGGCGCGAGAGCCCGAGCGCGTAGCCGCCCATGATCGTCGCGCCGGAGCGCGAGGTGCCGGGCACCAGCGAGAGCACCTGCGCCAGGCCGATGCCGAGCGCGGTCGAGGGCCGGACGTCGCTCACCTCCGCCACGCGCTCCGCCGGCCGCGCCCACTCGATCAGCAGGATGAGGAAGCCGCCGATCACCAGCGCCGCCGCGACGACCGTCGGCGTGAAGAGCCGCGCCTTGATCCAGTCGTGGAACAGGAAGCCCACGATGGCCGCGGGGAGAAAGGCGACGAGCAGGTTGAGCAGGAAGCGCCGGCTCGCCGGCTCGCGGCGGGCGGCAAGCACGGCGTGGGCAAGCCGCGCGCGGTAGAGCCAGACGATGGCCAGGATGGCCCCGAGCTGAATGAAGATGTCGAAGGTCTTGGCCGCTTCGCCGGTCTCGCCCAGCCAATGGCTGGCGAGGATGAGGTGTCCGGTGGAGGAGACGGGGATGAACTCGGTCACCCCTTCGATGAGGCCCAGCAGCGCCGCCCTGGCCAGCAGCTCAGCCGACGTCAGCACGACTCACCGGAGCACCTCGTGATAGAGCGCCTCGTACATCGGGACGACGCGGTCGGCGGAAAACTCCCTGGCCGTGGCGACGGCGGCCGCTCGCATGGCGGCATGGCGCGCGGGATCGCGCAGCAGCTCGATGGCGCGGCGGCCCATGGCCTCGACCGACCCGACGGGCTCGAGGATGCCGTTCACGCCGTCGTCCACCACTTCGGGCAGGCCGCCGGCGCGGGTGGCCACGACGGGCGCGCCGCACGCCATGGCCTCGAGGGCGGCCAGGCCGAATGACTCGGTCTGCGAGGGGAGCAGGAAGAGGTCGCTCGCCTGGAGCAGCGAGGCGACCGGGTCGAGCCGCCCGAGGAAGCGGACCTCCTGGGCCACGCCGAGTTCGCGGGCCTCGTTCTCCGCGTCCACCCGCTCGGGGCCATCGCCCACCATGACCAGGACCGCGGGCAGGGCGCGCTGGATCCGGGCGAACACCCGCACCACGTCCTTCACCCGCTTCACCTCGCGGAAGTTGGAGACGTGGGTGATGACGCGGGTGCCCTCGGGCGCGAGCGTGTTGCGCGCACCGGGCTCCGCCGGGTGATACTCGGCCAGGTTGACGAAGTTGGGGATTACCTTCACGTCGCAGCTCACGCAGCCGAAGGCGCGGTAGGTCTCGTCCCTCAGATAGGCGGAGACGGCGGTCACCTCGTCGCTCTGCTCGATCGAGAACTTGGTGATCGCGTAGAAGCTCGACTCCTGCCCCACCAGCGTGATGTCGGTGCCGTGGAGCGTGGTGATCACCCGGAGCCGGCGCTCGCCGGCGAGCATCTGCGCGCGCGAGGTAGGCGGTGGTGGCGTGGGGGATGGCGTAGTGGACGTGGAGGATCTCGAGGCCTTCGCGCAGCACCACCTCGTGCTGCTTGGACGCGAGCGCGAGAGTGTAGGGAAAGTGGTCGAACAGCGGGTACCGGCCCATCCGCGTCTCGACCTGGTGGAAGTAGATCCGCTCCGCGTAGCCGTGCAGCCGGAACGGCGAGTCGTAGGTAATGAAGTGCACCTCGTGGCCGCGCCGGGCGAGCTCGAGGCCGAGCTCCGTGGCGACGGCGCCCGAGCCGCCGTAGGTGGGGTAGCAGGTGATGCCGATCTTCATCCGTCTCCCTCGTCCCAGGCTTCGGCGATTTCGGCGGCGAGCCGCTCCGGCGCGCGGGTGGCGTCGAGCATGCGCACCGTCCCCTCGAGCTGATGGCGGAACCAGGTCTGCTGACGCTTGGCGTACTGCCGGGTGCTGGTGGCAATCGCCTCGGCGACGGACTCGCGGGGGCGGCGGCCGTGGAGATACTCCACCGCTTCCCGGACCCCCACCCCGTCGAGTCCGGCGGCGCCGGGCGGATGCCCCTCGGACAGCACGGCGGCCACTTCCTCGACCAGGCCCCGGCGCATCATCTCCTCCGCGCGCCGGGCGATTCGCTGATGCAGCACGGGTCGAGGCGCGGTCAGGACAATGTACCACGGGTCGATGGCGCCCCGCGCGCGCGCGGCCTGCTGCCAGTACGAGAGCGGATGCCCGCTGAGGAGCGCGATCTCGATCGCGCGCGCCGCCCGCTGGCGGCCGCCGCCGCGAAACCCCGGATCGAGCCGGCCCGCCCACCTGAGCAGCTCGAGCGGCTCGAGTCGCGCCGTCCAGGCGTCGAGCGAGCGTCGCCGCGCGGGATCGAGCGCGGGCTCCCGGAAGAGCCCCTCGGCGAGCGCGCGCACGTAGAGCCCGGTCCCGCCCACGACCACCGGCAGCCGGCCCCGCGCGCGGATATCGGCGATCCACTGCTCCGCGTCCCGGGCGAAGTGACCCGCGCTGTAGCGCGCGCCCGGCTCGATCAGGTCGAGCCCGTGGTGCGGCACGCGCGCCCGCTCCTTCCGGGTGGGCTTGGCCGTGCCCACGTCGAGCCGCCGGTAGATCTGCCGCGAATCGGCCGACACGATCTCCAGGGGCCAGTGCGCGGCGAGCGCGAGCCCCACCGCCGTCTTGCCGACGGCGGTGGGGCCCACCACCACCGGCACCCTACCGCCGGCCAAACCGGCGCTCCAGCTCCTCGCGGGGCAACTGCACGATCGTCGAGCGCCCGTGCACGTCGTGCGGCGGCAGGTCGGTGGCGAAGAGCCGGAGCAGCAGCGCCCGCATCTCGCGCTGTTCGAGCGGCTCGCCGGCCTTGACCGCGGCCCGGCAGGCGTACGTGGCGGCGAACCGCTCCAGCCGGTTGGCCCAGCCGCCGAACCGCCCTCGGGCCAGGTCCGCGATCAGCTCGCGAAAGCACGCTCCCGCGTCGAACCGCGGATGCGGCGAGGGCACGGCGTGCAGCACCACCGCGCGGCCGCCGAATGTCTCCGCTTCGAACCCCACTCGGCGGAGCTGCTCGTCGTGGCGCTCGAGGGCGTCGAGCTCCTCGTCGGTGAGCTCGAGCGTGAGCGGCAGTAGCAGCCGCTGCGCCGGCGCGTCCGCCCCCGTGAGCTGCGCCAGCACCGCCTCGTAGAGCACCCGCTCGTGCGCGGAATGCTGATCGACGATCACGATCCCGTCGGCCGCCTCGTAGACGATATACGTGGCGAACATCTGCACCAGGGGCGCGTCGAAGCCGGCCGGCTCTTCCTGTGGGGGGCCCGCCAGGGACCCGGCGTCGGCGGCGGTGAAGAGCTCGTCCACCAGCTCGGACGACGGTCCTCCCGCCAGGCCGGCGGACGCCGCGGCGCCGGCACCGGCCGGCAGCGGCCGCCAGTCGCCCACCGGGGCCGCGGCCACGAGCGCACCGAGCGCGTGACGCACCGCCTCCTCGACTACGCGCTCGACCCCGATTCGGTCGCGGAAGCGGACCTCCAGCTTGGCGGGATGCACGTTGACGTCCACGTCGGCCGGGGCGACTTCGAGCTTGAGGTAGAGCGACGGCCGGTCGCCGGGATGGATGGCGGAGCGGTACCCGGCTTCCGCGGCGCGCAGCAGGAACGAATCCTTGAACGGGCGGCCGTTCACGAAGAGCTGCGTGCGGCGTCCGGTGGGCTGCGCGTCGCCGGGCCGCTGGACGAAGCCCTCGACGCGGAACGCGCCAGCCGCATAGCTCACCGGGACCAGCGTGCCCGCGAGCGCCCGGCCCCAGACGGCGGCGAGCCGCTCCTCGGGCGTCTGACCCGGCGGCACCGCGAGACGGGTGGTTGCATCCACCTCGAGCTCGAATCCCACGTCGGGGTGCGCCAGCGCCAGCGTGGAGACGGCCTCCTGGGCGGCGCGGGTTTCGCTCGCGGCGGAGCGAAGGAATTTCCGGCGGGCGGGCGTGTTGAAGAAGAGCGCGCGCACCGCGATGGTGGTGCCGCGCTGGCGGACCGCGTCCGCCACGCGGTCGAGCCGGCCGCCGGCCACGGTGAGCTCAGTACCGCTCTCGCCGTCGCTGCTGGTAAGCGCGAAGCGCGAGACCGAGGCGATCGCCGGCAGCGCCTCGCCGCGGAAGCCGAAGGTCGCGACGCCCACCAGGTCGGCCGCGCTCCGGACTTTGCTCGTGGCGTGCCGGTCGAGCGCCAGCACCGCATCCTCTCGGCCCATTCCGCTGCCGTCATCGCTCACCTCGATGAGCGTCTTGCCGCCGTTCTCGAGCGCCACGCGCACCCGGGTGGCGCCCGCGTCGAGCGCGTTCTCCACCAGCTCCTTCACGACCGAGGCCGGGCGCTCGACGACCTCGCCCGCGGCGATCTGATCGGCGACGGCATCCGGGAGGATGGCGATGAGGCGCGGCATGGCCGAATTCTATCCGCCGACCGCCGCGACCGCCGCGTCCGGCACCCAGCCCTCGCGTCCCCCGCCGGCGCGCACCAGCACCCAGCCGGCGCGGCCCTCGAGCACGCGCACCGCGCTTCCCGGCTCGAGCGGCGCCACGGCCGGCGCGCGGCCGTGGGGCGAGAGCCGGAGCGTGGACGCATCGAGCACGATGGCCAGCGGACGGCGGTACCAGGATCTCAGCGCGAGTCCGCCGAGCACCGCCGCGCCGGCAAAAACCAGCAGCACGAGCCAGCGGTCGCGCACCCGCGGCCGCGCCACCCAGCCGATCCAGCCGACGATCCAGCCCAGGCCGCCCAGCAGCAGCAGCTCCTCGGGTGTGACCGGCGGCGACCAGCTCCAGCGTTCCGAGGTGGCGTCCGGCGGCGGCGTGAGGGCCAGCGCACGGCGTATCGATTCATTCCGCGGCGCGAGCCGGCGCGCGCGGAGCCACGCCGCCTCCGCCCGCCCGGTGGTGCCGAGCCGATAGTAGGCGGCACCCAGGTTGTACCAGTTGGCCCCGACTGCCGGGGCCGAGCCCGCGCGGCGCGCGAACCCGTCCGCGGCGGCGTGGAGCGCCCCGCTCTGATAGAGCTGCTCGGGCGCGGGGCTCTGCGGGATGAGCCGGCCGGCTGCTGCGGTGCTCAGCAGGACCACGAGACCGGCGACGCGGCCCCGCCACCCGCGGAGCGAGCCACCCAGCCGCCGCACGACATCGTGCGCCTCCGCCGCGAGCGCCGCATCCTCGCCCGCCGACTCCTCCGGGCCGTAGCGCCGCGACAGCAGCCGCTCGCGCACCGCGGCCACCCGCGCGGCCAGCTCCGCATCGGCGCCGGCCGCGCGGACCGCCGCGGCAAGTGCCGGTCCGAACCGGCGGTCCGGATCGGGCGCGAGCGCCCGCACCATCTCGTCGAGCTCCGCTTCCGCGCTCCGGAGGCCGGTGCCCGATTCCGCGGGCGCCCGCCGCCGCGGCAGACGGAGCTGGCGGCCGCGGAGGGCGAGCAGGAGCGGCGGCAGCGCGAGCAGCGCCACCCACACCCAGTCGGAAACGCCGTGCGCCAGCGACCACGCGAGCGCCGGGCGGTCCGCGTGGACCAGCGCGGGCGGGAGCGCCGCCGCCGCCGATTCGCCCCGCGCCGAGACGGGCACGGCCGCGGGCCCGACGCCGATCTCGCGGTAGCGGCCGGACGCGAGGTCGAAATACGCGTAGGGCACCCCGGGCAGCGCGAGCGCGCCGGCGGAGTCGGGAACGACGAGGTAGCGAAACGTCTTGGTGCCGCCCACCCGGCCCTCGGTCGTGGTGACCTGCTCGTCGGTGCGCTCGAGATAGGCGCGGACGTCGGGCGGCCACCGGACGTCGGGACTCGGCCAGAGCGCCGTGTTGCCCTCGCCGCTCAGCCGGAGCTCGACCGCCACGCCCTCGCCAACGCTTGCCGCCGGCGGATCGATGCGTCGCTCGAGTGTCAGGCCGGAGCCGATGGCACCGGCGAAGTCGGCGGGCCGACCGGTCTCCGGGAGCGGCAGCACCACGAGCGTGTCGGCGCGGCTCGAGAGCGCGAAGCGGTCCTCCTGACTGAAGAACTGCAGCGCCACGGGAGTGCTGTACTTGAGCGTCGCGCGCGGGATGCCGACGGTGCCCGGCACCAGCGGGAAGACCACCTGGTGGGAGATGAACAAGTCGTACCAGCGGCCGCGGATGTTCCTGGTGGCCGCGATGCCGGTGGGGGTGGCCTGCGGGAAGCTCCAGACGCCGTCGATCACCGGTGGCTGCAGCGTCGGCGGGCGGCGGAGCTGCATCCGGAGGTCGCGGGGAAACCAGGCCGCGGTGACGACGTCCACCTGCTCGCCCACGCGCGCGGTGTCGGTCGAGACGAGCAGGTCCACCGCGGGGTCGCCGGACGGCGGCGGCGTGGCGCGGCTCGATCAGCCCGCGGAGCCGCGGACTCAGCGCGGTCGCGGTGGCGGTCCGGTTGGCGGCCACATCCACCACGATCGGCTCGGCCTCGACGGTGTCCCGCCCCTGCACCGCACGGGCGGTCCCGAGCTCCCAGCGTCCGGGCCGCACCGCGCGGAGCCGGATCTCGACCAGCGTCGTCCGGGTGACGTCGCCGCCGAGTCCCACCTCGGTCCGCTCGCTCCGGGCCACGATCTCGAAGCCGTTGAACGGTGCGAGCGTCACCTGCATCGGCGCGGGCGAGCGGCTGACCGCACGCAGGGTGTAGGTCAGCTCCTCGCCGACGGCGACCCGATTCTCGTCCACCGACGCCTCGAGCTGCGGGCGGTCACCCTGGCCCAGGGTCAGGGCGAGCGCGAGCAGGACCGGCAGCAGTGGCGCGCTCACCAGTCCTTCACTCCGCCCGACGAGCTCTGCATCCGCCGCTGCTGCTCCTCCCGGGTCTCCCGCTCGCGCCGCTCCATCGAGTTGAGGATCTGCTCGGCCTGGCTCTGGCTCAGCGCCTTCTGCTCGGGCTGCGGGGGCCGCTGCTCCGGTGACTGGGCGCCGCCGCTCGGCGGCGGGGGCGCTCCCCCGCCTCCTCCACTCGGCGGCGGTGGCGGCCGGCGCCGCTCGGCCAACTCCAGATTCCACTTCGCGCGGGCGGACGTGGGCTGGAGCAGGAGCGCCTGCCGCAGGCGGTCGATCGCGTCTTCCAGCAGCTCTTCCTGTCGCGAGGTGTCGGCCCGTGCGGCCAGCAGCCCGGCCAGCCCCAGATTGTAGAGGGCGCGGTAGCGGAGCGCGGGGTCGAGCGACTTGGTGGCCTGGGTCAGAGCGCCTCGGGCCACGTCGAGCCTCCCGGCCTCGAGCGCCGCGGTGCCGGCGTTGTAGAACGCCGTGTCGCGCGCGCGTCCGGCGCTGGCTTCCTTGAGAAACTCGGCCGCGGCCCGCGTCGGGTCGCCGGCGGCGAGCGCACGGCCGCCGGCGCTCGGGCGCTGGGCCTCCGCCGGGCGCGCCAGCAGCAGCAGTCCGGCGAGCCCGATGAGGGCCGGCCCGGGCCGCGCCAGGGTGTAGCCGAGCAGCAGGAGCGCGGCGACGAGTGCCGGGATCCACGCGCGCGGCACCAGGTCCGCGGTGCGGGTGGCGGAGGTCGGGCTCCGCTTCATCGCGGCGACGAGGTCCCGCACCGCCCCGCCCTGGTCGGCCGTCTCGGCCGGAACGAGGGTGCCCTCGGCGGCGTCCACGATGGCGTGCAGCACGTCGTCCCGCCGCTGGGTCTGGATCACGGTGCCCTCGTCGTCGCGCTGGTACTCGACCAGCGCCCCGGTCGAGTCCCGGACCGGGATCCGGGCCGGCGAGGCGCCGCCCTCCGCGACCACGATGAGGTGGACGCCGGCCTCCTTCAGCGCCTCGGCCTGGCGCACGACGTCGGTCAGGGTGTCGTGCGCCTCGCCGTCGGTGAAGAGCACCAGCACCCGGTCGGCCGCGTCGGTGGTGGCGCCGAGGAGCTGGGTGCCCTGCGCGAGGACGCTCGAGAGGTTGGTGCCGCCCTCGCTCGCCAGATCGGGGTCCAGCGCGTCGAGGTACATCCGGATGGCGCCACCGTCCACCGTGAGCGGCGACAGGATGTAACTCCGCCCGGCAAAGGCAATGAGCCCGAGCCGGTCGCCCTCGAGGTCCTGGATCAGGCGGCGCGCCTCGCGCACGGCGCGCTGGAGGCGGTTGGGTGCCGCGTCCTCGGCGAGCATGGATCGGCTGATGTCCACGGCGAACACGAGGCTCAGCGCGCGGGACTCGGTCCGGATCTGCGTCCGGCCCCAGCGCGGGCCGGCGAGCGCCACCACCGAGGCGAGCCCCACCAGACCCAGCACGAGCGGCGCCCAGGTGCCGCGCGACCGCGCCAGCCGGCCCAGGGCCGGCGACCAGCGCCGGGCGAGCCGGATCCGCCGCCCGCGTCCGAGCCACGCCGCGAATCCGAGAGCAAGGCCGAGCACCGGCGCGAGCAGCAGCAGGAGCGGCGTGTCGAACATCATGGGACGCGAACCACCAGCGTGCTGCCGAGGAGGAGCTCGAGGGCGAGCGCGCCCAGCGCGAGCAGGATGAGCGGCCGGGTGGCTTCGTCGTACCGCGTGTAGCGGGTCACCTGGATGGGCGTCTTCTCGAGCTGATCGATCTGCCGGAAGATCCGGCTCAGCGCCTCGCTGTCCTTCGCGCGGAAGTAGCGGCCGCCGGTCTTGGCCGCGATCTCGCGCAGCAGCGGCTCGTCGATCCGGACCGGAAGCAGCTCGTAGCGGAACCCGCCGAGGCCGCGGCCGGTCGGGATCGGCGCCTCGCCGATGGTGCCGACGCCGATGGTGTAGACCCGGATGCCGTAGGCCGCGGCGGTGGCCGCCGCGGTGCGCGGATCGATGAGGCCCTTGTTGTTCTCGCCATCGGTCAGGAGCAGGACCACCTTGGATTTGTCGGGCGCGCGGCGCAGCCGGTTGACGGCGGTCGCGAGCCCGCTGCCGATGGCGGTGCCGTCCTCCAGGCTCCCGATCCTCAGGTCCATCACCGCCTGCTCGATCACCGGATAGTCGAGCGTGACGGGCACCTGGGTGAGCGCCTCGCCGGCGAAGGCCACCAGGCCGATGCGGTCCGCCGTCCGTCCGCGGATGAACGCCACCGCCTGCTGCTGCGCCACGGCCAGCCGGTTCGACGGCGCGAAGTCCTCGGCGAGCATGCTGCTGGAGATGTCGATCGTGATCACGATCGCGATGCCCTCCTGCTTGAGCTCGACCGTGTCGCCACCGACGCGCGGGCCCGCCGCGGCAAGGATAAGCGCGGCGAGGCTCACCGCCCGGAGGGTGGGCGGCAACGCCACCCACCAGCGACGGGCGCTCACCGCGGCCGGAATTGTTATGTCGCTGTAGCGCGCCGCGGGCACGTCGCCCCGGCGCCGGCGCCACCACCAGGCGAGCAGCCCCAGCAGCAGGAGCAGGAGCCACGGCCGGGCAAAGCTCACGCGGCCTCCGGCACGAGCCGGGGCGCCAGCTCGTCCGCCCAGCGCGCGAGGCCGAGCGCATCGGGAAACGCCGTGTGGCCGAAGCGGGCTTCGTCCAGCGCGCGGAGCAGGTCACCCAGTTCGGTGAGCGGCCAATCGGCTCGCTCGGCGAGGACGCGGAGCAGGTCCACGCTGTCGAGCCCCGGGTGCGCCGAGGGCATCCGGGCCGCGATCCCGGCGCGCAGCCGGGCGGCCGCGACCGACGCCACGGCGCGGGACTCGCCGGCGTCCGCCCAACGCTCGAGCGGCGGCTCCGCGCGGGCGGTGGGCAGGGCCGGACGCGGGCGCGGGTGGCCGCGGCGGCGCCACCACCAGTGGAGCGGCGCCAGCAGCAGCGCCGCCGCGGCGAGAAGGACGAGGAGCGGCACCGGACTCAGCGTGGCGCGCGGCACGAACTCCGCGCGCGGCTGCGGCGCGAGCGTCGAGTCGGCCGGCACCGCCGGGAGTACGCTCGCGATCCGGAGCGCCACCGGAGCGGCGGGAAGGGAATCGACCCGGCCGTCCGGGTGCAGCAGGAGCGGCCCCGGGAGCTCGACCGTCAGCGCGCCCGATCGCCAGACGACGATCGGATAGGCGATCTCGGTTGAATCTCCGCGCGGAGAGACGCGAGGCGCGCCCAGGCGCTCGACCGGGTCGGGCGCATCCCAGTCGGCCGGCCGGAGTGTGGCACCGGCCGGGACCGCGACGGTGCGCGCAACCCAGATCGTGTCACCGACGGTCGGGCTCCCCTGTGAGGCCTGCAGGACGAACGACGGGGTCATCCGCGGTGCAGGCGGCGCGCGCGCAGCTGAAAGGCGCGCCGGAGCGGGAGGGCGTAGGGACTGCCGGTCTCGAGGTGGACCTGGTCGGCGCCGGCCGCGGTGAGGGCGCGGCCGCGCTCCTCCCGGCGCCGGCGGGTGAGCTCGCTCGCCCGGGTACGCACTTCCCGGCTCCCGGTGTCCACCAGCGCGCGGCGGCCGGATTCAGCGTCGAGCAGCTCGATCCACCCCGACTCGGGCAGCTCGTGCTCGCGCGGATCGTCCACCGTGATGGCCACGACTTCGTGACGGGCGGCGAGCCGCCGGAGCGGCCGCTCCCATCCCTCGGCGATGAAATCGGAGAGGACCACGACGATGCTTCGGTGCCGGAGCAGGCGGCTCGCGTAGGAGAGACTCGCGGCGAGATTGGTGCGGCGGCCCGCCGGCTCGAAGGCAACGAGATCGCGGATGACGCGGAGCGCGTGCCGGCGGCCTTTCCGGGGCGGAATGACCCGCTCGATCTCGTCGGCGAAGAGCAGCGCGCCGACCCGGTCGTTCTGGTGCGCCGCGGCGAGCGCCAGCACCGCCGCCACCTCCACGGCGAGCGCCGCCTTGGTGAGCGGCTCGCCGAAGCGGGTCGAGCCCGATTGGTCCACCAGCAGCATCAGGGTGAGCTCGCGCTCCTCGGTGAAGGTCTTGACGTAGGGGCTCGCCAGACGGGCCGAAACGTTCCAGTCGATCGTGCGGAAGTCATCGCCCGGCTCGTAGGCGCGTACCTCGGCGAACTCCATCCCCTGCCCCGGAATACCGACCGGTACTCGCCGGCGAAGAGCGAGCCCACGAGCCCCCGCGTGCGGAGCTCGATGGCCTTGACCTGCTTCAGGATTTCGGGGGAAAGCATAGCGTCAGTCGCGAGTCGCTGGTCGCGGGTCGCGGGGTCAGCATGAGGGATCGGCTCAGGTCCATCGCAGGCGCTCGCGACCCGCGACCCGCGACCAGCGACTCGCGACTCCGCTCACGGTACCCTCAACGCTCCCAGCACCTTGCTCACCACGTCATCGCTCGTCACGTCCTCGGCCTCCGCCTCGAAGGTGAGCACGATGCGGTGGCGCAGCACGTCGGGGGCGAGGGCGCGCACGTCCTCGGGCACCACGTAGGCGCGGCCGCGGAGAAAGGCGTGGGCGCGCGCGGCCTGCGCCAGGGCGATCGAAGCCCGGGGCGAGCCGCCGAATGCGATGAGCGGCTTGAGCTCGGCGAGACCGACGCCGCCGGGATCGCGGGTGGCGCGCACCAGGTCCACGATGTAGTCCACCACCTTCTGATCCATGTACAGCTCCGCGATGGCAGCGCGCGCGGCCAGGATCGCCGCCGGCTCGAGCAGCCGCTCGACCGCGATCTCCCGCCCGCCGCTCATCCGGAGCAGTACCTCCTTCTCCTCGTCCCGGCTGGGATAGCCCACGCGCACCTTCAGCATGAAGCGGTCGAGCTGCGCCTCGGGCAGCGGGTAGGTGCCCTCGTTCTCGATCGGGTTCTGGGTGGCCAGGACCAGGAACGGCTCCTCGAGCACGTAGGTGTTCCCGCCGATCGTCACCTGGTGCTCCTGCATGGCCTCGAGCAGCGCGGCCTGCACCTTGGCGGGCGCGCGGTTGATCTCGTCGGCCAGGACGATCTGGGCGAACAGGGGCCCGCGCTTGACGTGGAACTCCTGGGTCTTCTGGTCGAAGATCATGGTGCCCGTCACGTCGGCGGGCAGCAGGTCGGGGGTGAACTGGATGCGGGAGAACGAGGCGTCGATGATCTCGGCCAGGGTGCGGACCGCGAGCGTCTTGGCGAGCCCCGGCACGCCCTCGAGCAGGATGTGGCCGCCGGTGAGCATTCCCACCAGCAGGCGCTCGATCATGGCGTCCTGGCCCACGATTCGACGCGACACTTCCTGGAGAATGCGCTCGACCGGCAGCGACTCCGCCGGCTGTCGGCCAGCTTCGGGGCACTCACGCGGCCAGGCTCCTGGGATGGTCGCGGGAAAGATAGCGGGGCCGACGCGGCTGACGGCGCGAGGCGCACTCGACAGCGCGAGACAGCCCGAGCGCCTGGTACCGGTCTCCGGCGTCCTCGCCCCGGGCCTCACCCCTCGTCCACCTCCATCCGGACGGCCTTGTACAGTGCGCCTCTTCCTCGGGCGTGAGCGGCCGGTAGCGGCCCGGCGGGAGATCACCCAGGCGGACGGGGCCGTACGCCAGCCGCGCGAGCCGGTCCACCTTGAGGCCCATCGCCTCGGCCCACTTGCGGACGATGCGGTTCCGCCCCTCCGTGAGCGTGACGTCCACGATGCTCCGCCCCTGCGTGCCCGGGCGCACCCGGACTTCCGTCGGGACCACCGGCCGGCCGTCCACCACCATCGTCCCGGACGCCGCCTGCGCGATCTCCGCCGTCGGCCGGCCGTGCACCAGCGCCGTGTAGCGCCGCGGGACCCGGTAGCGTGGGTGCGTGAGCCGGTGCACCGCCTCTCCGTCCGTCGTGAGCAGCAGGAGCCCGGTGGTCATGACGTCGAGCCGGCCCACGTAGGTGAGCCCCGCGTGGTTCGGGATGAAGTCGAGCACCGTGCGCCGGCCCTCCTCGTCGCTCGCCGTGGTGACGACGCCGAGCGGCTTGTGGAAGGCAAGCCAGCGCCGCTCCTGCAGCCGCACCGCCCGGCCCCGCACGGTGATCTTCTGGGTGGCGGGGTCCACCTTCATGCCGAGCGTCGCCGGCTTGCCGTCCACCCGCACCTTGCCCTCGGTGATCAGCGTCTCCGCCGCCCGCCGCGAGGCGACGCCCGCGCGCGCCAGCGCGCGCTGCAGCCGCATCTCGCTCACGACTCGGCCTCGACGTACGCCGCGGCGTCGTCCTCGCCCTCGGCGTCGGGCCGATGGGGCTGCAGCGCGATGGTGAGCTCTTCGGCGCGCGGCAGGTCGGCCAGATCGCGGAGCCCGAGGAGCTCGAGGAACATCGCCGCCGTGCCGTAGAGCAGCGGGCGGCCGAGCGCCTCGCTCCGGCCCACGACCTCGATCAGGCCGCGCTCCTGCAGCGACCGCAGCACGCCGCCGGCGGAGACGCCGCGGATTTCTTCGATCTCGGCGCGACCCACGGGCTGGCGGTAGGCGATCACGGCCAGCGTCTCGAGTGCCGCGGCCGTGAGCTTGGGCGTCCGGACCGAGAAGTGCGCGCGCTCGATCGCTGCCGCGTGCACGGCCCGACTCAGGATCTGGTAGCCGCCCGCCAGCTCGAGCAGCTCGACCCCGTGCTGCTCGAAGTCGTAGTGCTCGCGGACCTGCTCCAGCGCCACCCGCACGTCGGCGAGCGTCGCGTCCAGGTCCAGGGTGGACAGCTCTTCGACGGTGAGCGGACGCGCGGCGCTGAAGAGCGCCGCCTCAAGCAGCTGGGCGAGCGGGGTCACGGGCGATCACCATCGGCTGGAAGGCCGCCGGTTGCACGAGTCGGAGGATGCCCCGCTTGGCCAGCTCGAGCAGTGCCAGCAGGGTCGAGAGGACGTCCACGATGGTCGGTCGCGGACCGAGCGCGTCGAGCCAGCCGATCTGCTCCCGCTCCTCGAGCAGGCCTTCGATGCGGCGGGTGGCGGTTTCGACGTCGAGCGGGCGCGCCACCACGCGGTGCAGCACCGGCGAGGGGATCCCGGCGATCACCCGTTCGACCGCCTGCAGCAGCTCCAGCAGGTCGAGCGTGAGGGGCGGCGGCGGAAGCGCGGGCGGCGGCGGCAGGTAGCCGCGCGCGAGCCGCTCGGCTCGACGCTCCGCCGCGCGACCCATCCAGACGGCGATCTCCCGGATCTGCTGGTACTCGAGCAGCCGGCGCACCAGCTCGGCGCGGGGATCCTCCCAGCCGTCTTCCTCCGTGCCGCGGGGCAGCAGCATCTGCGCCTTGAGGCGCACGAGCCGGCTGGCCATGTCGAGGTAGTCGGCCGCCTGATTGAGGCCGAGCTCATGGACGGCCTGGAGGAACTGGTCGGCGATCCGGGCGATCGGAATGTCCGCGATCTCGAGCTGCTCCTCGCGGAGGAGGTGGAGCAGCAGGTCGAGCGGGCCGGAGAAGGCATCGAGCTGGACGACGAAGCCGGGGCCGGCGCCGAGGGCGGTGGTGGGGGCCTCGGGCGCGGTCATCCTGGCGGCAGCCCCGCGAGCAGCGAGCCGATCTGGTACGGGGCGATCCAGCCGCCCAGCAGCCGCATCATCACGATGACCGGGGTGAGCAGCATCGCCATGGTGCCGCGGAAGACGAAGAGCAGCAGGAAGAGCGGGAGGTACCCGAAGCGCTGCAGCCCGCGATACCAGCTCCCGGCCTTGGCGGGCAACGCGTGATAGAGCAGATGCGAGCCATCCAGCGGCGGGATCGGGATCAGGTTGAAGAAGCACAGCAGCAGGTTGAGCCAGATGCCGTGCACCATCATGCGTTGCGCCGTGGCGAGCATCGGCCCCATATCGGGCAGCGAGCGCGCCAGCAGGCCCAGCAGGATGAACACGAGCGCCCACACCAGCGCCAGCAGGAAGTTGGTCGTGACCCCCGCCGCGGAGACCAGGATGTCCCCGCGCGTGTAGTGCCGGAACTTCCGCGAGTTGACCGGCACCGGCTTGGCGCCGCCGAAGGTGAATTGGCCGCTGGACGCGAACCAGAGCAGCGCCGGCAGGAGCAGGCTCATGAACGGATCGATGTGCGGCAGCGGATTCAGCGTCACGCGCCCGAGTGCGTAGGCGGTGTCGTCGCCCTGCTGGAGCGCGACGACGGCGTGGGCGTACTCGTGCGCCACCATCGCGAAGACCAACATCGGGAGCGCGAGGATGAAGTCGCTGAGCTGGGCTTCCAGGGGTACGTCCTGTCGGTCGGGAAGGCGGAAGGTTAAGCACCCACCGGAGTCAAGTCAAAGCGGCGTGCCGCTTGACCTTGCGGGAACGCCGCCCTATGTTTCGCGGCTCATGCGCCGGGCCGTGCCCCGGTCGCGAAAGTCTCCGCCGCTCATCACGAGGTCGTCGTGCCGCGAATCAAGTCCGCCAAGAAGCGTATGCGCCAGGCCAAGACCCATGCGACGCTCAATCGCACTCAGCGAAGCGAGCTGCGCACGGCCATCAAGAAGGTGCGCACCGCCTCCGGGCCCGACGCTCAGGCGGCATACGCCGAAGCCGTACAGCTCATCGACCGCTCCGGCCGGAAGCGCCTGATCCACCCGAACGCCGCGGCGCGACAGAAGAGCCGGCTCGCCAGGCTGGTCAAGGCCGTCGCCTCCAAGTAGGCGCCGCCCGGCACCCCGGCATGCGCCAAGGGCCCCGCGTGATGCGGGGCCCTTTTTGCATCCGGCATCTCCGCCCGGCCGCCTCGCCTCAGATCCCCGCCAGCTCCGCGCCGCAGCGCTCGCAGTACCACTCCGTCGGCCGGTTGAGCGTGCCGCACTCACCGCACTTGAGCGTCTTGGCCACACCGGGTGCCCCCGGCTTGCCCGCCGCCGGCGCCTCCGCGGCCCGGCCCGCGCCGGAGCTGCCGGGGTTGCTGCCACGCCTGGTCGCGGCGGGCGCGGGCTTCCGCTCCTCTTCCGCCACGGACTTGAGAAACGCGAGCTCGTCCCCGGGCGGGGCCGCGTGCGACACCTCAGGCTCCCGCGCGGGCGCCTGCCGGGCCGCCGGCCGGGGCGCCGGGGCAGCCGCGGCCGGAGCCGGCGCGGGCCGTGGCGGCGGGGGTGGCGGCTCAGGTTCGGGCTCGGGCTCTTCCTCGGGCTCCGGCTCAGGTATGGCGGCCGCGGGTGGGGGTGGCGGCGGCGCGGGTGCGGGCGCCGGCTCGGGCCGCTTCGGCGCACCGCCGATCAGCCCCTGCACTTCGGCCAGCCGGGCGATCTCCTCGCCCACCCCGCGGAGCTCGACCCGCAGCCCGCTCAGCCGATCGTTGCTCTGCTCGCTGATCCGGCGCCACTCATCCTCGGAATATTCGCCAACGGCGTGACGGACCTCGGCCTCGGCCAGCGCTTCCTCCGCCTGCCGCCGGTCCTGGTCGAGCCCGCTCTGGGTCCGCTTGTGGCGCTCGAGTTCTTCGCTGATCGTGGCCGCGTGCCCGCGCAACTCGTCGATGACGCCGCGAAGCCGCGACTCGTAGTCGCCGCGCACGCGCGCACGGACGGCCGGCGGCGCCTTGTCGCCCGCGGAATCGAGCCGGGCGAGCCACTGCTCGTACTGCGCCCGCTGCTGGAGGAGGGCTTCGATCGTCGTGTCGGTTTCCGGCGTCG
Source organism: uncultured Gemmatimonadales bacterium (assembly GCA_963831425.1). Classification (GTDB taxonomy): domain Bacteria; phylum Gemmatimonadota; class Gemmatimonadetes; order Gemmatimonadales; family GWC2-71-9; genus CAVVWJ01. Next base: position 143,490 of record CAWHQC010000007.1, on the reverse strand, counting down.
GTTTGGCCATGACGAGGTGGTCCTCTCGACGGCTCGAGGTCGTTCATCGGGGACGGTCAGGGGGGTTCCGGACCGTGCAAATCTAATTCGCTGCTGCCCCGGCGGGAGTCCGCGATGGCCGGTCGGCGCCGCGCCGGAACACCACCTGCCCCCGGACGATGGTCAGGTCCGCCCGGCCCCGGAGCTCCCGGCCGCCGAACGGCGTATTGCGGCTCTTCGAGTAGAAGGCCCCGGGGTCCACGACCCAGCGGGCGGCCGGGTCGATCACCACGACGTCCGCCGCCGAGCCGGGCGCCAGGGTGCCGCCCGGCAGGTTGAACACCCGGGCGGGCATGGTGCTCATCCGGGTAATCAGGGTGGGCAGATCCATCAGCCCGCTCTCGACCAGCTCGGTGAGCGCCAGGCCCAGCGCGGTCTCCAGCCCGATAATCCCGTTGGGCGCGTCGTCGAACTCCCGCTCCTTGGCGTCGTAATGGTGGGGCGCGTGGTCGGTGCAGATGACGTCGATCGTCCCGTCGCGCAGCGCCTGCCGGATCGCCTCCCGGTCCTCGGGCTCGCGCAGCGGCGGATTCATCTTGGCGTTGGTGTTGTAGCCCTCGCACGCCTCATGGGTGAGGGTGAAGTGGTGCGGGCACGCCTCGGACGTCACCTGGAGCCCTTTCGCCTTCGCCTGCCGGATCAGCTCCACCGAGCCGCGGGTGGACATGTGGCACAGGTGGACGTGCCCGCCGGTGAGCTCGGCCAGGAGGATGTCCCGGGCCACCATGATCTCCTCCGCGGCCGCGGGCACGCCCTTGAGACCGAGGCGGGTGGAGACCAGCCCCTCGTGCATCGCGCCGCCGGCGGCGAGCGTCGGGTCCTCGCAGTGGTCGGCCACGGGGATGCCGAAGGTGCGGGCGTACTCGAGCGCCGTCCGCATGAGGTGGCTCGAGACCACCGGCTTTCCGTCGTCGCTCACCGCCACGGCACCCGCGCCGACCAGCTCGCCGAACTCCGCGAGCTGCTGCCCCTTCTGGCCCAGCGAGATGGCGCCGATGGGGTAGACCCGCGCCGCCCCCGCGCGCTGCGCCTGGCTCACGATGAAGCCTACGGCTGCCTGGTTGTCGGTGACAGGATCGGTGTTCGGCATGGCGCACACCGCGGAGAACCCCCCTGCTGCGGCGGCCATGGCGCCGCTGGCCACCGTCTCCAGGTCCTCCTGGCCGGGCTCGCGCAAGTGCACGTGGAGATCGATCAGTCCGGGCGCCACCACCTTGCCTGCCGCATCCACGAGCTCCGCCTCATCCGGCGCGCCCAGGTCCCGGCCTACGGCCTCGACCTTTCCCTCCTGCAGCAGCAGGTCCGATACCTCGTCGGTCTTGCGCGACGGGTCGATCACCCGGCCGCCGCGGATCAGGATCGGCCGCACGCTCAGTCCACTCCGCCGGTCTGCTGCGTCCAGTCGGGCGACCCGCCGGCCAGCAGGTAGAGCACCGCCATGCGGACGGCGACGCCGTTGGTCACCTGCGGCAGGATCACGCTGTGGGGGCCATCGGCCACGTCGCTGTCGATCTCGACGCCGCGATTCATCGGACCCGGGTGCAGGATGAGCAGGTCTTTCGGCGCCTTCGCCAGCCGCTCGGTGGTGACGCCGAACACGCGGTTGTACTCCCGCAGCGAAGGGAGGAAGCCCGCGTGCATGCGCTCGAGCTGAAGCCGGAGGACGTTGAGGGCGTCGGCCCACTGGATCGCGTCCTCGATCCGCGGGAGGACGGTGACGCCGAGCTCGTGGACATTCCGCGGCAGCAGTGTCGCCGGTCCGCACACCGCCACCTCGGCGCCCAGCTTGGTCAGCCCCCAGATGTTGCTCCGGGCCACCCGGCTGTGGAGGATGTCGCCGCAGATGGCGACTTTGAGCCCTTCGATCCGCTTGAAACGGTCGCGCAGCGTCAGGATGTCGAGCAGACCCTGGGTGGGGTGCTCGTGCTTGCCGTCGCCCGCGTTGATGACGTTGGAGCGGATGCGGTGGCCGAGGAACTGCGCGGCGCCGGACGAGCCGTGGCGGATGACGACCATGTCGATCCGCATGGCCTCCAGGTTTCGCGCCGTATCGACCAGGGTCTCGCCCTTGGAGACGGAGGAGCCTGTGCTCGCGACGTTGACGGTGTCCGCGCTCAGCCGCTTCTCGGCGAACTCGAACGAGATCCGCGTCCGGGTAGACGCCTCGAAGAAGAGGTTGACGATCGTCTTCCCCCGGAGCGCCGGCACCTTCTTGATGGGCCGCTCGCTCACTTCCTTGAACGGCTCCGCGGTGTCCAGGATGAGGCGGATCTGCTCCGCGCTCAGCGGCTCGAGGCCGACGAGGTCCTTGCCGAGCGCCGGGGCGGCCACGTCAGGTCCGTGCCAGCTCGACCGCGTCGCGGCCGTCGAGCTCGGAGACGAAGACGTCCACCCGGTCGCCCGGGCGGGTGCCGACGGTGAGGCCGGTGATGTCCGCCTGGATCGGCAGCTCGCGGCCGCCCCGGTCAACGAGCACGCAGAGCAGGATCCGGCGCGGGCGGCCGAAGTCGGCGCACTCGTCGAGCGCGGCGCGCACGGTGCGGCCGGTGTAGAGCACGTCGTCCACGATGACGACTGTGCGGCCATCCAGGTTCGGCAGCCGGGTCTCGCCCACGACGGGGCGCGGGCCGATGGTCTGGAGGTCGTCGCGATAGAGGGTGATGTCGAGCTTGCCGGTGGGGACGTTCGAGCCTTCGGCCTGATCGATGAGGCGCTTGAGCCGGTCGGCCAGCTCGACGCCGCGGCGCTGGATGCCGACCAGGACGAGGTCGTCGGTGCCGCGTCCCCGCTCGACGATTTCGGTGGCCATGCGCACGAGGGTGCGGCCGAGCGCGCGCTCGTCGAGGAGTGGGGAGCGGGAGGGCATCGGGGCGGGAAGCTAGTGGTGGGTCTCGGCTTGCGCAACTCGCGCGCGGCCGGCGACGCCCGCTTGAAATCCGCTTGACGGCCCACTCCCACCATGCACCTTCGACCGGCGCCGGACAGCGCGCCATGGAAGCCGTTTCCGGGACCTGCTCCCGACTTCGAAAGGTGACGACCATGCATGCACTGACTTTGCGCCGGGCCTTCACCCCGCTGCTCGCGTTCGGCGTCGGCGCGCTCGCCGCGGGCTGCCGCGATGACGGCGCCACGCCCCTCTCGCCCGCGGCCGAGCCGGCGCTCGCCGTCGCGGCTGCCGCCGCGCCAGCCTTCACCCAGCTCAGCACCTTCGGCAGTCACACCTGCGGGATCACGGCCGCCGGCCGCGCGTATTGCTGGGGCCTCAACTCCGGCGGCCAGCTCGGCGACGGCACCGCCACCGATCGCGCCACACCCACGCCTGTGGCCGGCGATCTCGCGTTCCGGCAGGTGAGCGCCGGACAGTCGCACAGTTGCGGGGTGACGACGGACTCGCAGGTCTACTGCTGGGGATTCAATCTGGCCGGCGCGCTGGGCGACGGCACGACCCAGGGCCACTTCACGCCCGCGCCGGTGTCGGGCGGGCTGCGCTTCCGCACCGTCGAGGCCGGGTCCCACTGGACCTGCGGCCTGACCGACCCGGCGCGGCGCGCCTACTGCTGGGGCGTCAACGACCACGGCCAGCTCGGCGACGGGACCACGACGGCGCGGCTGGTTCCGGCCGCGGTGTCCGGCGGCCGCGCGTTCCGGGAGATCACCCTCGGAGCGTTCCATACGTGCGGCGTGACTACGACGTCCCTGGCGTATTGCTGGGGCTCCGACAACGACGGCCAGCTTGGCGACGGCTCGGAGCGGCAGGACCACTCGACGCCGTCGGCAGTCGCGGGCGGCCACGCCTTCGTTCAGATCGACGCCGGGTACCAGACCACCTGCGCCGTCACCCCCGGTGACCGGGCCTTCTGCTGGGGCACGGGCGCCATCGGCGATGGCAGGACCCTCCCGCGCTTCACGCCCCGGGCAGTCGCCGGCCACCTCAGCTTCGAGCGGGTCACGAGCGGCGGCGGCCACGCGTGCGGTGAGTCGACGACCGGCGCGTCGTACTGCTGGGGACAGAACGATCTCGGCCAGCTCGGTGACGGCTCGAGCGTCACCCGGTTGACGCCGGTGGTGGTCAAGGGAGGGCACGTCTTCGTCCAGCTCACCGCCGGCTCGCTTCACACCTGCGGCATCACGCAGCAGGGCGCGGCGTACTGCTGGGGCAGCAACCGGTCGGGCCAGCTCGGCGTCGGAACGGCGGACTTCGCAGTGCACGCCAGACCGGTGCTGGTGCAGGGCGCGCAGTGAGAGCGGGCCTTTCGGTCGGCTGACAGGGATCGTGGTGAGAACGCGATCCGGTGAAGGATCTGCTCGGAATGGCTCGTGCCATTCGCGGAGCAGATCCTTCGCTGCGCTCAGGATGACAGCCAGGTGCCCGGGATGAAGGCGTTGCCCGGGATGAAGGCGTTGCCCGGGATGAAGGCGCTGCCCGGGATGAAGACGCTGCCCGGGATGAGGCGCTGCCCGGGATGAGGCGCTGCCCGGGCAGCGCCATCAGCGTCGGCCACGAGGCAGCGCGACTCGCGCCAGGCGCACCTCGCTCCGGCCGTCGGCCTCGGCCGTCCAGGCCACCAGCGCGAGGTCCGCTCCGGCCGCAACGATCTGGGGATAGACCCCGTCCTCGCCGCCGGGGATCGCGGTCCGCCGCGGCTTCTGACCTCCGGCCGGCAGCCAGGCCACGCCGATCGCGCGCCCGCCGTCCGCCCCCGCATCGTAGGCTGCCACGGCGCCCCCGCCGGAGAGCGCGGCCACGGCGCCATGCACGCTCGGGAGCGACCTCCCCGTTACGAGTGGGACTGCTGCCGCCGGACCCGTGCCTCCCGCCTCGGTGTAGTAGAGTCCCGCGCGTTCCCCCGCCCCGGTGTACCACACGACGTGCCGCCGGCCGTCGGCGCCGACGCTCAGGCCCGGGCCGTTGTGCGGACAGCCGGGATAGACCCAGCCGTCCTCGTGCACCCGTACCGGCTCGCCCGGCGCGGGGGTGATCGGGGCGGTCACCACGTCGCGCACGTTGCCGCGGAAGTGCTGCCGCCAGGCCGCTACCACGGAGCCGTCCCGCTCACGCGCGAGCGCGATCCGGCAGCACGGGCAGGCCCCGCCCCACACCGGGGTGTTGGCGCCCCAGGTCGCACCGAAATCGGGCGAGGCAGCGAGGTACACCGTCGCGTCCGCTTCGGTGGTGGAGTCCTGGGCGGTGGCGGACGGATCGTGGTGATGCCCTACCGGCCGCGACGAGGTCCGCTCGTCCAGCCACGCGGCCACCAGCCCCGAGTCGCCCGCCCACGCGGCGCCCTGGAAGTTGTGTCCGACCGGCGCCGCGGTGGTGTCGTCATTGATCGTGAGTGGCGGGAGCCAGGTGCGGCCGCCGTCCAGCGAGCGCGCGACGCGGATCGCGCTCGCGGGCCAGCGGCGCGTCGGCACCGGCACGTCGCGCGGCCAGACCACCGCGAGCCGCCCGCCCGGACCCGCGATGAGCCGGGGCGACGCCTCGCCATGCGGGTGCACCTCGCTCGTGTCGGCCGTGACGCGCACGGCCGGCGACCAGTGCTCGCCCCGGTCATGCGAGCGCGAGAAGTAGAGGTGCCACGACGCGCCATTGCCGCCGAGCCAGGTGAGGAGCAGCTCGCCGGTGGCGGGATCGGCGGTGAGCGACGGATCGGCGGAGGAGGGCGTACCAGCGCTCGGCACATCGGACAGCCGCTCGGCGACGGGCGACTCGCCCCCGCAGCCTGCGGCGGTGGGTGCGGCGAGGAGCACCGCGAGCGCCAGGCGGTCTCGGCGGCGCAGAACGAGTGGCATCAGCGGGCCCATTGGAACCCCGCATAGAAGGAACGCCGGTCGGCCGGCTCGTAGGACCGGCCTGCGGCGTTGTCCACCTGCACCGACGCCGCGTACCGGGCGTCGGTCAGGTTCTGTCCCCCCGCGAACGCCGTGAGGCCCAGCGGGTCGAAAGCCCACTCCGCCCGGAGGCCCAGCGTAGCCCAGCCGTCGTTCCGTGCCTCGTTTGCGCTATCGACGAAGTACCCGCTCGGCACCCACTCGAGGCTCGGAGTGAGCGCAAATCCGGACGGGTGCCGATAGCGGAACTGCGCCTGCACGTGGTGCCGGGGCGCGCCGGGGATCTCGTTGCCATCGTACAGCGGATCGCTCACGAACCGGTAGCGCGCGAAGGTGTAGGCCACCCGCGCGGTCCCGAACGGCAGGTCGGTCTCCGCACCGGTCTCCAGCCCGTAGTGGCGGGTGCGCGGCGCGTTCCGGTACGTGGGCACGGTAAACGGCGCGCCGGGGAACGGCTGCACGTTGAGGTTGAGGATCTCGTCCTTCAGCTCGATGTCGTACGCGGCCACGTCCCACCGGACGGCGCCGGCGGCGCCGCGGAGGCCGAGCTCCATCTGCCAGGCATCCTGGCCGCGCAGGTCGATGAACCCGGGCACCGCCAGGCTGTTCAGCTCGAGCAGCAGCGGCGGCTCGAAGGAGCGGCTCACATTCGCATAGAGCTGGCCCGCGACGGAGGGCAGCGCATAGAGCAGCCCGACCTTCGGGAGCAGCGCATCGAAGACGCGGTGGTCGGTCTGGTCGCCGTCGACGAGGTAGAAGTCGCGGCTCTTCCGGATGGCGTGGTCGAAGCGCACGCCCACGACGGCGGTGAGCCGTGGCGTCAGCGCGAGCGAGTTCTCGCCGTAGAGCGCGAGCCCGGCGGCCTGATCGTTCTGGTCCTTCCGCAGCGCGCCGTGGGTGCCGGCGACGTTCTCGAACTGGCGGTTGTCCATGTCGAGCCACGCCGGCTGAAACCCGAGCGTGAGCCGGTTGGTGCGCCCCAGGAGCGGGGCCGAGCGCTCGTACCTCACCTCGGCGCCCCAGTCGCGGCTCTGCTGGTTGATCACCTGGAAGATCGGATGGTCGATGTCGCGGAACTGCGCGTACGGGCTGATCTCCAGCCGCTGGTTGGGGCCGATCTGCGAGCGGAGCTGCACCCCGATGTGGTGTAGGTCGTAGTCCCGCCCCCAGTGCCCCGCCCGGTTCTCGGGATCGGCGGCCGTGGGCGTGTCTCCCAGCTCGCCGGCGGAGAGCGCGCCAGGAAGCTGCTCGCTCACCCGGGCAAAGAAGTAGAACGCCCGGACGTCGGTCGCGGGCGAGAGCACGTAGCCCAGGTGTGCGTTGCCCCGGGTGCGCCCCTGCTGCGCCCAGTCGCGGTAGCCGTCCAACGTGGTGCGTCCGACAGCTGCCGTACCAGTCGAGCCTGCCCGCCGTGCCACCCGAGGAGAGCTGGCTCTTGAGAAACCCGTAGCTCCCGCCTTCGGTGGTGACACCGATGGGCGACGCGGTGTAGCCGGTCCGGGTCTCCAGATTGATGGCGCCGCCGAGCGTCGAGCCGCCGTAGCGGAGCGCGTTCCCGCCCTTGTAGACCTCGATGCTCTCGGTGTTGAGCAGCTCCAGTGACTCGAAGTCGGTGAAGCCATCCGCGTTCCGGTACGGCATGCCGTTCACCAGCAGGTTCACACCCCGCGCGTGGAAGTTGTTGCGCAGGCCCGAGCCGCGGATGGAGATCTGGCTCTCCTCCGCCGCCCCGAACCGCGGCTGGATGTAGACCCCGGGCGTGAAGCCGAGCGCGTCCTTGAGGTTGGCCTGCCGGGTGGCGCGGATCTCCCGTGATTCCACGAGGGCCACGCTGCCCGGCACGCGCTCGAGCCCCTCGCGGCGCTCGTCCCGATCTTCCCGGGTGCCGATGACCGTGAGCTCGGCGAGCTCGGTGGCCGCCGGCTCGAGCCGGACCTCCACCACGGTCTCGGTGCCGGGCCGGACGTTCACCTTGAGACGGGCCGGTTCGTAGCCGATGTGCTTGGCGACGAGCCGCTGCCGCCCGCCGGGCGCCGGAGCGACGCGGAACCGTCCCTCGGCGTCCGCCTGGATGTTGGTCCCGCTCCCGTCGAGCGAGACCAGCGCGCCGCCCAGCGCGGAGTCGGTGAGCGCCGAGCGGACGACACCGGTGATGGTGCCGGATGCCTGCGCCTGCAGCGGCGCGGCGGCGAGCCCGCCGATGGCGAGCAGCCGGATCGATGCGCGTGCCGGGCGCCGGAGAGAGTGGAGCATGTGGTCCGTCCCGTCCTCGAGGTCCATGACCGGAGGGCGGGTCGCCATGCGCGCCCGCAAGTCCGGCCTGCGTCAGGTGTGGCTGAAGCTCAGGACAGGACGGGAGGGGCGGTGGCGGGGGGAGGAGCTGGGTTGGGCGACCCGCGGGAAGGAGGAGCGCGCGGTCCGCGAGATGGTGCGTGAGCTGGTACGCGGTGGGCGCCGCGTCGAAAGTCGGGGCGTCGGAGGCCCGGGCCGCCTGCGCCGCGTGGCAGGAGCCGATGCAGCGGCAGTGTCCGTCGTGCTCACCGTCCGCCGGCGCGCCGTGCTGCCCCGGACCGTGCGCGGCGTGGCCGACGGCGGCCATCGCGGCCGGACATGGTGCGCCGCCTGCACTACCCACCCGCCAAGCCCGGGGGTGAGGAGCAGGAGCAGCAGCGCGACGATTCGCGAACGGCGCAAGGGGCCCGGCATGGCGCTCAAGCTACGTCCTCGCCGGCCCGAATCAAAGGGGAGGACTCACGTCGGCGACCCTGCGCCCGAGCGGGCGGCCGGGCGCGGGCGCGCGTTGCCCAGAGCCGGGCGGCGAACACCAGCGCCAGCACGCCCGCGAACCACAGCGGCGTCCGCACGTCCTTCTTCACCAGCCAGAAGTAGTGCAGAACGCCGCCCACGGCCGCCGGATAGATCAGCATGTGCAGCCGCTGCCAGCGCTTGCCGCCCAGCCGGCGAATCCAGCCGTTGGTGGATGTGACGGCGAGCGGAATGAGCAGGAGGAACGACGCAAATCCCACCAGTACCCAGGGATGCTTCGCCACGTCGTCGGCGATGTCGGTCAGGGAGAGGGACTGGTCGAACACGACGTAGGAGAGGAAGTGGAGCAGCGCGTACCAGAATGCGGTGAGCCCGATCAGCCGGCGGGTGCGGATGATCTCGTTCCATCCGGTGGCGCGGCGGAGGGGCGTCACGGACAGGGTCAGGAAGAGCGTCACCAGCACCGTCGTCCCGGTCACGTGCTGGATGTACTTGACCTGGTCGCCCTCCACCCGTCCGGTGGCGAGGGCAAGGACGATCCAGGCGCACGGCAGCACCGCCGCCAGGTACAGCAGTGGCTTGACCACTCTGGTCACCAGGGCGAGGCGGGTCACCGGCGGCTCAGAAGTTCTTCCGCAGGTCCAGCCCCGCGTACAGAGAGGCCACTTGCGGGGCATAGCCGTTGAAGGGGAGCGTCTTCCGCTTGAAGAACTCGCCGATCCGGCGCTCGCGCGCCTGGCTCCAGCGCGGGTGGTCCACCTCCGGATTCACGTTGGCATAGAACCCGTACTCGTCCGGCGCGGCCATGTTCCAGGTGGTGGCCGGCTGCCGCTCGAGGAAGCGGATCCGGACGATCGACTTCCCGCCCTTGAACCCGTACTTCCACGGGCACCACGAGCCGGAGCGGCGCACCGTTCTGGTTGGGCAGCGGCTTGCCGTAGAGTCCGGTCACCAGCAGCGTCAGCGGGTGCCGCGCCTCGTCCATGCGCAGCGCCTCGACATACGGCCAGTCGAGAATGCCGCGCTGCTGGCCGGGCATCTGAGTCGGGGTCGAGCAGCGTGGTGAACTCCACGTACTTGCGCGCGGCGGTGGGCTCCAGCCGGTCGATGAGCCGGCCGAGCGGGATGCCGAGCCAGGGCACCACCATGGACCAGGCTTCGACGCAGCGGTGGCGGTAGACGTGCTCCTCGGGCGTGAGCCCCCGAGCAGGTCGTCCAGGTCGTACGCGGCCGGCTTGGCCACCTCGCCGTCGATCTCGACCTTCCAGGGCCGGGTGCGGAGCGTGCCCGCGTTCCGCGCGGGGTCGTCCTTGCCGGTGCCGAACTCGTAGAAGTTGTTGTAGCCGGCGATGTCGTCGTACGGCGTCAGCTTGTCGTCGTCCCGGCCGCGGCCCCAGGGGAGCGCCGCCCGGGAGAACGGCAGCAGGCCGCCGACCGCGGCCGCCCCGAACCCCGCGGCCAGCAGGAACTCGCGCCGGGTGGTGTAGATGGACTCATCCGTGATCTCGGATGTCGGGATGTCTGGGGGGCGGTTGATCAGCATGACGGCTCCGGCGCAAAGAGAACGGCTATACCCGTATGATACGCTCTCGGCGTCGGATCGGTTCCCTTTCCAATGGCAAATGTCATCCCGAGCGGAGCGAGGGATCTTGCCGGCGGCGTTCGAACCATTCCCGGCGAAGATCCCTCGCGTTCGCTCGGGATGACAGATCGCGTTCGCTCGGGATGACAATCGACAGCCCGCCTCCGCTCGGTACGACCGCACGCTTCCATCTCGTCAGCCCGCCTCCCGTACCCGGATCGGCAGCGTCACCATCGTCTTCCCCGCCCACTGCAGCCGCTGCTGGAGCGCGAGCGCGGTCTCGTTGTGCAGCAGCCGGTGCCACCAGCGCTCGCGCTGGAAGATCACCTTCCCGGCGAAGAACGTCGTTCGCGGGAACTCTCGCGCCACGTCGAGGCAGAGCGTCTCGCGCCTCGGCCACCACGTCGGTGCCGAGCGCCATGCGGCGAGGTCGCGGGCACGCCGAGCGTCGACGCGAGCGGCACGGTAGCTGGCCGAGCATCTCCTCGGTCCTGCTGCTGCAGGCCCGCGACCGCCTCCTCCCCCTTGAACTCACCCGAGTCGATCACGCCGACCGACACGAAGACCAGGTTGGTGAAGTGCCCGGGAAAGGCGCGGAAGACGTTGAGCACGGTGTGAATGCCGACGCCGCCAAAGGAGTTCACCAGCACCGCCGCGGTCGGGGCGTCGTGGTCGAGTGCCGGCCCGACGGCCGGCTCGGCGCCGGGCACACGCGTCGGGCAGGCTGCCCAGGTCGCGGTAGAGCCGGTCCACCTTGGCACCGGCCGCGCGGTAGTGGCCGCCTGATCGACGCGCAGAGCCCGATGACGCAGCGAGGTCACCACGATCGTGACCCAGCCTCCCTCGCGGAACTTCTCGAACACCGTGACCCCGAGAATCGTCACGCAGAGCCCGAATCCGGCGGCGAACAGCGCCAGCCGCGGCTCGCCACTCGCGCCGCTGTCCCCGGCGCCGGGCCCAGAACCGCAGCATCGCGAACATCGACAGCGAGAACGTCACGAAGACGTTGATGCTGTACATCACGATCAGGTGGCTGACCTGGCCGCCGGTGTAGAGCAGCGCGGCGAGCGCGGCGCCGCCCATGAGAAGGATCCCGTTCCGCGTCGTGAGCCGTTCCGAAAGGGCCGCGAACCGGTGCGGCACCCACGAGTCCACCGCCATGTTGGCCAGCACCCGCGGCCCGTCGAGAAACCCGCCTGGGCGGCCACCACCAGCAGCATCGCCTCGGCGAAGAGCAGGGTGATCACCACGAAGGCGCCCCCCAGAGGCACCCCTTCGACGATCCGCCCGATCAGCACCGCGTTCATGGTCTGCCCCGTCACCGGCTGCACGTGCCAGAGCAGGTAGCACAGCAGCAGCCCCGACGCCGTGAGCGCCAGCGAGGCCGCCATGTACAGCATGGTCCGCTTCCCGGTCTGCACGCGCGGCTCGCGCATGATCGGGAGTCCGTTGGACACCGCCTCGATCCCGGTGTATGTCCCGCCGCCGAGGGAGTAGGCCCGCATGAACAGCAGCGCAGGCCGCCGGCCCCGAGCGTGGCGAGACCGTGCTGGTATCCGGCCCGCGCCGAGTAGATGGTGTCCGCCATGGCCGGCAGTTGCCCGAGGACGCCGGCGCCGATCACGAGGGCGTGGGTGACGAGGAACAGCACGAAAATCGGGAGCAGCATCAGCACCGACTCCCGCACGCCGCGGATGTTGAGGGCCGTGAGGAGCAGGATGCAGCCCGATCTCCGACCGGCAGCCGCGCTCCGTGCCACGCCGGCGGGAGGACGCTGAAGAGCGCGTCGCCCGCCGCGGCCAGCGAGGTGGTGATGGTCAGGACGTAGTCCACCAGCAGCGCCGAGCCGGAGACGAGGCCGGCCCGCTCGCCGAGCAACTTGGTGGCCACGACGTAGCCGCCGCCGCCGCTCGGAAACTCCTCGATGATCCGCCGGTACGCGGCCGAGATGAGCAGCACCGTCGCCGCCATCAACACCGCGAGCGCGGCGGCGAGATAGCGGTGCTCGCCCAGCGAGCGGAACGCCTCTTCGGGCCCGTAGGCCGAGGACGAAAGCCCGTCGGCGCCCAGTCCCACCCAGGCGAGAAACGGGACCAACGCGAGCCGGTGGAACAGCCGTTGGTCGTGCAGGTCGCGCGGCCGCCCGACGACGGCCCGGCGGAAGCGGCGGCCGAGGGTGGCGGCGGGAGGCGGAACGTCGGGGGTTTCAAGCATGCAGGAAGAGTGAACGGAAACAGGCCCGCGGGAAGCCTTCGCGGGCCGATCCTGATACCATCTTGATGCGGTGCGTCGGTAGCTTCAGCGCAGCGAGGTCTCGAAACTTCGCGGCACCCGGGAGGTCACGTGGAGAGCACCAGGCAATACGCGCGCGCGGCCGCCATCCTCGCCCTCGCCACGGCGCTCGCCCTGCCCTTCCGCGGGCGGATCAACACCATCGACGTGGCGATGCTGTACCTGCTCGCCGTCGTCGCGGTCGCCACCCTGTCGCGCCGGGGACCGGCGCTGCTCGCCTGCGTGCTCGCGATCGCCGCGTTCGACTACGTCTTCGTTCCGCCCTACTACACGCTCGACGTGCACGATGCCGACTACCTCTTCACCTTCGGCGTCATGTTCGTGGTGGCGTTGCTGATGACCGGCCTCACCGGACGCATCCGCGAGCAGGCCCGGGAAGCATCCGAGCGGCAGCGCCGGACGGCGGCGCTCTACGGGCTGGACCAGGACCTGGCAAGCGCCACGACCCAGGGCGAGGTCGTGAGCATCGCCGAGCGTCACATCGGCCGGGCCGGCGGCGGCGTGGCGCGGTTCGTCCGGCCGGAGGCGGAGGGGTCCGGCCCGAGCGAGCCGAGCTGGCCCAGCGACGGAGTGTTCGAGAGCATCCCGGTGAGAGTCGCCGCCGCGTGGGTACATCAGTCTGGCAGCGCCGGCGGCCTCGGCACCGCTCACTGCGGCGAAGCGGAGGCGCTGGTGTGCCCCGTCCGCACGGGCGGTCGCCGGTTCGGGGTGGTCGCGCTCCTCCCAGAGCCCGCGGACCGCGCGCTGTCGGGCGAAGAAGCGCAGACCGCGGAGGCGCTCGCCGGCCACACGGCCGCCGTGCTTGAGCGCGTGGCCCTGCACGAGCAGCACGAGGCGGCGCGGGCGGAGGTCGAGGCGGAGCGCCTGCGGACCTCGCTCCTGAGCTCGCTCTCGCACGACCTGCGCACACCGCTCGGTACGATCGAGGGCGCCGCCAGTAGCCTGCTCGCCAGCAGTCTGCCGGACGACGCCGGCGGCCTCCCGCCGGAGGCACGCCGAGAGCTGGCCGACACCATTCTCGAGGAGTCCCGCCGCATGACCCGGCTAGTGTCCAACCTGCTCGACATGGTCCGGGTCGAGAGCGGGAGCCTGGCCGTGAAGAAGTCGTGGCAGCCGATTGAGGAGGTCCTCGGCGTCACCCTCATCCGGCTCGAGGAGGGGCTCCGGTCGCATCCGGTGGAAATCCACCTGCCACCCGATCTCCCGCTCGTGCCCATCGACGAGGTGCTGATCGAGCAGGTCTTCGTCAACCTGCTGGAGAACGCCGCCCGGTACACGCCGCCTGGCACGATCGTCGATGTGACCGCCTGGCCGGACGGGGACGCCGTCGTGGTCGAGGTGGCCGACCGGGGTGCCGGTCTGCCCGCGGGAGACACGGAGCTGGTGTTCAGGAAGTTCTACCGCGCGGCCAGCACGTCCGCCGGGAGTGCCGCCGGCGGCGCCGGCCTCGGGCTCACGATCTGCCGCGGTATCGTCACCGCGCACGGTGGCCGGATCTGGGCCGAGCCGCGGGCCGGCGGCGGCTCGGCATTCCGGTTCACCCTGCCGCTCGACGGCGGCCCGCCCGAGCCGGTGCCCGTCGCGGCGGAGGCATGATCCGATGACGCCTCCTGCGGCAGTGATCCTGGTCATCGAGGACGACGTGTCGATGCGGCGCTTCCTCCGCACCGCGCTCCGCGCCCATGCCTGGCGCGTGATCGAGGCCGCGACCGCCCGGGAGGGGCTCGCCCAGGCGGCCGGACGCAATCCCGACGTGATCCTGCTCGACCTCGGCCTGCCCGACGGCGACGGACTCGAGCTGGCACCCCGCCTCCGCCGGAGCACGCGGGCGCCGATCATCGTGATCTCCGCGCGCGGCCGGGAACAGGACAAGGTGTCGGCGCTCGACCTCGGCGCCGACGACTATCTCACCAAGCCGTTCGGCGTGCCCGAGCTGCTGGCGCGGATGCGGGTCGCGCTGCGCCACGCCTCGCGGCCCGCCGACGCGCCGGAGGCGCCGGTGTTCGAGGCAGGCCAGGTGCGCGTGGACCTGGTCCGCCGGCGGGTGTACCGCGCGGGAGAGGAGATCCATCTGACGCCCACCGAGTACAAGCTCCTCGCCACGATGATCCGGCATGCGGGCCGCGTGGCGACGCACCGGCAGCTACTGGAAGAAGTGTGGGGCACGAATTACGTGGGGCAGACGCACTATCTGCGGGTGTACATGGCCCAGCTCAGGCACAAGCTGGAACCGGATCCGGCGCGGCCGCGGCTGCTCGCCACGGAGCCGGGCGTGGGGTATCGGCTGCGGGAGGGGTGAGCAGGCGGGACGGACAGGGCGGGATTCGAACCCGCGATACCGTTGCCGGTATGCCACCTTTCCAGGGTGGTGCCTTCAACCACTCGGCCACCTGTCCCGAGACGTTGCGAGGGCGCAACCTAGCGGGCTTCGGAGAGAGCGTCAACGCGGGCCTCCGCGGCCTCACGCGTGCACCGCCTCGCCCTACCCTCTGCGTTCGTTGGCCCGGTGTCATTCCGAGCCAAGCGAGGAATCTTGTCGGCCTCGCTCGAGCCATTCCCGGGCAAGATCCCTCGCGTTCGCTCGGGATGACAGCTCGCGTTCGCTCGGGATGACAGCTCGCGTTCGCTCGGGCTGACAGCAATCGGCAACCGATGTAGGCCCGCCCCGCTACAGCCGCTCCTTCACACACCGGCGAACCTCGTCGAGGAGGCGATCGGCCGCGAACGGCTTGGCCAGCATCGCGCATGGCGCCGCGATGCCGCGCTCGGCCAGGGCGCCTGCCCCGTAACCCGTCATCAGGATGACCGGAAGGTCGGGATGCGTGGAGGCCAGCGCCTGCACCAGCTCCACCCCGTTCAGCCGGGGCATCACGATATCGGAGACGACTACATCCACGGCCGCTCCGAGCGCGGTGATGACCCCGAGCGCCTCCGCCCCGTCTCTTGCCTCGTGGACGAGGTAGCCCTCCTCGAGCAGAACCCGGGCGGCGAACCGCCGGATGGCGTACTCGTCGTCCACGACGAGAACCTGCTCACGGACTTCTCGCTCGCGCCGCGAGGGTCTCGGGGCGTTCGTGCTGCCGACGGTCATGCTGGATACCCGGTTGATTCGGTGAACCAGAAACCTACGGTGCAAGCGGGCGGATGCAAACCCCAGGGCCGAAGCTCACGATCGCGGCAGGAAGAGCAACGGCAGCTCACTCCCCCTTGAGGTACCGATCCAGAAACTCCAGCACCCGGCTGTACCCCCTGATCTCGTTCGCCTTCTTGACGAACCCATGGCCCTCGTCATCGAACACCACATACTCCACCGGGACGCCGCGCCGCTTGACCGCGGCGACGATTTCGTCCGACTCCACCTTGAGCACGCGCGGATCGTTGGCGCCCTGGAGCACCATGAGCGGGGCGGTGATCTTGTCGGCGTTGAACAGCGGCGAGATCCGGCGCAGCCGGGCGCTATCGGTTTTCGGATCTCCCATCTCGGCGTAGAGCGCCTCCCGGAACGAGGCCCACCACGGCGGAATGCTGGTGAGGGTGCGCACCCAGTTGGAGATCCCGAAGAGGTCCACCCCCGCCCGGAACGCGTCCGGCCGGAGGGTTAACGCCGCGAGCGTCATGTAGCCGCCATAGCTGCCGCCGAGAATGCCGATCCGGGTCGAGTCCACGTAGCCGGTGGCGGCCAGCATCCGCTTGCTGGCGACCACGTCGCCCAGGTCCGCTTCGCCGTGCTTCCGGTCGTCCATGGTGTAGAACGTCTTCCCGTAGCCGGAGCTCCCGCGATTGTTGATGTCGTAGACCACGTAGCCGTGGTTCACCAGCGCCTGGGTCAGGGCGAAGTAGCCCACCTGCGCCTGCCCGCCAGGGCCGCCATGCACCATGACGATCGCGGGCGCCTTCGCGGCGGGCGACGCCTGGTGCGGCCGGTAGAGGAGGCCGGGAATCTCGAGCCCGTCGTACGACTTGAAGCGGGCCACCTTGGGCACTACCAGGTCCTCGCGTCGGATCCTGGGATTGAGCGCGCTGGTCAGCCGCCTCGGCGGGCGGCCGAGCCGGCCGGCCCAGAGCTCGTCGGGGACGCTGCCGTCGCTGGCATAGAACGCCATCGCCGCCTCGTCGCGCGAGAGCCGGATGCCGCGCACCACGCCCGCCGGCATCCCGGAGAGCTCGATCGGCCGCAGCGTGGCCGCGTCGAACAGCCGGGCGTCGGGGCGGGAATCCTGGTTCACGTACACGGTCAGGTACCTGCCGCCTTTCGAGTAGCCGGCGCCGAGTATGTCCCAGTCGAGCGCGTAGACCGTGGACGTTCGGCGGGTGGCGAGGTCGTAGGCCTGCAGCGCGGCGAATTCCCGCCCGCTGTCGGAGGTGATCAGCAGCCGGCTTCCGTCGGGCGCGAAGTCCTGGGGCGAGAAGTTGATGTCGCCCGTGTGCCTGGTGATGTGGATGGTGGTCCCGGCCTGCCGGTCATGGAGGAAAATGTCGGCGTCGTTTGTGGTCCGCGGCCGGACCAGCGCGAGGTAGCGCTTGTCCCGGGAGATGGGACCGAGGGTGTATCCCTCGGTGTTGCGGTAGATGAGCTTCCGGGCGTAGCCGTCGGTGGCGTACTCGTAGAGATCGAAGTACCGCGCGTCGCGCTCGTTGGTCTCGACGAAGAACGAGCGGTCGTCTCCGGACCAGCCGTCGAACGCCGCCTTCAGCTTGGCGCCCGGCGTGAGATCCCTCGCCTTGCCGTCGGCAGTGCGGACATAGAGATGACTCAGCTCGTTGCCGCCCTGGTCGCTGGAGTAGAGGATGCGGTCGTCGGCCGGGAACCAGGAGACGGCGAAGATCGCGTTGTCCGTCGAGTGGGTGAGCGCCACGGGCTCTCCGCCGGCCGCCGGAATGGCGTAGGCGTTGTAGACGCCGGAGCGATTGGAGGAGACGAGAATCCGGTCGCCGGCCGGGGAGAACGAGGCACCGCCGTATTCGATGTTGCCGTAGAAGTCGGCGACGGAGTACTGGGCAGGGGTGAAGACGGAATCGGCGGCCGACATCGGTTCAGGGTGCTCTCCCGTCGCGCAGGCGAAAGTGGCCAGCACGGGGGCGAGCGTGCAGAGGCGGACGAAGCGCATCAGTGGTTCTCCAGGTTTCGATGCCACCAAGCTCAGCGGGACGTCGTTGGCGAATCTGGCGTGCGGGTTACGAGCCCGGTCTCACCTCGGCTCACCGAGCAGCCCATCCAGCTCCTCGCGCACCCGCTCGACCTCGGGTTTCAGCGCCTGCTCGGGGTCCGAGCGAAGCGCGAGGTACTGCCGATACGCCGAGATCGCCTCGGCCGTATCGCCGGCGAGGGCGGCCAGGCGGCCCTCCTCGCGGAGATGCGTCGAGAGAAACTCGGGCTGCAGCCCGTACACCCGGCGCCGGACCGCCGCCAGCGCGCCTCGCGGGTCGTCGACCGCCTCGCGGAGCCGGGCCAGTATGAGATTGTCCTGGAGACCCACCGAACCACCCGCCCCGGTCGTCACCAGCGAATCCAAACGGTCGAGCAGGAGCCCCGCGTCGGCGCGTCTGCCGAGCGTGGCCAGCCAGGCCTCGAGCACCGCGGCACAGAGGGCACGCGGGGCCGCGGCGGGAGGTACCGAGTCGGAGATGCTGCCGCCGGGCGTGTCCGCGCTCCGGAGCCGCCCGATGGCCGCGCGGGTGGCTGCCGAGTCGCCGCGGGCGAGCCGCCATTGCTGCTCCAGGCAGAGATCGCGATCCTGCGCCTCGCGATCATCGGTGCTTTCCGCCCGAGGGGCAGCGGCGAACCGGTGCAGCTCGCGCGCGGCCGCGGCGCCCGCGACGGTGTCGCCATCCCAGTAGAGCGCATCCGCGACCCGCCGCTCGAGTCGCTCCCGCGCCCAATGCTCCGGTCTGGCCTGGAGCGCGGCCAGCGCCTCCTTCGGCCGCCCGCGGTTGAGCGCCAGCACGTGCGCGAGGATAAAGGTTCCTCGCATCGTCGCGGGCGTGAAATCTCCGGTCCGCATGGCCGCGATGGCGAGCTGGGCATCCTTCCACCCCAGGCCCATCTCCTGGCTTGCGTTCGTGATCGAGACGAGGCTCGAGCCACTCATCCGGGGGAAGCCGTCACGTACCGACCGGAGCGCCGCTGTGTCACGGGAAGCAGCCGCCTGAGCCCACCGGAGGAATCCCGCCTGATCCGTCGTCGAGTCCGCCGCGAGTGCCGTGGTCACCAGCCTCCCTGCCGTCGCGGAGTCCCCGTCCGCTCCCGCGATCTGCACCAGGTGGACCAGGGGTTCCGCGAACGTGGGAAAGACGGCGCTCGCCGAGTCGAGAGCCAGGCTCCGTCGAAAGGCATAGGCCGCGCGTGAGAGCGAGGAGTCCACGCCGATGATCGGTCCGAAATGGAAGTACTCGTCACCCAGCTCGTACCACATCTCGGGGCTGTCGGGTGCCGCCTCCACTCCCTGCTGCCGGGCGGCGAGCAGTTCGGCCTCCGAGTACGCCCCGGGGTAGCGCGGCCCGAACCACGCGACGAGCAGGGCACGCTCGCGCGGGCTCAGGCGGGCGCGATCGCCCCAGGCCAGGCGGATGGCCCTCTCGACGTCGGTGCCCGGCGGCCAGAGTCCGCCGGGAAGCCAGAGGGACGCGGAGTAGAGCCCCATGGAAGGCTGGCCGAAGGCGGAGTCAAGGGCGATCGCCTTCGAGAAGGCTCGCAGCGCGTCCACCCAGCGGCCGAGCCGGTACGCCCGTTGGCCGTCGAAGTAGGCGCGAAGCACCGGGAGCGACGTGAGCGATGCGAGCTCGGTGTGCCCGACTTCGCCGGCGAGCAGCTCCGCCGTCAGGCGGTCCACCAGCGCCGCCACGCTGTCCGGCGGCCCTTCCACACTCACGGGAGCGGAGCGCCTGCCACCGGGGACCTGGAGCACCGAGGCCGTAAGCGTCAGGTGATCCGGAGTGCCCACGACCCCGCCGTCGATCAGTCGGCCCGCGCCGAGGCGCCGGGCGATTCCAACCGCGGCGTCCGGCGCCACGTCGTCCGACGCCGAGCCGCCCGCGCGGCGCCAGGCGCTGAACACCGCGCGCGGGTCCGCTGCGCGGGGCCCGCCTTCGCCTGTGAGCTTGAGCGCGAGAAGATCGACTATCCCCTCCCGCAGGTATCGCAGGCTCGGATCCGCGCCGGCCACCCGAAACGGAAGGACCGCCACGACGCCGGGGGACGAAACGGGCGCCACGGGACGGCGCCAGCGCAGCACCCCGAGCGCCGCGGCCGCCGTTGCTGCCGCGATCCCCGCCGCCAGCATCAGGCGCCGGTACTGGCGACGGCTCCAGCTCGGCCAGGAGACGACGCGGCCGTCGCCAAGCGCGTACGCGAGCTCCCCGGCGGTGGCGAACCGGTCGGCCGGGACCTTCGCCAGCAATCGCGTCACGGCGCGCTCGAGCGACTCGGGCACATTCGGCCGCACGCTCCGGAGCGACGGCACCGGGTCCAGCGCGTGGCGCGCCAGGATCGCGCGGGCGGTCACCCCGGTGAAGGGGGGCTGACCGGCGAGCATCTCGTACAGGACACACCCGAGCGCGTAGAGATCGCTGCGTTGATCCAGGTGCCGCTCGGCGCCGGCCTGCTCCGGGCTCATGTAGGCGGGCGTCCCGAGGGCGAGGCCGGTCTCGGTCAGCTCCTCGGCGCCGGCGTCATCGACCGCCTTGGCGATGCCGAAGTCCGCCAGGAACACGCGCCAGCCGCCGGTGGACCCCGGGGGCGGCGGATAGCCCGACAACAGAATGTTCTCCGGCTTGATGTCGCGGTGGATGATGCCCTGGCGGTGGGCGGAGGCCAGCGCGGCGGCGACGTCGCCGGCGATTCGGAGCGCATCCTCCACCGGGAGCTGGCGCTCCCGCGTTAGGCGGCTGCGTAGCGACTGGCCCTCCACGAAGGGCATGACGTAGTAGAGGACGGGGGTGCCGCCCGGCGGCGCGCAGCTCCCGGAATCGTACAGCGGCAGGATGTTTGGGTGCTCGAGGCCGGCGGCGATCCGGATCTCGCGGAGGAACCGGTCGGGCCCCACCGCGCCGGCGAGCTCCGGGTGCAGGACCTTGACGGCGACGACCCGGCCGTGCCTCAGGTCATGCGCGAGGAACACCGTGGCCATGCCGCCCCGGCCGAGCTCCCGCTCGAACCGGTATCGGCCGGCGAGTTCGGTGGGGAGGCGCGTGTCCAGCAGGGCCACGGGGGCCGATCTGTATGAGACGGATCGAATCTGATCGATGGGTACGACCCGCGCCATCCCCGACGAGGCGGGCTACGCCGCGCCCTCGACCCGCCGGCACTCCGCCGCCGGGCGGGCGTGGGCCAGCGCCAGGAGCCCATCCCACGCCGCGCGGATGTCGGCCGCCTCCCAGGTGTGCTCGTCGTAGCGCCAGTTGAGGAACGCGCAGCTCCCCGGGATGGCTCACCGCCACGGTCCCGAACCGCACCAGGTCGTCCGCCCGGCACGCGCTCGTTCCCACGCCGTAGCAGTCTTCCACGTTCACGCCCATGACAATCCGGAGGCCGAGCGCGGCCGCGATGCCCGCCGCGCGATCGTAGTACGCCTGCTGGTCGCCCTTCCGGGTGTGGTACTGCGCCCAGGCGTAATCGATCAGCGGTGCGAGCGCGGGATAGGCCTGCACCCAGTCGGGCGTCACCCGCACGCCAAGCGGCAGGCCGGGCAGCTTCGTGCGGGCGTACGCCGCCCACGCGGCGATCTGGACCTGGCGGATGGGCTTCCCGCCCCAGCACGTGGTGCAGGTGTAGTCGTCCGCGAGGTTGAGGCCGAGAATGGTCGCGCGGTACTTCCGGAGGGTGTCGGCGGGCAGCGCCGCGGCGTAGCGGTCGGTGAGCCGCTTGGCGCTGTCCACCGAGAAGGCGCCGTCCGGTTGCCCGTTGACGGTGAGCCGCCGTCGCGGCGGCACGAGGATCAGCCGGACCCCGCACGCGGCGGCGAGCTGGATGCGGCCCAGCACCGCGCGCGGGTCGAGCTGCTGTGTCGCCCCGGTCGTGAGCCCGCCGCAGTAGAAGCCGCTGGGCCAGGCGCTGAGGCCGGCCGCGAGGCCGCGCAGGCTGGTCGCCACCCGCACGCTGTCCACTACGCGCACGCTGTCGAGGCCGTGGAGCGTGTCGTAAACGGTGCGCGGGACCAGAGTGGTGGTCGGGGTGTAGTCGGTGTGGCCGTAGATGGTGGAGTCGGCACTGGCGAGCACCCAGGTAACGGTGCCCGGCGACTGGGCGGCGCCCGGGCTCGCGAGGGCGAGCAGCAGGAGCAGGCCGGAGCATGGGCGAGACATGGCTGAACCTCCCGATGGAAAGTCGGTGACGTCCGCATGACTGCTGAGACTCGCGAGTGGGCGGGCCTTGCGCATCGGGCGTGCCAGCACTTGCAGCGGCGGTTCGGTCGAGCGCCGCGCGCGGAAGGCGTCGCACCGTCCACTCCGTGGGACACTCTCGCGTCTGCGCCGTCCGCGAACGGTTTCACTCGCGCACAGTCCCGGCGCGCCGTGGCCGACGTTTCGATCGCGCGGGGCGCGCCGAGCGCAGAGCAGGAACGCGGGCGCGTCGGTGCCGGCCGCGGGAGCATCGGCGTGAGCCGCCGCCGCATCGCCACCGGCCAGGCGTTCGTCGCGCGTGGATGGAGGCGCGCTCGATGCGACCGCGACCGGATGCGGCCGGCAGCGTGCGCACGGACCGCCGACGCATGCTCGTCGCGCCGGACTCTTTCCATAAGTATGGCGCAGCCGAGGACGCATCCACTGCGGCCGCGCTCTGCTCGGAGGGGACCGGAGGCGGATCGGGAGCGGCCGGCGAGCGTTCGCGATCCGCCCGCAACCGATTCACGCCGGCACAGGACGCAGCGGCCGTGGACGGCCCCGATCGAACTCGGCCGGCTTCGCCTCACGGCGGATCGCGACGACATCGTCCGCGAGAGCGTTCCCATCGGTCGCGCAACGATTGGCACGCTCCTCGCCTCTCGGCCGTGTGACCGAGCCGCGGTCGGGGCGGCGCGGTCGCGTCGTCATCAGGTCGACCAGTGCCGGTGCGGTGCCCGGCTGCCGTCCGGCCGCGGAAGCGGGAGGACCGTATGAACGCGAAGTCACGCAGGAGAATCGAGATGGGTACGCGCGTGCTGGATTTCAGCCGTACCCACCCGGACGCGAGCGCCGGGTACACCGCCGCCCTGACTCGGCTCGAGGCGCTGCTGGGACGCGCCGACGAGCTCGCGTCGCGGCAGCGGGATGGGCTGCTGGAGGTGCGGGCGGCGACGTCGCGCAAGCGCGAGCTGCGGCGCTCGATGCAGCAGGCGCACCTGGCTCATCTGGCCCAGGTGGCAAAGGTCGCTGCCCGCGAGGATCCGGACCTGGCGCAGAAGTTCGTGCTGAAGCCGGGGACCACCACGTACCTGGCGTTCCGGACCGCGGCGCGCGGCATGGCCGCGGAGGCGCAGAACCACAAGGAGCTGCTGGAGAAGCACGGCCTGGTGGACACCGTGCTCGACGACCTCGGCCGCGCGCTCGACCAGTTCGACGCGGCGGTCGAACACGGGACGCCGGGGCCGGCAGGCACACGTTGGCGCGAGCGCCGAGCTGCGGGCGGTGGCGGACGAGGTAGTCCAGATCGTCTATGTGATGGACGGCCTCAACCGCTACCGGTTCATGCAGGACGCCGAGCTGCTGGCGGCGTGGGAGAGCGCCAGCAACGTGCTGGCCGCGCCGCGGTCGGCCGCGAAGCCCGCGGTGGAGGAGCCGCCGCCCTCGGGCGGCGAGGTCCGGCCGGCGGCATGAGGCCCGGAGGGGCAGGAGGAGGAGCGTTACCGCCGCCGATGGTCGCGACCATCGGCGGCGGTTGCGTTGTGGGGTGGGCCCGTGGGGCTCGAGCGGCCCCCTGCCCCGGGAGCGGCGGGCTGCGTGCTACGCGGCGTCCGTTTGACAGGCGGCGGACGTGACCTGATACTCTGCGAAGGGGATCGCTCGAGGTGCGTGGCGCCGAGACCCGCGAGCGCAGGTGTTGGCGCTTGGCACCCGCGGGCTTCGCGGTCGCGGATCTCGGACGGGGGCGGACGCTATGAAGCCCGATCCACCAGTCACCTCAGCGGGGCAGCCATGAGTCTGGCGGCGATCCTGATTTGGTACGTCGGCATCGGTGTGCTGGCGGCCATCGGTATGGTGACGATCAGTCGAGCGTGGTTCTCGCCGCGGGTGGAGCAGAGCTTATTCGCACTACTGCTCATTCCCGTAGCCGCGATGTACCTGGTCTTCGCCGCGTATTTCGGGGACGTACCGACGCCTCGGCCCGAGGCTTACGCGGTGGCGGTGTTCGTGGTGCTGGCGCTCCTGGGCCTCCGGTTTCCCGCGCTCCTCGCCTTGGGCTATGCGCTCCACGGCGGGTGGGATCTGGCGCACGAGATCCGGGTGCACCTCGGCGCCGGCGGAGATGTCGCGCGGCGGTTCACGGACATACCGCTCGCCTACGGGGCGTTCTGCGCGGCGTACGACTGGTGTCTGGCGGGGTATTTCCTCACGCGACGGGCGGCCTGGCGCCGGTGAGCGCATGCATCGAAGCCTGGTGGAGCAGGAGACGAACAGCGCTGCTCGGGGCGCGGTATCACGGAGTGACGCGGCGCTTCGACGAGGCACGCGCGGTAGATGCCTTCGTGTCGGTGTCGGTGGGGTGGCACCGGGAAGTAGGCTAGCCTCGGAGCATTCCTGGGCAAGATCCCTCGCTGCGCTCGGGATGACAGCTCCGCTCGGAATGACAGTTCCGCTCGAGATGACAGTTCCGGGCGGGATGACAGTTCCGCGCGGGAGGACAGTTCCGCTTGGATGACAGTTCCCGTGCGCGATGACAGTTCCCGTGCGCGATGACAGTCCCGCGCGCGATGAGAGTTCCGCGCGCGATGACAGTTCCCGTTCCCGCTCGCAGTGGCGAGGCGCCGCGTGCCCGCCACCTGCACTCCTTCCCCGCGGCCAGGAGAGATGTATATGCCGAAGTTCCTCTGGCAGGTTTCCTACACGGTCCAGGGCGTTCAGGGACTGCAGAAGGACGGCGGCTCGGCGCGTCGCGCGGCGATCCAGCGGCTCGCCGAGCAGGTCGGTGGCAAGCTCGAGGCGTTCTACTTCGCGCTTGGCGAATCGGATGCGTACGTCATCGCGGACCTGCCGGATGTCACCACCGCCGCGGCCATGAGCGTGGCCGTGAGCGCGTCCGGCGGAGCGCATCTCCGGACCGTGATGCTCGTGACGCCCGAAGAGATGGACGGCGCCGTGAAAAAGGGTATGGACTACCGGCCGCCGGGTGCCGGCGGGCGGTAAGCCTCGAGGGGCACATGACCGCGAAGTTCGGCGTCGGAGACTGCGTGCGGGTCCCGGACGGGCGGATCGGCCGGGTCCGTGCCCGTGTGGGCCGCGAGTTCCGGGTGCGGGTGCGCCGGCGAACGAGCGACACTCATCAATTCCTGCTCCTCGCGCCGAGCCGGCTCCGCGCCGTGGAGTGTCCCAAGGGGTGGATGAGCCCGGCGGGGTATCGCCGGTACCTCCGCCCGACGCTCGCCAAGCTCCGGGCCCGCCTCCAGAAGTCGAAGGCGCACTGACGACGGAGACTCGGCGGACCAAGCGGATGCGCCGGGCGAGGATTTCTTCCGACGGCCCGGAACAACCGAAAGGAGCGCACAGGTGATCCGGAAGTTGGCCTCCGGCCAGTATCGGCTGTACTCCAGGAAGAAGGACCCGAAGACCGGCAAGCGACGCAATCTGGGTACGTTCAGAACGCGGGCGGCGGCGGAGAAGCACGAGCGCCAGGTCCAGTACTTCAAGCGGCTCGGCTGAATGAACGCGCACCGGAGCGCTCTCGCCATGGCTCTCGCCCTGGTCGCGTTCGGCAGTCGCGTCGAGGGCCAAGGCGCACCGGCCGCGCCGATCGGCGCACACGTGGTGCCGGTCGTCACCCACGAGTTCGCGTTCACGCTGCCCGACTCGCTGCCGGCCGGGCTCACGACCTTTCGCCTTCGCAACGAGGGCCGGCAGCCCCATCACCTGATGCTCTATCGGCTGGACACCGGCAAGCGGCTCGGAGATGTCCTGGCCGCCCTCAGCGCCGGCGGGGCGCACCCGGCCTGGATGCATGCGGCAGGGGGGCCCGAACGCGGTGCCGCATGGCGAAGAGGCGGCCGCTACGGTGCTGCTCACGCCGGGCCGGTATGTCGCCTTCTGTCACGTGAAGGGCCCCGATCAGGTGGTCCACTTTGCCAAAGGGATGCTGAAGTCGGTCACGGTGACGGCCGAGCACACGCCTCCCGCTCCACTGCCGGCCGCCGATCTCACGCTGACACTGCGCGATTACGGCATTCAGCTTTTCCCACCCGCCCACGCGGGGGTGGCACCGGATCGCAGTGCACAACGCGGGCACGCAGCGCCACGAGGTGATCCTGTCCCTGCTCGCGCCGGGCAAGACGTCCCGCGACTTCACCGCCTGGATCAATACCCAGCAAGGCCCGCCGCCCGTGACTCCCGCCGGCGGGATCACCGATCTCCCCGCGGGGGGCACGGCGATCATCGATGTCATGCTCCAGCCCGGCACTTACAGCCTGGTCTGCCGTGTGCGCGACAGGCAGGACGGCCGACCCCATGACGAGCACGGGATGTCAACGCAGGTCGCCGTACGCTGATCCACGACCAGGCGTCGACCGAGCCACGCTGGCTCGCCAGGCATCCGGGCCGGCGGAGTGGCCCTGATCGTCGCGGCGGTGGCCTTCCTCGGCGTCTTCGCCTTTCTCGCGGCGCGGTTCGACTATCCAGCCATCCTCGATGGCAGCGCAGCGGAGGTGCTGCCCAGACTGCTCGCCACGGGCCGCACCGGCCGTGCCGTCTGGGCGGTGTACGGCTTCCTCCCGATCCTCTGGATCCCGGCAGGAGTCGCGGCGTTCCTCGCGCTGCGGCACGTGCGTGAGGGGAGCGCGCGCATCGCCATGTTGTTCGCCTTCATGGCCGCCCTCAGCATGATGCTGGGCCTGCTCCGCTGGCCCAGCATTCACTGGATGCTGGCGCAGGCCTGGGCCGGCGCCGGCGTGTCCGAGCGGACGGTGCTCGCCGCGGTGTTCACCGGGCTCAACAGCTACCTCGGCAACTACATCGGCGAATTTCTGGGCGAGCTCAGCGTCAACCTCTTCTTCCTGCTCTCGGCGCTGGCGATGCTCGAGCGCGGTGCCGGGTTTCCCCGCTGGATGGGATATCTAGGCACCGCCGCCGCCGCTGCTGGGCTGATCGGCATGTTCCGGAATGTCAGTGCTGTCGTCGCTCCGATCGCGTCGCTCAACAACTTCCTGCTGCCGCTATGGATGATCGTGTTCGGGAGTGGGTTGCTGCGGTTCGGTGCGCGAGCTCGGGCGCATGCCGAGCTCGCGCACCAGGGTTGATGCCCGGATGGTCCGAAGGTATTGATGCTTCGTCTCGCGCTCATCGTACTCGTTTTGATCGCCGCGGCCCCCGCGGAGTGGCGGGCGCGGGATCCCTCGGGCGCCGACGCGTGGCGCACCTTCGCCGAGGTCGATCTGGCAATCGCGGCGCGCTGCCTGCTGGCCGCCGCCGGTGGTCCCGTCCGGCGACGTCCGCCCTTCCGGCGGGCGGCGCGATGGTGTTCGACGTGCGGCTTCGGCCGGCCGACAGGTTCGTCGAGCATGGGGTGGGAGAGGCCTAGCAATGCGGTGGCCGCACCGAGGAATAACCCGCCGGCCTACCTGGCTCGTCGTACGAAGCGGCTTCCGGGCACGAGGAACGACAATGCAGCGGCGTCCCCGTCGACGTTTGTGACCAGAATGGTATCCGCGCGCAGCTCTCCGCGCACCGAGAGGGGACGGGATGCGCCGGAATCGGCGAGGCCGATCGTGAAGCCGATCTGCCCGGCCTGAAACCAGCCCGTCACCGGCTCAAAGATCTGCGGCGAGACTACCACGTCCCCGCTGAGCATGTACTGCACTCGGCCCTGGAATCTGGCATGCTCTTCCGGCCCGAACTCGAGGGTAAATTGCGTCCCCGGGCCGAGCCGGGGACCGGTGGACCCGGAATTTTCCGAGGCGCCCGGGGCGGGAGTGAAGTCCCACAGGCCGGTGGTATTGGGATCCGCCGCGACCTTCGCCGCGGGCTGGGATGCACCACGCGAGACGCAGGCGAGAGCGACGCACAGCCCGCTCAGCCGGAGCCACCGGTGTATCGGAGTCGTGGTCATCGGCTGACGGCAACCGAGTAGTCGCCCGGCGGCCGGAGCGCGAAGGATGAGGACGCCGCCTGCTCGATCGCGCCGGTGAACTCGGCTGCCTGCCCCACGTCCGGGACGCTCAACGTGAGGATCGTGCCTCGCGAGATTGCGCCGGTGATCACCACCCTGGTGGACGTCGCCGGAGTCGAGCTCATGAAGAGGCGCAAGCCGGCGGTGGCGCCGATCGAAGTCGGGGCGACCGGCCCGCTCAGAGACACGAGAAGGGCGCCGTCGTCCTCGTAGGGTGTGGAGAGGCTCACGACCAGGGTTCCGGCGACGGGCTCCACCAGATCACTCCCTCCCCCACAGCTCACCGCGAGAGCGACGGTGGCCGCGAGCAGCAGGGAGGGCCAGGCCCGGGCAGCTAATGCTTGTGTGCGGGCAAGAGTCGGCTTGCCCGCGCGGCGGCGGTCTGCGCACCGGTCGAGTTCACCCATGCGAGGAAGTCTCCCAGATCGAAGTGGCCGTTCTGATTGCCCTGCAAATCCAGATAGTAGAGATCCTCCGAACCGAGGCCCCCCGGCTGGCCCAGAAGCTCCGAGACGACCGTCGGCGTGGGGAGTACCGGCGCGGAGACGTTCACGGCGAGCGTGGCGCTGCCCTCCCGTGTCCCTTGGGTGGCGCTGACGCCGAACGGGAACGCTCCCGCGGCGGTCGGAGTCCCCGCGATGGTGCCGTCCGGATCGAGGGCGAGTCCGGGCGGCAACGCGCCGGTGGTGAGCGCCCAGACCGTGGGAACGGTTCCGGCGCCGGCCCGCAGCGTGTCACCGTAGGCGTGCCCCACGAGGGCCGGCGGGCGGGTCGCTTCCGAGAGGATCGTGACCGAGCCGCCGCCCCCGCCCCCGCCGCCGAAGGCGAAGGTGAAGCTCAGGGCACCATTGGGGACGACCTGGTGAATACCGGTGACCGAGAATCCCGCTTCGGCGCCGTCGCCGTTCGCCGACTGATCGAGGCGGGCGGCAGGGTGGCTCGAGGCGGAGAACTCGGTATTTGCGCTCAGGCCCGGGTAGGGATCGCCGCCGTCCCCGCGATTGGCGCCCGACTCGAGATCGGACTGGTCATCGGCCTGGATCAGTTCTAGGCCATGGATCGGCCCGGCGTTCACGCGGTTGGTCCGTCCGGCGGCCGTGATCTGCTGGGGATCCACGTGCCAGATCAGGAGCCCGCCCCCACACCCGGCAGGGCTGCCGCTCTTTCCACATTGCACCCGGATAAGGCCGGTGTCCGCGTCCACGGCCTGCCGGTTCTCCAGCAGGAAGTACTCGCCGCGGGGATTCGCACCCGTCGGCTTGACGAGAAATGTCGTGTCCGAGGTGGGGGCCGCGCCGAAGGTGAGCGTTCCCGAGGCCGCGGGCACCACGTTCACCCATCCCATCTCGGAGAGCGACCACGCCTCCATCCGTGCCGGGCTTAACGGGGTCGCGTAGTTCCCACTGCTCATCAGGCCCCAACTGCCGATACCTTCGGTCTTCTGGTCCACGTCATACAGATCCGGGAGACCGAGCGCGTGCCCCAGCTCGTGCGCGACCGTGCCGATCGCCATGCGGTCATGGACGGAGGTGCAGGCGTCCGAGCCACCGACAGCGCTCTGGATGATGTAGTCCCTCGCCTTGATGCGGCCGCCGGAGGCCGACGCATCCTCGCTCGTGAACTCGAGGCGGGAACCCCGGTGGGACCAGACGTGATTATTGTTGCCGCCGCCGCAGGCCCCATCCTGTTCAGGCTGCAGGAAGACGGCGACGTCGATGTAGCCGTCGTCATCGCCGGAATTCGGAACGTTGTCCGGCCCGTCATTGTCGAACTTTCCGAAATCGACGTACCCGTCGGCTACGCGGAGAACTTCCTCGAGCCCGGCCAGCAGACTCGCCTGCGCTTTTCCGAGGCCGTTGCAGTTGTTGTTGGGCTGCTTCAGTTCGGGACACGACCCGGGCGCGCCGGTATAGGACGCCTCGGGATTCGGCAGCCCGATCCAGCCCACGATCGTGCCAGTCATCGTAAAGGCGCCGCGTGACATGGCTTCGTAGTACGTTCGCAGCGTGAACGGGCGGCCGAAGGGGGGCGGACTCCCGAAGAGCAGATCCTGGTAGTCGAAGATGGAAAACAGGTCGTTGGTATTGGAGTCCTGGAAATAGAAGGTCAGGACGGGCATGGCGAGCTTGCCCTGCACCTGTGCCGCCGAGGTGGATGGAGGGGCGAGCAGGGCGGGATTCTGCTGCAGCAGGCGCTCCCTGACCTCCCGGACGCGCCGCCCTTTCACGCGCCAGACTCCGTCCGGGTGGAAATCCAGGCCCTGCTGTTCCCAGCCGGGGCTCAGTCCCTGGGCTTCTGCGGAGGTGCTCTGTCCCCCCAGCACCACGCATGCGATGATCGCGCCGAGCGACAGCATGGCGCGGCGAACCGGGCGGAGGAACTTCTCAGCAGTGCTCATGCGGACGCACAAGGCTCCTCTCTGAGTTCGGCTGCTTGATATGGTCAATTACGGGCGAGCAACTCAACGGATGGATCGCTGCGCGAATATAGGCCCCGTCCCATGACGGTCCATAGGCTGTTCGTACCCAGATGACCGGCTCATTGCGCCGGTGCCCCGGCGGCGAGCGATCGCGCCGTTTCCACCATGCCGATGAACTCGCCCCGATAGCCCTGCGGGTCGTCGCCCCGCGCGCCGCGGGCCAGCGAGAGGACGTGGTCGTAGCTCGCCTGGCCCTTGTGGTCCGAGTCCCGCAACAGCAGCGCGAACTCGGCCACCGCCGAGGCGAAGCGCATGTCCTCCGACGCCTCCGCACGGTCCTGGTCCACGACCGGCGTTTCCAGCAGCCGGCTGGTGGTGCCGTGCGGGTCCTTGTACCGGAGCCGCAGCGTAAGCAGCTCGGCGCTCCGGCGCGCCACCGGGCGCACGGTGACCTGCTGGTACGTAAGGCTGTCGCCGGTCGATGACACGCCGTCGTCCCCCGCGGGCACCACCTCGTAGAGCGCCGTCACCGCGTGGCCGGCGCCCAGGTCGCCCGCGTCCTTCCGATCATCCGCGAAGTCCTCCCGCGCCAGCAGCCGGTTCTCGTAGCCCAGCAGGCGGTAGGATTGCACCCGCGCGGGGTTGAACTCGACCTGGAGCTTCACGTCCTTCGCGACGGTGAAGAGCGTGGCGCCGAACTCCTGCACGAACACCTTCCGCGCCTCGCGAAAGCTGTCGATGTAGGCGTAGTGGCCGTTCCCCTTGTCGGCCATCTGCTCCATCTTCGAGTCC
The DNA here is from genome assembly GCA_963831425.1 of uncultured Gemmatimonadales bacterium. Lineage (GTDB taxonomy): Bacteria > Gemmatimonadota > Gemmatimonadetes > Gemmatimonadales > GWC2-71-9 > CAVVWJ01. Next base: position 112,482 of record CAWHQC010000007.1, on the reverse strand, counting down.
TTGAGATTGCCGCTGCCGAACCCGAGCACGGTCAGGAATGTCCCCTCCTCCCGCCGCTGCTCCACCAGCCGCACCATCTGCGCGTCGGAGCTCTCGCCCACGTTGAAGTCGCCGTCGGTGGCCAGGATGACGCGGTTGTTCCCGTCGGCGTCGAAGTGCTCGCGCGCCACGTCGTACGCCAGCCGGAGCCCGGCGCCGCCCGCCGTGGAGCCGCCGGCCTGGAGCCGGTCGATCGCGTCGAGGATCGTCGCCTTGTCGGCGCCGCTGGTGGCGGGAAGCACGAGCCCCGCGGCGCCGGCATAGACCACGATCGCCACGTGGTCCTCCGGCCGGAGCTCGCGCACCAGCGCCCGGAACGCCTGCTGCACCAGCGGCAGCTTGTCGGGCGACAGCATCGAGCCCGAGACGTCGATCAGGAAGACGAGATTGCCGGGAGGCAGGTCGCGGGTGGCGACGCGGCGCGCCTGGAGCCCGATCCGGACCAGGCGGTGCGCCGGGGCCCAGGGGCACGGACCCACTTCGGTGTTCACCGCGAACGGGTGGCGCCCGGTCCCGTCGGCGTAGTTGTAGGGGAAGTAGTTGACCAGCTCCTCGAGCCGCACCGCATCCTTCGGCGGGAGCGTGCCCCCGGCCAGAAAGCGGCGGACGTTACTGTACGAGGCGGCGTCCACGTCGATGGAGATGGTGGAGAGCGGATGGGCGACGGCGGCGCGGAAGCGGTTCTCGTCGATCGCGGTGTACGACTCGGTGTTGCCGGGCTCCTGCTGCCGGCGCCAGGGCTCCGGGGCGGGCGACATGGCCCGCATGATTTCGCGAGGCCGGGCCGCGTCGTTCTCCGCCAGGGCCGCCGGCTCCGCCTTCGATGCTACCGCCGGGGGCTGTGCGACAGCCGTCGTGAGGCTGAAGTTGAGCGTCGCGGTCGCGCCAGCCCGGATGGCGACCGAGGCTTCGGCGGCGCGATAGCCCGCGCGAGTCGCCCGCAGGGTCACGAGACCGACGGGGACTGCCGGAAGCCGGTATGCGCCGCCGGCGTCGGTGAGAGCGAAGAGCGCGGTGCCCGCGACGGTCACTCGCGCGCCGGTGAGCGGCGCTCCGCCGCCGTCCCGGACGTGTCCCTCGATGCGGCCGGTGGAATCCGCCAGGCGGACCGGCGTGGCCGCCGAGCTCGCGAGCGCCAGACAGAGAAACAGCACGAGCGCCGGCAGGCGCCGCGACCGAGGATCGGTGGGCATCGGGTACTCCGACTGGAAAGGTGGACGGGGCGGCGGTACCCGGCGGTACCCGCGCGTGGCACGAGACGCAGCGGGAGATGCACGAACCTGCCGGCTTGCACACGACGCCCGGCCACACGGATTGCCCGGCGGCCTCGAGAGTCGAGTCTCGTTCCGCCTTCGATGACGAAGCCGGCCGCGCCCATCCCGCGGGGTGTCGGGCGCGAGCTTCGTCAACCTCCCCGGCCGCTTACACGCGGGCCGGGGCGGCCTCGAATCCGTGCTCCAGACGCTTCTGCCAGCCCCGGAGCCGGAAGCCCAGCGCGGCGAGCGACGCGCCGTAGAAGATCGCGAACCAGCCGAACAAGATCGCCAGGGCCAGGAGCCCGGCCACGGGGCGGGCAAACAGGAGGATGCCGAAGGCGATCGAGAGTGCGCCCGCCAGGCCGAGGAACCACTCGCCGCGGATCACTCGGCGGAAGCGCACGGCCGCCGTGATCTCCGCGATCCCGCTCACGATGGCCCAGCTCGCGACCACGACGAGCAGCGCGACCTGGGTGAGCCCCGGGTAGAAGAAGGTGATCAGGCCGGCCACGATTCCGAGAATCCCCACGAGCGCGACCCACCCCCGCCCTTCCAGGTCCCGGCCCGCCGCGGCGGCAGCCAGGGCCAGCACGCCGCTGACGAGGAGCGCCGCGCCAACCCAGAGGACCAGGACCGCGAGCGTGGTTCCCGGCCAGATCAGGGCCAGGAGGCCGAGAAGGACGAGCAGGAGGCCTCGTACTGCCACCAGCCACCAGTTGTGAGCGAGCGAGAGCATGGCGCACCTCCTCTTCGCAAGAAGCCGTTCGCACCGCCGAGCGGGGACCAACATGAGGCGATTGCGGGCCGGCACCTGTAAGCGGGGTCACAGAGTTGCTCCTGGGCCCCGCCGGTGTTCAAATACTTCTTCCTTTCACCTCGAGGCACCTCCATGCGCGACGCCTACATCACCGCCGCCGTGCGCACGCCGGTGGGCCGCGCGGGTGGCGCGTTGGCGGACGTCCGGCCCGACGACCTGGCCGCCGCCGCCATTGCCGGGCTGGTCGGGAGCGCGGCGCTGCCCGTCGACCGGATCGAGGACGTGATCCTCGGCTGCGCCAATCAGGCGGGCGAGGACAACCGCAACGTGGCGCGCATGGCGCTCCTGCTGGCCGGGCTGCCGGTCGAGATCCCGGGGCAGACGGTGAATCGGCTGTGCGGCTCGGGATTGCAGGCAGTGGTGAGCGCGGCGCAGGCGGTGCGCGCGGGTGAGGGCGACCTGTTCATCGCGGGCGGCGTCGAGAGCATGACGCGGGCGCCGTACGTGATGCTCAAGCCGGGCAAGGCCTGGGACCGGACGCCGCCGTCGGTGGCGGACACCACCGTCGGCTGGCGGTTCGTGAATCCGCGGATGCGGCCCGATGGACCATCCCGCTGGGCGAGACGGCGGAGCGGGTCAGCGCGATGTACGACATCGGCCGGGAGGCCCAGGATGCGTTCGCGCTCGAGAGCCAGCGACGGGCGCAGGCGGCGCTGGCGCAGGGCGTGTTCGAGCAGGAGACGGTCGGCGTGGAGCTGCGGCGCGGCGGGGGCGTCGAGGTGGTCATCGCCGACGAGGCGCCGAGGGCGGATGTCACGCTCGAGCGGCTGGCGCGGCTCGCGCCCGCGTTCGTGCGCCAGGGCACGGTGACGGCCGGCACGTCGAGCGGCATCAATGACGGCGCCGCGGCGCTGGCCGTCGCGAGCGCCGAGGCGGTGCGGGACCTCGGGCTCTCCCCGCTGGCGAGGGTGGTGTCAACCGCCGTGGCGGGGGTGGACCCGAGCTGCATGGGTCTGGGCCCGGTGCCGGCCACGCGGAAGGCGCTCGCCCGGGCAGGGCTCGGGGTGGACCAGCTCGACCTCATCGAGCTCAACGAAGCGTTCGCGGCGCAGGCGCTCGCGTGCATCCGGGAGCTGGCGCTCGACCCCGCGCGGGTCAACGTCTACGGCGGCGCGATCGCGCTCGGGCACCCGCTCGGCGCGAGCGGCGCGCGCATCCTGACAACGCTGGTGCACGCGCTCCGACGCACGGGCGGACGGTACGGGCTGGCGACCATGTGCATCGGAGTAGGACAGGGAATCGCGGTGGTGGTGGAGGCCGGCGGGTGAGCTGGCGGCAGGTGTCTTGAGCTTTCCCCGCCCGCCCTCCAGATTGTCGTCACCCCCGCACGTCCATGCTCACAGGAGAAAGTCATGCACCGCTCGCCTCGCGCGGTTCTCGTGGTCGCGTGTGTTCTCTCCCTCGGCTGCTACCACGCCACCGTGGAGACGGGCGCTACGCCCTCACCCGAGGTCATCGACAAATCGTTCGCGTCGGGATGGATCTACGGTCTGGTGCCGCCGAGCACCATCTCGACGGCTGCCAAGTGCCCGAACGGGCCCTCGAAGGTGGAAACCAGGCTCGAGCTTCGTCAATCAGCTCGTCAGCTTCCTGACGCTGGGCATCTACACCCCGATGCAGATCACCGTGACCTGTGCCGCGAGCAAGGTCGGGGAGACGGGCGCCGGAGCATCTCAGTAGCGGCGTCGCGTTCAGCTACTCATCCACTCGCCGCTCGAACTCCGCGCGCGCTTGCGCCAGCGTGTCCAGCACGGCGCGGCGCTCGTCGGCCGTATTCCAGTCGCGGCTGGCCTCCGCCGCCGCGCGAAGGCGGTCGATCCAGGCCAGAAAATATTCCGCGTCCGCCTTCGAGCGCGCCGGGCGGCTGCCCACGGTGACGTACACCGGACTCGTCGTGGCGTAGGGATAGAGATCGAGCACCGGATAGACCGCCCGGTCGCTGCGCGCGCGGAGGAGGACCCAGCCGCTCCGCCCGATCGGTACGCGGACGGTCGTGTCCGCCGAGCGCTGGTCGCCCGCGAGCGGGACCTCCCGCACCTCCCCGTTCACCACGAGCTCGAGGTGGTCCACGGGCACGTTGGAGCGGAGCCGCACCCGTGCCGCGAGCTCGCCGCCAGCGGCGGAAAGGCGCACCTCGTCTCCCAGCGCCGCGCCCGTTCACGCTCAGCTCCAGCAGCGGCCCGTTGGTGGCGAAGCTGCGGCCGGCCCGGAGCGAATCGAGCAGGCGCCGCTGGCTGAGCGCGCGCGCCGGTGTGCACGTAGACCCGGTTCATTCCGACCGGGCCCGCGGAGCGAGGCGAAGTTGGCCATCGCGTCGGTGCCCGGCGCCCGCCGGCAGCCGGAAGCCGCAGTTGAGCGCGCGGTACCAGACGTGCGCCGTGGCCATCGGGTCGTCCACGAAGCCGAGCGCCTCGTAGTAGTCCACCTTGCCGAGCGCGACGTCCACCGGAAACTCGGCCGTGAGCGGCTCGGTGGTGTCGGCCGGATCGGGATCGCTGTCGAACGGGTGCACGTAGCCCACGATCGCCGCCCTGCGCGCGCGCCAGGTCGGCGACCTCGGCGTTGGTGGGCGCGAGGCTCGCCGCGGCGGTGCCCGCATAGCCGGCGTAGCCCGGGCAGCAGCACGTGGTCGCGCAGGCCCAGCAGGCCCGATGTGCCCCCAGACGCTGGTGTGGAATTCCTGGTCGTGCACGATCACCGTGGCGGCGGTGGACGCCGGATCCCGGCCCACGGGATAGCCGATGTCCGGGATCCGGCCCTCCTTGTTCACGATCAGGTTCTCGACCAGGTCGAGATCCTCGGCGCGGGCCTGGAAGGCGAGCCGTGCGGGGCGTGTTGCGGTAGGCGCCGCCGTAGTTCATGTGCACGTGGAGGTCGGCGCTGCGCCAGCCTCGCGCCGCCAGGTCGCCCAGCGGGTCGGAGGGCCACGCGCAGCGACGGCGTCCGCGCCCGCGCGAACCTCGACCGTCGCGCCGCTCGACCCGGTACTCGGGGCCGCGGGAGACCTCGACGTCGTACCGCCCGGCGGGCAGTGTGAGCATCGATCGCGGCCGCGCGTGTGGAAGTAGCCGTACTCGAACCGGCGCTCGCGCCGGTCGAAGCCGTCGTCGGCGTGGCGCCAGGCGCTGTCGGGGGCGAAGCTCCGGCCGTCCGGCCCGGTGACGCGAGACGCCGAGCCGGCGCGCGCCGATCGCACCGGTGAGCCGCAGCCGGCCGACCGGATGAGCGGTACACCCGCGCGCTCGGCGCGGACCTCGCCTGCGCCGCGCCGCCGGGCACGTCGACGATCCAGAGCGAGGTGTTGCCGCCCTGCGTTCGAGACGTAGGCGATCCGGCGGCCGTCGGGCGACCAGCGGGGCGCCGTGGCGTCGAAGTCGCCGTAGGTGAGCTGCAGCGGATTGGCCCCGTCGGCCGTCATCAGCCAGAGCTGGTTCCACTGCCGGCCGAGGTACGAGCTGTAGACCACGCGCCGCCCGTCCCGGCTCCAGTCGGGCCGGCGCCTTCCACGTCGTCTCCTCGTCCCGGATCTCCCGCGGCGTGCCGCCCGGGACGCGCCGGCATCCGCCAGAAGCTGCCCGCGCCCCAGATGTGCCCGCGGTTGGAGACGACGATCAGCTCGCTGCCGTCGGGCGACCAGGTGGGCGAGAGATACTGATCCACCGTGTTGTAGTAGTACCGCGGGAGCCCGCTCTCCTGGTCCTCGCTGATCCGCTCGACCTGCTCCGCGCTGCCCGTCCGCGCGTCACATCGGCCGTGAAGACGTGCCAGCGCCCCTGGTACAGGCGTCGAGGTGAACGCGATCCGGCGGCCGTCGGGCGACCACCGGGGCTCCAGGTTCACCGCGCCGTCGCGCGACGAGCGGCGTGGAGGCGCCGGTGGCGGGATCGAGCAGGCGGAGCTCGATCGCGTCGTCGCGATAGGAGGCGTAGACGATCCGCCGCCCGTCGGGCGACCAGTCGGGCTGGTAGTCGTAGCCCGGCCCGTCGGTGAGCTGGCGCGCCTCGGTGCTGTCCGACGCGCTGGCGCCAGAGCGAGCCCTGCATCGAATAGACCAGCTCGGTCCCGTCGGGCGACCAGGCGGCGCGCGCTCGGGCCGCTGGTGACCTGGGGGATGAACATCTCGCGGTAGTAGTACGGGATGGCGGACCTTGACCTGCTGCAGCACGGGCGCGCGCTGGGCCGCCGGCGGGCGAGCCGGCGACCAGGGCCGCGAGCGAGGGGAGCGACGGCGCGGTGAAGGTGGCGCGTCGGCGAGCAAGGCCCTCGGGCCGCTCGCCTGCGCGGATCCTCGCCGCGGGGCCCTCGGCCTCCATCACCGCCGTCCCCGCCAGTAGATGAGCAGGCCGAGCACCACGAAGAACGCCGCGCCGCCCATCACCTTGAGGCGGAAGACCCAGCGGCTCGGTCGGTGCCCGACGGCGGGACCGTGGCGATGAGCATCGCGAACAGCGTGAAGCGCGAGCCCGCGACAGCCCGATCACCAGCCCGGCCGGGCGTCCGGCGAGCAGCGACGCGCCGGCGGGCACCGGCTCGCGGAGCCGCACGACCAGGTAGCAGACGAACAGGTAGATGTAGGGGATGAAGTACACCAGCAGCATCGTGTCGAGGATCACGAGGTAGGCCTTCTCGACCGTCGTCCCCTTCCCCAGCACCGAGAGCGAACAGGAACACCGTCGCCAGCACCGCCTGGGTCAGGATCGCGACGTAGGGCGTCTGCCAGCGCGGGTGCACCCGGCCGAAGGCCGGCGGGAAGTAGCGGTCGAGGCCGATGACGAACGCGACCCGGGCGGGCCCGGTCAGCCACGCCCCCGACGCCGCCCACGTTGCCCACGACGTAGAACGCGGCCGCGAGCGCCGGCAGCCACGCCACGCCCCAGCCGATGTCGCGCGCCCCGGCCGCGCAGCGCCTGCAGGAAGCCGGAGACGATGTTCACCTCGCGGGTCGGGCACCAGCCAGAGCACCGCGGCGGTGCCCGCGATGTAGAGGAACGCGATGAGCGGCGCCGAGATCAGGATCGAGCGCGGCAGGGTGCGGCGCGGATCCTTGACCTCGCCGCCCAGCACCGCGCACAGCTCGAGCCCGGCGAAGGCGAAGGCGATCGAGGCCCAGAGGTTGAGCTCCGAGAGATCGCCCAGGTCGGGCATCAGCGTCGTCGGCGTTCATCGGCGTGGCGGACGGCCGGGTGAAGCGCGGCGTACAGCCCCGAGCCCCACCAGCAGGACGCCGGGCAGGTAGGTGCCGATGGCGCCGATGTTCTGCAGCCAGCGGCCGGTGCCGCACGCCCGACGATGTTGAGCCGCACCGCGAGCCACAGCGCCACCAGCGTCGCCGGGAGCACGTAGGTCCAGCTGTCCGCCAGCCCGGTCTCGCCCCGGCCGATCACGTAGGTGCCGACCACCGCGGTGGACATGAGCAGGTTCGGATAGTAGAGGATGTTGTTGACCCAGTAGCACCAGCCGCACAGGAAGCCGTGGCCCTCGCCGAAGGCGCGCTTGGTCCAGGCGTAGATGCCGCCCTCGTCGGGGTAGCGCGCCGCCAGGTCGCTCACCGCGAGGCCCTGGGGCACGAAGAAGACAGAGCGCGGCCAGCACCCACAGCGTGATCGAGCTCGGCCCCGCCGCGGCGGCGGTCGCGAACCAGCGGAGGCTCACGACCGCGACGATGTTGAACAGCACCATGTCGCGCAGGCCGAGCGCGCGCGGGAGCACGGGGTGGGCGGTCTCGGCGCGGGCGGCGGAGTGGCGGCGCTCATGCGTCGGGTCAGCCCTTCAGGTAGAGGCGGTGGGGATCGAGCACGTCGCGCAGCAGGCGCAGCTCGACGTCGGTCGGCGGAGCCACCTCGCGCGAGGTGGCGCCGGCGACCGGAGCGGCCAGCCGACGCCGGCCCGCACCTCGTCGGCCTCGACGCCCGGGTAGAGCGCGGCCAGCACCAGCTCGCCCGAGTCCGGCGTCGGCCTCGAGGACGGCCTTGTCGGTCACCACCTTGACCGGCCCGGCGCCGGGCATGCCCAGCTCGCGCCGGTCCGGCCCGCGCGATCGGTGCCCGGGCTGGTGACGAAATCCACCGCCTCCGGGAAGGCGCGGCGGCTCAGCCGGCTGATCACGACCGTGCGCCGCGCGTGAATGGCGATCTCCGCGGCGCCGCCGCTGCCGGGCAGCCGCACCTCGGGACGGTCGTAGGCGCCGACCACGGTGGTGTTGATGTTCCCGTACCGGTCGATCTGCGCGCCGCCGAGGAAGCCGACCTCGATGCGGCCGTTCTGCAGCAGCGACTGGAACACGTCGGCCATGCCGCACACCATGAGCGAGCCGGTGACCAGCGACGGGTCGCCGATCGAGACCGGCAGCCGCTCGGGCACGGCGCCGACGGCGCCCGATTCGTAGATGAGCACCAGGTTCGGCGCGTGGGTGGCGCGGGCGAGGTTGCAGGCGAGGTTGGGCAGCCCGATGCCGACGAAGACGACCTCGCCGTCCCGCAGCTCGCGGGCGGCGACGGTGGCCATGAGCTCGGCGGGGGTGTAGGTCATGCCCGCGGGCGGTCAGCCGCTGCGCCGGGATCGTTCCACCCGAGCGCATCCGCGAAGGAGCTGACGGCGCCCCCGACGCCAGCTCCCTTACGCTTCGCTCGTGACTCGTGGCTCGCGCCTCGCACGGCCTCAGATACCCATAGTTCACCCCCGCACACACCCGCGCATCCGCCCGCAGCCGCTCGAGCCCGCCGCAGCGCTCCACGTATTCCCGCCGGTCCCGGACCCCGTACACGTACTCGTCGAGGTACGCCGCCAGGGCCGCGGGATCGCGCGAGATCGGCTCCCACCCCACGTAGAAGTCGTTGTCCCGGTCGTAGTACCCCTGCGCGTATGACGGGTGCGCGCCCCACGGCTCCACCACGACCGCGTCCACCGCGATCCCCGGAATGAGCGTCCGGTTGGGATCGGCGCGGATGACGCTCTGGTCCACCAGCTCCTCCACCACCACGATGACGCGGCGGGAGGCGAACGCCGCCTCCTTCTGCACGCCCAGCAATCCCCAGATCTGGGTATTCCCGTCCGCGTCGGCGCGCTGCGCATGGACGATGGTGACGTCGGGGTTGAGCGCCGGCACGGTGGCGAGCCGCTCGCCCGTGTAGGGGCACTCGACAGAGGCGATGCGCGGATTGGCGGCCGGGAGGTCGGTGCCCATGTAGTTCCGCATGGGCCAGAAGGGCAGCCGGGCGGCGCCGGCGCTCAGCCGGCCCACCATGCCGAAGTGGGAGTACTCCTCCAGCTCGAGCGGCGGCCCCTTCCCCTCGACCGCGCGGCGGAACGCGTGGAGCGAGCCCGCGCCCGGGTTGCCGGCCCAGGAGAAGACCAGCTTCCGGGCGCAGCCCGCGGCGATCATCTGGTCGTAGATGAGGTCGGGCGTGAGCCGGCAGAGCGTGAGGTCGCGCCGGCGCTGGCGGATGATCTCGTGCCCGGCCGCGAAGCAGATGAGATGGGTGAAGCCCTCGATCACCACCGTATCGCCGTCCCGCACCAGCGCGGCGACGGCGTCGCGCATGGTGGCGACCTTCGACCCCGCGCTCAAGCGATCTCGCCCAACCCGGCGTCGATCATCTCGAGCGCGATGTCCACGTCGCCGGCGCCGACCACGAGCGGCGGCGCGAGCCGGAGCGCGCTTTTCCCGGCGCCGAGGAGCAGGAGGCCGCGCTGAAAGGCGCCCTGCACCAGCTCGTGCACGATGTCGGGCGCGGGCTCGCGGGTCCCGCGGTCCTGCACGAACTCGACGCCCACCATGAGGCCGACCCCGCGCACGTCGCCGATGCAGCCGTGCTTCTCCGCCAGGCGACAGACGCCGGCCTTGAGCCGCTCGCCCATGGCCGCGGCGTTGGCCATGAGGCCGCCCTCGACCAGATCGAGCGTGGCGAGCGCCGCGGCGCAGCACACCGGGTTCCCGCCGAAAGTGGAGCCGTGCGATCCGCTCTCCCAGGTGCTCACCGATTCCTTCGCGATCATCGCGCCGATCGGCATGCCGGAGCCCAGCCCCTTGGCCGTGAGCAGGATGTCGGGCTCGACCCCCTCGTGATCGCAGGCCCACATCTTCCCCGTGCGTCCCACGCCGGACTGCACTTCGTCGGCCACGAGCAGGATGCCGTAGCGGTCGCAGAGGGCGCGCAGGTCGCGCGAGCCAGCCGGGCGGCGGCACGATGTAGCCGCCCTCGCCCTGGATCGGCTCGACGAAGATGGCGGCCACATCGTGCGGGTCGAGCTGCCGGGCGAAGAGGTCCTCCTCCAGCACGCGGAGGCAGCCGCGGTTGCACGCCGGCTCATCCGCGCACCAGGGGCAGCGGTAGCGGTAGCCGTACTGAACGTGGTAGCACGTCCGGGAGCAGCGGGCCGAAGCCCGCGTGCTGCCGGGCCTTGCTCGAGGTCAGAGTCACCGCCCCGGTGGTCCGGCCGTGGAACGCGCCGCGGAAGGCGATGATGGCCGTGCGCCGAGTGGCATAGCGGACGAGCTTGATGGCTGCCTCGGTGGCCTCGGTGCCCGAATTGGTGAGAAAGACCCGCTTCTTCGACGTGCCCGGCGCGATCCGCGCCAGCCGCTCGCACAGCGCCGCCATCCCCTCGTAGTAGAAATCCGAACCGCAGATATGGAGGAAGCGGTCGGCCGCGTCCTTGACCGCCGCCACCACCGCCGGATGGCCATACCCGGTCGAGGCAACCGCGATCCCGGCCATGAAGTCGAGGAAGCGGTTGCCGTCCACGTCCTCGACCATGACCCCCTCCCCGCGGGCGACGACGAGCGGGTACTCCTTGATGTAGCAGCCCGAGGTCCACGCGGCGTCTCGGTCGACGATGGCGCGGGCCCGGGGGCCGGGAGGGGGGGTGATGATCTTCGGGTAATCGGGCACGGGGGCTCCTTGGTGAGTCGCGACTCGCGACCCGCGACTCACGACTGCTGTTCAATGATCGTCCTGCTCTGCTCCCGCATGAACTGCGCGACGTAGTACGGCCCGCAGCCGCCCTTGCCGGTGGAGCCCGAGCCCTTCCAGCCGCAGAACGGCTGGGCGCCGGGCCAGGCGCCGGTGGTGGCGCCGGTGCGCTTGTTGGCGTAGCAGACGCCGGCCTCGATCTCGTCGAAGAAGCGGCCCACCTCTGTGGGATCGGCGGAGAAGATGCCGGCGGTGAGCCCGTACTCCACCCGGTTGGACTCGGCGAGCGCCTGGTCCAGGCTCTCGACCTCGCCCAGGGCGAGCAGCGGCACGAACAGCTCCTCGGTGAAGAGGGTGCTCTCGAGGGGCAGGCGGGCCACCGTGGGAGCGACGAAGTAGCCGCGGTCGAAGATGCCGCCGGTGAGGCGGGTGCCCCCGTAGAGCACGTCGCCCTCCCTTCGCGCCTGCGCCACGGCGCGCTCGTACCGCTCGACCGCGCGTTGGTTGATCACGGGCCCGAAGTAGCCATCGCGCTCCGACGGGTCGCCGATCCGCATGGCCCGGGTGCGCTCGAGCAGCCGCTCGGTGAACGGTGCGGCCACCTCGCGGTCCACGTACACCCGGCTGGTGGCGCTGCACTTCTGGTTCTGCAGGCCGAACGCCGACCGCATGACCCCTTCCGCCGCCGCGTCGAGATCGGCGCTCGGCATCACGACGGTGGCGTTCTTGCCGCCGAGCTCGAGCAGGCACGGCTTGATCCAGCCGCCGCTCAGTCCCGCGTGGATGCGCATGCCCACGGCCTTGCTGCCGGTGAACACGACGCCGTCCACGCCCGGGTGCTGCCAGAGCCGGTCGCCGATCATTTCGCGATGCCCGACGAGCAGATTGAACACGCCCGCCGGGAGCCCCGCATCGCGGTAGACCTCATACAGGCGGAGTCCGGTGAGCGGCGTCTCCTCCGCCGGCTTGTAGACCACGGCGTTGCCCGCGGCGAGCGCGGCGGATGACATGCCGGCGGAAAGCGCGAGCGGGAAATTGAAGGGCGAGATGCAGGCGAAGACACCGTAGGGGCGGAGCACGTCGGTGTTCCGCTCGACCGGCGTCACGCGCGCCATCTGGCGGACGAACCCGCCGGCGTCCTCCACCTGGCCACAGTAGTAGTCGAGCAGGTCGGCCGCTTCCTCCGCGTCGCCCATGGATTCGAGCCGGCTCTTGCCCACCTCGAGGCTCATGAGCGCGGCGAGCTCGTACTTCCGCTCCCGGATGAGTGTCGCCGCGCGCCGGAGGATCGAGAGGCGCTCGCCCCAGGGGAGGCGCCCCCAGTCGCGCTGCGCGAGCCGGGCGGCCGCCACCGCGCGATCCACGTCGGCCGGGCCCGCGGCGGCGAAGCGCGCCAGGACCAGGCTGGTGTCGATGGGCGAGCGGTCCATCAGCGGATCGCCGCCGTGATCCACCGGCTCGCCGGCGATGTAGAACGGCTGCCGGGCGCCCGCGGCCGAGCGCACGGCCTCGAGCGCGGCGTCGAAGCGGCGGTGGAACTCGCCCAGGTCGCCCGAGGCGGACGTATAGGTGATCTTGGCTGTCGCGGTCATGCGATGGCTCCGATGCGCTCGACCGTGGCGCGCAGCGCCTGGCCGAAGCGTTCGACGATGAGGTCGATCTCCTCCTCGGCTCACGATGAACGGTGGCGCGAGCATCGCCAGGTCGCCGTTGGCGCCGTCCGCCTGGCCGACGTTGGGCCAGACGACGAGGCCCGCCTCGAGCGCCGCCGCCGCGAAAGTCTCGGCGAAGCGGAGCGAGCGAGGAAACGGCGCGCGGCTCGCGGGATCGGCCACGAACTCGACGCCGGCGAGGAGCCCGCGGCCGCGCACGTCACCCACGCACGGCAGCTCGCGGAGCGCGGCGAGGCGTTCGTGGAACACCGGGCCCATCGCGGCGCAGCGCTCGATCAGCGAGTGCGTCCGGAGATAGCGCAGCGTGGCGAGGCCCGCCGCGCACAGGGTCGCGTGATGCGAGAACGTCTGCGCGTGCAGCAGCGCGCCCGAGCCGCCGGCCAGCACCTCGGTGATGCGCCGCGGCGCCACCACGGCGGAGAGCGGGACGTAGCCGCCGGCGATCCCCTTCCCCAGCGTCATGATGTCCGGCACCACCCCATAGGGCTCGAGCGCCGACCAGGTGCCGGTGCGGCCGGCGCCGGTCAGGACTTCATCGGCCACGAGCAGAATGCCGTGCCGGTCGCAGGCCGCGCGCACGCGGGGCCAGTACGACGGCGCCGGCACCGACGCGCCGGTGGAGGACCCGCCCACCGGCTCCGCGATTACCGCGGCGATCGTCTCGGGGCCCTCGCGCTCGATCGCGGCCTCGAGCTCGGCGCCACTGCAGCTAGGGCAGAGTGGCGCCACGCCGCGACATTCGCAGCGATAGGCGTACGGCGCCGGCACCCGCACCACCTGCACCAGCCAGTCGCGGAAGAACGTGGTGTAGTGGGCGCGGGCGGAGGCGGAGAGCGCGAGGAGCGTGTTCCCGTGATAGCCGGGCGAGAGCGTCACCACTTTCCGGCGCGCGGGCTGCCCGGACTCGACGCAGTACTGGCGGGCGAGCTTGAGCGCCGCCTCCACCGCCTCCGACCCGCTCGAGAGCGGGTACACCAGTTCGAGATCCCCCGGCGACCGGCGGCCGATCTCCTCGGCCAGCTCCTCGACGGGATCGCTGGTGAACGCGGTGCCGTTCACGTAGGCGAGACGGGCCGCCTGCCGGCCGATCGCCTCCGCGATCTCCCGCACGCCGTGGCCGACGTTCACCACGAAGGCGCCGCCCACGGCATCGAGATAGGCTCGACCGTCCGCGTCGTACAGCCAGCAGCCCTCCCCGCGGACGATGCGCGCACTGGTGCGCGTCAGCTTCCGGGAGAACACGTAGGAGGTCGGGGCGTCTGGGCTGGTCATGGTGGTGGTTCGGCGGGCGCGGGCCGAGGGCGGAATGTGGTCGGGTTCGGGACGGGGCGCCAGGGGCGGTGATGGGGGCCGTTGGCCCGCATTCTGCAGAATGCCGGCCCGGCGCCTCCCCCGGGCGCATACGGCAACCTCATTCGCTGGTGGCCGCCATGCAATCACCTCTCGTCGTCGATGCCTTGCGCGAGCAGCTTCTCCGGATCCTGGACTGGTACCACCAGGGGCCGCCCCGGTTTCGCTGGGGCGCCGTCATCCACCGCCGCAACGAGCGTGGCAAACTGCGGTTCGGAGCGATCACCCCGCAGGGCGAGAGCCTCCTCCTGAGCGAGCCGATGCTGGACGAGCTGGGCGCCGCCGCCTGCTGGCTCGACGGCGCGGTGCGGGTCCGGCTGGAGAGCCGCCGCCTCTGCGAGCACCCGTGGGTGGATGCCCTGGCGCGGCCCAGTCGCGCACCGCTGGTCGAGGCCCTCGCGGTCTACTTCGATCCCGACAGCTCGCCCGAAGAGGTGATGGCCTTCCAGTCAATGGCCGGCGTGCTCACCCCGGCGAGATGTCCGTCGGAGCTGTTTCTGCTGACGCGCGGACGGCCGGGGGGGTGGCCGGCGTGAACGGCAGGTCGCGGGTCGCGGGTCGCGATAGAGAAGTCTCGCGACTCGCGACCCGCGACCCGCGACTGATTCATTTCAAAAACAACAACTCCCGATAATTCGGCAGCGGCCAGAGCTCCGCGGCGACGACGGCTTCCAGGGCGTCCCCCGTCTCGCGCAGCCGTGCCATGGCGGGCTTCAGCTCGCGCGTGATCCGCGCGGCGTGCTTGATCGGATCGCCCTCGTGGATGGCGGCGAGGCGTTCCACTTCACTCGTCCGGCTCCGGAGCTGGGTGGCGAGCTCCACCACCTCGCGCAGGGCCTGGGTGGCGTCGCTCGCGTCCACGCCCGCGGCCTTGGTGGCGGCGACCGCTTCCGCCACCCGCCGCTGATGCTCCAGCGCCGCCGGCAGGATCTGCGACTTGGCCATCATGACCATGGTCTCCGCTTCGATGCCGAGCTGCTTCACGTATTTCTCGATGGCGATGTGAACGCGTGAGTCGTACTCCGCCTTCCCCAGCACGCCGTACTTCTTGAACAGCTCCGCATTCCTGCGGTTGCCCAGCTCCTGGAACGACTCCACCGAGTCCTTCAGGTTGGGCAGACCGCGCCGCGCCGCCTCCGCGTGCCATTCCTCCGAGTAGTTGTCGCCGTCGAAGATGACCCGCTTGTGCTCCTTGAGCAGGCGCTTGAGCAGGCTCAGCGCGGCGCGCTGGAGGCCGGCCGCGGTGGGCCTGGCACCCACGGCGCGCTCGAGCTCGGTGGCCACGTAGTCGAGCGACTCGGCCACGATCGTGTTGAGCACAGTGTTGGGCCACGCGATGCTGGCGGTCGAGCCCACGGCGCGGAACTCGAACTTGTTGCCGGTGAACGCGAACGGGGAGGTACGGTTGCGGTCGCCCGAGTGGCGTGGGAGCTGGGGCAGCGTCTTGGCGCCGAGGTCGAGGGTGCCGCCCCGGATGGTGCGCTTGGGCAGTCCCTTCGCCACTTGCTCCAGGATGTCGCTCAGCATCTCGCCGAGGAAGACGGAGATGATCGCGGGCGGCGCCTCGTTGGCGCCCAGCCGGTGGTCGTTGGCCGCCGAGGCGATCGAGGCGCGGAGCAGCCCGGCGTGCAGGTCCACGGCGCGGATGGTCGCGACCAGGAACAGCAGGAACTGCAGGTTGGTGTGGGTCTCGTCCTGCGGATCGAGCAGGTTGACGCCGGTGTCGGTGGACATCGACCAGTTGTTGTGCTTGCCCGACCCGTTCACGCCGGCGAACGGCTTCTCGTGCAGCAGCGCCTGGAGACCGTAGCGCGGCGCCACCCGCTTGAGCGTCTCCATGATCAGCATCTGGTGATCGCTCGCGATGTGGCTCGGCTCGAACAGTGGCGCGATCTCGTACTGGCCTGGCGCCACCTCGTTGTGCCGCGTCTTGACCGGCACGCCGAGCCGGTAGAGCTCCTTCTCCGCCTCGGACATGAAGGCGAGCACGCGCGGCGGGATGGTCCCGAAGTAGTGGTCCTCGAGCTGCTGGCCCTTGGGCGGCCGGGCGCCGAACAGCGTGCGCTCGCGAGGTGACCAGGTCGGGCCGCTCGAAGTAGAGCTCGCGGTCGATCAGGAAGTATTCCTGCTCCGGGCCCACGGTGGTGTACACCCGGCGTCACGTCCCGGTCGGTGCCGAACAGCCGGAGCACCCTGATCGCCTGGCTGCGAGAGCGCCTCGACCGAGCGGAGCAGCGGGATCTTGGTGTCGAGCGCCTCGCCGGTCCAGGAGACGAAGGCGGTCGGGATGCACAGGGTGACGTTGTTGTCGCCCCGCATGAGGAACGCCGGGCTGGTGGCGTCCCACGCGGTGTAGCCGCGGGCCTCGAAGGTGGCGCGGATCCCGCCCGACGGGAAGCTCGAGGCGTCGGGCTCGCCCTGCACCAGCTCGGAGCCCGAGAAGTTGAACACCACCCCGCCGTTCCCGTCCGGCGCCGCGAGCGAATCGTGCTTCTCGGCGGTGAGGCCGGTGAGCGGCTGGAACCAGTGGGTGTAGTGGCGTGGCGCCGTTCTCGATGGCCCAGTCCTTCATGCTGGCGGCAACGACGTCGGCGACGGCCGGGTCGAGCGATTCGCCCTGGTCGATCGTCCGCACCAGGCTCCGGTACACCTCCTTCGGGAGGCGCTGCCGCATGACGGTGCGGGAGAAGATGTCGCTGCCGAAGATCGAGTCGATCCGCTCGGCCGGGGGACCCCCGTTCTGGGAACGTCCTGGAGTGGTCACGTGTGCCTGCGCCTCGATGGTGGATGGTGGAAGCGGCGGAGAAACTCTCTCCGCCGCGGTCAGCAACAACGTGTCAGCACGAGCACTGCTTCACCACGGTTGCGGCGGCGGCGGATGCGCGGGACAGCGCGGATTGCCCGAGTTTCGGCGCCAGGTGGGCATCGTCATGCCGCGCCCGCCGGCTCGGCCAGCACGTCCGCCAGGTCCGCGAAGTCGGGATCGGGCATGTCGGTGTAGACGGGGTTGGAGAGGTAGCGCTCGCCGAAATCGCAGATGATGGAGACGATCAGCCTGCCGGTGCTTTCGGGCCGCGCGGCCACCTGGAGCGCCGCCCAGGTGATCGAGCCGCTCGAAATGCCGGCGAAGATCGCCTCCTCGCGCGCGAGCCGGCGCGTAGTGGCGATCGCGTCGTCATTGCTGACGCGGATGACTTCGTCGTAGATCCGGGTGTCGAGGTTGGCGGGGATGAACCCGGTCCCGATCCCCTGCTGCTTGTGAGGCGACGGCTGCCCGCCCGAGAGCACCGGGCTTTCCGCCGGCTCGACCGCGACGATGTGGATGTCCGGCTTGCGCTCGCGCAGGAAGCGACCCGCCCCCGTGATCGTGCCGCCCGTGCCCACCCCGGCGACGAAGACGTCCACCTTGCCCTCGGTGTCGGTCCAGATCTCGGGCCCGGTGGTGCGGTAGTGGATGGCCGGGTTGGCGGGGTTGTCGAACTGGCGGGGCATCCAGCCGCGCTCGCCCAGGCGGCCCAGGATCTCCTCGGCCCGCGCGATGGCGGCCGTGATCCCCTTGGCCCCCTCGGTCAGCACCAGCCTGGCGCCCAGGGCCCGGAGCATGTGCCGGCGCTCGAGCGTCATCGTGTCGGGCATGGTGAAGATGCAGCGGTAGCCGCGCGTCGCAGCGACGTACGCCAGGCCGATGCCGGTGTTGCCGGACGTGGGCTCGACGATGACCATCCCGGGCCGGAGCAGTCCCTTCTCTTCGGCGTCGTCGATCATGGCGGCGCCGATCCGGTCCTTCACCGAACTGAACGGGTTGTAACCTTCGTGCTTCACCGCGATGCGGCCGGGCAGGCCCTGGCCCATCCGGTTGAGCCGGATCAGCGGCGTGTGGCCGATGGTCTGGGCGACGTGCTGGTAGATCCTGCCGTGGGGCATGGGGGAAACTAGGCGGAAGGGCGGGAGGACGGAAGGACAGAAGGATTGAAGGTTGGAAGGAAGGAGGGTGGGATCGGGGAAGCGGCCAGCGGGAACGGGACGTGGGCGCTGGCCCCCGGAGCTCGAATAGGGGGTGGCGGGTCACAGCCCCGCGACTATGTAGCCGCGACTGACTACCATGGAGGTTGGCGCCCGCGGGTGTTCCCGAGGACGAGAGGTGCAGGTTGGCCTTGAAGACATGGAGGATTCTGTGAGCTGGCTCTTTCCCGACGAGCGGACGTTCTTCGAGCACTTCACCGGGCTCGCGGCCCGGCTGACCGCCGAGGCCACGCTTCTGGAACAGGCCCTCGATCAACCGGCGCGGCTGCCGGAACTGCTCGCCCAGATCAACCGCGTGCAGCGTGAGGCCGACCAGGCCGCCCATGACCTCGATCTGAACGTCGACAAGCTGTTCATCCCCCCGATGGATCGCGAGGACATTCACGCTCTGACGGTCCGGCTTGGCCTCGTCGCTGATTTCATTGGTGGCGCGGCAAGACGGGCGGTGAGCCTCAAGGCCACCACCCGCCGCGAGCCTGCGGTGGCGCTGGCGCGAATCGTCGTACGCGCCGTCCGTGAGATCGAGGGGGCCGTCAGTCACCTGCGCACGGGCGAGGACGTGTTGATCCGGTGCGAGGCGATTAAGCAGGCAGAGGAGGAGGGCGACGCGGTCTGGGAGGCCGCCGTGACGGACCTGTTCGCGGGGACGCCGGATCCGGTCAATGTGGTCCGCTGGAAGACTTTGTACGACCAGCTCGAGGATACGCTCGATGCCTGCGATGACGTGGCCAACGAGCTGGAAACCATCACCGTCAAGCACACCTGAGCGGCCTCGCGCGTCCGCCCGATTCCGGCGATCACATGTAGCTCAGCGGACAGGGAGGGATTCGAACCCTCGAAGGGGTTGCCCCCTTACCGGTTTTCGAGACCGGCTCCTTCAGCCACTCGGACACCTGTCCTGGTGCGACTCAAGGGGTCAGGATAGCGGGAGCGGGCCGCTTCTTCAAGCCGCGTCGCGCGGCGTCGGACCCGCGGCGTCACGCGCCGTCCACCACCGCCTCGCCTGCTCCTCGCCCCAGGGCTCGATCGCGATCTCCGCGAGGAGCCGGTCGAGCTCGCGGGCGCTCTCGGGGCGGTCGGCCGGCGCCTTGGCCAGGCAGGCCAGCACCAGCCGCTCCAGCGCGGACGGCACGTCGACATCCGCGCGGCGGGACGGCGGGATCGGTGTTGCCTGGAGGTGTTTCGCCACCATCTGGAGGCTGGTCTCCGCCTCGAACACCACCTTACCGGTCAGCAGGTAGTACGCGACGCACCCGAGCGCATAGATGTCCGCCCGGCCGTCCACGACTTCACCCAGTGACATCTCGGGCGCCATGTAGGCGGGCGTGCCCGGGGTGAGGCCGGTCGCGGTGGCCTGTGAATGTTCCGGGGCGACATCGCCGGCGCCGCTCGCGACCTGCTTGACCAGCCCGAAGTCGAGCACCTTCACGAAGTCGTACTGCAGTCCCAGCCGGCCGACGTGGATGTTCGCGGGCTTGATGTCCCGGTGGATCAGGCCGTCGGCGTGCGCCTCCGCCAGTGATTCGCACACCTGGCGCAGGATGTGAATCACCCGGGCCGCAGGGAGCGGCCCGCACCTGCCGGACCAGCGATTCGAGATCCATCCCGTCGAGCAGCTCCATCACCAGGTAGAGCGTCCGGTCTTCCGTCACCCCGAAATCGTAGAGCTCGACGGTGTGCGGCGAGCGCAGCTTTGCCGCCGCCTCCGCCTCCCGCCGGAAGCGGGTAACCGCCAGCTGCGCCATGCCGCCCTCCGCCGCGGCGAGCGCCTCGGGCCGGATGAGCTTGATGGCGGCCGGCCGGGCGAGCATGCGATGGGTGGCCCGGTAGACCTCTCCCATCCCGCCCCGCCCCAACAGTTCGCCCAGCCGGTAGCTGCCCATCTCGCGCTCGCGCCGGACCTGCTGGCCGAGCCGGTTGACCACGCGCGAGATCACCACGGCGACGCCGAGCAGCAGGTAACTGGGGTAGTGCATGGCCAGCGCGCTGCTCAGTGAGCCGTAGGGATACTCGCCGGCCGCGCCCGCGATCACCATGCCGAGCGGGTCCATGGACACCGCCACGAACCCGGCGACCAACAGCTTCCAGGGTGAGGTGGGAACGATCGCCGCGAAGATCAGGACGACCGGCCCGATCCAGCTTATCATCGGGACCGGCTCGCTCGGCGTGGCGGCCGGCGGGCCCCAATGGACCATGATGCCGAGCGAGAACGCGTTGGCCACCAGGTACACCAGGGCGAGATCCATCACCGACGCCGGGTCGCGCTCGCCGGTGCGGAGATAGGCGTAGAGCGCGAGCGACAGCACGACGCAACTGGTCGCGACCAGGTCGATGGTGCGGAACCGCGCCCACTGAGGATCCTCGGGATGGGTTACGAACAGCGCGAGGTGACCGAAGACGGGACCCAGGATCCACAGCGCGGCCGCGATCAGCGCCATGATCTCGAGCCGGCGCGAGGCCTGCTGCAGCAGGTCGTTCGGGAGACTCAACGGACCTCCCGGCGTGGTGCCGGTGTCCGCGGGGGTCGGCCGCGCCGGGCGGCCGATCAGTCTACGGTCGGGCATCGCTCAGCCTAGCATGGCGTCAGTACGCGAAGCCCGCCCGCACATACAGCGCGGTGCGCTCGTCCCCCCGAGCAAGCGCGACCGTCACCACATTCGCCGGCTCGAGGAAGGCGAACCAGACGCCGCCGCCGACGCCGGTGTGCCAGGTGTCGGACGACTCTCCCGTGACGTACACCCGCCCAACGTCGCCCAGGCCGAACACGCCGAAGTCGCCGGGCAGCACGACGAAGAACCGGGCCACGCGCAGCCGGAGCTCGGCGTTGCCGTACAGGGACGCGTCGCCCGCGTAGCGCTGCTCGCGCAGCCCCCGGACCGTCGCGGCGCCGCCAACGAACGCGGACTCGAAGTAGGGGAACGTGCCCCAGACCTTCTTGCCGCCGGCGCGCACCGCCAGCGTGGGACGGAAACGGCCCGGCGGCGTGAGATACGTGGCCACCTCGCCGTGCAGCTCCCCGAACGTCCGCGCCACATCGAAGATGCCGGGATAGACACTCCCCCCCGCCTCGGCCAGCACGCCGCGAGTGGCGGCGGCCGACATGTCTCGGGTGTCCCACCGGAGCCTGGCCACGGCGCCCGCTTCGGTGAACGCGCCGACGCCGTACGGCCGGAGTTGGCTGATCAACCGGCCGGCCTCGAGATCGGTGTTCACGTGCTTGAGCGCCGGCCCCACCGTGAGCGCGCCATCGGCACCGACCGGGAAGGTGATCGATGGGATCACCAGGTACTGCTGCTCCGGCACCCGGTAGAAGGCGTCCGCGTCCGTTCGAGGTGTCTCGTTGCCGAAGCCGAAAAAGCGGATGACCTCGATGCCCGACGCGCGGGCGAACAGGTTGGTCCGTACGCGGGAGTTGACCCGGTGGAACTCGGCGTCGAGCTCCGCCCGGAAGGCGTCCGCCCCGGTGGCATAGCCGGCTCGCACGCCGATCCGCGAACGCCACGGCCGCTTCCGGAAACCGAAGTCGTAGCGCACCACGCCGCCGCCGAAGAAGAAGCCGACATCGGGGCCGGAGCTCATCCACGGCCGGAACCGCCAGAAGCCGCCCCAGTCGCGCGGCGGGTAGGGAGTGGAGTCGCTGAGCTGGAACTCGTGGTACGGCCGCCGGTCGAACGGCACGCGCCGCGAGCCTCCCGTGGCGTTGGCGCCGTTCGAGTCGTAGAACCGGGTGCGCCCCGCCCGCGACGAATCCACCACCCGGTCGTCACCGCCGCCGCCGATCACACGCACCAGCGGCGTGCCGGCACCGGTGCCGGTCACCAGCACACGGTCGTCGCCGCCGTGCAGGTAAAGCCGCACTTCACGCGTGTCCGCGCCATCGAAGCGGCGGTGGAAGAGCAGCGTCTCCCGCGAGCTCGCCGCAGCGTACATGGTCACATCGAGGGTGCGGCCGCTCTGGCGTTCGATCTCCACCCGCTCCGCCTTGTCGCTGCCGTAGACGTCGACCTCGCCGGCGAGCAGCCGGTAGAACCGCCGTGCCGCCTCGCCGAGCCGGTCACGCCGCCGCTCGAGCGCCGCCGCGAGCCAGGCTGCGTTCTTGGCCCGCAGCTCGGCCGGCAGCCGGGCGACGGCGGCGCCGATCACGCTGTCGGTGAGCTGTCCGCGAAGGGCAGTGGCGATCGAATCCCACACCGGCCACTCGAGGCCGGTGAGCAGCCGCCGGTCCACCACCCGCGCGTTCCACGTAAGCCCGACCATGCTCGGGTAGGTGAAGAGAATTCGACGAGCTGCGGGTACGAAAGCCGGGCGAGGCTCAGCAGCGCGCCATCGAACCGGGCGAA
Organism: uncultured Gemmatimonadales bacterium; assembly: GCA_963831425.1. Classification (GTDB taxonomy): domain Bacteria; phylum Gemmatimonadota; class Gemmatimonadetes; order Gemmatimonadales; family GWC2-71-9; genus CAVVWJ01. The sequence continues at coordinate 90,072 of CAWHQC010000007.1, read as the reverse complement.
CGCCTGGTCGCGGTCGCGCGGGACAGGGGCCCAGGGCACGCTGTCGCCCCTCCCGAGTCGCGCCCAGCTCCACTGATCCTGGTGCCGGTCCCAGTCGCCCAGGAAGAGGTCGACCAACCGGGCGGCCAGGTACGCACGAGTGTCCACCCGCTCGTCGGGGTCCTTTTCCAGCCGCTCGAACAGCTCGACGGTGTTCTCGACCTTCGTGGCGTCGGCAAAGCCGGGCCGGTCGTCCTTTTCACCGCGGGGGCGCTCCTCGATGGTGCCGAGCAGGCCGGCAAACTCCGCACGGAACTCGCCCAGCGCGGAGTCGTCGGGCATGACCCTCAGCCGCGGCTCTGCGTGGAGCACGCCGGCTGCCTCGAGCAGCGGGCTCACGACCAGCGGCGCGCCCGGGTGCCCGGCGCTGATCTGGTCCTGCAGGATTCCCTGCGCCAGCGTGTGGCGCAGCCCCTCCGGCAGCAGCGGCGAGGGATCCTTGTCGAGCGAGCGGAACTGGTATTGGCGGCCGTCGGCGCCATCGAACCGGAGTGACTTCGTCTGCTTCCCTCCGCCCCGCTTCACGGGGGTGAGCCCGCCGGCAAAGCGCTGGAGATCGAGCACCTCGACCCGGATGGGCGTGGTCCACAGATCCCGGTAGTGGTCGCCAAAGAGGAAACGATGCAGGCCGCCGGCCGCGTACGCGGCGCCCGGTGTGACGGTGACGCTCTCCGGCCGGGAGCGCTCGACCGCGCCCTCGCTCTGGCTCGCGGCCAGGCCAGGCAGCGCAAGGAGCGCGACGAAGGCGGTCAGGACCGGGCGGCCCACGTCGCCTCCTCTTCCTCGGCCGCGGCCGCAAAGAGCGCCTCGGCCTGTGCCGTGGCGGGGTCGCCCACGGGAAGGTGCTGGAGCTGGCGGTATCGTCCGTCCGGCGTGAGCTCCCATGCCGAGGGATCGGCCAGCTCGCGGGTGAGGATCCGATCCAGGCGCCGGCGGCACGCATCGTCGAGCACCGGAAGTACCACTTCGACCCGGCGCCGCAGGTTCCGGGAGCGCCAGTCCGCCGAGCCGATCAGGTACTCATCGTCGCCACCACGGCCGAAATGGTAGATCCGGGCGTGCTCGAGAAACCGGCCGACCAGGCTCCGCACCCGGATCCGCTCCGACATGCCGGGCACGCCGGGACGAAGGGTGCAGAGTCCACGGATCACGAGGTCGATCTCGACGCCGGCGCGTGAGGCGTCGTACAGCGCCTGAATAATCTCGGGATCGTCGAGCCCGTTGAGCTTGGCGCGGATGCGGCCGCTGCCGCCCGCCGCTGCGAGTGCCGCCTCGCGCGCGATCCGCTCGAGCAGCGCCGGCAGCAGGTGCTCCGGGGCCACCAGCAGCCGGCGGAGCGCGGCCCGCGGGCCCCGCGAAGTGCCGGTGAGCTGGTTGAAGAAGTCGTTGAGATCCTCACCCAGCACGGGATCGGCGGAGAGCAGGCCGAGGTCGGTGTAGAGCCGGGCCGTGCCCGGGTTGTAGTTGCCGGTGCCGATGTGCACGTAGCGCCGGATTGCTCCGTCTTCCCGCCGCACCACGAGCGCCGTCTTCGCGTGGTTCTTGAGGCCGACGAGGCCGTAGACCACCTGCGCGCCCGCGCGCTCGAGCTGCCTGACCCAGTCGATGTTGCGGGCCTCGTCCCAGCTCGCCTTGAGCTCCACGAACACCGCCACCTCCTTGCCCTGCCTCGCCGCCCGGACCAGCGCATCCACCACCGGCGACCGGTCGCCCGCGCGATAGAGCGTCATCCTGATCGCGAGCACGTCGGGGTCATCAGCCGCCTCCTGGAGGAGGCGGAGCACGGTCGCGGCGAAGTCGTCGTAGGGATGGTGGACCAGCAGATCGGCGGCGCGGAGGCGCTCCCAGATTCGAGCGCGCCGGGCCGAGCGGGTCGCGAGCCGTGACCGGCGGGAACAGTCCGCCGGCGACCGGCAGGCTCGTGAGCCGGCGGAGATCGGCCGGCGCCATGAGTCCCTCGATATCGTGCACGACGAGCCCGCGGAGCGGCGCGCCCCGTGTCCCCCCTCGAATCGGAGCTCCTGCACCAGCATCTCGCGCAGCTGGCGCGATGCGCCGGCCTCGATCTCGAGCCGCACGACCGGATTCAGCGCGCGCTGGTCGAGCTCCTCCTCGATGGCCTGCAGCAGGTCACCCGCCTCGGCATCGTCCAGCTCGAGATCGCCCTTCCGGGTAACCCGGAACAGGGCAGCCTCCTCGACCGTCCGATCGGGATACAGCAGTCCGAGGTTGGCGCGGACGATCTCTTCCACCGGCACGAGGTCGCCGCCGCCGGGCAGCTCGACGAAGCGCGGCAGCGATGCGGGCAGCTTGAGGTACGCAAAGTGGATCGGCCCGGTGGCCTCGGCCTGGAGCGTCACGGCGAGCGAGAGCGTCAGGGCGGGAATGACGGGGAACGGGATGCCCGGGGCTCACGGTGATGGCGCGCGGGGTGAGGAGCGGGAACAGCTCGCTCCGAAAGCGGAGCCGGAGCGCGTCGCGCTCGCCCTCGTCGAGCTCGGCCCAGCGGCGGAGCCGGTGCCCGTGGTCCGCGAGCCGCGTCAGGCACTCGGCGATGCACGCCTGCTGCCGCGCGAGCAGCTCCCGCACGCGTCCGGGCGCGACCTCGCGTCCCGCGCTCATGTACAGCTCGTCCAGGTTGGCGCTCACGATCGCGAGATAGCGGAGCCGCTCCAGCAGCGGTGTGCGCTCGTCCTCCGCGATGGCGAGCACGCGGAGGTTGAACTCGACGAGACTCGAGTCGGCATCGAGCATCTGGCCCGCGTCCGGCACCGGTCTCGCGGGCGCCGCCGGGGCGGCTGTCGGGTCGGAGTCCGGCGCGCTCCACTCGGGAACGAGCGCCGACCGGGCGGCCACGCCGAAGGCGGCCACCGTCGATGGGTGGCCCACGGCGGAGGTGCGCACCGCGCGCGCCAGGTCGTCCACCGGCATCCACTCGATACGCTGGCCGCCGGGCGGCTCGAGCCCGCGCCGCAATCGGCGGGCAAGCCACACCTCGAGGCTCGGCCGGTCGAGCGCGGGCGGCACGTGGCCGAGCAGCGCCAGCTCGCCCACCTGGGAGCCGAACCACTCGGCCAGGCCGTGGCGCACCGCCTGTTCGCCGGCGCCGGGGGAGATGGGGAGCCGGCGCTCCTCGCCTTCCCGCAGCAGCGCGATCCGCCCCTCGTCCAGCGCGAGCACCGCGACGGCGCGCCCCGACTCGAGCCGGCGGATCAGGCTTTCCTGCTCCATCTGCCGGAGCAGCGCCTGAGTCCGCTGCAGCTTGGTCTGCAGCATGGGACGGAGGCCGTGCCCTGCCTCGAGCGCCCGCGCCAGCTCCTCGAGCCGCGGCTTCCCGCCGAGGCGCCGGCGGACCTTGAGCTCCTGAAACTGGCGCGCCAGGCCGCCGCGCCGGACCGTCACCCGGTCGTACAGGAACGCGAACCAGCCCGGGAGGCGCCACGCGCGGGAGGCGTCGCGCGTCACGCGCTCGACCGCCAGCTCGAGCCGTGGCTCCAGCCGCCCGGGGTCGGTCAGGCTCCGAAGCCGCCGCGCCGGTTCCGCTGTCGCCCCGCAGAAGCGGCGCGAGCTCGCCGGCCGGCAGATCGGCCTCGACCACGTCGACCGCGGCGCCTCCGACCGCGGCCCCACCGGACGCCCCGGCGGCAGCAACGCCGAGCGAGAGCGTCCGCCGGCCGGCGCCGTCGGTGCGGAGTCGGCACGCCACGCCGGCCGCGGCCAGGATCCCATCGGAGGTGTCGAAGTAGAGATCGCGGTACAAGTTCCAGGTGACCCCGCGGGCGACGAGCCCGAGCGGCAGCGGCTCGGCCGCGAGGCTGGTGAACAGCTCGGGCGTCGGCAGGTCGCAGCGGAACTCCGGGGGGCGCGGCATGCTCATCAATCTCCGATGGCCGCGCGGCGCGCCCGAAGCCGCTCTTCGGCCAGCAGGCGCAGGTGCGCCAGGCCGCGCTGAAACTCCGGCTTGGGCCATACCCGGTCGAACAGCCCCGACTGGAGCTGCCAGCGGTGCAGCATCGGGGAGTGGGTGATCGAGCGCTCGAGCCACTCGAGCGACTTCGCCGCATCACCCCGCCAGGCATAGTAGGCCGAGAGGTCGGCGTACTGGTGCGTCAGGCCGTAATGCTCCCGGCGCAGCTCGCCTTCGGCCGAATCGGCCAATGCCTTCGCCTCGCGCTCTCGGCCCAGGGTGAACAGGCACATGGCGCGGAGCGCGAGCCAAGGCGAGTCGTCGTGCGCGGCGCACTCGGCGGCCCGGCCCGAAAGGAGCAGGGCATAGCCCTCGAGGATGGTGACTACCGGGTCGTCCGCGCGGGGGGATGGGACAGCGCGCACCTCGCGCAGGGCAACGTCGTAGCGACGCGCGCCGATGGCGAGGGCCACGAGCGAGTGCCGGAGCCGGGGCGCCAGCGGGTCAAGCGCGAGCGCGCCCCGCGCCTCAGCGAAGGCCGCATCCGTCGCACCCGAGCGGAAGAGCGACCACGCGTACGCCATGCGGATGTCGGCGGAGCTCGGCATGAGCCGCCGGGCGCGGAGCACGTCCGCCCGGACCGAATCCTCCGGCGCGAACGCGACGCTCCGCGCGTCGGCCCGGGCCAGCCAGGCGGCCGGCAGCGTCGAGTCGCGGGAGACGGCACGGCCGGCGAGCTGCAGGGCACGCGCGAGTCTATTGTAAGGATCGGTCTCGTCGGCGTAGCCGTAGATGACCAGGTAGGTCTCGGCCGAGGCGAGGCCGGCCAGCGCCTGGGCGGATCCTTCGTCCAGACCAACCGCCTCCTCGAACGCGGCCACCGCACGGTGCAGCGCCTCGGGCGTGCGCCGCTCGAGCCAGTAGCTGCCCTTGAGATAGGCGGCGTACGCTGCCGGCCCGCTGGTGAGCGGGGAACGTGACGGCACCGCAGGTCGGCCACCCCTGCGCGTGCCCGTCCGGGCGCCCGTGCGGGTGAGCGCCACCGTCACGTGGCGGGCGATGTCGTCCTGCAGGGTGAGCAGCTCGCCGGTGCCGACGGTGTACCTTCTCGTCCAGACCACGGCGTTGCGCGGCGCGTCGATCAGCGTGACGCGCGCCGCCACGCTGTCGCCCGAGCGCTGGAGCGAGCCATCGAGGACGTGGCGCACGCCGAGCGTCTCGGCGATCTGCCGCACCGTGAGGGTGCGGTCCTTGAGCGCCAGCATCGAGCTGGCGGCGATCACCTTGATGCCGTCCACCTGTGCCAGCCGGCTGGTGATCTCCTCGCTCAGGCCTTCGCTCAGATAGTCGTCCTCGAGTCCGCCGCCGGAGGTGGCGAGCGGGAGCACCGCCACCGAGGCCGGTGCCCCAGCCGCGTCCGCGCGCTCGCGAGGCCAGAAGCGGGTGACGACGAATGCGAGAAGCACGAGCGCCGCGGCGCCGATGAGCCAGGCGCCCCAGGCCGGCGACTCCGCCGTCCTCTCCCCCGCCCCGCCCGTCCAGCCGGGAGGCGGGTCGGCCGGCGGCGTGAGCACGCGAGCCGGCTCGCCGGTGGCCACGCGGAGATCGGCGGCCATCGCGCCAGCCGTCTGATAGCGCTCCTCGGGCGATTTTGCCAGCGCGCGATCCACGATCGCTACCACCGCGGGTGGCACCTCGGGGCGGAGCCCGGCCACCGGCGCAAGCGAACCCTCGGTGTGCCGGGCGAGCACCTCCCGGAGGCTGCCGCCGCCGAACGCCATCCGGCCGGTCAGCATCTCGTACAGCACGCAGCCGGCGCCATAGACGTCGCTCCGGGCATCGCCCCGGGCGTCGCCGAGCACCTGTTCGGGGCTCATGTAGGCGGCGGTGCCGATCGGAAGCCCACGCGCGGTGAGCGTGCTGCCGCTCGCGAGCCCGACGGCGCGGGCGATGCCGAAATCGGCCACGATGGCGTGGCCGCCGGAGAGGAGGATGTTCTCGGGCTTCACGTCGCGATGGATGATGCCGCGGCCGTGCGCGTAGTCCAGCGCCTCCGCGATCTCGCGTGCGAGCAGCAGCGCCTCGGGAATCGGAAGCGGCCCAGCGAGCAGCCGCTGGCGGAGCGTCTCGCCCTCGATGTAGGGCATCACCGAGTAGAGCAGCCCGCGCGCCTCACCCGAGTCGATGAGCGAAAGGATGTTCGGGTGCTGGAGCTGGGCGGTGATCCGGACCTCGCGGAGGAAACGCTCCGCGGCGGTGGGCGTCAGCACACCGGGACTCAGGACCTTGATGGCCACCGGGCGGCCGAGCTTCCGGTCGTGCGCCAGCAGCACGACCGCCATTCCGCCCCGGCCCACTTCCCGCTCCACCGTGTACCGGTCGCGCAGCGCATCGCGCAGGGTCGCCAGCGGATCACTCATCGAGGCGCCTCAGTTCAGCTCCACGCCGGCGACGTCCGGCCCTCCAGTCGCGCGCAGGCGCTCCACCAGGCTCTCGGGAGGTACGCTCTTCCGGAGCCGCACCCGATACTCCAGCCGCTCGCCCCCACCGGGCACCGGATTCGCGCGCACGAACTCCCAGCGCTTGACCGCGTCCTCGAGCACCGCCTCGGCGGCGCCCCGGGCCGCCGCCACGTCGCCGGAGAGCCGGAGCTCGAGCCGCCGGAGCAGCGCGAGCTTTTTCCCATCGCCGTCCTCCGCCGCGCGCTGCCGTCGTTTCCTGGCGCGCTCGGCCAGGGCGTCGAGCTGGTCGGGGGTGAGCGACTTGAGGATCTGGTCGTCCACCGCCGCGACGAACGCGCTGGTGCGGTTGGCCAGCGCCAGCGCGCGCTCGAGCCGCCGCTGCGCGGGCGGCCCTTCCAGTCCCGCCGGCTGCCGCCCGAAGTCGGTCCACCAGAGGAGCAGGATGACGACGTTGAACGTGATCGAGAGCGCCGCCGCGAACGGAACCGACTGGATGCCGGCGGCCAGCCCGACGCCGGTGGCGAGAAAGATGTAGACCGCGTCCTTGGTATCGCGGAGCGTGTTCCGGAAGCTCACGGCGGCGACGATGCCGCCGAGGCTGAACGCGAGGGCCAGGCTGTTCTTCACCATGAATACCACGCCGGCCACCACGATCGGGAGGATCACCAGCGTCTGCACCACCGACTGCAGGAAGCCCTTGCGGCGGCGGGTGAGAATGTAGATCCAGGTGACCGGCAGCATGAGCGCGAAGGCCGACACCATGGCAAACACTTCGGTGAGCGGCATCCCGGACGGGCTGGCGAAGATCGGGGCCTGGCCGGTGAACACGTCGCGCACCCCGGCGTCGATCTCCGCCGGCGTCTGCTGGATCCCGCCGGTAAACAGCGCCGCGCTCTGGGGGACGAGCTCGACCAGCAGGGCCGACCCGGCGAAAAGCAGAACGTAGTAAGCCGCGACTCGCGCGATCGGATTCCGAATGAGCCGGCTCACGGGGCCGGCGCTGCGGCTGGCGTGCATGGGGGAGCCCTCCCGCATTGACGGGCTTCGGCGGCGTGTTAGCGTTTGACCCAGTAAACTGTGTGGAAAACGCAATTTACGCCACACCGGAGCTTCCTCGCATGCCCGATTGCGAGCTGTGTGAGACCCAACTGCCGGCGACGCCGGAGTCGCCCGGCGGGCGCCTGCGCCGGGACGAGTTGCCCGAGGACCTGCTCCGGGAGGCCACCGGGCGGCTGGGGGTACTGGCGTGGGTCTGGGCCGGCCTGTTCGGCATCGGCCTGGTGATGAACCACGTGGTCGCGCCGCTCCTGGACCTCCCGATGCGCGACCTGATCCCGTGGGGCCGCGCGGCCGACGTCGTGGCGGTGTCGAGCATTGCCGGCTCGATCGCGCTGGCGCGCTACACCCGCCGGCTCACCTGCAACCCGCGCCGGGCCCTCGACCTGGCGCTGGGCTACGAAGTGCTCCTGGCGTTCGGCGTCGGCGTGGTGAACCAGTGGGAGCCGGAGCGGCTGCTGGCGGGCCGCCTCTCCTGGATCTGCGTGCTGGTGCTCCTGTTCCCGATGCTCGTACCCAACACGCCGCGGAAGACGCTGATCGCCTCCCTGCTCGCGGCGTCCATGGACCCGGTGGGCATCCTGGTGGCGCACTGGCGCGGGCTGCAGATCCCCGGCTTCACGGCCATCGTGTGGAACTATCTCCCCAACTACGTCTGCGCGGCGATCGCGGTCATGCCGTCCCGGATCATGACGCAGCTCGGCCGCCACGTGCAGCGGGCGCGCGAGCTGGGGAGCTACCGCCTCGAGGAGCTGATCGGCCGCGGCGGCATGGGTGAGGTGTGGCGGGCATCGCACCGGATGCTGGCCCGGCCGGCGGCCATCAAGCTGATCAAGCCGGAGCTGGTCGGCGCGCCCGACCGGAGCGCCGCGGCCGCGGTCATCCAGCGGTTCCGCCGCGAAGCGGAGGCCGCGTCGTTTCTGGAGTCACCCCATACCATCCGGCTGTACGACTTCGGCGAGACCCGCGCCGGCACCTTCTACTTTGCCATGGAGCTGCTCGACGGCCTTGACCTCGAGTCGCTGGTCCGGCGCCACGGGGCGCTGCCGCCCGACCGGGTGGTCCATATCCTCCGCCAGGCATGTCACTCGCTCGCGGAGGCGCACGACCGCGGGCTGGTGCACCGCGACGTCAAGCCCGCCAACATCTATCTCTGCCGCCTCGGCCGGGATCACGACTTCGTCAAGGTGCTCGATTTCGGCCTGGTGAAGTACGATCGGGACCACTCGGTCATGGACACGATCAAGACCTCCACCGAGCTCACCACCGGCACGCCCGCCTACATGGCGCCGGAGATGGCGAGCGGCGAGGCGGTGGACCGCCGGGCCGATCTCTACGCGCTCGGCTGCGTCGGCTACTGGCTGCTGACCGCGCAACTGGTGTTCGAGGCCGACAATCCGCTCCGCATGCTGATCCAGCACATTCAGGCGGAGCCGGTGCCGCCCGGGCGCCGCGCGGGGATCGTGCTTCCGGGCCGGCTCGAGCGGCTCATCATGCGGTGCCTGGCGAAAGCCCCGGCGGGGCGCCCATCGAGCGCGGATGAGATCCTGGCCGAACTCGAGCTGGTGGAGCTCGACCCACCATGGGACCAGGCGCGCGCGCGCGCCTGGTGGGAAGCGAACGGCGTCCGCGGCCCGTCCGTCCCCGCTGCCGCCGAGCCGCGGACGGTGGCGGTGCGGACGTGATCACAACCGGTCGTGCACGATGCGAATGCTCCGGCTGATCCTCCCGATCCTGCTGCCCGCCGGCTTCCTCGCGAGCGCCGGGCCGCGAGCGGAGCCGGATTCCGTGCTCGCGCGGTACGATCTGGAGGCGCCCGCCGCCGACCGCTGGGAGCTCCCCCGGAAGCTCTGACGAGATCAGCGGGCTCGCGGTCGATCCGCGGGGCCGGGTCTTCGCCCACGAGGACGAGCGGGCCATCATCTTCGAGCTCGAGCCCTCGACGCATCGCGTGGTCCGGCGCTTCGCCTTCGGCTCGCCCGCGATTCCGGGTGACTTCGAGGCCATCGCGCTCGTGGGCGACTCGGTCGTGCTCGTCACCAGCAACGGTGTGCTCTACGCCGGTGCCGAGGGGCGGGACGGCGAGTCGGTCCGGTACGTGAGGCTCGACACGGGCGTGGGCCGGAGCTGTGAGGTGGAGGGGCTCGCGTACGAGCCGGAGGATCGGTCCCTGCTGATCGCCTGCAAGGTGCCGCGGGACGCGTTCACCCGGGGACATGTGACGGTATACCGCTGGTCACTCGACCGGCGCAGGCTCGTGCCGCCGGCGGCGCTCCACGTGCCGCTCGCGCGTCTGACGCGGCCGGCAGGCGCGCCCGACTTTCATCCGTCCGACCTGACGCGCGATCCGGCGACAGGGCATTACCTGATGCCGGCAGCCCGCGAGCACGCCATCGCCGAGCTCACGCCCGCCGGCGAGGTCGTCCAGGTGGTGCGGCTCCAGCGGAAACGACACCCGCAGGCTGAAGGAATCGCCGTCACGCCCGACGGCACGCTCCTCGTGAGCGACGAGGCCGGCAAGGGGCGGGCTACCCTCAGCGCCTATTCGCGTGTTCGGAAGTAAGACTCGCCTGGTCGGCGGGAGCTGGGCAGTCGCGCTCCTGATGGGCTGCGCGGCCACTCATGCCGTCGGCCCGCCGGCCGCGGCGGCCGCGCCCGAGGATGTGGCCAGCACGCTGCTCCTGATCGGGGATGCGGGCAAGCCCGCGCCGGGCGGGGAGCCGGTGCTGCACGCGCTCACCCGGATGGCCGCGGCGGCACCGCAGCGGACGACGGTGCTGTTCCTGGGTGACAACGTCTATCCCCGCGGCATGCCCGACAGCCTCTCGCCCGACCGGCCGGAAGCGGAGCGCCGTCTGCGCGACCAGATCGCCGCGGTCCGCGCCGCCGGCGTACGCGGGATCTTCATTCCCGGCAATCACGACTGGGCCGAGCACGCGGCGACGGGGTGGGACGCGATTCGCCGGCAGGAGGCAGTGATTCGGGCCGCCGGGGGCCCGGTCGTCCTGCTGCCCGGCAAGGGCTGCCCGGGCCCTACGGTCGTGGACCTGGACGCGCGGGTGCGGCTGGTGCTGCTGGACACGCAGTGGTGGCTTCATGGCGGACCCAAGCCCGAGCCACCCGACACCACGTGCGTTCCCGATACCGAAGCAGGCGTGGCCGACTCTGTTCGCGGCGCGCTGCGGGACGCGGGCAGGCGGCTGATCATCGTCGCCGGGCATCATCCACTGGAATCGGGCGGGGAGCATGGGGGCCACTTCGGCTGGAAGGACCACCTGTTCCCGCTGCGGAAGGTGGCGTCGTGGCTCTGGCTGCCGCTGCCACTCATCGGCTCGATCTATCCCATTGTCCGGCAGCACGGGGTGTCGGGGCAGGATCTCTCGGGTGCGAGCAACCGCCGGATGCGCGCGGCGATCGAGGACGCGTTCCAGCCGAGGGCGCCGCTGGTCTACGCGTCCGGCCATGAACACGCGCTGCAGGTGTTCCAGCCGGCACGCACGCCCTACCTGCTGGTGAGCGGCGCCGGCATCATGGGCCACGAGGGGCGGGTGACGTGGCAGGATGACACCCGCTTTGCCTCGTCCGACGCCGGCTTCATGCGACTGGATGTGCTCCGGGATCGGCGCGCCCGGCTCGGCGTGTGGGCCGTGGATGCTCGGGGCAGCGCGGTCGAGGCCTTCTCGCTGTGGCTCGACCGCGCGGGCATGGACCCGTGAGCATCACTCCGCCGTGGCGACCCGCCCCAGGGCCTGGAGCAGCCAGGCGCGCGCCGCCTCGATCTCCGCCCGCGTCACCGCGTGACCGCCCGCCTCCCAGTGCAGGGTCACGTCGGCGCCGGCCCGGCGGAGCAGCTCCGCGAGCCGCTCCGCCTGCGCCGCGGGCGCGATCGGATCGTTCTTCCCCGCACCGATGAACACCGCCGTGCCGGCGAGCCGGGCGGTGCGTCGGGCTCGAACGGCACCATGGGGCTCAGCAGCACCGCGCCGCGCAGCAGGCCCGGACGGCGCAGCAGCAGGCTCGCGGCGATGTTGGCGCCGTTGGAGAATCCCACGGCCACGATGCCGTCGCGCTCCAGCTCGTACGTCGCCGCGGCCGCGCTCGATGAATCCGGCCAGCTCCTCGGTCCGCCGCGCGAGATCCTCCTGGTCGAACACGCCCTCGGCCAGCCGGCGGAAGAACCGCGGCGCGCCGCGCTCGAGCACCTTGCCGCGCGGGCTCAGCATGCCGGCGCCCGGCAGGAGCGCGCGGCCCAGCGGGAATGAGGTCGTCCTCGTCGCCGCCGGTGCCGTGCAGCAGCAGCAGCGTGGTGCCGCCGGCCAGCTCCACGCCGGCCGCCGGCGGCAGGTAGCGATGGACGAAGCCGAGCGCGTCGCCGCTCACGTCCTCGGGTCCGGTCGCGTGGGCGAATGATGTCGCGCTTCGGCGAGCGGCACCGGGAGGTGGATCGGCGGAAGCACCGCCTCGATCTGCGCCGCGGTGCGGCTCGTACTGCGGCGGCAGCATGAGGCGCTCGCCCAGGCGCTCCACCGGCTCGTCGATCGCGAAGCCCGGCGGCGTCGGTCGCCAGCTCGAAGAGCACGCCGCCCGGCTCGCGGAAGTAGACGGAGTGGAAGTACTTCCGGTCGATCACCGGCGTGGGCTGCAGCCCGGCGGCGACCACACGCTCGCGCACCGCGAGCTCCGCCGCGTCGTCCGGCACGCGCGAACGCGACGTGATGCACGGTGCCGGCGCCGCCGGCGCCCCGGCACGAAGCCGCCCACCGCGCGCACGTCGACGAGCGTGCCCGGGCCGCCGTCGCCGGCGGCGTAGCGTCGCGTGGTCTCGTGCTCGCGCACGGGCCGGAAGCCCAGCGTGTCGACGAGCACTCGCTCGGTGTCGTCGCCTCGTCGACCCACAGCGTCACGCGCGTGGAAGCCGTGGATCGCCTGCTCCGCGAGAATGCCCGGCGCGCCGCCCCACGCGGGGCGCGCCTCCGCGCCCGGGTGCGCCGACGATCTCCAGCATCAGCCCGTCGTGATCGCGGAACGCGATCACCTGCTCGACGTCGGCGCCACCGGCCCGCGCTTCGCCGGCCCCTCGATGACGATCGCCGTGGCGCACGCAGCCGCTCCACCCAGAAGCCGAGCGCCGCCGGGCAGCACGGCGAAGGACGTCACGGCGACCTGTCCCGGCCCCTGCCGCCCGCGCCGCGCGCCGGGCCAGGGAAAGAACGTCATGATGCTGCCGGGCGTGCCGACCTCGTCGCCGTAGTAGAGGTGATAGGTCTGCGGGATCGTCGAAGTTGACCGTGCGCTTGACGAGCCGCAGGCCGAGCACGCCGGCGTAGAAGTCGAGGTTGCGCTGCGGGTCGCTCGCGATCGCGGTGACGTGGTGGATGCCGAGGACGCTCACGGGCCGGCGCTCCGCTCCAGCAACGCGCGATCCCAGCGGCCGAGGTCGGCCGCCGCCTCGTAGGTGGACTGGAGGAACTCGAGCAGCAGCGTCGTCGGGCTCGGCGGCGTTCGCGGACGCGCCGCATAGGGCAGGACGAACTCGCGCATCTCCCGGGTCAGTAGCGCGCGCCGCCGGGCGCACCGGCTGCTCGGCGATATCCGGCCGGCTCGGGATACGCATAGGCGTAGAACGCGGGCTCCGCGACCGGCGCCGCCGCCGGGCCAGAATCCGCAGCTGCTGCACTCGTGCGAGTACGCCTCGACCATCACGTAGTCGGGGCAGTTGGGAGCGCCGCCGGGATGCCGCGGCGCCGGCGCGGCCCGGAGAAGCGCGTGGCCGCGAGATCGAAGCTGCCCCAGAAGAAGTGCACCGGGCTCGCCTTGCCGAGGAAGCGGCCGCGGAATCGCTTGAGCACCCGATCGGCCTGCGACCAGCATCCGCCAGCAGCGGCTGGCGGCGTCGGCGTCGTACGACGCGTGCACGTGGTCTTCGCGCGAACGGGATGGCGGTCTCGACCTCGACCGGCGCGGGCCGGATCGCTGGACGTCGACGCCGAGCGAGCGCAGCGCCGCCATGTACGCGGCGTAGAAGTCGGCCACCGACCGCGGCACGAGCGGGAGCGGAGCGCGTGGCACCGTCGCTGGTCGCGCAGACGAGCTGGTGGTCGATGAAATCGAACTCGACCGCGAACGTGCGGGTGCCCGACGGCATCGCCGACGTCGTGAGGCCGCGCGGCGTCACGTAGAGCGCGACCTGCCACCAGTGGTTCTCCATCGGCGCCAGCGCGAGGCGCGTCTTGCCGACGATCTGCGTCCACATGTGCAGCGTGCGCGTAGGTGTCCTGCCACTCGTCGAGCGGCAGCGCCGGCCACGCGGCGGCACTGGCTCGGCGTCGGGCGCTGGTCATCGGCCGCTCGGGCGCGGGGCGGGCTCCATGCATCAGCTCGTCCACGTAGCACCAGCCCCAGTCCTCGCCCGGCTCGAAGCTGCGGATGATCGGGTGCTGGTCTGCGTGGAAGTGCTTCGTCGCGTGCTTGTTGGGCGAGTTGTCGCAGCAGCCGACGTGGCCGCAGGTCAGGCAGAGCCGGAGGTGGACCCACCGGCCGCCGGTCTTCAGGCACTCCTCGCAGCCCTTCGGGGTGCGGGGCTTCACGTCGTGGACCTGATCCAGGTGCGTGCATCGCGCTGCCATACGGTCTCCAGTCTCCGGGTGCCGCTCGCGCCGCGCCGTAGCGGGGCCTGGGTGAATGGTAACGAACCTGTCGCGCAGGCGCGGGGCGCGCGCCGCGGATCAGCCGGCCGGCGCCGTGATGGCCTCGATCGCCCGCAGCTCGTCGGCGTCGAGCCGCCAGTTGACCGCCGCGCGCGTTCGCCCGCACCTGCTCCGGCGTGGTCGCGCCCGCGATCACGGACGCCACGACCCCGTGGCTCGCCAGCCAGGAGCAGGCCAGCTCCAGCAGCGTGCGCCCGCGCGACTCGCGCGAAGGCGATGAGTCGCTCGACCACATCGAGGTTCTGCTCGCTGAGCAGCCTGCCATAGCGCTCGGCGGACTCGGCCAGCCGCGTGCCCGCCGGCGGCGGCTGGCCCTGCCGGTACTTTCCGGTGAGCAGCCCGCTCGCGAGCGGGAAGTACGGCAGGAAGGCGAGGCCGCGCTCGCTCGCACTCGGCCAGCACGCCGGCCTCGGGCTCGCGGTGCAGCAGGCTGTACTCGTTCTGGACGCTCACGAACCGCGGCCGCCCGGGCGACGCACGGCCGCTTCCGCCTCGCGAATCTCCGCCGACCGAGAAGTTGGAGCAGCCGATCTCGCGGACCTTGCCCGCCCGCACCAGCTCGTCGAGCGCGCCGAGCGTCTCGGCGATCGGCATCGCCGGATCGGGACGGTGGAGCTGGTACAGATCGATGCGGTCGGTTCCGAGCCGGCGCAGGCTGTCCTCGGCGGCGCGGCGCACGTACTGCCGGCTGCGCGCCGCCGGCGCTCCGTCGTCGATCGGCATGCCCGAACTTGGTGGCGATGACGACTCGATCGCGCCGGCCGCCGAGCGCCCGCCCAAGGAACTCCTCGCTCCGCGTGCCGCCGTAGATGTCGGCGGTATCGAAGAAGGTGATGCCGGCATCGAGCGCGGCGCTCACCACCTCACGCGTGGCCGCCTCGTCGAGCCGGCCGCCGAAGTTGTTGCAGCCCAGCCCCGACGAGCGAGACGGTCAGCGCGCCGATGCGACGAGTCTCCATGGTACCTCCAGAATTGATGCCTCCGCTGCCGCAACGGCTCCGTGAGCTGCGGCACACCGGGCCGGCGCGGGTCACCGGCGCTCCCAGCGCTCCACCGCATCGTGCAGCGTGTGTAGCTGCCGGTCGAGCCGGCTCAGCCGGCCCCGGAGCAGCGGGGGGACGCCATCGGTGCGCTCGCCGGGCTCGGGCAGCGGCGCCCAGGGCGGCGGCGCGCGGCCCTCCGCCACCGCGGCAACCAGATCGTCCAGCATCGCATCAGCCGCCCGGGCGAATGGCGCGAGGGCGTCCGGCGGCACCTCCGCCGCCGAATAGCGGCTCAGCGCCAATGCCGCGGCCGACGCGGTGACGCGCCTGGCATAGGTGAGTACTGCCATCAGCGGCTCCAGCTCGCCGGGTGCACCCCGATGCTCCGCCAGCAGCCGCTGGAACGATTCCTCCGCGTTGAGGATTCCGAGGCCGGCATCCCGTCGCGCGGCCCGGAGCGCCCGGCCCGCGTCCGGAGTCCGATCGCCGAACAATGCGATGACGCGCTCCAGATAGCGCCGCACCGCCCCCAACGCGCTCGCCAGGCTTCCCGGCAGCCGCTCCGCTTCCGGGCTGGGCCAGAGCAGCCGGGTTCCGGCCAGCGCGAGTGCGCCGCCGAGCACGGTGTGGAGAATCCGGAGACCGGCGAGGTTCCACTGTCCCGCGCTCGCTTCGGCCAGCAGCACGAAGGTGGGCGTGAGAAAGACCGAGAACACCGCGTAGTTGAGCGGCAGCAGCGCCACGGACAGTGCTGAGAAGACGAACGCCAGCGCGAGGATCGCCGCCATGTCGTGGAACAGAGCGGCGAGTCCTGCCGTGAGCGCGCCGCCCGCGATGGTACCGAGCACCCGCTGCAGGGCGCGCCGGCTGGTGAGGCCGGCGTAGGGCTGCAGCACGATCACGGCCGTCAGCGTGAGCCAGTAGCCGCGCTCGAGCCCGAGCGCCGCGGTGAGAGCCACGGCCGCCGCGGTCACGAGTCCGGCGCGAAGCGCGTAGCGCAGAATGAGCGAGCCGGGCTGAAGCGCCGCGCGAAGTGGCGCCAGCAGCGGCGGACGGGGCTCGGGATCCTCGACCTCGCGCGGCCGCTCCAGCACGGGGACGGCCGCACCGCCGTGCACCGCCGCGGCGGTGGCCACCGCCACGCCGGCGTACTGCGCCAGGCGATCCAGCAGCTCGGCGGCCTGCTGGTAATCGGCGGTGATCTCGGAGTGCGGCCCAGCGGCGGCGTCGCTGCCGGCGAGCTCGGCCCGGAGCGCGTCCCCGCGCCAGGTGATCACAGCGGGCGGCAGGTTCGCCTGCGCCTCGATCCCGTCCCCGATCGCCCTGGCGCTCGCGGCAAAGGAGGCAATGGCGTCCACCAGCACAGCATGCGCACGAGCTGCGCCTGGCCCTGGCGGCATCGTCTCGACGATGTCCCTGAGTCCGATCAGGTGGCCGAAGATCTGGTCGGCAATCTCGTCGAGCACGAGCAGACGCTCGCCGCGCCCGGTCTCGCCGGAGCGGCCGCGGCGGAGTGTGGCCAGATCGGCGCGCGCGGCCTCGAGCGCCCCGCGGACGGCGGCCGCCCGGGGGGCGGTCGACACCCCGGGGTTGTTGCCCACCAGGTCGTCCGCGTAATCGGCGAGGGCGCGGTACGCGTTTGCCACCGTCCGGCGCACCGGCAGGTACGGCTGGAGCGGCCACAGCACCAGCGCCACCAGCATCGCCCAGAGGCCGCCCGCGCCGACGTAGCCGGCCCGGGTCAAGGCCACGTCCGGCGCTGCGGCGGGAAACGCCAGGGCGATGACGAAGGTGACGAGCGCCGAGCCGCCCACGCTGATCCCCGCGTTGCCGTACGCGCGGGACAGGCTGCAGGCGATGGCTACAAGCAGTGTGATCGGGATGGCGGCGGTGGGATGGACGCCGGCGAGCGTACCCAGCACGACGGCGGCGGCGCACGCCAGCGTGACGGCAGCGAGCGTCCCGGCCCGTGCGCGATACGGCCCGCCACGGTCAGCGAGCGCCCCGCTGAACCCGGCCAGGCTCATCCAGGTGCCCGCGCCGCCAAGGCCTGACACGTACGCGGCCGTGAGTGGGACGACGGTCGCGATCGCGGCCCGCAGCCCGGCGGCCCACGCCGGGCGCGCGGGCGCGAGTGCCAGGGCCGCGCGGAGCTCGTCGAGCAGGCGGCGGAGGACCATCAGCCGCTGCCGAACCGTGTCAGCCGCGCACGCGCCGACCGCGCGGCCGGCACACGAGCACCGGAATCGATGCCCCGCGCACCAGCTTGTCGGCCACGCTGCCGAGCGCGGCGCGGCGGAGCCCTCCGTGCCCATGGGTGGCCAGGGCGATGACACCGACGCGACCTGGCACTGCCAGCTCGAGCAGCGTGTCCACGGCCCCCCATCCCAGGATGGCGTTGGCCGTTGCCCGCACCCCGGCCGCGCGGACCTGCTCCGCCACGTCGTCGAGATAGTCCTGGGCGACATCCCGGGCGACCGCCGTGCCCACCTCGTCGTATGCGGACGGGAGCGGCAGCGCGGGGTCGGTCGCGAGCATGACTGGGCGCACGACCTGGATCAACTGGACCTCCGCGTCCCACAGCCGCGCGAGCGCGAGCGCGGGACCGAGCGCCTCCTCCGCACGCGAGGAGCCGTCCAGCGGGACGAGCACCGGCCCACCCGCCACGGCTTCCGCTTCGGGCTCCGTCCCGGCGCGCACGAGCAGCACCGGGATCTCGAGGGTGCGCACCAGCCGGTCCGCCACGCTGCCGAGCCAGGCGCGCTGGAAGCCGCCGCGGCCGTGCGTCGCCATGACGACGAGATCCACCCCCAGCTCCGACACGTAGTCGGCGAGCGCGTCACCCACCGGGCCGGTCAGGGTCACGCCGCGCACGCGGCCCTTCGTCGCCGTGTCGGCCAACCGTGCCTGGGTCGTGCGGAGATAGTCCCGCTCGCCCCGGCGCACGGCCAGCTCGACCCTGACCGCGAGCCGGGCCGCGGCCTTGTCCACCGGCGCCGGGAGCGACTGGTGCACCAGCACCAGCCTGAGCCGGGCCCGCGCACGCTCGGCCAGGTCGAGGCCGAGCGGGAGTGCGCGCTCGGCCAGCGGCGAGCCGTCGAGCGGGACCATGATCGAGGCAAAGCGGGTGACGGGGAGCGACATCAGGGGACGCTACGCCTGCTCTGGAAGAACCGCTTGAGCAGGTCGGCGCAGTCCTCGGCCATGAGGCCGCCGACCACCTCCGGCCGGTGATTGAGCCGGGGATGGCGCAGCAGATCGTACACCGAGCCCGCCATGCCGCACCGCGGGTCGTAGCGCGCCGAACACCACCCGGCCGACCTTGGCCAGCACGATCGCGCCGGCACACTGGGCGCACGGCTCCAGGGTCACGTACAGCGTGGCGAAGGGGAGCCGGTCCTCCCCCGCCTTCTGCAGCGCGCGGTGGATCGCCAGCAGCTCGGCGTGGGCGGTCGGATCCCGCCGCTGCACCGTCTCGTTGTGGGCCTCGGCCAGCATCTCCCCGTCGGCGATGACGACCGCGCCCACGGGAACCTCCTCCCGGACCGACGCCGCCCGCGCCAGCCGGAGCGCCGCCTGCATCCCGTGAGGTCGCTGGGCGAGGGCGTCCCCCTACGCACTGGCGCATCTCGGGCACCGCGCGCGCCGCGGCACGAACCGCAGGTGGTCGCCGGCGCGCTCCACCCGGATGGTGTCGCCCTCGTGGAAGTTGCCCTCCAGCAGCTCGAGCGCGATGGGGTTCTGCAGCTCGCGCTGGATCACCCGCTTGAGCGGCCGCGCGCCGTAGACCGGATCGTACCCCTCGGCGGCCAGCAGCGCCTTGGCCTCGGGCGTGACCTCGAGCCGGAGATGCCGCGGCGCCAGCAGCTGCTCCAGGTGCTCGCAGCTGGATGTCCACGATCCGGACCAGGTCCTCCCGGCTCAGCGGACGGAACACGATGATGTCGTCCACCCGGTTGAGGAACTCGGGCCGGAAGTGGTTGCGCAGCTCGTCGCGCACCCGCTGCTCGACCCGGCTCCCAGGCCTCGTCGTCGGCCTGCGCCGCCGGCGTCGACGATGATCTGGCTGCCGATGTTGCTGGTCATGATGATGACCGCGTTCCGGAAATCCACCAGCCGGCCCTGGCTGTCGGTCAGGCGGCCGTCGTCCAGGATCTGGAGCAGGACGTTGAACACGTCCGGGTGCGCCTTCTCGATCTCGTCGAACAGGATGACGCTGTACGGCCGGCGGCGCACCGCCTCGGTGAGCTGGCCGCCCTCCTCGTAGCCGACGTAGCCCGGCGGCGCGCCGATCAGCCGGGCCACCGAATGCTTCTCCATGTACTCCGACATGTCGATCCGGACCATGGCCCGCTCGTCGTCGAACAGGAACTCGGCGAGCGCCCGGGCCGTCTCGGTCTTGCCCACCCCGGTGGGGCCGAGGAAGATGAACGAGCCGGTGGGCCGGTTCGGGTCCCCAGGCCGGCGCGGCTCCGCCGCACGGCGTTGGCCACCGCGGTGACCGCGAGCCGCTGCCCGATGACCCGCTGGCCCAGCTCGTCCTCCAGCTTGAGTCAGCCGCTCGCGCTCGCTCTCCAGCATCTTGCTCACCGGGATGCCGGTCCACTTGGACACGATCTCGGCGATGTCCTCGGCGTCCACCTCCTCCTTGAGGTACATGGCGCCCTCGCTGGGCCTCCTGCAGCCGCTGCTCGTCGTCCGCGCAGCCGGCGCTCCAGCTCGGGGAGCTCGGCCGTACTGCAGCTCCGCGGCCCGCTGCAGGTCGCCCCGCCGGGTGGCCTGCTCGATCTCGGCCCGGAGCGCTTCGATCTCCGCCTTGATCTGCTGGATCTCGCTCGAGCGCGGCCTTCTCCGCCTGCCACTGCGCCTTCATCGCGTTGGCCTGCTCCCGCAGCGTCGGCGATCTCCGCCTCCAGCGCCTTCGCGGCGCTCCACCGCCGGCCTTGTCCTTCTCCTTGAGCAGCGCCTGGCGCTCGATCTCGAGCTGGACGATCCGCCGCTCGACCTCGTCGATCTCCTGCGGCAGGCTGTCGATCTCGATCCGGAGCCGGCTGGCGGCCTCGTCCACCAGGTCGATGGCCTTGTCGGGCAGGAACCGGTCGCCGATGTAGCGGTCGGACAGCGTCGCCGCGGCCACGAGGGCGTTGTCGGTGATGCGCACGCCGTGGTGGACCTCGTACTTCTCCTTGAGGCCGCGCAGGATGGCGATGGTGTCCGGCACGCTCGGCTCGCCCACCAGCACCGGCTGGAACCGCCGCTCGAGCGCCGGGTCCTTCTCGATGTGCTTGCGGTACTCGTCCAGGGTGGTGGCGCCGATGACGTGCAGCTCGCCCCGGGCCAGCGGCGGCTTGAGCATGTTGCTCGCGTCCACCGCGCCCTCGGCCGCGCCGGCGCCCACGATGGTGTGCAGCTCGTCGATGAAGGTGATGTACTTCCCCTCGCTCTCGGTCAGCTCCTTCACCACCGCCTTGAGCCGCTCCTCGAACTCGCCGCGGTACTTGGCGCCGGCCAGCAGCTGGCCGATGTCGAGCGCCACCAGCTCGCGGTTCCGGAGCGACTCGGGAACGTCGCCGTTCACGATGCGCTGGGCCAGCCCCTCGACGATGGCCGTCTTGCCCACGCCCGGCTCGCCGATCAGCACCGGATTGTTCTTGGTCCGCCGGGAGAGCACCTGCATCACCCGGCGGATCTCCTCGTCGCGGCCGATGACCGGATCGAGCTTTCCCTTGCCGGGCCTGCGTCGGTCAGGTTGCGGGTGTAGCGCTCCAGCGCCTGGTACTTCTCCTCGGGCGACTGGTCGGTGACCCGGTGCGAGCCGCGCACCTCCTGCGAGCGCCGCGCGGAGGTCGTCGGCCGCAGACGTTCTGCGCGCTGAGCAGCCCGCGAGCGGCGGTGCCCTTCTCCTCGGCCATGCGCCAGCAGCAGGTGCTCGGTCGAGACGTACGCGTCGCCCAGTCTTGGCCGCGTCGGCGTCGGCGCGGTCGAACACGCGCTGCAGCTCGCGGCTGAAGGTCGGCTCGCGCCCCGCCCTCCTGGCGTGGGAAACCGCTCGAGCTCGCGCTCGACGCCTGGCCGAGCGCGGTGACGTTGAGGCCCGCCTTCTGGAGCAGCGGCTGCACCACGCCTTCGGGCTGCGCCAGCAGCGCGGCCAGCAGGTGGGCGTCGTTGACGACGGGGTTGCCGCGCCGCCGGGCGAGCTCGCCGGCGTCGCGGAAGGCTTCCTGGGCCTTGATGGTCAAGCGTTCTGGTCGGATCATGGCGGCCTCATGGGGCTGTCGTAATGGTGGCCGGTGGGTGCTCGGAATCGGGGCACTGCCGAGGCAACCGGCGTACCGCAATCTCTGCCACATTGGCAGCGAACAGCACAGCAGAGGGACGGCCCACCCGGGCCGCCCCTCTCATTGCTGGCTGGTCACCTTCTTCTGGGCGATCATCTTCCGGGTGAACCGCTCGCCGTCGACGGTGAGCTGGTAGTAGTACACGCCCGGCGTCGCCTCGCCCGTGCCATCCAGATACTTCCCGTCCCAGAAGGCATGGTACTCACCGCACCGCAGCCGAAGGCTGTCCAGCCGCTCCGCCGCCGGGCCGGGACCCGAGCCGTTGGTCAGCACCGGAATCGCCACTACCTGCACCAGCACGTTGTAGATCTTCAGGCTGACGACCGGCTGATGCCCTCGCGCGCAGACCTCCTGGGAAATCAGAGAACGGAATCGTCGTCGTCGGAAAGAACGGATTGGGGTAGTTCTCCTTCAGCTCGATGCGAGGCGGAGCCACGTTCGCCTGCGCCGCCACCGGGGTTCCGACGCCCACCAGCAGTCCGAGCCACCACCCCGGCCACACCAAGCGGACCATGGGCGCTCCTCATCAGACGAAATGTCGAACGGTAGGCACCTCCAGGTGGAACGGGTCGATCGCCTCGGATAGGTATGACGCGAATGCCTAACTAAAACTGGCCGCCCAAAAGCCGACGTGTCAAGCGTTCCGGAGCCGGCGCGCGTCGCCCACGCGCTCGGTGATGCCCTTGGCGTCGGCCCATTCCAGCAGCGGAATCATGTACTTACGGCTGATTCCCAGCCGGTCGCGCAGCGCGGCGGGGGCGATGAGGCTGTCCGCGGCCGAGCTCGGCCAGCGTGGCCGCGAACCGGTCGAGCGCCGGGCGGGCGTAGTACCGCTCGCGCTCCACCGCCTCGACCCGCCCGCGTCTCGCGCCGCCAGGCGCAGGATCGCGGCCGACGTCGCGCCGCCCGGTCTGCCGCTCCAGCTCGGCCAGGCTGGGTGGGCTCAGCTCGGCCTCCTCGAGAATCCGAACGACGCGATCGATCTCCGCGTCGCCGCCCTCGACCCGGGGGACGAAGCCGGACAGCGCCGCGACGCCGTCGGCGACCCGGATCCGCCCGGCCGCGGCCAGGTCGGCCACCGCGCGCTCGACCAGCGCCGCCGGGCGCGCGGAGCCCGCGGCGGAGCGTCTCGAGCGGCATGCCGCGATCGCTGGGCTGGCGCGCGGTGGTAGGCCTTGAGCGGCCGCCAGCGCGCGGGCCCGAGGTCGGCCGAGCGTGCTCGTCGCGCACCCAGAGCTCGCCCACCAGCCGGACGCCCGGCTCGGCCCGGGCGATCGCCGGCCGCCTCGGCCGGCGGCAGCCCAGCAGGACCGGCAGCTCGGCGGCGGCGATGCCGCCGGGGCGCCGCTCGAGCAGCGCCGCGAAGCGCTCCGCCGCGTCGGACGTCGAGGCCAGCCCGGCGGGCCAGAGCGCCCGCCGCCGCGGCGGCGGCGGGTCGAGCACCCGGCCGCCGCCGATCGTGGTGACCGGACTGTAGCTCCGGAGCACGAACCGGTCGCCGCCGCGGGCCACCACCGGCGCTCTCCAGCGCCAGCCGCGCCAGTCCCGTGCCGCCCGGGCTCGATCGGCGTCCGCGGGGCTGCACCCGCGCCATGACCTCCGCGGTGCCCAGGTGGACGCGCACGCGGCTCCGGAGCACGAGCGGGCGGGGCGCGTCGGGCTGGAGGCTGAGCTCGGCGTCGAGCGCCTGCGCGGGCAGCCACGGCGCGTCCGCCGACGACCAGCCAGCGCCCCGCTGCGCCTCGTCGCGCTGGACGCCGGCGAGCCCGACCGCGGTGCGGGCGCCGGGCTCGCTCTGCTCGAGCGTCGCGCCGTAGCTCTCGATCGAGCGCACCCGGCCCGACGCGCCCCGCGGGCAGCAGCCGCACCGCGTCGCCGACCGCGATGCGGCCCGACCAGGCCGTGCCGGTCACCACGGTCCCGACGCCGGCCAGGAGAACGCCCGGTCCACGGGCAGCCGGAACAGATCCGCGCCCCGGCGCGGGCCCGAGCGCCGCCGCGCGCTCGGCCAGCCGCGCGCGGAGCTCGTCCAGCCCGCGCCCGCTCCGCGCCGACACCGCCACCGGCGGCTCGAACGCGCACCGGCGGAGCGCGCCAGCCGCTCCGCCACCTCCGCCAGCACGAGGTCGAGCCAGTCGGGCTCGACCAGGTCGGCCTTGGTGACGACGGGAATGCCGGCCGCGACGCCCAGCTGCTCCAGCACGGCGAGGTGCTCGACGGGTCTGCGGCATGATCCCCTCGTCCGCGGCGATCGACCAGCAGCGCGAGGTCGATCCCCGAGGCGCCGGCCACCATCGTGCGCACGAAGTCCTCGTGGCCGGGCACGTCCACCACGCCGGCCGTGGCCCCGCCCGGAAGCGCGAGCGGCGCGAAGTTGAGGTCGATGGTGATGCCGCGCCGGCGCTCCTCGGCCAGCCGGTCCATGGCGCTGCCCGGTGAGCGCCGCGACCAGCGCCGACTTGCCGTGATCGATGTGCCCCGCGGTCCCGATGATCACTGCCGGCACCCACGGGCGCTGGAGCCAGAACTCGAGCGCGGGCAGCTCCGCGCCTTCGGCCAGGTGATAGCGCACGTAGCGGGCGAGCAGCCGCCGGTGGGCGGCGCCGTGCCGCGCGTCGAGCGCGGGCAGCGTGGCGCGCGGGATCGAGCAGCGCCACCAGGTCCGCGCGGGCCTCGGCGGGAAGCTGCGTGGCGCCCTGCTGCGCGGCGCACGCGGCACAGAGCGCCCCGCCTTCGCGGGTGCTGAACGGCAGCGTCCGCCCTCGGCCGGCAGCGGCGCGCCGTCGCGCACGCACGCATCGAGCGACGGCGCGAAGCCGAGCACGCTCACCAGATGCCAGAGCAGCCGGAAGCCGAGCGCCTCGACCTCGGCGGCCGGCGCGGCCTCGAGCGCCTGGAGCGCGTCGCGGAACCGGTCGTAGCTCTCGGGATGCGGATCGGGCGGCGCGAACCGGAGCATGACCTCCGCCAGCGCGGAGGCGGTGGCGTAGCGCGCCAGGTCGGCGGCCAGCCCGACGTGGAGCTGCTGGAGGTCGAACGCCGTGAGCACGTGCAGCTCGCGGTGCTCCTTGGCCAGATACTGCGCCTGGCCCTCGCTCAGCAGCTGCAGGGCGGCGCCGAACCGGCTCCTCGGGCGCAGCGCGCCCTTCGCGATCGCGCTCTGCACGCCGTGCTCCCGGGTGGCGAGCCGGACGATCTTCGAGGTCTCGCTGTAGCGGAGCGCGGACAGCACGATCGCCGGCGTGCTGATGAGGGGCATGGCTGCAAGATAAGCCGCCGGCGCGCCGTCACTCGGGCGGGATCTGCACCACGGCGGCGCCCACCGGGCATTCGCCCAGCGGATGGTCCGGATCTCGGTCGAACGCCTCGTCGAGCACGTGCGCCGTCCCCGGCTGGCCGCCCGAGCAGGGTCCGGTCTCGATGGCATACATCCGGCCCTTGCTGTCCACCGCGACGGCGGAATTCGACGGCACCGGCACGCCCTGCCCGGCGCCCGCGCACGCACCTTGTTGCTGTCGATGTCGAACACCATCACGCCCTCGGCGAACGAGCTCACGTAGATCCGGTCCTGCCGCCGTCGGAGGCGACGTTGCTCGCGCCGCTGCCGAAGCCGGAAAAGCTGGCGAGCTCCGTGCGGGCCACCGGGTCCACGATCGAGAGGCGGCCGTCGCCACTCGCCGAAGTTGTCCGGTGCTCATCACGTAGATCAGCCCGTCGCCGCCCACGGCGCCGAACCCGGCGTTCCCCTCGCCGGTGAGCGGGATCGAGTCGATGCCCTCCGCCACCGTGTTGGTGACCGGATCCACCACCGTGAGCCAGCTCGGGCCCGCCGGCGCGAAGTTGACCAGGTTGCCGTTCAGCACGAACAGCTTGCCGCGGGCTGAAGACCATCCCCTGCGGGAAGACGCCGACGGGGACATCCGCGGTCGCGCCGGTGCGGTAGTTCACCTGGGAGACGGTGTTGATGCTCGGGATTGGCCGACGTAGGCGATCGAGTCGTCCACGATGGCCGAGCCGGTCGCGCCCGAATTGGCCGGCAGCGGTATCCGCCGGAGCACGGCGGCGGAGCGGAGATCCACCACCGCGACCGCGTTGTCGAGGCCCAGCGGCACGAGCGCGATATCGCCGTGGGCCGAGACGCCTACGGGCGTGGGCGTCGTGCCGCCGAGCTCGACCGCGACGGCGGACGCCGGCGCATCCACCGGCACGATGCTGAGGGTGTTGGCCGTGCTGTTGACCGCGAGCAGCACTTCCTGCGGCGGAGGGAGCGGCGCGTTGGTGTCGGCGCAGCCGGCGGCCAGGAAGAGCGCGGCGAGAGGCGCCAAGGCGAACAGACGGACGAGTGTCATGGGAGCTGGAAGGTGAGGGTGGCGAAGAGGGTCCGGCCCGGGGTCGGATACCCGGCGATGAATTCGGCGCGCGTGTCGGTCAGGTCGCGCACCTCCGCGCGCGCCGCGAGCGAGCCGCCGAGCCGGCGCTCGAGGCCCGCGTCGAGCAGCGAGAATGCCGGCCGCGGGTTGGTCCCGGCGCTGGTGGGAAACGCTGCCCCGACGCGGTGCCAGCGAACGTCCGCACTCCACGGGCCGCCGGTCCACGCGGCGCCGGCCGCGTAGGTCACCCGGGGCCGGTACTGCACCTGTGCACCTCCGGGGTGGTCGTAGGTGACCACCGCCAGGGCGGCGCTGCCGTCGAGCCGGAGTCCGCGGATCGGACCGAGCGCGAGGGTCAGCTCCCCGCCGCGGCGGCGCACGTCGAAGTTGCCCGGGCTCCAGATGAAGCGGAAATCGGGCGCCCAGACGACCATGTCGCCCACCCGGCCCGCGAACCCGCGGAGCGAGACCGTGCCCAGCGCGCCGCCGGGGCCGAGCTCGTGGCGCACGCCGCCCTCCACCTCCCAGCGGACGCGCTCGGGCCGGAGGTCGGGGTTGAGTCGCACGCCCACGCCCTCGCGGAAGAACATGTCGGCCAGGACGGGCGGCGTCACGGCACTGCCGACGGACGCGCTGAATCCGGTGCGGCCGTGCTGCAGCCCGACGTCCAACCGGGCGCTCGCGACCGGGCGCGTGTGGCCGGTCCAGAGATCGAGCCGGATCGCCGGCGCTATGGTGAGCACGCTCGCATGGCCCCGGTGCAGCGCCGCGTCGAGCAGCAGCGCGGCGCCGCCTGAAGGAGGCGCCGGTGCGGACGCCGTCGCCGGCGAACCGGTCGCCGCGCGCCTCGACCGCCGCGCCCGCCTCACCGGTCCAGCCGCCGAGGCCGATCGGGCGGCGGAGCCCCAGCTCCGCCGTCGCGCCGATGCCGTGGGTGTAGCTGTCGTACGGAGGGCCGGCCACGGGCGCGGGGTCGGCGGCGCGGGTCTCGATCCACTGGAGCGACGCGCTCGAGTGGAACGGTCCCTCGCGCCGGGCGCCCAGGAACACCGAACGGTCCTCGCCGCGGGCGCGGAGCGTCGGGTTGGTGGTGGTGCCGGGAAGCCCGCGCTCCGACTGCGAGCCCCGGAGGCTCAGCTCGACCGGGCCGTCCAGCCGCGCGAAGATGGTGGACTGCGTGCCGCCGGCATTCCCCCGCTCGGCCTGGCCGCCGCCGCGCACTTCCGGGACGGTATACGCGAACCCCGACGCATACCGCTCGCTCGACGCGCTGGCCGCGAGCGGCCCCGCGGAGACGCCGATGCGCCCGCCCAGGGCGCCGTGGCTCCCGGCCCAGCTCGATCCCTCCGGCCGGAGCGGCCGCCGGGTCTCGACCGAGAGCACGCCGGCGACGGCGCGGCCGCCGGCTCGCACCGTCTGCGCGCCGGGAAGCAGCGTCACCTTGCTCCACGTCGGCGCTCGGGATGCGGCGCAGGTCGGCGCGCCCGCTGAGCGGGTCGTTGAGCGCGAAGCCGTCCACCAACACCAGAACCTCGTCCGGACCGCCGCCCCGGAGCTGGGGGAGGCGGGTCCGGCGGCGCCGGTGCGCCGGACGGCGATGCCCTCCCACCCGTCGAGCGCCTGGGCCAGGTCGTGCCCCGCGCGCGCCAGCTCGCTGCCGCCGATCGAGATCCCTCCGCTCGCGGCGAGCACCGTCACGCTGTCGAGCTGGAGCGCCACCGGCACCAGCGGCACGGCGACGGTCCGGTCGAGTCCGGGCAGCAGCTCGATGACGCCGGACCACGGCGCGTAGCCGATGCGCCGCACCTCGAGCCGGAGGCGGCCCGGCGGCACGCTACCGAGCAGGAAGCCGCCGTCGGGCCGGGTGATCGCGTGCAGGTCCCCGGCGCGCACCTCCGCCTGCGCCACCGGTGCCTGCGTGGAGGCGTCCACCACCTGCCCGAGCAGTCGGGCCGGTGCCTGCGCCGCCAGCGGCGCGCCGAAGCCGGCCGCCGTGCTCAGGGCGAGGAGCGCGATCGACACCGCGCGACCGCTCATCCCTCCGCCTCCCCCGTCCGGAGCGGCACCACCTGCGGCGAGCCGTCGCACCACGTGGTCACCGCCACCGGCCACTCGAAGACGCGGCCGAGCGTCTCGCGCGTGAGCACCTCCGCGGGCGTACCCTCCGCTGCCACCCGGCCACGGTCCAGCAGCAGCATCCGGTCGGCAAAGCGGGCGGCGAGGTTGAGCTGATGGGTGATGACGAGCCCCGCCATGCCGCCGTTCACCAGCCGCCGCACCAGCTCGAGCAGCTCCATCTCGTGCCGCACGTCGAGCGACGCGGTGGGCTCGTCGAGCACGAGCGCACGCGGCTCCTGCGCCAGTGCGCGGGCCAGGCGCACGCGCTGCCACTCGCCGCCCGAGAGCGAGTCCACCGTGCGCCGCGCCAGGCCGGCGACGTCGCACCGCTCGAGCGCCGCCTGCACCGCCAGGCGATCGCCGCGCGACGGCGCCGCGAGCGGGCCGAGCCGGGCATAGCGGCCCAGCAGCACGGTCTCCTCGACCAGCAGGGGGAAGACGATCTCCTCCCGCTGCGGCACGACGCCCAGCACCCGGGCGAGCTCGCCCCTGGGCCAGCGTCCGAGCGGCCGGCCCTCGATGATCACCTCGCCGGCCTCGAGCGGGGTGAGGCCGGTGAGCGCGCGGACCAGCGTCGTCTTCCCGCTGCCGTTGGGGCCGGCCACGGCCACCAGCCGGCCGGGCGCCACGGCGCAGCTCACCCGCTCGAGCGCGGGCGATGCCGCCCGACCGTATCGCGCCGTGATCTCCCGCGCCTCGAGAATCATGCGACCGACCGCCGGAGCAGCAGCGCAAACACCGGTACGCCCACCAGCGCCGTGACGACGCCCACCGGCAGCTCGAGCGGGCGTACCACCGTACGCGAGACGACATCCGAGAGCACCAGGAACGCGCCGCCGACCAGGAACACCGCCGGGAGAGGCTCCGGTGGAGCGGGCGGGACACCATCCGGACGGCGTGCGGCACCACCAGGCCGACGAAGCCGATGATCCCGCACGTCGCCACGCTCGCGGCCGTGAGCAGCGCCGTGGCGAGGTAGACCAGCCGCCGGGTGCGCTCGACGTCGGCGCCGAGATAGTGCGCCGGCTCCTCGCCGAGCGCGAGCAGGTCGAGCGAACGCGCGTGCACGCCGATCACGCCGAGCGGCAGCACGGCGTACGCCGCGAACACGCCGAGCGCCTGCCATGAGGCCGCACCGAAGCCGCCCAGCAGCCAGAGGAAGGCGTTCCGGGTGGCGGCGGTGTCGGACAGCACGATCACGGCGCTCATCAGCGCTCCCGCGAACGAGCCCACCACCACGCCCGCGAGGATCAGCACCCGCGGATCGAGCCGCCGCCCGGCGACGACGCTCAAGCGGTACACCAGTGCCACGGCCGCGAGCGCGCCGGCGAACGCCGCGATCGGGATCGCCCACGGGCCCGCCGAGCCGGAGCGCGATCGCGCTGACGGCGCCGAGGCCGGCCCCGCCGGAAAGCCCGAGCAGGTACGGCTCCGCGAGCGGGTTCCGGATCATCGCCTGGAGCGCGGCGCCCGAGACGCCGAGGCTCCCGCCGACCAGAAAGGCGAGCAGTACGCGCGGCGCTCGGAGCTCCCGCACGATGTCCCCCGCCCCGCCGCTTCGGCCGGCGAGCCCGGCCCACACCTCGGCGGGCGAGAGCGCCACCGAGCCGGCGCCAAGTCCCAGCGCGAGCGACGCCGCCGCGGCCACGCCCAGCAGCACCCACGCACGCGCGCTCACCGGGCGAGCGCCTCCATGCGCCGGGCGAGGATGCGGATCGCCTGCGGCGCCCGCGGACTCGGCCGGTTGAACTCCGAGCCGTTCACCCGGAGGAACCGGCGCTCGCGCACGGCGCGCACCACCTGCCACTCAGGCCGGGTGGCGAAGGCGGCGGGGCCCGCGCTCGTCGTGAGAATGAGATCCGGATCCCGCGCGGCCACGGCCTCGATGCTGATCGTGCCCGACGAGCGGCCCACGTCGTCGAACAGGTTCGTGCCGCCCGCGCGGCGGACGAGATCGCTGAGGAAGCTCCCGCGCCCGATCGTCATCGGCGGCTGCTCCCAGACGAGGAGCAGGACCTTGGGACGCCGAGCGGGCGGGGGCGGCGAGGCGGCGGCGAGCGCGCGTGTGAAGGCGGCAGCGAGCGAGTCCGCCTCGCGCCCGTGGCCGGTGACGCGGCCAAGCAGCCGGGCCACGCGGCCCACGTCGGCCAGGGCGTCGGTATTGAGCAGGAGCGCGGGAACGCCCAGCCGCCGGAGCCGGCCGGCCGCGCCGGCGTTCTGGGCGGAGTTGTAGAGCAGCACGAGGTCGGGACGGACGGCGAGCATCGCCTCGAGCGACGGGGCGATGCCGTCGCCCAGGTCGGACCGCGGGCCGCGGCGGGCGGATAGTCGCACCATTTGGTGCGACCGACGACGGCGTCACCGGCACCGATCGCGAAGAGCAGCTCGGTCGTGGCGGGGATGAGCGACGCGATTCGTCGAGCGGGCGCGCGCGACCGACACGGTGTCGCCCGCGTCGTCCACCACCCCGACGCCGGCGGCGGCCGGGCCGGCCGCTCGCAGGCGGCGTCGGCAGCAGCAGGAGTGCCGGCAGGAGTGCCGGGAGGCAGAACCGCGTCAGTCGGCTGAAAATGGAATCGCCCGTCTCCCCTGAGGCGGAGAGACGGGCGTGAGCGACGGCGGGACGCAGCGTCGAACGCGCCACCGACCCTCCCCCGAGGGTGTGCATGGTGGCGCGAACGGAGAGGTCTCCTGGCTTCGGGCCTTCGCTCGCCTTCCCGGTTGCCCAGTGGCGTCGTGAGCGAAGTGCGGGCCCTCCGTGGAGGGCCGTGCCCGTTACAGTGGCGGGGCCGCGCCGGCATTGCACCGGCTTCCGAGCATCCCCATTCGCAGATTTCGATTATCCGGCAGCGGCAAGTCTAGGGTCCCGGCGCCGCCGCCGCAAGAGCGGCCTCGAGCTCCGCCTTGAGCCGCGCGCGCTCGGCCTCGTACGCGCGCCACTCGTCGGCGGGGGTCTCCGCCTCACGGCCGGCGTAGCGCGCGTCGAGCGCCGCGATGCCGTCGAGCAGCCGGTCGGGGCCCGCGAGCGGAACGGCGCCCCGCGGCCGGCGGAGCAGACGCCACGCCGCGAACGCGAGCACCAGCGCCACGGCGCCCACCAGCGCCGCCAGCACGCGCCACGCCACGAGGCCCCCTCCCGGCCACGTGAGGGTCACCGTGCCGCCGGGTGGACCCGCCCCGACCAGCGCCGGAAGCTCCGGCCCTCGATCGTCTGGCTGTCCGCGAGCGCCAGCGCCCCGCCGCGCACCTCGACGCCGCGCTCCTCGACCAGCAGGTTGAGCGCCGCGCCGCCCGGGCCCACCGGAAACGCCAGCCGGCCGCGCACCGGCACCACCGCGTACTCGAGCGTGAGCTGCTTGGTCCCCGGCCCGAGCGGCGCGAACACCAGCACCGAATCGCCCTGGCGCACCACGGCGTCGGGCGAGACGTCGCTCTCGCCCACCTGCATCTCGCCCGTGCCGGCGGGCAGCCGAAGGCTCCATGTCGGGTGCAGCGAGTCGGGCGAGACGCGGGCGCGGATGCCGTCGTTCCGGAGTACGATGAGGTCGAGCACCGAGCGCGCCCCGTCCTGCCCCGGCCGCGGCACCACGATGTGCCGCGCCTCGACCGCCACCGGCGCCGTGGCGGAGGTGTCGTAGGCCAGGAGTAGAACGGAGGTGTCGGGACGCGCGGGGTTGGTGGGCACCGGCGGCGAGAAGTACTCGATGCCGCCGTAGCGCGTGCTCAGCAGGTAGATGGCGGACGTGTCGGGCCGGAACCTGAAGCGGAATCGCCCCGCGGCGTCCGCCCGCGCGGAATCCACCGGCCCCTGCGCCGTCCGGCCGACGCGGTGGAGCAGTACCCGGACGCCGGGCAGCGGGACCGTGTCGCGCCCGCGCGGGAGCACGACTCGGCCCGCGGCAGTGGTGCTGGTCTGGGCCCGGAGCGCGGGTACGAGGGCGCAGAGCAGCCAGAGCGCCGCCCCGGCCGGCCATGCCATCCTCAGCCTACGGATTGAACTTCCCGAAATCCTGCGGGTCCATCCCCTCGAGGTAGTGCTTGAGCTTGTCCGCCTCGAGGGACGGATCGGGCGCCGGCTCGTCGGCCTCGACGCCGCTCTGGTCGAGGAGCTGGTCGCTGGTGAAGATCGGCGCCCGCATCCGGAGCGCGAGCGCGATGCTGTCGGACGGGCGGGCATCCACCTGGAACACGTGGTCGTCGCGCCGGATGAGGAGCTCGGCGAAGTAGGTGTTCTCCTTGACCGCGCTGATCACTACGCGCCGGAGATCGCCGCCGAGCCCGACCAGAATCTGCTTGAGGAGATCGTGCGTCAGCGGGCGCTGCGCCTTCATGCCCTGCAGTTCCATCGCGATCGCGCTCGCCTCGGCGGGCCCGATCCAGATGGGAAGCACCCGGGCTGCCGTCCTTCTCGCGGAGGATCACCACGGGCGTATTGCTCGTCCGGTCGAGGCCCAGGTGGGCGACCGTCACTTCGATCATGCCTGAATCATACTCCTAATTCGGGCGCGGAGAGTGGTTGAGGATTCGATTCACCACAGAGGCACGGAGGCACAGAGACTCACGGAGGCAAAAATATTCTGAATTCTCCGTGAACCTCTGTGCCTCCGTGCCTCTGTGGTGAAGAACGAAGCCAGACCTCGCCGAGATACTCAGGTGCCGGCGTCCCAGCTCGCCAGATACTCCACCTGCTCCGGCGTGAGCGTATCGATGGCGATGCCCATGCTCTGGAGCTTGAGCCGGGCGATCTCCTGATCCACGGCGACGGGGAGCCGGTGCACCGCCTTGGACAACGTCTTCCACTCCTTCGCGATCAGCTCGGCGGCCAGCGCCTGGTTGGCGAACGACATGTCCATGACGCTCGCCGGGTGGCCCTCGGCGGCCGCAAGGTTGATGAGGCGGCCCTCGCCCAGCACCATGATCCGCTTGCCCTTGACCACGTACTCGTCCACCATGTGGCGCACCTCGCGGTGCTCGCCGGCGATGCGGGCGAGGCCGTCGAGGTCGAGCTCCACGTTGAAGTGCCCCGAGTTGGCGACGATCGCGCCGTCCTTCATTCGCGCGAAGTGCTCCGGCCGGATCACGTGGAGGTTGCCGGTGAGCGTCACGAACAGGTCGCCGAGCGGCGCGGCGTCGGCCATCGGCATGACCTGGAAGCCGTCCATCCGCGCCTCGAGCGCCGGCAGCGGGTCCACCTCGGTGACAATCACGCTGGCGCCCGCCCCGCGCGCCCGGCTCGCGACGCCTCGGCCGCACCAGCCGTAGCCGGCCACGACGACGGTGCTGCCGGCGAGCAGCAGGTTGGTAGCGCGGACGATGCCGTCGAGCGTGCTCTGGCCCGTGCCGTAGCGGTTGTCGAACATGTGCTTGGTGTTCGAGTCGTTCACCGCGATGATCGGGAAACTGGAGGATGCCTTCCTTCGCCATCGCCTTGAGCCGGATGACGCCGGTGGTGGTCTCCTCGGTCGAGCCCCGCACCGCGCCGACCAGCGCCTTCCGCTCCGCCTGGCTCAGGCCCTCGACCCACTTCCGGATCGGCGGCGCGAGGTCGTCGAGCCGGTTGAGCGCGATCATGTGGAGCGAGCCCACCAGGTCGGCGCCGTCGTCCTGCGTCATGTCCGGCCCGAAGGCGAGCGCGCTGAGGCGATGTGGCCGTAGTAGGTCTCGTGGTCCTCGCCCTTGATGGCGTAGACGTGGACGCCGTGGTCCCGCACCAGGTGCGCGGCCACGTCGTCCTGGGTCGACAGCGGGTTCGAGGCGCAGAGCGCGATCTCGGCGCCGGCGGCCCGCAGCGTCGCCATCAGGTTGGCGGTCTCGGTGGTGACGTGAAGGCAGGCGGAGAGCTTGAGCCCCTTGAGCGGCTGCTCCTTGGCGAAGCGGGCCCGGATCTGCCGGAGCACCGGCATCGAGCGCTCCGCCCACTCGGTGCGGCGCTTGCCCTCGTCGGCGAGGGCGAGGTCCTTGACGTCGTACTTGGCAACGGCGGTCGGTGCGCTCATTCGCTCCTCGGATGTCGGATCAGCGGGCGGCCGACAGCAGGTCCTTCACGCGGTCGGTCTCTTCCCAGGTGAAATAAGTCGACCTTCAGTTGCCGGCCGTCGGCCTGATAGGTCCCGCTCGACGGCTTGCGGCCGAAGTGGCCGTACGCGGCCGTCTTGCGGTAAATTGGCCGCTTGAGCTTGAGGGCGTCGATGATGCCCTTGGGCGTGAGGTCGAACACCTCGTCCACGATCTTCTCGAGCCGCTCGTCGGGCAGCGCGCCGGTGCCGAAGGTCTGCACCATGATGGAGACCGGCTGGGCCACGCCGATGGCGTAGGCGAACTGCACCTCGCACCGCCGCGCGAGCTTGGCCTCGACGATGTTCTTGGCCACCCAGCGCGCGGCGTAGGCGGCCGAGCGGTCCACCTTCGACGGGTCCTTGCCGCTGAACGCGCCGCCGCCGTGGCGCGCCATGCCGCCGTAGGTGTCGACGATGATCTTCCGGCCGGTGAGCCCGGCGTCGCCGTGCGGCCCGCCGATCACGAAGCGGCCCGTCGGGTTGATGAGGAACTTGGTGCGCCCGTACTCGAGCCCCGCGCTCTCGAGCACCGGCTTGATGACGTCCTCGATCACACCTTCGCGGATGGTGCCGTAGGCAAGCTTGCCGGCTGCCGTTCCGCTCGGCGTGCTGGGTCGACACGACCACGGTGCGCACCGCCACCGGCCGGTCGCCCTCGTACTCCACCGACACCTGGGACTTGCCGTCGGGCCGGAGCCACTCGATGCGGCCGCTGGCCGTCGAGCCCCTTCCGCACCGCGGCCAGCCGCTCCGCGATCCGGTGCGCCAGCATGATGGGCAGCGGCATCCGCTCGCGGGTCTCGTTGGTGGCGTAGCCGAACATCATCCCCTGGTCGCCGGCGCCCTGCGCCTTCTCGGCGTCGGAGTCCACGCCCATCGCGATGTCGGGCGACTGCCGGTCGATCGAGGTGAGCACCGCGCAGGTGCGCCCGTCCATGCCGTACGACGCGTCGGTGTAGCCGATGTCCTCGACCGTCTCGCGCACCAGGTCGGGAATGTGGACGTAGGTCTTGGTGGTGATCTCGCCCGCGACGACCGCCATGCCCGTGGTCACCAGCGTCTCGCACGCGACGCGGCCCGGCCGGATCCGCGCGCCAGGATGGCGTCGAGCACGGCGTCGGAGATCTGGTCGGCCACCTTGTCGGGGTGGCCTTCGGTGACCGACTCGGAGGTGAAGACGTGTCGCTTGCGGGCCATCGATCTGAGTCCGGGTGAGTGATGACGGTCGTGGTCGCCGAATGCGAAGCTGCGCGACGGAGTGCCCGAAGCTCGAGCGCGCAGATCCCGCTGCTCGGACAGCCGCGCAGCGCCTTGACGACGCTGCGTACTCGTGCCGGGTGGCAAGCTAGCCACCCGCCCGCGACCCGGCAACGCCGATTGGGGATCGAGCAGGCGCACGTCGATGTACTCGCCGACCGACGCTCCGCAGCGCCTCCGAAACCTCCGCCGCGCTCGCGCGCCGCGAGCGCCGACTCGGCCGCCCGCGCGCGCGGCCGGCTCGGGCACCGTCCGGACCACCCACTTGACCAGCGGCAGCGCCGGCGGCGACACGCTCAGCCGGTCGTACCCGAGCCCGAGGAGCAGCACCGCGCTCAGCGCCTCCGAGGCCATCTCGCCGCACACGCTCACCGGGATGTCCGGCCGCGCGGCCCACCTCGAGCACCTGGTGCAGCTGCCGGACGATCGACGGATGATGCGGGGTGAACCGGTTCGGCCAGCCGCGCGTTGCCGCGGTCCACCGCCATGGTGTACTGGGTCAGGTCGTTGGTGCCCGACGCTGAAGAAGTCGCTCACCTCGGCCAGCCGGTCGGCGATGAGCACCGCCGCCGGCGTCTCGATCATGACGCCGACCGGCACCGACGTCGGCGGCCCGGATGCCGTCGCCGGCGCAGCGACTCGGCCTCCTCCAGCACGATCGCCGCGCGCCTCCTCCACCTCCTCCACCAGGGTGACCAGCGGAAGCATGAGCTGGATGTCGCGGTCCGCCGCCGCCCGGAGCATGGCGCGGACCTGTGGCCGGAACACCTCGGGCTCGTCCAGGCAGACGCGAATGGAGCGCCAGCCGAGGAACGGGTTGGCCTCGTGCGGCGCCTTGAACGCCACCGGAAACTTGTCGCCGCCGAGGTCGAAGGAGCGGATGATCACCGGCTGCCCGGGGAACGCCGCGGCCACGCGGCGGAAGTAGTCGGCCTGCTCGTTCTCGGTGGGCAGACGTCGCCCGGCCGGTGAGCAGGAACTCGGTGCGGAGCAGACCGACGCCCTCGCGCGCCGATGCGCACGCGCGGTCTCGATCTCCTCCGGCAGGTCCACGTTGCCCATCAGCGTGATCGGGCGGCCGACCGGCGTCACCGCCGGCTGGCTCGACCACGGCCTCGAGCTGCAGCTCCAGCCGGTGGCGCCGGCTCACCTGCGCCTTGGCCTCCTCCAGCTCGTCGCGGTTCGGGTCGAGCACGATCGTGCCGCTCTGGCCGTCGAGCAGCAGCATCGTCCCCGCGCGGGATCGCGGCATCGCGCCGGCCGCGCCCATGACCGCGGGGATGCCGAGCGAGTGGGCCAGGATCGCGGCGTGCGCCGTGCGGGTGCCCTCCTCGCTGATGAGCCCGACGACGTGCTCGCGGTCGAGCTGCACGGTGAGCCCGGGCGACAGCTCGTGGGCCACCACGATCACCTGCTCGTCGGCGGGAACCGACCAGAGCTCGTAGCCCGCGCCGCCCATCAGCCGGTCGAGCATCCGGAGCTGGATCGCGTGCAGGTCGGCCAGCCGCTCGCGCAGCCGGGCGGCGCCCGACCAGAGCGTTCCGGAGCTCCAGCGCCTTGAACTCGTAGGCCGTCTCGGCGCTGAGCTGGTTCTTCCGGATGAGGGTCTCGACCGACGCGAGGAAGTCCTGGTCCTGGGCCATCAGGATCTGCGCGTCGAAGATGCGCGACTCCTCCGGGCCCGCCCGCTGGAGCACCCGCTCGCCCAGGTCGCTGCAGGTGGGCGACGACGTAGTCCACCGCTTCGCGCAGCCGGCGCACCTCGACCTCGACGTGCTCGGCCCGCACGGCACGGTCCGGCACCTCGGGGAAGTCCCAGCGCACCACGAAGTGCGGGCGCGCACGCCACCCCGGGCGATACACCGATGCCACGGAGCAGTCGGCGTCACTTCACGTCCTCCCCGAATCCGGTCGCCACCAGCTCGGCCAGCGCCGCCACCGCCTGCTCGGCGTCGGGGCCGTCGGCGCGGATCATGATCGAGCTGCCGCACTCCGCCGCCAGCATCATCACCCCCATGATGCTCTTCCCGTTCACCCCCACCCCGTCCTTGGCGAGCTCGATCTCGGACGCGAAGCTGCTCGCCAGCCGCACGATGCGCGCGGCGGGGCGCGCGTGCAGGCCCTCCTGGTTCACGATGGTGGCCTCGCGCTCGATCACAGTCCCACCCAGCGGAAGAAGAGGAGGAGACCCATCGCGAGCAGCGCGAACCGCACGCTCGTGAGGGACGGGCCGAACCACCGGGTCACGGCGACCCGACGGCCGCGACGGCCAGCGCCCCGACGCGCGCCGGTCCAGCCGAAGCCGCGGAGATACCAGCCGGCCGCGAGCGGGATGCGCCAGCCCGACGGCGGCGCCGGCCACCGGGCCCACCCGGGCCGCGGCCCTCGGCACCCAGCGTCGTGCCGATGGCCGAACCCACCCGCATGCCCGCGTCGAGCCCCGTTCGGAGCGCCCACACGGCCGTGAGCAGCCGGATAACGTTGTACGTGACGCAGGAAACCGACGACGGCCCACCAGCCGGCCCCGAGCACCACGGCCACGAGCGCCAGGCCCACGAGCGCCGGCACCAGTCCGGCCCAGAAGAGCTCGTCGCCCAGCGCGCCCAGCGGGCTGCAGAGCGCCGTCCGAAGCCGGGCGATCTGCGCGCCGGGCACGGCTTCGTACTCCGCCCGGGCCGTCGCGCCGAGCGCCAGGCCCGCGAGGTTGGGATTGCAGTTGAAGAACTCCGCCGAGCGGACGACGGCCTCGCCGTGGCGCACCGGATCCACCGTCTTGAGGTCCTCGAGCAGCGGCTCCGCGGCGTAGCCCATCCCGACCCCGAGCATGCGCTCGTAGTTCCAGCTCCCCTGCACCGCCATGAGACGGAGCAGCGCGCGCCAGCCGCCGGTCATCGGAGCACCGCCAGCAGCGTCCCGGCCGCCACGCCCGCCGCGAGCCATCTCAGCCGCGCGCCGCGGCCCGCGCTCCGAACGGCGCCGGCCGAGGCGGCGGAGAGCGCGGTGCCGACGGCCACCAGCGTGAGCCCCACGGCCGTCCGCCGGTCGAGCTGGCACGCCGTGCGCGAGAGCCCACGCCAGGAGGAGCCCGAGACCGGTCAGCAGCGCACCGCGCGCCGCGTCGCGCGCAGATCCCGCCGTACTGCAGCACGCCGGATGGCGCCGCTCTCGCCGGCGGCGAGCGCCGCGGCCCGACGCTGGATGGCCCGCGCGTTCCACCGCCGGACCTGCTTGAGGCTCCAGCCGCCGAGCACCGCGAGCACCAGTGCCAGGCCCACGCTCAACCCCAGTCCCAGCTCCCACGGCGCGCCGGCCGCGAGTGCCGCGCCGGCCACGGCCGCGGGGCCGAAGTCGGGGTAGCGGACTGCGCCGATCGGCAGCACGTCGAGCGCGAACAGCTCGAGCAGCGCGCCGACCCGGAGCCCGGCCTCCACGTCGCCCGCGAGCCAGCCCGCCACGGTGCCGGCCACCAGCGGGCGCGAGATCATCGCCTGCGGCACGCTCACCAGATCGAGCGCCACCAGCGTGCCCCATACCACGAGGAGGAACACCGCCTCCGGCGCGATGGCCGTCACGCGAGCGCCTTGAGCGCCACCGGCGCGGTGGTCGGCAGGTCCTGCGCGGTCACGTGCGCGCCCGACGTCTGGACTTCTTCGAGGGCGTGCAGCTCGTCGTCGGTGAGATAGACGTACGGGAGCCGCTCCCGCCGGCCCGGCCGGTGGTGGATCCCGCCGAGGTTGATCTGATGCACGATCGCCGGAGCGGCCCGGTGGAGCGCGACCATGGTCTCGACGTCGCCGGTGAGCAGCATCGTCCGAACCGGGCTCGCCTGCCATTCGTCCAGGCGCGCCGCCGCCTCCGCCACCGTGGCAAAACGGAGCTCCACGCCGGCCGGCACCGCCATCCGATAGAGATCCTGTTCCCAGGCGCTCGCCGCGACGCCCTCGTCCACCAGCACGATGAGCGCGATGCCGAGGGAGCGTCCCCAGCCGATCACCACCTGGCCGTGCACCAGCCGGTCATCCACGCGAGAGAGCACGATCGGCATCAGGGAACCCGGATCGCCTTGCCCCCGGCGATGGCCGCGCGCGCGGCCGCCTCGTCGAGGGCGAGCGTCCGGTGAAACACGAAATCCACCAGCATGGCGAGGTTGACGCCGGTCACCACCTTGGCCAGGCCGCCGCTCCGGAGCCGCTTGAGCACGGCGAACAGGCACGAGCCGCTCGAGAGGTCCACGAAGACGACCGCCGGTCCGGCGCCGACCGCCTCCGCCACTCGCTCCTCGAGCGCGCCGCGGTCGCAGCCGGTGTTGGAGACCGCCGTGAGCGCGCCGGTGACCCCGCTGATCTGCTCGGCCGCTTCCACCAGGGCGTCGGCCAGCCGGCCGTGACACACGACCACGCCCCGCAACTCCTCACTCATAGTCCTCCTGCAGGTACTCGCGCACGCCGCGCTGCTCCTTCATCCGCTTGATGAGCCGGGCGTTGAACGCCGCGGCCACGTCCACGCCGGAGTAGCGCAGCAGGTGCATCATCGCCACGACCTCGGACATCACCGTGATGTTCTTGCCCGGGTTGAGCGGCACCACCACGCGCGGCACGGCGACGTCGAGGATCATCGTCTCCTCGCGCGCGAGCCCGGTGCGGTCGGCTGTCCGCGCGGTCTCCCAGTCGTCGAGCTGCACCACGACCTCGATCCGCTTCTGCTGCCGCACCGCGCGCACGCCGAACAGCGCCGGGATGTCGATCAGCCCGATGCCGCGGATCTCCATGTGGTGCGCCGCCAGCTCGTGCCCTCGGCCGATGAGCACGTCGTTGCCGCGCCGGGTGACCTGCACGACGTCGTCCGCCACCAGGCGGTGGCCGCGCTCGACGAGGTCGAGCACGCACTCGCTCTTGCCGATGCCGGAGCGGCCCACGAACAGGAGGCCCACGCCGTACACGTCGGCCAGCGAGCCGTGCAGCGTGGTGCGCGGCGCGAACGCTTCCTCCAGGATCGGCTTGATTCGGCGGTAGAACTCCGCCGTCTTGAGCCTGGAGCGGAACACCGGCACGCCGCGCGACCGGGCCAGCTCGAGCAGCTCGGGCGGCACCTCCTGGCCCTTGGTGACGAAGATGCAGGGGAGGTCGAACCCGAAGAACTTGACCAGCGACGCCTGCCGCTCCTCGGGCGCGAGCGAGTTGAGATAGGTGATCTCGGTCTCGCCGAAGACGTGGATGCGGTCCGGCGCGAACCGCCCGGTGTAGCCGGCGAGCGCCAGGCCGGGGCTCGCCACCTCGGCGCCGGGCATCTGGCGGTCGAGCCCGAGATCGTCGGTGAGCGTCTCGAGCTGGAGCGGGTCGCCGCGGCGGGCGACGAATTCGCGCAGGCGCAGCATCAGCCGAGCGGCTGGATGTCGCGGGAGCGGCGGGGGCGCGTCGAGCCCTTGTCGAGCTGGCGGCGGAGCTTCTCCTCCGCGCGGTCGAGCGCGGTGCGATGATCGTCCCCCTCGCCGTGGGCCACGAGCCACTCGCCGCGGGCCAGGTGCAGCCGGAGTTCCACGAACTGCTGCCCGCCGTCG
Source organism: uncultured Gemmatimonadales bacterium (assembly GCA_963831425.1). GTDB lineage: Bacteria > Gemmatimonadota > Gemmatimonadetes > Gemmatimonadales > GWC2-71-9 > CAVVWJ01. The sequence goes on along the minus strand of CAWHQC010000007.1, from coordinate 49,222 downwards.
AGGCCGAACACGACCGCCGCTTCGACCGGCCGGCGGGCGAGCATGCCCAGCCGCTCGACCACGCTGCGGGCGCGCTCGCGCAGCTCCTCGGAGATCTCGCAGTGGCGGGCGGTGATCGTCGTCTGCATGGCAGTCCCTCCTGGCTCAGGCAAGGCCGGAGCCGGCGATGAGGTCGTTGAGATGGCGTTCCGTGTCAGCCGCGGTCCGCTCCCAGGTGAGGCCTTCGGCAAAGCGGCGGGCGCCGGCGCCGAGGGCGGCCACCAGGGCCGGCGCATCGGCCAGCTCGAGCATCCGCCGGGCGAGCGCCTCGACGTCGCCGTGCGGCACCAGGAATCCGGTTTCGCCATCGCGCACCGAGTCCCGGAGCCCGGGGCTGTCGGACGCGATCGACGGGGTGCCGCACGCGGCGGCCTCGACGACCGTGATGCCCCAGCCCTCCTTGGGCGAGGGGAACACGTTGGCCCAGGCGTGCCGCAGCAGCTCCAGCTTCCCCTCCTCGCTCACGAAGCCGTGGAAGCGCACGGCGTTGCCCTGCCCCAGCTCGAGCGCGAGCCGCTCGAGCTCTGCCGGTGGTCGCCGCCGCCGGCGATGTCGAGCGACAGGTCCGGCCGGCGCCGGCGGGCCAGCGCCAGCGCCCGGATGGCGAGCCCTATTCCTTTATAACGCTTCAGCCGTCCGACGTACAGGAACGCCGGCGTGGCCGCTCGCCGGCCGTTGGGTGAGGGCGTGAAGCGCGCCGCGTCCACCCCCGGATGGATCACGCGCACCCGGCCGGGCGGGACGCCGCGGGCCACGAGATCGTCCCGCGTGCTCTCGCTGATGGCGTGAAAGCCCGCCCGCCGGTACGCCCGCGCGAGCGGCCGCTCGGCCGCCCAGACGGCGGCCGCCATGGGCCACGGCGCTTCCTCGAACGCGGTCTCGCCGAACAGGTGCGGTACCACGGCGCAGAACGGCAGGTCGGTCATCCCGGAGAGAAAGAGCGGCAGCTTGTTGACGTCCTCCACCACGACATCGGGCCGCTCCGCCCGAATGGCCCGGCGTACCGCGCCGCGGCCGCGGAGCGCGAAGCTGTGCCGGCCGCCGGTGCGCTCGACCTCGAGGCCGGCGATGGTGGTGCGCGCCGGCGCGCCGGGCCAGCCCGAGCAGACCAGCCGCACGCGGTGGCCCCGCGCGGCCAGGCGGCTGAAGATCTCGAACAGGTGGATCTCGGCGCCGCCCGCGTGCGGGTTGTCGCGGTCCTGCCAGTTGACCACGAGCACGTTCACAGGCGCCCGAGCGCGTGCGCGATCCCGTCGAGCACGCCGTTGACGAAGCCGGGCGCGCGCGCGCCGCCGAACCAGTGGGCCAGCCGCACCGCCTCGTCGATGGCCACCTTGGGCGGCACCTCGCCGCGGCGGAGCTCGAGGATGCCGAGCCGGAGGATGTTGCGCTCCACCACGGCCATCCGGCTCATCCGCCAGTTGTCGCTCGCTCGCGCGGCCTCGGCGTCGAGCGCGCCCACGTCCGCGACGACGCCCTGCGCCAGCTCCTCGGCGCGGTCGAGCACGCGCGGCTCGGGCCCGGTGAGGCGGGAGAGCCCGCTCGCGATGCCGTGCATCGGCGGCCCGCCCTGCATCTCCCAGGCGTACAGCAACTGGAGCGCGCGGGCGCGGCTCCGGGTCTCAGTCCTGAGCATGCGCGGCTCGGAGCTGGGCGATGACGTCGGCCGCCTGCAGCGCCGCGGCCGCCGCTTCGTGGCCCTTGTTGCCGGCGCTGCCGCCGGCGCGGTCCACCGCCTGCTGCATCGTGTCCACCGTGAGCACGCCGAAGCCCACCGGCAGCGCGTGCGCCACCGCCACCGCGTTGAGCCCGCGCGCCGCCTCGCCCGCCACGTAGTCGAAGTGCGGCGTGTCGCCGCGGATGACCGCGCCGAGGGCTACGAGGCAGGCGTAGCGCTCGGTCCTGGCCGCCGCCGCCGCCGCCGCCGGCAGCTCGAACGCGCCCGGCACCCAGACCACGTCCACCTGCTCGCGCGGGACGCTGGCCTCGTGGCAGCAGGCGAGCGCGCCTTCGAGGAGCCGGCTGGTGATCAGCTCGTTGTAGCGGCTGGCAAGGATCGCCACGCGTCCCACGGCGCGGAGGCGAAACGAGAAGTCTGGCACGGATCAGTGGGAGAGGAGGTGGCCGAGCTTGTCGCGCTTCACCTGCAGGTAGCCGCGGTTCTCCCCGTTGGGATCGGTGACCAGCGGCACCCGCTCGACGATCTGGAGCCCGTAGCCCTCGAGACCGACCAGCTTCATCGGGTTGTTGGTCATCACCCGGATCGATGACAGGCCGAGGTCGCGGAGGATCTGCGCGCCGATGCCGTAGTTGCGGAGGTCCGGCGCGAAGCCCAGCCGCTCGTTGGCCTGCACCGTGTCGGCCCCGGTGTCCTGCAGCGCGTAGGCCCGGAGTTTATTGAGCAGGCCGATCCCCCGCCCTTCCTGGTCGAGGTAGACGATGACGCCGCGTCCCTCCCGGGCCACCAGCTCCATGGCGCGGTGGAGCTGGGGACCGCAGTCGCACCGCTGCGAGCCGAACACGTCGCCGGTGAGACACTTGGAGTGCATGCGCACCAGCACGTTCGGCTGCCCCGCCACCTCGCCCTGGACCAGGGCCACGTGCTCCGCGTGGTCCACGTCGTTCCGGTAGCCGATGATGGTGAACTCGCCGAAATCGGTGGGGATCCGCGCCTCTGCCACGCGGTGCACCAGCCGCTCGGTCTGGAGCCGGTAGGCCACGAGCTGCGCCACCGTGACGAACGTCAGGTTGTGCTCCCGGGCCATCACCTGCAGCTCCGGCCGCCGTGCCATCGAGCCGTCGGGGTTGAGGATCTCGCAGATGACGCCCGCCGGGACGAGCCCGGCCAGCCGGGCCAGGTCCACGCTGGCTTCCGTCTGGCCCACGCGCTGGAGCACGCCGCCGGGCCGGGCGCGGAGCGGAAAGACGTGACCCGGGCGGCGGAGGTCGGAGGGGACCGTGGCCGGGTTGATGGCGACGTGGATGGTGGTGGCGCGGTCGGTGGCCGAGATGCCCGTGGTGACGCCGAACCGCCGCTCCGCGTCGATGCTCACCGTGAAGGCGGTGGAGAGCTCCTCGGTGTTCCGGATGGCCATCTGGGGGAGGCCGAGCTGGTCGCAGCGCTCGCCCGTGAGGGCGAGGCAGATGAGGCCCCGGCCATGCAGGGTCATGAAGTTGATCATCTCGGGCGTGGCGAGCTCGGCCGCGCAGACGAGGTCGCCCTCGTTCTCGCGGTCCTCGTCGTCGGCCACGATGACGATCTTGCCGTTCCGCAGGTCGTCGATGGCCTGCTCGATGGTGCCGAAGGTGCTCATGACGCTCCCAGATCGCCCAGATCGCCGCGGGCCCGGAGCAGCTCGGCGATGTACTTGCCGATGGTGTCCGCCTCGAGGTGGACCCGGTCCCCGGTCCGGCGCTCGCCCAGCGTGGTGTGCTGTAAGGTAAACGGGATGAGGGAGACCTGGATGATGTCCGGCGCGGGCTTCGCGTTGACGGTGAGGCTCACGCCGTCCACGGTGATCGAGCCGAGCGGGACGGAGACGCGGGCGATGTCGGAAGGGACGCGGATGTCGAGGAGACGGGCATCCTCGCGCTGGGCCACCTGCTCGACCGTGCCGACGCCGTCGACGTGGCCCTGGACGAGGTGGCCACCGAGGCGGTCCCCGGCGCGCAGGGCGCGCTCTAGATTCATTCTCCGGCCGATTTTGTAACCATTGAAGTTGGTGCGGTCTAGGGAGGTCCGGATAATGTGGACTGTAAAGTCCTTTTGCGCAGCCGACTCGACGGTGAGGCAGGCACCGTCGACAGCCACGCTCTCGCCGGGCTGGAGGTCGTCGTAGGGGGAGCCGATGGTGAGCTCGAGGCCGCCGTCGGTCGTGGGGCGGCGGAGGAGCTGGCCAAGGGCGGTGACGATGCCGGTGAACATCGGGCTCCTATGCTCAATTCGAGAGTCACGAAAGAAACTAGTTCTCGGCCGCGATGAGTTTGTCGCTCGCTACGGCCGATCCACCACCAGCAGCGTATCCTCCCCCAACGCCCGCCGCTCCGTCACCCGCCACCGCTGCGCGTCGGCCAGTCGCGTGCCCGGAAGCCCCGCCACAGCAGGAATCGCCCCCACGCCGAGCCAGAGCGGTGTCTGGATCCAGTAGTAGCGGTCCACCAGGCCCGCCGCCAGAAGACCGCCGGCCAGCCGGCCGCCGCCCTCCACCAGGATCGAGCCGACGCCCCGCGTTCGCAGCTCGGCGAGCGCCGCCGCCGGGGTGGCGGCGGCGATCACCGTCACGCCCGCCCTCTCCAGCGGCTCCAGCCGCTTGAGCGGAACCGCCGGCGAGACGACCACCAGCGTGGGCGTGTCGCGCGCGGTGCGCACGAGCCGGAGCGTCGGCGGCACGTCGCCGTCCGCGGCAAAGACGACCCGGAGCGGCGGCGTGCGGGGCTCGACCGCTCCGCGCACCGTGAGCTGAGGATCGTCCGCGCGGGCGGTCACCCCGCCCACCGCGAGCGCGTCGTAGCCCGCGCGGAGCCAGTGCACGAACTCGCGCGCTGGCTCGCCCGAGAGCCAGCGCGAGTGGCCGTTGGCGTCCGCGATGCGGCCATCGATCGTCGTGGCGAGCTTGAGCGCGACGTACGGACGCGAGGGGACGCGGTGCCGGTGGAGGAAGGTGGCGTTCTGGGCGGCGGCTTCGTCGCCCAGGAGGCCGAGCTCGACTTCGACGCCCTCGGCGCCCAGGTGCGCGGCGCCGCCCGCGGCCGCCGGATCCGGATCGGGCAGCGCCGCCACCACCCGCCGCACGCCGGCCGCCAGCAGCGCCCCGGTACAGGGCGGTTGCTTGCCCTGGTGATTGCACGGCTCGAGCGTGCACACCATCGTGGCGCCGCGGGCGCGCTCGCCCGCGGCCGCGAGCGCCACGACTTCGGCGTGCGGCCCGCCGAACTCGGCGTGCCAGCCCTCGCCCACGAGCTGCCCGTCAGCGAGCACCACCGCCCCGACCAGCGGGTTGGGCCGCACCCGGCCCCAGCCGCGCCAGGCGAGCTCGAGCGCGCGGGTCATCGCTTCCCGCTCGTTCACGAGGCGCTCACAGTCCCAGCCGGAGGCCGAGGCCGGCGAAGAGCTTTCCCTTCGTGGGATCGAAATCCTGGAAGCTGGTGGCCAGGTTCTGGTCTCTGCCGCCCTGGTAGCCCACCTCCGCCACCAGTTTGAGGAGCGCCAGCTCGACGCCCGCATCGAGGAACGCGACCACTCGCGAGTTGCGGAGCTCGATCGGCACGTCGGGCGCGACACCGGGCAGCGTCCCCTGGCGCACCCTGATCGATGCGTCGCCGGTGTACCGGTCCCAGCCCAGCCCGGCGGCGGCGTCGAGGAAGGCCAGGCGCTTGCTCGCGACCAGCCGGAGGTTGAGCGCGCGCAGGTCCACCGAGTACTGGAACTCGTCGCCGCCGGCGAGATCACCGTAGGTGATCGTGGGGACATCGCGCCGCATGATGCTGGCCGAGATGCCCGGCAGCGGGCCGGCTTCGCGCAAGATGCCGATCCGCGCGCCGACGCCCAACCCCAGCGCCACCTGACCGAGGCGGCGCGCTTGAGGGTCCACGCGAAAGTCGTCGAACTCACCGGTCGGGAGCAGCGACGCGGAAGCGAGCGCGTCCACCGCCAGCGCGCCCGAGGGTAACCCGCCGTAGAGCCCCGCCGCGGCCTCCACCACCGGCGCCGGCGCGAACACCTTCTGGCCGCGGGGCACGGTGGGCGAGCTGCCGTCATAGGAGAGCCGCGGGAGCGTGACCTCGACCGCGTTCACCCGGGCCGTGACGGAAAAGCGCCCCAGCCCTCCCAGCGCGCTGCCGCTGCCGAGGACCGGGTTCCCGCCGCTGATGAGGATGCCGACGAAGGGATGAATGGCGCGCGTCGCATCCACCGCCGCGGTGCAGACGCGGCCGGCGGCGCCGGCGTAGGCGGCACACTCCGCGGCGGTCTGGGCCCGAACCGTGGTGGGACCGGCCGCGGCAGAGGCGAGCGCGAGCGACAGCGGGACGACGCGCACGCGCCGCCGGGTCAACCGGCGCCGAAGCGCACGCCGCCCTCGCCTCGGCGGATTTCGCCCATGGGCCACGTGCGGACACCCGCCGCCGCGGCCGCCGCCTGGACCGCGGAAACGGCCGTCGGCGGCAGCACGGCGACGAGCCCGACGCCCAGGTTGAACACCTCGCGCATCTCATCGCTCGAGATCCCGCCGGCCTGCTGCAGCGTGCCGAACAGCGTCGGCAGCTCCCACGACGACGGATCCACCACCGCCTCGGAACCGGCGGGAAGGATGCGCACCAGGTTGCCCGGGATCCCGCCGCCGGTGATATGCGCGAGCCCGTGTACCCGGGCGAGGACGGGCACGACGGCGGCGGCGTAGCTTCGATGGATCGCGAGCAGCGCTTCGCCGACGGTCTGTCCGGTGGTGCCGAGCGGATCGTCGAGCGCAAGCTTCATCCGCTCGAACACGATGCGCCGGGCCAGGGTGTACCCGTTGGTGTGGAGCCCGGTGGACGCGTAGCCCAGGAGCACGTCGCCCGGGACGATGGCGTCACCGTGAAGCGCTTCGTCCTCCTCGACCACGCCCACGATGGTCCCGGCCAGATCGTACGTCCCCGGCCGGTAGAGCCCCGGCATCTGCGCCGTCTCGCCGCCCGCGAGCGCCATGCCGTGCGCCCGGCAGCCGCGGGCGATCCCCTCGACCAGCCCCGCGATCTGCTCGACGCCGAGCCCGGCGCCGGCGATGTAGTCCATGAAGGCGATGGGCCGGGCGCCGTGCACCAGGATATCGTTGACGCTGTGGTTGACCAGGTCCTCGCCCACGGTATCGAACCGGCCGGCCTCGAGCGCCACGAGCACCTTGGTCCCCACGCCGTCGGTGCTCAGCACCAGCGTCGGCTTCCGCATGCCGGCCGGCACGCGCACCATCCCGCCGAACGCGCCGACGGCGCCGACCGAGAGCGGCGTCCGCGTTCCAGCCACCAGCGCGCCGATCCGCGCCTTGGCCGCATCGGCGCCGGCCAGGTCCACGCCGGCCGCCGCATACTCACCTGCCGAAGTCACGCGAGCTCCTCGGCCAGGCTCACGCGGGTGAGGTCCTCGAACGCGCGCATCCGCGCCGAGACGTTGGCCAGCGTGATCCCTTCGAAGCCGCGGATGCCGAACTGCTCCACGGCGTAGCTGCCCATCGTGGCGCCCACAACCATGGCCCGGCGGATGTGGTCCTCCGAGACCTCGCCGGTGCGCGCGAGATATGCCATGAAGCCGCCGGCGAAGGCGTCGCCCGCGCCGGTGGGGTCGAACACGGTCTCGAGCGGAAATGCGGGCACGTAGAACGTGCGGGTGGGCTCGATCAGGAGCGCGCCGTGCTCGCCCTGCTTGATGACGACGCGCTTCGGGCCCTTGGACAGGATCCAGCGGCCGGCGCGGTGGATGTTCCAGTCGCCGCTCAGCTCGCGGGCCTCGCTGTCGTTGACCATGAGCACGTCCACGCGGGCCAGCAGCTCGAGCAGCGCCGCCTTCTTGCTCTGGATCCAGTAGTTCATGGTGTCGCACACCACCAGCTCGGGATCCCGCACCTGGGTCAGCACGCCGAGCTGGAGCTCGGGGTCGATGTTCCCCAGGAAGAGGAACCTGGCCGCGCGGAAGGCGTCCGGGAGCTTGGGCTGGAAGTCGGCGAAAACGCCGAGCCGCGTTTCCAGCGTCTCGCGGCTCTGCAGGTCGTAGGAGTACTTCCCCTTCCAGCGGAAGCTCTCGCCCTCGGCGCACTCGACACCGCTCCAGTCGATCCCGCGCGGCGCCAGCGCTTCCAGCTCCGCGATCGGATAGTCGCGGCCCACCACGCCCACGACCTGCACCGGGTGCAGCAGCGAGCCGGCCACGCTGAAGTAGACCGCGGAGCCGCCCAGGGCGTCGGCGGTCTCGCCGAAGGGCGTGAAGATCGAGTCGAGCGCGATGCTGCCGACGACGAGCAGGCTCATGTCACATCCGGTCGGGGGCGGTGATGCCGAGCAGGGTGAGCGCGTTGGCGAGGACGATGCGGGCCGCGCGCGCCAGCAGCAGCCGGGCCTGCTCGGTGGCCGGCCCCTCGGGCGCGCCCACCGCGCGGGTGTGGTGATACCACGAGTGCACCACGGTGGCGAGCTCGTGGAGGTAGACCGTGATCCGGTGCGGCTCCCGCTCGCGCGCAGCCTTCTCCACCACCTCAGGGAAGGTGGTCAGCTTCTTGAGCAGCTCGGCGTCCTCCGGCGCGGGCAGCGCGCTGAGGTCGAGCGCGCCGGTCACGCTCCCGGCGCTCCGCTCGGCGGTGCGGAAGATGCCGCTCAGCCGGGCGTGCGCCATCTGGACGTAGAAGACCGGGTTCTCGTCCGTCTGCCGCTTGGCCAGGTCCACGTCGAAGTCGAGCGGGCTGGCGCCTTTCCGCATGAGGAAGAAGTAGCGCGCGGCGTCCACGCCGACCTCTTCGTACAGGTCGCGCAGGGTGACGAACTCGCCGCTCCGCTTCGACATCTTCACCTCTTCCCCGCCCCGTACCACCTTGACCAATTGGACCAGGGCGACGTCGAAGAACTCCGGCGGGAGCCCGAGCGCCGCGAGCACGGCCCGCATCCGCGGGATGTAGCCGTGGTGGTCGGCGCCCCAGACGTCGATAGCCCGGTCGAAGCCGCGATCGTGCTTGTCGAGATGGTAGGCGATGTCGGGGACCAGATAGGTGAAGCTCCCGTCGGTCTTCCGAAGCACCCGGTCCTTGTCGTCGCCGAAAGAGGTGGTACGGAGCCAGAGGGCGCCCTCGGATTCGTACGTGAGGCCCCGGTCGTGTAGCAGCTCGAGCGCGCGCTCGACGCGGCCCGAGTCGTAGATGGCCTGCTCGGACGACATCACGTCGAAGCGGACGCCGAACTCGACCAGGTCGCGGTCCTGCTCCTCGCGCTGGATCCGGAGCGCAAGCTCGCGGCAGCGGCGCACGCCCTCGTCGTCGGGGAGGTCGGCGAAGCCGGGGCCCTCGCGCTCGAGCACCTCGCGGGCGTTCTCGCGGAGGTACTCGCCGTGGTAGCCGCCCTCCGGAATGACGCTCTCGTGGCCCGCCAGCTCGCGCACGCGCGCCCAGAGGCTCTGGGCCACGCGGTCGATCTGGACGCCGGCGTCGTTGATGTAGAACTCGCGGGCGACGGCGTGGCCGGTCCATTCGAGCAGCGCCGAGATCCCGTCGCCCAGCGCGGCGCCGCGGCCGTGGCCCACGTGCAGCGGGCCGGTGGGGTTGGCGGACACGAACTCGACGTTGACCTTGAGGCCGGCGCCGAACGTGGAGCGGCCGTAGGCCGGTCCCTCCTCGATGATCCGGCGGTGCGCGGCGGCGAGCTGGTCCTCCGAAAGCCAGAAGTTGATGAACCCGGGGCCGGCGATCTCGGTGCGCTCGACCAGGTCGGGCGGGAGCTGAAGCTCGGCCAGCACGCGCTCGGCGGTTTTCCTGGGATTGGCGCGCTCGCGCCGGGCGAGCACCATGGCGAGGTTGGTGGCGAGGTCGCCGTGGTCGGCGTCGCGCGGGCGCTCGAGCACGAACTCCACGCCATCGGCGCCGAGCCGCGAGGCGGCCCTCGCGAGCTCGGCGCGGAGCGTGTCGCTCACTCGCCGGCGGCCTTTCTTTCGCTGCGGCCGGCGGGCTTGGCGGGCTTGGGCTCGGACTTCGCGGCCGGCTTGGCGTCTGGCTTGGCGTCGGCCTTGGCCGCGGTGTCGGGCTTGGCCTCGGCCGCGGGCTTCTCCGTCTCGGGTTTCCGCGGACCCTTGCCGTCCTTGCCGTAGTCGGTGATGTAGAAGCCGCTCCCCTTGAACACGAGCCCCGCCCCGCCGGAAATCTTCCGCGTGGCCGGCCGGCCGCAGACCGGGCACTTGGCCCGGCGGCGTGTCGGTCATCTTCTGGAACTTCTCGAACAGGTGCCCCTCGGGGCACCGGTACTCGTAGGTCGGCATTGGGGCTCACTGGGTAAACGAAATCAGCGGCGAAACTTAGCGGCATCGGGCGGGGGGCTCAAGGCGGCGGAATCTGCACCGGGTTCTCGGGGCTTTGGAGTTCCTGTGCTGTATTCACCACGAAGGCACGAAGGACACGAAGGTCTTCTCAGCCGTGCAAGATGCGTCGGATTCCGTGTTTGAGGAGTTCGACCATTGAAATTGAATAGAAGCCCTACGGGTGGCCGGTGAGCTTGAGGTAGGTGAGGAGTTGGGCTCGGTGAATCGGGGCGAGGCTCTCAACCGATTTCACCTCGACCACTACAACCGAATTGATCAGCAGGTCCAGGCGTACCTGGTTCCCGAGCTCCACCCCTTTGTACGAGACCCGCACCGGCACCTGCCGTTCGACCCGCAATCCGCGGAGCCACAGCTCCCGGCAAAGCGCCACCTCGTACACCGATTCCAATAATCCCGGCCCGAGATGTCGATGGACCTCGATTGCCGCGCCAACCACCGCCTCGGACACCCCCAACCCCGAAACCTTCGTGTCCTTCGTGCCCTTCGTGCCTTCGTGGTGAATCATCGCCGAACGATGTGACCCGAGACGCCACCCACCCTACACCGAAACCACGATGCGTACCGCCGCTACGCAGGCCTATACACGCCCCATACGTCCCGCAGCGCGTCGCTGATCTCCCCAAGCGTGGCCCGCACGCGGACGGCGGCGAGGATCGGCGGCATCAGCGGATCCGTGCCCGCGGCCGCGCTCCGGAGATCGGTGAGCGCGGCCTGCACCGCCGCGCCGTCGCGCCGCCGGCGGGCCTCGGCGAGCCGCGCCTGCTGCTGCGCCTCGAGTGCGGAGAAGTCCGGGAGCTCGAGCGGCGGTGGCGGCGAGTCGTCGGTGAACCGGTTGACGCCGACCACCACCCGCTCGCCCGACTCCTGCGCCTTCTGGATTTCGTACGCGCTCCGGGCGATGGCCTCCTGGTAGAAGCCGAGCTCGATGGCGCGCGCCGCGCCGCCGAGCGCGTCCACCTCGGCGATGAGTTCGCGGGCGCCCGCCTCGATCTCATCCGTGAGGTGCTCGACGTAGTAGCTCCCCGCCAGCGGATCCACCACGCCCGCCACCCCGCTTTCGTAGCCGATCACCTGCTGCGTCCGGAGCGCCAGCGTGGCCGACTCCTCGCTCGGGAGCGACAGCGCCTCGTCATAGCCATTGGTGTGGAGCGACTGCGTGCCGCCCAGCACTGCGGCGAGCGCCTGCAGCGTCACCCGCACTACGTTGGTGAGCGGCTGCTGCGCCTGCAGGGTGACGCCGCCCGTCTGGGTGTGGAACCGGAGCCGCGCCGTGGCGTCGCCCGCCCCGAACCGCGTGCGCGCCAGCCGTGCCCAGAGCCGCCGCGCCGCTCGGAACTTGGCCGCTTCCTCGAACAGGTCGTTGTGGCTCGCGAAGAAGAACGAGAGCCTCGGCCCGAATGCGTCCACCGCCAGCCCCGCCGCGACGGCCACTCGCACGTACTCCAGCGCGTTGGCCAGCGTGAACCCCACCTCCTGCACCGCCGTGGCCCCGGCCTCGCGCATGTGGTAGCCGCTGATCGAGATGGGATTGAAGCTCATGCCCTCGTCGCTCACGAACCGGAAGATGTCCGCCACCAGCCGGAGCGACGGCGCCGCCGGATAGATGTACGTCCCCCGCGCGACGTACTCCTTGAGCACGTCGTTCTGCACCGTGCCGGTGAGCTTCGTCCGCGGCACGCCCTGTTCCTCGGCCGCCACGACGTACATCGCCAGCAGGATGGCGGCGGTGGCGTTGATGGTCATCGAGGTGGAGACCTGGTCGAGCGGGATCCCGCGGAACAGCTCGGCGAGATCGTCCACGGTGTCGATCGCGACACCCACCCGGCCGACTTCACCCTGCGCCATCGGATGGTCGGAGTCGTAGCCCATCTGCGTGGGCAGGTCGAAGGCGGTCGAGAGTCCCATCTGCCCGGCGGCGAGGAGTTGCCGGAACCGCTCGTTGGTTTCCTGCGCGGTGCCGAAGCCGGCATACTGGCGCATGGTCCAGAGCCGGCCGGCGTACATGTTCGGGTAGACGCCGCGGGTGAAGGGAAACTCGCCGGGGCGGCCGAGGTCGCGCGCGGGATCGCCGGGCCAGTCGGCGGGGGTGTAGACGGGTGCCGGGGTCATGATGAGATCAGAACTGCGGAGCTGACATTGTGAGCGGAGTCCGGCTTCAGTGGAGCTGCGCCTTCGGCGGAGCTGCCGGCTTCGGCGGAGCTGCCGGCTTCGGCGGAACTGTCATCCCGAGCGGAGCGAGGGATCTGCTCAGCCTTCCCGGGAGCACGCCGCGGAGTCCCGGCGCGGACGAAGCAGATCCCTCGCTCCGCTCGGGATGACAGTTCCGCTCGGGATGACGCTCCGCTCCGAACGACACCCCGCCCCGAACGACACCCCGCTCCCGATGCCACCCCGCTCGCGCTCACAGCGCCGGCTGCGACACCGCCCCGCTCACCCTGGCGGAGCTCGAGACCCGGCGGATCGTGTCCGCCACGAAGCCCACGTCCTCCCGGCTCCCGATCACGAGCGGGGTGCGCTGGTGCAGATGCTCGGGGACGATGTCGAGGATGCGGTTGAGGCCGTCCGTGGCGCTCCCCTCGGCCTGCTCGGCGATGAACGCCATCGGGCTCGCCTCGTAGAGCAGCCGGAGCTTGCCGCCCGGGTTCCGGCTGTCCGCCGGATAGAGGAAGACGCCACCGTTGATGAGGTTCCGGTGAAAGTCGCCCACCAGCGAGCCGATGTACCGGCTGTTCTTGGGTGCGAGGCCGTCGGGCATGTCGCCCTTGAGGCCGCGCACGGCGGCCTGCACCGCCCGGTCCCACCGGCCGAAGTTGCTCTCGTTGACGCTGTAGTAGGTGCCCACCCGCGGCGTGATGATCCGCTCGTGCGAGAGGAGAAACTCGCCGATCGTGGGATCGAGCGTGAACCCGTGCGCGCCCTGCCCCGTCGTGTACACCAGCATGGTGCTCGAGCCGTACATCACGTAGCCCGCGGCCACCTGGCGGCAGCCGGGCTGCAGCACGTCGGCCGCGGTGCCGCGCCCTTCCATGCTCACCCGGCGATAGATGCTGAATATCGTGCCGACGGCGGCGTTCACGTCGATGTTGGAGGAGCCGTCGAGCGGATCGAAGAGAACCGCGTACTTGCCGGCGGACGACTCGGGAGGGACCGGGATGATGTCCTTGTCCTCCTCGGAGCCCATCACGCACACCCGGCCCGTGTGCTTGAGCGAGTTCTTGATGGTCTCGTTGGCGAGGACGTCCATCTTCTGCTGTTCCTCGCCCTGCACGTTCTGGGCGCCCTGCTTGCCCAGGATGTTGACCAGGCCCGCGCGCCGGATGGCCGCCGCGATGATCTTGGCCGCGAGGGCGATGTCGTACAGCAGATTCGACAGCTCCCCCGTGGCCTCGGGGTAGCGGTCCTCCTGATCGAGGATGAACCGCTCGATGGTCGTGACGGACGTCTGCACGAAACCCCCGGGGTGTCGGTGAGAGTGGGTTACCGCACGTCGTAGCTCGCTTCACCCGCGCGCGACCGCAGCGTCATGCGCCGGCCGTCGGTGAGCACGGTGATCGTTCCCTCGCGGTCGGTCCGGTGCACCGCGACTCCGTGCGCCGCCAGGCGGGCGAGCGTCGCGGGCGCGGGGTGCCCGTAGTCGTTCCGTCCAAGCGAGATCACCGCCGCCGTCGGCGCGAGCGCGTCGAGCCAGGCGTCGCCGGTGCTGCCGCGGCTTCCGTGGTGACCCACCTTGAGCAGGTCCACCCGGCGGAGCCGGCCCTGCATCGCCTCTTCGGCCGGGAAACCCGCGTCGCCCGCGAACAGCGCCTGGAAGTCGCCATACTCCACCAGCAGAACGACCGAGTCCTCGTTCACGTCCTCGCCCCAGCCGGTCCAGCCCGGCACGGGGTGCAGCACCGTAAACCGGACGCCGTCGAGCTCGAACCGCTCGCCCGCCCGCGCGGCGTGCCACGGCACGCCGTCGTGGAGGAGCCGGCCCAGAAAGGCGGTGTAGCGTGGATCGGGCACGTCGGCGCCCGGCTCCAGCACCAGCCCGGGCCGGACCTGGGTCATGACCGACGGGAGTCCGCCGAGGTGGTCCGCATGCGCGTGGGAGACGACCGCGAGCGAGAGCGACCGCGCGCCCTGCCGTTGAAGGAACGGCGCCACCACTCGCCGACCCGCGTCGGCCCCCTCCCCGGCAGGGCCCGCGTCCACCAGGATCCAGTGGCCGCCCGGTGTCCGGATCGCCGCGGCGTCACCCTGGCCGACGTCCAGAAAATGTAACGCGAGGCTTCGGCCGCCGTCAGCCGCGCCTGCCAGCGGCACCCGCGCCAGTCCGATCCACAGCACCGCGGTAACGGCCCAGCCCGCCCGCCGTGCGGCCTCTGCGCGCGTGTTCCGCGCGGCGGTTACCCACAACCCCACCACGAGCGCCATCAGCCACGGCAGCGCGGCCGCGACCTGGCCGGACTCGACCAGCACGTGCCCGGCCGGCACCGCCGCGCCCGCCGTGGCGACCAGCTCGAGCAGGTGCAGCATGAGCCCGGCGCCCCCGGCGAACGCCCGCGCCAGCGGCGGCAGCAACGGGTGGAACAGGAGGCTCGCCAGCACGCCGGGCACCGCTACGGCGGCGATCGGGATGGCGGCGAAGTTGAGCACGATGCCCACCGGCGCCACGGTGCCGAGCGCCCATGCGGTGATCGGCGCGGTGGCGAGCGTGGCGCCGATGGAGGAGCCGAGCGTCCGCCAGCCGAAGCTCCGCCCGAGGGCGCCGTCGGTCCACCGGCTGAAGCGCGTCGCGCCCCAGAGCGCGGCCGCCGAGAGCCAGCCGCCCAGGTCGACCACCGCCCACGGATCGAGCAGCAGCACCGCGAGACAGGTGGCGGCGAGGAGCTCCTCGGCGCGCACGTTCCGCTGCCGCACCCGGCAGCGCGCGATCACGATGGCGAGCGCGGCCGCACGCGTGGCGGGCGCCGGCCAACCGAGGAACGCCACGTACGCCGTGCTCGTGAGCGCCGCGATCACCAGCGCGTGCTCGCGGCGCGCGCGGCACAGCCGGGCGACGAGAAATACCCACGCCCCGATCAGCCCGACGTGGAAGCCGGAGATCGAGAGCAGGTGCACCAGTCCCGACTGCGCGAACCGGTCCTGCAGCACGGGATCGATTCCGCCACGGCGCCCGAGCATGAGCGCGTCCACTAGCGGCGCTCGCGTGCCGTAGAGCGAGCGGCTGGACGCTCCGAGCGCGGTCCGGAGCCGGCCGCCGATCGAGGCGCGCCCTCCGCCCGCCCGGCACCGCTCACCACCAGCATCCCGCCCGCCCGCCCGCCGGGCCCCGGACGCGGCACCCACGTGCCCTCGATCCGGCTGGTGTAGCCGGCGGCGATCGGCCCGCCGGCCGGCCAGCGCGCCCCGACCTCGCCGCCGCACCCGGCGCCGACCGGCGCCACCTGGACTCGCCCGCCCTCCGCCTCCACCGGCTCGAGCACGCGGACAGTGAGCCGCACCCGGCCCGCCGGCAACCGCGAGGTGCAGCGGCCGGCCTCCGCCTTCCGGGCGAGCTCGCCGCTGAGCCGGCCGAGGGTCGCGGCAGCGCCGAACAGCACCGCGGCCGGTTGCCGCGTGGCCGCCGCCGCACCCAGGACCGCGAGCGTGCCGGCCGGGCCCCCAAAACGCAAAAGGCCGGTCGCGAGACCGGCCCCATAGCACAGGGTGAACAGGAGCGCCGGCCGCGATCTCACCGCGGCCCGCCCGTCAGGGCGCCCGGCCCGAGCTCCGCGACCCGCAGCGCGGCGCCTGCGAGATCTTCCGGAGCCCGTCCATCATCGCCACCTCGATGGCCGCGCGGCTCTGGTCCTTCTCCAGGCTCACTTCCGTGAGCACCGATCCCTGCCGGCTCGACACGTAGCGCGCCGGCACCCGGTTGAGGGTGTACACCAGCGCGTCGTCGCGGCAGACGTCGCAGCCGCAGAACTCCGGGAAACGGGGACGCAGCGATTCGTACGCGGCGTGCACGTGCTCTTCGACCACATTGCGGATCACAGGACCGCCAGGGCCGGCGCGGCCACCGCGCCCGTGAAGGTGGAGCCGGTGGTGCCGGTGAGCCGGGCGCGATGGTATTCGCCGGCCGCGCTGGCCGGCAGGTCGAGCAGCACGAGCTGATTGGTGCGGGTGCGTCCGAGCATGAGATCGCCCCGCCGGGCAGGCCGCTCCACCAGCACCTCGTGCACCTGGCCCACCCGTGCCACGTTCTTCCGGCGCACGTTGGCGCGCACGACCTCGATGAGCCGGTCGAGCCGCGCCGAAGCCACGTCGGCGGAGACGTGGTCGTGCAGCCGGGCCGCGGGCGTGCCCTCGCGCACCGAGTACTTGAACGTGTAGGCATCATCGAAGTCGGCCTCGGCAACGAGGCTGAGCGTTTCCTCGAACTGCGCGTCGGTTTCGGCGGGAAAGCCGACGATGATGTCGGTCGAGAAGGTGATGCCCGGAATGGCGGCCCGGAGCTGTGCCATCACCTCCAGGTAGCGCGCCCGGGTGTAGCGGCGCAGCATGCGGCGCAGCACCGCGTCGGAGCCGCTCTGCACCGGCAGGTGCACGTGCTCGCAGACCGCCGGCGTGAGGGCCATGGCCTCGATGACCCGCGGGGTGAAATCCGTGGGATATGGACTGGTGAACCGGAGCCGCCGGACCCCGTCCACGCTTCCGACGGCACGGAGCAGATCGGCGAAATCGTGGCAACCGTCGTGATACCCGTTGACCGTCTGGCCCAGCAGCGTGACTTCGGACGTGCCCTCCGCCGCGAGCGCCTGGACCTCCCGCACCACGTCCTCGAGCCGGCGGCTCCGCTCGGCGCCGCGGGTGTAGGGGACGATGCAGAAGGTGCACCGGTAATCGCAGCCCCGCTGTACCGTGACGAACGCGGTCGGACCTTTCTCCCGCACCGGCGGCACGTCTTCGTAATGCTCCCACTCGCGGAACTCCGGTATCGGCGCTCCGCTGCCCGCCGGCGGCCAGCCCGATCAACTGGTCCAGGTTCCGGTACGCGTCGGGGCCGACAACGAGGTCCACGCGCGGCACCCGCTCGAGCAGGGCCGGGCCCAGCCGCTGTGCCATGCAGCCGACCACGCCCAGCACACCGCCGGGCTGCTTGTAGCGCTGCAGCTCACCCATGCGGCCGATCACCCGCTGTTCGGCGTTGTCACGCACCGCGCAGGTGTTCACCAGCATGACGTCGGCCTCGGCCGGATCGTCAGCGCGGGCGTAGCCCGCTCGGCCGAGGACGCCGAACATCAGCTCGGTGTCGGCCACGTTCATCTGGCAGCCGTAGGTCTCGATATAGACGCGCTTGGCCATGCGCAAAGATACCCCGTCGGCAGGGCCGGACCGTCACACCGACGTTGATCAGGAAGGTCCGCTCGGAGAAGGCGCCGGCGGAGCGCCACACGTGCTCCAGGCCGAGATCGATGCCGGCGCGGTCCTGCGCGAACCGCAGGCCCGTGCCCGCGGAGATGCCGAACTCGTGCGGCTGCTCGCCGGCGACGAGCGGGAACGGCAGCCGGCCATAGCGGGCGCCGAACCGGATCGGCCCGCTGCCGGGCCGCTTCGGGTCCGGCGTGTACTCGCCGCCGAACGCCAGCTCGAGCGTGTTGTCCGCCCCGGTGCCGCCCTGCGCCAGCAGGTCGCTGTTGGCGGCGGACCAGGTCCTCATGACGCCCTGACCGGCGAGCTCGAACCTTGGCCGGACGCGCCAGCGCATGCCCAGGCCGAAGGTGTAGGGGAGGTCGATCCGGTCCACCCGCGCGGAGTCACGGTCCACGTTGACGTGGCCGTCGGAGCGGGCCGTGGCCGCAACGCTGAACCCGGGGCCGAAGTTGCGCACCACGCCGAGCGACACGCCGATCCCGGCGTAGGAGAGCTCGGACTGCTGGCGCGACGCCTGGTAGCTCGTGTCCTCGAAGGTGCGGCGCGCGCTCAGCCGGGCGGAGCCGGTGATCACGTCGAACGATCCGCCCACCACCCACGTGTCCTTGAAGCGGTACGCGCCCGCCGCCTGCAGGTCGCTCAGGCCGCCGCGCGAGGCGAACGTATCGCTGACGGGCACCGGCACTCCGCGGAGCGGGATCGTGTCCGCGCTCGCCAGCGTGAAGTCGCGGCTCGGTGTAGTTCGAGAAGCTCAGGCCGACCACGCCCGGCCGCTGCCCGATCGGGCCGGCGACGGAGAGATGGGGGAACCGGGTCTCCCGCAGCGACTCGCTTCCCGCCGGGTTCTCGACGTGCCGGAAGTCCTGCAGCGCGGCGAATCCGGCGGTCAGCGACTTGAGCCCGCCCAGCGCGGCGGGATTGAGGCTCGAGAGCGGATCGAACATGGCGAAGGCCCCGCCGCTCGAGAACGCCCGGGCGCCGATCGGGCGGCCGGGCATCCCGAGCCCGCGCACGCCGAACTGCGACGACTGGGCCGACACGGCGGCGGGCATCAGCGCCAGCGCGAGAACGACGAGGGCTCGGCGCACTTACGGAGTCTCGAAGGGGAAGGAGCGCTGGTAGGTGATCCGGAGCCGCGGCGCGCCGATGGACGGCGAGCGGGTCGAGCCGAAGACGGCACGGGTGAAGCTCGCGGCTTCGGGCCGGAGCGTGAGGAACACCGACTGGGGCCGGGCACGCGAGGCCTGCCACGCCTGCACCATGCGGGTGACCTCCACCCGGACCGTGTCCGTCTGGACCGGCGGGAGCGTGTCGAACTGGATGAACGTCGGGTCCACCGTGACGGGCGACTTGGCGCCGATGTCGCCGAGCACGAGCCTGGTGTCGAGCAGGGTCGGATCGGTCGGCAGCCCGAGGATGGGTCGCGCGGGCAGCAGCTCGAGCGTGGCCCGCACGACCGTGGCCGAGTCGAGGAATGCGTCCGACAGGCCGAAACGGATGAGCGCCCGGGACGAAGGCTCGCCGCCGACCGTGAGCAGCGAATCGGTGGGCACGAGCGGCTCGCGGGTGACGAACGTGTTGAATTCGGTGGCCCGGCTGAGCGACTGGTTCCGTACCGAGCCCGGTATCGGGAACGTCCACCGTGACGTAGCTGGTGAAGGTGGCGGCGTTGCCGTGCCCACGATCGAGCCGACCCGGATTCCGGTCGGCACGTCCGCCGCGATCCGGAGCCCGATGGCGAGCACGCTGTCCCCGCCGGGCACGAGTCCCAGCCGGTCCGCGTCGGCGCCGCGCAGGACCGTGTTGATGGCGCCGCTGTTGACCGAGTCGGGCACGACGATGCTGTCGATCAGGGCGGGGTCGACCAGCAGCGGATCCACGCTGGCGAACGTGGCGGTGCTGTCGATCGTGGGCGGCAGCCGGTAGAGATATACCTTGAGCCCGTTCACGCAGGTGTCGCGGGCCACGAGGGTCAGGCCGATCACCGCCGAGTCCACGGTGTAGGGGCGCAGCGTGTCGCGCACCGTGATCGGAGTCGCTCCGCGGGGCGAAGCGGTAGATCGCGCGGTCCTCGGAGGCGGCGAACCCGTTGGAGACCAGCAGCGCCAGCCCCGCCGCCGGTCACGTGCCGTGCACGTCAGCGCGGTGGAAGCTGCTGTCGCGGTTCGGCACCGCCGGCACGATCGTGTCGAACACCTGCGGCCGAGCCGCCGGGGCAGAGCTCGGGACACTCCGCGGGCGAGGTGAGCTTCTCCTGGCACGCGGTCATGATCGCCGCCAGGACCAGGATGCCGCCCGCCCACCGCCAGCCACGTCCGGGGCGAGCCGTCACGCGAGCTGCTCCTTCCCGAACGCCGCCGGCAGCAGCTCGGCGATGGTCCAGCTCACGGTGCCGGCGCCGCCCACGCCCTCCACCCGCAGATCGCCGCCCGAACTCCGAGAGCACCTGGCGGCAGGCGCCGCACGGGCGCGGCCGGCGGATCGGCGTCGGTCACGACCACCGCGCGCCGGAACCGCCGCGCCCCCGCGGCGACCGCGGCGCAGACCGCGGCCCGCTCGGCGCAGATGGTGAGCCCGTAGGAGGCGTTCTCGACGTTGCAGCCGACGAACACGCGGCCGTCGTCCGCCTCGAGCGCGCAGCCGACCCGGAACCGGGAGTACGGCGCGTAGGCGCGCTGCTGCACCGCGCGCGCCGCGTCCACCAGGGTATCAGTCACTCCAGACCTCGGGCAGAAACGAAGTGCCCGCCGGCGAGCGGCGGGACGCCCAGAAAGTCGGCCACCGTCTGGCCGACGTCGGCGAAGGTGCGGCGCCGTCCGAGCGGCACCGGCCGGACCCGCGGGCCGGCCGACCAGCACCGGCACCACCTCGCGCGAGTGATCGGTGGACGGCGTCGTCGGGTCGTTGCCGTGATCGGCGGTAAAGATAACGAGGTCCTCGTCCCGCACCGCGCGCGAGCAGCCGCGGGCAGCGCCGCGGTCGAGCGCCAGCAGCCCGCCGTGGAAGCCGGGCGACGTCGTTCCGGTGACCCCAGGTCTGGTCGAACTCGATCACGTTGGCGAGCAGCAAGCCGCGGTGCATCGAGCCCAGCGCGCGCTTCGATCAGGCCGTAGGCCTCGCCGTTGGTGGCGGTGTGGATGCTGGTGATGCCGCGGCCGGCGAACAGGTCGTCCACCTTGCCCACGCCCGACGCGCGGGACGCCGTGCTCCGCCAGCCGGTCGAGCAGCGTCGGCCCCGGCGGCGGCAGGCTGAAGTCCTTCCGGCGCGGCGTGCGCACCCACGCCCCCGGCGTCGCCGACGAACGGCCGGGCGATCACCCGCGACACGCCGTGCTCGCCCTGCAGCATCTCGCGCGCCGCCGCGCAGGCGGCATAGAGCTCGGCTCAGCGGCACCGTGTCCTCGTGCGCCGCCACCTGGAAGACGCTGTCGGCCGAGGTGTAGACGATCCACTTGCCGGTCCGCTGGTGCTCCTCGCCGTACTCGTCGAGCACCCGCGTCCCCGACGCCGGCCTGTTGCGCCAGCACGCCCCGCCCGGTGCGGCGGGCGAACTCGGCGATCACCTCGGCCGGGAAACCCGTGCGGATAGGTGGGGAACGGCGTGCGCGAGCACCAGGCCGCACAGCTCCCAGTGACCGGTGGTGCTGTCCTTGCCGGCGCTCGCCGGCTCGGCGACGCCGTACGCGGCCGGTGGCCTGGCCGCCGGCGCGACGCCCGGCGAGCGGGGCGCAGCGAGCCGAGCCCGAGCGCCTCGAGGTTGCGGCAGCGCTCAGCCCGCCGACCGCGCGGGCAACGTTGCCGAGCGTGTTGCTGCCGGCGTCGCCGTAGGCGTCGGTGTCGGGCGCCGGGCCGATCCCGAGCCCGTCGAGGACGATGATCGCCGCTCGGCGGCTCACGAGCGCGGGAGCGGTCTGCACGAAGCGGAAGCGGAGCGCGGTGAGCGCCTGATCGAGCAGCTGGCGCTCGTCCGGATCGAGCCGGCCCTCGGTCTTTTCCACCAGCATGCCCAGGGTGTCGATCAGCGTCTGCGCCAGCGCCCGCGCGTCGCCGGCGCCCTCCGCGCCGGGCGGCAGCGAGCCCGCCAGCGCCGCCTCCGCCTGGTGGGCCAGCCCCAGCACCAGCGACGCGAAGTGCGGGTTCATGCGCTCTCTTCCGTAGCGGCGCGGGACACGCGGGCCCGAGCGCCGTCAGCAGCTCGTAGGCGATGGTGCCCGCCGCCGCCGCCTGCTGGTCGAGGGAGACGCGCCCGCCGAAGATCGTCGCCACATCGCCCGGCGGCGCACGGCGCGTCGCCCGACGTCGACCATGCGTCATGTCCATCGTCACCCGGCCCACGACCGGCACCAGCGCGCCGCCGAGCTCGACCAGCCGCGGCGGCCGCGCCGGGCCTGCTCCGGCGCGCCGCGCGGAGGAAGCCGTCGGCGTAGCCGAGCGCCAGCGTCGCGACCGTCGTCGTCGCGCGCCGCGCGCCAGGTGGCGCCGTAGCTCACCGGTCTCGCCCGCGGCCGACCCGGCGCACCGCCACCACGCGCGCGCGCAGCGCGGCCACCGGCGCGCGGCGCCGTGCGCACCCGCGCCGCCGCCGTAGAGGAAGATGCCCGGCCGGATCAGATCGCCCGCGTAGGCGCGGCCGCGGAGCGCGCCCGCGCTGTTGGCCGCGTGCACCAGCGCCGGCCGGCGCGGCAGCGCGCGACCAGCACGGCCTGGAAGCGCTCCCACTGCAGCGCGGCCGAGGCCGGGTCCGATGTCGGCGCTGTGGAAATGGGTGAAGGCCCCCTCCCAGCCCGCGGCGCCTCGCGCAGCAGCTCGCGCGGCCGCGGCGAGCGCCGTGCGCGTCGTCCCAGCGGACCCCGGCGCGCGCCATGCCGGTGTCGATCTCGAGATGAAACGGACGCGCCGCCGGCCGCACCAGGCTCCGAGCGCCTCGGCGTCGCCGATGGTGGGGCGGAGATCGTGCGCGAGGTGCGCGTCGATCGCCTCCGGCGAGCAGCGGGCTCGCCACCAGGAGTCGGCCGGCTGATGCCCGCCGAGCGGAGCGCCGCGCCCTCCTCGACCGTCGCCACGCCGTAGCCCCACGGCTCGAGCGGCTCGAGCGCGCGCGCCACGGCGATGGCGCCGAGTCCGTAGCCGTTAGCTTTGACCATCGGCAGCAGGCGGCTGCCGGAGACGGCCGGCCAGCGTGCGCGCGTTGGCCACGAGCGCGCCCAGGTCGACGTCCACCCAGGCCCGGGCCGTGTCGGGGGTAAAGGTCATGGTCGAGCCGGCGGGTATCATATTCCGTGACGAGGAGATAAATGCAAGACAATTCAGCGCTTGGACGCGCCCTGGCGATGGTGCGCGACCTCCGGGCCCGCTGCCCCTGGGACCGGGCGCAGACCCGCGAGACGCTGCGGCCCTACCTGGTCGAGGAGGTGCTCGAGCTCGACCACGCGCTGGGCGAAGGCGAGACCGGCGCCATCCGCGACGAGCTGAGCGACCTGCTGCTGCACCTGGCCTTTCAGCTCGTCATCGCGGAGGAGCGCGGCGAGTTCCGCCGGACGACGTGGCCGACGGGCCTCGAGCCGAAGATGCGCCGCCGCCATCCGCACCTCTTCGACCTGGGCGACGCCGAGCCGTGGGAGCGGATCAAGCGGAGGGAGCGCGCGGGGCCGGACGCTCGCCGGCATCGCCCCCGACCCTGCCGCCGCTGCTCATGGCCTACCGGCTGCAGGAGCGCGCGGCGTCGGTCGGCTTCGACTGGCCGGACGTCGGCGGGCCGATGGCCAAGGTGCGTGAGGAGCTGGCCGAGGTGGAGGCGGAGCTCGCGCGCCGCCGACGGCTCGCCGACGGCCGATCCCAACACGCCCGCGCGCTCCGAGCGACGCGCTGATCGAGGAAATCGGCGACCTGCTGTTCGCGGTGGTCAACCTGGCGCGCAAGGCCGGCGTCCAGCCCGGGCCCGGCGCTCGACCGCGCCAACCGCAAGTTCCGCGACCGGTTCGAGGCCGTCGAGCGGCTGGCGGAGCGCGCGGCCTCGAGCTGCACGGGCGGGGCTGGAGGCGCTGGACCGCTGTGGGACGAGGTAGGCGGAGAGCGGCTGGACGAGTCTTCGGATCAGGGTACTGCGGTGACCGAGCCCGCGCCGGAGGTGCGCACGGCTACGGGATACAGCCGGTGAATCTGCCGCGGGAACGCGATCGCCTCCCGGATGTGCGGGATGCCCGCAGATCCAGGCCACCGTCCGCTCGATCCCCAGCCCGAAGCCCGAGTGGACGAAGGTGCCGTACTTCCGCAGGTCGAGATACCAGCGGTAGGCCTCGGGATCGAGTCCCTGCTCCGGATCCGCGCGAGCAGCTTGTCGTAGTCGTCCTCGCGCTGCGACCCGCCGATGATCTCGCCGTAGCCTTCCGGCGCCAGGCAGTCGTTGTTGAGCACGGTCCGGGGGTCGGCGGGGTTCTCCTTCATGTAGAACGCCTTGACCTCCTTGGGGTAGTTGAAGACGAACACCGGCCGGTCGTACTCCTGGGCCAGCAGCGTCTCGTCGTCGCCGCCGAGGTCGCGCCCCACTTGATGTCCGAGCCCAGCTGCGTTCAGCCGCGCCACGGCATCGGTGTAGGAGATGCGGGGGAACGGCGGCCTGCACCCGCTCGAGCGGCGCCGGTGTCGCGCTCGAGCTCCTTCGAGCTCCTCCTTGCGCCGCTCGAGCACCCGTGCCACGATGTAGCTCACGAACGATTCCTGCAGCCGCATGTTGGCGTCGGAGTCGTTGAAGGCCACCTCGGGCTCGACCATCCAGAACTCGGTCAGATGGCGCCGGGTCTTCGACTTCTCGGCCCGGAAGGTGGGGCCGAAGCAGTAGACCTTGCCCAGCGCCGCCGCCGCCGCCTCGACGTAGAGCTGGCCGGTCTGCGCCAGGTAGGCCTTGCCCAGGTCGAAGTAGTCGGTGGCGAACAGGTTGCCCGCCTCCTCGCCGATCGCGCCGGTCAGGATCGGCGTGTCCACCAGGGTGAAGCCCTCCTGGTAGAAGTAGTCCCGGATCGCCTGCTCCACCTCGTGGCGCACCCGGGCGATCGCCACCTGGCGCCGGCTCCGGAGCCACAGGTGTCTATGCTCGAAGAGGAACGTCGTCCCATGCTCTTTGGGGGAGATCGGGATAGTCGGGGCTCGCGCCCAGCAGCTCGAGGGCCGGTCACGGCGAGCTCGACCCCGCCCGGGGAGCGCGGATCGTCCCGCACCGTCCCGGTCAGCGCCACGCTGGCTTCCTGGGTCAGCGCCCCGAACGCGCTCCAGGCCTCCTCCGGCACCTCCTTCTTGGACAGGACCCCTTGCACGCTGCCCGTGCCGTCGCGCAGCACCACGAACGCGATCTTGCCGCTCGACCGGGTCGTGACGACCCAGCCGCGCACGGTGACCGTCTCGCCCACGTGCCCGCGCAGCTCGCTGATCTGGACCGCCGTCATGCCTCGTTCCGCTGTGAAGAGAGGGATGTCACGGGAGCGTTGAGTCTAGCCCTGCTCCTGGGGAGCGTCAACGCGGCGTGCATGGATCCCTCGACCGCGGCGCCGGCCGCGCTCGCGCCGACCGGCACGAGCTCGGCGCGATGCGCCCGGCCCAGGTCTGGCCAGCCGAGGCCGGCCGGCGCTTCACCGGCGCGCTGGCGCTCGACGCGGGCGACGATCTACGGCGCCGGGGTGGACCGGAAGGTGTACGCCGTGGATCTCGAGAGCGGCAGCCGCAATGGTCGTCCCGGCTGGGCGGGCATCGTCGGCGGCGGCGTGCTGGTCTCGGGCGACACCGTCTACGCGGCGAGCTCGCGGCCCGAAGGCACGGGTCTACGCGCTGGACCGCGGCACCGGCCGGCGCATCTGGCGCACGTCCACCGGCGCCGGTCGGCGCGCCGCTCGCCCTGGTCGGACGGCGTGCTCGTGGCGGCGACCCAGCGGGGCGAGCTGCTCGGGCTCGATCCCGCCACGCGGGCCGTCGCGCTGGCGCCGGCAAGCTGGGCGTCGCCCGCATTCGCGGCCGATCGCCGGCGGACAGCGGCGACGTGATCGTGGCGACCGTCGACTCCCTGTTCCGGCTGCGCGACGGCCGACGGCAACGTCCTGCGCCGGGCGCGCGTCGCCCGGCACCGTGGTCTCGCCGTGGATCCGGCATCGGCGGCGCGCTGGTGGCCGGCACGGCCGATTCGCTGGTCGTCGCCATCGCGCCCGACGACCTGCGCCTCCGGTGGCGGGTGCCGGCTGGACGCCCCCGTGCTCGACTCGCCCGCCGCCGTGGGCGACACCCTCTTCGCGGCGAGCCGCCGCGGCACGCTCTACCGCATCCTGCCGGCGGACTCCGGCCCGGCGCGCCAGCCGATCGCGGAGCTCGACTGGCCCATCACCGCGCCGGTCACGGTCGTGGACGGCCTGATCCTGCTCGGTGGCGCCGACGGGTCCTCCGCGCCCTCCGGCGCGACGGCAGCGAGGCGTGGCGGGTCCAGCTCGCCGGCCCGTCGAGCTCGGCCCGCTGCCGCTGGACGACGGTATGCTCGCCGTCGGCGGCGACGGCGACCTGCACCGGTACCGCCGATGATGCGCGCCCTCGCGGCCGTGCCTGCTGCTGCTCGTGGCCGCCGGCCCCGGCCCGCGCCCAGGGCGCGCCGGACCCGCTGGTCAAGTACGGCAAGTGGGCGCTGGCCGCGGGCGCCGTCGGCATGAACTACCTGGCCGCGCGCGCACCACGACCGGGCGGACGACGCAGTTCAACGCGCTCGAGTCGCGCTGCTTCGCCGACCATTCCCTGTGCGAGCTCGACGACTCGGGCCGCTACGTCGATGCGGACACCGAGGCGCTGTATCAGAATCGCTGCGCTACGACCGCCAGGCCCGGCGCTGGCTCTTCGGCGGCGAGACCGCCCTGCTGGGCGCCGCCGCGATGTTCGTCTGGGAGCTGACCCGACACACGCCCAAGCCGGACAACATTCCGTTCGAGCCGGAGGTGCGGAGCCTGCACCGGGCGACGGGGGTGGGGCTGCGGATCGGGTTCTGAGGACGGCTGGCATGTCCCTCCGCCCCCTCGTGCGTCCCGCAACCCTGCCTACCCCACCCGGAACAGCTCCACCGCCCGCGGATACCGGCCCACCGCCCGCTCCCGCAGCCGCTGGTTCTCCGCCCGCTGCAGCGCCGGATCCGCGCCGATGAGCCCCATGGCGAGCTCCCGGGCCCGGGCCAGCAGGTCCGCGTCGCCGGGCAGCCGGGCGTGGCGCACCTCGAACCCGCCGCTCTGCCGCGCGCCGATCAGGTCGCCCATGCCGCGCTCCTCCAGGTCGAGCTCCGCGATCCGGAAGCCGTCCTGCGTCGCCGCGAAGGCGTGGAGCCGGTCGGCGGCCGGGCCCTCCGACAGGAGAATGCAGAAGCTCTCCTCCCGCCCCGCGCCCGATCCGTCCCCGCGAGCTGGTGCAGCTGCGCCAGCCCGAACCGCTCGGGATGCTCGATCAGCATGATGGTGGCGTTGGGCACGTCGATGCCCGACCTCGATGACCGTCGTCGCCACGAGCACCTGGATCTCGCCGGCCCGGAACCGCCGCATGACGTCGTCCCGCTCGTCGGGCTTGAGCCGGCCGTGCACCAGCCCGACGCGGAGCTCCGGCCACCGGGCGGCGAGGCTCTGCGCCATGGTGGTGGCCGCGCGGAGGTCGGCCCGCTCCGATTCCTCGATCACCGGCAGCACCACGTACGCCTGGCGCCCCTTGCCGCGCTTCGTCGCGCACGAACTCCAGCACCCGGTCCCGCTGCGCCGCCGCTGCGCACGGCGGTCCGGATCGTGCCGCGGCCCGGCGGCCGCTGCCGCAGGGTGGAGACGTCGAGGTCGCCGTAGAGCGTGAGCGCGAGCGAGCGCGGAATCGGCGTGGCCGTGAGCAGCAGCACGTCGGGCGCCGCGCCCTTTCCGATCAGGGCCGCGCGCTGCTCGACGCCGAAGCGGTGCTGCTCGTCGATGACGACGAGGCCCGAGCCGGCTGGAACGAGACGCTCTCCTGCATCAGCGCGTGGGTGCCCACCGCGAGCCGCGCCTGCCCGGTCGCCAGGCGCGCGCGGACCGCCTGCTTTCTCGCCCGCCGTCTGCCGGCCCAGCAGCAGCTCCGGCCGGAGCGCGAGCGGCGCGAGCAGCCGCTCGAGCGTGGCGGCGTGCTGCTCGGCGAGCAGCTCGGTCGGCGCCATCAGCGCGGCCTGGAAGTCGTTCTCGACCGCGAGCAGCATCGCGAACAGCGCGACGACGGTCTTCCCGGTTCCCACGTCGCCCATGAGCAGCCGGTGCATCCGGTCCGGCGCGGTCATGTCGGCGGTGATCTCCCGCAGCGCGCGGTGCTGGTCGTCCGTGAGCTCCCAGGGCAGCGACTCGCGGAGCCGGGTGGTGAGGTCACGCCGGACGGTGAAGGCCACGCCGCTCCGGCTGCGCTTGGCCACCGTGCGGGCGCGGATCAGCATGAGCTGGAGGTCCAGCAGCTCGTCGAACGCGAGCCGCCGGCGGCCCAGCTCCGCCTCGGCCGCGCTGGCCGGACGATGCACGGCGCGGAGCGCGTCCGGGAGCGACGGCAAGCCCGAGCGAGCGGCGGATCGCCTCCGGCAGGACGTCGTCCGAGAGCGCGATGAGCGCGTCGAGGTGCCGGTCCACCAGCCCGCGGATGACCTTGTGGCTCAGCCCTTCGGTGGCCGGATACACCGGCAGCACCTTGCCGCCGGCGAGCGGCTCCGCGCCTCGCCCGTCGCGTCGTCGGCCAGGATGACGAACTCGCGCGGAGCCATCTGCCGGCCGTGGTAGAAGCGGACCGGGCCCCGAGACCAGCAGCGTCTGGCCCACGGCGATGCTCCGGTCGAGGAATGCCTGGCCCGGCCACACGCACTCGAGCACGCCGCTGTCGTCCCGGAGCACGGCGTGGAAGATCCGGAGGCCGCGCCGCGTCGGCAGCACGCCCTTGGCCACCACTCGGCCGACGCACGCCACCTCCTGCCCCACCTCCGCGCGGACGAGCGGGGTGACGGTGGACGCGTCGATGTAGCGGTGAGGCAGGTGCCAGAGCAGATCGCGGGCGGTCCGGATGCCGAGCCGCTCGAGCTGCTCCGCCCGCCGCTCGCCGATGCCCTTGAGGAACTTGACGGGTGTGTCGAGGCGGAGAGCGCCGGTGGCCCGGCTGCCGGATTTCGAAGAGCGGGAGGCGGTCACTTGAGTTGGAATCCGGAGAGGCGCCGGCACCCGCGTGGAGGCCTATTCACCACAGAGGCACAGAGGGCACGGAGGACCACAGAGCGGGTGGAATACGGGGGCATCGGGAAGCGGAGCCATTATCAAATTGTCGGTGTTGTCCGGGTCCAAGCTGCCTCCCCGCTTTGGGATCCCTCCGTGCCCTCCGTGTCTCTGTGGTGAAGACGGCGACGATTCAGCCCGGCCCCTCCGCCAGCAGATGCGCCGCGAACCGCTGTGGATCGAACGGCTGCAGATCATCCACGCCCTCCCCCACACCGAGAAACCGGATCGGAAGATCGAGCTCCCGCCGGAGCGCCGCCACCGCTCCACCGCGGGCGCTGCCGTCGAGCTTGGTGACCACGATGCCCGTGGGGCTCACCGCCTGGGCGAATAGTTTGCCCTGCTGCACGGCGTTCTGGCCCACCGTGCCGTCGAGCACCAGCAGCGTCTCGTGGGGGGCGCCCGGCAGGCGGCGGCCCGCGACGCGGACCACCTTCCGCAGCTCGTCCATCAGGCCTTCCTGCGTGTGCAGCCGGCCCGCGGTGTCCACGATGAGGGTGTCCAGCCCGCGCGACCCCGCCGCGTCGATGGCGTTGAACGCCACCGATGCCGGATCGCCGCCGGGCTCGCCCGCCACGCAGGGGATGTCGAGCCGGCCGGCCCAGATCTGAAGTTGCGCGATGGCGCCGGCGCGGTAGGTGTCGGCGGCGGCGAGCAGCACCTTCCGCCCCTCGCGCTGGAGCCGCCGCGCGAGCTTGGCGGCGGTGGTGGTTTTCCCCGTGCCGTTGACGCCGACCATCAGCACCACCGTGGGCCCTGGCTCCGCCCGGGCGATGGCCCCGGGATCGGCCCGCCCGTTGAGCAGTGCCGCGAGGCGGCTCTCCAGGGCGCCCCGGAGATCGGCCTCGGTCTTGAGCTTGCCCCGCCGCACTTCGTCCTCGAGCGCCTGGGTGAGCTCCACCGTGTTGGCCACTCCGAAGTCGGCCTCGATGAGCACCCGCTCCATCTTCTCGAGGTCTTCCGCGTTGAGTCCCCGCATCAGGGCGCCGACGTCCGTCAACGCGATGCGCTTGATGCGCCCCCAGAGACTCTCCTTCCGGTCCATCAATCGGCGATTGGCCATCCCCGAATTTACACCGCTGCTGATGTCCTATGCGAAAGCTGCGCAACCCGGTGTGATAGCCAGCGCGGCATCCGCAAGGCGGTCATCCGGGCGCTCGCATCCGGGCGCTCGCATCCGGGCGCTCGCATCCGGGTGCCCTCATCCCGGCGCTCTCATCTGGTCACTGCCGTCCAGTCGCTGTCACCAGGGTCGCTGTCATCCGCTGTCATCCCGAGCGGAGCGAGGGATCTTGTCGGCCACGCTCGACCCACTCCCGGGCAAGATCCCTCGCCTTCACTCGGGCTGACAGCTCGCCTTCACTCGGGCTGACAGCTCGCCTTCACTCGGGCTGACAGCTCGCCTTCACTCGGGCTGACAGCTCGCCTTCGCTCGGGCTGACAGCTCGCATTCGCTCGGGCTGACAGCTCGCATCCGTGCGGGCGACAGCTCGCATCCGTGCGGGCGACAGCTCGCATCCGCGCGGCCTGACCGCTTGCATTCACTTGGAGTAACGGCTTGTGCCCCCGACCACCGATCGCGACCTCGATAACAGCTCGCCCCCCGATGACAGCTCGCCCCCCTGCTGACAGCTCGCGCCCGCGCTGACAGCTCGCCCGACCGCGAGGCCACGGCTCAACAGTGCCGACCATACGCAGCGCTCCCCGAATTGCGCCAACCCGTTCAGCGCAGCCCCAGCCGTCTTCGCGCGATCCACTCGCCCGCGAGGCCCGCGACGCAGAGCCCGAACAGCCATACCCAGTCGCGCGCGCCGCGCCGCCGACCGTGGACCGGCGCGCGCCCCTCGTGCGCCCTGAGCGTGACCGGGTGCGGGAGGAGCTCGTTCGAGTACTGCTCGACGGCCACCGTGCCGCCACCCCCGCCCGCCAGCCGGTAGCGGTACTCGCCGGGTGGCAACCGGACGCCCGCGCGCCCGGCGCCATCGAAGCGCAGCGTGTCCGCGCGGCTGGTGTCCGCGCGGCTGGTGCCCGAGCCGCTCCAGGTCACGCCCAGCGCCGAGGCCGGTCCGGAGCCGGTCCATTCGAACACCGTCGGCCGGCCGTTTTCCACCACCGGCCGAACCGGCCGCGCGGAGCCCCGCGCCGAGTCGGCGCCGCTCAGGAGCCAGCTTGCCGTGGCCGCCACCCAGCTCCGGTACGTCTGCTCGCTCGCGCCGCCGCGGAACGCCCAGCGCCAGAGGCCGCCCACCGCTACGATCACCCGGCGCACCCGCCCGGTCTCGCGGCCGATCACCGCGGGACGCTGCGCCCCGCGCCGGGCGAGCTGGGCGGAGAGCGCCGTCCAGTCACCCACGGAGGGCGTCACCGGGGCGAGCTGGACCATCGGCGGAAACGAGTCGACCGGCTGCCCGAGGAAGGCACCGGCCAGCGGCGAGGCCTCGGTCGCTTTGACATACCAATCGCCGGCCAGCGCGCCGGTGTCCGATGCGGCCGTCCAACTCCATACCCCGCGCGCGGACGTTCCTTCGGCGAGCCCGCCCGCGCCACCCATCTCGATCAGCAGGTCGGCTCGCCGGGCGGCCTTGCGCACGCTCTCCAGCGGCACCACCGAAAGATCCGCCATCGAGCGCCACCGATTGGTTTCGAGCCGGACGAATCCACGCACCGGAAGCTGGGCCACCTCACGCAGCGTGCGGTAGAGAAACCGGCTGTCCCAGTCCGCGGACCCGGCGATGAGGACCACCCCAGGCGTCGGCGCCACCGTCACGACGTGGAGGCGCGCATCGGTTCGCGGCTCCGCGTCGTTCGCGTCCAGGAGCGCGACCCGGAGGACGTGCTCGCCCGGGCCGACGGCCGACGAGCCGAATGCGAGCCGGCCGCGCGCGCTCCCGTTCCGGAGGCGCAGCACGCGGCGGGCGAGCCGCTTGCCGCCCAGCGTCACCCCGACCGTCACGCTGTCGCCCGTGGCGCCGCCGGTAGCTTCCGCTTCGACCTCGAGCGCGATCGTGTCCCCCGCGGTGACGCGCGCGGGACCGCTTACGCGCGTGAGTGCCAGGTCCGGCCGCGCGGGACGCGGGAAGAGCCGCACGCTCACCCGCGAGAGCAGGTCGGCCGGGATGTCGGGCACGTCCTCGATCTCGCCGTCGGTCACCACGATGACCGGCCGATCCGACGCGGCCGCCGCCGCGAGTGCCGGAGCGAGCAGCGACCGGCCGCTGGTCGGCAGGGTATCGCCGGCGGCACGCTCGTCGCCGAACCGGCGCACGTCTCCCCATCGCGCGGCCGAGTCGCGAGCCTCGGCCCATCGGCCGCCCGGCGGCGACATGCTGAGCGATGCGTCGAGCAGCACGAGCGGCCGGCGGGGCGGGCTCGCGACGGGACAGCTCACGTTGAGAAGGAGCAGGCCGAGGGCCGACCAGGCGACTGCACGGCAGAGGAGGGCGAACCAGCCGCGGCGTCCGGTGCGCTCGACCCGGAGGTAGGTGAACGCCGACAGTGCCACGGCGAGCAGGACGACGAGGAGCGCCGGCAGCATCAGAACTCGGGCGTAGCCGCGGCGGCGGCGAGTGCCTCGGAGAGCTCGACCCTCCCGGCATAGAGCGCGCGGCCGACGATCACCCCGGCGAGCCCCGCCTCGCGGGCGGCGACGATGTCGCCGAGTCCCGCGACGCCGCCGCTCGCGATCACACCGGCGCCGAGCGCCTGCAGCCGGCGCGCGCCCTCGAGGTCGGGCCCGGTGAGCATGCCGTCGCGTGCGACGTCGGTGTAGACCAGCGTGCGCACGCCGTCCGCCACGACCCGACGCGCGAGCGCCTCCGCGGACAGCTCTGAGCGCTCGGTCCAGCCCCGAATGGCGACGAGTCCATCCCGCGGCATCGATCCCCACGACGATCCTGTCAGGCCCTTCCAGCGCGAGCACCGCCGGCACGACCGCCGGTTCGAGCGCCGCCGCCGTGCCGATCACCGCCCGGCTCACGCCATGCGCGAGCGCCGCCCGCACCAGCTCCACGCTGCGGAGGCCGCCGCCGAGTTGCACCCTGACCCGCCCGTCCACCCGCGTGGCGATCCGCCGCACGACCGCGGTGTTGTCGCCGTCGCCGAAGGCCCGGTCGAGATCCACCACATGGATCCACCGCGCACCGAGTGCCGCGAACCCCTCGGCCACCGCCACGGGGTCGTCCCCATAAACAGTTTGCCGCGTCGCCTCGCCCTGGCTGAGGCGAACGACGCGGCCATGTCGAATGTCGATGGCGGGAAAGAGGTCCACTACGGGAGCGCTACTGGAGCCACCGGGCCTGGGTCTGATCCGTTCCCTGGGCAAAGGCGGGAGGCGGTCCCTGGTGCAGCCGCTCGAGCAGGAGGTCCCGCTGCCGGGTGAAATCGGCGCGGAGTGCGGCCTGAATCGGCGCGCCGTTGCCGAGGTCCACCCGGCGCGAATCCTTGGCGACACCGTTGACCCGGAATTCGTAGTGCAGGTGCGGTCCGGTGGCGAGCCCGGTGGATCCCACGTAGCCGATGGTCTGTCCCTGCGTCACCCGTGCGCCCGCCCGAATGCCCCGCGCGAACCCTCGCAGGTGGCCGTAGCGCGTCGTGATCCCGTTCCGGTGGCGGAGCTCGATCAGGTTTCCGTAGCCGCCCGCGCGGCCGGCCCGGAGCACCACCCCGTCACCCGCGGCCATGACCGGTGTGCCCGGCGCGGCGGCGTAGTCGGTACCCTCATGGCGCCGGGTCCGGCCGAGCACCGGGTGAAAGCGGGCGCGGGCGAACGACGACGAGATCCGGCGGAACTCGACCGGGGCGCGCAGGAAGGCGCGGCGGAGCGAGTTCCCGTCGGCGTCGTAGAACGCCGCGTGCCCCCCGCCTCGTAGCGGAACGCCGTGAGGCTCTTGCCCGACATCGTAAGATCGCTCGCCAGCACCCGGCCGAAGCGGATCTCGCCGTTCTCGGAGACCAGCCGCTCGAACACCACCTGGAACCGGTCGCCCGGACGGATGTCGCGGGTGAAGTCCACCTGCCAGGCGTAGACGTCGGCCAGGTCCCACGCGAGCCGCTGCCGGTCGGCGCCATCGAGCTGGTCGTCGCCTACCTGAGCGTCGAGCGCCTCGTAGAGCGAGTTGTCGATGGCGCCTTCGATCCGGATCTCCTCGGTCTTCCATTGGATCGGCTCGACGGCGCCGTTCCAGCTCCCGCCCACGCGGCGGAAGATGACCCGCTGCTCGGGGCTGGTGCGGACGGCCACATGTGTCGGCGCCGAGTCGCTCGCCGAGCGGCGGAAGCTGAACACCAGACCGGAGCGGAGCCGGCGCGGGTCGAGCGAGACGGCAGGGCCCAGGGCGGACACGTTCAGATCCTGGATGCCGTGACGCCCGAACAGCTCGGAGATGGTCTCGCCGCGGCGTAGGGTGTCCACGGATTCGGTGACCGGCAGCGCGGCCGGACGGGCCGGCGCCGGAAGCACCGGACGCTCGGCCGCCGCGGACAGCCGGTGCCACGGCCAGTGCCCGGTGGACGCGAACAGCGCGGCCGCCGTGAACACCACCACGGCCAGGCCCAGCCGGACGCCGCGCATCAGTCCATCTGCCGGCGAATGAAGGTGGGAATTTCCATCTCGGGCACGTCGGTCGC
Source organism: uncultured Gemmatimonadales bacterium (assembly GCA_963831425.1). Lineage (GTDB taxonomy): Bacteria > Gemmatimonadota > Gemmatimonadetes > Gemmatimonadales > GWC2-71-9 > CAVVWJ01. Next base: position 14,848 of record CAWHQC010000007.1, on the reverse strand, counting down.
GCCGCTCGGCGGCGCCTGCGACACGCGCGGCTGCGGCTGGGGGCGTGGCGCGGGCTGCGCGTGCGGCGCGGGCATGCCGGGCGTGCTTACGCGGCCGTGGCGCTGTGGAAAGGTCAGCACGCCCGAGGGCCCGGACTGCCGTGCGATGACCGGCTGCTCGACGGTGCCGCCACGGTCGAACCCGGTGGCGATCACGGTGACCCGGACCTCGCCGTGCATCGCGGGGTCGTTGCCGGCGCCGAAGATGATCTCGGCGTCGTCGCCCACGGCGTCGTGGATGATGTCGTTGATCTGGGTGGTTTCGCCGAGCGTGAGGTCGTCGCCGCCGATGATGTTGATCAGCACGCCCGTGGCGCCGGCGATGGAGACGTTGTCGAGCAGCGGACTCGAGATGGCCTGCTGCGCGGCCTCGAGCGCCCGGTTCTCGCCCCGGCCGATGCCCGTGCCCATCAACGCCGCGCCGCCGTTCTGCATGACCGTGCGGACGTCGGCGAAGTCCACGTTGATGATCCCGGTGCTCGTGATCAGGCTGGCAATGCCCTGCGTGGCGTGGAGCAGCACTTCGTCCGCCTTCTTGAGCGCCTCCTGGAACGGAATCCCCTTGCCCACCACGGCGAGGAGCCGCTCGTTGGGGACCACGATCATGGTATCCACGTTCTTCCGGAGCTCGGTGATCCCCTGCTCCGCCTGCTTCATCCGGCGGCGGCCCTCGAAGAGGAACGGCTTGGTGACGATGCCGACGGTGAGGGCGCCGGTCTCCCGCGCCATGGCTGCCACTACGGGCGCGGCGCCCGTGCCGGTGCCGCCGCCCATGCCGCAGGTGACGAAGACCATGTCGGCGCCCTGGACCGCCTGGCCCACCTCGTCGCGTGTTTCCTCGATGGCCTGCCGCCCGATCTCGGGCCGGGCGCCGGCGCCGAGCCCCCGGGTCAGCTTCCGTCCGATCTGGATCTTGATGTCCGATTTCGAGATCGCCAGGGCCTGGGCGTCGGTGTTGACCGAGATGAACTCGACGCCGCCGAGTTGATCCTCGATCATGCGGTTGACGGCGTTGCCGCCGCCGCCGCCGACACCCACGACCTTCATCCGGGCGGTCTGGACCGCGCTCTCTTCCAGCTCAAATCTCATAGTGTGTTCCCTCGGCCCGACTCAGAAGAAGTCCTGGAGCCACCGTTTGACCGGCGCGAGCACTTTTTCTACCGCCGGCGACTTCCGGCCACCCGTGCCGGAGCCGCCACTCGTCGCGACCTGCCGGGCGCCGTAGAGCACCAGGCCGGCCGGTACCGCCATTCGCGGGGATTCGACGCTGTCCGCCAGACCTCGCAGCCGCTGGCCCGGGACACCGCACCGGGCCGGCATGGCGAAGACTTCGCGGGCGAGCTCGACGATCCCGGGGGTCAATGCGCCGCCCCCCGTGAGGATTACCCCCGCGGGGAGCCGTTGATGATAGCCTGCACGCGTGATCTCGTCGAGCGCGTATTCGAGGACTTCCTGCAGCCGCATGTGCATGATATGCGCCAGCACGCGGCGCTGCGCGTTCCGCGCGCCCTGGCCGGGCGTGCTCGGCAATTCGAAGACGTCGCTCTCCGGCACCAGCGGCTCGAATCCCGCCCCGAAGCGCTCCTTCAACCGCTCGGCGTCGAGCTGCGTGACCTGCAGGCCGTGGACGATGTCCGCCGTCACGTGCCCGCCGGCACAGAGCAGCGAGCCCGTGTGGCGGATCTTCCCGTTGTGGAAGATGGACACGTTCGTGGATCCGCCCCCCAGCTCCACGATCGAGCAGCCCAGCTCGATCTCGTCCGGCGTGAGCACCGCGAGCGACGCCGCCAGCGGCTCCAGCACGAACTCCTGCACGTGATAGCCGGCCCGCTCGACGCATTTCCTCAGGTTCTGGAGCACGCTCGAGAGCACCGTCACCAGGTACACTTCGGCCTCGAGCCGCGAGCCGGTCATGCCGATCGGCTCGTTGATCCCGCCCTGCTGGTCGATCAGATAGTCCTGCGGAATGGCGTGCAGCAGCTCGTGGTCCCGCCCGAAGCTGATGTTGCTCGCCATGTCGTTGACCCGGGCGACGTCGCTCGTGCGGATTTCGTCGCCCGTGACCGAGACCATGCCGTGCGAGCTCCGGCCCGCCACGTGCTCGCCCGCGATGCCGCAGTAGGTCGAGCCGACCTCGACCCCGGCCATGCGCTGGGCGCTCTTCATCGCCTTGTCGATGGCCCGGGTGGTCTCCTCGATGTCCCGCACCACGCCACGCCGGATCCCGGCGCTTCGCTCCACGCCGACGCCAAGGATGCGAGCGCCCGCGTCACGCGCGTCGCCGGTCACCTCGGCGATGAGGGCGACGATCTTGGTCGAACCCAGATCGAGCGCGGCGATCAGCCGCTGCGGCTGGGCGCTCATGCCCGCGTCCGCCGGACGATCACCTGGCCCGCGAAGCGTCCATCGAGTTCCTGATAGGCCTGCCCCGTCCGGGCGAGCGCTTGCTCCACCGCCGTCACCGCTCGAATATCCTCCGCGGACACTTGCGCGCCGAACCAGAACCGCCGACCTCCGACCTCGAGCACCACGTCCGGGCCCACCCGCCATCCCGCGCCGATCCTGGCGAACAGGTCGGGGTCGGCGTCGTGCACCCGTCCCGAGCACCGCCGTGACCAGCGCCATCCCCGTTGGCTGCCAGCGGCAGGTCGGGGGCCGAGCGGAGCGGGTCGAAGGGCAGCAGCCGCCCCCGCGTGTCCAGCAGAACGAGCCCCGCGCCACGGCTGGCGAGCGCCACCGGCACCGTCTCCTCGAGGGCGACCTCGAGGGTGCCGGGAATCCGGCGGCCCACCTCGGCCGAGGTCACGCCCGGCATCGCGCGCACCCGGCGCGCCAGGGCGGGCAGATCGTCGAATACGCTGGCCTTCGGAGAGAGCTTCAGCACACTCCACCACCTTCGCCGGATCAAGATACTGCAATCCGGCGATCTCCACCCGCCTCACCCGGAAATAGTCGATGTCCCGGAGCACCGGCGGCCCGCCGAACCAGAGCGCCGAGCCCGAGGGCGAGCCCGCCGAGGAGCCTGGCGCCGGCCTTCAGGCGGCGTCCAGCCACCGCACCAGCTCGGGGCCCACCCGGGTGATGTCGCCGGCGCCGAGCGTGAGCACCACGTCGCCGGGAACGAGCGCCTCGTACACCCGGCGGCCCACGTCGGCGCGGGTCGGCTCGAATCGCGCGTCGGCACCGGCGCGGCGCGCGGCGTCGGCCACCTGCCGGCCGCTCACGCCGGCGACCGGCTGCTCGCGGGCGGCGTAGATCTCGGTGACGAGGACGAGATCGGCGGCGGCGAGTGCCTCGCCCATTGCCTGGCCGTGGGCCGCGGTGCGCGAGTAGAGGTGCGGCTGGAACACCGCCACGAGCCGCCGTCCGGGATACGCCTGCCGCGCCGCGGCCAGGGTGGCGACGAGCTCGGAGGGATGGTGGGCGTAGTCATCCACCACCGCGACCCCGCGATGCTCACCCAGCCGCTCGAACCGCCGGCCCACCCCCGCGAACTCGGCCAGCGCGGCCGCGGCGCGGGCCAGATCGCCCTCCAGCGCATCGACCGCGCCGAGCGCGGCGACTGCGTTCCGCAGGTTGTGCACGCCCGGGCACCCGGAGCCGGACCGCCAGCGCGCGGCCGCCAGGAAAGTGCACGCTGGCCTCGGTACGGTCGGCGTGCTGGATCATGCCGTCGATCCGGATGTCGGCGTCCGCGGCGAAGCCGAAGCGGCGGGGCGTCCGGCCGAGTCGGCCGGCCACGAGCCGTGCCCCCGCGTCGTCGGCGCTCATCACCGCGACCTCGGCGCGCCCGGCGAACTCGACGAACGCATCCTCGAGCGCCGCCATCGAGCCATAGCACTCCAGGTGGTCGGGCTCGACGTTGTTGACGATGGCCACCGTCGGGTGAAGCGCGAGGAATGCCTGGTCGTACTCGTCGGCCTCGACCACGAACAGATCGTCGCCCGCGAGCAGCGCGTTGCCGCCCCAGCGCCTGCACCCGACCGCCCGCGATGCCGGTCGGCGCAGGCCGGCCGCGGTGAGTGCCTCGGTCGTCATCACCGTCGTGGTCGTCTTGCCGTGCGTGCCCGCGACCGCCACCGAGCGCGCCTCGCCGATCAGCGCGGCCAGCGCCGCCTTCCGCGGCACGACCGGGAGCCCGAGCGCACGCGCGCGATCCAACTCCGGATGGCCGGCGCCACCGCCGCGGTCACCACCACCGCGCGCGCGCCGTCGACGTGCGAGGGGTCATGCCCCTGCAGACCGGCACGCCCAGCGCGGCGAGGTCCGCGGCGCCCGATGTATCGATGTCGCACCCGCTCACGGCCACCCCCCGGCGGCAGGCGATGAGCGCGAGCGCGCTCATCCCGGCCCCGCCGATTCCTATGAAGTGAACGGTGCGCCTATCCGCGGGGGTAAACAATTCATGGTGGATGGGCCAATGTAAGATAGTTGCTGCGAGTTCTGAAAGTCCGGCGCTCAGCCGACCAGTGTCAACAACTTGGACACTATGTCGCGGGCGGCGTCGGGCCGGCCGCGGGCCAAGCGCGCGCTCGGCCATCTGCTTCCGGCGGGCGCGGTCTTCGAGCAGTCCGGACAGCCGTCGCCCAGCCGGCCCGGCGTGAGCTCCGACTGCGGGAGCAGCAGCGATGCACCGGCCTCGGCGAGCACCCGGGCGTTGTGGGTCTGATGATCGGCCGCCGCGGTCGGGAGCGGGATGAGCACGCTGGGCAGTCCCCACGCGCACAGCTCCGCCACGGTGATCATCCCGGCCCGCGACACGACGAGATCGGCCACTGCGTAGCCATCGGCCATCGGATCGAGAAAGTCGATGACCTGGACGGCCGGCGGCCGGTGATAGCGGGCGAACTCCTCGTACGTGCCTCGGCCGGTCACCCAGATGCAGGTCCGCGCCGCCCGGGCCCCCGGCGTCGAGCCATCCCGGCGACGGCCCGGTTGATCGCCAGCGCGCCCTGGCTCCCGCCGGTCACCAGCACGACCGGGCCGGTGCCATCGAGCCCGAACCTGGCCAGCGCCGCCGTCCGTCGCTCCCGGCGTCGGCGGCACGATCGGATTGCCGGTATCGAACACCTCCGTCCGCGGGCCGAATCGCAGCAACCGCCGCGCCTCGGAGTCCGAGGTAGACGTGGCGGACGCGCCGGCTGAGCCAGCGGGTGGCGAGTCCCGGATACGCATTCTGCTCCTGCACCGCGGTGGGAATCCCATGGCGCGCCGCCCACCAGACCACGGGCGCCGACGCGTAGCCTCCGGTGCCGAGGACCGCGTCCGGCCGCTCGGCGTCGAACAGGCGGCCGACATCGCGCAGCAGCCGCCCGGCGATGAGCGGCCAGCGCGAGTTCCGCCACCAGGTGCGGCGGTAGATCGGCTCGGACGGGAGCAGATGGTAGCGGAAGTCGCGGGTGGGGAGCAGTCGCGCCTCGACGCCGCGCACCGCGCCCACGAGCACCGGTTCCACTCCCGGCGCGCGCTCGCGCAGCGCCTGCGCGATCGCGAGCGCCGGCATGAGGTGTCCGCCGGTGCCGCCGCCGGCGATGAGGATGCGGTTCGAAGCCGCGGCCGGGCGGGCGGGGGCGGCGCAGGCCGGGGCCGGGCTGTCATCCAGCGGAGCATCCGGGTGGCTCGGCCAGCTCTCTCCTTCCGCTCCAGCTCACTGCGCCGCTCCGCCTCCTCCGTCCTCCCCGCCCTCCCCTTCCCCTTCCCTTCCGTCCCGCCGCCCGGGGCCTCCCCGCAGCCGCCCGATGTTGATGAGGATCCCGGTCCCCAGCAGGGAGATCACCTGGCTCGAGCGTCCATACGACATGAACGGCAGCGTCAGGCCCGTCGTCGGAATGAGCCCGAGCGACACCGCCATGTGCATGAACGCCGTGAGCCCGATCGTGGCCGTGAGTCCGACCGCGAGATACTGCCCGAACGGCTCCGCCGCGGTCCGTGCAATCCGGAAACCCAGCCAGCAGAACAGCGCGAACAGCAGCACCACGACCAGCACGCCGACGAACCCCCACTCCTCCCCGATGGTGCTGAACAGGAAATCGGAGTAGGCGTACGGCAGGTAGCCCAGCTTCTGCTGGCCCTGCCCGAAGCCCGTGCCGAACAGCCCGCCCGAGCCGATCCCGACGAGCGACTGGTGGATCTGGAACCCCGCCTCGGTGGTGGCGTCGCCCGGATTGAGGAAGGTGAGCACGCGCGCCAGCCGATACTGCGCGTCCCGGATCTGGTGGAACACCAGGATGATGCCCACCCCGCCGAGGAGGAAGAAGTGGCCGATTCTGGCGCCGGCCGTGAACAGCACGAGCCCGCCGAGGAGTGCCACCAGCGTCGCCATCGACAGGTTGGGCTCGAGCAGGATCAGGACCGACACGAGCCCGAGGACGACGATGAAGGGAATCACGCCCTTCCTGAACTCGCGCACCTGCGCACCCTTCTTCGACGCCAGCATGGCGCACCAGACCACCACCACCAGCCGCGCGAGCTCGGATGGCTGGAAGTTGATGGGCCCGAGATCCACCCAGCGGCGCGCGCCGTTGAGCACCGGCGAGATGTGGCGGGTGAACGGGAGCAGTGGGATCAGAAGGAGACCGATGGTGACGAGCAGCAGCGGCCACGCCCACGTGCGCCACCGGTAGTAGTCCTGCCGCGAGGCCCAGAGCAGCAAGAGCCCGCCCAGGGCGGCGCCCGTGAGCTGCCGCGCCGCGAATTCGAGCCCGACGTTCTGGCCCTTGACCGTCACCAGGCTTGCCGCGCCGTACGTGGCCGCCACGCCGAACGCCAGCAGGATGAGCGTCACCACACCGAGGAGCCGCGTCTCCCACCGAAGCTCGCCGGGGTGGCGGACCGGGCGCGACTCGGTCACAGGGCCTCGACCGCCGAGCGGAAGCGTGCCCCCCGCTCCTCGTAGTTGGTGAACATGTCGTAGCTCGAGCATGCCGGGGAGAGCAGCACCGCGTCACCGGGCCGGGCGAGCCGCCGCGCCGTCGCGAGCACGTCGGCGAAGTCGGCCGCGGGTACGACCGGAAGCGCTCCGCCGAGGTCACGCACCACCTGCGGGCCGGCCTCGCCGTAGGCCACGACGGCGCGGCATCGGCCGCGGAGCAACGCCGCCAGTCGGGTGTACGGCTCCCCCTTGTGCCGCCCGCCGAGGAGCAGGACGAACGGGCGGTCCACCGCGGCCACCGCCACGGCGGTCGAGGTCACGTTGGTGGACTTCGAGTCGTTGATCCACAGCACGCCCGCCACCTCCCGGACCGGCTCGACCCGGTGCGGGATGGCCCGGAAGGTCCGGAGCCCGGCCGCCACGCGCGCCGGCTCGGCGCCGGCGCGTGTCGCCGCGAGCGCGGCGGCCAGGGCGTTGGCTACGTTGTGATCGCCCAGCAGCGGCAGCTCGGCGCGCGGCAGGAGGGGGCGGTTGTCCAGCATGAGGCGGCCGGACGCGCGCTCGAGCCAGGCATCGGCCGGATGCTCGAGGGAAAAACGCAGCTGCGTGCCCGGGACCGCCCCCACCATCTCGCGCACCGCCGCATCATCGGCGTTGGTGACCCACACCGAGTCCGCGTCCGCGTTCCGGAACAGCCGCGCCTTGTCGCCGTAGTACTCGTCCAGCGAGTGATAGCGATCCAGGTGGTTCGGCGCGAGGTTGGTGAGCAGGCCGATCGCCGGCCGAAGGTGCGGCGCGTCGTGGAGCTGGAACGAGCTCAGCTCCAGTGCCAGCCAGTCCGGCGGGTCGGGCGCGAGCGCCACGTCGCACAGCGGCCGGCCGATGTTGCCCGCCGTCTCCGCGCGGAGGCCGGCCGCTACCATCACGTGCGCCACGAGCGAGGTCGTGGTGGTCTTCCCGTTCGTCCCGGTGATCCCGATGCAGCGCGTGGCGCCGAGCGCGAGGAAGCCGATGTCCACCTCCGCGTAGACGTCCACGCCCGCCTGCCGGGCGGCCGCGAGTGGCGGCACGTCCGGCGGGACCCCGGGCGCCACCACCACCGCCGCCGCGCGGGCGATGCGCTCGAGATCGTGCCCGCCGAGTTGCACCTCGGCGCCGATGGCGCGCAGCTCGGCGGCCCACGCCTCGTACGCCGGCCCCGCCGCGCTGTCGGAGGCATAGACCGGGATGCCCACCCGCCGGAGGAGCCGGCTGCCAGCCGTCCCGCTTTTTCCCAGTCCCACGACCGCGACTTCCCGGCCGCTGCCGCGCCAGCGCTCGAACAGCTCGACTTCCATGCTCACCGCACCTTGAGCGTCGAGAGCGCCACCAGCGCGCAGAGAAGCCCGAGAATGTAGAACCGGGTGACGACGGTGGTCTCCATCCAGCCCAGCTTCTCGAAGTGGTGATGCAGCGGCGCCATCCGGAACACGCGATGCCCATCGGCGTACTCGCGCCCGCGGGTCCGCTTGAACCACTTGTAGACGCCGGTCTGCAGGATGACGCTCACCGCCTCCGCCGCGAAGACGCCGCCGATCAGCAGCAGCAGGAATTCCGCCTTGAGCAGGATCGCCACCGTGCCCAGCGCGCCGCCGATCGCGAGGCTGCCGGTGTCGCCCATGAACACCTGCGCCGGGTGCGCGTTGAACCAGAGAAATCCGATTGAGGCGCCCATCAGCGCCGCGCAGAACACGGCGAGCTCGCCCGCGCCCGGCAGGTAGAAGAGATTGAGATAGGAGGTGACGTCCACCCGGCCGAACAGGTAGGCGAACACGGCAAATGCCGCCGCCGCGATCCCCGCGAGCCCGGTAGCCAGGCCGTCCAGCCCGTCCGTCAGGTTGACGGCGTTGCTGCTGCCGGTAATTACCGTCGTGACGAATACGACATAGAGCCAGGGCGCGAAGTTGACCGCCAGATACTTGAAGAACGGGAGCGACGTGGCCGTGGCGGGGATCGTGTCCCGCGGCACCACCGGGTAGTACACCAGAAACAGGCCCAGCAGCAGCCCGAAGCTCACCTGGCCCGCCAGCTTCCACCGCGCGACCAGCCCGCGCGACTTTCCCTGCACGATCTTGAGATAGTCGTCCAGGAAGCCGATGCATCCCATCCAGAGTATCGCGAGCATCGCCACCACGACGAACCGGTTGGTGAGCGGCGCCCAGAGCAGCGTGGGTACCACCGTGGACATGATGATGATGAGGCCGCCCATCGTCGGCGTGCCTCGCTTGCTCTGGTGGCTCGCCGGCCCCTCGGCCCGGATGATCTGCCCCACCTTCCGCGCGCGGAGCCGCGCGATCACCGGCGGCCCCACCAGAAACGCGAGCAGCAGCGCCGTCACCGTAGCGCCTGCCGCCCGAAAGCTGATGTAGTTGAAGAGATTGAAGATGATGTACGTCTTGCCGAGCGGCGCGAGCCAGTGATAGAACATCGAGCCTCAGCGTGGGGGGGTCGCGCGCGTCGTGAGCGCCGGAAGTATACGTTCGAACAAGGAGGAAAAGGAGGACATCTCGGGATAGCTCCAGACGTGTTCTCTGAGGGGGAGCGCCGCGGGCGATTAGTCCACAGTAGTCGCGTCTGCGCCCCAACACCTTCACAAAACCTTCACAGCCCGCACGCCCGGTGCCGATGCCCCCCCCCAAAAAAGTCGGACGGCTAGGTGGGGCAAAGGCCTGGTTGCGAGGGCGCGAGCTCCTGCCGCTGGAAAATGCGGGTGGAGTGCCCCGATTCAAAAAAAATAAATTCTGACGTGAGGGAATGTCGGCCCCACCTAGCTTGTGGCTGGCCCGAATGCGTTGCCCCAGCGAGCAGAGCGGCCACGAGAGACCGTGTGACCCTGGTGGGCGTAGGTCCATCTCCGCGGCCCGTACGCCGCTCGAGCGTGTGCTAGGGCATGGTTCAAAGTCGATAGCCCCGTTACATGAGCCCGGCCTTCGGCCTTTCTACGCCCCTAGGTAAGTGTTAGATTTCTGCCAGTGGCGCACCGACTTCCCGGGGCGCCGCGAATGGCAAGAGGTCATCTCCAATCGACGTCGGATGTAGTGACAGCTGCTACTGTTGTCGAACAGGTCTGCAGCCAGTGGGACGGCAGAATGGCGCCGGCGAACCGCCGCGATTGCTCAGAAACACCACACCGCCATTCAACCTAGGAGGGCATCGACACCGTCGAGGGAGAGTCCAGGTGGCTCACCAGCTTCGTCCTTCCGTTTGGCCGGCCGGTCCGTTGACCGACTCCGGCGTGATCTCCGCGTTTCAGAAGAGCCTCTTCGAGCGCAGCGCCAAGCCATCAAATGAGGGCGCCTTCACCGTGGCGCAGGCCATGGCTGCCTTCATGGCCGCGATTGAGCCCAGCGACTCCGAGCGAAGCCAGGCCAGCAAGCAGCAGCAGAGCCTGCGGGCACGCCTCGAAGAGCGTGTGGTGCTGCGCGCCACCTACCTGTCGGGCAGCTACCGCCGCCACACCATCAAGCGACCACTCGACGACATCGACCTGCTCGTCGTGCTCAACCACGAGCACCACGAGATCAGGTGCGACGCCGCAGGCGCGAAGAAGTCGTTGGACCTGGTGGAGGCCGCCCTTAATGCCGCGTATCCGAAGACTGAGAAGGTTCGCCACGGCCGGTGCATCCAGATCAAGTTCGCCGGCACGGGAATCGGCTTCGACGTGGTACCGGTGGTGCAACTGGTGGAGCATGAGTTCTTGATGCCCGACGAAGTTCGCGGCACCTGGGTGAAGACCAACCCCAGAGAGGTTGAGCGCCTAGTCAGCGAGGCCAACAAGCGGTGCGAGGAGTGGTTGGTGCCCCTCGTCAAGCTGGTGAAGGCGTGGAAGGATGAGTGCGCCGCGCCGCTTCGCGGGTTCCACATTGAGGCGATGGTGTACCACGGGCTGAACGCGCCGCCGACCAACGAGCGGGAAGGGTTGGCCTTCGTCTTCGAGAAGATGGCGACGGAGGTGTGGGCCCCCTGCCCGGACATTTGGCCCCAGGGCGAGAACGCCGATGCCGCCTTGAGCTTTGCGGACCGGACGAAGGCTGCGGGCTTTTTCGCGAGCGCCGCGACCGAGGCCAAGCGCGCAGTGGCGGCAGAAGCGGAGAACCGAACCAACGACGCCCACGCGATCTGGTACAGCCTGCTGGGCGATCGCTATCCCGAGGCCGGGGTGCCGCCGGCGTCCGTCTCCGCGTTGTCGGTGAGCGATACCGTGAAGACCGTGACTACCGGAAGCGCCTTCAGTGCTACGTCGGCTGGCTTGATCAGGTCGTCCGCAGGATTCGTTGGGGTGCGGTCGGCCTCGAGCCACGGAGGCGCTTCTGAGATGGTGGAGGAGGACCTAATCATCCCGGCGGCCCAAACGCCGGCCGAGGCTCAGCACGCCTACCTCGAGTCCGAAATTGCGCAAGCTTTGGCTCAGTTCAAAGACCTTCACCGCATGGAGGCCGCTGCCGCTGCAACCGACCCGGAGCTGTGGCCAATGCGCCGCGGCTTCATGAGCCAGCCGTATGCCGTCCTAGTTGGTCAGCAGGGCACCAACTACGGCACGCGGCACCGGATCTTGGTAAAGGTCCCGGGCGACCTGCCGGCGACCGCGCCGCGAGTGTACCTGCTGCGGCAGCATGTCGAGCGCGTCATGACCGGATTCGGACGGCGCGGCGTGCAATCGTTGGTCCCTCGTCCCCATCCGGCACCTGTGGCCCGATGGCGCCATGTGCTCGCACTCGCGGCGGGATCGATGGGACGGCCGCCTCGTGACGGCCCTGGTGTACGCCGCGGATTGGTTATTCCGCCAGGAGCACCACCGCAGGTTTGGCCGGTGGATTGGGCACGAGATCGACGCCGGCGGGCGCCACCGTCTTCGCGGTGATCATGACGGCTGCAGCCCCCGCGCCGGGCGTGACCGGAAGCGGCGGGGGCGGTAATGGCTCGGCCAGCCCCGCGCCCCGGCCACCTGCCTCCGCCAGCGGTGAGCGACATCCCGGCGCGGCAGAACGACCCCGCTCTGCTCAAGCTGCTGCGCGCCAAGTCCGCTGCCTACGACTGGACGCAGCGTTTGTACACCATCCAGTTCTTTACGCTGGTGGTGCTGCCTTTGATCCTGGCCATCTGGCAGCGGCTCTCGCCCGGGATTTCCTGGCTTACCGGTGCGGTTGGATTCCTGCTCGTCGTGGCCGATTGGAAGCTGGTTGAGCCGACTCAGAAGCGCTGGAAAGGCTTCGGCGCCGCGTTTCAGGAGCAGTTCGACTGCGCTTTGTTCGGGACGCCGTGGCGCGGGGATCGGAATGGCTCACCGCCCTCGGCCGAGTTGATCCACCGCTGGAGTGGTCGTCATCCATCCACCAATGGGTTGAAGGATTGGTACAGCCCGGTCGTAGGAGGCTTGCCGCCTTTGGCTGCGACGATCGTCTGCCAGCGGACTAACGGACTCTGGAACGGCACCATGCGAGAACGCTACGCCGTATGCATCCAGGCGCTGGTGGTCACCCTCATCATCGCGCTGCTGGCTGTGACGCTTGGGGTCGGCGTCACGGCGCGGACGGTCTTCGCTGCGGTGGGCCTGGCGTTGCCGTTGTTCAGGTGGGTCTTCAAGGAGATGACCCAGCAGAAGGAGGCGGGCGCGGCCAGCCAGAAGGTTGTGGAGCGAGCCGAGAAGCTCTGGCGGCGACTCCTGGATGGCGGGGCACGGGAGAGGCCAGCGATCGAGCAGGAGATCCGCGAGCTTCAGAACGACATCTTCGATCAGCGGCGCCTGGATCACCAGGTCTTCAGCTGGGTGTACTCATGGTGGCGTGAGTCAGACGAGCAAACGATGCACGCCGGTGCCGAAGCCCTCGTGTCTGAGTACCTCCGCACCCGGTCCCCCTGACGTCGAGCTGACCGGTGTGGTACATACCACGCTTGCGGCCACCGTGGAATTGACACAACGGCGCGGTACCTCCGTCGGGACGATTCGAGTCGTTCTGCTGCGGCAGGCCGGACCTCGCATTCGTCCGTTACTCGCTCTCGAACCCGTGGCTCGTGAATTTCAGAGTGCGGCTATTCTCGGTCACGGTGCGCACGATCTGATCTGAAGCGCCATCAGGAAGGGATGCCTCAATCTCGAGGGTGACCGTGACCTCCGCGCCCACCTGCCCCGCGAGGTGCGCGATCACCTCGTCGGCGATGCGGCTCGCATCGCGGCCGACGCGCGCGGGATCGAGCTGCACGGTGCCGTGGAACCGGTGAGGCTGCGGGGCCGCGGCCGCACCGGGTGCTGCGCCGGTTGACCCGGGATGCGTCGGGCTGGAGGACGCCGGCGCCGGCACCGGTCTCGCCACCTCCTCCGCGCCGGGAGCGGCATCGAGTCTCGGCGTCCATCTGCTGCCGCGCCACGTCCGGCCTCACCAGCACCCCGGCGCTCTCAGCGGAAAGCGATACCACCTGCCCACCGCGAAGACCCCGGTAGCGCGCAGCACCCTCGTCGTAGCTCTCGGCGTACGCGAATGTGTCCGTCTGCCAGGTGAGCAACGCCAGCCCGTCGCGGATCGCCTGCACCAAGACCTCGGGCCCGGCGAGCCTCGGCAGGTAGAGATAGCGCGCGAAGTCCTCAACAAGCTGCTTCACCGCGACGTGCTCGCCCCGCCAGAGCGGTACGTCTTCCAGGTGTTTGCGCAGGATCGTTGAGCCGAGCGAGGTCACTAGCGATTCGTCGCTTCGGAGCCTCTTGCTCGCCCGCACGGCAATCGCTTCGCCGCCCGAAAGCCGAATCGCCTGCCAGGTGATAGGCGCCTGCGGGTTTCCCTGCTCGGGCACCAAGAGCCACTGGTACGCCTCCGGCAGCCGTGCAGTCATCGCGCTGTCGGCAGCTTGCTTCTGTGTCTCGGCCTGCCGCACCTGGTGCGGGTCCAGGTTGAGGGACTCCTTCTCCGCCAGGATCGACTCCCACGCCAGAAACCTGCGCACCGCCTCGTCGAGGTCCTGCAGACGCACCTTGTCCGCGGCGAGGAAGACCAGAGTGTTGCGGTAGAGACGAGGGGTATTGCCCCGTGACCGAGAATAGTCCGCGCCGCCGCTCGGCCGCGCTGCCGGGCTCCTTGCTGTACGAATGCTCGGCGGGCAAGACCACGAGCCGCGCGTCGAGATCGTCCGGCACGTCGGCGCCCGAGCGTGGCAGCGGGTGGATACGCGAGAAGTCCCCGGTCTTGCGCAAGTCGGCGCGGAGCCGCTCGTCCAACTCCTGGGCCACCTTGTCAGGATCGCGCTTAAGCTGTTCGGCGCGGTCCTCGGCAAGCTTCGTGACCGTCGGCTGCGTGGCGTACCAGAAGCGCGGCCCATCCTGGTAGAGGTAGGTGGCCGCGGCCGCGAGCCGCCGAAGTGCATCGCCGAACACGGCCGGCGACTCCCCGGGCATGACGCAACCGAGCTTCACCCGGCGATCCTCGAGCCCGCGGTGCGCAGCAGCCGCTGTGGGCGCAGAACCGAGGTAGTAGGTGCGTGCCACCCGCCGGGTCGCGTGCAACTTGCCGAGGTTGGGCTGCTCGGCATCAATCCTGAGCGGCAGGGAGCTCGCCGTCCACGTCCTTCTCGATGATGGGCGCCCAGTTGTCCGAGAGGTAGCGCGTCAGCTCGGACTGCACGCGGGCGTCATCGATTGGCACTGTCGAAGGCAGGATCAGGGGATTGCGGTCACCCTTCTCCCACAGGCTGTGGATTACGGCCGCCATGAGGCGCAGCACGCCGCGCGTGCGCTGGAACTTCACCAGCGTGGACCAGTCGGAGTAGAGCCGGTCAAAAATCTCCGGGTGGATGGGGTACGCGGCCTGAATGCGCTTCTCGTAGTCACCGCCCTTGCATTCGGGCGGGAATTCGGCGCTCTGCGCATGATAGAGGTCTGCGAAGGCGCGTGCGGTCACGTCGCGCTGCTTG
>CAWHQC010000006.1:0-68477 GCA_963831425.1 uncultured Gemmatimonadales bacterium | reverse complement strand
GTGGTGCCCTTGCCGTCTCCTTGACTCAGTTGCGTCTTGTCGGGGCGCGCGAGGTCGGCGGCAGGTGATGGGGGCATTCGTTAGGACCAGAAAACCCCCGCCATAAAGCACCCGTCAGGACCGAGGCCACCACTCACAGAGTGCAAGCACACGAGCGGGCCGTCAGGACGAGCATGTGGGTGACGGTCTGACACGACGTGCGGAGGCGCGAGGCTACTCGAACAGCAGCCCGGGCCACGCCGTGTCGGGTTCGTGGCCGAAGGCGGAGATGAAGAGGACGGGCGGCCGTGGATGTGGCCTGGCGAGCTCCACCTGCCAGCTCCTCTCCCGAGGCACCCAGCAGTCTAGAGATCAGATCACCACGAGGTGCAGGACGCACCTCCAGGCTGGCTACGACAAGAACCGAGCCCCTAGGAGGCGCCCGACGCGGTGATCACATGGTACCCGGCCCTGACCAGCACCCGGGCGAGAATCGAACGAACACTCTGGGCATCATCAACCACCAGGATGACCAGGGCGTGTGACAAGGGCTTCGGTAAGTGCCATGGGGAGCGGCACTCACCACTCAGCGGTGGGGGCCTTGGGGGTTAGAGGAACCCAGAAGCCGTCCGGTGTCCGGCAATCTGGAACACACGCACCCTCCAGGCAATAGGCTGTTCCACCCTACCCGATGCCGGGGTTGCGCGGGCACGGCCCGCGGGAAGTTTTCGGGTCCAGGCGTGGTGGCCGAGCGGTTGAGGCAGCGGTCTTTAAAACACGCCCAAGGCACGCAGGTAGCTTCATGAGTTTTTTACGATCTCGCCCACCGCCGCTAAGAGAACACACTCGAGCCTGTCTCTGGGAGACGGCGCATGCACCATGACGACCATCCCGCGCGAGGCTGCTGGCCCGGCAGATCGGCCATCTTCTCCGGCTCAGTCCAGTGACGCACGCGCTGCTTCGCATCGGCATCACCCTGCTCTATATGCGGCGCAGGATCGAAAAACTATTCGCCTGTTCGGCGGCGTCGGGCCGACGCCCAGCAGTACCGTCGCGCTCTCGTCGCCAGATGGGACTCGCGGGGTCCTCGAAACGTTCGGCGGGCTGCTGCTGCTGCTCGGGCTCCTTTTCGCCGCCAGTCGCGTTTGCTGCTGGCCGCGGAGATGCTGGTGGCGTTCTTCCAGGTCCAGCTTCCCGAAGAGGAGGTCACCGTCTGCCGCTCCCAGAACAGCAGCAAGGTGCCGCTCCTCTACATGTCGTGTTTTCCTCTTCCTGCTGGGCGACGGCGCGGGACCGGCGAGCCTCGACGGCCGACGGCGGGGTCCTGATCCGGAGGAAGCACCGGACCCCATCGCCCGGGTGAGCCGGGGAGAGCGGCGGCCACCTGGAGCCTTACTAACGCCGTCGCCGATCCCTCCCACTCCCGCCGCAGCGCCTCGGCCATCGGTGGCGGAACGGGATCTCCGCGTAGAGCGCCGCCGCCGGCCCGCCCACGGGCATCCCCAGCCGCCGTCGCGCCTCCGCTACACTCAGGTCTTTGAGCTCCTGCACGGGAATCGTGAACAGGTTGGTCAGGCCCGTGCGGGTGGCATGATCGTACGCCCGGTTGAACAACCCCAGCCGGATGCCCCGGAACACCTGCCGGAACGAGGCGATCGCCGGGCACACTCGACGAAGGCCCCACCGTAGAACAGGAACCACCCCACGAGCTCGGGTGCCCCGCGAGCGAAATAGAACCCCTGCTCCACCGCCTCCCCCGCCAGCAGCACCAGCGGCGGCTCATCGTGGGTGAACGTGGTACCGGTGAGCACGTGTGACGCGTCGTGGACCAGATAGATCTGCTCCGGCGCTCGCCACCCGTTGATGAGCCGCCGGAACACCTTGAGGAACGCCCGGCTTGGCCGGCACGGGAGGCCCGACGTAGCCATTCACGTCACAGAACCGCTGAGATGGCCTCACCCAGGGTGATCCGACTCCCGCGCACTCTCCCAGTCGTACGCCGACCGGAGGAGCGGCTCGGACGGTCGCGCCGCCCCTCGCCGCGTCCGTGGGCCTGCTCGCCAGCGTCTGGCTCACGGCGCGCTCCGCCAGCGTGCGGGAGCCGTCGGGGGTCGCGCCTCGTCGAGCTCGGCCTCGAGGTCCGCCGTGCTCGCCGGCCGATGTATCGCCGGTACCACACTTCCGCGCTCAGCAGCAACCAGATCCGATTGCCATGGTCGCGCCGGCGCGCGAGATGCTCGTCCACCAGCTCGCCGCACCCGCCCGCCGTCGAGGATAGCCGTCCCGCACCAGCTCGCTCCGCGAGCAGCAGCGCGGGGCGCAAGCGCCCGCACCTCGTCGTCCATGATGTACATCAGCGGCGACGCGAACCCCTGCTTCTTCCGCCGGAGCACTTCGGGCGGCAGGTAGCGCTCACCCAGGCGGCGCTCGAGGTAGCGGAGCCGGCGGCCCCGGATCTTGAGCGACGACCGGCACGCGCGCCATGAACTCGGCGAAACGCGGATCGAGGAACGGCGAGCGCGACTCGAGGCTGTACGCCATCGTGGCCCGGTCGAGGATCATGAGCGACTGCCCCGGCAGCCGCGACATCGACGTCCACGTACATCATCCGGTCCACCGGCGTCGTCGGCGTTGCTTGGCGCGCGTACAGCTCGAGCAGGCAGGCGTCGGCCGCCGGCCCGCCAGCCTGCGCGCGGAACCCCGGCGTGTACAGCTCCGCCCGGCGCGCCTCGTTGAACCAGAAGTACTGCAGGCTCTCCGCGTAGCGCTCGCCGCCGGTCTTCCGCGCCATGAGGTCCACCCAGCGGAGCTTGTGGGTGACGCTCTTGAAGGTGAACTGATCCGGCAGCCGGCCGAGCACCTGGCCGGCGACCAGGTCGCGCACCACCTCCGGGACCGCGCGATAGGCGTCGAGCCAGCGCTCCGCGGCGTAGCGGTCGTAGCCGCCGAACAGCTCGTCGCCGCCGTCGCCGCCGAGCACCACCTTCACCTCGCGCGCGGTCATCCGCGCGAGGTGCAGCAGGCAGATCGACAGCGGATCCGCCGGCTCGTCCAGCGCCGACGACCAGCCGCGGCAGATCGGCCGCCGACCGACGGGCGTCACCTCCTCCGCGAAGTGCCGGGTGCCGTAGCGCCGCGCCACCGCCGCGGCCGCCGGGAGCTCGTTCGAGGTCCCGGTACGGGATGCCCATCGAGAACGTGCGCAGCTCGGCGCCGAGCACCTGCGGCAGCGTAGGCCGGCGACCAGCGTCGAGTCGAGCCCGCCGCTCAGGAACGCGCCGACCGGCACGTCGCTGGTGAGGTGGAGCGCGACGGTCTCGCCGAGCAGCTCGTCGATCCGCTCGAGCGTCTCGGCCTCGCTGTAGCGTCCACTTGGGCCCGTAGGTCAGGTCCCAGTAGCGCTCGAGCCGCGTCGCCGGCCGTCGTCCCAGACCAGGAAGTGCGCCGGCGGGAGCGCGCGGATCCGCTCGAAGAAGGTGTCCGGCGGCTGGACGAAGCGGAGCGTCAGATACTGGTCGAGCGCGAACGGCGACAGCGGGCGAGGCTCGGATCGTCGCGCCAGCAGCGCCTTGATCTCGGAGGCGAAGGTCGAGCCGGCCCGCGCGCTCGGTGTAGAAGAGCGGCTTCTGCCCGAACTGGTCGCGCGCGCAGCAGCAGCCGGCGGCGGCGCCGGTCCCAGATGCGCGAACGCGAACATCCCGCGCAGCCGCTGCGAGCATCCGCTCGCCCTCGTCCTCGTAGAGGTGGACGAGGACCTCGGTGTCGCTGCGGGTGCGGAACCGGTGTCCCCGGGCCACCAGCTCGCGCGCGCAGCGCGTCGTGGTTGTAGATCTCGCCGTTGAAGACCACCAGCACGCTGCCGTCCTCGTTCGCGATCGGCTGGTGGCCGCCGGCCAGGTCGATGATGCTGAGCCGGCGCATGCCGAGGCCCGACGCCGCCCTCGACGAACGTGCCCCAGTCGTCCGGCCCCCGGTGACGGATGGCGTCGCACATCCGCGCGAATCTCGGCCTCGGTGACCGGCTCGCGGTCCGACCGTCCCGACGATGCCGCACATGTCAGGCGGCCTTCCTTCCCCAGGCCACCATCATGTACCCCTCGGAGAACGGGATCAGATGGTCGAGCAGGGTCCAGGCGCGGAGCGCGGGATAGACGGCGGAATAGACCTTGTAGGCGGTGCCCACCTTGTTCAGCGCGTCGGCCGACATCGGCGCGGTGTCGCCGTGGAAGTCCTGCTCGGCGGTGTCCTTCCCCTGCATCGCCTTCCGGTGGTAGGCGTAGTTGAGCAGGTCCTCGAGCGACTCGGTGAAGAACCGGCAGTAGTCTCGCTGCCCCCGCACCGCGAGCCCGTGGCGCTCCATGAGCGCCCGGGCGGCGGGCAGCGGGTAGCCGTCGCGCGCGTGGCCGAACCCCTCCTGGTCGGCCGTGAAGCCCGAGCAGCCCGCTTGAGCGCGAACCCGGGCCGGCCGTGGCTCGCCCTTGGGCGCCATGAACAGGAAGTCGCCGCCGGGCTTGAGCACGCGCACCATCTCGGCGAAGAACGTCTCGTCGTCCTTGATGTGCTCGAGGAAGTTGATCGCGGCCACCAGGTCGAACGGAGGCGGTCCGGAACGGCAGCTCGCGCTCGCCGATCTGGAGCACCCGGTCGCCCACCAGCTGCCTTGGCGGAGCGGACGTGGTCCCGCTCGAAATCGGCGCTCACCCAGGTGCCGCCGCGCTCGCGCAGGAAGTGCGAGGTGAGGCCCGTGCCGCAGCCCAGCTCGAGACAGAGCCGGCCCTCGACCGGCGGCAGGTGCGCCAGCAGGGCGTCCACGGTCTGCCGCTTCTTGAGCGAGCGGCGGAAGAGCTGGAGCTGCCAGGGCTCGGTCACGAGAGAATCTCCAGTCGGATGACGGTTGCCATGAATGATACGCACGCATCATGCAGTGGCTTATCCCAGCTCCCCGGCCGCCCGTAGCTCTCGTCTGTTCGCCGCACTCCTTCCGGCGAGGTCCACGCGCGGCGCCCAGTCGAGCACGCCGGCGCGCGCGGGAGGTGTCGAACTCGGAGTCGCTGGTGAAGAAATCCATCCGGCGGCGATAGATCGGGGGATCGAGGTGGAGCGCCTGGCAGACGTCCTCCACCACCGCCGCCGTGGCGAGCATCGGCGCGAGCGGAAGCCGGCGGCCGAAGCGCGGGCTCCCGGTGGCCCGGCGCACCTCCTCGATCAGCTCCCGCAGCGTGCAGGGCCGCGGCCCCGCGACGATCATCGCTTCGCCCACCGCCTCGCGCCGCTCGCAGGCCTGGAAGAAGGCCGCGACCACGTCGTCCACGTAGACCATGTGCCGCCGGCCCGTGCCGCTACCGAAGAGGGGAAACCGTCCCGCGCTCACGCCCTTGAACAGCTTGAGCAGGCGCTGGTCGCGCGGGCCATAGACATCCGCCGGCCGGAGGATCGTGAACGGCACGCCGGCGGCCGGCGCCAGCTCCCGCACCAGGCGCTCCGCCGCCACCTTGGTCCGCTCGTAGATGTTTCCGGGCCGGAGCGGTGACGTCCTCGGTGGTGATGCCCGGGGCGCGGTGGCCGTAGATCCCGATCGTGCCGCAGTAGACGAACCGCTCGACGCTTCCCGGCGCCCGCGGCCTCGAGCAGACCTCCGGGTGCCGTCCAGGTTCACCGCCTCGAAGAACTCGTCGCTCTTGCCGCCTTCACGCATGGCGACGGCGAGGTGAAACACGTGGCTGACGCCGCGCATGGCACGCTCGCAGAGCTCGCCGTCGGTGATGCTCCCCGGGAGGATCTCGACGCCCTGCCGCGCCAGGAGCTCGGCGTTGGCCCGCTCCTCCGGCCGCTCGGTGAGTCCGAGCACCACGACCTCGGCCCCGCGCCGGCGGCCCTGCTTCCGCGAGATGGGAGCCGATGAATCCGGTCCCCCCGGTCACCAGCAGTCTCATCCGAATCGTTCGACCAGCGCGGCGACGATCCGCTCGGCTCGCGTGGCCGTCGCCATAGGGATTCACGGCGTTGGCCATCCGCGCGTACGCGGCCGGCGAAGTGAGCAGCTCGCTGGCGGCGGCACACGATGCGGTCCTGATCGGTGCCCGACCACGCGAGCCGTCCCGGCCGCGACCCCTTCCGGCCGCTCGGTCACCTCGCGCAGCACCAGCACCGGCTTGCCGAGCGAGGGCGCCTCCTCCTGCACGCCGCCGCTGTCGGTCAGCACCAGATCCGCGCGCGCCATCAGGTGCACGAACTCCAGGTAGTCCACCGGCTCGATCAGGTGCATGGCCGGCAGGTCGCACAGCAGCTGCCTCGACCGTGGCCTTCACCTGCGGGTTCGGGTGGACCGGCAGCACGAATTGGAGATCGGGGAAGCCGACGGCGAGCTCCCGGATGGCGGCGCAGATCGACCGGAGCGGCGCGCCGAAGCTCTCGCGCCGATGCGTGGTAACCAGGACCATGCGCCGTGCGCGGCTCCAGCGCGGCCAGGGCCGGGCGTCCGGAACCGGTAGTCCGGCCGCACCGTCTGCAGCAGGGCGTCGATGACGGTGTTGCCGGTCAGGTAGACGTCCGCCGCCGGCACCCCCTCGCCGAGCAGCGCGTCGCGCGCGGCCGGCGTCGGCGCGAAGTGGAGCGCCGCGATCCGGGTCGTCAGCACCCGGTTCATTTCCTCGGGAAACGGCTGCCAGCGGTCGCCGGTGCGGAGCCCCGCTTCGACGTGCCCGGTAGGCACCCGTTCGAGGAACGCGGCGAAGGCGGCCGCGAACGTCGTCATCGTGTCGCCCTGCACCAGCACGACGTCGGGGCGGAGTCGTTGGAGGAGGGACGGAAGACCTTGGAGTACGCCCGCCGCAATTTTGGCGGGCGACTGGCCCGGCACCATCAGATCGAGGTCGGCATCCGCATCGAGCGCGAACACCTCGAGCACCTGGTCGAGCATGGTGCGATGCTGGGCCGTCACGCAGACCAGGCTTTCGAAGCGCTCGGGCGCGGCCCGGAGGGCGCGCACCACCGGGGCCATCTTGATCGCCTCCGGCCTGGTGCCGAAGACGCTCAGGACACGGATCATCGCGCGGGGGTTGCCGCCTGCAGCCGCTCCGCCAGCGTCTGCATGGTGACGAACCGGAAGCCGCGCTCGACGACCCGCGCGAAGACCTGGCGCAGCACGCCCTCGCGCACGCCTTCGTAGCAGGGGTGCCCGTAGAGCACCACCTCGTCGTGCGTGTCCAGGTGCTCATCGAGCAGGTGGAGCACCTCCGCCTGAGGCGTGCCGCGGGCGCCGTGGTATTCCAGGAAGGGGATGGTCCTGGGACCGGCCAGGGTGACCGGCACGGTCCAGTGCCGCAATGCGCGTCCGCCGGCGGTTGCGCGCTGCGGCTCGCCCCCGATGCCGTCACCGTTATAGAGGAAGTCCAGCCGGTCCAGCAGCAGCATGATGCGCTCGTCGGAGTAGAACCCGGGCGAGGAAAAACCGGCCGGCGGGCCAAAGTGGCGGACAAAGTGTCCGTAGGACTCCTCGACGTCCGCCGTCAGCGCATCGTCGGGCAGCTCGTGAAAGCGGCGGCTCCAGACCACGTGATCCATGCCCCCGTGGAGCCCCAGCTCGTGGCCTTCCGCCTGAAGCGCCTGGAGCACGGGCACGAACCTGAGCCCCACGGGACGGGCCAGCGCGGTTTCCACCAGAAACCTCGGCCAGCCCGTCTTCTTGATCAGGTGGACTGCCTCGCGGTCCGCCAGCTTGGCCCGGGAGCGGGTGATGCCGTGTCCCAGCCATTCGCGGAGGTTGGTGGAGCGGCCGAGGTTCACGAAGAAGGTGTTGGGCACACCGAAATCGCGGCAGACCGCCGCGATGCGTGGGAGTCCGTCGGTGATGCAGACCCGATGATCGACGTCCCAGCGAAACGAGAATAGCCGATCGCTCACCGGCTCGGTACCGACGTCACTTCGGCGTAGATCTGCTCCAGCTGCTCGGCGGTGCGGTCCCAGTCGAACAGCCGGAGCGCCCGCTCGCGCCCCGCACGCCCCATCTGCACCCGCCGGGCGGGGTCGGCCAGCAGCCCGCCGATGGCGTCGGCCAGCGCCGCCGAATCGCCGCGGGGCACGATGAGACCGGTGACGCGGTCTTCCACGACTTCGGGCAGTCCGCCCGCATCGCTCGCCACGACCGGAGTCTGACAGCCCATCGCCTCCGCGGCCGGAATGCCGAACCCTTCCTCGAGCGACGGGATGACCGACACCGCGGCGGCCCGGTAGTACGGCGGCAGCTCGTTGTTGGGAACCCAGCCGAGGAACGTCACGTCGCCGCCGATGCCGAGCGACTCGGCCAGGCTGATCAGCTCGGGCCGCTCGAAGCCGTCGCCCGCGAGTACCACCTTGAGGTCCGGGAAGCGCGGCTTGAGGGCGGCCGCGGCCTCGATCAGAAAGCGGATGCCCTTCCGCGGAAAGAGTTGGCGGCAGGCAAAGATCATGTGCGGACCGAACCGCGGGTCGACGGCGCCGTTGCCGGCGGGCGCCGGGCTGAAGCGCCGGAGGTCGGTGCCGTTGAACACGAGATGGATCGAATGATCCGGAGCCCCGGCGCGGAGCGCGTGCTGGCGGCAATCTTCGGTGATCGCGGTCAAGGCGGCGGCGTGGCGCAGCGTCCATCGGAGCGCGGGACGGACATACCAGCGCGTCGGAAAGTCGTATCCCTGCTCGGGGTTCACGTAGACGTCGCCCCCGTGCATGGTGATGACGCTCGGCAGGCCCAGGCGCCGGGCCGCGTGGACCGCCGCGGGACCGGTGGGGATGGCCCAGTGCGCGTGGATGACCTGACCACCGCGCTCCCGGCTGGCCGCGAGTGTGGCCCGATACTGCGCCTCGAGGTAGTGGGCCATGACCGCCACGCGGGCAAACTTTCCCCAGAAATTCACCCGGGTCTGCGCCACGCGGCCATAGGTCAGATCCACCGGTAGCTCCATCGGAAACCGGACCACCTCGACGCCGTCGAAGTGGTCCGTCGCCGGCATGGAGGCGTTGCCGGGCGTGACGACCGTCACCTGGTGGCCCCGGCGCACGAGATGCCGATTGATGTCGTGGACGTACGTCGCCTGGGTATCGGCAGCGTGTTGGGGATACCAGTACGTGGGGCAGATGATCCGCAAAGAAGCCTTGGGGCCCTTCCCCGGAAGCGACGGCCGCTTGCCGGATTGGACCGCCACCTCGAGTGACGTCATCTCACTGCCTCGGCAGGTCGTCCGATAGAGGCGAAGCCTACGGGGACGTGCCTGAAAGATCAACATTTATGCCACCTGCGCGCGCGCCCGCTCGGGGCGACGGGCGCACCGCCGTACGGATTCTGCCGTGACCCCGCAACACTTGACTGTGGCTCCGAGTCGGACCGGCGATCGGGAGGGAAGTGCGGACGGGCGGTTTATCCCGCGGACTCCAACAGGGCCCGGACCTTGGCGGCCAGATCCTCCTGCGTGAAGGGCTTGGCGAGGAACGGCGCTCCCGGCTCGAGCAGACCTCCCTGGAACACCTCCGACGCAAATCCCGACATGTAGAGAATCGGCTTGCCCGGCCACCGCTCCTCGACGTACCGGCCGAGCTCGCGGCCGTTCATCCCCGGCATCTTGATGTCGGTCAGCACCAGATGCACCGGGCCATTGTGCTGCTCGATGGCCGCCAGCGCCTCACGCCCGTGCCGCGCCTCGATGGCGCGGTAACCCGTCCAGGTCAGCATCCGCACCGCCAACTGGCGCACCGCCTCCTCGTCGTCCACCACGAGGACGGTGTATCCGCCCGGTGGGCGGTCGCCCTGCGGTCTGGGAACGCTCAAGCGGGCGGGTCCTCGTCGTAGTCCGAGTTGCAGCGTGTGAGCGGTCAAAAACTCGTCTGGTCCGGTGGCCCCCGCAAGGCCCGGAGAGGCCCGCGGCTCTTGACATCCGCTTGACGTCGCGGGCGCAAGTAGGGCTCCGATCTCCACGGAGGAACTCCCCATCTGGCCACTCCTCAAGCGGCTGCCCGTCCTGCGGGATCCCGCCCACCGGCGGTTGCTCAGGCAGATGCCCGTCGTCCGGGAGCTCAAGCGTGCCGCGAGAAAGACTCGAAGAGCGTATTACCGGCGCTTCGGTCATCACTGGCTGAGGCGCGCGCTGGCGGCCAGCCCGCGCAAGCGTATCGTGATCGGCGCCTGGAGCCGGTACGATCCCGGGTGGATCCCCACCCAGCGAGAGTTTCTCGACCTCCTCGATCCGGCAGGCTGGGAGCGCTGCCTTCGGCCGAATTCCGTCGACGCTCTCCTCGCGGAGCACGTCTGGGAGCACATCACGGAGGAGGAGGGGCTCGCCGCCGCCCGG
The DNA here is from genome assembly GCA_963831425.1 of uncultured Gemmatimonadales bacterium. Lineage (GTDB taxonomy): Bacteria > Gemmatimonadota > Gemmatimonadetes > Gemmatimonadales > GWC2-71-9 > CAVVWJ01. The sequence continues at coordinate 58,179 of CAWHQC010000006.1, read as the reverse complement.
ACGTGCTTCAGGTATCTCGCGCCCGGAGGGTACCTGCGGATCGCGGTGCCGGACGGACTGCTCCCCGACCCGGCCTACATCGATCTGGTAAGAGCCGATTTTGGCGCCTCTCCGCGCGCGCACGGACCGGATGGGAATTCGGCGGATCACAAGGCACTCTACACCTACCGCAGCCTGCGGGAGCTCTTCGAGCGCGCCGGCTTCCAGGTCACGCTGTACGAATACTTCGATGAAACCGGGACCTTCCACTGCCGTCGGTGGGACTGCGAAGCGGGGACGATCTGGCGCTCCAAGCGGTTCGATCCGAGAGACCGGCACGGAACGCTGGCCAGCGTCTACCCCGGCTCGCTGGACGACTATCTGGCCTATTCCTCCATCATTCTGGATGCCGTCAAGGCGCCGGCGCCCTTGCCTCCCCTGCCCGATGCTGCGAATTTACCCGCGCACTGGAGTGGTGGCCGAGTGGCTGAAGGCACCGGTTTGCTAAACCGGCATAGGGGGTAAACCCCTATCGAGGGTTCGAATCCCTCCCGCTCCGTCGGACCCCACGCAAAGGTGAAAGGTGAGGCACTTCACCTTTCACCTTTCATGCATCCGCCAGGGCCCATGACCACTCCGCGCGTCCGCTTCGCTCCCTCCCCCACCGGGTACCTGCACGTCGGCGGCGCCCGTACCGCCCTGTTCAACTGGCTGTTCGCGCGGCACACGGGCGGCACCTTCATTCTCCGGATCGAGGATACCGACCGGGAGCGGAGCACCGACGCTCACACGCGGGTCATCCTCGACGGACTCGGCTGGCTGGGCGTCGAGTGGGACGAGGGGCCATTCTTCCAGGGCGAGTACGGCGCGCGCCACCGCGCCGATGCCGAGCGGCTTCTGGCGGAGGGCAAGGCGTATCGCTGCTTCTGCACCCGGGAGGAGCTCGAGGCCCAGCGCGCCGGGGTCGGGGCCGCGGGCGGCGCCTTCCGCTACGACCGCCGTTGTCATCGGCTCACGGCGCCGGAGGTCGCGGCGCGACTCGAGCGCGGCACGCCGTTCACCATCCGCTTTCTCCTGGAGGACAGCGAGATCGCCTGGGACGACGCGGTGCACGGCCGGATCAGCTTCCAGGGCCGGGACCTCGACGATTTCGTCATCCTCCGAAGCGATGGCACCGCCATCTACAATCTCGCGGTGGTGAGCGATGACATCGCCATGCGGATCTCCCACGTAATCCGGGGCGACGACCACATCTCGAACACGCCGAAGCAGATCGCGCTCTATCGCGCCCTGGGGCATGAGCCGCCGGTCTTCGCGCACGTGCCCATGATCCTGGGCACCGACGGCAAGAAGCTCTCCAAGCGGCACGGGGCCACCGCGGTGGGCGACTATCGGGACGAGGGCATCCTGCCGGCCGCCATGCGCAATTTTCTCGCGCTGCTGGGCTGGTCGCCGGGAGGGGACCGGGAGATCCTCACGGAGTACGAGCTGGTCCGCCTCTTCACCCTCGAAGGGATCCAGAAGAAGCCGGCCGTCTTCGATACCACCAAGCTCGAGTGGATGAACGGGCAGTATCTCTCCACTCTGCCCGCGGCCGAGCTGGTGCCGGCGGTGGCCCGGGAGCTCGAGCGGATGGGGATATCGGCTCCGGGACACGACCTCGTGCCCGTCGTGGACGCGGTGAAGGCGCGCTCGCGCACGATCCTCCACGTCGCCGAGCAGGTGGCGGTACGCCTGGACCCGTCACGCGCCGCGCTCGATGCCAAGGGCGAGGCGCTGATGCGGAAGCTGGGGGCCGCTTTTTCCGCCAATCTCACGCACGCCGCTGATGCCCTCGAGAAGCTGGCCGGCGATCGCTGGACCCCGGACCGGATCCTCGAGACCCTGAAGCGGGTGGCGGAGACGCATGCGCTCAAGCTGGGCGACGCGATGCAGCCTGTGCGCGTGGCGCTCACGGGCTCGACCGTGTCGGAGCCGGTCAACGAGCTGCTGGCCGTGGTCGACCGGGCGACGGCGCTGGCCCGGCTGCGTGAGGTGGCCCGGCGCTCGGCGACGGCGTGAGCCTGCGGTTCGGCCTCGCGATGACGCTCGCCGGAGTGGCCGCGTGCGCCGGCCAGCCGCCACCGCCCTCCCCGGAGCCCGCGCCCGACACGGTCGCGGCGGCGCCGACCATCCCTCCGCCCCGGCTTCCGCGCCAGCTTCCGGTTCCAGCGCCGATCCGCCACCTCGCGCCCGTGCGCCTCGCGTTCGTCGGAGACATCAACCTCGGTACCAGCACGCTGCCCGACGGCGTGCCGCCGGACACCGGCCGGCGCCTGCTCGCGCGCGCGACCCCCTGGCTGGCCGGCGACCTGGTCATCGGCAACTTCGAGGGGGTGCTCGCGGACACCGGGACATCCGAGAAGTGCACAGAGCCCTCCGGCGACCCTCCCCCCCAGCGGCGGGATCGCGCCCGCCGTCACGCCGCCGCGGAGAGGACAACGAGGACACCCGGCTGCTATGCGTTCCGGACGCCCACCGCGCTGGCGCCGAGACTGGTGGACGCCGGCTTCACGCACCTGAACCTCGCCAACAACCACGCCAACGACTACGGACCCGCGGGACGCGAGTCCACCGAGCACGTCTTCGACAGCCTGGGAATCCGCACGTACGGCCCGCTCGGACGGGTCGCGATCGACACCGTCCGGCACGGCGACCGCCTGACCGTCGTGGGCCTGATCGGGTTCGCGACCTACCCGCATTCCTACGACCTGCTCGACCTCGCCCGGAGCGAGGCGGTGGTGGATTCCATCCGGCCGCTGGTGGACCTGCTGGTCGTGACGTTCCACGGCGGCGCGGAAGGCGTGCGCGCCCTGCACGTGCCCGAGACGGCGGAGTCGCTGGGTCAGGAGCCACGAGGTGAGCTCCGCCGCTGGACGCATGCGGTCGTCGACGCCGGTGCTGACGTGGTCGTGGGCCACGGGCCGCACGTGCTCCGCGGGATCGAATACTATCGGGGAAAGCCCGTGATCTATTCCCTGGGCAACTTCGTCAACTATCGCGGCTTCAATCTGGAGGGCCCGCTCGGCGTGACGGGCGTACTTCAGCTCGAGTTCGCGACCGACCGGCGGCTGCAGCGCGCCCGCCTGGTGCCGATGACCCAGCATCCCGGCCACGGGCCTGGCCCCGACCCGGCACGCAGCGCGCTCGACGAGGTGCGGCGGCTGTCGGCCGAGGACTTTGGGCCGGCCGCCGCCCGCATCTCGGATGACGGCGAGATCAGCGCCCCGGCTCCGAGCTTGCCCCCGCCCGCGCATCCGCCTACTGATTCCCGATGACCGATGACGCCCCCCCGCCCGCCCAGGGCGACGGCCCTTCGCCCGCCGCCATCGCGGCTACGGAAAACCCGGTGCAGATCACCGTTGGGCTGCTGGAGGACGACGTGTTCCGGAAGGCATGGTCTGCATGGGCAGCTACCGGAACGGTCGGCTGGTGGCGCGCGCGGTGCTCCCACCGGACGCATGGCACCAGATCCACGAGTACGGGATCTTCGACGAGCCGGTCCAGGTCGTCCTCGTGGCCCGCGCCGCGCCGCCGGGCCTGCAATGCCAGCTCTACGCGATGGTGCCGCTGCCGGATGAGGATGAAGACGAGGACGAGCCGTGGACTGCGAGCGTCCCGGGCTCCTCGTACGAATCCGTGGTGGAAGAGAAGACGATGCTGATGATGATGATCCCGCCGTCGCACCGATCCCGCTCGGGCAACATTGTCCGTTACGAGCGCGACCGGGTCCATCCCGAGAGCCTCCCGCTCGAGGCCGTCGACGTGCTGCGCAGGATCATCGATGGGGAGACGTCGGAGGTGGTGGACCGGGCGCTGGCGGACCTGCTGGGGCTGTAAGGCGGTAAGAGGTGAGCGGTAAGAGGTGAGGGGTAAGCGTCTCCCCCGTCGCCATCGCTTACCTCTTACCGCTCACCTCTCACCGTCTTACACGAACATCCCCACCCGAAACCTCCAGATCCGTCCCAGCAGATCGTCGAGGAACCCGCGGGTGCTGAACGCCTCGACCGCCTCGCCGGTGCAGGTGGAGTTCACCCCCCAGAGCGCTGCCCGCTTCAGCTCCCCCTCGAAATCCGCCTGGATGAAGACCGCTTCCTCCCGGTTGTACACCGTGGCGAGAAAGCCGCTGAACTCCTGCGACACCCCGTTCGCACCCGGACCGCCGATCGCGATGGTGGGGTTGAGATGGAACAGCCGGTTCTCCAGATACCATGCGTCCCCCACCACGACGGCGCGGCGGTAGGCATGCCCCGCCCCGCGGCGGTCGATCTCGGACTTGAGGGCGTCGGCCAGCGGCCGGTCCCGCTCTTCGGCGGTGGGCGAGGAGCCGGTCACCAGCACGACCGTCTCCTCGGTGTCCACGAGCTTCATCGTGATGTCGTCCTCTCGGCGGTCATGGTGTCGCGGGCTCCTCGGGAGGCGGAGCCGTGCGCTGATTCTGCTCGAACTCGCGTTCCCGCTCTTTCCGGAGCCGCATCTCCCGGATCATGAGCTTGAACTCCTCCAGATTCTCCGCCCGCTGGGCCGCGTACTGCAGGTCGGCACGCATGTCCATGAGGTGATTGTACGCGCGGTTCTGATCGATGTTTCCGCCGCCGATGGGCAGCAGCGCCAGAACCGCCGCGGGAATCTTGAGACCCGCAATGTAGATGTTTTTCGAGTCGATGCCGAACTTCTTTCCGGCGACCTGGGTGGTCCAGCTCGGCAGGGTCTGGCCGCGGGAAGAGGGTTCGAGGGCGATCGAGTCGAGATACGCCTGCACGATCGCGGTGACGGCGCTGTCCACCAATTGCGCGTGATTCCGGCTGAGCCGCTGGGCCAGTTCCTTCGGCGGCAACGGCAGCGGCCGCACCCAGAGTCGTCCGTCCGCAAGCGTCGGACCCAGACGGCCCATCAGCGGCCGGGAAGGCGCCGCCGGCGGTGCCGCCGTGTCGATCGGTGGGGGCGTGGGCGGCGGCACCGGGAGCGCGGCGAGCGTCTGGGGACGCGGCCGGAATGCCGGCCTGACGTGACGCGTGGTCGAGTTTCCGGTTCGGACCCGGCCGGGCGCCGCTGGCGTGCGGTAGGGCATCGGCACCGCGGTCGGCCCCTCGACAGGCGGGAGCAGCAGGAGAATCTCGGAGCTCCGGCGCGGCTGCGACATCGTCCGCCCACTGATGTAGCCGAAGAGCAGAAGACCGTGCACGGCAATGCTGGCCAGGATCGCGATCCACGGCCAGGGCCGCCTGGGCGGCAGACCGAGCTCAGCCGGTGGGCGCAAGCTCCCCTCGACGCGTGGCGCCGAGCGTCTGGCCGAGGCGGGCCGCCGCGAGCCGCAGGCGCTCGGCGCCCACCGTGAGGGCGATGCGGAAGAAGCCTTCTCCCGCGGGGCCGAAGCCGCTGCCCGGGAGGACCACCACCCCGGTGTCCTCCAAGGCTCGTCTGGCGAACACGGCCGACGGGATGCCCGTCGGGAGCGCGATCCAGAGATACATCGCCGCCTTGGGTGGCTCGAGCGTGAACCCGGCCGCGCGTAGCGCGGTGACCGCCGCATCGCGCCGGCGCTCGAGCTCTTCGCGGATCGGGACGACCAGCGCCTCGGCCTGGTCGAGCGCCGCGGCGCCGGCCTTCTGCACCGCCAGGAACGGCCCGGTGTCCACGTACGACTTGACCCGGGTGAGCGCGCCGATCAGCTCCGGCCGCCCGACGGCAAATCCCAACCGCCAGCCCGTCATCGAGAAGCTCTTGGAGAGCGAGAAGAACTCGATGGCCACATCGCGCGCGCCGGGAATCTCGAAGATGCTCGGCGCCCGGTAGCCGTCGAACGTGAGATCACAGTAGGCGTTGTCGTACGCCAGCAGGATGTCGTGTCGCCGGCAGAGCGCGACGGTTCGCTCGAGGTACTCCGGCGTGGCCACCGCCGCCGTGGGGTTGTTCGGATAGTTCGCGAACACGAGTTTGGCGCGGCGGAGAACGGCCTCCGGGACGCGCTCGAGATCCAGCAGGAAGTCGTGCTCCGGCCGCAGGGCCGCGATGTAGGGCTCGGCGCCGGCCAGAATGGAGCCGCCGATGTAGGCCTGGTAGCCGGGTTCGGGCACGATGGTGGCGTCCCCGGGGTTGACCACGGCGAACGGCAGATGTGACAGCCCCTCCTTGCTCCCGATGAGCGGCAGCGTTTCGGTCGAGGGGTCGAACCCGAGGCCGAAGCGCCGCTCCAGCCAGTTCGACGCGGCCTGACGGAACGCCGGGAGTCCCTGCTGGAAGCCGTACTTGCTGTAGGCGGGATCCCGCAGCGCCGCGGTCATCGCGGTCACCGCGAGGTCGGGCGGCGGCGCATCGTTGTCGCCCGCACCGAGGTCGATGACGTCCACCCCGGCCTCGAGCAGGCGGCGCTTGAGCGTCGGAATCTCGGCGAGCGGATAGCCGGGGAGGGCGCGGAGGCGCTGGCTCAACTCGATCATCGGGCGGTGCCGTCCTCCACGGGGTTGGAGAGAACGCCGACGCCGGGAATCTCGACCTCGACGACGTCGCCGGACTGGAGCGGGCCGACGCCGGCCGGCGTGCCCGTGGCGATCAGATCGCCCGGCTCCAGCGTCATGATGCCGCTGATAAAGGACACCAGGGCCGGAATGGAAAAGTGCATCTCCGTGGCCCGCGCGCGCTGGCGTTCCGTACCGTTGACGCGGCAGATCACTTCGAGCGACCGCCAGTCCAGGCCCGGGCGCACTGCCGGCCCCACCGGGCAGAAGGTATCGAAGCCCTTGGCGCGCCCCCACTGGCCGTCGGTTTTCTGAAGATCGCGGCAGGTGACGTCGTTCACGCACACGTACCCACCGATCCCGCGCTCCGCTCCGGCCTCGTCCACCTGGCGCAGCCGCGCGCCGATCACCACGCCGATCTCCGCCTCGTACTCGACCCGGCGCGACACGTCGGGGAGGATGATCGGCTCACCCGGACCGATCAGCGCGCTCGGCGGCTTGAGAAACAGCATCGGGACCGGGGGCACTTCGTTGCCCAGCTCTCTGGCATGGGCCACGTAGTTCCGGCCGACGCACACGATCTTCGAGGGTTGCAGCGCGTTCACGCGACGGCCCCGATGCCGTGCCGCGCGAAGAAGTCCTCGCACCTCGTACGGACCTGCGCCCAGCTCCCGATGACCCGCTCCGCCCGCGGGAGCCCCCCGAGCAGCAGCGGTCCATAGCGCTTGGTGACGACCCGGCTGTCGAGCAGCACGACGACACCCATGTCCTGCCGGCTCCGGATCAGGCGCCCGAAGCCCTGCTTGAGCTTGAGCGCGGCGTGTGGCAGGAGATAGTTCATGAACCCGTCCTGCCCCTCCTCCGCCAGCCGCTCGAGCCGCGCGGCCGTGAGCGGCTCGCTGGGCACCTTGAAAGGTAGCTTGTTGAGCACCAGCGTGCGGAGCGCGCGGCCGGGCACATCGACGCCCTCCCAGAACGAGTCGGTGCCGAGCAGGATGGCGTTCTCCGCCTGGCGGAACCGCTGGAGAAGGACGTCGCGGGGGCCTTCCCCTTGCACCAGGATCGGCCAGCGGGTGCCGAGCACGGCCCGCACTTCGTGCGCCGCTTTTCGCAGTGCCGCGTGGCTGGTGAAGAGCACGAACATCCCGCCGTCCGATGCATAGGCCAGGTCCGTCACGACCTGCACCACCGCCGTGGCGTGGGCATGCTCATCCTCGCGCGGCTCCGGCATGTCGTTGGGGATGCCGAACACGCACTGCGAGGGGTAGTCGAACGGCGACGCGAATGCCTCCCGCACCGTCACGGGGGAACCTTCGCCCGCGAGGCCCAGCCGCGACTCGAGGAACCCGAACTCCCCGCCCGCCGCGAGCGTCGCGCTGGTGAGCACGACGGTGTCGAGCCGGTCGAACAGCAGCGTCCGGAGCACGGGCGCGAGGTCGAGCGGCACCGCCGAGAGGCTCACCTGCTCCCCCCGTTGGCTGCGCTCCATCCAGCGCACCGTCGCCGCCCCGCCGCCGTTGCCGCGCGGGCCCGGCCGGAGCGTGCGGTTGAGCCCGTCGGACACGGCATCGAGCCGGCGCATCACGGCGCGCAGCTCCTGGAGAATGGAGGCGCGGCGCTCGGTCTCCTCGGACTCCGCCAGCCGGTCGGCGATGGTCTCGACCGTCTCGCGCAGCGAGCGGAACGCACCGAGCGTGGCATCGAGCTCGAAGCCGAGTCCCTGGTCCCAGATCTCGTCGGTGGCGAAGTCGTCGGCCAGCCGGAGCTGCCCGGCCGGCAATCCCTCCAGCCGCTCGTACAGCCGGAGGAACATCGCGTCGCCGGCCCGGCGCGCGTCGGCCAGCGCGGGCAGCAGCCGCTGCTTGAGCAGGTCGAGGCTGGCGCGGCTCAGGAGATCGCTCCGGCTCATCAGCTCGTGCGCCAGCGTGGGCGCCAGTCCCCGGCCGTTCCGCTCGAACCGCGCGAGCAGGCGGCGCACCGCCCGGCTGCTCACCTGGGTGCCGAGGTGCGCGGCCGCGACGTCCTCGAGATGATGCGCCTCGTCGAGCACGAGCCGCCGGTAGGGCGGCAGCACGGCCGCTTCCTCCCAGTTGTCCTGCGCCTGCCGCACCGAGAGATCGGCCGCCAGCAGGTGGTGGTTGACCACGACGACGTCCGCCTCGGCGGCGCGGCGCCGGGCCCGGAACAGAAAGCACTTGTCGAAGTGGGTGCACTTGAGACGGGTGCAGAGATCGGCCTCGGCGCTCACCTCGTCCCACACCTCGGCCGAAGGCGTGACGGGGAGGTCGCTGAGAGTGCCGTCCGCCGTGTGCCCCGCCCACTGGGCGATCCCGAGCAGCTCGTCGAGCTTGTTCTGCTCGAGCAGCGTTCGTTGCGACGCCACCGCCTGGTGCATGCGCGCGAGGCAGAGATAGTTCCGCCACCCCTTGAGCAGCGCGAAGGTCGGTGTGTACTCGGCCGTCTCGAGGGCGCGGCGAAGCAGCGGCAGATCCTTCCCGACGAGTTGCTCCTGCAGGTTGATGGTGTTGGTGCTGACCACCGTGCGCTCGCCGTTGACGCGGGCCCAGTGGAGCGCCGGTACCAGGTAGGCGAACGACTTTCCCACCCCCGTCCCGGCCTCCAGCAGTTGCACCCCGCCATCGTTGTAGCCATCGGCGATGTAGGCGGCCATGTCGCGCTGGCTGCGCCTGTCCTCGTACTGCCGGAGCTGCTCCGCGACCGCCCCGCGCTCGCCGAGCGTCTCGATCACGTCGAACGGGTCGATCCGCAGCACCGGCCGCTCGTGCGGCACCTCGACGACCACGTAGAGGGCGGTGGCTCCGTTGTCGATGATCCCGAAGCCGATGCCGCCGTCGTGCAGCCGGGCGGCCACGTCGAGGTCGGCCCCGGACGGGTCGAGCCGGCCACTCGGGTGGTTGTGGAGCAGCATCTCGCCCCCGGCGGCAACGCCCGGCAGCGCGAGCACCATGTCCACCGTGCCGCGCGCCACCGCGCGCGCGGCGGTCACGACGCCGTCGCGGTCCACCTGGGCGACGAACGACACTTCACGCCCGCCCGCGTCCGCGATCTCTCCGGCCAGGTAGGCCCGGACGCCGGGGGCGATGCGCTCCGCCTTGGAGGGATTCACTACGTCTTCAGCTCCTTCTTCTTGGCCGCCGGGAACAACACGTTGTTGAGGATGAGCCGATATCCCGGCGAGTGCGGATGGAGCGAGAGATCGGTCGGCACGTCGCCGATCTGGTGCTGCGGGTCCTCGGGATCGTGGCCGCCGAAGAAGGTCCACGTGCCCTGCCCGTGCTCCCCGTGGATGTACTTGACCCACGGGGCGCCCGGCTCGTCCGCCAGCACCGTGACGCTCGGCTTGAGCCGGCTTCCGGGTGAAGGAGGTGGTGAGGCCGTAGAAGTCCGGGATGACCTGCCGGTGGTTCTGCACCAGCATCGTGGCCACCGGGTCGATCTTGGCGCTGAAGTTGAACAGGGTGAACGAGCCGAGCGGCTGACGCCGCTCGGGCGAATTGACCTGGTGGCCGTCGATGTCGGAGTACACCGGGATCGTCGGGCTCAGCTCGAGCTGCGCGTTCTGGAACGCGAGCGCCTCGTTCCAGCGCATCCTGCGCGACGCGTCGGGGTCCATGGGCGTGCCGTCGGCGTACGCCGCCGCGATGTCCACACCGTCCGCGGCCAGCGCCAGATCGAGCGTTTCGGTGGCCGTGCACATCGCGAAGAGGAAGCCGCCCCGCTCGACGTACTCGGCGATCGCGACCGCCACCGCCCGCTTCTCCGCCGGCACCGACGGATAGCGGAGCTGGCGCGCCATCGCCGCGATTCCGGTCGACCATGTCCACCAGCCACGGCGCACCCGCGTAGTTCAGGAAGAACTTCGAATACTGCCCGGTGAAGTCCTCATGATGCAGGTGCAGCCAGTCGTACGTCCTGAGCTTGGTGCCGAGCACCTCGGGGTCCCAGACCTTTTCGAATCTGATTCCGGCGTAGTTGAGCACCATCGTGACCGCATCGTCCCACGGGGCGGCGTTCGGCGGTGCGTACACGGCCACCTTCGGCGCCTTCTCGAGCGGCACCGCGTCCATGTTGCCGCCCTGGATGTCGCCGCGGATCCGGACGACCTGCGCGTCGTCGAGCGGCTCGGTGGTCACCCCGTTCAGCGCGGCATCGCGGGCGGTGGCGCCGTCCGACGGAAGCAGGAACGAGCCATTGCGATAGTTGAGGAACCATTCGCCCCGGCCGCCGCGCTCCAGCAGCCGGAACGCGAGGCCGTACGCCTTCAGGTGGTCGGCCTGCGCGTCGTCCATCGGCACCAGGAGCCATGCCGCCGTCGAGCGCGGCCGGAGGCGTGACAGCGCCGGCGAGAGCGTCAGCAGGCCGGCGCCGCCTCGCGCGAGGAATTCGCGGCGCTTCATGTTCGCGGCACCGCGCCGCGGGCCTCGTCCAGGCGTCGGCGGGCCTGGGGCACGAGCGCGCTGCCCGGATAGGTCAGGATCAGGTGCTCGAGCTGCGCCACGGCGTCCGCGGGCCGCTTCTGCTGGAGCAGCAGGTCCGCCAGCGCCAGCTCGGCCGCAGGCGCGGTGCCCGCGCGTCCGGCACGGCCGCGGCCCGGAGCAGCCGCTCGGCATCGGCCGGCCTCGGCGGCCGCGGCCGCGAGCCGCCCCGCGAGCAGCCGGATCTCGGCCCCCCCGTGGGCGGCGGGAGCATGCCGGCCACCCGGTCCAGTCCGGCGATCGCCGCGGCCGTTCCCCCCGGGCCAGCCGCAGCAGGGCGGCGCCGAGTTCGGGGAGGGTCCCGCTCGATCGGCTGCAGCAGCGCCAGCAGTGCCGTGCGCTCGGTGGCCTCGTCGCGGTCGCCGGCGAACGGGCCGGCCGCCTTGAACCGCCGCACCGCGCCGGCGAGATCGCCCTGGTAGAGCCTGATCCGGCCGTCCAGCGCGAGCCCATCCACGGTACTGTCGGCGCCGAGCAGCGACCCCGCGCGCGAGATTGCCGGCGCTGATGTACCCGAGCACCAGGCGCCGTCGAAGCCCGGCGTATTCGTCCCCCGCCATGCCGGCCTGGTGCTCGGCCAGCCGGCGGGCCGCCTCGTCCAGCTTGCCCTCGCCGATGAGCACCTGCACCAGCGTGGACGAGGCGCCGGCGGCGACCGTGGCCGGCGCGCTCCGATCGTCGGCGATCCCGACGAGCATCCGGCGGGCGGCGTCGCGATCGCCGGCCTGGGTATACGCCCGCGCCGCGTCGAGCCGGAAGCGGGCCTGCTCCGACGGCGGGCTCCGGCCGGCGATCAGCTCCAGGGCACGCCCCTGGGCCGCGCGCGCGTCTCGCCCGGACGCGGTGCGGAGCTGGGCGACGAAACCGTGCAGTGCCTCGATGGCGGCCGGACCTGCCGTCGGCAGCGCCGACTCGAGACGCTTGAGCGCGCCGAGCGGGTCGCCCCACCTGGTCTGCAGATCGGCCTCCAGTTGGACCGCGGTGAAGTCGCGCTCGTGCCCGAGTTGCGCCAGCAGATCCGGACGGAGCGAGTCGGGGGCCTGCGCGAGGGTGCCCACCGCGATTCCGCGGTAGCCGGGCAGGCTGCGCACCGCGGCGAGCCATTCCCCGAGCGCGCCGCGATAGTCGCCGTCCGCGACGGCGACCTGCGCCAGCTCGGCCGCCAACGCGTCAGGACGACGGAGCTCCTCCCGCCCCCGGCGGTACGCCGCGACCGCGCCGGCCCGGTCCCGGCGGGCGAGTGCCGCCGCGCCCCACTCCCGGAACGGCGCCTCGTCGCCCGGCACCGCCGCCGCCCAGCGCTCGGCGATCGCGCGCATGCTGTCGGGCTCGTCCGCCGCCGCCCACGCGCGCAGGGCCACGCCGTACACCGGAGCGTTGGCTGGCCCGGCCGCGAGCGCCGCGCGCACCTGCGGCAGGATATCGGTCGGGCGGTCGAGCGGCAGCAGGACGCGCTCCAGACCGAGCAGTGCCGAGGCCGAGGCCGGCCTGGCGGCGAGCACGGCTCGATACGCTGCCGCCGCCCCGGCATAGTTGCCCTGCCGCTCCAGCTCGAACGCACGGGACATGGCCGCGTCCTGGGCGTGCAGCGCGCCGGGTCCGAGGCACGCGACCAGGAGGGCCAGTGGCGCGGTCCATCGTGTCATCGGGATGCCGGCTCGGCGAGCCGCCGGAAGTAGTCCACCACCAGCCGCCGCTCTTCGGGTGAAAGCTGCTGGAGCTCCTCCCAGGTGGGCACGTGGAGACGGTCGTCGTCACCCATGAGCCTGGCGCGGAGCGCGGGAGGAAGATGGACGCTGTCGTCGGTCGCGGTCATACTCTGGCGCTCCTTGCGCTCGTCTTCCTCCGTGCCCTGGAGCGTGCGGCCCGCGTCGAGCATGCGGCGGAACAGCCGCTCCTGCCGCGCCACGATCTCCCGGTCGATCCGACCAGCTTCCAGCCGTTTCGCCAGGTCGTCCGCCTCGTCCGCCAGCTCGCCCGCGCCGGGCAGGTCCCCTCCGCCCTTCAGCTTCTTGAGCTCCTCCGCCAGCGCGCGCTGGCGCGCGCCAGCTGACGAAGCTGCTCGCTCATCGCGCCGCCGCCGGCCATCGGCAGCAGCCCGGCCCCCTCGCGGCCGAGGCCGCCCTGCTGCTTGGCCAGCTGGGCCATGCGCTCGAGCGCCTCCGCCAGGCCCGAACCCGAGGAGGAGCCCGAAACGTCGCCGCGCGCCCGCACGAGCTGGTACGCAGCCGCGTTGAGCGCGTCCACCGCCCCGCCGGCCTGCTCGGCGCCGTCCCGGGTGTTGGGGACGGTGCTCGCGATCGCCTCGCGGGTCCGCTGCATCTGGCGCTGCGCCGCACTCAGCGCGGTCCCGATCCCCGGTGAGACGAGCGCGTTCTTGCCCGAAGCCGAGCGCATCTGGTCGAGCAGGCGCTGCACCCCTTCTTCGATCGCGCCCTGCTCCGCCCGGACACTGCTGCCCGGATCGGCCCCGTTCCGGAGTTGCTGCTGGACATCGAGCTGTCGCTCGGCCAGCCGGCTGGTCTCCGACAATGCCTGCTCGAGCGCGGCGACGATCTCCTGCCGCCACCCCTGCTGCATGGACGTCCGCTCCCGCTGGAGCTGATCGGCCACGGGCGCCAGCGACTGCTCGGCCTGCTCGCCCTGCTGCCGGGCCTGCGCGCGCCTGCCCTGCTCACTCGCACCGGCGGCCTGCTGCATTTCGCGTCCGGCCTTGCGCGCGCGCCGGCCGGCGTCATCAAGCCGCGCCTGGCGCCCGGAGTCGCCCACCGTCTTGCTCAGGCGGTCAAGCGCCGCGGCCAGCGAGTCGGCCCGCCCGGCGCGCTGTGTCTCCGCGTGGGCCGAGCGGGCGGTGTCGGCGGTCTCCACCTGCCGATTCCAGTCGCGCTGCTCCTGGGCCAGATCCCCGGCTTCCCGGCTCAGGTTGGCCAGGTCGCCCTCGAGCGCGGCCCGGCGGAACAGCTCGCGGCTCCGCTCCAGCGCGTCGCGCATCTCCTGCTGCTTCTCCGCCAGTTGCTGCAGCGCCTCCTGCGTCCGCTCGGCGTCGAGGCTCTCGAGCGCCTGCCGCAGCTCCTGCAGGCGCTCGCGCAACTCGGGTGAGAGCGCGCGGTCCAACTGCTCCCGGATCTCGGAGAGCTGCCGCTGCCAGGCCGTGTCGCCCAGCCCGGCCGCGTCGGCACTCTTCCTGAGCGCCTCGAGCGACTGCTTCAGCGACTCCGCCTGCTTCATCAGCTCCTGCTGCGACTGCGCCACCGCTTCCGCCCGCTTGGCCTGCTGGAACGGCAGCGACCCGGCAGGCTTCTCGCCCTGGCCCTCGGAGCTGCGGGGCCGCTCGCGCGAGAGGTCGTCGGTCTGCCGTCCGAGCTCCCGGCTGGCCGCGGCCACCGAGTCGAGCTGGCTGCCCACGGCTTCCGTGGCGAGCCGCTCCGCCGCGCGCACCTCGCTCATCGTGGGCAGCCGCAGCACGTACTCCCGCGACCGGCCCGTCTGGCGTCGGGGCGTGTTGTCCGCGGCCACGGCGAAGTAGCGGACCGTATCGCCCGGCAGCAGGCCGCGGTGGGTGAGATCGAGGGTGTGCGTGAGGATGGCGCGGTCGGGCGTGCCGGCGGGAACCTCGACGACCTCGCGGCGCACCGAGTCGACCAGGCCCAGGCGGCTGATGCGCCGGCTCTCGATGGCGACGCTCGTGATGCCGTGATCGTCGCGCGCGTCGAGCACGAGCGGGAGCTGGAGACTGAGCGGCGCCAGAGTATCGGCGCCGGGCACCGGCACGTCCACGCGCGGAACACTGTCGGTCACGAGCCGGATCGGCAGCCGGACGGTATCGGAGGTGAGCGGCGCGCCGCCCGCGGTCGCCAGCGCCAGCCGGTACTCGCCCGAGGCCTCCGGGACGAAGCTGCCGGTGAAGCGGCTCGCCCTGACCTGGAGCGCGGCCGTCCGCGCTCCGGTGCTCCACGCCGCGCTCAGCAGCGGCGCCGTGGCCTCACCCCGCGTGTCGAGCCGTGTGCCCGCGGGCAGGAGGAGCGTATCGCCGCCCGTCGGGACCGGCTCCGCCTCCATGCCCAGGTAGGCCGGGTAGTGGGCGGTGACGCTGAGTGTGCCGAGAAAGACCGGCAGTCGCACCCGGACCAGGACCGTGTCGGAGGAGCGGCTGCCGCTGGTGGCGCGCGCGAAGAGATCGCTGCGGAGCGCGCCGGTGGTCAGCCGGGCCCGGCCCAGCGAGTCGAGATGCACCCCATGCGGGCGCCATCCTTCGCCCGGCGCGCGCAGCCAGAGCGTAGCGGTCCGGCGGCCGAACGCCTCGAGCACGAGCGCGGTCGAATCGCCGCGGTCGACCACCTCCCGCGCCGCGCGCAGGCGCACCGGTGCCACGGTCGCCTCCCACGCGCGTCGCGGGTGCCAGAGCGCCGCGGCGGGCCCGTGCACCGGACCCGCGGAGCCGAACGCGGCCACTCCAACGACGAGCACGCCGAGGCCGGCCGCGCCGAGCGCGCGCACCGGCCGCGCCAGGGGCTCCGCGGCGCCCGGGCCGCGGCGCGCGACGTCTTCCGCCTGCTCCCGATCGGCCAGCGCGAGCAGCGACGCGCTCGTGCCCGCCGCCGACCGGTCGAGCAGCGCGGTGAGCGCCCCGCGCCGCCAGGCGCCGAGCTCCTCGAGCCGTCCCGCGACGCCTCCGGTCGAGAGCCGCTCCCGCCGGCGCCACGCCGTGTATGCGGCGCCCGCCAGCAGCGCGAGCACGGCGCTCCACGCCGCGAGCACCCAGTACGGTGCCTCCAGCCACCCGAGCCGCACGGCCCACGCGGCGGCGCCCAGCAGCAGCGCGCCGCCCCCGAGCGCGAGCGCGGCCCCGCCCGCCGCGGCACGCGCCCGCAGCGGGCGCGCGAGGCGCCGCAGCGCAAGCTCGGTGGCCGCCGGCGTCACCCGCCGTACCCCACCGCGTAGGCGAAGAGGTTCACTCCCATGCGGAGCGCCGCTTCGTGCTTTTCGGGCGGATCATGATGCACCTCGAAGTCCTCCCAGCCGTCCCCGAGGTCCGACTGGTAGGAGTAGTAGACCGCGAGCCGCCCGTCGAGAAAGATGCCGAACCCCTGCGCCGGCTTGCCGTCGTGCTGGTGGATCTTGGGAATCCCCTTGGGAAAGTCGAACACCAGGTGGTAAATGGGATGATCCAACGGCACTTCGACCAGCGGATGATCGGGAAAGAGCCGCGCCAGCTCGCGGCGGATCGACGCGTCCATGCCGTAATTGTCGTCGGCGTGGAGAAAGCCGCCCTGAAGGAGATAGCGGCGCAGCGTCGCCAGGTCGTGCTCGCTCCAGTGCACGTTGCCGTGGCCTGTCATGTAGATGTAGGGGACATTCCAGAGGTCGTCATCCTGCAGCGTCACGACCTTCTCTTCCGCCGCCACGCGCAGCCCCGTGCGGGTGCGGATCGTGGTAAGGAGGTTGGGCAGGCTGGACGGATTGGCGTACCAATCGCCGCCGCCGTCGTAGTGCAGCCGCCCGATGGTCATCGCCGCCCCGGCATCACCGGGCGGCGGCGGGGCGGCGGCGGCGGTGGCCAACAGCAGCACGAGCGCGAAGGCGCGCGGTCTCATCACGGCAGCTCCATCACCAGCCGGTACGCATCATTGCGGGAGAGCCCGAGGCCCTCACTCAAGCGGCGGACCACTTCCCGTCGGGTCAGCCCTTCGGCGAGCAGCAGCGTGGCCTGCTCCACGGCAGCCTCGGTGCGATCCGGCGGCTCGGGCGGCGCACCGGTGCCCTCGAGCACGATCGTGAGCTCACCGCGCGGAGGATGATCCGAATAATAGTCCGCCAGCTCCTCGAGTGTGCCCGACCCGAAGCTCCTCGTGCAGCTTGGTGAGCTCCCGCGCCACCATGGCGCGCCGCCCGGCCCCGGCCGCCCGGGCCAGGTCCTCGAGCAGGTCCACCAGCCGGGGCGGCGCCTCGAACAACACGACGCTCCATTCCTCCTCGGCCGCACGGGCGAGCAGGCGGGCCCGCTCGCCCCCCTTCCGGGGATGAAGCCGAGGAACAGATAGCGGTCGCCGCCGAGCCCCGCGGCCGAGAGCGCCGTCGCCACCGCCGACGGACCGGGAATCGGGACGACGGTACTGCCGGCGTCGCGAGCCGCGGTCACGAGATCGGCGCCGGGGTCGCTCACCGCCGGGCGTGCCCGCATCGGAAACGAGCGCCACATCGCGGCCGTCGGCCAGGATTCCGAGCAGCGTGCCGAGCCGGTGCTGGTTCGAATGTGCGTGGTAGCTGAGCAGACTGCGGTGAGGCGCCGAGGTGGGTGAGCAGACCGCGCGTCCGGCGGGTGTCCTCCGCGGCCACGACCGGCACGCTCCGGAGCAGTTCCGCCGCCCGCGGCGAAAGGTCGCCCAGGTTCCCGAGCGGGGTGGCGACGACGTAGAGGGTGCCGGGCATGGGCGAAAGATAGGAAGGAGGGCGGAAAGACGGAAGGGCGGAAGGATGGAAAGACGGAAAGTTGGAAAGACGGAAGGGCGGAAAAACGGAAGGACCGGGGTGCGGGCGCCGGGACTGTCATCCCGAGCGCAGCGAGGGATCTACTCCGCCTGGCTCGAACTCGGCCCGGCGAGGTCCCTCGCTCCGCTCGGGATGACAGCGCCGCCCGAAGGCACCTTTCGTCCTTCCCACCTTCCGTCTTTCCCCTACGCCAGGTGCTGCTTGATCTTCCCTTCCAGCGTCGTCTTCGGCACCGCGCCGATCACGGTGTCCACGTGCTGGCCGTTCTTGAAGAAGAGGATGCTGGGAATCGAGCGCACGTTGAAGCGCATGGCGGTCCGCTGGTTGGCGTCGACGTCCACCTTGGCCACCTTGGCGCGGCCGGCGTACTCGCCCGCGAGCTGGTCGAGCACCGGCGCCACGATCTGGCACGGGCCGCACCACGTCGCCCAGAAGTCCACCAGCACGAGTCCATCGCCTGCTCGATCTCGCTGGCGAACGAGGCATCGGTGACGTGGACAGTCTGAGCATTCGTCGCGCCCATGATGTTATTCTCCTGTATGTGATGAGCACTGTCTCGACCAGTTCGACGGAGGGACCGCGTGACCGATCGCCCCCGCATCGCGCACGTCGGCATCGCCGTCCCCGACCTCGACGCCGCGCTCGCCTTTTACCGCGACGTGCTCGGTCTCGTGCCGCACCCGCCGGAAGCAGGCGGACGGCGCGACGATCGTGTCGCTGCCGTTCGGCGACTCCGAGGTCGAGCTGCTCGCGCCGCTCGCGCCGGACGAGCCCCATCGCGAGATTCCTCGCCCGCCGCGGCCCCGGCATCCATCACATCTGCTATCGCGTGCCGGACCTCGACGCCGCACTCGCCGCCTGCCGGCGCCGCCGGCTACCGCCTGATCGACGACGCGCCGCGCACCGGCGCCGGCGGCCGCCGGATCGCCTTCGTCCATCCGAAGGCGACCGCGGGCATCCTGCTCGAGCTGACCGAGTAACATAACAGCGGGTGGCGGACGGCGGTTCCCGCCTCAGCGGGTGCGATCGGCGCGCTGTCCTGCGCTGACGGATTGCACGGGCGCGCCGGGTTGCCGGCCGCGGTGAGATCGATCTGCTGGACGATCCAGCTGCCGTCGGCGAGCTGGACGACACCGAACGGCACCGTCCAGGTGCACGCCTGCCGGCGGAGCTGCGACCTGAATCTCGTGCCGGTCGCCGGCCGCGTCGGGCGTGTCGGACAGGATCCGGGAGTCATCGTGGCTCAGGTAGGTCTGCATGATCGACGATTCGCCGCTCGTAATCCGGGCGGCTGCTTGGTCCGCCGCCGCCGGCCCCTTGGCGGTGCCCCACAGCATCGGCCATCTTGTCGAGGTTGCTGTCCGCCACCGCGCGCATGAACTCCTGGACCGCCGTGCTGGGGGTGTTGGCCGGGTGCACCGCGCCGGCCGCCGCTGCCGCCGCCGCACGCGGCCAGGAGCAGATCCTGCCACGTACCACCGTCGCTTGATCACGAGTGTCTCGCTGGGCGAATGTTAGGCATGCGAAGCTAACCGGCCGCGGAGCGCCGAGCAATGATCCCGCAGCGGCTCTACGTCAACATCGACCACGTCGCGACCGTCCGGCAGGCCCGCCGCACCGACGAGCCCGACCCGCTCGAGGCCGCGCGGCTCGCCGAGGCCGCCGGCGCGGACGGCATCACCGTGCACCTGCGGGAGGACCGTCGCCACATCCAGGATGCGGACGTCGAGCGCCTCGCGCCGGCGGTCCGCGTGCTCAATCTCGAGCTGGCGACCAGCGCGGACGTGCTGGCCCTCGCCTGCCGGCTCCGGCCCTACCAGGCCACCATCGTGCCGGAGCGGCGCGAGGAAGTCACCACCGAAGGCGGGCTCGACCTCAGCCGACCGGCTCCGCGGCTGCGGGAGACGATCCGCCGGCTGGAGGAAGCCGGCGCGCGGGTGAGCCTCTTCATCGATCCCGAACCGGCCACGCTCGATGCGGCCAAGGATCTGGGCGTGCCCGCGGTCGAGCTGCACACCGGCCGCTATGCGCACGGCTGGCGCCGGAGCGACGCGCGCCTCGACGAGCTTCGGCGCGCCGCGCGGCACGCCGCCGACATGGGCCTGGCCGTGCATGCCGGGCACGGCCTGACCTACCGGAACGTCGTCCCCGTGGCGGCCATCCCCGAGATCGAGGAGCTCAACATCGGCCACAGCATCGTGAGCCGCGCGCGTCATGGTCGGCATGCGGGCCGCGGTGGAGGAGATGCTCCACTTGGTGCGGGACGCGAGGCGCTGATACGCTTACGGATCCATGACCAATCCCCTGGCTGCCGCCGACTTCTTCGCCCTCGAGGCGGGCGAGTGCCTCGACCGGCTCGAGACCCTGGCCGCGCGCCCGGACGGCCCGGCCGCCGAGGAGTTCCTCCGGACCGCGCGCGTGCTGCGCGGCTCGGCCCTCATGGCGGGCCAGCAGCCGGTCGCCCGGGCCGCCGCCGGACTCGAAGGCGTGGCGCGCGCCTACCGCGACGGGCGGCGCCCGTGGGACGCCGCCACCCGCGAGCAGGTGGCGCAGGCCGTCGAGGAGTTCCGCCTGCTGGTGCGCCGGGTACGCGAGTGGACCGAGGCCGACACCGCCCGCAGCGTGCGCCTGGGCCTGAGCCTCGAGTCGCTGGCCGGTCGCGCCAGCGACGCCCTGCCGCGCCGCGATGAGCGGGGCGAGCTCCACAGCGGCGTCCGGGCGTTCGTGGCGCGCGAGGGCGCGCTCATCGCCAGCGCGCTGGATCGCGCGGCCCGCGCCCTCCGTTCCGCCCCCGGCGACCGCGAGCCGCTCTACACCGTGATCCGGCGCATGCAGTCGCTCCGCGGACTGGCCGAGCTGGGCGAGCTCGTGCCGCTGCCCGAGATCCTCGACGGCATCGAGCTGGCCGTGGGCGACCTCACCCGCCTGTTCGCGCCGCCGCCGGGCGTGGACGAGGTCATGGCGGCCGCGTCGCTGGCGCTCACCCGGATCTCGCGCGATATCGCCGAGCAGGGGCGGCCCGAGCCCGAGACCGAGGAGGCGCGCCGGTTCACCGAGCTCCTGCTGCGCGCCTTCGCCGTCGAGCGGGACGTCGTGCCGATCGAATCCCTGTTCGTCACCGGCGATCCCGAGCCGATGACCCCGCCGCTCGCCCAGCCGCAGTTCGCCGCGCCCGCCCCGCTTGGCCCGCTCGAGCTCGTGAGTCACGGCGAGCACCTCTGCCAGAGCGCCGACCTGATCGAGCGATCCCGCTCCCCATCGAGCGTGACCTCCGGCTGTACCACCTGCTCGGGACGCTGCGTTCGGCGGGCACGCCCGGCCCCGACCCCGTGGCCGGCGCGCTGGTGGTCTTCGCCCGCTCGGCCCGCGAGGCGCTGGCGGCGGGCGTGGCCGCCCGCGCGTCGCCCGGCGCTCGTGAGTTGTCTTCGGGAGGCTGGCGAGCTGCTCCGTGCCGTGGCCGATGCCGACGACCGGATGCTCGATCTCCCGCCGCATCCTCGACGCCGCGTACCGGCTCGATGGGCTCCGCCTGGCCGAAGCGACCCCGCCGATCACGTGCCGCCGCCGGCGACCCACTCGGCGCCGTTGCCCCGCGGCCCCGACCTGGCGCCGGAGCCGCCGATCGTGCCGATCGCATCGCTGCTGTACGATGCGCCGCCGGCCACGGAGGCCGAGCTCCCCGATCGTCGCCATCGAGAGCCTCGGTTACGACGCGGCGGACGAGGCTGGTCGCGATCGAATCACTGGCGCCTCGAGGGGGGTTCACTTCGACGCCAGCTACCGCACCTACGACCGCCTCGCCGAGCGCCGTGGCCGGCCCTGCGCCGGCGCCGACTCGCGGCCGACGGAGACGGTGACGGTGGAGATCGGCGTCCTCTGCTACACCGGGCGCGCCGCGCTCGAGCGCGCAGTGCGGTGCGGCAGCAGCTCGCGGCCGAACTGTCCCGGCGACGGCGGCCTCGATTCGATCAAGCCACTCCTGCAGGAGCTCCTCGACCTCGTCCCGCTCGCGCTTGCCGAGTCCTGAGCCACGGGCGGCGGGAGGCGGCTGGCGCCGGACGCTCTCCGCCATCCTCGGCGCCGCGCTCGCGCTGGCCCTGCTGGTGTGGGCCCTCCGGGGCGTGCATCCGGCGGAGGTCCTGGTTCACCTCCGGAACGCTCACGGGGCGCCGCTGCTGGCCGCCGTCGTCGTCGCGACGCTTACCTATCCGATCCGCCTGATCCGCTGGCGCCTGCTCCTGCGCGATTCCGACGGCGGTCCGCTCCCGGCGGTCCCGCTCTGGCACGCCGTCGCGATCGGCTTCATGGCCAACAACATCGCTGCCCTTCCGCGCCGGTGAGCTGGTACGCGTGCTGGCCGCCACCCGGCTCGCCGGCGCGCGCTTCACCAGCGTCGCTCTCCTCGGTGGCGGTGGAACGCATTTTCGACGGCCTGACGGTGGTGCTCCTGCTCAGCCTGGCGCTGCTCGCCTCCGATCTCCCGCCCGGCGTCGTCGCGGGCGGCGTCTCGGTGCGGCACGCGGCGCAGGTGGCCGGGGCGCTCGGTGCGGCCGCGCTCGTGGCGGCCGTGCTGGTGGTCGCTGTTTCCCCTCGCCGCGGAGCGGACGGTGCGGCGCGTGCTTCCCGGCCGGCCGTGTCACCGAGCGACTCGTCAGCTGCTGCTCGAGGGGCTGCGCCACGGCCTCTCCGTGCTGCGCTCGCCGGCGCTGCTGGCGGGCGTCGTCGCGTGGTCGCTGGTGCTCTGGCTGGTGAACGCGCTGGCCTACTACGTGGGCTTCGCCGCGTTCGACATTCCGGTCGATTACGCGGGCGCGCTGCTGGTGCAGGGCATCCTCATCTTCGGCATCACGGTCCAGCTCACCCCGGGGTTCCTGGGCCAGTTCGAGGCCGCGATCGTCGCGGGTCTCGCCCTGTTCGGGGTATCGAACGACCTCGCCTCCTCGTTCGCCATCGCGTTCCACGCGACCACCTTCGTGCCCATCATCCTGCTCGGCGCCTGGTCGCTGGCGCGGACCCCCGTGGCCTTGACCGACCTGCGCGCCTCCCAGCGTCCGTGAGCGCCGACGCCGTCTCGGTGGCCGCGCCGCGCAAGCTGAACCTCTTCCTGCGCGTGCTTGCCCGCGAGAGTGACGGCTACCACAGCCTGGAGACGCTCTTCTGCCTGGTGAGTCTGGCGGACACGCTGGTCGCGACGAGACGGGAGGAGCGCGGCGTCTCGATCGAGGTCGAGGGCGCCGAGGTGGGCCCGCCGGAGCAGAACCTGTCCGCGCGGGCCGCGGCGCTCGTGCTCGAGGCCACCGGACACCGCTTCGGCGTGCATCTGCGGCTGACCAAGCGCATTCCCGTCCGGGCGGGTATAGGCGGCGGCTCGAGCGACGCCGCGGCGGCGCTCCACGCGGTCAACGCCCTGGCCGGCGGGGCCGTGCCGCGGCACGAGCTGCTCCAGTTCGGGGCACGGCTCGGGAGCGACGTTCCCTTCTTCGTCACCGGGGCGCCGCTCGCCCTCGCCTGGGGACGGGGCGAGCGGCTGTTCAGGCTGCCGCCGCTCCCCGTCGCCCCCGCGCTGCTGGTGACGCCACCGGTCGGGATCGAGACGAGCGAAGCGTACCGCTGGGTGGACGCGGCCCGCGGCCCCGGCGAGCGGCGCGGCGCGGTCGCGCTCGACCTCGACGCTCTCTCGCGCTGGGGCGACATCGGGAGGATGGCGGGGAA
Organism: uncultured Gemmatimonadales bacterium; assembly: GCA_963831425.1. Classification (GTDB taxonomy): domain Bacteria; phylum Gemmatimonadota; class Gemmatimonadetes; order Gemmatimonadales; family GWC2-71-9; genus CAVVWJ01. Next base: position 35,006 of record CAWHQC010000006.1, on the reverse strand, counting down.
CGATTTCGAATCGCCGGCCTTCGAGCATATGCCCGGCCTGCGTGCCGCTTTCGAGGCACTGGCCGGGCACCCATCCCCTCGTCTGCCGGATGAGCGGCTCCGGCTCCACGCTCTTCGCCGTGTACCGCTCGGCCCGGGACCGGGACGACGCGCGCCTGATGCTCGGCCGGAAGCACGGGCGGGTCGAGGCGGTGGAGACCCTGGACTCGCAGCGTTCCTGATGCCCCCTCTCGAGAGGCCGCCGTGCGCATTGGAGTGATGCTGCGCCACTACGACCAGCATCAGGGTGGCGTTCGGGTATATACCCGGAAACTGCTCCGGGCGCTGCTGGACCTGCGGAGCGGACATGAGTTCGTGCTGCTGTATCGCGACCCCGCCCTGCTGGGCACCTACGGCGGCGAGCCGGGCGTCGAGGAGCTTGCGCTGGCGGCCCGCTCGGTCTTCGCGTGGGACCAACTCGCGGTCCCGCGGGCCGTAGCCCAGCACGGGATCGACGTGCTCTTCAACCCGAAGTACTCGATCCCGCTCCGCGTCGGCTGCCCCGCCGTGTGGGTCTGCCATGGGCTCGACTGGTACGTCATGCCGTGGGCCTCGCGCTACGTGGACCGGCTGAGCCACCGGTTCCTCGTTCCCCGCTACGCCTCGAGGGCCGCCGCGATCCTTGCGGTCTCCGAGATCACCCGTGCAGCACGTCATGCACTACCTCCACGTGCCCGCCGGAGCGGGTCGTGACGGTCTACTCCGGTGTCGATGACGTGTTCCGGCGTCCGATCGAGCGCAGCCCGCCTGGACGAGATCCGCCGCAAGTACGCGCTCCCCGAACGTTTCCTGCTGTATGCCGGCGCGATCTACCCGCCCAAGAACTTCACCCGCCTCGTCCGGGCCTACGCGGAGGTGGGGCCCCGAGCGCGGTATCCCGCTGGTCGTCGCCGGCGGCGAGAACCGGTTTCTCTCCGAGCGCGAGCTGCGCGAGCCCGAGGCGCTCGGCATCGCGGAGTGGGTCCGCCGGCCCGGGTGGATCGAGCAGGAGGACCTCGCGGGCGTTTACGCGCTGGCCGATGCGCTGCTGCTGCCGTCGCTGTTCGAGTCGTGCGGGCTGCCGGTGCTCGAGGCGATGGCGGCGGGATGTCCCGGTCGTCACCGCCGACCGCTACGGCACCAAGGAGCTGGCCGAGAACGCCGCGGTGCTGGTCGATCCCGAATCGGTGGACGCCATCGCCGACGGCATCCGGCGGGTGCTGGACGACAGCGGCGCTCCGCGCGCGGCTGATCGCCGCCGGTCGCGCGCGGAGCGACGCCGTTCCGATGGCGCCGGTGCGCGCCGGAGACGCTCGGCGTGCTGGAACGCGCGCCGCGGCGACGGCCGGCGGGTCCACCGGCGGCCGGTCGCCTGGAGTGCTCGTGAACGCCCGGCACCTCACCGGGCCGCACACCGGCATCGAGGTCTACATGGAGGAGCTGCTCGCGGGCCCTGGCGGCGACCGGCCGAGCTCCGGCATCACCGCGCTGACCTGGGCACCGCTCGGGCTGGACCTGCCGGGGGTGCGCGAGGTCGATCCCCGCGCAGCGGCCGGAGCATGGCGGCCGGGTCCCTGCGGGCCGACGCTGTGGAAGCTGTGGTTCGACCAGTGGGGGTGCCTCGGGACCGTGCCGGGTGGCCGGCCGATCCTGTTTCACGGGCATGGACGGGTTCCTGCCCTTCGCGCTCGGTCGACGCGATCGCGTGCGTGGTCACGGTGCACGACCTCGGCTGGCAGGCTCATCCGGAGCTTTACGCGCCACGGGTGCGGCTGATGTATCGGGCACTGTTCCCCTGGGCCGTCCGGCGGGCCGACCGCTTCATCGCCGTCTCCCGCTACACCGCCGACGACCTCATGCGCCGCGCCGGGCGTCCCCGCCTCCAAGATCGACGTGGTCTACCACGGACTCGACCCGGTCTTCACGTCGCGACCGGCGCCGGCCGGGGCGCGCCTCGGCGACGCGCCGTACCTCCTGGCGGTCGGCGGCGTCTCGCCCCGGAAGAACACGCGCCGGCTCATCGAGGCGTTCCTCCGCTGGCGCGGCCGCGGCGGCACCGGCGCGGCGTACCGGCTGCTGATCACCGGGCACTCGCTGGACCCGACTTCGCCGCGGGAGCGCGCCTGCCCGAGGGGTGACCCTGCTCGGCTACGTCGACAAGGCCGAGCTGCCGGGGCTGTACGCCGGGGCCGCCGCGTTCCTCTATCCGGGCATCTACGAGGGGTTCGGCCTGCCGATCGTCGAGGCCATGGCCTGCGGCACGCCGGTCGTCACCTCCACCACGGGGCCGGCGCCCGAGATCGCCGGCGGCGCCGCGGTGATCGTGGATCCGTTCGACGTCGCCAGCATCGAGGGCGGGCTCGAGCAGGCGACCATTCTGCCGGAAGAGGCGCGCCTCCGGACGCTGGGCCGGGCGCGGGCCGCGGAATTCGATTGGGACACCGCGGCCGCGTCCACCGAGGCGGTGTATCGGCAACTGGTCTGACCGTCGCGCCCCGTGTACGTTTGGGCCACTGGCCCTTCGTCCAACGGCAGGACAGCGGACTTTGGATCCGTTAATGGTGGTTCGAATCCACCAGGGCCAATTGCTCTCGCCTACGGCACCGGCAGCGCGGTCACCGTCATGACCAGGTCGTCGAAGTCTCCATCCCCACCATCCTCAAATTTCAGAGTCCACTCGGGGTACCGGCCGCTCACGCGGAGCGCCGGCGGGTTCGCCAGAAGCGGCGCGGTGACTTCCGCTGCGATCTCCGTCCCCGGCGGAAACGGGCCGCCGAACGAGAGCTCGCTCCCTGCGGCGGCATAGCAACCGTCCACCGTGAGCGTGTCCGTGACGGGCTCGGTCACCCGGAACACGTTGCCGTGTGCCACGCAACTGTGGCTGTCGAGGACGACCCTGAATCCAGCGGGCTCTTCCAGCCGCAGCGTGCACTGGACGTAACCCCCCGGGGAGGCCCCGTCGGCGCAGGTGAGCGAGGTCGTCACCTTCTCCGCCGCGGTCATGTTTCTCGATCGCGAGTCGCTGGCGGAGCTGTCGTCGGTCGCGATCAAGGTCACGGCGTACTGACCCGGCTGGGCGTAGGCGTGAACGGGGTTGCGCTCCGTCGAGGCTTCACCGTCGCCGAAGTTCCAGCTCCACGCGACGACTGAACCGTCGCTGTCGCTGCTGGCGTCAGTGAACTCGCACTGGAGGTAGAGACAGGCGCCGGTGAAGTCGGCGATCGGCGCCACGTTGGGTCTGGGAGCCGGTCCCGTGCCGCCATCCTGGCCACACGCGGTCACGACGGCAAGGGCGAGACCCGCCAACCAGCAGTTCATCGCTCTCATGGGCTCCTGCCTGATAAGGGACATGGTCCGGTGCCACGCGCCCGAGCGAAACGCCGCCGCCGGGCATGCTGCTGCCCGGCGGCGGCGCTCACGCGTTCGTCCCGGCTACGGAACGGGGTTGGCGGTCACCGTGACCACCAGGTCGTCGAAGTCGGGCTCGCTCGCGCCGCCCACGCTGCCGTCGTCGAACGCCAGCGTCCAGGTGGGATACGCACCGCTCACGTGCAGCGCCGGCGCGGTCACCTGATTGGTGGCGCCCGAGATGACCTGTGCCTCGAGGTGCGTGCCGGCCGCGAAGACCGCGCCGCCGTTCAGTTGAAACGCGGAGCCCGCCGCGGGCGCGTAACAGCCGTCGGTGAACAGCGTCTCCGCGACCGGGGCCGTGATCTGGAACGTATCGCCGTGCGCATCACACGAGCGGCCCTGCAGGGTCACGGTCACGCTCGCATCGCCGTCCAGCACGAGATCACACGAGGCAAAGTGGCCGGTGCCGGCGGCATCCTCGCACTGCAGCGTGGCCGCCGGTGAGACCGGGAACTCGACCGTCTTGCTGCTGCTGAGGCCCGCGTTGTCCGTCGCGGTGAGCTTCGCGGTGAAAGAGCGACCGGGCCGCCGCGTTGTAGTGGTGGACCGGCGGGTTCTGCGCCGAGCTGGTGGTGCCGTCGCCGAAGTCCCACGCCCATGCCACGACGGTCCCGTCCGCGTCCGCGCTCAGATCGTGGAAGGTGCAGTCCAGCGAGGAGCAGCTCACCGAGAAGTCAGCGGTCGGCGCACCGCTCGGCGCGACGGCCAGCGTGACGGTCTTGGTGCGTGAGCCCTGGCCGGCGAGGTTGTCGGTGACGGTGAGCTTGACGCTGAAGTCGCCGCCCGTACCGAAGGTATGGCCAGGATTCCGGTCGGTCGAGCGCGCCCCGTCGCCGAAGTCCCAGGCGAACTTCGTCACCTGGCCGTCGGTATCGTTGCTCAGATCGGTGAACGAGCAGGTCAGGCTGCTGCAGGCGCTCGTGAAATCCGCCGTTGGCGCGGCGTTGTTCCCCGAGGAGTCCGGCCCGGTGGAATCCTTGCCGCAGCCCACCACGCCGAGGCCGGCGACTGCCAGGCCGGCGGTGATGACCCGAACACGAGACCACGGAACCGCGCGCATATGCTCCTCCTGCAGGGGTGATGGAGCGGTACGACGGCGCTCGCCGGCGGACCCGCGGGGTAGCCCCCGGCGATCTTCGCCGGGAGGCAGGTCCCCCGCTTACTTGGGTTCAGGACAGAACGGTTGGGGCGACTGCGTCCCGCCGGCGGCTACCCGCCGGCGGGGTTGTTCGGGTGGGACTTACGGTCCGACCGGGGTTGCGTGGACCGTCACGACGATGTCGTTGAAGTCGGGCTCTCCGGGACCGGTCGGATCCCCGCCATCGTCGATGCTGATGGTCCAGTCCGGATAGGCGCCCGTGAGCTTGATGGCCGGTGTCCCGCGTTGGGGGTCGTTCGGGCCGCCGGCTCCCTGGGTGAACTCGGCCTGGATGTTCGTGCCCGCGTTGAACGAGTGATCCGGGTTGGGGCCGTTGATGGCGATCGGCGTATTGAGCGTCGCGGAGCAGCCGTTCTGGAAGATCGTCTGGACGACCGGCGCCGTGATGCGAAGGCGGTTGCCGGTGAACTCGCAGTCGTGGCTCACGATCGTCGCGGTCAGCGTGGCCGTGTTCGTCACGTCCAGCGTGCAATTCACCAGCGTAGCGCCGGCGGTACACTGCAGACCCGCCGGCGGCGTCACCGTGATGGTCTGCGTCGCGGTGTTCTGCGCACCCGTGGGATCCGTGGCCGTCAGGGTCACCGTGAAGTCGGTCACGGCGGTGACGGTGTAGTTGTGCGTGGGATTCGCCGCGGTGGACGTATTGCTGGCCCCCGATGACGGCTCGCCGAAGTCCCAGGCGTAGGTCAGGCTGCCGTCCGCCGGTGCGCTCGTATTGCTGAACGAGCAGGCGGGCCCATCGCAGGTGACGGTGAAGCCGGCCTGCGGACCCTGCCCGGTCAGCGACACGGTCACGGTGCTGTCCGCGACCGCGCTCGCCGCGCCCTGGGCGTCCGTCGCCGTGAGCTTCACATGGTAGCTACCCGGGGCCGCGTAGGTATGGCTCGGGCTCTGGCTGGTGGAGGTGTTGTTGGCACCCGACGCGGGCTCGCCGAAGTCCCACAGATAGGTGAGGGCGCCGCCCTGTGCGTCGGAACTGGCGTCGGTGAAGGTACAGGCCAGGTCAGTGCAGACCGGCGTGAACGCGGCGGTCGGCGCCGTATTGCTCGGCCCCGTGCCGCCGTTGTCGCCGCCGCACGCGGCGACAGCCACCACGCCCGCGAGCAGACTATACAGGTGAAGAGATCGCATAGGTGTTGGTTCCAAGCCCCAGGGTGAACCTGCGTTGTAGCGAGCGAACGATGGGACCGCCACTTCGACCGGCGGCCGGGGGTGCCAGAGGCGTGCCATCCGCCGGGTGTCAGCAATGCTGACATACAGCATCACGTTAAGAACGTGCGGCACAGGCACCTGGCGGTGGGGTGCACAAAAGCTGACACCAAGGCGCCGACTCCTCAGGTGTGGCGCGAGCACCATACCGGGAGCCTCACACGAATCTCGCGTACTCCGCGCCAGCCGTCGAGGGGTCAGCGCCCAGGACGCCTCTGGTTGACGCTCGACCTGTGGCACCGCTACTTTCCCGGGCTGTAATCATGACGGACCTCTCGCTGTCGCGCAGCCAGATGCTGCTCCTGAGCGGCTCGGCCAATCGCGCCCTGGCCGAAGAGGTGGCCGCCCATCTGGGGCAGCCCCTCTGCCGGGTCACGCTGCGGCGCTTTGCCGACGGCGAGCTGTTCGTCAAGATCGACGAGAACGTGCGCGGCCGGGACGTCTACATCGTCCAGCCCACCAACCCGCCCGCGGAGAACATGATGGAGCTGCTGCTCCTCATGGACGCCGCCCGGCGGGCCAGCGCCGCCCGGGTCACGGCGGTCATCCCGTACTTCGGCTACGCGCGGCAGGACCGGAAGGACCAGCCGCGGGTGGCGATCAGCGCCAAGCTGATGGCCAACATGGTGTCCATGGCCGGGGCCGACCGGGTGCTCGCCATGGACTTCCACCAGCACCAGCTGCAGGGGTTCTTCGACCTGCCGGTCGACCACCTGTACGCGGCGCCGGTGTTCGTGAGCCACTACCGGCAGAAGCAGCTGCACGACCTGGTGGTGGTGGCGCCCGACGTCGGCTCGGCCAAGATGGCCCGCGGCTTCGCCAAGCGGCTCAACGCGTCGCTGGCCATCATCGACAAGCGCCGCCCGTCGGCCAACGTGGCCGAGGTGCTGAACGTGGTCGGCGAGGTGCGGGACCGGGACTGCCTCATCCCCGACGACATGATCGACACCGCCGGCACGATGGCAGAGGCGGTGACGGCGCTCAAGCGCCTGGGCGCGCGCGACATCTACTGCTGCGCCACCCACGCCCTGCTCTCGGGGCCGGCGGTGGACCGGCTGACGGCGTCGCCGGTCAAGGAAGTGGCGGTCACCAACACGATCGCGATCCCGCCCGAGCGGCGGTTCGACCGCCTGAAGGTGCTCTCGATCGCGGGCCTGCTGGCCAAGGCGATCGGCTACACGCACAGCGATCAGTCGGTGAGCTCGCTGTTCGACTAGGACGTCGTAAGTCGTCGGTCGTAAGTCACAAGACTCGCGAACCTTCAGCTACGAATTACGACCTATGACTCGCGACCACGACTGACGACTTACGCCCGACTGACGAAGACCAGGACACATCATGGCACAACAGGCAAACCTCCAGGCCGCCATCCGCACCACCACCGGCAAGGGAGCCGCCCGCACCCTTCGCCGGCAGGGCAAGGTCCCCGGCGTCATCTACGGCCACGGCCGCGAGGCGGAGGCCGTGATGATCGATACGGGCGCGCTCAACCGCATGCTTGTCGGGATCAGCGCGGGCACGGCCATCGTGGACGTGGCGGTGGACGACCGGCCGCCGGTCAAAGCGCTGATCCGCGAGATCCAGCGCGATGCGGTGCGGCCCTCCGAGATCCTTCATCTCGACCTCTACGAGGTCCGGAGTGACGAGGAGATCACGCTCGAGGTGCCGGTTCGCCTGATCGGCGTGCCCGACGGGGTGCGGAACTTCGGCGGCGTGCTCGACCACGTGCTGCGCGAGCTCGAGATCGAGGTCCTGCCGAGCAACATCCCGGAGCACGTGGACCTCGACGTCACCGAGCTCGCGATCGGCCACTCGCTCTTCGTGCGGGACATCGAGGTCCCGAACGCCCGGGTGCTCAACGACCCGGACACGCCGATCTGCACCGTGGTCGCCCCGCGCACCGAGGAGGCGCCCGCCCCCGTCGAGGAGGCCGTGGCGACAACCGAGCCGGAGCTCATCCGGAAGCCGAAGCCCGAGGAAGAGGGCGAGGCGGAAGCGAAGGGCTGATCCTGCGCGCCATCATCGGGCTGGGAAACCCCGGCCCGGAGTACGACGGAACCCGGCACAACGCCGGGTTTCGCTTGGCCGACCACCTCGCCGCGCGCTGGCGCCTGGGCCCGTTCAAGCGGGGCGACCGTGTGCGGCAGGTCGAAGGCACGAGCGGCGGCCAGCGCATCCGGCTGCTCAAACCGCAGACGTACATGAACCGGAGCGGCGCGGCCCTCGCGCCGCTCCGCGCGCTTCCGGGCTTCGATCCCGCCACCGACCTGCTGGTGCTGGTGGACGATGTCGCCCTGCCCGTCGGCCGATTCCGCTTGCGGGGTGCGGGCTCCGCCGGCGGGCACAACGGACTCAAGAGCATCGAAGGCACGCTGCAGCGGCAGGATTACGCCCGGCTGCGTATCGGCGTGGGCCCCGTGCCCGCCGGTCTCGACGACCTCGCCGACTTCGTGCTCGGCCCGCTCGAGTCCGAGGAGCGACGGACGCTCGAGGCGCTGCTGGACCCGATGGCGGAGGCCGTGGAGTGCTGGCTCGCCGAGGGGATCGAGCGGGCCATGAGCCGGTTCAACCGCTGAGGAATCCGTCGTGACGCCGTTCGCACCGATTGCCGTGGCCGCAGGCCTCCTGGGGCTGCTGGTCGCCTTCGCCATCTACTTCTACCTTCGGCGGCAGCCCGCCGGCTCGCGCGCCATGCAGGACCTGGCCCTGCTGATCGAGCAGGGCGCGATGGCGTTTCTCCGGCGCGAGTACGCGGTGCTGTTCCCGTTCCTCGTGCTCGTGAGCGGGCTGCTGGCCTGGGCCGTGGGGCCGCGGACGGCGGTGGCCTACGTGTTCGGCGGGCTCTGCTCGGTCGGCGCCGGCCTCTTCGGCATGAAGGCCGCCACCAAGGCGAACGTCCGCACCGCCGAGGCGGCGCGCGACAGCGGCCAGGGGAAGGCGCTCCGGCTGGCCTTCAATGGCGGCGCCGTCATGGGCCTGTCCGTCGCGAGCCTGGGCCTGGTCGGCATCGGCCTGGTGACGCTGAACGCGCTGGACCTCTCCGCCGTCGGTCTCACGGCCCAGGACTTCAAGAGCTATAGCGAGGTGATCAGCGGCTTCGCGGTGGGCGCCTCGTCCATCGCGCTGTTCGCCCGCATCGGCGGCGGCATCTACACCAAGGCCGCGGACGTCGGCGCCGACATCGTGGGCAAGGTGGAGGCGGACATCCCCGAGGACGACCCGCGCAACCCGGCCATCATCGCCGACAACGTCGGCGACAACGTGGGCGACGTGGCCGGCATGGGCGCCGACATCTTCGAGAGCTACGTGGGCGCGGTCGATCGCGACTATCGCGCTCGCGGCCACGAGCGCGGGCCATTCCGCTCGGGGCGCGGGCCGCCGCGGTCGGGCTCCCGATCGCGATGACGGTGGCGGGGCTCCTCGCCTCGCTCCTCGGTATCGGGGCCATGAAGCTCCTCGAGAAGGGCTCGGCGGCCGCGGCACTCCGGCTCACGACGTTCATCGCCGCGCTCCTGTTCGTGGTGGCCGCCTATTACCTGACGGTGGCGTTCCCGATCCCGATGGCCGGGAAGCCGGCGCTCGGGCCGTTCTACGCTGTCGTGGCGGGCACGGTGGCCGGCATCCTGATCGGGCTCATCACCGAGTACTACACCTCCGCGGCGCCGGTGCGCCACATCGCCCAGGCCTCGCTCACCGGGCCCGCCACCAATATCATCGCCGGGCTCGCCGTCGGCATGCGAGCTCGACGCTGGTGCCGCTGCTGCTCATCTGCGGCGCCATCTGTCGTCTCGTACTGGGCGGCCGGCCTGTACGGCATCGCGCATCGCCGCCGTCGGCATGCTGGCCACGGTGCGGCGTCATGATGTCCGTGGACGCGTACGGCCCGATCGCCGACAACGCCGGCGGCATCTCGGAGATGAGCGGGCTCGGGCCCGGACGTCCGCGAGATTACCGATGGCTCGACGCACGTCGGCAACACCACCGCGGCGATCGGCAAGGGCTTCGCGATCGGCTCGGCCGCGCTCACGGTCGCTGGCCCTCTTCTCCGCCTATGCCACCGCCGTGAGCGCCACCGCGGCGAGATTCTATCGCTCGACCTGGTCGAACCCGATCGTGCTGATCGGCCTCTTCCTCGGCGCGCATCCTGCCCTTCCTGGTTGGTGCCATCGACGATGACCGCCGTCGGCCGCGCGGCGGCGGGCATGGTGGAGGAATCCGCCGCCAGTTCCGCGAGATCCCCGGCCTGCATGGAGGGCACGGCCAGGCCCGACCAGCGCCCGCTGCGTGGACATCTCCACCCGCGCGGCGCTCCGCGAGATGATCCTGCCCGGCGTGATCGCCGTGGCCGCGCCGGTACTGGTCGGCTTCGTGCTCGGCGTCCGCGGCGCTCGGCGGTCTGCTCGCCGGCGCCGCTCTCCGGCGTGCTCCTCGCGCTCTTCATGGCCAACGCCGGCGGCGCCTGGGACAACGCCAAGAAGTACATCGAGGGGCGGCGCCCACGGCGGCAAGCAAGGCTCCGACGCCCATAAGGCCGCCGTCGTCGGCGACACGGTCGGCGATCCGTTCAAGGACACGTCGGGCCCGGCGTGTCATCCTGATCAAGGTGATGTCGGTGGTGGCGCTGGTGTTGGCGCCGTGGTTTGCGAGGTAGTCGCGGGTCGCGGGTCGCGAGTCGCGGAAGTCCCACGCCCCGGCTGAGTATAGTGGCGAACCAGCCCCATGATGAGGCGTCCCGTTTCGAGCGCTGATTGATCCAGGGCGGCGGCATGCGCATCTGTGATCAATCCAAGGTCGACCGCGATGATGACCTGGGCTTCCAATTCGCCTAGGGAGCCCCGGGCGATGCCGAGATAGCGGCGCAGTTCTCGATCGGAGCCGCGGTTGGCGCCTTCAGCGATATTCGAGGCGACGGAAACCGCAGCCCGTCGCATCTGATCCGCCAGCCCGAAATGCTCCCGGACGGGGAAATCCTCCGTGACCCGGTACACCGCACCGGCAAGCCCACGCGCCCGTTGCCAAGCCAATAGCTTCCGAAAGTCTCCCATTGCTCCAGACTACCAGTCAGAGGCCTGTCGGCCGTATCATAGTTGCGCCAACTGACGCACTTCCTCTCACGACCCGCGACTCGCGACCCGCGACTACCAAATGCTCCGCCTAGGCATCGTCGGCCTCCCCAACGTCGGCAAATCGACGCTCTTCAACGCCCTCACCTCCGCCGGGGCGCTGGTGGCCAACTACCCGTTTGCCACGATCGAGCCCAACACCGGAATCGTGCAGGTGCCGGATCCGCGGCTGGACGTGCTGGCCGGGATCGTGAGCCCCGAGCGCACCGTGCCGGCGGTGGTGGAGTTCGTGGACATCGCGGGCCTGGTGAAGGGTGCGAGCGAGGGCGAGGGGCTGGGCAATCAGTTCCTGGCCAACATCCGCGAGGTGGACGCGATCGTGCACGTGGTGCGCTGCTTCGAGGATCCGGACGTTCAGCACGTGATGGGAGCCGTGGACCCGGTCCGCGACCGAGAGATCATCAATATCGAGCTCGGCCTGGCCGACCTGGCCAGCGTGGAGAAGCGGCTGGACAAGGCCGCGCGCACCGCCAAATCGGGCGATCCGCAGGCCCGGCTGGAGCAGCGGGTGCTCGAGCCGGTGCGCGATGCGCTCGCGGCGGGGCGGCCGGCGCGCGCTGTGACGCCAAGTGATGAGGAGGCGGCCTACCGCGGCTTCAATCTGCTGACCGCCAAGCCGGTGCTCTACGCGGCTAACGTGGCCGAGGACGAGATCACCGCCGGCAACCCGCACGTGGACGCGCTGCGCGGCGCGCTCGCACGCGACGGGGAAATCGCGGAGATCGTGCCGTTCTCGGCCAAGGTGGAGGCGGAGCTCGCGGAGCTGGCACCGGAGGACCGGGCCGAGTTTCTGGAGTCACTCGGGCTCACCGAGTCCGGGCTCGACCGGCTCGCCCACGCGGCCTATCATCTGCTCGGTCTGCAGAGCTACTTCACGGCCGGCGAGAAGGAAGTGCGCGCCTGGACCATCCACCGGGGCGACAAGGCCCCGGCCGCGGCCGGGGTGATCCACTCGGACTTCGAGCGGGGGTTCATCCGGGCCGAGACCGTGGCCTACGAGGAGTTCGTGCGCCTGGGCGGCTGGAAGGCCGCACGGGAGCAGGGGCTCGCGCGGGCGGAGGGGAAGGAATACGTGGTCCGGGATGGGGACGTCATGCTGTTTCGGTTCAGCAGCTGAATCGGTCCGGACTGGTCCGGTGAGTGGACGGGAACGACCTCCGCGCCGTTCCCGTCGCGGCCGCCGGAGTTCAACTTCCGCTGGCGACGTCACACCTCGGATCATCTGCCAACGTCCTCGCCGCGCGACGCTCCGGTTTCCGAGGCTGGCCGGCTCCGGCTAGCCCCGGCCGCCCTTCCCCGCTCTCCCGCTGCCCCTCGCCTATCTTCCGCCCCTCACAACCCATCCTCCCCGGCGCCCACACCGGCCCGGGGCGACTTAAGACCGAAGGAAGGTGTCATGACCCGTCAGTACGAGGTGGTCTATATCTTCGACAGTGCGCTCGAAGAGCCGGCCATCAACGAGCGCCTCGAGCGCTTCCACTCCCTCATCCAGCAGCCCGACGTCGAGGGCCCCAAGGTGAACCACTGGGGCAAGCGGACGCTTGCCTACCCGGTCAAGAAGCACGAGACCGGCTATTACGTGGTCGCCAACTTCGACGCCGACGCCACGGCACTCCCCGAGTTCGAGCGCGCCATCAAGCTCGACGAGGGCGTGCTCCGGTTCCTCGTCGTCGTCAACGAGGGCGCCCAGCCCGTGCCGGTGACGGCGGGCAAGAGCGAAGAGGAGGACGACGAATGAGGCGGCCCCAGAAGACCTGCGCCATCTGCGAGAGCGGCGTGCGGGTAGTGGATTACAAGGACGAGCGCACGCTGTCGCGCTTCCTGACCGAGCGCGGGAAGATCCTGCCCAGCCGGCTTTCGGGCACCTGCGCCCGGCACCAGCGGCAGCTCAGCACCGCCATCAAGCGGGCCCGCGAGCTCGCGCTCCTGCCCTACATCAAGGGCTTCGCCGGCTGACCACCCCACGCCCGGCGGGCTGGGGAGCGGTGCTGGCGCTGGCCGGCTACCTGCTCTTGGCCCCGCCGGTTTTCGTCTTCGGTCCCCTCGCGGGGCTGCTCCTCGTCTCGCGCCCGGGCACCGTCCGTGAGTGGGTGTGGATGCTCGGCGGCGTCACCTGGTCGGTCTTCTGGCTGCAGCAGGTGGGGGGCCTGGGGGCCCAGGTCGCCCGCGCCTCCGCGGTGCTCTTGAGCGGGACGTTCCTGGCGCTCACGCTCTGGCGGCCGTCCAACGCGGCCGGGCCGGGCGCTCACCGCCACGTTGGCGGCGGGCGCCGGCCTGGTCGTCTGGCTGCAGCAGCTCGGCATCGGCTGGTCGCAGCTCGTGAACGGAGTGGACCACGACCTGGGCGCCTACCAGACGGCGCTCGGCGAGCAGTGGCGAAGCGCCGGCGCCTCGCCGGAGCTGATCCAGCGAGCCACCGACGCCATGCACTCGGCGGCGCAGCTCTTTCCCGGGCTCCTCGCCATCGCCGGCATCGCCGGACTGCGGCTGGCGTGGGCATGGTATCACCGGCTCGCGGCACGGCCGCTCGGCGCGCCGCCGGCGCCCTTCCGCGCGTTCGCCTTCAACGACCAGCTCGTCTGGGCGCTGGTAGCGGCGCTCGGACTGGCCCTCGTCCCCGTGCCGGAGCCCTGGCGCCTGCTCGGCGCCAACCTGCTGCTGGTGCTGGGGACGCTCTACGCGGTGCGCGGCCTCGCCGTGTTCCTGGCTCAGGCGGGTCGAGTGGCGGGCCCGCTGGGCGGGGTGCTCACCGTGATCGCGATGTTCCTGTTGCCGTTCGTCGTCGGCGGGCTCACGCTGCTCGGGTTGGCCGACACCTGGCTAGATTTCCGGCGTCGGCTGTCGACGCCGGCCACCGGAGGAAAAGTGCAATGATCGAGGTGATCCTGCGCGAGGACGTGACCTCGCTCGGCAAGGCCGGCGAGCTGGTCCGGGTGAAGCCCGGGTACGCGCGCAATTACCTGCTGCCACACGGACTCGCGTTCGAAGCCACCGAGGGCAACAAGAAGCGGATCGCGGGCGAGACCCGGGCCCGGACTGCGCGGAACCAGGCGGAGCGGACGGAGGCCGAACGCTTCGCCTCCGAGCTGGGTGGCGTCGCGCTGACGCTCACGGGCAAGGCGGGCGAGGAGGGCAAGCTGTTCGGCTCGATCACCGCCCAGGACATCGCGGAGGCGCTCGCGGCAGAGGGACACAAGGTCGACCGGCGCCGGATCGAGCTCGAGCATCCGATCAAGACGCTGGGCCACCACACGGTCGGGGTGCGGCTCCATCCGGAGGTCCGCGCCGAGGTGCACGTGTCGGTCACCGCGGAGTAGCCCGCATCCGATGACCGTCGGGATCGCCTATGTCGACGGGCCGCGGCTGGCGCGATCGCTCTTCGCCGCGGCCGACTGGGTGGCGGCCGGGCGCGACGAGATCAACCGGATCAACGTCTTCCCGGTCCCCGACGGCGACACCGGCACCAACTTCAGCCTCACCCTACGCGCCGTCGCCGACGCCCTCCGGGCGCTCGGCGACGCGCCGCTTCCGGCCACCGCCCGCACCATGGCCCGCGCCGCCGTGCTCGGCGCGCGCGGCAATTCGGGAATGATGCTCGCGCACTTCCTGCTCGGCTTCGCCGAGTCGCTCGGCGAGCGTCCGACGGCGAGCACGCGCGACGTGGCCGCGGCCGTGCGTCTGGGCGCCGACCGGCTCTACGATTCGCTCGACGATCCGCGCGAGGGCACGATTCTCACGGTCGCCCGGGAGGCGGCGGCGGCGGCGGAGCGGGCGGCGCGCGAGACTGATGACGTCGGCGAGTTCATGCGGCGCCTGCTCGAGGAGGGCGAGATCGCCCTCGCGCACACCCCCGAGCTGATGGCCGTCCTCAAGGACGCCGGCGTGGTGGACGCCGGGGGCAAGGGGTTCGTCCGGATGCTCGAGGGCGTCGTCCGCTACATCGAGGGCGACCCGATCCTGCCGCTGGGCGACTCCGATCTCACGGGCAACCAGGAGGCGCTGGTTCCCGCCGCGGCCGTCGAAGTGGCGGCCGAGCGCGACTTCCAGTACTGCACCGAAGTGCTCGTCCAAGGCGAGCAGCTTCCCGCGGCCAACGAGGTCCGCACCGCCATGCACCCGTTCGGCGGATCGCTGGTCGTCGCGGTGGCGGGCGACATCCTCAAGATTCATGTGCACACCGACACCCCCGAAGCCGTCTTTAGCTATGCGGCACGCTGGGGACGCGTGGAGACCACCAAGGCCGACGACATGCGGGCGCAGCACCGGCGGCTGGCCCACCCCGACCACCGGCCGGTGGCGGTGGTCACCGACAGTTCCGCGGACCTCGCCGACAGCGTGCTCGACCGCCATCACATCGCGATCGTTCCGCTCCAGGTCGTCTTCGGCGATGAGAGCTTCCGCGATCGGGTGGAGCTCAAGCCCGAGGAGTTCTATCGTCGGCTCCGGATCGCCCGGGACCTTCCGACGACCTCCCAGCCGGCGCCGGCCGAGTTCGTCCGGGTGCTGCGCGACGCCCGAGCCGAGGCGGACGAGGTGATCGCGGTGCTCCTCTCCGGCGCGCTGTCGGGGACGTTCGGCTCGGCGCAGGCCGCGGTGCGGGCGGCGGGGATCTCCGGGGTCCATCTGGTGGACAGCCGGTCGGCGTCGCTCGGGGTGGGCATGCTGGCGCTCCGGGGGGCGGAGCTGGCGGAGTCGGGCTTCCCGGCCGCGGACATCGCCCGGGAGCTGGAGCGAATCCGCCACCGGTCGGGAATGCTGCTCACGGTCGACCGCTACGACAACCTCCTCCGTTCGGGCCGGGTGTCACGCGGCAAGGCGTGGCTCGCGGGGATGCTCGACGTCCGGCCGATCCTTTCGTTCGATGACGCGGGCCGGGTCGTGCCGGTGGATCGCGTGCGCGGACGGGACCAGCTCGTGCCGCGGGTGCTCGCGCTGCTGGAGCGGCGGCTTACGCCTCGGCCCGCCACCGTCCGGTTCGGCGTGGCACACGCGGAGGCGCCGGAGATGGCCGAGCGGGTGCGGGTGGCGCTGATCGCGGCGTACCGCCCCCGCGACTGTTTCGTGACCCTGGCCACCGGCGTGCTGGGCACGCACGTGGGCGCCGGCGCCTGGGCCATCTTCTATCAGGTCGAGGACGGCACCCCCGCCCGGCTCGACACGGCCCAGGCGGGGGACGAGGGATCGATGCCTATGCAGTCAGGAGACGGCCGGTGACGCCCCGGATACCCGAGGGGTTGCGCCTGGCTCTGGATGCCATCACGGACCTGAAGGGCGCCGAGCTCGTGGTCCTCGACTTGCGGGGACTCACCGACGCCACCGATTTCTTCGTCATCGCGTCCGGCACGTCGGACGCCCACGTCCGCGGCATCGCCGATTCGGTCATGGAGAAGCTCGACCGCCAGGGACACCACACCCACCACGTCGAAGGTCTGACCGGCGGCCGGTGGGTGCTGCTGGATTTCGTGGATTTCGTGGTCCACCTGTTCCACCCGGAGACCCGCTCGTTCTACCAGCTCGAGCGACTCTGGGACGACGCACCGGAGCTGTTGATCAGCTCCACCTAGGCTGAGGCCGCCATGCTTCGACGCACTCTTCCGGCGCTGCTCGCGCTTCTCGTGAGCGTACCCGGCCTGCTCTCCGCCCAGTATTTCGGGCGGAACAAGGTCCAGTACGCCGACTTCGGCTTCAAGATCATCCAGACCGAGCACTTCGACGTCTACTACTACGATCGCGAGCGCACCGCGGCGCTCGACGCCGCCCGCATGGCGGAGCGCTCGTATGCCCGGCTCTCGAAGGTGCTGAACCACGAGTTCCGCGAGCGCAAGCCGATCATTCTCTACGCCTCCCACTCCGACTTCCTCCAGACCAACGCCACCGAAGTGAGTGGCGAGGGGACGGGGGGCGTGACCGACTTCGCCCGGAACCGGGCCGTGATGCCCTTCACCGGCGCCTACGGCGACTTCCAGCACGTCCTGATGCACGAGATGGCGCACCAGTTCCAGTACGACATCTGGTCGCGCGGGCGCGCCGGGGCCGGGCTCAACACGCTCATCGCCATCGCGCCGCCGCTCTGGTTCGCGGAAGGGATGGCCGAGTACCTCTCGCTCGGCCCGATCAACGCCGAGACGGCGATGTGGCTCCGCGACGCCTCGCTGGAGGGGAAGCTCCCGACCATCGAGCAGATGACGGCTGATCCGTACGAGTTCTTTCCGTACCGCTTCGGCCACGCGCTCTGGTCCTACATCGGCGAGCGCTGGGGCGACGAGGCGGTCGGCGCCATCCTCAAGGCCACGCTCGCCGGCGGCATCGAGCCGGCGTTCCGGCGGACCATCGGGCTGAGTCTCGAGCAGCTCTCGGAGCAGTGGCGCGACGCGGTGCAGAAGCGCTACCTCCCGGAGATCGGCGCCCGGGCCAAGGCGCGGGCGGTGGCCGACGAGCTGCTCACCAAGAAGCGCTCCCAGGGCACCCTGCACCTGGCCCCGGCGCTCTCGCCCGACGGCAAGCAGGTGGCGTATTTCAGCGAGAAGGACTTCTACTTCGTCGACCTCTACCTGGCCGACGGCGAGACCGGCAAGGTCAAGCGCCGCATCCTCAAGTCGGGCGTCAGCAGCAACTACGAGACCTACCGGTTCATCAACTCGCAGGCCAACTGGTCGCCCGACGGGAAATTCCTCGCCTTCGCGGCCAAGCGCGGCCCGCGCGACGACATCGTCGTCGTCGACGTGGCCCGGAACAAGCAGGTGCAGCGGATCCAGCTCAAGCTGAGCGGGGTGACCACGCCGGCCTGGAGCCCTGACGGCACGCGGCTCGTTTTCACCGGCTACGACGGCGGGATCAGCGACCTCTTCACCGTCAACCGCGACGGCACCGACCTCCGCCGGCTCACCTCGGACAAGTACGGCGACCTCCACCCCGTGTGGTCGCCCGACGGCAAGACCATCGCCTTCGCGACGGACCGCGGCCCGGGCACCGACTTCACTACCCTGGCGTTCGGCAACTTCCGGATCGCTCTCTACGATCTGGCCACCGGGAGCGTCCGGGTGCTGGACCACATGGAGCAGGGCAAGAACGTGAGCCCGCAGTGGTCGCCGGACGGAAAGTCGATCGCGTTCGTCTCCGACCGGACGGGCGTGAGCGACATCTTCCTTTACGACCTGAGCGAGGGGCAGCTCTACCAGCTCACCGATTTCTACACCGGGGCCCAGGGGATCACGCCGCTCTCGCCCGTGCTCTCCTGGGCGCGGGAGGCAGACCGGCTGGCGTTCGTGTACTACGAGGATCAGAAGTACGACGTGTACACCATCACCAACCCGCGGGGCCTCAAGCGCGCGCCGTTCCAGCAGCCCGCGGTGGACAGCGTCGGCATCCTCGCCCGGGTCGCGACGCCCCCGCTCGACACCACCCGTTCGCTGCAGGTGAGGGAAGAGGTCCGCTCGCAGGTGGGCGAGGGCGGCTCGATCTACCGCACCGAGCAGGGATTCCGCTCCTCGAGCGAGGTGGCCCGCACCGGCGACACCACAAAGCTCGCCCCGCCGGTCTCGGTGAGCGCCCTGCTCGACTCGGCCAACTACAGCCTGCCCGATACCAGCGAGTTCACGCTGAAGGACTATCGCGTGCACTTCTCGCCCGACTACGTGGCGCGCCCCTCGATCGGCTACGCGCGCGACAACTTCGGGCGCGGCTTCTTCGGCGGCTCGGCGATCTCGCTCAGCGACATCCTGGGCAACCACCAGCTCGTCTTCGCCGGGTACGTGAACGGGCGGATCAGCGAGGCGCAGGTGCTGGCCGCATACGCCGACCTGAGCAAGCGGATCAACTGGGCCGCGGGGGTGTCGCAGGATCCGTACTATTTCCTCGAGCCGAGCCAGGTCGAGTTCGGCACGGGCCCCGGGGAGAACACCTTCATCACCAACTACCGCCGGCTGGTGGTGCGCTCGGTGTTCGGCCAGGCCTACTACCCGATAAACCGGTTCCGGCGGATCGAGGCGTCGCTGCGGTTCGCCAACGTGGACGACGCCATCCTCCAGATCAAGGAGCCGTACGACCCCAGCACGGGGTTCGCCACACAGGACGCGTTCCTGGAGACGCAGAACCTTCCCGGCGTGAGCTATCTGCAGCCGTCCGCGGCGCTGGTGTTCGACAACTCGCTCATGGGCTACGTCGGGCCGTTCTACGGGCGCCGGTACCGGATCGAGTTCGCCCAGACGCTGGGCAACTGGCGGTTCTCGCAGGTCACCGCCGACTACCGGCGCTACGACAAGATCGTGGGCCCGATCGTCCTCGCCACCCGCGCGCTCTACTTCGGCCGCATCGGGCGCGACGCGGACCAGTTCCTGATCTTCGCGGGGAGCACGGACCTGATCCGCGGCAACACCTCGGGCTCCTATCGCCGGAACGAGTGCCGCAACTCGAACGACGCCGGGACCCAGACCGGGTGCGCTGAGCTGGACCGGCTGGTCGGCACCCAGATCGGGCTGGGCACCGTCGAGCTGCGGTTTCCGATCCTGAATCCGTCGTTCGGCCTCCCCGCCGTGGTTCCGCCGATTGAAGGGGCGCTGTTCTACGACATCGGCGTGGCCTGGGATGACCAGACCACGCTCAAGTGGAACCGCGAAGCCGGCGACAGCCCTCTCCGCGTCCGCACGCCGCTGCAGACGCTGGGAATCTCGGTTCGCACCAATCTCTTCGGCTTCGCGGTCGCACGGCTCGACTACTCGATCCCCCAGGAGCGCCGGGCGATCAAGGGGTTGTGGACGTTCAGTCTGGGGCCGGCATTTTAGCAGGCGGGCGGACGGACGGACGGTCAGGCGGTCGGATGGCGGCGCGGCCTCCCGTTCGCGGCGACCGCCCGACCGCCCCGACCGCCCGCCACCGCTCCCCCCCTCCCCCCGCCTCCCTTATCTTTCCCGCGTGAAGTTCCCCAACCGCTTCGGCGTCACCTCCGTGCTCCTCCTGCTGGCCTGCGGCCCGAAGCCGGAGCGGCTGGCGCTGGACAGGAATCTCCACGGAGCGGCCCGCGCCACCGTGCCCTCGTCGGTGCTCCGGTTCCCGGAGGACGGTGGTGTCGCGCGGCTGTACCGCGTGCCGTCGCTCGAGCCGTCCTCGTGGAAGGCCGAAGACAAGATGCCGGCTGTCGAGCGGATCGTCGGCGCCGACCCCGAGCAGGGTCTGGTCTTCGCGCTCGATCGCAAGCGCAACCTGGTGACGCTCGACCTGGAGACCCGCCGAGTGCGCACGTATCTCGAGGGCGTGCGGGCGGCCACGGTCGGGCCAGACGGGGCGCTCTACGCCGTCGACACGGGGAGCACCGTCACCCAGATGGTCCGGCGTGCGCCCGTGCGGTTCCGGGCCAAGCTGCAGGGCTCGCCCCGGGAGCTGCACGCCACGATGACCGGCGCCCTGCTCGCCCGGGTCGGCGAGAAGGCGCCGGTGCTCGAGGTGCTGGGGTCGGACCAGGCACCCACCACCCTGACGCTCCCGTCCGACGCGGTGGTCCCCAGCTTCTACGGCGATCTGGTGGCCGTGGCGACGGACACGGCGGTCATCCTTTACCAGACGCAAGGCAAGAACAAGCCGTTATCGATTCCGCTCTCCGGACATCCGCGCGCCGTGCTGTTCTCGCCGTCGGGGCACCGGCTCTACGTGGCCCAACAGGACAACGTGCTCCTGGTGCTGGACCGCTTCAGCGGCGACGAGCTCGACAAGATCGAGCTGCCCGGCCCCGCGAAAGGTCTCCGCGGCGGCTCTTTCGGGGAGTGGCTGCTGGTGCAGCCGGAGACCGGCGATTCCGCGTGGGTCATCGACGTGGGAACGCACCGTCTCCTCGGCACGGTGGCGGCGCGCTGGGTGGCTGACCTGCCGGCGATCGCGGCGCCGAACACGCTCCTGGTGCGCCGCGGCGACGATGTCGTGGCGCTCGACCTGGCCGCGAAGGCGTTCCCCGAGACGGGACGGGTGACGGGCGGCGCGGCCGACGAGTGGCTGCCGGTCACGTGGCGGCCGTCCGACGAAACCGAGAATGGCGTGCCCAGCGACTCGACCGCACTGGCCAATGCCGACAGCGTGCAGGCCGGCCCCGGGGTCTACCTGCAGGTGAGCAGCTCGCAGAATCCGGCCTGGGCCAGCGAGTTGGCGGAGAAGCTGCGCGGCGCCGGTCTGCCGGCTTCGGTGCTGGCGCCGGCCCGGAGTGACGAGGCGCACCGTGTCGTGCTCGGTCCCTACGCCACCCGGGAGCAGGCGGAGGAGACCGGCCGGAAGATCGGCATGCCGTCGTTTATCGTCTCGGCGCAGGGCGCGCCGGACCGCTGACTCTCCGCGTCGCGACCGGCCGCGCGCCCAACCCACCATCGGCAGGACGCCCGCATGAAGCTCACTCGGCTGGAGCTGTCCGGCTTCAAGTCGTTCGCGGATACCGTCAACCTCACGTTCGAGCAGGGCGTGACCGCCATCGTCGGCCCGAACGGCTGCGGGAAGTCCAACGTCTCCGACGCCGTGCGCTGGGTCCTGGGCGAGCAGTCGGCGCGGCTGCTGCGCGGCGGCAAGATGGAGGACGTGATCTTCCAGGGGTCCACCGGGCGCCGGCCGGTCAACGTCACCGAGGTCTCCCTGTATCTGGACAACAGCGATGGCGATCTCCCCATCGCCTACCGCGAGGTCGTGGTCACCCGGCGGCTCTCCCGATCGGGCCAGAGCGATTATCTGCTGAACGGCGCCCCGGTCCGGCTGCGCGACGTCCAGGACCTGCTCCGCGGCACCGGCTTGGGGAGCGATGCCGGCGTCGTGATCGAGGCCAAGATGATCGACCTCCTGCTCTCGGATCGGGCCGATGAGCGCCGCTCATTGTTCGAGGAGGCCGCGGGGATCGGCCTGTACCGCGACCGGAAGCACAGCACCGAGCGGCGGCTCGAGGAAACCGCCACCGACCTGCAGCGGGTCGAAGACCTTGTCGCCGAGGTCCAGTCGCAGATCCGCAGTCTGGCCCGACAGCGCGGCAAAGCCGAGCGGCACGCCAAGCTGGTCGAAGAGAAGTTCGCGGTGCAGATCACCCTGGCGCGGCGCGTGCTCGAGCGCCTGGCCGAGGACGCGGCCGGCATGGAGTCGCGCTTCGCCGAGTTGTCCGAGCTGCTGCCGGCCATCCGCCGCCGGCTGACCGCCGGCGAGCAGCGGCGCGAAGAGGCGGCTGCGGCGCGGGGCGCCGCGGAGGCGCGGCGCACCGAGATCGGCCGCAGGCTTGGCACCGTGCGGGTGGAGCTGGGCCGGCTCGATGGCGATCTCGCCCTGGCGGCGGAGCGCCTGGCCAATGCCGCGGCCCGGCGCCTGCGCGCGCAGGAGGAACGCGCCGTCATGGCGCATCGCGCGCAGCAGGCCCTGATCGAACGTGACGCGGCCACCGCCGATCGCGACGCCGCGGCCATCGAGCACGAGCGGATCCGCGGTGAGCTCGCCGGCCGGGCCGAGGCCGAGGAGGACGTACGGCGGCGCCTCGGCGAGGAGCGGGCGCAGGTGCGACGGCACGAGCAGGAGCTGCAGACACAGGCGCAGACGCTTCGCTCCCTCGAAGGTGAGCGGGCCGCGCTCGAGGGCGAGCTCGCGTCGCTGCGTGAGCGCGCGGCCGGCGCCGAAGCGCATCGGGCGGAGCTGCAGGCCGAGCTGGCCGGGGCCGAGCGCCGCCGGGACCATTCGGTCGAGCGGTCGGCCTTCCTGGGTCACGAGGCCAAGCGCGTCGCCGCGGAAGCGGAGCACGCCCGGCACCTCGTAGCGGAGGCGCGCGAGCAGGAGGCCATGCACCGCTCCGACCGCCGCCGCGCGGAGGAGGCGCTGGCCCAGATGACCGCACGGCGCCACGCCCTCGAGGAGCTGGAACGTGACCGTGTCGGCCTCGCGCCCGGCGCCGCGGCGCTCCTCGCGGCCCGGGACCGGTTCGACGGCGGAGTCCTCGGTCCACTCAGCGATTTCGTCAGCACCAGCCGGGACGACGCCGAGCTGGCCGAGCGGCTCCTGGGCGACTGGATGCACGCGGTGCTCGTGCGGGACCACGAGGTGGCGCGCGCGGTCCAGGCGTGGCACGCCGAGCAGCAGCCCGGCTCGCTTGTCTTGCTGCCACTCGATCCCGGACCACTCGGCGGCTCGAGCGCCCAGCCGCTCGACGAGCGGCTCCGCGCCGACGGGCCGGCCGCCGGGTGGGTGCGGGCGGCGCTCGCCGGCTCCGAGGTGCTCGACGCCGCCGGCCGCGTCCTCCGGCGCGCCAGTGGTGCCATTTTCCTGTCCGGGGCGGCGGCCCCATCCGGTCCGCTGCGCCGCCGCGCGGAGCTGGCCGCGCTGGCGCACGAGGTCGGGCGCGGCACGGCGGCGCTCGCCGCGGCGGACGAAGCGCTGCAGGCCACCCTCGCGCGGCTGGCGGAGCGGGAGCAGTCCCTCGCCGCCGCGAGCGCGTCGCTCGAGCAGGCCCGCGAGGCCGACCGGCAGGCCGCGGCCGCCCGCGAGGACGCGGTCCGGCTTGCCGGCAACCTGAGCCGCGAGATGGCCGAGTCCGAGGCCCAGCTCACCCGGGTCACCGAGCGGCTGACCCGGGCCGAACAGCGGTTGGCGGAGATCGACGCGGCCCTGGTCGAAGGTGACCTCGCCCGCGGCCGGCTGGACGAAGAGCTGGGGCGCGGGCGCGGACGGCTGGCGGAGCTCGAGGCGGAGCAGGAAGCCGCGCGGGAGCAGCGGGTGCACTGGCAGGTGCAGGAGGCGCACGTGGCCGGCGGGCTTCGCTCCGCGGACGAGCGGCTCCAGCGGGCGGGCGCCGCGCGCGAGGAAGCCGAGCGCGGCGCGCTGACGCTGGCGAGCGAGCTGGCGCAGCTCGAAACCGATCTGACCGCGCTGGCCGCGCGGCAGAGCGAGTGGCGCGAGGCCCGCGCGGAACGTGAACTGGCGGTCCAGGAGCTGGAGGCCGCGAGCCGCGACGCCGAGGCCGAGCTTGCCCGCCTGGAAGCCGCGCTGGCCGGCGCGGAGCGGGAGGTGGGTGGGTCGCGCGCCGAGCTCGATGCCGCGAGCGAGGAGAGCCACGGCCTCCAGGTCCGGCTCACCGAGGCGGCGGGCGCGCGCCGCAGCGTGCTCGAGCGGGTAGAGGCCGAATGGCGCCGGCCGCTGGAGCAGCTCGCCGAGCAGGCGCCGATGCTTGAGCTCGACCTGGAAACGCTCGAGGCGGAGGCCGCGCGCATCATTGGCGCCCTGGAGGCGATCGGTCCGGTCAATCCGCTGGCGGTCGAGGAGCACGCCGAGGAGCTCAAGCGCCTCGAGTTCCTCACCACGCAGCGGGACGATCTGGTGGCCGCCCGGCAGTCGCTCATTCAGGCGATCCGGGAAATCGACGGTACCGCCCGAACCATGTTCCTCGAGACCTTCACCGCCGTGCAGGGCAACTTCACCCGGGTGTTCCAGACCCTGTTCGGCGGCGGGGAGTGCGAGCTCCGCCTCGCCAACCCGGATGACCCGCTCGAGAGCGAGATCGACATCCACGCCGCGCCGCGCGGCAAGCGGACCCAGCGCATTCACCTCCTCTCCTCGGGCGAGCGCACGCTGGTGGCGGTGAGCCTGCTCTTCAGCATCTATCTCACCAAGCCGAGTCCCTTCTGCCTGATGGACGAGGTGGATGCACCCCTGGACGACGCCAACGTCGGCCGGTTCACGCGGCTGCTCGACGAGTTCAAGGCCGACACCCAGTTCCTGGTCATCACTCACAACCCGCGGACCATGCAGGCGGCCGACGCGGTCTATGGGGTGACCATGCAGGAGCCGGGGGTGTCGACGATCGTGGGGGTTCGGCTCGGGGAGGCGGAGCATGTGGCGTAGGTGGGTCCCGGATCGCGGGTCGCGGGTCGCGCAAATGCGGTCCGCGACTTGCGATTCGCGATTCGCGACTCACGATTCGCGAGGGAACACCGCATGCTGATCGTCATGCGCCACGGCGCCGCGGACGAAGAGGTGGAGCGCGTGGTGGCCACCATCGAGGAGATGGGCTACCAGGCGCGGCCGATGCCCGGCCGGCAGCGGACCACCGTCGGGCTCGTGGGCAATGACGGCCGCGTCGACGGCTCCCGGCTGGCCGCCCTGCCCGGGGTTCAGGAGATCATTCACGTAACCCAGCCGTACAAACAGGTGTCGCGCGAGTGGCAGCCCGAGCCCACCACCGTTCGCCTGCCCGGCGGCCTGAGCATCGGCGGCGACGAGGTGGTCGTCATGGCCGGCCCCTGCTCCGTCGAGAGCGAGCCGCAGATCCTGGCGGCGGCGCGCGCGGTGCGGGAGGCCGGCGCCACCGTGCTGCGGGCGGGCGCCTTCAAGCCGCGGAGTTCCCCGTACGCCTTCCAGGGACTCGGCCGCGCGGGGCTCAAGCTGCTGGCCAGGGCACGGGAGGAAACCGGCCTTCTCATCGTGACCGAGGCCATGGACGCCGAGGGCCTCGAACAGGTCATCGAGGTGGCCGATATCGTGCAGCTCGGCGCACGGAACATGCAGAACTACTCGCTCCTCAAGCACGCGGGCCGCTGCGGCAAGCCGATCCTGCTCAAGCGTGGCCTCTCCGCGACCATCCAGGAGCTGCTCCTCTCGGCCGAGTACATCCTGGCGGAAGGGAACCGGCAGGTGATCCTGTGCGAACGCGGCATCCGGAGCTTCGACCCCTCCACCCGCAACCTGCTGGACCTGACCGCCATCCCCGTCGTGCACGGCCTGTCGCACCTGCCGATCGTGGCCGACCCGAGCCACGGCACCGGACACCGGGACATGGTGATTCCCATGGCTCGGGCCGCGGTGGCGGCGGGTGCGGACGGACTGCTGGTCGAAGTGCACCCCGCGCCCGACCGCGCGCTCTCCGATGGCGCCCAGAGCCTCTATCCCGACCAGTTCGAGCGGCTGATGAAGGAAGTGCGCCTCATCGCGGAGGCGATCGGGCGGCGCGTGGCTGAGCCCGCGGGAGCCAGAGCGTGACCACCCGCGCCGTTGCCCGAGTCGTCCTGCTGATCGTGGCTGCGCTCGCGGCGCCCCTCGCCCTCGCCCGAGCCCAGGACGCGCAGGCGATCGTCGGCCGCTCCTCGCGCGTCTACCGCTCGCTGTCGAGCCTCAGGGCCGACTTCGTTCAGGTGATCGACAACCCCATGATCGACAGCGCGGAGAGTCGGGGAACGCTGGTGCAGGCCGGCCCCGACAAGCTCGCCATGCACTTCACCGACCCGTCCGGCGAGGCCATCGTGATCGACGGCCGCTACGTCTGGATCTACACCCCGAGCACGACGCCCGGCCAGGTGATCCGGATGGGGGTCCCGAGCGGCGGCCCGGTGTACGGCTACAACATGCTCGGCTGGCTGCTCGACCGCCCCGCCGAGCGCTACACCGCGTCGTACGTGCGCGCGGACCGACTCGACGGCCGCCGGGTGGACGTCGTGCAACTGGTGCCCGCCGTGCCCGACCTGCCCTTCGAGAGGGCCGTGCTGTGGCTCGACCGCGACGACGCACTGCCGCGCCGGCTCGAGATCACGGAGCACTCTGGTGCGACCCGCACGCTCACCCTCTCACGGGTTCGGGTAAACCAGCCGGTGCCGGACAAGACGTTCACGTTCCAGGTGCCGGCGGGGGTGCGGGTGGTCGAGCGGTAGCGGAAGACGGAAGGAGGGAAGGACGGAAGGACGGAACGGGGGAGATCTCCGGGCGACCGCTTACTGCTCACCGCTTACTGCTCACCGCTTACTGCTCACCGCCTACCGCTCACCGCTCCCCTTCGACCACCCCTCCAGCGCCCGCTTCACCTCCGCCGCCCGCGCGGGCGGCAGGCCGGCCTCCCGGGCGAGTCGAAGGGCAGCCAGACCCAGCTGGCGATAGAGTTCCCTGTCCTCCGGGGCAAGGACAGCGATGTGTGCCCGGACCGTGGCCGCGTCGCCGCGGCGAATGGGGCCGGTGAGCGCCGCGACCGACCCACCGGCGAGATTGGCGACGGTGCCTTGCATGAGCGGCAGATACATCGCCGCGGCGTCCGCCGCCGACAGGCCGGCCTGGCGCGCGAGCCGCTCGGCCATGTCGGCCAGGACGACGGCGTAGTTCGAGGCGATCACCGCCCCCGCGTGGTACGCTGGCTTGGCGCCGGGCGTGAGCCGGACGGGCCGCATGCTGAGCGTCGCGGCGAGCCACTCGCCCGCGGCAAGGGAACGCGCGTCTCCCTCCAGGCCGGCGAACGACCCGGCAAGGAGCTGCGGCGCGGCGGATGGCGCGGCGATCGTCTGAAGCGGGTGGAACGAGCCGAGGCCCGCGCCGGTCGCGGCCAGCGGCTCGAGCGCCCGGCGGTCGAGCAGACCGGAGAGGTGCAGCACCACCTGTCGGGCGCTTACCGCGCCCTCACCCGCCAGCGCCGCCGCCAGGCTCATGATCGCGTCGTCCGGCACCGCGAGCAGAACCAGCGCCGCGCACCGGGTCTCCTCCGGCCGGCGAGACCGGGTGAGCACCCGGGCCTCGGCGCCGGTGCGCTCCAGCGCGAGGGCGAGGCCACGGCCCATGCGGCCGGCTCCGACGATGGAGATGGGTTGCCACTCGGAAGGCATCGTCATCGAACGCCCGCGCGACGGCGCCTCACCCCGAACGCCGTGAAGGGGACATGACCTGAGTCATGTCCCCTTCACGGTGCTCAGGGCGAACTCGCGCGTGATCCCACGTTCTAGTTCTGCGCCGTGGTCGCCGCCCGGTTCGGCCATGGCCAGCCCCAGCAGCTCGCGCGGGCTCTGCGCCTTGCGGAGCAGGGCCATCGCGGTCTGCATCTGCGGGTCGTTGTGCGCCTGGCGGCGGAACTCCGCCGGCCGGCCGAACACGTAGCGGGCGACCTCGTAGCCGATCTGCTCGTGAGAGCCAGACCATTGGCGGCCTCGAAGACCTGGGGCGTCATCTCGATCCCCTTGGCCCGGAGCTGCTGATACAGCTCCTGGCGCATCTCCGGCGTCACCGTGAACGATTCGGACTTGACCGTCCCCTTGTTCTTGGCCTCGAGCGCGATGCTCGTGAGCACGTCGCGGTACTCGGGCAGGTGGCTGCCCAGCGCCTTGGCGAAATCCTTCTCGCCGCCGGACAGCGTGTCGGGACGGATCACGAGGTCGGGCACGATGCCGCCGCCGCCGCGCACCACTCGCCCAGCGTCGGTGTGGAAAATCGGCCGGCTGCGGATGGCCGAGTCGGTGTGCTCCTTGTCGGGCACGCCGGGCAGGGTGTCGCCGGCCTCGATCGCGGCCTGCTGCGCCTGCTCCTCCTCGTTCTTCGCGTCGCGCTGAATGGTCCGGCCGCTCGGCGTGTACCAGCGGGCGGTCGTCAGCTTGAGCGCCACGCCGTCGCCCAGCGGGAACAGGGTCTGCACCAGCCCCTTGCCGAAGGTCGGCGTGCCGACGACCACCGCGCGGTCATGGTCCTGCAGCGCGCCGGCGATGATCTCCGCGGCGCTGGCGGTGCCGTCGTTCACCAGCACCACGATCGGCAGGTCGGGCCAGGCCTGCCGCGCGTCGTCGTAGAACTCCTTGGTGGAGCCCCGGGCGCGGCCACGGGTGGCGACGATCTCCTGCTTCGGGTCGAGGAAGAGATCGGCCACCTTGACGCCCTGATCGAGCAGCCCGCCCGGGTTGAGCCGGAGGTCGAGGATCATGGACTTCATCCCCTTCGACTTCATGCGCGACGACCTCGCTGCTGCAGCTCCTCGGCCGAGGTCTCGGCGACGGGATTGAGCGAGATGTAGCCGACGCCGCCGTCGAACATGCGTCCCCGGCGGAACCGAGCGGACGTGGATCTGCGCGCGGGTGAGGGTGAACTTGATGGGATCGGTCACGCCCGACCGGCGCACGGTGATCGTGACCTTCGAGCCGGCCTCGCCGCGCAGCGCCTTCACCGCCTCGTCGTTCTTCCAGCCCTCGGTGGACTTGCCGTCCACCTCGATGATCTGGTCGCCGGTGGCCACCCCGGCGCGCTCGGCCGGCGTCTCCGGCAGCGGCGCCACGACGGTGATCCAGCCATCCCGCACGTCGATCTGGATGCCGAGGCCGGCGTAGTTGCCCGAGGTCTGCTCGGTGAGCGCCTTGTAGTCGTCGCCGGTCAGGAGCACCGAGTAGGGGTCCTTCAGCTGTTCGAGCATCCCGCGCGTGGCGCGGTCGTACAGGTCGGTCTCGCCGATCGAGTCGACGTAGTAGGCGTTGACGTGCCCCAGCACGTCGTCGAACAGACGGGCCTGCTGATACACGTTGCCGCCGCTCGCGCACGCCGCGCTGCAACAGCCAGCCGCCGCTCAGGAAGGAGATCACGGCGACGAGCACGATCAGACCCCAACGCTGCTTCATACTGCCTCCGGTCCTGCGGAATGACTCCGTCCAGCCGCTAGCCGCCGCGTCCGCGGCGCGAGCTCACCCGCCTTGCCGGCAATCGCGGGGCGCTCGACGATCTCCGCCCACGCCGCCTGCAAGAGCCGGTCCGGCGGCAGACACCCATCCAAATGTCGCACCCCGTCGCCCTCGCACCGCCAGGTAGTACGTCGATCACCCGGCGGTGGAACTCGGTGCTCTCGGCGTCGAGCCGGTCGAGCCGTTTCCCGGCCGCCACCTGACGCGCGCGCCCGACTTCGGGGGCGAGATCGAGGATCAGCGTCAGATCCGGCTCGCAGCCCGCCGGCCGCGGCACGATTGGCGGGCAGCACCACCTCGGCCGGAAGCCCCGGCCCGCCATCTGATACGCCTCGGTGGACAGCGCGAACCGGTCCGAGAGCACCACCCGCCCGGCCGCCAGCGCGGGCGCGATGACCGTCGCCACCAGCTCCGCGCGCGCGGCGAGGTACAGAAACAGCTCCGCGAGCGCTCCCACCGGGTGCTCCGGATCGAGCAGCGCTTCGCGGGCGATCTCTCCCGGCCCGCGTGCCGCCCGGCTCGCGCACCACCACCGGATCCACGCCGCGCTCGCGCATCCGGTCGGCGAGCGGCCCGCTGCAGCGTCGACTTGCCCGAGCCCTCGGGACCCTCCAGCACGATGAAGAGCCCGCGGCCGGCTCATCCCAGCGTGATGATGCTGCTGGTCGCGCCCTTCTCCATCCCTTCGCTGATCTGCTGGTTGACCTTCGCCATCAGCTTCTCGAAGTTCGACCGCGCCACCACGTACGCCTGCCCCACCGGGCTGATCTCGAGGTCGCGCACGGCGGCCTCGTACGACTCGGCCGTGGCCTGGTCGGGCATCTGCCCGGTCGACGACCATCTGGTCCACCTGGCGCGCCAGCGTCTGGATCTGGTCCAGCTTCGCCACGGTATCCTTGTCCTCGCGCAGCGTCGCCTCCGCCCGCCGCAGTGCCTGGTATTCCGTCGACTGGCCGATCAGTCGTCCGAGATCCTGCGCCTTGTCCCAGATCACGGGGCATCGCTCCTGCGCGCGAGCAGGTAGCGCTCGCGGCCGAAAAGGTCAGCATGAATGGCGACGTCGGTCCAGCCCGAGCGCGCCGGCCCGCCCGGCGCAGTGCGCCGCCCGGGCACAATCGATCTCCAGTGCCAGCCACCCGCCGGGCCGCACGACCGCGCGCCCCGCGTCGAGCAGCCGCCCGATCGGCCTCGAGGCCGTCGCGCCCGCCCGCCAGCGCCAGGGCCGGCTCCCAGTCCCGAACCGACGGATCCAGGGCGGCGTACTCCGCCGCCGTAAGATAGGGGGGATTCGAGACCAGCGCGTCGAGGCTCGCCGCCACGCAGGGCCGCAGCAGATCGCCCCGGACCAGCGCGACCCGCGCGCCGCACAGCCGCCGCGGTTCTCGCGCCGCGAGCGCGAGCGCGCCGGGCGACAGGTCGATCGCCACGACCTCGGCGTAGCGCGCCCTCGCCGCGCCAGGCTCAGGGCGATGCACCCGCTGCCGGTGCCCACGTCGGCCACCCGCCCGGTCGCGCACCCGGGCCAGGACGCAGCTCGACCAGCCCTTCGGTCTCGGGGCGCGGGATGAGCGCCCGCCGGTCGCACCGCAGCATGAGGTGGCGGAACCCGACGAGCCCGGTCACGTGGGCGAGCGGCTCGCCGGCGGCGCGGCGGCGGACGGCCGCGGCAGTAGGCGTCGGCGCGCTCCGCCGAGACCGGCTCGCTCGGCGTGACCAGCGCCGCGGCCGAGCCCTCGCCGGCGCAGCGTCGGTCCAGAGGCGCAGCGCCTCGCGCCGCGACGGCGCCGATCCCGCCGGCCTCGAGCGCCGCGGCGCCGTCGGCGAGCAGCGACGCGCGCGCGACGCCCAGCCTCAGACCGCATCCTGCTCCTGCCGGCTCGCCATCGCGCAGCGCCTCGACCAGCGTCGTCGAGATCGCCATTGATCACGTCGGCGAGGTTGTGCACCGAGAGGTTGATCCGGTGGTCGGTCACCCGGCTCTGGGGAAAGTTGTAGGTGCGGATCTTGGCCGACCGGTCGCCGGTGCCGACCATGGCGCGGCGGTCGCGCGCGCGCGCCGACTCCTGCTCGGCGATCATCCGGTCGAGCAGCCGCGCCCGGAGCACCTCCATCGCCTTGAGCTTGTTCTGGAGCTGCGACTTCTGATCCTGCTGGCTCACCACCAGCGCCGGTCGGCAGATGGGTGATGCGGACGGCGCTGTCGGTGGTGTTGACGCTCTGGCCGCCGGGGCCCGACGAGCGGAAGACGTCGATCTTGAGATCCCTGCGGCTCGATCTTGATGTCCACCTCCTCGGCCTCGGGCAGCACGGCGACCGTCGCGGCGGAGGTGTGGATCCGGCCCTGGGTCTCGGTGGCCGGGACGCGCTGGACCCGGTGCACACCCGACTCCCGGCGCAGCAGCCCGTACGCCTCCGGCGCCGCGCACGGCGACGATCGCTTCCTTGATGCCGCCGAGGGTGCCGTCGCTCAGCGACATCGGCTCCCAGCGGAGGCCGTGGCGCTCGGAAAAGCGCTGATACATGCGGTAGAGGTCGGCGGCGAACAGCGCGGCCTCGTCGCCGCCGGTACCGGCGCGGATCTCCATGATGGCGTCGCGGTCGTCATGGGGGTCGCGCGGGACCAGCAGCTCCTGCAGCTCGCTCGGAGACCGCGGCGATCTCGGGGGGCAAGCGGGCCAAGATCGGCCCGGGCCAACGCAACAAGCTCGGGATCCGCCTCGCCGGCGAGCTCCCGAGCCTGTTCCAGTTCGCTTTCCAGCCGGGCCAGCCGCTCGGCCAGGCGCACGATCGGGGCGAGCCGCGCGTGCTCCCGCCCGAGCGATTGCAGCTGCGCCGGATCCCGGGCGACCGCCGGGTCGGCGAGGAGCCGCTCGACCTCCTCCGCCCGCTGCAGCGCCTGGCGGAGTCGAGCCTCCATGCCTTAGGCCTTGGGGGCGGCGGCCGGCTCGGTCTGGTACTTCCGGCGGAACCGGTCGACCCGGCCGGCGGTATCCACCAGCCGCTGCTTGCCGGTGAAGTAGGGATGGCACTGCGCGCAGACTTCCACGTGAATGGACGCGGCCGTGGAGCGGGTCTCGAACGAGTTCCCGCAGGCGCAGACGGCCGTGACCTTCTTGTAGGTCGGGTGCAGATCGGGCTTCACGGTACGACTCCTGTCAGTTAGTGCGAAGCCGGTAAACATAGCGGGGAGGGGGGTTAATGGAAGGAGGCGGAAGGACGGAAGGAGGGAGGGACGGAATGACGGAAGGACGCGACAGGTCCGGCTGCCGGCACTGTCATCCCGGCCTGAGCGCTGCGAAGGAGGGATCACTCTCCGCGGTTCGACTCGGCCCGGCAAGATCCCTCGCTCCGCTCGGATGGCAGCGCGGCCGCGCAACCTGTCCGTCTTCCCGTCTTCCGTTTCCGTCCTTCCGCCCTCCCGCCTCCTGATTGACAGCCCCCCCAACCGCAAGTATGGTACCCCCAACCACTTCCGCGCCTGTGAGGCCCGCGTGCCCCTGTCCCCGATCGAAGTCCTTCGCAAGGTCCCCCTCTTCTCCGGCCTGGGGGAGCCCGATCTGGCCGCGTTCGCCGAGCTGACCCGCGAGCGCAGCTACCCCAAGGGCAGCGTCATCGTGTTCGAGGACGACCCCGGCGATGCCCTCTATCTCGTGGCGGCCGGACAGGTCAAGGTGGTCATCATCGCGGAAGACGGCCGGGAAGTCATCCTGTCGCGTGCTGGGCGAGGGCAGCTTCTTCGGCGAGATGGCGGTGATCGACGACGAGCCCCGCTCGGCCCACGTGATCGCGATGGAGGACTCCGGCCTGCTCGTGCTCCGGCGCGAGGACTTCTACGCCCGCCTGCGGAGCTCGCCCGAGGTGGCCATCTCCCTGCTCCGCGAGATCTCGCGCCGGCTCCGGCGCGCCGACGAGAAGATCGGCAGCCTGGTCCTGCTCGACGTCAACGGCCGGGTGGCGCATCTGCTCCTTCGCATGGCCGACGACGAGGGCGGCGACCGCATCACCCGCAAGCTCACCCACCACACCATCGCCCAGATGATCGGGTCGAGCCGGGAGACCGTCTCCCGCACGATGCGCAACCTGGTCGAGCGCGGGATCATCCAGGTGACCCGGAAGGAGATCACGCTGCGCGACCGGCGATCCCTCATGCTGGCCGCCCGCCGGGCGTGAACGCAGTCACGCGCCGGCTGTGACTGCGCACCCGGCTCCGAAGGCGCCCGGCGGGGAGAGCTTCGGGTATGCTCCCTCCCACCGGGCCGACGGCGTGTCGCTTCGACTGACCTTCTGGGGCACCCGGGGCTCCATTCCCACGCCCGGGCCGCAGACCATGCGCTACGGCGGGAATACGGCCTGCATGAGCATCGCCGGGCCCGACGGTCGCCTGGCCATCCTCGACGCGGGCAGCGGGCTCCGGCCCCTCGGCCACGAGCTCATGATGCGCCGGCGCAGGGCGCCGCTCTCCGCCGACATCCTCCTGTCGCACACCCACTGGGACCACATCCAGGGGCTGCCGTTCTTCAAGCCGCTGAGCGAGCGCGGGAACCGCTTCTGCGTCTATGGCGCGCGCGCAGGAGGGCGTGCCGCTGCAGGAGATCCTCCGGCGGCAGATGGATCCGATGGTCTTCCCCATTCCGCTCGAGGCGCTCGCGGCGCGCATCGAGGTCCACGACATCGGGGAAGGCGAGGTGCCGCTCCGACGATTTCCGCGTGCGCGCCTTCCGCCTGCGGCATCCGGGCACCACGTTCGGCTACCGGATCTCGCCGGTCGCCGGCGGCCGGGAGATCGCCTACCTGACCGACAACGAGCTTGGCCCGGGCGGCAACTATCCCGTCTCGGACGACTGGCGCGAGCGCCTGGTGCAGTTTCTGGCCGGCACCGACACGCTGATTCACGACGCGATGTATTCGGATCAGTTCATTCGGCTGCGAGCGGGCTGGGGGCACTCCACGCCGCGGGAGGCGGTGCGAGCTCGCGGCGGACGCCGAGTGCGCCCGCCTGATCCTGTTTCACCACGAGCCGGAGCACGACGACGCCACGATCGACGGCCTGCTCGCCGACGCGAGGGTCTACGCCCGCGAACTGTCGCCCCGCCTGGTGGTCGAGGCTGCGGCGGAAGGCACGGGGTTCTCCCTCTGAAGGAGCGACACGGCGGGCGCGACGGAACGTACCCGCGCGCGCTCAGCGCCTGCCCGGAACACTTCGAGACGCGGGGCGGACTGCGGCGCGTGCGGGAAGCGTGCCCGCGTCGGGGCCACTGACCCGCAGCCGGCCCAGCGCGACCGCGATGCCCACCTGCGCCGGCAGCGCCAGCGCGATGATCGGCCCGTTCACCTGATCGAATCCCGGTAGCAGCTTCAGCGCCAGGCCCAGGACGGACAATCCCGCCACGAGCAGCGCCACGCCGTAGCCGAACCGCGCCGCCGGCTTCCCTGCCAGGGCCGCACGCATGGCGGGGAGCAGCAGCAGCGCGAGCGGGTTCAACTGCAGCAGGTTCTCGTTGTGCGCGGCCATCGCGTGGTCGGTGAGTCCCCAGAGACCCGCGAGCAGCAGCCCCGCGAGCCCCGCCAGGACCCCCCACCCTCCCACGATCGTCATCAAGCCGAACCGCGCCGCGGCGGAGCGCCTCGCGGAGCGCGCCAGGAGCAGCGCGCCCGCACCGATGGCCGTGCCCACCGCCAGGTACCACG
>CAWHQC010000005.1:0-119931 GCA_963831425.1 uncultured Gemmatimonadales bacterium | reverse complement strand
TGTCGTGTGCCTTGAAATGGGTGAACAGATGGCCCAAGCTAGCGTTGCGTTCTCCGTGACCGGCACGGTGAAGAATAGCTGGATGTTTCCTTCCCTGAAATCACGCTGCCTGTTGTTCGTGCAACCGATTGGGCCGGGATCAAAATCCTTTTGACCTCGATGCCCCCTAGTTGGCCGACAGGAGCCACCAGTAATACCTCTTTCCATCGACTCGGACCTGCCCATCGCACCCAGCCAGTAGCGACACGGTTCCGAACTTAGCGGGGCGACTCGCGAAAGCAAGCATTTGCGCCGATTCGCGCGGAGTGTGGAAATGCTGTCACAAGATGGTGTGCTAGCAGGGTGGTTAGTGAGTCGCCCCGTAGGAGTGGTCGAGGGAGCGAGCGACGAGTGGGGCGCGCTGAGGAAGTGAGTAGGTGAGCATGAAGTATCAGAATATATGCATTGAATCTCTGGGATATACACTCCCTGACGAATAAAATTTCGTCGGAGGAAATTGAGCGGCGTTTGGAGCCGCTTTATCGCGGTTGAGGCTGCCGGCGGGGCGATTGGAGTTGATGACGGGGATCAAACAGCGGCGCTGTGGCCGGCGGAACGTTGCCAAGCCAGATCAGCATGGTGAGCGGGCGGCGGGCGATTGAGGCGGCAGGGATTGAGCGAGCGAAATTGGGCGCTGATGCACGGATCGGTGTGCCGCGATTATCTGGAGCCGGCGACGGCGTGCGGCGTGCATCATCGGTTGGAGTTGCCGAGGAAGTGTTTGATTTACGATGTGTCGAACGCTTGCCTGGGCTTGTTGAATGGGATGGTGCAGGTGGCGAATATGATCGAGCTGGGGCAATTCGCGCGGGCTGATTGTGGCGAGCGAAGTGAGCCGACCGCTGATGGAAACGACCATCGCGATGCTAAACACCAATCAGAATTTGACGCGCGAGAGTGTGAAGCCGGCGTTGGCATCGCTGACGATTGGTTCGGCGAGCGCAGCGGTGCTGTTGGTGCACAAAGATTTGAGCCGGACGCAGAATCGGTTACTTTGCGCAGCAGCGCGGACGAATACGGGATGCGCATGATCTATGCCACAGCGGGCGCGACGAATCGGTGGGCGGCGGAATGCAGCCGTTGATGGAAACGGATGCGGAACAATTGATGCACGAAGGGATTGCAGTCGGAAAGGAAACGTTGGGCAGTTTTTGGATGAGCTTGGGTTGGTCGGTGAAGGATGTGACCAAAACGGCATGCCATCAGGTCAGGCTCGGCGCATCGGAAAATGATGCTGGAGAAGTTTGGCTTGGATCCAGCGATTGATTTTGTGACGTTTCCGTGGCTGGGGAACACCGGGGCAGCAGCGTGCCGGCGACGCTGGCGATCGGCATTGAGCAAGGACACTATCAGAGCGGCGATCGTGTGTTGATGATGGGAATTGGTTCGGGGATTAATGTGATGATGATGGGAATGGAGTTGCAAAAAGGAATTGTTGCGGGCGGTGGGATGAATTGATGTCTTTACCGCTTTCTGCGATACCGATTGGGTATGATGAAAGAATGAAACCGTCTTTCAACTTTATGGACCTGTTGCCGTTTCAGCTTTTGGGCCTGCTGGGCGAGGTGTGTTTGGTGCTCGGACTAGAAGCGAAAGGATTGTTTTCAATAGTTGGGTTTGTTTTGGCAGTCGTTCTTTGGATAGTCGCCTTGAGAACGATTCCCACTCGTTAGTTTTCAGTGAATCAAAATGGCTGAATCGCCTGATGAATTCGAAGTGTTTGTGCCGGTACCGGCGAACGAGAAGCTGACAGTCGATGAGTTCCGTCGCAAGGCGGCGATGGGAGAATTGAGCCAGTCGAAAACGTTTGAGCTGTTAGAAGGAGTGGTGGTGGCGAGGGCAGACGTTGAAGCATAAACGGCGGTTGGAGAATATTCAGAACATCCTTGGTAAGTTGACGCCGGGAGGATGGCACTTGCCATGCAGCAGCCGCTGAATTGCGGCGATAGTCAGCCGGAGCCGGACGTGGCGATTGTTAAGGACGCGCTGGACATGTACGCAGACCGGCCGCCGATGCCCAACATGGTTTCGCTGGTGGTCGAGGTGGCGGATGCGTCGCTGACACTCGATCGGCGCGTGAAAAGGGCGGGTTTACGCCCGGGCGGGATTGTCGGTGTACTGGCTATTGAATCTGGTGGACAACGAACTGGAAGTTTACAGCAGGACCAGCGGGCCGGTGCCGATGCCGGGCTATCAAGAGAAGCGATTTATCGGGCGGAAGATAAACTGTCGCTAGTCGTCGGGCTGGACGACTTGGGGATGGTGAAGGTGCGAGACTTGTTGCCGTAATGCGACCATTTGCTATGGCTAGAGAGCCTGAGGGCTTCCCGGCCATCGGCTACAATGCGGGGTATGGAACATGCTCAGCAAAGATTCTCGCGCGATGTTTTGACTGTGATCCTGCCAGTAGTCGTTCGTGGTTGGGTTCGCTACAACCAAGACTGGATACGGCAGAGCCATGAATTCGCTAAGGGACATATCTACACGACAGGACCGGATCGAAGTGGCAGACTTCTCCCGTGGTCATTAAGACTGTTCGGGGAATGGTGGTACGTCTTTGCTGATCGGACCCAAAACCAAGCGCGGAAATTGCCGGTCTATTTCCTGAGGCCAAATTTGATCACGGCACGTATTTATGAAACCAAGAAATGATTAATCGCCGCGATGGCCGCAAATGACTTTGTGCAAGCACGCTGATTGTGCAAAGCCAGTGCGAGAGAGGACTAACCGGCTTCGCGGCGGCGTTCGGCGGGGACAGCGGGTTTTTGGGCGCCCCAGTGTGGGCCGCGGAGAATTGGAGCAACCGGCATGGCCATTGGGCCTGTGCGGCCAGCCGGCGGCCATCCCAAGCGTGTTCGTGGATGGACTGGAGAACTTGTTCGGCGACGGCGAGGACGTTGCGGCCTTGCAGGCCGGTAACGCGCGGCTCGCGCGCTCTTGGATGCTGCCGGCGAAGTCTTGGAGTTCTTCGAGCAAGGCGTTTTGTTCAGCAGCATCGTGACGTTGCATCTGGAATAAATCTTCGAACAGGTGGTCTTTTAGTAGCGGGCGGATGGACCGATGTCG
The DNA here is from genome assembly GCA_963831425.1 of uncultured Gemmatimonadales bacterium. Lineage (GTDB taxonomy): Bacteria > Gemmatimonadota > Gemmatimonadetes > Gemmatimonadales > GWC2-71-9 > CAVVWJ01. Next base: position 116,826 of record CAWHQC010000005.1, on the reverse strand, counting down.
TCGAGATCGAATTCGCCGCTGCAGTAGTTCGGTGACAGGGCAGACGGCCGTGGCTTGCCGCTGGCGAAATCGAAGTTGACGCAGCCTTGATCGGACCAAACCTGCATGTTGCGCACTTGCTTGTAGCTGATGCGCGAGGCGCTGAGGTTGGCGACGCAACCGTTGGCGAATTCGAGACGGGCTTGGGCGACGTCTTCGTGATCGCCGAGGACGGAAATGCCCAGGGCTTGGACGCGGCGGACCGGCGAATTGGCGAAGTGCAGCGCAAGATCGAGATCGTGGATCATCAGATCGAGCACGACGCCGATGTCGGTCGAGCGGAAGGTGTATCCGCTGCAGCGCGAGGCTTCGATGTACTTGGGCTGGCGGACCAGCGGCATGACCGGGGCGTTGTTCCAGGCGGGATTGAAGCGTTCGATGTGGCCGACCTGGACGATGCACTTGTGCTCTTTAGCGCGCGGCGAGCATTTCGTCGGCTTCGCCGACGGAAGTGGCCAGCGGCTTTTCGATCAGCAGGTGGACGCCGTGGGCGAGGAGAGCAAGGCTCACGCTGTGATGAAACCGAGTCGGAGTGGCGACGACGGCGGCGTCGATGCGGCCGATCAGCTCGCGATAGTCGGCGAGGACGGGGACGCTGACATCGTCTTCGGCCAGACGGCGGGCTTCGGGAAGCGGATCGGCAACGCCGACAAGCTCGACGCCATGAACTTGCTGGCGAGACGGGCATGAATGCGGCCGAAGATGACCGGCGCCGATCACAGCGAGGCGAATACATTGGCTAGGTCGCTCTATGTCAGTGTCTGGCCCTTACACCCTCACCGTAGCCCTCTCCCATGGGGCGGGATTATTGGATACACTGTCCACGCGGCACGGCGGCGTCCGCGCGAGCGGCCGTGTTTGCCTTCTTGCTGCGTTTGAATGAAGCTCAACAGTTCGTTCACCGGGGGAACCAGTTTTTCGTTGCTGCGGAGGATTTCGCGGGCATGGTCCAGCCCGACTTTGGCGCGGTACAGCAGGCGATGGGCTTCGGCCAGGCAGTTGATCGGCTTCAGGCGGAAAATTCATTGCGCTTCAGGGCCACGACGTTGATGCAGCGCGGCCGGGCCGGATGGCCTTCGACGAGCATGAACGGCGGCACATCGTGGATCACGCGGCCAAGCCGCCGACAAAGGCGTAGCGGCCGATAGTGGCAAAGTGGTGGACGCCGATGCCGCCGCTGAGCGTGGCATGATCGTAAATTGGACGTGGCCGCCAAGCAGCGTGGCGTTGGCCATGATGATGTGGTTGCCCACCTTGCAGTCGTGGGCGACATGGCAGCAGGCCATGAGGAAGTTGTGGCTGCCGACGCGGGTGATGCCGTCTTCTTTTTCGGTGGCGCGGTTGATCGTGACGCCTTCGCGGAAGATGTTGTGGTCGCCGATGATGACCTGCGTGTCGCTGCCGCGATAGCTGACGTCTTGTGGCTCGGCGCCGATCACCACGCCGGGAAAGAGATGGTTGTTTTCGCCCAGCGTGACGTGGCCCATCAGCGTGACGCTGTTTTCCAAGCCTGTGCCGTGGCCGATTTTGACATTGGGGCCGATGACGCAGAACGGACCGATGTGTCACATCGTTGCCGATTTCGGCGTGAGGATCGACAACGCTTGCGGGGAGATGGAAATTGCCATTTCGCGGTTAATAGCTAATGGGTTTTGCGTCTGGGTTTGGGCGATTTTTTGTCAGGCGGTTTTGCGGCGACCGGCGATCTTTTCTCCCTCGGTCAACAGCGTGCGGACCATTTCGGCATTCAAACGGTGGCCGGTGCAGTGGGCGACGATGTGTCCGACACATCGCAGCCGGCCAGGGCCAAATCGCCGACCAGATCGAGCACTTTGTGGCGAACGCATTCGTCGGAAGCGCAACTGGTTTTCGATGGGACCGTTGGCATCGAACACCAGCAAGTCGGACAAGGTGGCACGCTTGCCGAGGCCTTGCGCGAGGAGCCAATCGGCTTCTTCCTTGAGCATGAAGGTGCGAGCGGCGGCGATATCGCGGCGGAACGTGGCCGGGCAAATCGGAAGTTGCACGGTTTGACGCCCGATCGCCGTCGAATTGGCCGTAGTCGATGCGGAAACGAACGGTGAGTTCGGCGGTGCGGCCGGGGCGAGCTTCGATCCAGCGATCGTCGTTGCCGAGGCGCGTGATTTCGCGAACGATGAACTGAGTCGCGGAGGGCCGGCTGAACCACGATGCCGGCGGAATCGAGGGCTTCGACGAACTTCATGCACGAGCCATCGAGACCCGGGCATTTCCGGCTGATCGACCCAAACTTCGCAATTGTCGATTTGCATTCCGGCCATGCGGCGAGAATGTGTCGATCATTTCGACGCTGGCCGCGCCATGACGCAAGACGGTGCGGCGGGGACTTCGATCCGGTGGGCGACATTCGCCGGAATGCGCACCACAGGGAGAGGTCGCTGCGCACAAACACCAATTCCGGTGCCCGGCGAGGCAGGCCGGAACTCGACGCGTACATCGCGGCCCGACCAATAGCCGTAGCCTTCGACCACGGCCGTGTCTGTCCGATGGTCGTTCGTTTGCGTTGGGCGTAGCTCAAGATTCGAACTCGCGAAGGAAATGACACTCGATTAGACAAGGATTACAACCGAAGGCGATCGCGCAATGGCCGGGAGGAATTGCTCGACCTGAACCGATTGCCGATCGACCGTGGTCCGAACGACTAACGTAGCGGTGACGGCACCGCGGGTCGGCGTGCGAACAAACGCCAACGGGGCCCGTACCGCCGGCTGCCGAACGGTTCAGGTCCTGCAGAATATACGGAGTGATGTCCATGCGCGGATCGTAGTAGACGATCGGCTTGTTGATGCCGCGGAGAATGTCGTTGCGATTGATGGCATCGACCGGATCGCCATTGAACCGCAAGACCAACGCAATGTTGTTTTGGCGGCCAATTGCTTTACGGCGTCGTCGATTTCACGCGAGACGTCGAAATAGATGCGGCCTTCTTGCTCCATGAAGTCTTTCTTTTGGAGCGAGACCTTGAGGTTCAGGTCGCCTTGCTTCTTCAGCATGTCGTCTTCGGTCTTCTTGTAGTCGGGCGTGCCGGGCTGATACTGCTTTAGCTGTTTGGCCATGGGCTTGTAATCTTCTTGGCGTCGTTAGCAATACGTACTTAGTCGGTGCCCGGCCAGCACCACGTATTGCTGCCTTTGATGAGGTGCTCCGGGTTCTCGGTGATGTGGAGCATGACCACGACCGACGAGTCGTCCGCGGAGTCCCGCGGGACGCTTACCGACGCGAGCCGTACGATGTCCTTCTGGGTGAGCTGCTGGCGACCCTCCTCGAGCGCGTGGGCATCGTACCGGTCACCCGCCCCGAGCGGGAGCTGCCGCACGATTTCCCGCTGGGGGATGGTCTCGTTCCCGGTGACCACGACGCGCCGGATGCGGGCCCGCATGCCCGACTCGACCTGCACCATCAGCGCCGCGACATTGGCGGCGCTGTCGACCGTCGTGATCGTCCGCGCGGAGGCGAACGGAAAGCCGTGCGCCCGGAACCATCGCACGGTGCTGTCGGCGACTTCCCGGCGCTCGTCTTCACCGGCCCGGTCGGCCCGGCTCCGCGCGCCCCGCACAAAGCGGCGCCAGCTCCGCTGGGTTTCCGTGGGAAGCGTGAGTGGTCCCGCGGGCGTCGTGAAGGCCAGGGTGTCGATCGTGATCGGCGGACCTTCGTCGATCACGTAGGTGACGCGGATCTGGTCGGCCTTGGCCTCGTAGCTGGCGTCGTAGCGAACTTTCACTCTGGCAAAGCCGGAACGCTGATAGTAGTGACGAAGGCGAACGACGTCGCGCTGCATCTCGGTGGGGTCGAAGAGGTGCTTGCCGACCGGCGGCACGAATGGCAGGAACCCGAACAGTTTGCGCAGCCAGACGAGGCTGCCCTGTCCCGTCAGCGCGATCTTCTGCCGCAGGACGCTCTGGTCGAGCGATTCCTTTCCCTCGAACCGGAAATCCACGGAGCGGACCTCGGTGGCCGGTCCCACGCGGTTGAGCGCATCCTGCGCGGGAAGCGGGGCCGCCCGCACGAGCACGGCGAGGACGAGCGCCGCCCAGAGGCTAATACGCACGGCGCCCTCGGAGCAGGAAGCCGGGTGACAGGCTGCCGCCGCGCAGATTGGCGCGGAGCCAACGGCGCAGGGTGTACTCCAGCTCGAAGCCGGGCCCCAGATTGGAGCCGCCTGATTGCTGGGCCTGGCTGCCGAGCTGCAGCGGGAGCTGGAGGTCCATGAAGAGGCGGGAGCTCAGGTACCGGCCCGCGGTGAGCGTGAGCCCGCGAATCGGCTCCTGGCGGAGCTCGAACACGTCGAAGCCGAGTTCCTGTCCGGCCGCGTTCGAGAGCGCGGTCGTCAGCCTACTCATGGCGACCTGGCCCGCGCCGCCGCCGCCCACGCCTTCGAACAGCGGGTTGTCCGATGCCGGCCGGCCGGTCACGATGTAGGACAGGATGTCATCCTGGCTCATCGCCGGGTCGGAGGTGAAGTCGAGGCCCAGGCTGTCGAGTCTTCCCTTGGCGTGAACGTCGATGAGCACCCCCTCGTCGTTGCCACCGCCCTGGGTGGGCACCTGGTACGAGGCGTTCACGTCGAGCTTGGTCGAGTCCACCGGACCGCTCAGGTTGATGTCGCCGCCCGTCAGCCGGAACTGGCGCCCGCTGAACTCGATCGTGCCCCGTTGCGGCACGGGCTCCACATGCCCGAAGAAGCGCATGTCCTGGCCCGGCGCCTGGGTCAGCCGCATGTTCCCGCTCAGCTCGATGTCCATCTCCGGACTGCTGCTCCGCCGGATCCACACCTGGCCCGGCATCTGGATCGCGAGATCGAGCCGGGTCCGTGCCAGGAGTCCCGGCGTCTCGTCCGCGTGCTCGAGCACCGACGGGCCGAAGTCCCGGGCGAGCTGCCGCAACTCGGCCGGGGTGAGCTCCACCTGCTCGACCTTGGCCTGCGCCGCCGCCGTGCCGACGAAGAAGTTGGTGCGGTCGAGCCGCAGGCTGCCGTGCAGCACCGGGTGGAGCAGTGTCCCGGTGAGCTGGACGCGGCCGGAGGCGGCGGTCTGGAGCTGGTCCGTGTGGACCAGCCGGAAGTGCGTCAGCGTGCCCGCGAGGTCCAGGCCCGGCTCGCTCAGGGGGCGGAGGCGGACCTGTCCGCTCGCGGCCAACCCTTCGTGCTTGCCGGTGCGGAGCCCGAGCCGGTCGATCAGGAGCGTATCGCCCTGGAAACGCCCGGACAGCTCGCCGTGTTCGTACGCCACGCCGATGGACGGGAGCTCGATCGCGCCGCGCGTCAGGCTGACCGTGCCGGCCGCATCCGGCTGGTGGACCGTGCCCCGGATTTTCGCGTCGGCCGCGAGCTGGCCATGCAGCTCCCGGGCGGCGTCCCGGGGCAGCAGGGGCTCGAACAGCGCGAGGTCGAAGCTGTCGGCCCGAACGGCGAGCCCGACCGTGTCGGCCAGGCTCGTGGTGTCGCGCGGGTCCAGGCGGAACCGGTAGGGCAGGGTGCCGGCGACGGTGAGCGCGCCACCGTGCAGCGGGGTCGCGGCCAAGTCGATCCGCAGTCCGCGCGAGGTCCAATCGAGCGTGCTGCCCAGCGTGCCGAGCCGTCGGCCGCTCGAGAGCACCGCGAGCTGCATTTTTCCCTGGACCTGCGCGGTCCGCCCGCGCCCGGAGAGGTGAAGCGCGCCATCGAGCTGGCCGCCCACCGGGACGAGCCCCGCCGCACGCAGCGTCTCCAGGTTGAGCCCCGCCACGCCGAGCGTCATGTTGCTCGAGTCCCGCCGGTCGAACACCCCGTCGAGCGTGATGCTGCGCTCGCCGGCGCGGAGGGCGAGGTCGTGGACCTCGACTCGCGGTCCGAACGTGAAGGCCACGGGTCGCTGGAGCGTCCACGCACGCCCACCCTCGTCGAGGGTGAGCCGCTGGATCTCCGCGGTGACCGTGTCACGGGCCTTGGAGATGGCGCCGCGCACCCGGGTGGCGACGCGCACGCTGTCGGCCACGTTCAGGTCGAGATCGAGTGCCAGCGTCGAGTCGTACTTGCCCGCGGCGCTCAGCTCGCGGACCGTGAGGCGGCCGTAGGCCGCGTCGCTCACATGGAGGTTGCCGGCAACGGCGGCGACGCGGGTGCTGTCCAGGCTCGCGGCACCCGTGGCCGTCATGTGATCGGCGAAATTGCCGCCGAACGTCAGCCCATGGACGTCCGCGGCGCTCGCCACCCGCCAGTGCCAGGCCGGGCCCGTGGCCGCGAGCCGGACGCGAGCGGAGTCGAACGCCACGGTGTCGGCTCCCGCGAGCTCGGCCACGGGAGCGAGGTCGCCGAGGGTTCCCCCGAGCGTCAGCGTGTCCGCTCCGGCCGCCGCTCGGAGCGCCAGGGCGCCGCGGCCGTCCAGCACGGCCACATTCGAGCGTACGAATACGGTGTCCAGCCGCAGCTCGCCCTCGGCGGGACTCAGGGCCAGGTGGACGGCCGGTACCCGGACGCCGCCGATGCCGCCCGCGGCGTCCACCGTGCCCCCCACCGTGAGCAGGCCGACGCTGTCCGTCCGGGCCCGGAGCGAGAAGCGTGACTCGATGCGACCATCGGCGTCGCGCCGGCCGGTCCAGCGGGCGAGTCGTTCGAGCCGAAGGGCGCCGGTCGTGGACAGCGCGGTGCCTCCGCTGTCTGCCTCCGAGCTGAGCTCTCCGTTCAGCATGATATCCGGACCTGTCGCCCGCAGCCGGCCTTCGAGCGTAGGCCCCACCACTCGCGCATCGAGCGAGCCCTCGGTCAGCTCCGCCTGGTTCACCCGCGAGCGCAGCAGCGCCACGGCCAGGGTAGCGCGGCGGTCGGTCGAGTCGGCGGTGAGGGCGGCGCTGAACGTGAGATTGATGTCGGTCCGGAGATCCGCGCGACCGAGCAGCGTGCCGAGGTCCGCCGAAGTGATCCGGCCCTCGCGGATCCGGTAGGCCGGAGCGTCTGCCGTCGGGGTGCCATCGCCCGCGAGCGTCAGTGCGAGGCCCTTGCCATGAAGCGCGGCGTCGTACGTCAGGCGATCGCCGGCAAGCTGGAGGTTCGCGCCGCCGCCGGCCAGTTCGACGCGACCCACCCGCGACGGCGCCAGCGTGATGCGCGCGAGCGCCGAGCGATTGGCTCGCCGCCAGCGGATCTTGCCGGTCATGCCGAGCGTCACCGGGCCGGCCATGCCGGGCCGGCCGAGCAGGGTCCCGAGGTCCACGCTGTCGAGCGCCGCGCGACGCACCCGATAGATCGCCGTGGAGTCGAATGGCCGGCCCACGGCGTCGAGCACCAGCCGGCCGCCCTGCAGCGCCGCCCGGCTCGTGAGGCGCAAACGGCCCCGATCGAGCCGGGCCGTCGCGTCCACCTGTGTGATTCGCTGCTCGCCGTGCCGCAACTCGTCGAAGTGAAGCCGCGCGGTCACACGCGCCACGGCCGGAGCCGTACCCAGGCCGGCAAGACTGAACCGCCCGGAGAGTGGGACCGTGGTCGTCGTGGTCGTATCGCCCGACAGCCGGGTCAGATCGACGCCATCGATTCGACCCTGATGGAGCTGGTATCGGATGGTGTCCCCCAACGTGACGCGACCGACGGCGGTGATCCGTCCCCCACCCACCAGCAGCTCGGGACCGAGGTTCAGCGTCCCCTCCGCCAGTCGGACGCTGGCGTGACCGACCGGGATCGGCGGTCCGCCGCCGCGCACGGTACTGAGCTCTACCCGGCCCCGTAGCCGCGCCGAACCTGCGGACTTCCCCTCGCCGGCGAGCCGGAACGTGATCGCGAGTGCTGGATCTCCCGCTGGACCCGCCAAGGCACGCGCGACGGCCGCGGTGCCGGGCATCCCCCGCGCCGAGCCGGCGAGCCGATAGCTGGGGATCGAGTCGAAGGGGCGCGCGCGCCCCCGCACGTTCAGCGTGCCCGTGTCGAGCGCGCCGCGGAGCGTCAGCTCGGCGGCACCCCCGGCCAGCACGGCGTCCAGGTCGAGCCGCCGCACGACCGCCGGACCGATCGTCGAGCTGCCGAGCGCGAGCCGCACGCGGCCGTCGGCGCGGGCCAGAGGTCCGGCGATGTCGGCATCGATCCGGGCATTGAGCTCCCCGGCGGGTGCCGAGCTGACCAGGCGCGACAGATCCAGCCGACGGGCGACGCCGTGCACCCGGTACGATGTGGGCTTTCCCTGGCGAAGTCGGGTTCCACCGTCGAGCGTGAGCCGCGCCCGATCCAGCGTCGCGGCCAGGTGGGTGGCAACGAAGTCTCCCTCGGCGCGCGCGCTGGCATCGAACCGGAGCTTGCCCGTATCGGGCAGCGAGGGCAGCACGGCCGCCACGTCGGCCAGATCGAGCGGTTGCGCGCTCAGCCGAAGATCGAGCCGGTCCAGCTCGCGGGCGTCGTCGAAGCGGCGCGGCACTACCGCGTGGCCGGTCAGCCGGCTCAGCTCGGTCTGGACGCGGAGCGGATCGAGCCGGATCTCGTCCGCCGTCACCGCGCCGCGGGTCGTGACCGCGAACCAGCGGCCGCTCGCGGGCGGCTGCAGCGCGAGACCCAGCGAATCGATCGTCACGAGCGTGGTCCGCGCGACCACCAGTTGGCGGCCGGCAAGATCGATCACGCGCACTCGCGCGACCGAGTCGGGCGAGAGCGTCGCGGCCAGGGCGGCATCCTTCACGCGGAGCCGGCCCACGGCGAAGCCTCCGCTGCCGGTGGTGTCCGAGGACTTTCGGAGCACCTGGACGAGGTCCCAGCCGCTGGCGACGCGGCGCGCCTTCATCCGGGCGCCATCTATGTCCAGCTCGTCGAGCCGGCGCACCGTCGCGAACAGCGCCGGCAGGCGGTACTCGACCCGAAGCCGCTCGATGTAGGCCAGTTCCCGTCCCGACTGCACGAGCCGCACGGCCTCAAGCGTGAGCTCGCCGAACGGGTTTCCCGAGACCCGTCCGACGAAGAGGCGATTGCCGGGATTGAGCGGCGCCAGCGTGAGCAGCTTCCGCACGACGGCGGTTGCCACCGGCGGAAGCTGCAGCAGGGCCACCATGGTCACGAGGATCGCGAGCAGTGCGGTGCCCGCGATCCCGAGACGGCGGAGCCAAGTCATCATCGTTCAAAGTGCCGCTCGGGGGGGCGGGTACTATGACCGGCGTCACCCGGCCGTATACTTTCCCGCGTGCCCGCCGAACGGTCGCTCCACTGCTTCGCCGTCGCGGCGCCAGGCCTCGAGCCGCTCGTCGCCGATGAGCTCCGCGGCCTCACGGCGCTGGATCCGCTGGAAATCGCGGCTCCGGAGCCCGGCGGCGTCGAATTTCGCGCCGGGCGGCGCGGCCTCTATGCGGCCAACCTCCATCTTCGCATCGCCTCGCGGGTGCTCGTGCGGGTAGGGACCTTCCACGCGTCCGCGTTCCACGAGCTCGAGCGGCACGCCGCGCGGCTTCCGTGGGCGGCGTTCACCGCGGCAGGACAGGCACTCACCTTCCGCGTAACCTCGCGGAAGTCGAGGCTCTATCATCAGGACGCGGTCGCCGAACGGCTGCTGGCCGCGGCGGGAGCGCCCGCCCTCACCGCCTCAACGGGACTTGCGCCACCTCAGGAATTCGTCGTCCGCCTGTTTCGCGACGAGTGTACCGTAAGCGCGGACGCCTCGGGAGCGCTCCTCCACCGGCGCGGGTACCGGCTGGCCGTGGGGAAGGCGCCGCTCAGGGAGACGCTCGCCGCCGCGATGCTCGCGGGGACGGGCTGGCGCGGCCCAGCGCCGCTGGTGGACCCGATGTGCGGCTCGGGCACGATCCCCATCGAGGCGGCGCTGTGGGCGCGGCGGATCCCGCCGGGCCTCCGTCGCGCGTTCGCGTTTCAGCGCTGGCCGGATTACGAGGCGGCGATCTGGGAGGAGCTGCTCGCCGCCTCCCGCGCGCGCATCCTGGCGCGGGCGGAGGGTATCATCGTGGGCTCGGATCGCGACGCGGGCGCCGTCGCCGCGGCGTCGGCCAACGCCGCGCGGGCGGGGGTGGCGTCCGACGTCGAATGGCGCCAGGCGGCGATCTCAGCCGTCGAGCCACCCGCCACACCCGGGTGGGTCCTCACCAATCCGCCCTACGGTGTCCGGGTGGGCGAGCGCCAGCGCCTGCGGAACCTGTACGCGCAGCTCGGCAACGTGCTGCGCCGGCGGTGGCGCGGTTGGGGTGTGGGATTCCTCTCCGCGCACGCCGAGCTGGACCGCCAAACGGGCCTGGATCTCGAGACGGCATTCACTACGGAGAACGGGGGAATCGGAGTGCGGCTGGTGCGCGGTCTGGTGGGAGGGCACCCCGTCGAGCACGGCCCCGATTGACAGGCGGCACCTGGCCCGAGCACTGTGTGTCTGTGCCCGGGCCAGGCCTTCCGACTACGCCGCCGCCCGCTTCGGTTTGGTCAGCGCTCCCGCCAGCATCTCCGAGAGGTAGCCGAGCACGGCGCCGGCCACCATCGCCACGATCGTTTTGCCCCAGGTGCCGTTGGCACCCACCACCACGCTCACAGCCGTGGCCGCCCCAAGGAAGGCACCCGGGATGAAGCCCAGCGTCGGGATCTTGGCCTGGAGCACCATGAAGAGCGCCGCGAGCCCCACCAGAATCGACAGCACCGGCACGCCGCCGCCGAATCGGTTCCACGCGGTGAGCGCGAGGAATGCCCAGAGCACCCCGCTCAGGTTCGACACGATCGTCTTCGTCAGCCCCTGCACCTTGCCGCCGGCGGCGAAGAAGCACCCCCAGGCCACGATGCCCGCCCAGACCGGCAGCGCGCCGGGCCCGAGCGCGACGTAGGTCCAGCCCGCGATGAGGATGCCTATGCTGAGTCCCAGTGCGACGAGCGCGTCCATGTGCTACCTCCATCAGTGGGGAACTGAACAGCGCCTCTCCGGCCGAAGCGGTCGGCACGGGAGACGGGCGGAGAGGTAACCCGGGAATCGGTGCGGGGGACGCGTCCTGCCAGCGACGTTACGGCTCAAATCCGCAGGCGTCAAGCCGGTCCTGGCCGCCGCGCTCGCGCTGGGCTGCCTGGCCCCGGGCGCGCTCGGCGCCCAGCAGCCTCCGTCCGCTGATACCACGCGCACGGTCGTGCTCGTGCCCGGCGCCGTGTGGGATGGGGTGGCCGACGCGCCCCGGCGCGGCTGGGTGGTGATGGTGCGGGGGTCGCGGATCGCCGCGGCGGGGCCGGAGGCCGAGATCGCCGTGCCCGCCGGCGCCGAGCGGGTGGCGCTCGCCGGCACGACGCTGATCCCCGGCCTCATCGAGGGGCACTCACACCTCTTCCTGCATCCCTACAACGAAACCCTGTGGGACGACCAGGTGCTGAAGGAGCCGCTCGGGCTCCGCATCGCGCGCGCGGTGGCGCACGCCGCGGCCACGCTCCGGGCCGGCATCACCACCGAGCGTGATCTCGGCACCGAAGGCGCGCTCGACAACGACGTCCAGCTCCGCCGCGCCATCGAGCAGGGCATCGTCCCCGGACCCCGGCTCCTGGTAGTCACCCGCGCGATCGTCGCCACCGGCAGCTACGGGCCGCGCCGGAGCGGCTACGCGTTCGATCCGCCGCAGGGTGCGGAGGAGGCGGACGGCGATCAGGCCATCATGCGCGTCGTACGGAGCCAGATCGGCCGCGGCGCGGATTGGATCAAGGTATACGCCGACTACGGCTGGGGCCCGGGCGGTGAGCTGCGGCCCACCTTCACCCAGCACGAGCTCGACGTCCTGGTGGCCACCGCCCGCGGGGCGGGCCGCCCGGTCTCGGCCCATGCGATGACGGCGGAGGGCATGCGGCGCGCGGTGCTCGCGGGGGTCACGACGGTGGAGCACGGCGATCACGGCACGCCGGACGTCTTCCGGCTCATGCACCAGCGCGGCGTGGCGCTCTGCCCCACGCTCGCCGCGGGCGAGGCGTATGCGACCTATTTCGATGGCTGGGTCAAGGGCCGGGACGCGCCGACGCCGGACCTCGTGACCAAACGGGCGAGCTTCCGCGCGGCCCTCGACGCCGGGGTGCCGATCTGCTTCGGCGGAGACGTCGGCGTCTTCCCGCACGGCGAGAATGTCCGCGAGCTCGAGGCCATGGTCGAGTACGGCATGAGCCCGCTCGCCGCGCTCCGCGCGGCCACCAGCGGGAACGCGAAGATCCTCCATCTTGACGGACGCGTGGGCCGCATCGCTCCCGGACTGCTCGCCGACCTGGTGGCCGTCACGGGCGATCCGACGCGGGACATCGGTGCGCTCCGGCGGGTGATATTTCGTGATGAAGGGAGGCCGTCGGGTAAGGTGACGGAAGGGCGGAACGCTAGTCGGTGGCGGCCGCTCCGGTGGTGCTTCCGTCCTTCCGCCCGTCCGCCGTCCCCGTCCGCAGCGAGCGCTCTCACCAGCCGCTCGGTGAACTCGAGCCCCTGGTAGAAGGCGTCCACCCGGATCCGCTCGTCTCGTCCATGAGCGCGTACATCGCCGCCTCGAGCGGCACCCCGCCACGCCGTACACCGGAATGCCGGCGTTGCGCAGAAAGAGGCCGTCCGTGGCGCCCGTCTCCATGCTCGGGATGACGGCGGCGCCCGGCCACATGGATGCGGTGATGCTGTCCACCGGCTCGAGCACCTCGGCCACCAGGGGGGAGGGCGGCGATGGCACCGCCGGTGACGTCACCGTCACCTGCACGGCGGTATCGTTCACCACGCGGCGGATCGTCTCGACCACGGCCTCCGGGTGCTCGTCCGGGAGCAGCCGGCAGTTGACGTTGGCGGCGGCGGTCTGCGGCAGTGCGTTGTTGGCGTGGCCGCCCTCGAGGCGCGTGGCCACGCAGGTGGTGCGGAGCACGGCGTTGTACCAGGCCGAGCCCGCCGCCAGCCGGCGCATGGCGGCGGTGTCGCCGCTCTCGCCCACCATCCGCATCCGGGCCGCGATGGTGTCGGGTTCCGCTGCCGCCCCCCGGGCAAAGTAGGCGCGCGTGATCTCGTTGAGCCGCATCGGGAACTGGTACGCGCCGAGCCGCGAGAGCGCGGCGGAGAGCCGGTAGATCGCGTTGTCCCTGACCGGCATCGAGCTGTGCCCGCCCGGATTGTGCACCTCGAGCCGCACGTCCATGTACACCTTCTCGGCCGCCTGCACGTTGCGCGCGTGCACCTGGCCGTTCCGCATCATCGGATCACCGCCGTCGCCGTTGATCACGTAGGCCGCCTCGATGAGCGGCCGGCGGTTGGCCAGCAGCCACTGCACGCCGTTGTCGTCGCCCCCCTCTTCGTCGGCCGTGAGTGCCAGGATCACGTCGCGGTCGAGCGGCACCCGCTCGCGCTTGAGGCGGATGAGGGTCTGCGCGAAGATGGCCGCCATGTCCTTGATGTCGCTCGAGCCCCGGCCGTAGAAGTAGCCATCCTTTTCGGTCAGGGTGAACGGATCGAGCGACCAGTCCTCACGCCGGGCCTCGACCACGTCGAGGTGGGCCAGGAGCAGGATCGGCGGGCGCGCGCCCGCTCCCCCGGAGGCGGGCGACGAGGTTCTGCCGTCGGGGCGAGGCGCCGACCACGACCACGTCCCGGGCCGGCAGCCCGGCCGCCACCAGTCGCCGCGCGACCGCCCGCGCCGCCAGCGTGGTACTCCCGTGCTCGTGGGTCGTATTGATGCCCACCAGCTCGGCGAAGATCGCTCGCGCCGAGCGTTCGTCGGGCGAGTCCTGGGCGGGCAGCGCGCAGGGCATGGTGAGAAGCGCGAGCGCAAACAGGCCCGTGCGACAGGAGAGGGGCGGCATCACGTGTCCGTTCCAGTGCGGGGAGAAGGGAATATAGCCGGAACGTGACCCAGCTCCCTGCCGCCCCGCGCCTGATGGGGCATGTTGCCTGCCGGCCATTTCACTGCCAGGAGCGTACCATGGCACATGACAGACCCGCCGACCACAGTGGCACCTTCGTCATCGGCGGCGACTTGCCCGTCCACCGGCTCGGCTTCGGCGCGATGCGCCTCACCGGCAAGGGAATCTGGGGACCGCCCGACGACCCCGGCGAGGCGATCCGCGTGCTCCACCGCTGCATCGAGCTGGGCATCGACTTCATCGATACCGCCGACTCGTACGGGCCCGAGGTGAGCGAGCGGCTCATCGCCGAGGCGCTGCATCCGTACCCGCCGGGACTGGTAATCGCGACCAAGGCGGGATTGCGCCGGCCCGGCCCCGACCAGTGGCGCGAGGACGGCCGGCCCGAGTACCTGCGCGCGCAGGTGCTGTCCAGCCTGCGGCGGCTCAAGCTCGAGCGGATCGACCTGCTCCAGCTTCATCGCATCGATCCCAAGGTTCCGCTGGGCGATCAGATCGGGGCGCTCGCGCGGCTGCAGCGCGAGGGGAAGATCCGGCACATCGGCCTGTCGGAGGTTTCGGTGGAACAGCTCCGCGCGGTACGCGAGCTGGTCGAGGTCGTCACCGTCCAGAATCGCTACAACGCGGCGTATCGGAAGAGTGAGGACGTGCTCGAGTATTGTGAGAGAGAGGGGATCGGCTTCATTCCCTGGTTCCCGCTGGCCACGGGCGATCTCGCCAAGCCCGGCGGTCCGCTCGCCCGCGCGGCGGAACGCCTCGGCGCCACCCCGTCGCAGGTCGCGCTGGCGTGGCTGCTGCGGCGATCACCCGTGATGCTGCCGATTCCGGGGACGTCCCGGGTGACGCACCTGGAGGAAAACACCGCCGCGGCCCTGCTCGAGCTGGACGACGAGACGCATGCGCGAGCTGGAGCTGCAGACGGCATGACGCAAGGCGACGAGGCCCGGCGATCCGCCGGACCTCGTCGCTCACGCCTCTGCCGCGGATCAGAAGTTCCGCGAGGTCTTGCCCACGTTGGATTCGCTCATCCGGTCAGCGTCCACGTCGTGCTGGCCAGTGACCCGGTCCCAGGCATCGCGTACCGCATCCTTCACGTGATCCCAGGTGGACTGGCCACGGCCTTCGTACTTGTCCCAGCCGGTCCGCAGGTCCGATTCCACGTCGTTCCAGTTCCGGCCCATGTGGTGGCGCCCCGACTCGTAGCCGTACCGGTACGCCGGGCGATAATCGTTATAGGTGCGCCCGGAGGCGTATGGGCGCGAGCTGAAGTTCTGCTCCCACCACCTGTCCTCCTGGTCCCAGTTGTTCTTGTCTGCCATCGTGTCCTCCTTGGCTGCGTATGGAACTGCACCAAGGTGCATGGTAGCCCTTACGCGCATCGCTCGACGTGACCCGGGTCACCGCTAGCGCGAGCGCGCCAGCCGCCGAGGGGTGCTATCCCGCGACCTGCCAAAAGGCCCCGCAGGTCGCGATGGGGGTGAGTCGGCCTCAACCGGGCCAGGCCGGCGCAGCCGCTGATCCGGTCGGGCCATCCTGCGTGGCGGCCTGTGGTTGCGCCTGGCCTCCACAGGCCGGCCAGCCGCTCCCGGACGCGGCGCTCGCGCGGGCACATCCGTTGCACTCGGTCGCGTGGTCCGCCTCGTGTCAAGATCTTCACCACCGCGCGCCATCCGATCCGATGCGAAGTTCCCGCGCTCTTCACTGGAGTATGCCATGGTCACGTTCCTGAAGGGCCGCCGCCGCAATGATGATTCCGTGGTCGCCGTGGACGAGAGCGGGACGAATGTCACGGCCGCGCTCGAAGCGCTCGTGGCGCGGGGAGAGGCAGCCGCGGAGCAGCTCCGCCTGCTGGCCCCTGTGATGGAGCGGGCGGCGGAGCTGGACACCCTGCGGGAGCGCTGCGCGGCCGTGGAGCGGCAGGTCGAGGGTCTCGAGGCGCTGGGCGCCCGGCTCGCGGCGGCCGAACACCAGGCCGAGCGGCTGGTCAATGCGGGAGCGGAGATGGACCGCATCCAGGACCGGATGGGCGACCTTGGGCACAAGGTCGAGAGCGCGCTTCACCTGCGCGACGACGTCGAGCGGGTGCTGAGCCTCGAGGGGCCGGTGGCCGCGGTCAGGAGCGAGACCGAGGCATTGCGCGGCCAGATCGCGGAGATGTCGGAGGGCGTTGGCCGCATCCGGGCCCAGCATGACGACGCGCTCACCGCCCACCGGCACACCATATCCCGGCTCGAGGCGATCGACCAGGAGCACCAGGCCGCGGCCGGCCGGCTCGAGGAGACCGAGCGGCGGCTGCAGTCGGTCGAGCGCTCGCTCGACCCGCTCACCCAGGCGACGGAGTCCATCCCCGCCGTCCAGCACCAGCTCGCCGTCATCAAGTCGCTCGCCGATCATCTGGCGCAGAAGTCCACCTCGCTCGAGCAGCAGCGCGAGGCGGTGGACCGCGCCGCGGGCCAGATCAGCAAGCTCACCGTGATGGATCGCGAGCTCGACACCTGGCTCCGGCGGCAGGAAGAGCAGATCCGGCGCTTCGGGGCGATCGAGACGAAGATCGCCGACGTGCAGGCGCTCAACGTGAAGGTGATGGCGCGTGCGGAGGAGCTGCAGACCGCGCAGGCGGAGGCGGAGATGGCGCAGCAGGCGGCCCGGCAGGCGCTGGGCGACCTGCGGGAGCAGATGCGGAAGAGCAGCGAGGGATTCGAGCTCGAGAACCGCGGGCTGCACGCCGTGAGCGAGCGCGTGGCCGACCTCCGCGGCGCGGTGAAGGAGTGCGAGGCCCGGTTTGCCGTGCTCGACGCCGCGAGTCAGGGCGCCGCGGCGGTGCAGGCGCAGGTGCGCACGCTCAACGAGCAGTCGGCCGGGCTCTCGCAGGAGCTCCAGCGGCTGACCGAGGAAGCGCGCCGGATCGGCACGATGCGCGAAGACGCCGAGCGGCTCGAGGCGCTGGCGGGAGACACGGCCGAGCGCATGCAGCGGGTGGAGGCGCTCCGGCCGCAGCTCGACGACGCCGTGCGGCAGCTCGCCACGCTCAAGAGCACCCACGAGATGATGGCGGACGGGCTCGAGCAGATGCGGCTGGCCCAGAGCGAGATGATCCGCGTGCGCGAGAGCCAGGCGGAGACGCAGAGCCGGCTCACCAGCACTGAGGAATGGACCCGCAAGGTGGAGGCGCAGGTGCAGGAGCTTCGCGGGCTGGAACCGGCGGTCGAGCGCATCCGGGCGGAGATCGAGCAGGTGCGCGCGGGGATGACCGACGTGGAGACCCGGCGCGGCGTGATCGAGGAGATGCACGGCCGCCTGCTCGAGCTCGGCGCCCTCAGCACGGAGCTCAAGGATCGAGCGGAGGGACTCCGCGCTCGGATGGATGGCGCGGAGGGGCGGTTCACCCAGATCGCCGGCCAGGCGGAGGCCGCGCACCGCGTCGCCGAGACGATCGGGAGCGTCACCGAATCGGTCAGTGCCGCCGAGCGCCGGTTGCAGAGCGTGGATGGATCGGTGCGCGCCCTCGAGGGCCGCACCGACCAGCTCGACGAGCTCGAGGAGCGGATCCGCGTGCTCGGCCAGGAGCTCGAGCAGCGTCAGGGCGCCCTCGACAAGGCGACGGAGCACCTGAACCGCGCGTCGGCGCTCCGGCAGGAATCGGCGGAGATGGCGCAGCGGCTCGAGGAGCTCTCGCGCGGCATCGGCGGCATGCTGCAGAAGGCGGAAAGTCAGGCCGGCGGTCTCGATCGGCTCGCCGACCAGCTCGGATCGCGCGCCAACGCGCTCAAACCCGTCGAGCGCCAGCTCGCGCAGTTCGAAGGGCTGCTCGCGCAGTGGGACTCGGCACAGGCGGAAGCGGCCCGGGCCCTGGAGCAGACCCTTGCACGGCAGGGCGCGGTCGATGCGCTCGAGGCGCAGGTCAAGCACGTCTTCGACCTGGCTGAGCGGTCGGTGGAGCACGCGCAGGCGATCGGCGCGGCGCGGCGCGAAATCGAGGACACCCACGAGCTGCTGCAGGACACCCACGCGCAGCTCAAGTCGACGGAGGAGTCGCTGCACGGGTTCGAGGCGCGCCGGCGTCAGCTCGAGCGCACCGAGCAGCGACTGGCGCGGGCGGAAGCGCTGGCGCTCGAGGTCCGTGCGACGGTGGAATCGCTGCAGGCGCAGCGCGCCGTCGTGGAGCACGTCATCGAGCGGTCGGGCGCGCTGGCGCTCCAGATCAAGCAGGCAGAGGCCCTCGTCGATGCCATGCGGCGGGAACGCACCATGGCATGCGACGTGAGTGCCGCGGTCGCGGCGCTGAGGCAGGAGGATGGGGACGATAGAGCGGAGTGACGGAAGGACGGAAGGACGGAAGGACGGAAGGACGGAAGGACGGAAAGGTGAGCAGGCAGCCGGGGGTGTCAACTGTCATCCCGAGCGAAGCGAGGGATCTGCCCGGCTGGAATCGACCCTCGTCCCGGAGGTCGAACCCGGCCTGGCCGGATCCCTCCCCTTCGCTGCGCTCAGGGTCGGGATGACAGTGCCGGCCCGATCACCCCCTTCCGTCCTTCCGCCCTTCCGTCCTTCCGTCATTCCGCAGCAGCCTCCCCACCCTCCTCAGATCCGCGAAGAACGCCCGCCGCGCCTCCTCGCGGGCGTCGCCCGGCGCTCGCAGGACGGACGACGGGTGGACCGTCGCGATCACGGTCTCGGCCCACTCGGACGGGACCGCGACGCCCCTCCGCTCGGTCACCCTGAACTTGGGCCCGAGCAGCGCCTGCGCGGCCGTGGCGCCGAGCGCCACGATCACGCGGGGCTTGATCAGCCGGATCTCCTCCTCCAGCCATGGATGGCACGCCCGCACCTCGCGCCGCGTTCGGCTTCTTGTGCAGCCGGCGCCGCGTCAGCTCGATGCGGACGAACTTGAAGTGCTTGACCGCGTTGGTGACGTAGACCCGGCGCCGGTCGATCCCCGCCGCTTCGAGCCCCTCGTCGAGCAGGCGCCCCGAGGGCCCACGAACGGATGCCCCTGCCGGTCCTCCTGGTCGCCAGGCTGCTCGCCGACGAGCATCACATCGGCCGTGCGGGGCCCCTCGCCGAACACCGTCTGCGTCGCGTCCACCCAGAGATGGCAGCCGCGGCAGGCCGCCGCGGCCTCGCGGAGGCGGGGCAGCGTCGGGTGCGGCGGGACGAAGTCCGCCGCCGAGCCGGTTGCCGTCCGGGATGCCGCGTCAGTCGCCACCGAACACGCCCGCCCGGTCGAGCAGCGCCACGGCGGCGCCGGCGATCGCCAGCGCGAGCAGCGTCTCTCCGCGGTGAAGCCGCGCGCGCGTGTAGGCGCTCGTCCGCATCACGTGGCCCTCGTAGTGGCCACGTTCCCGTCCATCGCCCGGACGCGGTCCGAACAGGATATCGCGCTCCTCGACGGGCCGCTCCGTGCGCTGGCCCTGAACGCGGTCGCCTCCTTGAACCGGTCGCCCAGCCGGGGCGCGTACCGCTCGACGGTGTTGAACAGCTTGGCCCCGCCGCCGACCAGCACATTGCGCTCGGGATGCTCGGCGCTCCTCAGAATGGCCCGCGCCACGACCTCGGGTGCGTAGACCGGCGGCACGTGCGTGGGCTCGACGCCGAGATAGCTCTTGGCGTGCTCGGGATAGGGTGTATCGATGGCGGCCGGCTGGATCAGCGTCACCGAGACCGGCGCGCCCTCCTGCTCCAGTTCGAGCCGCAGCGAATCGGTGAACCCCTTGACCGCGTGCTTGCTCGCCGCGTAATGGCCCTGCAGCGGATACCCGGTGTCCGAGAGGACGCTGCCCACGTTGATCAGCGCGCCGCCGCGGGCCCGGAGATGGGGCAGCGCGGCGAGCGTGCCGTGGACCACGCCCCAGTAGTTGGTCTCGAACAGCCGCCGCGCGTCCATGGGGCCGACCTCCTCCAGCCGGCCGTAGATCGACACGCCCGCGTTGTTCACCCAGGTATCGAGCGTGCCGAACTCGCGCACCGCGGTCTCGGCCACGCGCTTCATCGCCTCCAGGTCGGCGACGTCGCCGGTTACGTACGTGGCGTCGCCTCCATCGGCGCGGATCCGGTCGACGGCCTGTTCCAGGTCCACCGCGTCGCGCGAGGTGAGCACCACGCGAGCGCCCATCCGCGCCGCCCGGCGCGCCGTCGCCAGGCCGATCCCGCTGGAAGCCGCCCGTGATGACGACAACCTGCTCATTGATCGGTTTGAGTCGTACCCGCATCCGGCCTCCCTGTCTCTTTCCGTGATGGTAAGCGCCGCACGTGCCCCGTGAGGTGGCGTGGGTCACCGTGGCGCGGCCGGCCTCGCTGCCTGCGCCGCGGCCCCGGCGAGGAACGCCGGGAAGAGCAGCGTCACGAGCACGAACGCCCACGCCGGCAGACCGACGGCGCCGCCTACGCGCCGCGCCACCGCATCCACCGGCCCCTGCAGCGTGGTCCAGCCCAGCAGCAGCGCGCACCCGACGGCGGCGGCGACCATGCACGAGAGCACCGGCCTTCGACCGCGAGGAGCCACTCGCACCCAGATCGCGGCGACGATCGGCACCGCCCACCACCCGGCCGCCGCGGTCGCCCCCGCGAACACGATCGCCAGCAGGAGCGCGCGCTTCACCGCGCGCGCTTCACGGGGCGCGTCGCAGCAGGAGCACCGACGCGGCCGGCACCTCGGCGGCGGCGCGGGGGAAGCGGAGCGGAGAGAGCTGGCCCCGAGTCCACTCCGTGATCCGGTCGTCGTAGCGGCGGCTCAGCGGGGTTGCCACTCTGCCCGCCCGGGTAGGTCCCCCAGGCGCGTACCTGGCTGCCGAGCTCGACCACCATCCGCCAGCTCGCACCCTCGCTGCCGCCGGTTACGCTCGACGGACTGAGCGTCGAAGGGCCGCCGCTCACAGCGATCCGCCGGGCCGAGAGCGACGGGACGCGGAGCAGGTGCCAGATGTCGATCCGGTGCACCCGGGACCAGCCCCAGCCGAGCAGCTCGGGCGGACCGTATTCCCGGACGGTGGTGAGGTACCCCGCCAGCAGCGCCCGGGCGAGAATGGCATCGCGTCGCTCGACCGCCCGCGTGCGGCGGTCGTCCCACCACCCGTTCGACGGGTCGTCGAGCAGGGCGACAAAGGCCGCGCCGGATGGCGTGACGCCGGGTGGCAGCTCGTCCCACAGCTCCTCGCTCGCGGCGCGCATGGCGGCTTCGAACAGGATGGGGCCGTCGCTCTCCGGCTCGTACCGTCGGTCCCACCGCGCGAGCAGCGTCGCCGCATGCCCGAGCGCCGTATCGGTCGGCAGCGCCGCGGCCGCGCGCAGGAAATAGGGCACGTACCAGTCGGCCCGCGGACTCCGGGTGTCGGTCTGCCATCGCCGCATGGTCTCCGGCGTCACCGCCGAGTCGCCGCGGAGCAGTTGGTTGATGCGGAGGGCGCGCCAGGGCGCCGGCCAGTCGGCGCCGAGATAGCGCGGCTGCTCCCGCGGGTCCACCGGCTCCTGGTTGGCGGAGGCGAGGAATCCCTGGGCCGGGTTGAGCGACTGGGGATACTCGGCCACCGGCAAGTCGCCGGTCCAGTCGGCGGCGCGGCTGGTGCCGTCGTGCACCCGGTCGCCGCGGCCATCCCCGGGGCGGACCGGAAAGCGGCCCGTGGTGCGGATGGCGATGCCGCCCGCCCGGTCGGCCACCAGCATGTTCTGCGGCGGGGAGTGATACGCCGCCATCGCGTCCATCCACTCGTGCGCGCTGCTCACGCGGGCGGCGCGGTGAAATCCGGCCGTTTCGCCGGCGCTCTCGAGCGCGGTCCAGCGGAGGGAGAGCCAGCGGGTGCCCGCGCGCCGCAGGGGTCCGCGGTGGGTAAAGCGAAGCGTGTCTACCGCGAGCGTGTCACCGCGGGGGCCCACATACGTCTCGATCCGGCGCTCGAGCGGCACCCAGGCGCCGTCGAGACGGTAGCGCGTGGGACGCAGACTGTCGTCCACCACCTCGGCCCAGTAATCCATCAGGTCCGCTTCGCTGTTGGTGAACGTCCACGCCACGTCGCGGTTGAATCCGATCACGATCGCGGGAAGCCCCGGGATGGTGACGCCGTACACGTCCACCACCCCGGGCACCACCAGGTGCGCCTCATACCAGATCGAGGGCAGCGTCAGGTCCAGATGCGGATCGCCCGCGAGGAGCGCCGTGTGCCTCAGCGTGCGTGACGGGGCGACCGCCCAGTTATTGCTGCCGAGATCCGCCTCCGCGCTGCCGCGGGGGCGATCGTGCCTGCGAGGGAACGCGGCCAGGAAGGTTCCGGCTGACGTGTCGGGTGCGGCGGGCGGCGGGACCACCAGGGGCAGCCGGCGCGGCTCGCCCGGCGAGGGCTGGATCGGCTCCTGGATGGGCCAGTGCAGCGGGAAGAGCGCGGACGCGGCCTGGTCGCCGACGGCCGCGGCGGCCTGCAGGTAGTCGAACTCGGTGCTGCTCCTCGAGAGCGTGTAATTCATCTGGAGCAGGACCGCGAGCGTCCGGATCGGACTCCAGCGGGCGGGTCGGCGCCCCAGCAGCCGGTATTCGAGGGGGAGCTCGCCGGCCGGCATGTGGTCCAGATAGGCGTTGACGCCTGCGGCATAGGCTTCGAGCGACGCCCGGGTATCGCCGGTATCCGGCAGCGATGCCAGCAGGCGCTCGGCCGCGCGCGCCATTCCCAATCCACGGGTCTCCCGGTCGAGCGGCAGTACCCGCTCCCCCAGCAGGCCGGTGAGCGTGCCAACGCCCGCACGGGCCTGCAGGTCGAGCTGGAACAGCCGGTCGCGCGCGGCGACGTAGCCCAGTGCACGCCAGCCGTCCGGCTCGTTCGCCGCGAAGATGTGCGGCACGGCGCGATCGTCATAGACCACCCGCACGTCGGCGTTGAGCCCGGTCAGGCCTGCTTCCGACCGGCCGGGAAGTTCCGCCGACCGGGCGAGCCCCCACGCCCCGCTGACCGGATCAACTATTGGAGCCAGGGGCGGGAGCGTGCCCGCGCCCCGCGCGCCGATCCATACCAGCGCCGCTAGGAGCAGGAGCGCTGCCGCACGGGTTCCCGGGCGGGGGCGAGTGAGTGTCCGTCTCGAGCGCATTGGGGGTAATGTGCGGGCGCCCGCCCGGGACGGAAAGCATGGCGCTGCCGCGCGGCACTTGCTCCCCCGCCGCCAAGGGTGTACGTTGCGCGTCCAACAAGGGCGGACCCAATGACCGAGGTGAGGCTGCGCGACGAGGACAACCTTGAGCGTGCACTCAAGCTGTTCAAGCGGAAGCTGCAGAAGTCCGGGCTGTTCGGCGAGCTACGCCGACGCCGGCACTACGTGAAGCCGAGCGAGGCGCGCGCGATCAAGACCGCCGCGGCCCAACGGCGAAAGCGGAAGAAGAAGGCGGTCAAAAGCGAGTGGTAGGAGAGTGGTGTCCGGCTGAGCGGGGATCCGCTCAGCCGGTTTGTTTCTGCGACCTAGTGATTGTCCTTGATGTGGTCGGTCTGCTTGGTCGTGTCCACGTCGATGTTGGTGTCGGCCTTCACCACGGTCGTGTCCTTGATGCGGCTCGACTCGAATCATCGTGTCCGTGCCGGAGCGGTCCCGGTCCGCCGCCCCCGTTTCGCGGTCCGCTGGCCGATTGCACCCGCCAACAAGTGCCAGCACCGCGAGTCCAGCTGCAAGCTTCGTAACCATGGTTGCGCTCCTGTCGCGAAGGGTCGGTCTCGCCTCAGACGTGTCGCAATCTCCCACTGACGGGCTGCCTTGGCGGTGACCACTCTCACACCGGCGTCCAACGGTGATCCTCGTCACCTCTACCTCCACCTCCACTGGCTACACTGGAGCGCTATAGGTCGGCACAACGCGCACCGAGGGGGACACATGGGTAGGCAATTCTGGACACACGGAGCACCCTGCACCGCGCTGGCGGTTGCGGCCGTGCTGGCCGGTTGCAATGGCAAGCGGAACGATATGGCGAACACCGCGGAAACCGGTGCAGGCGCGGCGGCCACGACGATGGATAGCGCCGCCACATCCACGATGGCTGATACCGGGAGCATGAGCTCCAGCGCGTCCAAACTGAGCGACGCCAACATCGTGGCCCTGCTGGACGAGGCCAACAAGGCCGACAGCGCGGCGGGCGCGCTCGCCGCCACCAAGGGCACCTCGGCTGACGTGAAGCAGTTCGCGAAGATGATGATGGGGGAGCATCACGCGTTGCGGGTGCAGGGCCAGCAGCTCGCCAAGAAACTGGGCGTCACTCCCGAAGCGCCGGCAAACGATCCCGTGGCTCCGATGGCTCAGCAGGAGATGAGCTCACTCCAGTCCACCCCCAAGGGCGCCGAGTTCGACCGGGCCTACATCAACCAGGAAGTGACCGTCCACAAGGCGGTGAAGGACCTCCTGGACACGGCCAAGGGCGATGCGCAGAACGAGGAACTCAAGGCTCTCATCGGGAAGGCGCAGCCGGTCATCCAGAAGCACCTGGACAGGGCGGAGGCGATTCAGAAGAAGCTGTCGCCCAGCGCGTAAACGCGAAGCGAACAAGGGCTGCCACCTTGCACAGCGAGGGACCCTCATCGGGTCCCTCGCTCGTTTCATCTCCCCGCCCAGCCACTCCGCCGCTGGTGTACCACCCTCGCCGGCCGGGCGTCGCGCTCGCGGCCGCCACCGTCCCAGATCTCAGGGTGCTGGTCGAACCACTCACGCTCGTCCTCGGGCGCGTCGTTCCACCCGTTGTAGTCGCAGGTCAGCATAGGCCACCCAACCTTCCTCGCCTCGTTCCGGTCGCTCCACGGTGGAGCGAAGGGCGTAGGGACCGCACGCTCCGTGCCACGCCTCTCCGAGCGGTACCCTGCGGGTTCCACCTCCGAGTGACGTGTGACCCCGCGGGTTTCCGGCAAAGTGGTTACTTGGAGGGGCGGCGCAACGCCGTCGGAGGCGGCGCCGAGCGAGCCGAGAGGGAACCCCAGGAGCCGCCGGCCTGTTCGGTAACGTGTGCAACGATTGGGGCTTGCTGGTCATCAACGCGGTGATGGCGAGGGTTCGTCCCGCCCCGGGCAGTGATGGTCAAGTAATTGCCTTAGCAAAAGATAGGAGTATATCAGTGCCAGCCAAGAAGCGGACCCGCCGGACCGGGCGTCGGAGCGCGGCCCAGCTCCCCCGAGCGGTCGACGAAGGCCGCGAGAGTCTGGATTTCTATCTCCAGGAGATCAGCCGGATTCCCCTGCTCACCGTGCAGGAAGAGACGGCGCTGGCGCGTCGTGCCTTCCGCGGTGACGAGGAAGCGCAGGAGAAGCTGGCGCGGCACAACGTGCGTTTCGTCGTCTCGGTAGCCAAGAAGTTCCAGAACCGCGGGGTCCCACTCATGGATCTCATCGGGGAGGGGAACCTGGGGCTGATGACGGCCGCGCGGAAGTTCGACCCCGACCGGGGCGTCAAGTTCATCTCGTACGCCGTCTGGTGGATCCGGCAGGCGATTCAGGCGGCCATCGCGCGTCACGGCCGGCCGGTCCGGGTGCCGCTCAATCGGACGGCCGACCTCAACCGGCTCGGACGGGCCACGACGCTGCTCGCCGAGCGGCTCGGGCGGGCGCCCACCACGGAGGAGCTGGTCAAGGCGACGGGGCTGACCCGTGACGCGGTGCGGGCGCTGAGCGCGCTCCACATCGAGGCGATGCGGCTCGATCACCCGGTCCGGGAGGCGGACGAGCGCGGGCGGATGGAGCGGTTCGTCCCGATCACGCAGGAGGCGACCGACGCGACCACGATGGCCAACAGCCGGACCACCGACCTGGACGCGGCACTCGCGGCCCTTCCGGCGCGAGACGCCAAGGTCATCCGGCTCTACTTCGGCCTGGATGACGGGAAGACCCGGACGCTCGAGGAAATCGGCCGGATGATGGGCGTCACCCGGGAGCGCATCCGCCAGCTCCGCGATCGGGCCCTCCGGCAGCTCCGTGAGCAGCATGGAGACAAGCTGCGCGACCTCGCCGCCTAGGAGCCAGACCCGAGAGAGTGCCCTTCGACCCCGCCAGGTGTTGCACCTGGCGGGGTCGATTTTTGAGGGTGTCCAGTTCCTGCCACTGGACGGCGTGAGTGCTTTCTTCGACATTGGATCTGGCTGATCCCCGGCCGCCACTCGTCCCGAGGTCGTCGTGTCTCCGTCCAGCAAGCTGTCCCACGCCCTGCGGGCGAGGCTCGCCGAGCATTTCGAGCTGGTCCTCACCGCCGCCGGCGTGTTCGTCGCTGTTGCCCTGACCTTCGCGCAACTCGACCAGGGCACCCAGGGCCGCGCTCTCACGTTCCTGGTCTGGTTTCAGGGCTTCCTGATCTGGGCAGTGCGCCGACATTCCCAGTTGGCGCGCGCCCGGCTCATCCGGAAGCTCAGGGCCATGCTCCAGGACCGAGTCAACAACCAGCTCACCGTTCTGGTCGGGGTGGCCGAACTGGGCGGCAACGCGCGCGGCGCCCCTCGCATGGACGATGTCGAGACGGCGCTGACCGCCGCCCGGGCGGTGTCCCAGGAGCTCGAGGGCCTCTCGCTCGAGTCCCTCCGCGTCTGGGAGAGCCGCTACGCCCGTCACCTGCCGACACCGCTTCGCTGACGCCGGAGCTCTGCCAGTTCCAGCGCGTATTGCATCGTCGTTTCGTCACGCCAGGCCGTCGGGACTTATACGGGGGAAACGACTTGCGTGAGGCGGTTGAGAGGATGGGGCGGGGACCGGATATTGCGGCGGCGCTCGCGTCATGACGGTTCCCAGCAGGATGTCTCTCCGCCGCATCCCCGACGCGCTTCACCTTCCGGTCCGGGTCGCCTATGCGGCGAGCTGGGAGGCGCTGATCGACGTCCATACCCGCGAGGCGCATCAGTTCGTCAACGAGTTTGCGCCGCGGGTCGCGGCCCTCGAGGCGCTGGATCTCTACTTCCGCGTCACGGCGGTGCCCGAGGCCATGCACGAGGTCGTGCGCGCGCGGACGCTGACGGCGCTCGACCTCAAGGCGCTCCCGTCTCCCGCCGAGCTGCCGGCGCTCACCGGGTGGGCGCGGCTCCGGCTCGATCTCGTCCTCGACCTCAATCGCTATCGGCGGGTGTACCAGGAGCGCACGGTGGCGCTGGCCCGGATGGCGGGTGCCCGGGCGTCGGAGGCGGTGATCGCCACCCACGTCGAGAACGCGCTGGAGCTCGCCTGGCTGCTCAAGGGAGTGATGCCGGTGAACGTGGCAGCGGACCACTACGTCCGTGAGTTCGGCCTCGCGGCAGGCGCGGCGCAGATGGTGATGCAGCGGGTGCAGGCGCGCGTGGCGAGCGACGAGCTGTCGGCTCAGTTCGACGAGCCCCCGCCCCGGCTCGAATCGCCAGGGGCGGGGGCCGCGACCGGCTTTCCCGCGGCGGCGGCGGGCGGAGTCTAGGGCCGATCGGGCAAATCGCCCGTACCGGGCCGCCGAAGATTATCGTAACCCGCTGAGCTGCAGCAAGTTAACAGGTGGCTCGGCGCTTGCCCCTCGCCCGGCGAGCGAGTCCTGTCAGTTGCCCTCTCTTTCGTCCGCATTCACCGCGAGCCATCCATGCCCCGCCATTTGCTCGGGACGCTGGCCGGAGCTTTCCTGTGCGGCGCTGTTGGGTCGGCGCCGGTGGCGGCGCAGACCCTCGCGCCCGCGGAGCGGGCAGCGCTGGACGCATGGTATCGGGGCGCGGCGGAGCGTACCGGCGGCCACGGCCAGTGGGGCGTGGCGATCGGCACCATGGACGGCCGGATTCTCTGGAGCGTCAGTCCGGAGCTCGCGCTGATCCCGGCATCCACCGCGAAGCTGTTTACCACGGGCTTCACCCGCGCGCGGGTCGGCGGCGACTCCCGCCTCACCACCCGGGTGGTGGGCGATGGGGCGCTGGACTCCGTGACCGGGCGGTGGCAAGGGAAGTGGGCGCTCGAGCTGGCGGGCGATCCGACGCTTGATCGCACCGGCCGGAGCGGGCCGACGCTGCGCGAACTGGCCCGGCGGCTGCGGGACCGGGGCGTGCGGCAGCTCCAGGGCCCGCTCGCGCTCATGAGTCCCACCGGCCCCGCTTCCTCGAGCTACCCCACCGTGTGGGCGGCGGACTTCGAGGGCCAGCTCTACGCCCCGCCGATCGGTCCCGTCACGCTGCACGAGAACACCATCTCGCTGACCTACCGGCCGGGCCGAGATACCGGGGCGCCGCCGATGCTGGTGAGCGCGTATCCGGATGGCGTCGAGCGCCTCGTGCGGATGGAGGCCGCCACGGTGAGCGGCGGCGGTGGCCGCCTCCGGCTCCGCCCCAACGCCGACGGCGGCTGGACGCTGAGCGGAACGATCGGGCTTTTCCGCCGGCCGGTGGGCTTCTCGGCCGTTGCCTACGACCCGTCGCGGGTGCTGGCCGTGGCCTGGGCCGCGGCGCTGGAGCGCGCCGGGATCCAGTGGGTCGCGCCGGGAGGGCCGGTCGTGAAGGCGGGGGGTGCGCCGCTGGTGCTGGCCCAGGTCGAGTCGGCCACATTCGACAGCATGGCCACGGAAGTAAATCGCCGGAGTCTCAACATCGGCGCCGAGCTGATGCTCCAGTGGGGCGCCGGCAGCCAGACCACGGGACCCGCGCTCGTCACCGATCACGTGCGGCGCGTGGTCGGGCCGTCCGCGCGGGTCTCTCTCGTGGACGGGAGCGGCCTCAGCGAGCTCAACCGGATCAGTCCGCTCACCCAGGTCCTGTACCTTGCCCGCTACCCCCAGCTCGCGGGCAATCAGCAGTTCCCGCTCCTGCTGCCGGCCAACGGCACCGGTACTCTGCGCCGGCTGCGGCAGGGGATGACCCGGGGCGTGGTGCACGCCAAGACCGGCACCCTGGACGACGCTGCGACGCTCGCGGGCTATCTCGGGCGATCCGACGGCATCCTGGTCCTCTCGCTGATGTACAACGGCCGTCGCATCCACCAGGCACGGGCCGCGGAGTGGGAACTGTTCCGGCTTCTTGGCGCCGAAGGCGTGGATCTCCGCGGCGCGCTCGAGACGCACATGGGAGGCACCAGCACCCCGAGTGATCGCTAGGCCCCTCCGCCGACTGTTTGAGGCCGGCTTCGCCCTCGCCGTCATCGCAGCGCTCTACCTCCTCCGCTCCGGGCCGAGCTCTGCACCCACCACCGCGACTCGCTCCATGGTCACGCAGGCATTTCGGGCGGGCCGGTCGAACGTGGAGGTGGAGACGGGTGGCCGGGTGACGCGCGTGCTGAAGGACGACGTGGTCGGGTCACCGCACGAGCGCTTCCTCGTGCGCGTGGAGGGGGGGCCGAGCGTGCTGGTGGCGCACAACCTCGAGCTCGCGCCGCGCGTCCCGCTGGCGCCGGGTGATTCGGTGGAGATCCGGGGCGTGTACGAGTGGAACGACAAGGGCGGCGTGATCCACTGGACGCATCGTGACCCCAACGGGCGGCACGAGGCGGGGTGGATCCGGCACGAGGGACGGCTTTACCAGTAGCGTCCGGGGGGCCGACCTCCGGCCTCGATCCGCAGCGAGTCTCAGGTCACGGACTGTCTCGGGCCAAAGCCGCCAGCACCAGCTCGACGACGATCGTCGAGCGCCTTCACGTCGCCGGCGCTTCCCTGCGCCAGTCGCGCGCTGCCGCCGCCGCGTCCGCCGACCCGCTGGAGCGCGGCCTTGAGCACGCGTCCCGCGTCGGCCCCGGCATCCGCGGCCGCGCCCAGGATGACCGCGGGTGGATCTTCGGTTGACGCCAGCAGCACTCCGGCCGGCAGCGCGGCGAACGCCAGGGCGAGGGGCCGGAGACGCTCCACCGGACCGTGCGCCTCGCGCAGCACCGCCACGCGGCGGTCGCCCGCGTCCGGCGTGGCCGAGGCGTAGAGCTCCCGCGCGCGATACCCGGCCAGCATCTCCTCGAGCTCATGGCGCGCGGCATTGGCCGTCTTGAGCTCGGCGCGACGGCTCTCGAGCAGGGCCGGCAGCTCCTCGGGCCTGGCCGAGTGCGACGCGGCGAGCGAATCCAGGAGATCGGCGTCCGTCCGCGCGCGCCGCACGGCCCGCGCCCCGCAGCGAAACTCCAGCCTGACGAGCTGCTTCACGCGTTCGACCCCGCTGATGAGGATCGGCCCGATCTGGCCGGTGGCGCGTACGTGGGTGCCGCCGCAGGCACTCCGGTCCAGGCCTTCGATCGCGACGACCCGGAGCATTCCCTCGCGGCGGGATGCTTTTCGGAGCCCGCTGGCCGAGGATGCCTCCTCGAAGCCCACCCGGACCGGGCGGTCCTCGGTCACCACCTCGTTGGCGCTGGCC
The DNA here is from genome assembly GCA_963831425.1 of uncultured Gemmatimonadales bacterium. GTDB lineage: Bacteria > Gemmatimonadota > Gemmatimonadetes > Gemmatimonadales > GWC2-71-9 > CAVVWJ01. The sequence goes on along the minus strand of CAWHQC010000005.1, from coordinate 86,713 downwards.
TCCGCCGTCACCAGATGCTCGTGCGAGAAGCTTGCGACGGCCAGATCGAGCGTCGACGCATCGCGGCCGAAGTGTACGCTCAGCGTCTCGGCGTGGAACAGTTGTACGATGACCGCTGAGAGGAGGTGCTGGCCGGTATGCTGCTGCATGTGGTCGAAGCGGCGCGTCCAGTCGAGCCGGCCATGGAGCCGCTCGCCTGCCACCGGGCGGGCAAGGAGGTGGGCGATCCGGTCACCCTCGTCTACGACGTCGACGACCTCGACGCCGCCGAGGTCTCCGGTATCGAACGGTTGGCCGCCGGACGTCGGATAGAAGGCCGTGCGGTCGAGGTAGACGCGGCGGCCGTCATCAGCCCGGGCGACGACGGCCGCGTCGAATTCGGTGCGGTAGGCGTCGGTGTAGTAGAGGCGCTCGGTCATCGGGGGTATTCTAACCGGCGCCTTCCGGGTTCGGGTACGGGATTACATATTGGCGGCACGGCCGGGGCACCGGTGTCTGTCCGCTTGAACACAGGAGGGTTGCCATGGCACCGCAGACCATCGCCTCGGCACCGGAGAGCGTGATCGGCTCCCGCGTGCCCTACCGCATCACCGTTCACAATATCGAGGCGTGCAACTGCAGCCACGGCTGCAATTGCCAGTTCGGCGGCTTTCCGGACAAGGGCCCGTGCGAGGCGTTGATCGGCGGGCAGGTCCGGGACGGACGGTACGGGGACGTGTCGCTCGCGGGCGTCAAGTTCGTCATCGCCGCCATGTATCCCAAGGCGATCCACGAGGGGAACGGCCGCGTCGCGGTCTTCATCGACGCGGGCACGCAGGAGCAAGTCGACGCCATGGCGACGATCCTTTCCGGCCAGGCCGGGGGAATGCCGTTCGAAGCGCTCGCCGGGACCATCGGCTCTCTCGATGGGCCGGTGCGCGCGTCGATCGAGATGACGGTGAACGGCACGAAGTCCTCCTACCGCATCCCCGGCGTGCTCGAGCTGACGCAGACGCCGATCCGCGACGCCGTCTCCGGAGCGGAGAAGGAGGTGCAGATCGTCTACCCCAAGGGCGGGTTCTTCTGGGACGTGGGCAATATCACCTCGACAGCGACGATGTTCTGCGAGCACGGTCAGATCCGGTTCCGGCATCCCGGCGGGTTCGCCAGCTACTCCACGCCTACCTGGAGCAATCAGCCATAGCGATACCGGAGGCGCTGGTTCGGCGGGACCGGGCGGTCGTCGCGGCGGGGCTCCTGTGCCTCGCCGCGCTCGCGTGGACGTACGTAGCCCACCTGACCGAGATGCCGGCGCGCGCGGCGATGGCGATGCCCGGCATGGACGGCAGCCGGGCCGGGCTCGGCTGGCTCGTCGGGATGTGGGCCGTGATGATGGTCGCGATGATGGTTCCCTCGGCGGCCCCGACCATCCTGCTCTTCGCCGGCGTCGCGCGTCGCCGCCGCCTGCAGTCGGTGCCCGCGGCGTCACCCGCGGTGTTCACGCTGGGATATCTGCTCGTCTGGACCGCGTACGCGACGGCCGCGGCGTCGGCCCAATGGGCGCTGCACCGCGCGGCGCTGCTGTCGCCGACGATGGCCAGCGCGAGCCCGCTTCTCGGCGGCGGGCTGCTGCTGGCGGCCGGCCTCTATCAGTGGACGCCGCTCAAGGGCGCCTGCCTGAGCCACTGCCGCTCGCCCCTCGGCTTCTTCGCGGCCGAGTGGCGTGAAGGCGGGTGGGGTGCGCTGCGGATGGGCATGCGCCACGGAAGCTACTGCGTGGGCTGCTGCTGGCTTTTGATGGCGCTGCTGTTCGTCGCCGGGGTGATGAATCTGCTGTGGGTGGCGGCGATCGCCGGCTTCGTGCTGCTCGAGAAGTTGCTTCCGGGCGGGGCGCGGGCAGGGCAGATGGCCGGCGTGGTGCTCGTGGCTTGGGGGATGCTGGGTGCTTCATGGCTAGCCCGGCGCGGCCGCAGAGTCCAACGGCCGCCGTGCTCGGCCGTATTGGTCTGCCGGAGCCGGTGCGGGCGCTCGCCGGGCGGGCGTGGGACGTCATCGTGGTCGGGGCGGGACACAATGGGCTCGCGTGCGCCGCGTACCTGGCCCGAGCCGGGCAGCGTGTCCTGGTGCTGGAAGCCCGCGAACGCGTGGGCGGAGCCTGCACGCTGGAGGAGCCGTGGCCCGGCGTACGGATGTCGCCCTGCGCCTACGTGGTGGGGCTGCTGCATCCGCTCGTCATGCGCGAGCTCGATCTCGGCGGCCACGGCTTCCGCTGGATGCCGGCGGTGGGAGGGATGTTCGTGCCGTTCGAGGACGGCAGCAGCATTCAGCTCTGGAACGACGACGAGCGCTGCGAGGCGGAGATCCGGCGCTTTGCCCCGCGCGACCTCGCTGGCTGGCGCGCGATGCAGGGCGTCAAACGGCGGCTCCGGGACGCGCTTCGACCGGACGGCGCCGACGATATCTGGATCGGCCCGTCGCCCACGCGCGAGTCGATCGAGCGGCGGCTCGGCGATGACGCGGAGGCGCGGCGGCTGCTGTTCGAGTGGTCCATGGTGGAGCTGGTGGAGCGCTACCTGGAGAACGAGCGACTGCAGCTCGCCTATCTGGGCCAGGGCGTCATCGGCACCAACGCGAGCCCTCACGATCCGGGCACGGCGTCGGTCTGGTATCCACCACGCCTCGGGCGGATGGACGGGCAGCCGGGCACCTGGGGGTATGTCGAGGGCGGGATGGGGATGGTCTCGTTCCTCCTCTGCGACATCGCGCGGGAGGCGGGGGCGACGGTGGCGGCGGGCGTGTCGGTGGCGCGGATCGTCCCGGGCGAAGGGGTGGAGCTGGGCTCGGGCGAGCGTATCGCGGCGCCGCGGGTGGTCTCGAACGCCGATCCCGCGCGTGACGCTCGCGCTGCTGGGCGCGGCGCCGACGCCGGCTGGGCGGCACGGGTGCGAGCGATCCCGATCGAAGGGCGTCACGGTGAAGGTCAACCTGACGCTCACCGAGCTGCCGAACTTCACCGCCCGCCCGGGCACGCGCGAGCCGCACCACACCGGCCAGATCAACACGCCGCTCACCAAGCGCGGAGTGGCGCGACTACCACCGGCTGGCCAACGAGGGCGTCCTGCCGCCGCGCACCTGGAACGAGCTGTACCTGCAGACCGTGTTCGACCCGAGCGTCGCGCCGCGGGGCGTGCACACGCTGAGCGTCTTCGCCCAGTACGTGCCGCACCAGTTCCGCGAAGGGGACTGGGACACCCGGCGCGACGAGGTGGGGCGGACGGTGGTCGGCTCCATCGCGCGGTTCTGCAGCAACCTTCCGCGCCGCGATCATCGCGCTGCGAGGTGCTCGGGCCGCCGGACATCGAGCGGCGCGTGGGGCTCACCGGCGGGCACATCTTCCAGGGCGAGATCCTGCCGGACTACATGTGGGACCGGCGGCTGCAGGCGCGCGACGCCGATGCCGGGCGTGTTCCTCTGCGGGGCGGGGACGCATCCGGGCGGGAGCGTGATCGGCATCAACGGGCGGAACGCGGCGATGGAGGTGTTGAGACGGAAGGACGATGCGGCGAGCCGAGAGCCGGAGATCGGAGCTGTCATCCGAGCGGAGCGCGGGATCTGGCCGGGCCGAGTTCGACCTGCCGAGCGGGGTTCGATTCAGCCGAGTAGATCCCTCGCTCCGCTCGGGATGACAGTGGCGGGGCACGCCCCTCCCTTCCGTCCTTCCGTCCTTCCGCCTTCCCGCCCCTCCGCCTCATCCCCACCCCCGCAGCGCCCGCACGAAATCGTGCAGCACCAGGAACTTCTCGTACAGAATCACGCCTTTCCGCTTCTGCCCGAACTCCGCGAACAGGTCGCGCAGCCGGCCTCGGCGGGTTACGTAGAACCGGAACACCTCGGCGAAGTCCTCCTGCGGATGCTTGGCGCGCGTAGGCGCTGACGAAGTCGCGCGGCGCGATCGCCACCCGGCGGCGCTGGAAGTAGACCCAGGTGTTGTCCATCCCGCGGTACGCCTTGTCCACCTCGCCGAACGCGCGGCGGAAGCGCGCGGCTCCGGGTCCACTCCCAGTGGTGATACAGGAAGCTGTGGCCCAGCTCGTGGGTGATGAGGCCCACCAGCATGGTCCACGGGATCTCGTCCTGCCGCCGCTTGCCGACGCACGTAGCGCTGCTCGATCTCCACCGACCTTGGGATAGCGCGGGTCGACGCCCGAGATCCCGGGGCGCAGCAGCACGCGGTATCCCCAGTCGCGGATGCGGGAGACCAGCAGCAGGCGGCGCACCCGGGTGAGCGCGCGCGGGATGAGGTCCCGCCCGGTGGCGTCCTGGCCGCACCAGGGGCACACGTTCATCCAGTCGTCCACCCCGCGGTGGCAGTGAGGGCACTCGCCCTCGAACAGGGCGTCCTCGTTCCAGCCCTGCGGCCGCCCGCACCAGGGGCAGAAGCGCATCGGGTACTGCACGCCGCCGCCGCAGCCCCAGTCGCAGCGGGCGTCCATGCGGAAACCCTTGGGCGCCTTGAGCGGTGTCTCGCTGGAGTAGCCCTGCTCGTAGATGTCCGCGTCGCACCAGGGGCACCAGGAAAACTTGTCCGACACCACCCAGCCGCACCGGTAGCACTCGGCGCCCGTGACATCCTCCCGATCGCGTCCACTGTTGCGCCCGGCCGCAGTGCGGGCAGTAGGACCAGTACTTCTTGAGATCGTGGCCACAGACGCAGCGGAGCTCCGGGTGCGCCGTGCGGCGGGGCCGGCGGCTACGCGCGGCCATAGCGCGCCATGGCTTCGTCGACCAGCCGCTGGATGAACTGGTAGTAGTCCATCCCGGCTTTCTCCGCGGCGTTGGCCATGTCGTGGCCGTAGCTGATGAAGGGATTGGCGTTGGCCTCGAGTACCCAGACCTCGCCGTCGGGGGCGAGGCGCACGTCGAGGCGGGCGTAGTCGCGGAGCCAGAGCGCGCGGAAGGCGGTGCGGCAGATGGTCGTCGATCCGCTCGCGCGCGGCGCGGGCGAGCGGACGGGCGAAGACGTTCCGGATCCCCTTCCGCGCCGCGGTAGTCCTCGTCCCACTTGGCGGACTGGGTGGCGATCCGCTCCTCGGGCCGGGTCCGACGCTTGTCGAACACCATCTCGGTGATCGGCAGGATGTCGAGGGCGTCCCCGTTGCCGATCAGGCTCACGTAGAGCTCGCGTCCCTCGACGAACTCCTCCGCGATCGCCGGCTGGTCGAACCGTTCCTGGACCATGGCCACCCGCTCGGCAAGCGCCGCCTCGTCCTGGACCACCGAGGCCTGGGCGATTCCGGCGGAGGCGTCGCTCTGCAGCGGCTTCACGATCAGCGGGAACCGGAGATCGGGCGGCACGGTCCGCGTCTCGCCGGGGCGAAAGGTGACGAACCCCGGCACCCGGATGCCGTGATAGGCGAGGACCTTCTTGCTCATCGCCTTGTTGCGCGAGACCAGCAGGGCGAGCGGCGGCGAGCCGGTGTACCGGTACCCCTCCGCCTCGAGCATCCCGGGCACCATGTACTCGAGCCCGGGTTGCCGTGGAAGGCCTCGACGCCATTGAAGACCAGGTCCGGGCCGGATCTCGTCCAGGCAGCGCACCAGGTACTGCAGGTCGTCCTGCACGCCGACCAGCATGACCTCGTGCCCCCGTTCCCGGAGCGCATCGGCCACCTGGTACTCCATCTCCGGCTCGTCGTGGGTCCACGCCGCGACCTCGGTCGCCATCTGGCGCTCGTGGTCGGGGTGGTCCCATCCGCCGTACGGCGTGTCGAATGTCACTACAATGCGCATGACGGGGGTGCTCGGCTGGGTTGACCCGAATAGTGGCCGGGGTCGGGGAGGGATGTGAGGGGCGCAATCACTGACCCCTGGTGGCTCGGGCGGCGGACTGCATTATCCTATCTCTCGTCGCCCCCAGAGCCCTGAACGCGCGGAACCGCCCTTACCGCGCTGGAGGTGGGGATGGGAATGGAGTTCACGCCCCGGGAAGCCATGCTCAAGCCCGAGTTCGCCGACCGGTACCCCCCGCTGGCAGCCGGGAGTCTGGGAAACGGCCGCGGAGATGGGGGCCAAGGTCCTGTTGTGGCAGGTCCAGCAGCAGGGCACGGATGCCCTGAGCTCCCGGATCCTGGACGAACGGCACTTCGAGTTCCGGGGCGGGTGGTACCGGGGCACGGAGACGGTGCTCCGCACACGAGCCAGCGACCCGGCGTACAACGGGCCAGCTTAGCGGGCAGGGGGACGCGGGCGAGGGCGGGCGGGCGGCGGGACGGGCGGTCGCGGTGGGCCGCCGCAAGGAACTGTCATCCCGAGCGCAGCGAGGGATCTACTCGTCCGAGTTCGGGCTCGACCGGGCAAGATTCCTCGCTTGCGCTCGGAATGACAGTTCCTTGCCCGCCCGCCCGCCCGCCCGCCTGCCCGCCGCCCGCCTGCCCGCCGCCCGCTAAGCTGGCCCGACCGCCGTTAGATTCCCCGCATGACGACCATTCCTGAACGCTTCGCGGCCGACCCCCGCGCTGGCTCCGGTTTGCCCGACGCCGCGCTGATCGAGCACGAGAGCCGGCATGGTGGGCGAGCTGATGACCGAGCTGGGCCGGGTCATCGTGGGACAGCGCGCCATGCTCGAGCGGCTGCTGATCGGGCTGCTCGCCGACGGCCACGTGCTGCTCGAAGGCGTGCCGGGGCTGGCCAAGACGCTCGCGGTCCGCACGCTCGCCGGCGACCATCGATGCCGCGTTCCACCGGATCCAGTTCACGCCCGACCTGCTGCCGGCCGATCTGATCGGCACCATGATCTACAACCAGCGCACCGGCGACTTCACGGTGCAGAAGGGCCCGATCTTCACCAATCTGCTGCTGGCCGACGAGATCAACCGCGCGCCCGCCAAGGTGCAGAGCGCGCTGCTCGAGGCGATGCAGGAGAAGCAGGTCACGATCGGCGGCCAGACCTTCCCGCTGCCCGAGCCGTTCCTGGTGCTGGCGACGCAGAACCCGATCGAGCAGGAGGGCACGTATCCGCTGCCCGAGGCGCAGGTCGACCGGTTCATGTTCAAGCTGCTGGTCACCTATCCCGGCGCGCGGCGAAGAGCGCGAGGTGCTCGACCGGATGACCGGCTGGCGCCGAGCCGGAGGCCGGCCCGGCTGTGGACGCCGGCGCGGGTGCTCGCGGCGCGGCGGCTGGTGCAGTCAGGTGTACGCCGATGGCGCGGATCAAGGAGTACGTGCTCGACCTGGTGGGCGCGACCCGGCGGCCGGCCGACGCCGGCCTGCCCGAGCTGGCGCCGCTCATCGAGTTCGGCGCGTCGCCCCGGGCGGCGATCTTCCTGCTTCGCGCCGCCAAGGCGCACGCCTTCCTCCACGGCCGCGCCTACGTCACGCCCGATGACATCAAGGCCCTCGGACTCGACGTCCTCCGCCACCGCGTGATTCTCACCTACCGCGCCGACGCGGAGGGCGTGGGGCCCGACGCGGTGCTCGGCCGGATCTTCGAGGCGGTGCCGGTGCCGTGACGCCCGAGGAGGTCACGCGCGAGGTCCGGCGGATCGAGATCACCACCCGGCACCTCGTGCGGGACATCGTGGCCGGCGAGTACTCGAGCGCGTTCCGGGGCCGCGGCGTGGAGTTCGCCGAGGTGCGCGAGTACCAGCCGGGCGACGACGTCCGCACCATCGACTGGAACGTCACCGCGCGGCTCGGGAGCGCCTACGTCAAGCGCTACCTGGAGGAGCGCGAGCTCACGGTGGTCTTCCTGGTGGACTTCAGCGCGTCGGGCGGCTTCGGCAGCCGGCTCCGCACCAAGGGCGAGCTCGCCGCCGAGGTGGCCGCGGTGCTCGCGCTGGCGGCGGCGCGGAACAACGACCGGGTGGGCGCGGCGTTCTTCACCGACCGATCGAGCATCACCTCGCGCCGGCCAAGGGCCGGCGCCACGTGCTCCGGCTCATCAGCGAGCTGCTCGCCTTCGAGCCCGCCGGCACCGGCACCGATCTCGGCGCGGCGCTCGCCGAGCTCGAGCCGACGCTCCGCCGCCGCGCGGTGCTGTTCATCCTCTCCGACTTCATGGCCGCGGGCTACGAGCCGGCGCTCGGCCGGCTGGCTCGGCGGCACGACGTGGTGGCGCTCCAACTGGTGACCCGCGCGAGCGGGCAGCTTCCCGCGGCGGGGCTGGTGACGATGTGGGATCCGGAGAGCGGCGCCTGGCGGCGGATCGACACCTCGGACGCGGCGGTCGCGCGCCTGGTTCGCGCGCCGGGGGATGAGTTCGATCGCGTGCTCGAGCGCGGGCTCCGGGAGCGGAACGCGGACCTGCTGCGGCTCGAGACCGGGCGATCCTATGCGGAGCCGCTGCTGAGCTTCTTCCGGCGCCGCGAGAGGATGCTGTGGCGGTGAGACGTGCTCGGTCGTATCGCCGGGCTCGGGACGATCGCGATCCTGCTCGTGACGCTCGGTCCCGTCATCCAGCGCCCCCTCGCCGCGCAGATCCACGGCCAGCACTGGGAAGTGGTCCCGGAGACCGACCAGCGCGACCGTGGGCGACACGGTGACCCTTCGCTTCCGCCTGCACCTCGACGAGCGGGACCTGCTGTTCGACACCCTCCCTCGACCCGCGGCGAGCACGCCCGAGTGGGTGCGAGTCCTCCAGGTGGACAAGCTGCAGCGTGAGCTCGAATCGCATCTTCGTCGGCCGGGCACGAATCGCCTTCTACCGCACCGGACGCCAGCCGGTGCCGATATTCGAGCTCCCGTTCATGCGCTCGGTCAAGGGGCTGTCGCGCGGTACGCTGCCGAGCGACACGGCGTCGGTGGAGATCGTGCCGCTGATCGCGGACCCGCTCGTCCGCCACGCTGCGCGACATCAAAGAGCCGCGACCGCCGCGCGGGCCGGGTGCGCTGGTGCTCGTCGCCGGGGCCGCGGCGCTGCTCGCGGCGGGCTGGATCACGTGGCGCGTACGGCGCGGGCAGGCCGCGGGACCGGTGCCGGCCACCGCGCCGGAGGCGCCGCCGGCCGCCGCCCCCCGATCCGTATCAGATCGCGGTGGCCCGGCTGGCCGCTGTCGAGCGCGAACGGTGGGGCGAGCGGGACGTTGTCACGGCACTACGAAGCGGTCACCGATGCACTCCGCGACTACCTGGAGAGCCCAGAGGTGTGCCGGCGCGCGAGCGCACGACCTCGGAGCTGCGCTGGATGCTGCCGCCCGGACTCCTGCCGGACGGCGCGCGGCGGCGGTTCGAGGACGTCTTCGGGGACGCCGACCTGGTGAAGTTCGCCCGGTGGCGGCCGGATGCGGGCGACGGCCGGAAGCTTTCTCGCCGACGCCCGCGAGCTGCTCGCGGACTGGTCGGCGGCGCGTCCGGCGGAGCCGGCGGTGGCCGATGCGATTCGCTGACCCGTTCTGGCTGCTGCTCCTCCTCGTGCCGGCGGCGTGGGGCTGGATATTGTGGCGCGGCCGACGCCGCGTGCCGGCCGAGCGGATCGGGTTCCCGGGTCTCGTGTTCCTGGCGGGCGCGCCGGTCACGCCCCGGAGCCGCTGGCGCTGGCTGCCCGACGTGCTCCGGCTGCTCGGCCTGTCCTGCCTGATCCTGGCGCTCGCGCGGCCACAGGTGCCGCACGAGGTGCGGCAGATCCGGAGCCGCTCGCGCAACATCATGCTCGCGCTCGACATCTCGAGCAGCATGAAGGCCGGCGACTTCAAGCCCGGGAACCGGCTCATGGTGGCGCGCCGGGTGCTCGCGGACTTCACCCGCGAGCGCCAGGGCGACCTGCTCGGCCTGGTCATCTTCGCCGGGCGGGCCTTCCTCCAGGCGCCGCTCACGCCGGACGCCGAGCTGCTGCAGCGCATGCTGGGCCGGATCGACATCGGCATGCTCCCCGACGGCACCGCGATCGGCACCGCGCTCGCGATGTGCCTGGCGCAGCTCAAGGACCTGCCGCCCAGGGCGAGCGTCATCGTGCTGATCACCGACGGCGCCAACAACACCGGGAAGCCCGGGCCGCTGCTGGCGGCCGAGGCGGCCCGTGCGATCGGCGTCCGGATCCACACCATCGGCGTGAGCGCGGCGGACACCACGTCGGCATGACCGGCAGTTCATCTGGCGCTGGGGCGGCCGCACGCCCGACCGGCTCACCACCGGGGACGAGGCGATCCTCCGTCGAATCAGCGAGCGGAGCGGCGGGAAGTACTACCGGGCCACCGACCCCGCGACGCTCCGGCAGGTGCTCCAGGCGATCGATCCGGTGGAACGCCAGGAAGTCCGGATCAGCGAGACGCGGGACTATCGCGAGCTCTACGCCTGGGCGCTCACGCCCGGCCTGGTGCTCCTCGCGGCCGGACTCCTGCTCGGGGCCACCCGGCTCCGGAGCCTGCCATGAGCTTCGCCTGGCCGCTGGTGCTGCTGGTGGCGCTCGTCGCCGTCCCGCTGATCGGGCGAACGCTGCTGCGCGCGGAGCGGCGCCGGCGGGCCGACCTGCGCGAGTTCGGGGAGCCGGCGGTGCTGGCGCATGGCTCCACGCTCGCGGACGAGCGACGGGTCATCCGGCGCGGCTGGTTGCAGGTGGCCGCGGTGGCGCTCGGGCTGCTGGCGCTCGCGCGCCCGCAACTGGGCGAGCGACAGGCGGAGCTCGCCCGCACCGGCCGGGACGTGCTGGTGGTGTTCGACCTTTCGCGTTCGATGACCGTGACGGACGTAGCGCCGAGCCGGCTCGAGGTGGCCAGGCGAGCGGCGTGGGAGACGGTCTCGGCCCAGCGCGGCGACCGGGTCGGGCTGGTCGTCTTCGGCGGGAGCGCCTTCCTCCAGCTCCCGCTCACGACCGACCAGGCGGCTCTCAAGCTGTTCCTGGACGCGGCGAGCCCCGACGATCTCGGCGACCCGTCCACGGACATCGGTAACGCGCTCGCGACCGCCGCCAAGATCTTCGAGCACGAGGGCGAGCGCGGGCACCGCGCGGTCCTGCTCGTGAGCGATGGCGAGACCGAGGAGCACAGCGACCTCGTGAAGGCCTCGGCGGGGCTCCGGGAGGAGGGGATTCCGGTCTTCGCGCTCGGCGTCGGCACGACCGGCGGCGGCCCGGTCCCGGCGGACAGCTCGGAGGCCCCGGAGAAGTTCCACCGGGACCACATCGGGCGGATCGCGATGTCGCGGCTCGAGGAGGGCGGGCTTCGGCAGGTGGCCAGGATCACCGGCGGCGCCTACGCCCGGGCCGATCGCCCGGCCGACCGGAGCCGCCTGCAGGCCTCGCTCGCGACGGTGCGGACGCGCACCCTCGCGTCGGAGCAGTCGAAGGAGCGCGCCGACCGCTTCCAGTGGCCGCTCGCGCTGGCGGTGGCGGCGCTGCTGGGCGATGCGGCGCTCGCGGCCGCGGCGGCGCGCCGCCGGCGCCCGTCCCGTCCCAGGGCCACGATGCCCGCGCGCGCCGCCGCGGCTGCCGTGCTGCCGCTGCTCCTGCTGCTCGGTGGGGGCTGTGCGCGCGGTACGCTGGACGAGCGGAAGGGTGAGCGGCTCTATGCGTCGGGCGACTTCGCCGCCTCCGCCAAGGCGCTCGATGAGGCGCTGGCCGCGGACAGCACGCCGGCGCGGGCGTACCGGGCAGGGAATGCGTACTATCGCCTCAAGCGCTATGAGGACGCGGCCGTGCGCTACCGGCGGGCCGCGACGTCGCCGGCCCTCCGGCAGCCGAGCGTCTTCAACCTGGGGAACGCGCTGGTGCGCGCGGCGGAGGATGCGCCCGAGCGGGGCCAGCTCCTGCTCGACGCCATCGCCGCGTACGAGGAGGCGCTCCGGTTGCAGCCGGGCGACGTGGACGCGAAGTGGAACCTGGAGATCGCGGTCAAGCGGCTCACCGACGACCGCACGTCGGGCGGCTCCTCCGGCCGCGGCCGGAACGGCGACTACGGGCGTGGCAACATGAACGTCCCCGGCTACGAGGGGAATCCGGACAATGCCTCCGGCGCCATGGCCGGCGGAGGCTACGGCGCCGGTGAAGGCGAGTCGGTCGAGGAGCTCGATGCCGACCAGGCCCGGCAACTGCTGGAATCGGTGCAACGGGAGCAGTTGGCGAGCCACGAGGGCCGCCCGAGTCCCAAGGGTGCGGTGGGCGCCCGGGATTGGTAGCGAGCCGGGGGGTTGCGCCGGCCGGCCTCACGCCATAACATGAGTTTCACAATCGACGTCGTGGTGAGTTGCGGCCTATTGCAGCCACGTTAAACAAATGCTAAAAAGCCTCGCGTCCCGAGTGTCTTTTTGGCACCGGGCGCTTTGCTTTCCGGTGTCGAGAGCCCGGAAGCGGGGCGGGGGAGAGGACCCCCGACTCATGCCCGTGCTCGATCTGCCTTCGACCGCCGCACTCTCCGGCCCCGCCCCGGCCACCGGCCGCGGACCACGGCCTCTCCCCCTCGCGTGCAAGCTCTGCGGCGTTTCCTGCGCGCCGGCGCCATCCGCCACCTGCGAGGAGTGTCTCGGCCCCCTGGAGCCGGTCTACGATCCCGGCCGGCCGCTGCCCGACGCCCGTACGATCAGCGCCCGCGCGCACTCGCTCTGGCGCTATCGCGAGTGGCTCCCGTTCGAGTCCCCGCCCAGTGTGTCGCTCGACAGCGGCTTTACTCCGCTGCTCGAATCACCCGCGCTCGCCCGGCGGCTCGGCGTCGCGCGGGTCTGGGTCAAGAACGACGCCGTCTCGCACCCATCGCTCAGCTTCAAGGATCGGGTCGTGGCCACCGCGCTCAATGCGGCACTCGGCCTCGGCCTCGACACCGTGGGGTGCGCGTCTACCGGGAACCTGGCCAATGCGGTCGCCGCACAGGCGGCCCGCGCCGGGCTGCCCGCATGGATCTTCATCCCGCACGATCTCGAGCTGGGCAAGGTCGTGGGTACCGCCGTCTACAACCCCAGGCTGGTCCGGGTGCGGGGGACGTACGATGATGTGAACCGGCTGTGCGCGCAGGCCGCCGACCGCTACGGCTGGGGACTGGTGAACATCAACCTGCGCGGCTACTACGGCGAGGGCTCGAAGACCATGGCCTTCGAGATCTCCGAGCAGCTCGGCTGGCGGCTTCCGACCGCGGTGGTGGCGCCGATGGCTGGCGGCTCGCTGCTCACCAAGCTGGAGAAGGGGTTCCGCGAGTTCACGGAGGCGGGGCTCGTCGCGGGCGGGGCGCCGCGGCTCTACGGCGCGCAGGCATCAGGGTGCGCGCCGATCGTGGATCTGGTCGAGCGCGGCGGCGACACGCTGGTGCCGGTCATTCCGCACACGATCGCCCGGTCCATCGCGATCGGAAACCCCGCCGACGGGCGCTTCGCGGCGGCCGCCATCCGGCGCTCGGGGGGCTGGGCGGCCGGGGTCTCCGAATCGGCGCTGGTAGCGGGGATCAGGCTGCTGGCCGAGACGACCGGCGTGTTCACCGAGACCGCCGGCGGAGTGACGGTCGCGGCCGCGCTCGCCCTGGCGGAGGGCGGCCGGCTCCGCCCCGATGACGAGGTGGTCCTCTGCATCACCGGAAACGGACTCAAGACCGTCGAGGCGCTCCACGGGGCACTTCCCGAGGCGCCGATCATCGCCCCACGCATCAAGGAGCTGGAGGCTCTTCATGGCCGTGATTTTTAGCCTGCCCACCGTGCTCGCCCGCCTGGCGGATGGGCACGCCACCATCGAGGCAACGGGCAACACCCTGGGCGACGTGGTCGCCGAGATCGCGGGCCGTTACCCGCGCCTGGCGCCCCGCCTGCGCGACGAGACGGGTGGTCCCTACCCGTTCGTCACTTATTACCTGAACGACGAAGACATCCGATTCCGGAGTGGCTTCGCGACGCCGGTGACGGCAGGCGACGAGATCACGATCGTCGCGGCGATCGCGGGGGGGTGAGGGCGCGGGGTCCGGTACTGGGCGGATTCGGGGTGCACGGCTCCGGCGGGCGGCGAGGCGCGCTCTGGTCGCTGCAGTGCGCGTGGGCGTTGGAGATCGCGCAGAGACTTCAAGTGCGCCCTGACGCTCCCGCCGCGCGCCCCACCGCCCGCCTGCGCCCGCAGATCGGAGCTACGGGCATGCAGTGTCCATCCCTTCTCCCCGCCATGCACCATTTCTGTCCCTCCGAGCGGCACCGCCTTCGGCGGTGCCGCTCGGCCGCGCCCCCAAAAAGGGGGCGCGGACGGCCCAGGGCCGGCGGGGGTCGCAGAGGGAGCGTCAGTGCGCTCTCCAGGTCCCTGCGCGATCCCCACCGCGCACGCGCACTGCAGCGACCGGCGCGACCCCCGCCGGCCCCCGCGCACGGAGCCCCGCCCAGCACACCGCGCACATCCAGGCCAGCCTCAGTACTGCTCCACCAGCACGATCGCCAGCCGCTCCAGCGCCCGCTGCCACACCGGTCTCCGCTGCCAGGCCTCGAGCGTCACCTCCCGCGACCGCGCAAAGTCCGCCTCCATGCCCTGGACGATCGCCCCAGCGAACCCCGGATCGGCGATGCCGACCACGTTCTCTTCGTTGAGCTCCATGCTCCGCTCATCCAGGTTGGCGGAGCCGACGACCGACCACCGGTCGTCCACCACGACCGTCTTGGCGTGCATCATCGAGGGTTGGTACTCCCAGATCCGCACGCCGGCCCGGAGCAGCTTGCCGTACATCGTCCGTCCCGCGAGCTGCACGGGCACGGCGTCGGTGTGATTTCCCGGCACGAGCACGCGCACGTCCACGCCCCGCACGGCGGCATCCATGACGGCCTTCCGGAGCCGCGCGTCGGGGATGAAATAGGAGTTGCAGATCCACAGCCGGCGCCGGGCATTGGCGAAGCAGAGCCAGAAGACGAGCCGGATCGGCTGGCGCGCATCCGAGGGCGAGCTGATCAAGGAGATGCTGCACGGCCCGTCGCCCGGGGGCGTGGGCGGGAAGAAGCGCCGGCCCGAGAGCACTTCGCCGGTGCAGTAGACCCAGTTGCCGGCGAAGGCCGCCTGGATGCCGTTGACCAGCGGGCCGGTGATCCGGGTCATGCTGTCCCGCCACTCGTGTGCGTTCCGCACGTCGCCGGCCCACTTGTCGGACACGGCAGCGCCGCCGGTGAACGCGACTCGGCCGTCCACCACCATGGCCCGGCGGTGCGTGCGCCGGTAGATGCGTACCAGGTTCCGCAAATTGAGCGGACGGAACCGCGCGAGCTTGACGCCGGCCCCCGTGAGCGCCGCCCGCCCGCTCCGGCCGAGCTTGAGCGAGCCGAACCAGTCCACCAGCACCCGTACCTCGACACCGGCCTGCGCCCGTTCGCTCAGCGCGTCCACGAACTTGCTGCCGGTGGCGTCGGCCTCGAAGATGTAGACCTCCAGATTGACCGTCTCGCGGGCGCCGCGGATCGCGTCGAGCATGGCGGGGAAGAACGCGTCGCCATTCTGGAGCAGTTCCACCGAGCCACCGCGGTAGACCGGTACGTTCAGGTACGCGGCCACGGCGTTCACGAACGGCTCGGACCCCGGATCGGGCTCTACCCCGAGCGTGTAGTCCGGGTTGGGCCAGTCCGGCAGGAAGAGCGCGCTGATGACCGCCACGACGGTGATGCCGCCAGTGACGAGCAACGCCCAGCCGAGGACCTCGCTCATTGGCTCGCGTCCGTGCGGCGAAGCTCGATGTGCGCCACGAGCGGATGGTGGTCCGAGCCGAAAACGGTCGGCCCGCGGTCGCGCGGGTGTTCGTCCAGGCGTGCGATCTCGGCGCGGGCGACGCGCCCGCCCAGGTCGCGCACGAGCACGTAGTCGAGCACCAGGCGAGGCACCCCATGGAACGTGTGGCGCCACCGCGGGGTCGCCTCGGGCACACCCGCCGCGAACGCGGCGTCATGCAGCAGCCGCCAACTGCGCTCGCGCCGGCCGCGCCCGAGATTGAGGTCGGCGCCGAGCACGGCGAGGTCGCCGTCCACGTGCTCCAGCAGATGCGTGGTCTGGCGCGCGCGCCCGGCGCTCCCCAACCACTCGGCGCCCGGCGGGCCACGCGGGTCGAGGTGCGCGCTCACGAGGTGGAGCGGGCCGCCGGGGAGCGGCAGCCGCGCCGTGACCGGTACCCGCCGCTGGAGCACGAGGGGCAGCTCGAACGCGCGCGCATCGGTGAGCCGGAGGTCGGAGAGGATCGCGTTGCCCCGGTCGCTCGCGCCGGTGCCGTTCCGCATCGAGGGGACATATCGCAGGTTGAGGCCGAGGGCGTGGGCGGCCGCCACGATGTCTTCGCGGGGGTGCGCGCGCCGGGTGAATCCGCCCGCCGCGCGGCGGACCGCCCGCCGCGCGGGCCGAGGTGGGACGGAGTCGTCGGCCCGGTAGGCCTCCTGCGCGAGCACGACGAGCGGCGCGTCGGTCGTGTCGCGAGTCCGGGCTACCACGTCGGCCAGGCGGCCACGGCCGATCCAGAGATTCCAACTGATGATGACGAGCCTGTCGGCCAGGTCAGGCCGCGTGGCCGGGGCGAGATCGAGCGCCACCGGCGCGCCGACGTTCGCCCGCCACGCCTCGAGACGGTCGCGGCCCAGGGCACCCTGCCACCGCGCTACCTCGATGCGGCCACCCGGATCTCATTGAAGACGGCGCGCACGCCCGACACCTCTTCGGCGATCTCCTCCGCCAGCCACCGGGCGTCTCGATCGTCCACCGTGCCGGTTAGCGTCACCTCGCCCCCGGCGACCGTGACTTCGATCTCGCCGGCGTCGAGGTCCGGGTGCGCAGCCAGGCTCTCGCAGATCTCCTCGCGGATGCTTTCGTCGGAGCGCCGGTAATTGCGCGGACCCTTCCCCGCGTGGGGGCCTCGGCGTGGGGGCGCCTCCGCGTCGCGCGCGCGCGCCCACTCGCTCTCGCCCCAGGTTCGCTCGCCGGGATAGCCGAAGCCCTCGCGCCCGCGGGCACCGGAGCCGGCCCCGGTGGCATTGCGGCCCCAATCGCCGTAGCCGGGCGCGTCGTCCGGATCGCCCTCGCCGTAGTAAGTCCCGCCGCCCAGGGTGGAGTAGCCGGCGTCGCCTCCGGTGTTGGCATGCCGCGGGTTGGGCGGGCTGTTCCGGTCCGGGCGCAGCCAGCCGCCCCAGCGATTGGGGGTATTAGTGCCGGGTCCGCCCTCCGTCGTGAATCGGGTGTCGCTGCCGGCGAAGGAGCCCACTGGCCCTTGGGGGCCCGCGCCACCCTCGAGCAGTTGTGAACGGTTGTCTTCGCGCCTGGCCGCCGGTGTGCGGCGCCGTGCCGGTTTCCCTGGGTTCCTCTTGTCTGCCATGACGTGCTCTCTTCCGTGAGTGCCGGGTGCTCGGGGGCGTTTCCCGTCCGCGAACGTAGGCCGGACCGGAGGCCTCGGATGTGACTGCGGTCACGCGCGCCTCCCGCTTCGCCCGCCCCGGTGTACATTCCACCTCCGCGCGCTCCACTCCCGAGCGAGCGCTGACCGACCGTTCTCCGGAGCAGCAGACCGATGAAGGCAAGTGACATCCGCCGCGGCCACGTGCTGATCATCGACGGCCAGCCGTGCCGGGTGATGGATTTCCAGCACCGCACTCCCGGCAACCTGCGCGCGTTCGTACAGGTGCGTCTCAGGAATCTCACCAGCGGCAACACCTTCGATACCCGGTTGAGCGCCACGGAGTTCGTGGAGGACGCGCGGCTCGATACGAAGGATATGCAGGTGATCTATCGCGATGCGAATGGAGTCCACGTGATGGACACCGGCAATTACGAGCAATACACGCTCGACGACCAGGTCGTGGGCGACCAGGCGCAGTGGCTGGAGTCGGGCATGACGTTTCAGGCCGAGTGGCTGAACGGGCGGCCCATCGCCATCCTGCTGCCCGCGTCGGCCGAGGTGGAGGTGGTGGAGACGGCGCCGGTCATGAAGACCGCGACCAAGACCGCGAGCACCAAGCCCGCGACGCTCAGCAACGGCGTCACCATCCAGGTGCCGGAGTTCATCAGCGAGGGCGAGCGGGTGCGGGTCAACCCGCGCGAGGGGGTCTACCTGGAGCGGGCGAAGTAGGGCCGCACGAGCGCCGCGCGCTCTGGCTGATCGCGTGGGCGGAAGGCGGACTGGCGGTCGTGGCCCTCGCGCTCGGCGCCTGGACGGGCGCGGCGCCTTTCAGGCGCTGCAGTGGACCTGGAGGGGCCTGGCCGGCGGAGTCCTGGCCACGGCCCCTCTGCTGTTCGGGCTCTGGTGGTGCCTGCGCACGCGCTTTCCGCCAGTAGTGCGGCTGGTGCGCCTGGCCGAGGAGCGGATCGCGCCGCTCTTCGCGGGCAGCACGATGCTCGGCCTTGGGCTCGTCGCCGCACTCGCGGGACTGGGCGAGGAGGCGCTCTTCCGAGGTGTAATCCAGACGGCGATTGCCGGCCATGTGCCGGCCTGGACGGCCATCACGCTCACCGCCGTGCTGTTCGGCATCGTGCACTGGCTCACGCCGACCTACGCCGTGCTCGCGGGGCTGGTCGGCGCCTACCTCGGCTGGGCGCTCGTCGCGAGCGGCAACCTTCTCGTCCCGATCGTGGCGCACGGGCTCTACGATTTCGTCGCGCTGGCCGTGCTGGTGCGTGTGAAATCCCCTGACCCCATGCACCTCCCTGACCCCGATCAGTGACCGCTCCTGGCTCGCCGTTCACCGCTCCCCCAGGGTTACATTGATCGACATGGACGCCATCGATGCCATCCAGCGGCGGACCTCGGTCCGCCGTTTCCGTCCGGAGCCGGTGCCGCGCGAGGTGATCGAGCGCCTGCTCGACTGTGCGGTCCGCGCACCCAATCACAAGCTGACTGAGCCCTGGCGCTTCGCGGTGCTGACCGGGCGGGCGGTGGCCCGACTGGCCGAGCTCCGGGGCCGCCACCGGGCCCACCGCTACGCCGACCCCGACTCCGCCGAGGCGCGGGCGGGGATGGAGAAGGTGCGCCGGGAGACCGAACAGACGCCGGCGTTCGTGATCGTGATGTGCGCGGTCAACCCGGACGACATCACCCGGGAGGAGGACTACGCGGCGGCCATGATGGCGACGGACAACCTCCTGATCGCGGCGGAGTCCCAGGGACTGGGGACCTACCTCAAGACCGGAGGGATCATGCGGGACCCGGACCTGGCCGCCCTGGCGGGCCTGGAGGCCGGGTTCCGCATCGTGGCGGTGGTGAGCCTGGGTTATCCGGCGGCCGAGGAGCCGCCCCGCCGCAGGCGTCCGGCGGCGGACTTGACCCGCTGGGTCGAGTGACCCGGGTATTACGGCCGCCGCGATTCGGCGATAGCTTTGCCTCCGTACCCCTCTGACGACGCTGACGATGCAGCACTTCCCTGGGAGGAATGTCGCCGTGAAGATCGGTCGTGATGGTTTCGCCCTCGCCGCCCTGCTGATCGGCACGCTGTCGCCCCTGGCGGCGCAGGAGCCGGTGCAGGCACCCGACACCGCCGCGCAGGGGTACGCGCCGTCCGCCCCGGCGCCCGCCGCTGCCCCGGCCGCCGTGCCGTACACCCCGCCTGCGGCGCCGGCAGCACCGGCACCCGCACCGGCCGCGGCCGCCGCCGCGGCCGCTCGAACCGCCCCGGCTGCGGGCCCCACGGTCGCGCAGGCGCTCGGCTTCATCGACGTGCTGCCCGCCCGGAGCGTCGACCGGATCAGGAGCGATCTCGAGTCCGCCAAGGCCGCCGAACGCGAGGCCGACGCGCGCATCTCGGACGCCTCCGCGCAACGCGCCGAGACCAAGGCACGGATCGAGGTGAAGAAGCAGGAGATCTCCACGATCAACGCGCGGATGAAGCTGGCCGACAAACAGAAGCAGGCGGCGGACAAGACCGCGTTCGAGGCGGAGAAGAAGGTGGCGGACCAGCAGAAGCAGTTTCTCGAACGGCGCGAGGCGCTGCACGACGCCGAGATCGACCAGGCCAAGGCGGCGAAGAAGGAGGCGCAGGCTGAGCGGAACGCGCTGGAGCTGGAGTCGCAGCTCGCGACCCGCCGCGCCGATCGGGCGAGGGCCGGAGGGGCGGACCCGGCCGCGACGCTCCGCCAGGACGCGGTCATCCGCGAGCTGGAGCGGAAGACGCTCGAGGCGCAGCGCTCGCGGGCCGACGCGGCGAAGGATGTCGCCTCCCGCGATCAGGACATCGCCCGGCGCCGGCTGGAGCTGTATCAGGCGCAGATGACCGCCAGCGGCGTGCGCTGACCGCAGTCGCTCCGTCAGTTGCAGCGAAACGGGGGCATGCGCCTTGGCATGCCCCCGTCGTCGCGTGCGGGATACCCCGGAATACCCCGCGGCTTACAGCCGCTTGGCCGACATGGCCTCGGGCGTACCGGTGTCCACCTGCTGCTCCCACGCCTCCTCGACGGTCCGGCCGACCTGGTGTGCCACATCCTGCGCCGGGAGGCCCTCCTCCTGCAGATAGCGGACGACGGCGGCCGGGATCACCTTGTCCAGCCGGAGCGCGGCCGCGGCGTAATCGCGGAAATGCTGATGTGCCAGCTCGGCCACTTCCTGGTCGCCCAGGGCGAGCGCGGTGGTGTTCAGCATGACGTACCCGATGTTCGCGAGGTTGAACGCGGTGTAGTCATCCCGCAGATTCTTGGGGAGCCCTTCCGTGCGGACGAGGTCGACGAGCCCCGCCGCCATCCCGGCGACCGCCGAGCCGGCGCGCTTCACTGATTCGACCATGCCGCCGGCCTTCCGCCGGTCGCTGAGTGCGGTGAGATCCGAGATGTGGTGCTGGATGCTCTGGTGGATCGTGCGGAGCTCGCTGGTCACATCGGGATAATCCTTCAGGTCCGTCAACTGGCTCTTGAGCGCCTTCTCGATGTGGTCCTCGAGCGAGAGCATGTCGGTGATGTAGCTGTTGATCGCTTCGTTTCTGTCGCGTGCCACGCTGACCTCACATGCGTTGGAGGTAGTTCGATCTCTGACTGCGTCGGGTCGGCACGATGTGGCCCGGACCGCCCGGCGTCTGTGGCCGGGATCACCAGAGGGGGAGCCTCGGCGGCCATGACTCGATATCTCGGCGCGCACACCATCGACAACGGCGGGATCCACATGGCCGCCCGCCGCGCCGGAACCGGCGGCATGACGGCGCTGCAGCTCTTCACCGCCATTCCCAAGTTCTATGGCGACAAGTCGTCGATCCGTCCCGAGCGGGTGACGCGGTTCCGGGCGGCGCTCGAAGAGGCCGGAATCGAGCCGGCCCGCGTGCTCGTCCACGCGGCCTACGTACTGAACACGGCCACGGGTGAGGAGGAGAAATGGATCCGGGCGGCCGCCGGCCTCCGGAAGGAGCTGGAGCGCTCGACGGCGCTGGGCGCCGGCGCGGTCTGCTTCCATCCGGGCGCCGCGACCGGCGGGGATCGCGCCGCCGGGATCGCGCGCGTCGCGCGGGCCATCACCCAGGCGCTCGACGCGGTGCCCGGGACCACCCGGCTGCTGCTGGAGAACACGGCGGGCGCGGGAATGACGATCGGGCGGACGCCCGAGGAAGTCGGGGCGATCCTGCAGGCGGTGCCGGCGCCGCTCCGCGGGCGCACGGGCTATGGGCTGGACACCTGCCATCTGTTCGCGGCGGGTCACGACCTCACAGCGTCGGCGGCGGCGCTCACCCGGATTCTCGACGAGTTCGAGGCCGCGACCGGAGAGCCGCCGTCGTTCTTCCACCTCAACGACAGCGAGGGCGCGCTCGGCTCCAACAAGGACCGCCACGTGCTGATCGGCGACGGAAAGATCGGACGGGCGCCGTTCGGGTGGCTGCTGCACGACCGCCGAAGTGCCGGGATTCCGCTCATTCTGGAAACCCCGCAGGAGAATCCCGCCATCGCCGACGATGACGCCTCTCCGGACCCGTGGGACGTGCGCATGATGGGCCTGCTGCGCGAGTTGGCCCGGGACTGAGCGCGGGTTGCGCCGTGGTGCGCCTGTTCGCCGTGGTGTGCGTGGTTCTTGCAGAGTGCCCCGCCGGACCGCTGCAGCGCCGCCATTCCGTACCGGGAGCCACGCATCCAGGCCAACTCGCCGTCGCTCAACGAGCTAGACAGGATCGTCCGGCCCCGGCGCCCGTTTCTGGTCGCCCTGGCGGGCACCCTGCTGCTCGGCGCGGTCGAGTTTACGCCGCAGCACGAGCTGCCGACTCCCTCGCTTTCCGCCGTGGTTTCCGCAGGAGCCCCGAGGCACCACCACCCGCTGGACAGTGCCTCGCTCGAGCACCAGGTCACGGCGCGCTACGACTACCGGCCACTCGCCCGGATCTTCGGCACCCACACGCGCGATTCGAAGATCGCCGTGCGGGTCGCGCGCGCGATCGTCCGGGAAGCAGGCCGGCTGCAGGTGGCGCCGAGTCTCCTGGCGGGAGTGCTGCTCACCGAGAACCCGAGGCTCGAGCCGGAAACCGTCAGCAGCCAGGGGGCGATCGGCCTCATGCAGGTCATGCGCTTTCACGCCGGCGAATTCGACTGCGAGTCGGACGACCTGCGGGACGTGGACGCCAACATCTGCCACGGCGCGGGCGTGTTCGGCCGCTACCTCGAGCGCACGGGCGACGTGCGCCGCGCGCTGCTCCGCTACAATGGCTGCGTCGCGAGCACCAACACGCCGAACTGCCATCGCTATCCCGCGAAGGTCATCCAGGCGGCCGGGGAGGTGAGGAGGGAGATGTTGCGGTATCGGGAGGGGGGGTGAGGCGGGCGGGCAGGCGGGCGGCGGGCAGGCGGGCGGGCGGGCGGGCGGAAACTGTCATCCCGAGCGAAGCGAGGGATCTTGCCGGGCCGAGGTCGAACACCAGACGAGTAGATCCCTCGCTTCGCTCGGGATGACAGTGGTCGGCGCGGTCCGCCCGCCCACCCGCCCACCCGCCGCCCGCCCCCTGCCCACCCGCCCGCTCTCTCGCCTCCCTCAAAACTTCAGCAGTTCTTTCAACGCCTCTCCCACCTTCCGCCCGAACTCCTCCAGCCGCTCGATGAGCGGCGCTTCGTGTTCGCGGCAGATGCGGGTGGGCTCGGTGCCGGCACGGAACCACTCGCGCTGGGTGACCGGGCACCATTCGTTCGCGAGGTCGCCGTTGAATGCGTCGATGGTACGGCTCACCATGCCAGCCGGCGGCGTCCAGTCGGCCGGCTCGCGCTCGCGCCAGCCGTCGAGGTAGAACGCGGCCCAAGCCGGCGCGGCGAGGCGGCCCCCGGAGGCCGACGGCCCGATCGGCCGCGGGGCGTCGTAGCCGAACCAGACGGCCGCTACAAGGGTCGGCGTGTAGCCCACGAACCAGACGTCGGCGCCATCGTTGGTGGTGCCGGTCTTGCCGGCGACGGGCCCGCGTACGCCACGGTCTCGCAGCGACCGGCCGGTGCCGCCGTCCACCACCGAGCGCAGCATCGAGGTGAGCTGGAAGGCCGCGCCCGGATCGAGCACGCGCTCCTGCTTTCGCGCGGGCGCGCGCCAGAGCACGGTCCCGTCCCCGGCTTCGATCCGGCGGATCGAGCGATGGCGCGACCGCGAGGCCGCCGTTGGCGAACGGCGCGTACGCCGTGACCAGCTCGATCGGGGTCACCTCGCGCGGCGCCCAGCGCCAGTGCCGGCACGGCCGCGAGCGCGCTCCGGATCCCGGCGCGGTGGGCGAATGACGCCACGCGCCGCTCACCGACCGCCTCGCCGAGCCGCACCGTGGCCGCGTTGGCCGAGCGCATGAGCGCCCGGCGGAGTGTCAGCCGGCCGGCGTAGCGGCCGTCGTAATTGACCGGGCGCCAGATCACACCGTGCTCGGCGGTGACCGCGACCGGCGTGTCCTCCAGCACGGCCGCCGGCGTGAGCCCGCGCGCGAGCGCGGTGGCGTAGACGAACGGCTTGAACGCGGAGCCGGGCTGCCGGCGGGCGGTCAGCGCGCGATTGAAGCCGCCGGGGACGTAGCGCCGCCCGCCCACGATGGCGCGGAGCTCGCCGTTTCTCGGATCGAGCGCGATGAACGCGCCCTGGAGCGTATCGCGGCCGGCGGTCCCCGTGCTCCGCTCGATCGCGTCCGCCTGCCGGCGCACGGATGCTTCGGCCGCGCGCTGCGCTCGGCCGTCCAGCGTGGTGTAGACGATCAGGTCACCCACCTGCTCGTCGTCGCCGAGCAGCGAATCCACGGCGGCGCGCACCGGGTCGATGGCGAAGGAGCGATCCTCGCGCGGCCGCCACTCGGCCGGCGAGAGCCGCAGCGGCTCCGCCCGGGCCGGGCGGCGAGCGTGTCGCTCAGATAGTGCTCGCGCGCCATCACAGTGAGCACCAGGTTCCGCCGGGCGACCGCGCGGTCGGGGTGGCGCCGGGGCGCATAGAGCGAGGGTCCGCGCGCGAGCGCGGCCAGCGTGGCGCCCTCGGCGACGGTGAGCCGGTCCACGCTCTTGCCGAAGAGATCCCGGCTGGCCGCCTCGACGCCGTAGGCGCCGTTGCCCAGATAGATGACGTTCAGGTAGAGCGCGAGAATCTGCTGTTTGGTGAGTGCGCGCTCGAGCCGGTAGGCGAGCCGGATCTCGATCAGCTTCCGGCGGAGCGTGCGCTCCTGGGCGAGCCGGGGCACGAACGCGTTCCGGACCACCTGCATGGTGATGGTGCTGAAGCCTTCGCTCACGTCACCGCGGGAGACGTTGCGGACCAGCGCGCGCGCCGCGCCCCGCCAGTCCACGCCGTGGTGGTAGTAGAAGCGCCGATCCTCGACGGCGATGAAGGCGGCGCGCACGTGCCGCGGCACCCGGGAGAGCGGCACGTTGACGCGCCGCACGTAGGTCAGCCGGCCGATGGGAGCGCCCGCGCGGTCCAGCACGCGTCCGCCCTCGCTCGGACGGAAAGCAAGGATTTCGGCGGTGGAGGGACACCCGGCAAAGCCGCAGGTCGCGGTCCAGCTTCCCGCCGCCAACACGACGAGCAGGAACACGCCGAGCGCCGCCAGGCCGGCGCGGCGCCAGGAAAGGTGGGGAAGTTTCAGCTTGCCTGCGGCGCGGAGCCGGGGGCGTCCATCCGGGTGTCGCTCTCCCTATCGGCGTGCCCATTCTCGCGGCGGCGCTGGAAGTTGTCCCAGCGGGCTTCGGCCTCGTCCCTGACGGTGGCCGCGGCCTCCCGCATGCGCTCGCGAGTCGGCGCGGCTCGCTCGCTGCTCAGCAGGTATGCCGCCGCAGCCAGCCCCGCGGCAACGGCCAGCACCGTGGGCAGCGCGCTCGAGCCCTCATCCGCTTCATCCTCGTCGTCTTCGCTCTCGTCCACGAGCTCGTCGGCCTCGTCCTCGTCATCGAGCGAGTCCATCGCCTCCTCGTAGCGCTTGCGCCCACGGCGCTTGAGCTGCGCGGCGCGTTTGCGCATGGCCTTGCGTGCGCGCCCGCCGCGCTCCTCGAGCTCCTCCAGCTCCTCGCCGAGGTCGTCGCCCAGTGCGGCCATGCGCCGCCGCAGCGCCTGGCGGGTGTCCGTGCCCGGCTGCGGGGCAGCCAGCAGTCCGACACCCACGCCCAGCACGGTGGCCAGCAACAGCGAGCCGACGTGGCCACCACCCTTGTTCCCGCGCTCACCTGTGCTCATGCATCCTCCAACCGGCGCCCGGGGGCGCGGAGAAATTCGTGGACTCGCGCCCGGGCCGCGGCCCGGTACGGGATCGTCCCGGCACACTAATCAAACCGGCCGTGGAACGAAACATCTTGCATTCCACCAGCGGCCAGGGAAAAACGCGGGCGGAGGGGCGGGCGGTCGGATGGTCGGGCGGTCGGGCGGTCGGTGGGTGGTTGGACGGGGCCCGTGCAGTAACACCGTGTCGGTACATACGTTCCATGAACGTGTCCCAAGGCGGAACGCCGGAACCGGCCGGCCGGCCGCTCAGGAGCACGGAACTGGCACGTTCGGGGGCGACGGCTCAGGAGGACCCCGACCCGTCAGACCCCCGCAACCAGGGCCTCCGGGCCCGCGACGACACACCGAGTCCACCATGTACCTCGTCGAGCTGAGACCGGGCAAGGAGGAGTTGTACCGAACTGGCGACGAGCTTGCCACCGCCATCCGGAACGGTGACGTGGACATGCACTCGCGGATCTATCACCGCGCGACCTCCAAGTGGATCTCGGTGACGTTGCACCCGCAGTACAAGGCGATCGTCTCGGAGCGTCCCGCGCCACCGACCCAGCCGCCGCTTCCCGCGCTGGAGCGCTCGACCTGGACGTTCTTCAACGACTCCGCCGATACGCTGGCCGGCGCCAACGCGCCGGATGAGCTTCCGCAGCAAGGACAGAGCGCAGGAGAGTCCGGTCACGATCAATCGTGGCGTCGGCCGCTGGCGCTCAGCGTGGCGGGAGGATTCCTGCTGCTGGGCCTGCAGGTGTCGGCCTCCGGCCCGCGGCCGCCCTGGGCACCGCGGGAGGGAAATCCGTCGTCCACGATCGCGGCACGTCCGGCCGCGCTTCCGGCGGTGCGTGGGACGATCCCGACCGTCTCGCTGGTGGATAGCCGTCCATCCTGGCCTCGGCCCGGCGAACGCTACATCACGACGGCGGAGGCGAGCGAGCCCGCCGCGACTCGCCCGCTGCTCCCCGACAGCACGCAGCGCCTGCTCCCGCCCGCCCCACGGGTCCGGGCAAGGACGCTGCTCAAGGACGCGCTGTCTCGGCCGGCCGAGGCGCCGCAGGCCGACGGTCAGTCGGTGCGGGGAATGCTGGAGCGGTGGAGCACGGCGCACGATTCCGCGCGCGCACGGCTCGAGAGCGGGATTCGGGTGGCGCGGCTCAATCAGCTCTTCGCGCCGGGCCGGCTGACGCCGGGCGGCGGTGTCACCGAGACGCGGATGAGCCTGGCCGGCGCGGAGAACTTCGTTCGCGTCTACCGCCAGCAGCAGGCGGCGATCGATCGGGAGTACCAGGACTCGTTCTCGGTGGCGGCGAAGGAGCATGGGTGGTCGCCGGCCGCGATCCGAGAGTGGAACAGCAAGCCCGCGCTGTCCGAGTCGCCCGCTCTGCAGGCGCTCACCTCGTCGCTGCTCGAGGGGGTCGACAGCCTGTTCGGCGTGCTCGATTCACAGGCGGGCGCCTACACGGTGGGCGTGAACGGCATCGAGTTCGAGGACGCGGGCGCCGCGCGCGAGTATTCGGTGCTGCGCCAGCGGATCACGGCCACGGTGAACTCCGCCACCGCGACCGGCGGCGCCGACGCCGCCGGGCCGATGCGTTACCTGCTGCAGGCGATCGGCACTACGCGCCTGCCCCGGGCGTCCTGAGGGCCTCCCCCGCCTCTTCCACCGCCTCGTCCCGCAGCACCGCACCCGGCCGCTCCACCATTGCCCCGAGCGCGAGCGCCTGCTGGCCCCTGGCCGCCAGGCGACTGAACGCCTCCAACGGCGAGACGCCGGCCCGTCGCGGTCCGTGGTGGTCCGTCGCCACGATGTCCACCAACCGATTCGCCACCATCGCCCACGCCAGCGCCTCCGACATCGGGCGGTGATCCCGGTAATGGCCGGAGAAGCTTCCGGCATTCACCTGGAGCAAAGCCCCATGCTCGCGCCAGCGCCGCATGAGCTCGAGCGGTTCGACGCCCGGCGGATAGGCGTAGCGCTCCGGGTGGGCGATCACGATACCGCGCCCCGCCTCGAGGGCGGCGCGGATCACGTCCTCGTGGGTCCCGGTCAGATCGAAGCCGAATTCCACCAGCAGCGTGCGCGAGCCGCCGAGGCCCACGTCGGATCGCGCGACGACGCGGCGCAGCGCGGCGGCGTCGGGCGCCCAGATCTCCTGGCCGAGTCCGACGGTCGGGACATCACGCGCGCCCTCGAGCCGCTCGGCCAGGCGCGCGAAGGCGCGGCGCTGGATATCGAGCTCGCTGTCGATGGCCGCCTCGGTGCGGAGCCGCGGGAGGAGCAGGTGCGGGGTGGCGACGAGAGTTCGGACGCCTTCGGCGTAGAGCGTGCGCAGCGCGTCCAGCGACTCGGAAACGTCGGCGCAGCCGTCGTCCACGCCGGGGACGAGGTGATTGTGAAGGTCCACGAATGCGGGGAGCGGGGATGGCATCTCGGCACGAAAATCCGGCAACGATCGGGCCACGCGGGCGCACGCCGGTTTTGCCCTCAGGGGATTGCGCGGTAGCTTCCGGCATGCAAACCGCCAGACGCACTCACGGCTTCCGCGAGTCGGTCATCCGTGGCATGACTCGGCTTGCGCGCGAACACAATGCATTGAACCTCGCGCAGGGGTTCCCCAACTTTCCCGCGCCGGAGCTGCTGAAGGAGGCGGCGGCACGCGCCATTCACGATGACATCAATCAGTATGCGATCACCTGGGGTGCGCAGCGGCTCCGACAGGCGCTGGCCCGGAAGTATGCCACGTGGTACGGCCTGGACGCGGACCCCGAGCGCGAGATCACCGTCACCTGCGGCGCCACCGAGGCGATGATCTCCACCCTGCTCGCGCTGGTGAACCCGGGCGACGAGGTCATAATGTTCGAGCCGTTTTACGAGAACTACGGTCCGGACACCATCCTGGCGGACGCTCGGCCGGTCTACGTGCCGCTCGAGCCCGGGCAGCCGCTCGACCTCGCCCGCCTGGCTGCCGCGTTCACCCCGCGGACACGCGCGATCATCGTCAACACGCCGAGCAACCCGGCCGGCCGCGTGCTGACCCGGACGGAGCTCGACGCCATCGCCGCGCTGTGCGTGCGACACGAGGCGCTGGCGGTGACCGACGAGATCTACGAGCACATCCGCTTCGAGGGCCCGCACATTCCGATCGCGACGCTCCCCGGAATGCGCGAGCGCACCGTGACGATCAGCGGCGCTTCAAAGACGTTCAGCGTGACCGGCTGGCGGGTCGGCTGGATCGTGGCGCCGGCCGGCTTGACCGACGCGATCCGCAAGGTACACGACTTCCTCACGGTCGGCGCGCCGGCTCCGCTGCAGGAGGGAGTGGCCACGGCGCTCGACGGGCTCGATGCCACATTCTACGACGGCCTGGCGGCGCTCTACCGCGGCAAGCGCGACCTCCTTCACGCCGCGCTGGTGGCGGCGGGCTTTCGCTGCTGGAGACCGGAAGGCGCCTACTACATCCTGGCCGACTACACCGGGCTCGGGCCGGACGCGGGAACCGCCGCGGCGCCCGACGACACGGCGTTCGCCGTCTGGCTGAGCCGGGTGGCCGGCGTGACGCCGGTGCCGGGGTCGAGCTTTTATCGGGACGGCGGTGGCCGCTCGCTGGTGCGCTTCGTCTTCTGCAAGACGGACGAGATCCTCGTCGAGGCCGCGCGGCGGCTCCGCGGACTGGGCGGCCCAACGGCGTCAGGCCAGCCGCGCGCGGCCGAGCCCGCCCTCGAGAGCGGACTGCAGCGCTGATGGCCGCGGGCACGGCGCTGGTCACCGGCGCTTCGGTGGGGATCGGCCGCGAGTTCTGCCGGCAGCTCGCCCGGCGGGGGTACGATCTCCTCGTCGTGGCGCGGGACGCCGAGCGGCTGCAGGCGCTCGCCGGCGAGCTGGGGCGCGAGCACCGGGTGAACGTGGAGGTGCTCCCCGCCGACCTCACCCGTGACGAGGAGGTGGACCGGGTCGTCGCGCGGATCCGCGGGCTGGATGGGCTCACGCTGCTGGTGAACAACGCCGGGTTCGGGACGCTCGGCAGCCTCGCGGCGGCGCCACCGGAGCAGCAGGAAGCCATGATCCGGCTGCACGTGCTCACGCCGATGCGCCTGACACAGGCCGCGCTCCCCGGGTTTCTCGAGCGGCACCGGGGCGCCGTGGTGAACGTGTCCTCCGTGGCCTCGTTCATCTATTCGCCCGGAAACGTGAACTACTGTGCGACCAAGGCCTACCTCACGACCTTCAGCGAAGGCCTCGCCGCCGAGCTCCGCGGCACGGGCGTACAGGTGCAGGCGCTCTGCCCGGGGTTCACGCGGTCCGAGTTCCACGACCGGATGGGAGAGGACGGCGGACTGCGGCCTCGTTTTTCGTGGCTCAGCGCCGAGCAGGTGGTGCGAGCATCGCTCGAGCAGCTCGACCGGCGGGGCGGGGTGGTGTGCGTGCCGGGCCTCGGTTACAAGCTGCTGGTGGCGATGATCCGGCATCTGCCTAGGCCGCTGATCGGCCGGGTGACCGCCCGGCGCTACCGGCGCCTGTGATCCACGCCCTAGCCGGGTCGAGCCGGCGCTCGCTAGCCTCGTGACATGCGCCTCAAAGCCCGGCCGGTCCCCAGCCTCTCGTTCGGCCTGCTCGCCGCGGCCTGCGGCGGTGGCGATCTCACCCTGCCGGGCGACTCGACCCCCGCGGTGCTCTCGATCGTCGCGGGAGACGGCCAGACGGCCGCCGTGGGCTCGGCGGTGGCCCAACCGCTGGTGGTGCGACTGGAAGACGGGTCGGGCCGGCCGGTTGCCGGTGGGCAGGTGGAGTTCCGCTTCGTCGGGGAGCTGCCCGGCGCAGCCGTGAATCCGGGCACCGCGCCGACGGACGTGAGCGGCCAGGCTACCGTGCATGCCAGGCTGGGGCAGCAGGAAGGTACCCAGGTGCTCGAGGCCATCGTGGCGGTGCCGGGGGAGGATCTCCAGGTACACTTCCAATTGACGGCCCTGGCGGAGCATACGGGCGGCGGCGAACCCCCGGGTGAGCCCGGAATGCCGCCACCCCCGGGCTCGGGCGGGGACGATGGCGGCGGTGCCGGTGGGGGCGGCGGTGCCGATGGGGGTGGCGGCCATGGCGGTCATGGTCACGGGGGCGGCGGGGACGGGGACCACGGACACGGCCACGACCACGGCAAGGACAAGGGCAAGGGGCACGGGCACGATTGACCCGGGGCGCCGGGTCCAGCCTGGCCGAGGGCCTTCATGTAAAGTGTGATCCAGGTCACAATATCCTGCTGGGCCCTACCGACTTCGGTGCCCGCTCGTTATCCTTGAACCGCCTGTCGATCCAGTTTTCGCATCCCGGAGTACGGCTCCCTCTGGCCGGCGCACCCGCCCCTCACCTGGCGGGCGCTCTCGCGTGGACCTGGTTCGGCGCGCTTTCCTGTCCGTGCTGGTGACCCATCATCAACGCAGAGTGGGGAGGTACGCATGAAGAGGTACGCTTGGGCCCTGATCGTGGTCGGCGCGTTTGCAACGGCCGGCTGCAACCAGGGCGAACTGAAAAAGGCGCTGGCCGACTCCAAGGCGGCCGAGGCGCAGAAGGACAGCCTGCTGACCGAGGTGCTCGAGACCACGCAGTTCGTGACCGACATCAACAGCGAGCTGGCCAAGTCGAAGAGCCTGGCGGTCACGAAGGCGAGCACGGACCCCGGTGTCCCGGGCGCCCGGAAGGATCGTGAGGACCGGAAGGCGGCGCTCGAGCGGGTCCAGGCGGTCATCACCAAGCTGAACGAGAGCGAAGCCAAGCTGGCGCAGACGGAGGCCCGGGCCAAGACCTCCCGGCAGCGGAACGCCCGGCTGCTGGCGCAGATCGAGACGTACAAGAAGACGATCGACGATCTCCGCACGACCGCCGAGGCGCAGAAGGCCGACTTCGAAGCGCAGCTCAACGAGAAGAACACCCAGATCGCCACGCTCGCGGGCCGGGTGGATACGCTGACGACGGAGAAGGGGCGGCTCGAGACCGACAAGGCCGCGCTGGCCGACACCGTCATGGGCCTGACGTCCTACAAGAACACCGTGTACTACGCGATCGGCACGAAGGACGAGCTGATCAAGAAGGGCGTCATCACCAAGGAAGGGTCGAAGTTCCTGGTCTTCGGCGGCACGCGGCTGGAGCCGGCGCGGAACCTCAACCCCGAGGCGTTCACGGCCATCGACAAGACCCAGAACACGTCGATTCCGCTGCCGCGCACCGACAAGAAGTACAAGATCGTGTCGCGGCAGAGCCCGAGCTTCCTGGCGGCGGGCGTGGCCAAGGACGGCAAGGTGAGCGGCGCGGTAGAGATCGCGCAGCCGGAGGAGTTCTGGTCGGCGTCGAAGTATCTGATTCTCGTGCAGGACTGAGCCAGGGGGAGCCAAACCCCGGATGCAACGCGACGGCCGCCTCCGGGCGGCCGTTTGCGTAGGGGACGCAGTAAACCGGGGGACGCCGGCCCGGTTACCCACAGCGTACGTGACTAATTAATTAGCATGTATCTCCTACGTAACTCCCTGTTTGGTTGAGCTTAGCAATTAGGCCGTCAACAATTTCTACATCCAACGAGGATAACTTCCCGCCCCGTCCTGGCCTCCTCCGTGACCCGGCGCACAGGCCGGAGTGCCCCCGTACGCGAGATTGCTCCCGCACAGGAACATCACCCATCCCGGCACCGGAGGTATTCATGCGGAAGCTCACGCTGGCCGCGGGCATCGCGGCGTTGGTGGTCACGGTCGGATGCAAGAAGACAGGCGAAGGGGAGTACGAGGTGCAGAAGCCCACGGTCGGCACCACGACCGACACGGTCCAGACGCCGAGCGTGGAGACGGGTACCGCGACCGACACGATCAACGTGCCGAAGGTGACCACGCAGAAGAAGGAAGTGAACGTTCCCAAGGTGGACGTGAAGACCCCGAGCGAGCGGAAGCCCTGACGCGCCGGGGGCCGCAGTCGCCCGCAGTATCCTCGCCGCATATATTCTCTCGACCGGCGCCTCCGGGGCGCCGTTCGTGTTTCCACCCCCTTGCAGACCGCGGAGCCTTCATGCCACTGCGCCGGAGGAGCCTCGCGCTCTGGGCGCTCGCTGCCGGACTGATCGCGAGCGCGTCGCGCGCCGCCGCGCAGGACTCGGCGCTCGTCGCCATTCGCGCGGGCCGGCTGGTCGACGTGGACCGGGGCGAGGTGCGCCGCGATCAGGTCGTGATCGTGCGCGGCGACCGCATCATGGCCGTCCAGCCCGCGTCGGCCCGGCTCCCCGCGGGTGCTCGGGTCATCGATCTCAGCCGCTACACCGTCGTTCCGGGGCTGATCGACTGCCACAGTCACCTGGTGGGCGAGGCCACCGCCGCCGACGTGCTCCAGCCGCTCGAGCGCACCGAGACGCAGGAGGCGATGAGCGGCGTCCGGAACGCGCGCGCCACGCTGCTCGCGGGGTTCACGACGGTGCGGGACGTGGGCACGTATCGGGCCTTCGTGGACGTGGGACTGCGCGAGGCGATCAACGACGGCACCGTGATCGGCCCCCGGATGGAGGTGGCCGGGGCGTACGTCACGGTCTCCACGGGCGGCGGCGAGCTGGTGGGCGCGGCTCCGGACGTGACACTGCCGCTCTCGTACCGGTTCGGCGTCGCCAACTCGGTGGACCAGGTGCGCGAGCGGGTGCGGGCGATCCTCAACGGCGGCGCCGATTTCATCAAGATCATCGCCACCGGCGCGGTGCTCACGCGGGGCACCAAGCCGGGCGTGGCCGAGTTCACCGAGGACGAGATCCGGGCGGCGGTGGAGCAGGCGGCGCAGTACGGGACCTTCGTGGCGGCGCACGCACACGGCGCGGAGGGGATCAAGCGCGCGGTGCGCGCGGGCGTGCGCTCGATCGAGCACGGCTCGCTGATCGACGACGAAGGGATCGCGCTGATGAAGCAGCACGGCACCTGGCTCGTGGCCGACATCTGGAACGGCGACTACATCGACAGCGTCGGGAGGGAGCAGCACTGGCCGGCGGACATCCTGCGGAAGAACGCGGAGACCACCGAGACCCAGCGCGCGGCTTCCGCAAGGCGGTGGCCGCCGGGGTGAAGATCGCCTACGGGACCGACAGCGGCGTGTACCCCCACGGGCTCAACGCCATGCAGCTCCCCTACATGGTGAAGTACGGGCTGACGCCGATGCAGGCGGTCCAGTCCGCCACCATCCGGGCGGCGCAGCTCATGGGGTGGGAAGACCGGGTCGGCTCCATCGCGCCCGGCAAATACGCCGACCTCATCGCCGTCGAGGGCGACGCGCTGGCTGATCTGCGGTCGTTCATGCGGGTGGGGTTTGTCATGAAGGGTGGGGTGGTCTATAAGCGTTGAGAATGCTGTTGGATTCACCGACGAGGTCACAGAGGGCACGGAGGGTTCCCACATCGGGAGGGCACCCTGGACCCGGACAACACCACCAACTTGATGGTGGCTCCGCTCCCCGATGCGCTCCGGTTCCCGGTCCCTCTGTGTTTCTCCGTGCCCTCTGTGCCTCTGTGGTGAATCCAGAAACGACTTCGGCGCCATCGCACCGGGTCAACTATCCAGCCGCGTGAGGATCATGGTGACTCGAATCGTCGGACTGACACTGGCGTTCGCGCTGTCGAGCGCAGGCGCGGCCGTGGCGCAGCGGGCGGTGGGTGTGGACGACCTCGAGCAGGTCAGGGATGTGAGCGATCCGCAGCTCTCCCCGGACGGCGCATGGGTGGCCTACACCGTCTCGGTGCCGGATACGGCGAAGGATCAGGACGACACCGACATCTGGCTGGCGAGCTGGGACGGCAAGCAGCAGGTCCGGCTCACCCGAAGCCCGGCGGACGAGCACGCGGCCCGGTGGAGCCCGGACGGCCGCTTCCTGGCGTTCCTCTCCGACCGCGATGATCCGCACGAGGCCGATCAGCTCTGGCTGCTCGACCGGCGGGGCGGCGAGCCGGAGCGGCTCACCGACGTTTCCCGGCGGCGTGAGCGACCTGGCCTGGTCGCCCGATGGACGGCGGCTGGCGCTGATCGTCGACCGATCCCGATCCTGACGCGCAGGAGCCGGGTGACACCTCGAGCCGCGGCCCCGCGCCGATCGTCATCGACCGGTTCCAGTTCAAGGAAGACGAGACCGGCTGGCTCGGCGCGCAGCGCGACCACCTCCATCTGTTCGACGTCGCCACCCGGAAAGCCACCCAGCTCCTCGCCGGGCGACCACGACGAAGCGGCCCCGTCGTGGTCGCCCGACGGGCGATCGATCGCGTTCGTGAGCCGCCGCCGGCCCGAGTACGACCGCACCGACAACTACGATCTCTACGTGGTCGCCGCCACCGCCGGCGCCGAGCCGCGGCAGCTCACGACGTTCGCGGGGCCGGACATGGACCCGGAGTGGGGCAGCCGGGCGCCCGCGTGGAGCCCGGACGGGACGCCTGATCGCCTACGTGCAGGGCGGTCCGCTCAAGCTGATCTATTACGCGGTCCAGAGCGTAGCGGTGGTGCCCGGCTGCCGGCGGCCCGGCGCGGGTGCTCACCGCCGACGCTCGATCGGAACGTCGCTCTCGCCCGTCTTCTCGCGGGACGGCTCGTCGTCCTCTTCCTGCTCGAGGGCGACCGGGTGTACCATCTCGCGCGGGTGCCGGCGGCCGGCGGCGCGGTGGAGCGGCTGGTCGAGGGCGACCGCGTGCCCTCACCGATTTCGTCGGCCTGGGCCGCGACGGGCGGGTGGCGGTGGCCGCGAGCAGCAGCGATGACGCCGGGCGAGCTCTTCGCGGTGGAGGGCCGCGAGCTGCGGCCCGTCACCCGGCAGAACGCCGACTGGCTCCGCCGAGGTGCGGCTCGCGCCGGTCGAGGAGATCTCGGTCCGGAGCCGCGACGGCACCGAGATCCACGGCTTCATGGTGAAGCCGCCGGACTACCAGGCCGGGCGGCGCTATCCGACGATCCTGCGGATCCACGGCGGCCCGGTCTGGCAGTACTACCACGACTTCGCCAATCTCGACTGGCAGGTGTTGGCCGCGCACGGGTACGTCGTGCTGGCGGTGAACCCGCGCGGCAGCTCCGGCCGGGGCGAGAAGTTCGCGACCGCCATCTTCGCCAAGTGGGGCCAGAAGGACGCCCAGGACGTGCTCGCGGCGGTGGACTGGGCGGTCGCCCAGGGTATCGCCGATCCCGAGCGGCTCGGCGTCGGCGGCTGGAGCTACGGCGGGATCCTCACCGACGAGGTGATCGCGCGGGACCAGCGGTTCAAGTCGGCCACGAGCGGCGCCGGGATCGGCAACGCGCTGGCCGGGCTTCGGGACCGACCAGTACGTCAAGGAATACGAGGCCGAGCTGGGCACGCCGTGGAAGAACCTGAAGGCGTACCTCGAGGTGTCGTATCCGTTCCTCCATGCCGGACCGGATCGTCACCCCGACGCTTTTCCTCTGCGGCGACGAGGACTGGAACGTGCCGCTGCATCAACTCGGAGCAGATGTACCAGGCGCTCAAGAGCCTGGGGCGGGACACGCAGCTCATCGTGTATCCGGGTGAGCCGCACTCGCTCAAGAAGCCGAGTCACCGGCTCGATCGGATGCGAGCGCTATCTGGCGTGGCACGGGAAGTATCTTGCGGGGGGCGGTGCGGCGGCCACGAAGTAGGCAGGGGAAATCGGAGCATCATCGAGAGGCGAGGTCATCCGCGGTGCCACGCATGCGAACAGCTCGTTCGGTCCCGCTGCTGCTGCTGGTCGTCCTCGGCGCGTGCCGGTCCAGGGGGCCGGACACGTCCGTGCAGCCGGACACCAATGCGATGGTGGCGGTCGAGGTCGAGAGCCATTACCAGGGCGACATCATCGTCTACCTGGTGCAGGGGAGCCAGCGGCAGCGGCTGGGGACTGTGACGGCGCTGAGCAAGGCCGAGTTCAGCTTCCCGTACCGCCGGCTCCAGATGAGCGGCACCACGCGGCTCATGGCCTATCCGCTGGCGGGCGCCCAGGCCTTCCTGAGCGAGCCGCTGCTGTTGCAGCCGGGGCAATCGGTGAGCTGGACGCTGGAGAGCGATCTGGATCGGTCGAGTCTGGCGGTGTATTGAGGAAGGACGGAAGG
The DNA here is from genome assembly GCA_963831425.1 of uncultured Gemmatimonadales bacterium. Classification (GTDB taxonomy): domain Bacteria; phylum Gemmatimonadota; class Gemmatimonadetes; order Gemmatimonadales; family GWC2-71-9; genus CAVVWJ01. The sequence continues at coordinate 50,153 of CAWHQC010000005.1, read as the reverse complement.
ACGGAAGGACGGAAGGACGGAAGGACGGAAGGACGGAACGGGCGGCAGGCGCGAGTCGGGTGAGCTGGCCGGCACTTTCCTCCGCGCGGCACTGTCATCCCGAGCACAGCGAGGGATCTACTCGCCTGGAATTCGAACTCGGCCCGGCAAGATCCCTCGCTGCGCTCGGGATGACAGTCCGGTGCCCGCGCCCCTGTCTGTCCGTCCGTCAGTCCTGCCGTCCTGCCGTCCTGCCGTCCTGCCGTCCCGCCGTCCCGCCGCCCTTCCGTCCTTCCGCCCTTCCGCCTACGCGTTCCGATCCAGACACCCGTTCGAATTTGGATTGTTGTTCTCGCTCCTCGGGATCGGCAGGTTCACGTCGGTGCCGTACGAGCCGCCCTTGATGTAGTCGCCGGTGGGGAACACGGCTTCGGCCGGCCGCCCATACTGCCGGATCAGCCGGCGCATGTCGCCGAGGCGATGACCGGTGGCGAAGAGCCAGAAGGCGCGCTCGCTGAAGAGCTGGTCCTGCGCCTCGGTGGCGGAGGCCGGCGTGGGCAGGTTCGAGAGCCCCAGCCCCGAACCCTGCCGGAGATCATTCAGCGTCGTCCGCATTCCGCTGAAATTGTTCGCCCGGAGCTGGGCCTCGGCCTCGATCAGCCGCGCCTCGATGCCGTCGGCCACGACCACGGGCGCCGCTGCGTCGGGATACTTGAGCAGCGTGAACTGCGGCGTGGTGCCGTCGAGTCCCACATCCTCGGTGTCCTCGAACGGCACCCGCGGATCGTCCGCGCTCAGGTAGGGCAGCCCCACACCTCCCTCTGCGTCCGACATCGACCACAGAAAGTCCGCGCCGTACTGGTAGATGGCGTTCCGGAGCCGCTGCGGGCTCTCGGCGTGCTCCGTGACGTACTGGAAGTCCGTGGGCACGTCGGCCACTGCCGCGGCCGCCTCGGCGACGAGGTTCTGGTCGAGCAGCGCGCGTCCCTTGCCGACGGCGGCGAGATTGGCCACGTCCTCGGTGATGGCCGGGTGCGCCAGCGCGGAGTCGAACCGGGCGATGGCCCGGTCGAAGATCTGGCTCGTGGTCTCCGGTTGCCCAAAGATGAGGCTGTCGCCGCTCACCCGGCTGAACGGCACGCCCGAGCAGTAATCCTCACCGAAGGAGATGTAGGTGTAACCGGCCACCGCGAGCATCTCGGGGATCCCGTCCTCGGAGGCGGGGTCGGTCGAGAGCCGCTGGATCGCGCCCGCCGCGTCCTCCGCCTCCGCCCGCACCCGGTGCAGGAGCAGGAAGAGCGAGTCGATGCCGGTGTTGAGCAGCGAGATCTTGCGCTGGTCGATCTCCTGCTCGCCCGGCGGCGTGGTGGACAGCACGAACTCGTCCGCCAGGAGACCGGTGAGCAGGATCTCGCCGTCCACGAACTCGGTGCCATCGCCGTCCCGGACGAAGGCCCAGTCGGCCAGCGCACCGGCGCGTTTGGCCTGGGCGCCCTCCGGCGACTCGACGTTGCCGGGCTGGACGATGTCGGGGGTCTGGGTGTCGAGCAGGCCGCAGCCCGTGGCCAGGGCGACCACCGCCCCGAGGAGGGCCGGGCCAACATACGAACGCGTGGTCATGAGTGGCGTCCCGGTCAGAAGCCGATGTTGAGCCGCGCGGTGAAGTACTGCACCTGCGGCTGCGACTCGAAGTCGCTGGTCGAGAAATTTTCCTGGCCGAAGGCGTTCACCTCCGGGTCCACGCCGGTGTAATCGGTGATGGTGCCCAGGTTCCGGCCCGCCAGCGTGAGGCTCATCTGGTCGGCGCGGAACGCGTGCGCCCAGCGGTCGGGCGCGAAGAAGGTGAGCGACACCTCGCGCAGCTTGATGAACCAGCCCGGCTCGAGAAAGGCGAACTCGTTGGCGCCGACGTTGTACACCGCGGCGGCGCGGGCCTGCTCCTCGAGCGGCGCCGTCGGATCCACCAGTCCCCGGCAGGTGAGCACCGGCGTGCAGCGGAAGTTCTCGATCGAGTTGTCCACCAGGTGCCCGCCCCGGTAGTCCACCTGGCCGCCGAGTCCGGATCCGCCCGTTGAACAGGGTGAAGGCGGTATTGACCGACAGCTCCCGGGTCGGGAGCGCGCTGCCCTGGAACTCGGCGGTGTCGGATACGGTGAACTCGCTGGCGTCGATGATCCCGTCGCCGTTGGCGTCGTTGAAGCCGAGGAGCCGGCGCGACCAGAAGCCGCCCAGCGGATAGCCCACCCGGTGCTGCTGGTAGAACCCGACGTCGATTTCGTCCACGCCCTCGCCGAGCGCGAGCACCTTGTTCTTGGTCGTGGAGCCGCTGACCGTGAGGTCCCAGGCGAATGCCGGCTTGTCGATGATCCGGGTGTCGACCGCGACCTCCCAGCCGGTGTTCTTCACTCGCCCCAGGTTGAAGAACTGGCTGCCCGCGCTGCCCAGCGAGCCCGCGACCGGCCGGAGGATGAGCGCGTCGCGCGTGTTCTTGTTGTAGTAGGTCAGCTCGAGCGTGACCCGGTCCTTGAAGAAGCCGGCGTCGGTGCCGATCTCGAACTCGCGCGAGCGCTCGGGCTTGAGGTTGGGGTTGCCCAGGTTGCCGACGGTGACGCCGGTGACCGCCGCGCCGTCCTTGCGGCCGGACGTCGGATTGAAGAACCGGAGCGCGTCGGTGGTGCCCGGCTGCTGGCCCGAGACGCCCAGGGCGGCGCGGAAGCGCAGGGTGTTGATGAACGAGGTGTGGGAGAAGAACGGCTCGTCCGACATCAGCCAGGAGACGCTCGCCTTGGGGTAGGTCGTGGCATTGAAGTCCTTGCCGAAGGCGCTGTTGTCGTCGAACCGGAGGGCGCCGGTCACGAACAGCCGGTCCTTGTAGCCCACCTCCTCCTCCACGTAGGCGCCGGCGGAGCGGGACTCGACCGTCTGCTCCGAGGCGTCGGTATTGGCCGCGCCGGCGATCGTCTCCGAGCCGGCCGTGAGGCCCCGGCCGCTGGCGTAGTTGCCGGTGGCCAGATCGCGGAAGAACTGGCCGCCCACCGACGTCTTGGAGCCGACGGCTGGCGAGAGCTGGAACCGCGCCGTGCCGCCCAGGTCCACGGTGGTCTGAGAAATCTGGAACCGGTTGTCGATGCGCACGCCGGCCCGGTTGTCGCCCAGGTCGGCCACCTGCCCCGTCGGGAAGAACTGCACGTCGTTCCGGTTGACCACGTCGTAGCCGAACGTGGCGCGGGTGGTGAGCCAGCCCGCGGGCCGCCAGTGCCCCGTGAGCGAACCGGTGAACCGCTCCGCGCCCTGCTTGGCCTGCTCCGCGAACAGCTCCGCCGGGATGTAGTACCAGCCGCGGTTCACGTCCGGCGGGTTCCCGCTCGCCTCGGCGCTGCCGGTGATGGTGAGAAAGCTGTTGTCGTTCTCCACGAAGCGGGAATTGCTCGACATGTAGCCCAGCTCGGCGCTCACGTCGGCGTTCTTGGCGATGTTGCCGGTGAGGTTGCCGCGGAGACTCAGCCGCTCGAGCGCGTTGGGCCGGACCTGGTTGGACGGCACCGAGCCGAACTGCTGCCGGATCGAGTCCTCCTCGAAGGCGGGCAGATGGAACACCCCGTCCTCGCTCTCGTACCCCGCGGACAGGTAGTACGTGCCGGTCTCGCTGCCGCCCGAGACGCTCACCCCGTGCTGCTGCCGGAAGCCGGCCTTGAGCGGGCGGGTGGCCGGGTCCTGCAGGGGGGAGTAGACGTCGATCGAGGTCTGCGTGCAGTCGCCGTCGAGCTGGAACTGCAGGGTGCAGAACCCATCGAAGTCGGGGTTGTTCGCGTCGCGCCCATTGTAGTTGAGCGGATAGGTGTTGTTGTCCCGGACCGCGCCGACCTCGCTGAACAGGTTCCAGCGGGCCGGTCCGGCGCGCGCCGTGCTTGGTGGTGATCCGGACCACGCCGTTGGACGCCTGAATGCCGTAGAGCGTGGCCGCGGCCGGGCCCTTCACGATCTCGATATTGTCGATGTCGTCCGGGTTGAGGTCGTTGATGCGCGACGGACCGGCCCCGATCCCCGAGCCGAACCCGCCGATGTCCAGCGTGGTCGAGAGGGAGGCGCTCTCCGAGCGGATCCCGTCGATGTAGTACAGCGGCTCGTTGGAGAGTGAAACGCTGTTGGAGCCGCGGATGCGGATCCGGGTGCCGCTGCCGGTCGTGCCCCCGCTCTTGAGCACCTGGACGCCCGCGGCCCGGCCGGAGATCAGGTTGGTGAACTCGGTGATCGGCTGGCAGCTTGGCCACGGCGGCCACGTCGATCGTGGACACCGCGTTGGCGATCTCGAGCTTGCGCTGCTCGCCCGTGGCGGTCGTCACCAGCTCGTCGAGCTGCACCGGCGCCGGCGTCATCGAGAAGTCGAGGGTCACCGTCTGGGCCTCCGCCACGGTGGCGCTCTGCACCTCCGGCCGGTAGCCCACGCGCAGCACGCGGAGCTGGTACGTCCCCGCGGGCACGCCCCGGAAGGCGTACTGGCCGTCGCGATTCGAGGTCGCGATGCGCGTGGTGCCCGTAAGGATGATGCGCGCGGCCTCGAGGCCGGTGCCGGTGGTCTGGTCGGTCACCCGGCCGGAGATGCCGCCGTTCTGGGCGGCGGCATCCGGTGGGGCGGACAGGACCGCCGCGGCCAGCACGCATCCGGCGAGGCCGCCCAATCGCTGACGAATGCCAGTTGCCATGAGCCATCTCCTGTAGAGCGAGGCCCTGCCCCGAGGTGAACGGTGCGGTGGTCCGGCGAACATGTGATCGGGGCGGATCCAAACGGAACGATGTCTGCCAATGTGCAGAGGCCGGCGCGAGTTGTCAAAATCGACGCACGCGGGTGCTTGACGGGCCTCCGGCCGGGCCGTATCTAATGACCGTTGCGCTTCCCCAGCCCACTCCATGCCATACGGAGGTTCCGTGCTCGAACGTTTCGTTCGGACGATCGCCCGCGCCTCGTTGCCCCTGCTCGTCGCGGCCCCGCTTGCCGCGGCCCCGCTCGCCGCGCAGTCGGGCACGCTCCGGGGCACGGTGGCCGACAGCGCCGGCGCCGGACTGGCCAACGCCTCGGTGGCGGTGGACGGCACCGGGCTTCGCGCCACCACGCGCCCCGGAGGCGAGTACGAGCTGCGCGGTGTGCCCGAGGGCACTCACACGGTGCGGGTGCGGCTGATCGGCTACCAGGCGGCGAGCGGCCGGGTGGAAGTCGCCGCCGGCGAAACCGTCCGGCACGACTTCACCCTCCTCCGGAGCACGGTGCAGCTCGCGCCCATCGACGTGGTGGTCGGCTCGCGCGCGCGGCACACGGCGGCGGAAGAGCTGGCAGTGCCAGTGGACATCTTCCCCGCGGAAAAGCTGGCACAGCAGGGCAGCACGGAGACCAGCGTCATCCTGCAGTCGGTGTCGCCCTCGATCAACTTTCCCCGCCAGAGCGTCACCGATGCCGGCGACGTGGTGCGCCCGTTCACGCTGCGCGGGCTGAGCCCGGATCACACGCTGGTGCTGGTGAACGGCTGGCGCCGGCACCAGACCGCGCTGGTCAACAACTTCACCTATGGCATGGGCGCGGGCTCGAGCGGCGTGGACCTCAACGCCATCCCGTCGAGCGCGCTCGACCGGATCGAAGTGCTGCGGGACGGCGCCGCGGCCCAGTACGGCTCGGACGCGATCGCCGGCGTGGTGAACCTGGTGCTCAAGGACGGCGCGTTCACCCCGTTCCTCAACGGCGATGCCGGCCGCTACGCCACCAACGATTACCCCGACGACGGCACCACGGTCAACGTGAACGGCGGCTGGGGAATCCCGGTCGGCCGCGGCTCCCTCGGGCTCTTCGGCGAGTTTCGCGACCGCCAGCCCACCAACCGCGCCTGGGCCGATCCGTTCGAGGTAGCCGGGACCGGGGTCGCCGACTCGATCAACGAGATCGGCCAGGTGATCCATAAGAACAATCCGGTGGCGCAGCCCAACCACCACTGGGGTGACGGGCTCGAGAAGGACGCGCTCGCGTTCATGAACTTCCGGCTGCCGCTCAACGAAGCCGGGAGCAGCGAGATCTACAGCTTCGGCGGGTACAGCCACCGCAAGGGCATCGGGAACCCCTACCGGCGCTACTTCGACAGCGCCCGCAACTGGTCCGACATCTACCCGCTGGGCTTCCTGCCGACGATCGGCGGCCTGGTCACCGACTACTCGATGGCCGGCGGGCTGCGCGGCCTGGTGTCGGGCTGGAGCTACGATCTCGGCGCGGAGTTCGGGCACAACGACTTCGACTACGAGATCGGCAACACCCTCAACGCCTCGCTGGGGCCCTGCCTCGACGTGCCCTGCGCACCCGGCGCGGACGGCGTCCTCGGAACGGCGGACGACCCGGGCATTCCCAACCAGCTCTCGTTCTTCGCGGGGCGGGTGCTGCGCGAGGAGTTCATCACGGCGCTCAACATCGCCAAGCCGGTCGAGCTAGGGCTCCGGAATCCCGTCAACCTGGCCTTCGGCGCGGCATTCCGGCGGGAGCGCTACGCCGTCCGCCCCGGGGAGCTGGCCTCCTACATCAACGGCGGCGCCGAGGATCAGACCGGCTCGGGCGACCTCGCCCCGGGCGGATCGCAGTCATTTCCCGGCTTTGCCCCGGGCGACGCGACCGACCGGCACCGCACCAATTTCGGCCTCTACGCCGACGCGGAGACCAACCTCTCGGCCAAGGTGCTCACCGAGGCGGCGCTCCGGTTCGAGCGCTACAGCGACTTCGGCTCGCGGGTGAGCGGCAAGGCATCGGTGCGCTACCAGCCGTCGCAGCGGGTGACGTTCCGCGCCGCGGCGAGCACCGGCTTCCGGGCGCCGGGTCTGAGTCAGGTGGCCTTCAGCAAGGTGGTGACCAACGTGATCGCGGGGCAGTTCATCGACGTCGGTCTCTTCCCGGCCGACAACCCCGCCGCCAAGGCGCTCGGCGCCAAGCCGCTCGAGGAAGAGACGGCGTACAACCTGAGCGCGGGCGTGGTGGTGACGCCGGTGAACAACCTCACCATCACCGCCGACTACTTCCACATCCGGATCAACAACCAGATCCTGCTCGGCGCCACGTTCGACGACGACGCGTCGGTCGCGATCCTCACGGCCGCGGGGTTCGGCAACATCGGCGGCGTGCAGTACTTCACCAACGGCCTCGACACCCGCACCCAGGGGCTCGACATCACGGCGGGCTATCAGGTGCCGGCCGGCGCCAGCGGCACGCTCGACCTGACGCGCCGGGTTCAACTACACCCGGAACAAGATCGTCCACGTCGATCCGTTGCCGCAGGTGCTGGTGGACGCGGGCTCCACGGAACCCGGCCTGCTCGACTCGGTCACGGCCATCGGGATCCAGGACGAGCGGCCCGACTGGCGCGGCACGCTGCAGGCGAACTACACGCTCGGCCGCTTCACCTCGCTGGGCCGGCTCTCGTACTACGGCGGCTTCTCCTCGGCGCAGCCGGGGTTCTGCGACCTCTGCCGGGAGAACTACGGCGGCAAGGGCTTGGTGGACGCCGAGGTCGGGTATCGCTTCAACCTGGTCAAACTGTCGCGTGGGAGTGCGCAACCTGTTCGACACCTACCCGGACCAGCCGAGCTCGCAGGTGGTGGTGGATGAGTTCGGGGACACGTCCAAGGACTTCAACGACAATTTCGGCACCTTCCCGTGGGCCGCGGCGTCGCCGTTCGGGTATAACGGGCGCTTCGTGTATGCGAGGACGGAGATTCAGTTGGGCTGGTGACGGAGGACGGAAGGGCGGAAGGGCGGAAGGGCGGAAAGAAGGGAGGACGGAAGACGGAAACGGAAGGCGGTGCGCCGGCCGGCACTGTCATCCCGAGCGGAGCGAGGGACTTGCCGGGCCGAGTTCGAGCTCCGGCCAGTAGATCCCTCGCTGCGCTCGGGATGCAGTGCCGGCCGAATGCGCCTTTCGCCCTTCGCCCTTTCGCCTTCGGCCCTTCCGTCCCTCCGCCTTCCGCCTTCCGTCCTCGCCTCCCCTGCACCTAAGATTCCCACCCTCACCCCGCGAATCCATGTCCGCCTCCTACGATCTGATCGTCATCGGCGCCGGCCACAACGGGCTCGTCACGGCCGCGTACGCCGCGCGTGCCGGGCTCAAGGTGCTCGTGCTGGAGCGCCGGGAGGTGCTCGGCGGTGCGTGCGTGACCGAGGAGGTGTGGCCGGGCTACAAGGTCTCGACCGCCGCGTACGTGAACAGCCTGCTCCGGCCCGAGATCATCCGGGAGCTCGAGCTGCAGCGGCACGGGTTCGAGATGCTGCCGAGGAGCCCGTCGTCGTTCACGCCGTTCCCGGACGGCCGCTCGCTGATGCTGGGCCCGGACAAGGCGCTCACGCACCGTGAGATCTCCAAGTTTTCCGCCAGAGACGCCGACGCACTGCCCCGGTACGAAGCGATGCTCGAGCGGGTGGCCGACTTCCTCGAGCCGACGCTCGTGATGACGCCGCCCAACCCGTGGTCGCTCCGTCCGGCCAACCTGGTGCAGCTCGCGAAGCTCGGGCTCGGCTTCGTGCGGCTCGGCACCGACGGGCAGAAGGCCGTGGAGATCCTGGCCGGCGCCGCCACGCCGATTCTCGACCGCTGGTTCGAGTCGGAACAGCTCAAGGTGACACTGGCGACGGACGCGATCATCGGCGCGATGGCCTCGCCCTCCATGCCGGGCACGGCCTACGTGCTGTTCCACCACGTCATGGGCGAGTGCAACGGGGTGCGGGGAGTCTGGGGCTACGTGCGGGGCGGGATGGGTGGCGTCAGCGGCGCCATCGCGGGCGCGGCGCGCGAGCGCGGCGCCGAGATCCGGACCAGTGCCGAAGTGATCCGGATCCTGGTCAAGCAGGGGACGGTGCAGGGGGTCGCCCTGGCGGACGGGACCGAGATCCGCGCGCCGCGGGTCGCGTCGGGGGCGGACGCCAACGTGACCTTCCTCAAGCTGATGGACAGCGGCGACCTGCCGGCCGAGTTCGTGGAGGCGGTGCGCAACATCGACTATGCCAGCGCGAGCTGCAAGATCAACATCGCCCTGAGCGAGCTGCCGGACTTCACCAGCGTGCCGGGCACCGCGCCCGGGCCGCAGCACCGGGGGACGATCCACATCTCGCCCACGATGGAATACATCGAGCGGGCGTACGACGACGCCAAGTACGGCCGGCCGTCGGAGCACCCGATCATCGAAGCCACGATCCCTTCCGCGCTCGACGACACCCTCGCGCCTCCTGGGCAGTACGTCATGTCGATGTTCACCCAGTACTTCCCGTACCGGCTGGCGCCGGGCCTCTCGCTGCCGGAGGAGAAGGAGAAGTACGCGGACCGATGCTTCGACCTCATGAACGAGTTCGCGCCCAACTTCAAGCGGTCGGTGATCGCCCGGCAGGTGCTCACGCCGGTGGACCTGGAGCAGCGGTTCGGGCTGACCGGCGGAAACATCATGCAGGGGGTGATGTCGCTCAGCAGCCTGTCGTTCATGCGGCCGGTGCCGGGGTACGCGGATTACCGGACGCCGGTGCGAGGGCTGTATCTGTGTGGGGCGGCGACGCATCCGGGCGGGGGGGTGATGGGGGCGTGTGGCTACAACGCGGCTCGGGAAATACTGCGGGATCTTCGGGCGTAGGTGCGGGCGGAGATCCGCGCGGGGGCCGGCGGGGGTCGCGCCGGTCGCTGCAGTGCGCGTGCGCGGTGGGGATCGCGCAGGGACCTGGAGCGCGCACTGACGCTCCCTCTGCGACCCCCGCCGGCCCTTGGCCGTCCGCGCCCCCATTTGGGGGACGCGGCCGAGCGGCACCGCCTTTGGCGGTGCCGCTCGGAGGTACAGAAGTGGGGCACGGCCCTGGACGAGACGGTCACTGCATGCCCGTGCTCCGATCTGCGGGCGCAGGCGGGCGGTGGGGCACGCGGCGGGAGCGTCAGAGCGCACTCAGGTCCCTGCGCGATCCTGAACGTCTGAGCGCACTGCAGCGACCAGAGCGCGCCTCGCCGCCCGCCGCAGCCGTGGACCCCGATGCCCGCCCGCCGCGGCCGTGGACCCCGACGTTGTGGCATGCCGATGAGGAGGTGCCGTCATGAGTGCCCTCGAGCGCACGTTGCCGCGGGAGTACTATCTGTCGTCGGAGCTCTACGCGCGGGAGCGGGAGCGGATCTTCTGGCGCGAGTGGTTCTGCGTGGGACGGGAGGAGGAACTCCCGTCGCCGGGCGACTACGTCGAGAAGCGGGTAGCGGGCGAGAGCATTCTGGTGGTGAGGACGCGCGACGGACGGCTCGCCGGCCACTACAACGTCTGCCGGCACCGCGGCTCACAGCTCGTGCCGGAGGGCGGGCGCGGGCACTTCGGCGCCGGGATCCGCTGTCCGTACCACTCGTGGACCTACACGCTCGAGGGTGCGCTCCGGACCGCACCGTTCCTCGACGCCGACGAGCTGCGCCCGCCGGAGGAGCCGCCGTGTCCCGCCGGCCGGAGCTGCGCGGAATCCCCCTCGCACGACGAGCTGCATCTCCACCCCGTCGGCGTCGAGAGCTGGGGCGGATTCCTGTTCGTGAATCTCACGCCGGACGAGGCGCGCGCGCGCGGCTATACGCTCGCCGCCCAGCTCGGCGCCGTGCCCGAGCGGCTCGGGCGCTATCCGCTTCGCGAGCTGCGCGTGGCGCGGCGGATCGTCTACGAGGTCCAGGCGAACTGGAAAGTGATGCTCGAGAACTACAACGAGTGCTACCACTGCGGCCCCGTGCATCCGGAGCTCTGCCGGCTGGTGCCCGCCTTCCGGGAGCGGGGCGGCTCCGACCTCGACTGGGAGCGCGGGATTCCCCACCGCGACGGCGCCTGGACGTTCACGGCGAGCGGCACCAGCACCCGCGCGCCATTTGCCGGTCTGAGCGAGGACGAGCGCGTCCGCCACAAGGGCGAGCTGATCTACCCCAACTTCATGCTCAGCCTCTCCGCCGAGCACGTGGCCGCGTTTCTCCTCTTTCCGTCCGGGCCCGACCGCACCACGATCGTCAATGAGTTCCTGTTTCATCCCTCGGAAATCGAGCGGTCCGACTTCGATCCCGCGGACGCGGTGGACTTCTGGGACCTGGTCAACCGGCAGGACTGGAACATCTGCGAGTCGGTCCAGCGCGGAATGCGCTCGCGCGTTTTCCGGAGCGGGTACTATGCGCCCATGGAAAGTTCGAGCCTGGATATTCGGAGGTATGTGGGGGGGAAGCTTGAGGGCAGTCGTGAGTCGCGCGTCGTGAGTCGTGAGACCCATCACCTGCAGCTCGGGACCGACGGCGCACCCCTCAAGACCCGTGACTAACGACGAACGACTCACCGGAGCCGCCATGCGCCGTGACTTCGAGTACATCGTCCTCGGCCTCGGTGGCTGGGGCAGCGCCGCGGCCTACTGGTTGTCGAAGCGGGTGGGCTCGGCGGTGCTCGGGCTCGAGCAGTTCGAGCTCGGGCACGTGCGCGGGGAGTCGCAGGACCACTCGCGGATCATCCGGCTCTCCTATCACACGCCGCAGTACGTGGAGCTGGCCAGGCACGCCTACGCCGCGTGGGCGGAGGTGGAGCAGGAGGCCGGGGAGCGCCTGGTGCTTCAGACCGGCGGCCTCGATTTCGCCCCGATCGTGAGCGCCATCCCGCTCAGCAACTACAGTGGGAGCATGGACGCGGCGGGGGTGGCCTACGAGCACCTCGATGGCGCCGAGATCCGGCGGCGGTGGCCGCAGTTCACGGTGGGCGACGAGATCCATGGCCTGTATCAGCCGGAGAGCGGGATCGCGATGGCCGCCCGAGGCAACGCGGCGCACGTGCGGCTGGCGGAGGGGCACGGCGCCACCCTGCGGGACCGGGCGCCGGTGGAGCGGCTCCGGCCGATGAATGGCGAGATCGAGGTGACGGCGGGCGGTACGACCTATCGCTGCCGCCGGCTGGTGGTCGCGGCGGGCGCCTGGTCCAATGGCGCGCTGACCCACTTCGGGATGCACCTGCCGCTGCGGGTCACCAAGGAGCAGGTCACCTATTTCGCGACGCCGCACCAGGCGGAGTTTCAGCCGGACCGGTTCCCGGTCTGGATCTGGATGGACGACCCGTGCTTCTACGGATTCCCCATCTTCGGCGAAGCCGGCACTAAAGCCGGCCAGGACGCCGGCGGCCAGGAGGTGAGCGCCGACGCCCGCACCTTCGAGCCCGACCAGGCAGCCCTCCGGCGGACGACGGAGTTTCTCGAGCGGTACATCCCCCGCGCGCTCGGCCCGATCATCTACACCAAGACCTGCCTCTACACCCTGACGCCCGACCGCGACTTCGTGATCGACCGGCTCCCGGACCATCCCGATGTGGTCGTGGGAATCGGAGGCGGACACGGCTACAAGTTCGCCTCGCTGATCGGGCGGATTCTGTCCGAGCTGGCCATCGATGGGCGCACGGACCGGAACATCGAGCCCTTCAGGATCGACCGGGCCATTCTGCAACTGCAGAATCCGCCGGTGAATTACATGGTCTGACCGAGGATCCGGGAAGGTTAGGTGGAGTTCGAGGTGCACGGCTTCGGCGCGCGGCGAGGCGCGCTCTGGTCGCTGCAGTGCGCGTGTGTGTTGGAGATCGCGCAGAGACTTCAAGTGCGCACTGACGCTCCCGCCGCGTGCCCCGCCGCGCGCCTGCGCCAGAGCATCGGAGCGCGGCCGAGCAGTGTCCTCCGCTCTCCCCGCCATGCGCTACTTCTGTATCTCCGAGCGGCACCGCCTTTGGCGGTGCCGCTCGGCCGCGCCCCCCAAAAAGGGGGCGCGGACGGCCCAGGGCCGGCGGGGGTCGCAGAGGGAGCGTCAGTGCGCGCTCCAGGTCCCTGCGCGATCCCCACCGCGCACGCGCACTGCAGCGACCGGCGCGACCCCCGCCGGCCCCGCGCGGATCTCCGCCCAGCCCTACCGCCGCCCCAAACTCCGCATCACTTCCCGATCGAACTGCACCGACAAACTCTCCCGTCGCGAGTACGGCCCCGGCCGATACGCCCGCGACTCCACCCCGAGCTGGCTCTGTTCGCAGATGTGCCAGTCCTGCCGGTTGGTCATGTCCCAGAAGTCCACCCCGTCATCCGGGTTGAACGTCGGGTCGCCCAGCGTCGCGGGGTGGAAGAGCCAGGAGCACGTGATGAGCGTCCGGTCCGTCCCCTGCGGCCACAGCGTGTGGAACATCACGTAATCCGGGTGCAGACTCAGCAGCATGTTCGGGAAGATGGCGTAGTAGTACACCCGGTTCAGGTCTTCCTCGAGCAGGTCGCCCACCGCGACGCCGCACGACTGGCCGCTCATCGTGAGGCTCGTGTGGCCGCGATTGAGCACCATGTAGCCGCCGGTGAACGGGCCTTCGGTCAGGTCGTTCTCGCCGCTCGTCGGCGGCGTCAGCTTGGACAGGGCCGGGTGAACCGAGCTGCAGTGGTAGCACTCCGAGTAGTTCTGGAACAGCAGCTTCCAGTTGGACCGCACGTCGTACTCGATGGTCCGCGCGACCTTCAGGTTCGGCAGGTTGAACCGGCTGAAGCGCCCGAGCAGCGGGGCCCACGCCTGCTCGAACGGCTCGGGCTCCTCGGCGAGATTGATGAAGAGGAACCCCTCCCACCTGGCCACCGGCACGCCGAAAAGCGGCCAGTCGCTCTTGTCGAAGTTGTCGATGTCGGCGGCGGACGGCGCGCCGATGAGCCGGCCGTCGAGCCCGTAGGTCCAGGCATGGTAGGGGCACTGGATGGCGCTGCCGAACTGCCCGGTGTGCGCCTCGCACAGCCGCGTGCCCCGGTGGCGGCAGACGTTGTAGTAGGCCCGGAAGCCGCCCTCGCGGTCACGGAGGACGATGATGCTCTCCTTGCCCACCGCCTGCAGGAAGTAGTCGCCCGGACTGGCCAGCCGATCCTCGCGGCCGACACAGAGCCAGCGCCGGGTGAAGATCCGCTCCATCTCCTCGCCGAACAGCTCGGGCGAGGTATAGTATTCCCGGGGGAGGGTGCGGGCGCCGTCGATCGAGATCTCGGTGGTCTTGAGGTAGGTGGCCACGGTGGGTCTCCGAAGAGGTATCCGCGAAATATGCCATGCGGCGATGCGCCCGGAAAGCCGAGCCGCTCGCCCGCGCGACCTTGAGCGAGGAGGCAACATGCGTGTGACAGCGAGAATGCCGGTCGCGGTGGGCGGTCGTCCTTGCCTGCGCGCTGCCGGCCACGGGGTGCGTGGCGGCCGCGGCGGCCGGCGCGGCGGGCGCGATCTACGCCACTACGCGCGGCGCGGAGTCGCTGGTCAGCGGTTCCATCGACCAGGTGGCGGCGCGCGTGCCGCCGGTCATGCGGCAGATGAACATCACCCAGACCGGCTCGAGCACCGACGACAGCGGGGCCAAGCAGGAATTCAAGGGCAAGCACGCGGATCTCGATGTCACCATCCAGCTCGAGCGGCAGGACTCGGCCACCACCAAGACCGAGGTGTACGCCCGGAAGAACCTCGCGGAGTGGGACAAGGACTTCGCCCGTCAGGTGCTGGAGCAGATCGTGAAGCAGCGCTGAGCCTGGGGGTTGCCATTTCCAGCGTGCAGGGCTATATTGCTCGATCGGTTGTATACGTGCATCCGATACGCAACGTTTTCAGACAGGGGCTGGCGTTGATGCCGGCCCCTTTTGTATGGGTTGCCGTCCCTGGCGCAGTGCTGCGCCGCGGCAGCCAGGCCCCGCGTGGAGGCGTAATCCACGTGAACCGTAGTCGGTCGTGCGGCATGTCCCCACTCCGATTACACCAGTACAAGGAGTAGGACAATGCGCGTTACCGGAACGGTCAAGTGGTTCAATGACGCCAAGGGCTTCGGCTTCATCACGCCCGAGGACGGTCAGAAGGACTGCTTCGTTCACCATTCGGCGATCCAGGCCCAGGGCTTCAAGAGCCTGGCCGAGGGCGAGCGGGTGGAATTCGACGTCGTGCAGGGCCAGAAGGGCCCGGCGGCGGAGAACGTCGTCAAGCTGCAGTAGTTCCGCACCGCACTTGCTGCGGAAACGGCCGGCTCGCCTCAGGGTGAGCCGGCCGTTTGCTGTTCGGCCCCCACCAGCCGGGTGACCGCCACGACGTGCCGCGTCCCGTCGTCCACCAGCCGGATGGCGGGCCCATCCGCGGCGATCCCGTCCACCGTCACACCCGCCGGCTCGGCGCCGTCCCCGATGCGCACCACGATCTGGTACACGCTCCGTCCGTAGCGGTACTCGATGGTGTACTCGGGCCACGCGGACGGGGCGCGTGACTCGATGAGCAGCGTGTCGCCCTGCCGGGTGAACCCCAGAATCCCCTCCAGCCCGACGCGGTACATCCAGCTCGCCGAGCCGGTGTACCAGGTCCATCCGCCGCGGCCGAGCTGGCCTTCGGCCGTGTACACGTCGGCCGCGACCACGTACGGCTCCGCCTTGTAGCGCTCCGCCTCCGCCGGCGTGCTCGCGTGGGTGAGCGGGTTGAGCATCTGGAACAGCTCGAAGGCGCGATCGCCGCGGCCCTCGAGCGCGGTGGCGAGCACCGCCCAGAGCGCCGCGTGGGTGTACTGCGCGCCGTTCTCGCGGACGCCCGGCAGATAGCCCTTGATGTAGCCCGGGTCCTCCGGCGTCTGGTCGAACGGCGGGGTGAGGAGCACCACCAGGCGGGGGTCCTCCCGCACCAGGTGCTCTTCCAGCGAGCGCATCGCGATCTCCCGGCGCGCCGGATCGCCGGCGCCGGAGATGACGCTCCAGCTCTGCGCGATCGAGTCGATGCGGCACTCTTCGCTCTTCGCCGAGCCGAGCGGCGTGCCGTCGTCGTAATAGGCGCGGCGATACCAGGCGCCGTCCCACCCGTGCGCCTCGGCCGCCGCGGCGTAGGCGTCCGCCCGCCGGCGGAAATCTTCCGCCACGGCCCGGTCGCCGCGGGCCTCCGCATAGGGCGCGAAGCCGCGCAGCGTGGCCACGAGGAACCAGGCCAGCCAGACGCTCTCGCCGCGGCCCTCGATGCCGACGCGGTTCATGCCGTCGTTCCAGTCGCCGCCGCCGATGAGCGGCAGCCCGTGCGCCCCGGCGGTCGAGGCCCGGCGGAGCGCGCGGAGGCAGTGCTCGTAGACGCTCCCGTGCTCGTCGGTGACCCGCGGCAGGTCGTACAGCTCCTGTTCGCCGGGCTCGAGCGGACGCATCTCGAGGAAGGGGACGTACTGGTCGAGCACCGACTGGTCGCCGGTGGTGCGCACGTAGTGGTCTACCACATGGGGCAGCCAGACGAGGTCGTCCGAGAACCGCGTGCGCACGCCGCGCCCGCTCTGCGGGTGCCACCAGTGCTGCACGTCGCCCTCCAGGAACTGGCGGCTCGCCGCGCGGAGGATGTGGGCGCGCGCCAGCGTGGGCTCGGCATAGACGAAGGCCATCACGTCCTGGAGCTGGTCGCGGAAGCCGTACGCGCCGCTGCTCTGGTACAACGCCGAACGGGCCCACATCCGGCAGGCGAGCGCCTGGTACAGCGTCCACCGGTTGAGCATCGCGTCGAACGTCGGCTCGGGCGTGCGGACGGTGATCACCGAGAGCCGCTCCCGCCAGCCCTGGACCGCGCGCTCGAGGGCACCGCGCGCGCGGCCGGCGTCCAGGTGATCGGTGAGCGCCTTCCGGGCCTCGGCTTCGTTCGGCGCGGCGCCGAGCAGCACCACCAGCTCGCGGGTCTCGCCGGGGTCGAGCTCGAGCACGCACTGGAGCGCGGCGCACGGGTCGAGTGCCGCGCCCGTGGCGCCCGACAGCTCGGCGCCGGGACGGAGCCCCGCCGGAGATTCCGGTGTCCCGTTCCGGCCCAGGAACTCTCGCCGGCTGCCGGTGTGGGCGGTAACCGGCGCGGTGATGGCGTGAAACGCCGTCCAGTCGGCGAACTCGGGGTCGAAGCCGTTCCGGGCGAAGATCGCGCCGTGCTCGCGGTCGAACTTCGTGCGCACCTGGTGCT
The DNA here is from genome assembly GCA_963831425.1 of uncultured Gemmatimonadales bacterium. Classification (GTDB taxonomy): domain Bacteria; phylum Gemmatimonadota; class Gemmatimonadetes; order Gemmatimonadales; family GWC2-71-9; genus CAVVWJ01. Next base: position 33,207 of record CAWHQC010000005.1, on the reverse strand, counting down.
GGGTGTGCTCGCGCAGCACGCCGAGGGTCCACTCGACGTAGGTCGTGATGGTGAGCCGGCGGGCGCGCTCGCCCGTGTTGGTCACCTGCAGCACGCCCAGCCGCACCGCCGCGTCGTCCGGCAGCCCGAGAGTGTAGCGCGTGGAAATCCCGTCGCGTGCGTGCTCGAACGAGGTGGCGCCCGGGCCGTGGCGCACGGTCCACGGCGCCTCCCCGCGAACCGGCGCCGGCGTGGCGCTCCACAGCGTCCCGGTCTCGGTGTCCTGCAGGTAGACCACGTCGCTCACCGGATCGGCCACCGGGTCGTTGTGCCAGGGCGTCAGCCGGAAGAAATAGCTGTTGCCGGCCCAGGTGAACCCGCCGCCCCGCTCCGTCACCACGAAGCCGCCGAGCGGGTTGGCGATGACGTTGGCCCATGGCGCGGGCGGTACCTCGCGTCCGGCGAGATGGATCTCGTAGTCGCCATCCTCGGTCAGACCGCCAAGTCCGTTGTCGAACGCCGGGGGGGACGGCGGCGTTGATCCGGACTTTCTCGAAGGTGCCGCGGCGAGCCCCGGTGCCGTCGGGGTCCGCAGGGTGGCCCCGATCCGCCGAACCGCCCGCGCCACCCGGGAGTCGCTCCGCTCGGGCGCGCGGGTCTCGTGCGGCTGCACGTCGAGCTCGGCGTCGAGCGGCTCGCGGGTCGCCATCGCCGAGGCGACGATGCGGCCGAGCGAACGCCCATCGCAGGGGATGTGCACCCGGGCCGTCGCACGAAGCATCAGCAGCTCGGCGGCATCCATCACGTCGGCACGGCGCACGAACACGCCGCCCGAGCGGTCGAGCGAGCCGGAGTCGCCGACCGCGTACACCGCGCTCGTGATCTGGTCGGCCAGCTCCTGCAGGTAGCTGGGTGGATGGGTGTTGAGGATGACGAGATCCACCGTCATCCCGCGCCGTCTCCAGTAGCGGTGGGCCGCCAGGAGCTGGCGCAGTGTGGGGAGCCCTTCGGCCGACGCGATCGTGGCCAGCACGATCGGCCAGTCGCCGGAGATGCCGTTGGCCCAGAGGAGCGGCTGCGAGCCGCGGTTCCGGCGCAGCTCGGCCTCGGGCGGACGGAGCGCGGCCGTCCCGTAGAACAGATGACCGGCCAGCTCCTGGAACACCGCCGCCTCCGCCGGCGTGAGCTGGAACTCGCGGAGCTCCACCTGGCTCGAGGTCCAGGCGAGGTCGAGCGCGCGCTGGGCGGCGTGGGGATCGTGATAGCGGTCGGCCAGCTCGAAGGCACGCTCGCTGGTCTCCGCCACGAGCGTCGTGAACGCCACCGAGGCCGATTGGCCGGGCGCGAGCCGCACCCGCACGCGGAGCGCGAACACCGGGTCGAGTACCGAGCCGGTAGCGCCGGAGAGCGGCCCGTCCAGCTCGAGCGCCGCGGGCTCCCGGGTCGAGCGCCCCCGGCCGACGAACCGCGCGCGGTCGGTCTCGCAGCTCACCTCACCGACCTGCTCGCCGTCCGCGGCCACGACGTGCACGCACCAGAGCGGCCGCTCCTCCGCCGAGCGGGGGCGACGGGTGGCGGTGATCGCGGCACACCAGGCATGCCACTCGGTCTCGACGAACAGGTTGCCGAACGCCGGGTGGGCGCGGTCGGCCTCGGGCGTCGCGAGCACGATCTCGCCGTAGCTGGTGAGCTCGACCTCGCGGGCCTCGCCGCCGTTATTCACCACGGTCACCCGCCGGACCTCGGCCGAATCGTCGGGCACCACGGCGATCTCGGTTCGCGTCTCGACGGGACCGTCGGCGCGGTGAAAGGTGACCCGGTCGGTGGCGAGGTGGGCGCGGTACCAGTCGGCCTGGGCGCAGACCGGCTGATGCGTCGCCGACCAGACGCGGCTGCTGGTGAGGTCCTTCACGTAGCAGAACTGACCGGTGTCGTCCCGCGTCCCGTCGGAGCGCCAGCGGGTCACGGCCAGCGTCTGATAGCGGCTGTACCCGCTGCCGGCGTGGCTCACCATGATGGTGTAGGGGAGCTGGCCGAGCAGGGCGACGTGCGGCGTCGGCGCGTCCGGCGTGTCGATCTCGCGCACGGCCGGACGCTCCACCTCCGCCTCGGGCAGCGACTCGTCGCGCCGGACCGCCTGCGGGTCCCGCAGCACCAGCCGCCGCGGGATGCGCTCGTGCAGGAGCAGCTCCGCCGAGCGCACCACCGGGTCGTCGTGGAACCGGCGCTGCCACACCTGTCGGGTGAGCGCGTTGGTCAGGGCGACCAGTCCCATGCCGAGGTGATGCGCCATGTAGGTGGCGACGACCGCGTAGCGCTGGTCGGGGTCGGGGCGGGTGTAGTCGAGCGCGTCGCGGAAGCCGCAGGGGCCGAGGGCGCCCTTGGTCTCCAGCCGCTCGAGGTTGGCGAGCGCGCGCACCGGGTCGATCATCGCGGCGAGCGCGGAGGCGTAGGGCGCCACCACCAGCTCCCGGCCAAGCCCGCGCTTGAGGGCCAGGTCGGGAATGCCGAACGGGCGGTACTGGTAGACGTGGTGGCGGTCGCGGACGTTGTACGCGCTCTCGCTCACGCCCCAGGGCACGCCGCGCTCGGCGCCGTACGCGATGTGCCGGGCCACCGCGGCGGCATACGTCTGCGCCAGCACGGTGAACGGATACGAGCGCATGACGAGCACCGGCATCAGGTATTCGAACATGCTCCCGCTCCAGGACAGGAGCACCGGCGCCCGCCCCGCGTGCGCGCGGGTCAGCGCGCGGCCGAGCCGGAACCAGTGCTCCGCCGGCACGTCGTTCTTGGCCACCGCGATGAAGCTGGCCAGCCGCGCCTCGGACGCGAGGAGATCGTAGTACGAGCCGTCGAGCGCGTGGGTGGTCTGCTGGAAGCCGATCGCGAACAGCTTCCGCTCGGGGTCGAACAGGAAGCGGAAGTCCATCTCCATGGCATAGTCGGCCGCGCGCTCGGCAATGGCGCGGAGGCGAGCGGCCAGCGGCCCGGTGTCCTCCGGGGCGGCCGAGCGCGCGGCGATGAACCGGAGGCTCCAGCTCACCCACTCGGCCTGCGGGCGCGCCGGCCGGCGCGCCCCGGCGAGCGGCGCCGCCTCCGCCTCCCGGAGCGGCTGGGCGATGGTTTCGAGCGATTCGGCCGACGGCGGCTCGCGCCGCGCCGCCGCGAGCGCCGCCCGCGCCGCGCGGACCGGCGCGGAATCGCCGGCCAGCGCGAGCGCCGTCTCGAGCACGGGCCAGACGCGCGGCGGCGTGGCGGGCTCGTCCGCCAGCGCGAGGCAGGCCTGCCGGAGCGCGATCAGGTGCCCGGCCAGGTTGCCGCTGTCCACCGTCGAGACGTAGCCCGGCTGCATGACGCTCAGGTCGCGCAGGTCGTACCAGTTGAAGAAGTGGCCCCGGAAGCGCCGCATCCGCTCGAGCGAGCGGAGGGCCAGCTCCAGCCGCCGGGTCATCTCGCCCAGGGTGATGAAGCCGAGGTCGCGGGCGCTGACCGTGGCCAGAAGCTGGAGGCCGATGTTGGTGGGCGAGGTGCGCATCGCCACCACCGGCTCGGGCGTTTCCTGGAAGTTGTCGGGGGCCAGCCACTGGGTGGCCTCGCCGACGAACCGGTCGAAAAAGCGCCAATGCAAGAGCGCGTAACGGAGCGCCCGCCGGCGGGTCTCCGGAGCCAGCCGCTCCTCGCGCCGCAGCGCCGGCGCACCCAGCGCGAACGCCACCCAGGGCGAGGCCATCCAGAGCGTGACGAGCGGGAGCACGGCGAGCGCGAGCTGCCAGGTGAGCCCGCCGGCGCGCCACACCGCCGCCACCGCGGCCCCGGCCGCGATCGCCACCGCGGGCCACATCGCGCGCCAGGTGATGAGAGCGGAGGTGGACATCGCGCGCTCGACCTGCGACGCGCTCTGCCACTGGAGCAGATGGCGGTGCGAGACGGCCATGCGCCAGAGCGTCCGGCCGATGGCGCTCGCCGACACGCACGCCTGGTGTGCCAGGAAGACGACGGCGAGCGCGAGCTGCTGCGCACTGGTGGCCGCGTCGCGCGCCACGGCCGCGTAGTAGGCGCGCCACGACTTGTCCAGCGGCGGGCGCACCGCCGCGAGCAGGAGCGAGACGATCCACGGCGCGGCCACCGCTCCCAGGCCGAGCAGCGTCCAGCGGAGCGGTGGCACCGCGAGCAGCGTCCATCCCGGCGACGAAGAACGCGAGCTGCGCCGGCTCCACCATGCTGCGGCGCAGATTGTCGAGGATCTTCCAGCGCGAGAGAAGCGACAGCCGGTTGGGCTCGGAGCCGCCCGGGCCGGGCACCCGCGGCGTGAGCCACGGCAGGAGCTGCCAGTCGCCGCGGATCCAGCGGTGCCTCCGGCGGGTAAAGCTCAGGTAGCGGGCGGGATAGTCGTCGTAGACGATGACGTCCGTGGCGAGGCCCGCCCGGGCGTAGCTCCCCTCGATGAGGTCGTGGGAGAGCAGGGTGTTCTCGGGGAAGCGGCCGTGGGTCGCCTGCTCGAAGGCGCGGACGTCGTAGATCCCCTTGCCGGTGAAGCTCCCCTCGCCGTACAGGTCCTGGTAGACGTCGGAGACGGCCGTGGTGTAGGGGTCCACACCCGGATGCCCCGAGTGGATGGCCGCGAAGATCGAGCGGTGCGCGCTCGGCAGCGAGACGCCCACCCTCGGCTGCAGGATCCCGTAGCCGCGCACCACGCGGCCGAGCGCCTCGTCGTACACCGCGCGGTTGAGCGGGTGGGCCAGCGCCCCGACGAGCAGCGGGGCCGCATCGGGCGGGAGGACGGTGTCGGCGTCGAGGGTGATGACGTAGCGCACGCTCCGGATCGGCGCCGGGTCGCCGAGCAGCACGGTAAACCCGTCGCGCCGGCCGGTGAGCACGAACCGGTTGAACTCGGCCAGCTTCCCGCGCTTCCGCTCCCAGCCCATCCACACGCCCTCGTGCGGGTTCCAGCGGCGGGGCCGGTGAAACAGGTAGAAGGCGTCCTCGGTCGCCGCGGCGTAGCGGGCGTTGAGCGCGCGGACCCCGTCCACGGCGGCGGTGAGGATCGCCTCGTCGCCGTCACGGGTCTCGGTGGCGGCGTCGGTGAAGTCGCTCAGCACCGCGAAGTGGAGGTGGGCCTCGCGGTTGGCCAGGAACTGGACTTCGAGATTCTCCAGCGCCTCGTGCACCGCGTCCACGCTGCCGAACAGCGTCGGGATCACCACCGCGGTGCGGAACTCGGGCGGCACGCCGTGCTCGTCGAGGTCGAGCTTGGGGAGCGTGCGGGGCGGGAGGAACGCGGTCACGAGCTGGTTGACCACGTTGACCGCAATGTCGGCCGCCGGTATCAGGCCGAGGAGCAGCACCGGGAGCCACTCGGCGCGCGCGGCCGGGCCGCCGAGCCAGAGCACCGCGGCCAGCGCGGCGGCCGTGGTCGTGAGCACGCCGCCGACGAATACGGCGTTCGGGTGGCGGTGCACCCAGCGCTCGACCGACTCGCCCGCGGTGGGACGGTAGCCGGTCGCCTGCTCCAGCTCGGCCAGGCCGGCGTCCACCAGGTAGTAGCCGACGTGCGCGCGCCGGGGATCGTCCGCGGCGGCGGCCAGCGCGGCGCGAGCGCGGTCCACCGCCAGCCGCGCCACCGCCTCTTCGCTCCGCCCGGTCCGCCTGGCCACCCGCTCGACCGCGTGGCGGTAGCGATCGCGGGTGGCGAAGTCCATGCGCGAGTAGAAGCCCGACGGGTCCTCCCGCAGAATCGCCTCCATCCGGCTCTGGCCCTCGACGAACGCCTGCCAGTCCATCCGCGCGATCGCGCGGAGGCTGGTGATGCTGTTCGCCATGCCGACCTGGGTGAGGGCGAGCCGCTGGGTGGCCTTGCCGGTGGCCTCCTCCGCGCTCAGTGCCTCGTCCGCGATCCACTGCTCCAGCCGCACGATGGCGGGCAGCGCGCCGCCTTCCACCCGGAGCTGCTGGAGGAAACGGGCGACGAACGTCGGGGCGAGCGTCGGCGCCGCTTCGGCAAAGCGCTCGAGCTCGGCGTCACGCGCCTCGGTCCCCGCCTCGCTCGCGCGGGCGATCCGGGCCGCCGCCTGGTCGGCCGCCTCCAGATCGTCGAGCCGCTGCACGGTGCGCAGCGTCATCCGGCGCACGTTCTCGATCAGGCCCAGCCGGAGCATCGCGGGCACCGCCCAGAGCTCGCCGACGGTGAGCCCCGCCACCTGCTGGAACGCCTCGACGAACGCGCCGACGTTGTCGAGGCCGATCCGGCCCTCGCTGTGGGAGATGAGCGTGATCGCCAGCTCGTAGACCCGCGGGTAGCCCGCCAGCGGGCCGGAGGCCAGCACCGGCAGCTCGCGGTAGTAGCCGCCGGGGAGGCTCTCCTGCACCTCACCGATGTGCTCCTGCACCACGTGATAGTTGTCCAGCAGCCACTCGCCGGCGGGGCCGATGTCGGCGCCGCGATCGGAGGCGGCGGTGAGCTGGGCGTGCGCGTGATCCAGGGTGCGGCGGGTGTCGTTGAGCCGGGCGAGGAGCGGCGTGCGCCGCCGGTCCGGCGCCACCTTCGCGAGCCGCTGCCCCGCGGCCACGTCCTGGGCCCGCTCGGCCAGGTGCTCGGCGCCGAGCAGCTCGCCGCGGATCGGGCCGGTCAGCAGATCGTCGCGGATGTCGGTGCGCGGTCTGAATCGGCGGGAGAGGGCGCGGCGAACGTTCAGCGGATCGATGGGGAGGGCCTCGGGTCGCGGGTGGGGACGGGGGCTCCCGGCGTGGTCCGGTCGTGGGGACGGGATGCGGGAGGCGTTGAGTGAGCAATCTACTGGGTTCGGGGGGTCCGGTCGCTAGCAGCTGTCGTCATCACCTGTCCTCCCGGTGCGGCGCACTATCATCCCGTGCGCCGGAGACTGTCATCCCGAGCGGAGCGAGGGATCTTGCCGGCCTGCCTCGACCCATTCCCGGGCAAGATCCCTCGCGTTCGCTCGGGATGACACTCCTCGCTCTACACCGGGCGACAAGCTCACCCCGCCTGCACGACCCCGCGGCACTCCCCGAACCCGATCCGCACGGCCCCCGGCCGCTCGGCATAGCCGCGCATGATCACCTCGTCCCCGTCCTCCAGAAACCCTCGCGTCTCTCCGGTCGGCAGCGCGAGCGGCTCGGCGCCTCGGCGGGTGAGCTCGAGCAGCGACCCGAACGAGTCCTTCGCCGGCCCCGGAGATCGTGCCGCTCGCGAACACGTCGCCCGGGCGGAGGTTGCAGCCGTTGCTGGTGTGGTGGGCCAGCATCTGCGCGGCGGTCCAGTAGAGATCGGCGGCGCGGCCGCGGCTCAGCCGGACCGGCGGCAGCCCTTCGAGCCGCATGCGGGCGGAGGCGAGGTACACCTCGACCACGATGTCGAAGCCGCCGTTCGCCTGGTTTGAAGGGGACGCGAGGTACGGCAGCGGCGCGGGATCGCCCTCGGGCCGGGGCGCGGCCGGCACGCGGAACGGCTCGAGCGCCTCGAGCGTCACCATCCAGGGTGACATCGTCGTCATGAAGCTCTTGGCGAGGAAAGGGCCGAGCGGCTGGTACTCCCAGCTCTGTACGTCGCGCGCGGACCAGTCGTTGACCAGCGCGAGTCCGAAGAGGTGCGCCTCCGCCTGATCCAGCGGCACCGGTTCGCCGGGCGCGTTGCCGGTCCCCACGAGAAATCCCACCTCCATCTCGTAGTCCAGCGCGCGCGTCGGGCCGTACGACCGGGGCATCGGCGCTTGCGGATCCTTGAGCTGCCCTCTGCGGCCGGCGCACCGACGTCCCGCTGACCACGATCGGACGACGCGCGGCCATGATAGCCGATCGGCACCCACTTGTAGTTGGGGAGCAGCGGATTGTCGGGCCGGAACATGGCGCCGACGTTGGTGGCGTGATGTATGGAGGCGTAGAAGTCGGTGTAGTCGCCGATCGCGGCCGGAAGCAGCAGCTCGGCCTCGCGCATGGGGACCAGGACACGGTCGCCCAGCCGGCGGTTGGCGCGGCGCGCGGGCGAGTCGCTCGCGAGGAGCGCGCTCGCCTGCTGCCGGAGCGCCCTCCAGCTCTCGCGGCCGAGCGCGAGGAGCGGGTTGAGTGCCGCGGCCGCGCACGCCTCGCGCCGCGCGCTCGGCGACGCCCGTGAACCAGCCCTCGTCATGGCAGGCGGCGAGGTCGAGGATCTGATCGCCGATGGCCATGCCGACGCGGGCCGGCTCGTCCTCGTCATCCCGCGGGCGGAAGACGCCGAAGGGGAGGTTCTGGATGGGGAAATCGGAGTGGCCTCGAGCGGAAGTCGACCCAGGAGGTGAGGGTGGGGTCGTGGGTCTGGTTCACGGGGGCGCTCCGGGGACGGAAAGACGGAAGGGCGGAAGGACGGAAAGGGGAGGGGCGCGGGCCGCGCCGCTGTCATCCCGAGCGCAGCGAGGGATCTTGCCCCGGAATGGCTCGGAGCCAGCGAGCAAGATCCCTCGCTGCGCTCGGGATGACAATGGGGCGGGCGTGGCAGCCCGCACCCCCCGGCCCCCACCGCCCGCCCGCCGCCCGCCTGCCCGCCTGCCCGTCCGCCCGCCTGCCCGTCCGCCCGCCCGCCCGCCCGCCCCCCCGCCCCTCACCCCCTCATCGCCACCACCCCCGCCACCGCCAGCGCCAGCAGCGCCAGGCCGGCGAGCACGAGCCATGAGCGCCGGAGCGGCGCGCCGGGGGAAGCGGCGGCCGGCGGCGCGCCGCAGTCCGATGGCACCGCGGCTTCCGGTATGGCGGGCATGCCCGACGCGGGCGTGAGCCCCGCGGCGCCGAGGGCTCGGACGAACTCGATGGTGGAGTCGAACCGCTCGTCGGGGTCGAGCGCGAGCGCGCGGCGAATCGCGCGGTCGGCGGTGTCGGGGACGTCGGCCCGGGCCGCGCGCACGCTCGGCACCGGCGCGGTGAACCGCTGGGCGATGATGGCGGCACCCGACCCGCCGGTGAACGGAGGGCGGCCGGTGAGCATCTCATAGCACACCACGGCCAGCGAATACTGATCGGTCCGGGCGTCCACCGTGCGCTGGCCGGTGGCCTGCTCGGGCGCCATGTACGCCGGCGTGCCGAGCGCGAGGCCGGCCTGGGTGAGCCGCGACTCGTTGGACCCACCGAGCGCGCGGGCAATGCCGAAGTCGGCCACGAGCGTGTCGCCATCGAGCGTGAGCAGGATGTTCTCGGGCTTGATGTCGCGGTGAATGACGCCCTCGCGATGCGCGTAGTTGAGCGCGCGGCCCGCCTCCGCCGTGATTCGGAGCGCCTCGTCGAGTGAAAGCCGGCCCTCGCGCGCGATCCGGTCGTGGAGGCTCTCGCCCCGGACGTAGGGCATCGTGTACCACAGCAGTCCCTCGGTCTCGCCGGAGTCGTGGACGCTCAGGATGTGCGGGTGCTGGAGCCGCGCCGCGGTGGTGATCTCGCGACGGAACCGGTCGGCGCCCATCGTGACGGCGAGCGCGGGCCGCAGCAGCTTGAGGGCGACGGGCCGCCCGTGCTTGACGTCGCGCGCGAGATACACCGTGGCCATGCCGCCTCGGCCGAGCTCCTGCTCGAGCACGTAGCTGCCGCTCAGACCGTGCTCGAGCACCGCGCGTGGATCGTTGGGGAGCGTTCTGCGGGACCGGGTGGTGGAAGACTCCAAGTCGGCATACCCCTGGGTAGAGGATCGTTCGCGGGAGCGGGAGCTCGCCGGGTGCTGCGATGGGCGCGGAACGGGACGTGCGACTCGCCAGACGCACGCCAGCGCCGGCCCGAGGTGGCAGCGTCAAGAACTCAGGCGGCCCGCCGGCACGGGCGGCTCTCTGCCAACGTCTTTGGCGGTAAGCCATTCCCCCGGCGGTCCGATCGCTGTGGGCGGCGGGACTGTCTGGTTTCCTGAACATCTCGCCTGGCCGACGCAGCCGGGGCTGTGCACTCCCGCGCAACAACAGGGTGGCGCCGGAACCGCAGGGCCGGGCCGCGCCCTTGAGATCGGCTTGATGCCGCCGGTCCAGAATTCAGCTGCGAGTAAGCCAACGCGCCCCGGCGCTTCACGACACGAGAGGACACCCCCATGCTCCGCACCCGTTGGTTCGCCCCCGCACCGGTCTCTCGCCTGACGCTGGCCCTCGTGCTGGGCACGGTCGGCTGCCGCGACGCCGAGTCGCCCACAGCGCCCGTATCCGCCCCATCCGAGCTCGCGGCCGCCGCTCCGGTCGGGGCGCTCGACTTCGTCCAGATCAGCGCCGGAACCTTCCACACCTGTGGCGTCATCAGCGACGGCCGCGCCTACTGCTGGGGAGGCGACGACAAGGGCCAGCTCGGCGACGGCAAGATGCCGATCAACATCTCGATCACCCGGCCGGTCGCCGTGCTCGGCGGGCTCCGGTTCCGCCACGTGAGCGCGGGCTACGAGCACACCTGTGGAGTCACCACCGACAATCGGGTGTACTGCTGGGGACTCAACTTCTTCGGCCAGCTTGGCCGCGGCACGCAGGGCAGCGACAACTTCTCGTTCGCGACGCCGGCCGAGGTGCTCGGTGGACGGCGCTACCGGCAGGTGCGCGCCGGCTATTCCCATACCTGCGCCATCACGCTCAACGACGTGGCCTTCTGCTGGGGCGAGAACAACTACGGCCAGCTCGGCGACGGCACCACGACCTGGAGGCCACAGCCGGTCCGGGTGGGCGGCGGGCTCCAGTGGGCCCAATTGAGCGGCGGCGGCGAGCACACGTGCGGCGTGACCCGGTCGGAGCAGCTCTACTGCTGGGGCGAAAACAATTACGGGCAGCTCGGCATCGGGAATACCACCGATAAACCGAGCCCGGTCCCGGTCTCCGGCGGTCGCCAGTTCCAGCAGGTGGATGCCGGCGGCTATCACACCTGCGCCGTCACGACGGCCAACGCGGCGTACTGCTGGGGATTCAACTTCGTCGGCGCACTCGGCGACGGCACCACCATCGAGCGACACACGCCCGGCGCGGTGTCCGGCCTCCGCAAGTTCGACCACGTGAACGCGGGCGACCTGCACACCTGCGGGGTCACCCTGGCGGGGAAGGGCTTCTGCTGGGGACGGAACGAGTTCGGCCAGCTCGGTGACGGCACCGCGGTCAACCGTACGAAGCCGGTCTTGCTCGCCGGCGGGCTGGACCTGCAGATGGTGAGCTCGGGACTCTTCCATACCTGCGCCATCACGACGGATCACCGCGCCTGGTGCTGGGGCAGCGGCGGCCTGCTCGGTGACGGGACGACGACGCGGCGGTTCGAGCCGGTGCCGGTGCTGGGGCCGAGCTGAACGGCGGCTCAGGCCCACCCGAGGCGCCGAGCCTCGTCTACAGGCTCGGTGAAAGAGCAGGAGCCGAAGGAGAGGATGCTCTGGGCCCGCGCCGCGTCGATCGCGGCGCGGGTCAGTTGGTGCCCGCGCCACTCGATCACGTCAGACTCCACTCGCAGCGCCCGGGGGTCGCGCTCCTCGAGCAGGCGGAGAGTGTCGGCGTCGGCGAGCCCCTGCCGGAGAAACGCCGCCGCGAGGAACAGGTTGAGGAAGCCGAACATCGTCCCGGCCGGGCTGCCCGGCGCGTAGGTCAGGCGGTATTCACCCCGGAGGGGATGGTGCAGCCCGGCGGTGGCCTTGAAGGGAACGCCCGCGGAAGTGCAGGCGCGAAGGAAGCGGAGGAGGTCGGCGGGCGCGGGGAACGCGTCGGGGGTGATGCCGCCGGTGCGCACTTTTGCCCGGCCGCCTCGGCCGGCCAGCGCGGCGACGAGCGGCGTGGGGTCGCGGTCGAGCGGGATCTCGACGTAGGCGTGCGCCCACGAGGGGACCAGATCGAGCAGCCGGTCGATGGCTTCGACGGAGTCCGCCTTCGCCTCGACGGAGTCGGCCGTGAGTGCCGGGGCGCCGGCGGCCGCGTGCCGGCAATTGAATTCACCGAGCGCCTCGAGCTCCTCGGCGGGAGCGGCGCCCAGGAGGACGCTCAGGCGCCACGGCTCGGCCGAAATGCGCGAGGTGAGGGCCTCCGCCGCGCGCTCGAGCTCGGGCAGACGCGCGGCCGGCACGACGAACCGCCCGAGCGCCCACGCGTCGGGGCCGGCGCGGTGCTCGGCATACTGGCGGACGGCCGTGGCCATGTCGAGCGCGGCGGGCGGGAATAGGCCCGCGTAATCGATGCTGCCGGCGAGCAGGGGGTGGAGGAGGGTATCGGGCATGAGCTGAAATCTAGGGTGCAGCGGGGGGGCGCGGGGAGCGGGGGGCGCGGGGGCGCGGGGGCGCGCGGGGCGCGGGGGCGCGCGGGGCGCGGCGAGCGGCGCCTCGCGCCGGGTGGGGGTTCGGCGGGTGCTGGCCTGGTTCGCGAAAATTGCCTGGCCCGGTGACATCCCAATCGCCGTCCAGACTGTCATCCCGAGCGAATGCGAGGGATCTAGCCCGGGAATGGGTCGAGCGCGGCCGGCTAGATCCCTCGCATTCGCTCGGGATGACAGTCCTGATTCGCTCGGGATGACAGTTCGGATGCGCTCGGGATGTCCTGACGGCGATTGGGCTGCCAGTCCTGAAGGCGATTGGGCTGCCAGCCCTGCTGCGCTCGGCGTGCCAGTCCTGCTGCGCTCAGGCTGCCAGTCCGCCGCTGCGCTCGCGGCTGCTAGTCCTGCTGCGCTCGGGCTGCCAGAGAGATCGTTCACCCATCCACCCCAAGCCCATTAGCTTCGATATGACGGAGATCGCGACGATCCGGTGCCCCGCCTGCGGCGTACAAAGCGCGGGCGTGCTGCCGGCCGACGCGTGCCTCTATTTCTGGGAGTGCCCCGCCTGCCGGACGCTCGTGAAACCCCGGCCGGGCGATTGCTGCGTCTTCTGCTCATACTGTTCGGTGCGCTGTCCGCCGAGCCGCAACCGGTAGCCCGTCATGTCCATCGCAACGATCAACCCCGCCACCGGCGAGACCCTCCGCACCTTCGCCCCGCTCACCGATGGCGAGCTCGAGGCCCGCCTCCAGTGCGCGGCCGATGCGTTTCGCCGTCACCGCCGGACCCCGTTCGCCGAGCGCCGTCGGCTGATGCTCGAGGCGGCCGAAGATCCTGGACGCGGAGAAGGACGCGTTCGGCCGGCTCATGGTGACCGAGATGGGCAAGACGCTCAAGGCCGCCATCGAGGAGGCCGCCAAGTGCGCGCTGGGCTGCCGCTACTACGCCGAGAACGCCGAGCGGTTCCTGGCCGACGAGGTGGTCGAGACCAGCGCCATCGAGAGCTTCGTCGCGCTACCAGCCGATCGGGCCGGTGCTCGCGGTCATGCCGTGGAACTTCCCCTTCTGGCAGGTCTTCCGCTTCGCCGCGCCGGCGCTGATGGCGGGCAACGTCGGCCTGCTCAAGCACGCGTCCAACGTGCCCCAGTGCGCCCTGGCCATCGAGGACATCTTCCGCCGCGCGGGCTTCCCCGAGGGCGTGCTTCCAGACGCTGCTGATCGAGACCGACCGGGTGCAGCGGGATCATCGACGGACCCGCGGGTGGCGGCGGTGACGCTCACCGGCAGCACCGGCGCCGGCAGCCACGTGGCGAGCGCCGCCGGCAAGGACATCAAGAAGATCGGTGCTGGAGCTGGGCGGCAGCGATCCGTTCATCGTCATGCCCAGCGCCGATCTCGAGGCCGCGGTGCCGGACCGCGGTCAAGGCGCGGACGATCAACAACGGCCAGTCCTGCATCGCGGCCAAGCGCTTCATCGTGGCCGAGCCGATCGCGGACGAGTTCGAGCGGCGCTTCGTGGCGGGGTTCGAGGCGCTCAAGGTGGGCGACCCGATGGACCCGGCCACCGACGTCGGGCCGCTGGCCAACGAGGCGCAGGTGAAGACCATCGCCGAGCAGGTGGAGCGCTCGGTGGCGGCCGGCGCGCGGGTGCTCACCGGCGGCAGGCGGCTCGAGCGGCCCGGGCTTCTGGTACGCGCCGACGGTGCTCACCGGCGTCACGCCCGAGTCGCCGGCGTACCACGACGAGGTCTTCGGCCCGGTGGCGCTCCTCTTCCGGGCGCGGAGCCTCGACGACGCGATCCGGCTCGCCAACGACACGCCCTTCGGCCTCGGCGCCAGCGCCTGGACCAGCGACGCGGGCGAGCAGGCGCGGTTCGTCGACGAGATCGAGGCGGGCATGGTGTTCATCAACGCCATGGTGGCCTCGGACCCCCGGGTGCCGTTCGGCGGCGTCAAGCAGAGCGGGCTACGGGCGGGAGCTGTCGTGGCAGGGGATCCGCGAGTTCGTGAACGCCAAGACGGTGTGGGTGAACGAGGGGGCGGCGGGTCGGCATGGCCGAATCGGAGTAGGGCGGGCGGGCGGGCGGTCGGTCAGGCGGTCGGGCGGTCAGGCGGTCGGAGCCAGGTGAACTGTCATCCCGAGCGGAGCGAGGGATCTTGCCGGGCCGAGGTCGAACTCCAGTCGAGTAGATCCCTCGCTGCGCTCGGGATGACAGTGGCGGTGCAGGCGACGTCCCCCTTCGCCTTTCCAGCGTCTGGTCGTTCCACCTTACGCCTCGTTCCGTCCTTCCGTCCTTCCGACCTTCCGACCCGCCGACCCCCGCTTGAGTGACCCCCGCCACACCCTGTTCTTATCCCCGCCGGTAAGTTCAATTCATCGGTACCGTTCCGTCCCCTTCCGTTCCGTTCGTGACCGCACCAGCTGAGGGACCCATGTACATCGATCCCACCAGCGGCAGTCTGGCGCTGCAAGTTCTCGCCGCCGCGGCGCTTTCGGCCGTCGCCATGTTCAGCCGGGCACGCGAGGCCGCCAAGTCCTTCTTCCGGTCCCTGGTCTTCGCGCGGCCGCCGGTGGACGGGCAGCCGCTAGACAGCTCGTTCCGCGACCCGAGCGGGTTCGTCTTTACCCGCGCGGCGTCCTGTACCGGCAGGTCAACCGGGTCTTCCGGGACGAGTTCGAGGCCGTCACCGCCTCCGGCCTGTACGACGAGCTCGCCGGCAGCGGCTGCTGGTGCCCCACCGGCCGGTCTCGCTCGACCTCGCCGCCAGCGACCGAGGCGGCGGCGGTGCTCGCAGCCCGAGCCGATCCCCTTCATCTCGTATCCCGTACGAATGGTCGTTCGGGCAGCTCCGCGACGCGGCGCTGCTCACGCTCGAGATCCAGGAGCGCGCGCTGGTCCGCGGGCCTCACGCTGCGGGACGCCAGCGCCTACAACGTCCAGTTCCACGGCGGCCGGCCGGTGTTCATCGACACGCTCTCGTTCGAGCCGCGGAAGGAGGGTGCGCCCTGGGTGGCGTACCGCCAGTTCTGCGAGCACTTCCTGGTGCCGCTCGCGCTCATGAGCCGGGTGGACATCGGGCTCGGCTCACTGCTCCGCACGCACCTCGACGGCATCCCGCTCGAGCTCGGCGCCCGGCTCCTTGGCGCGCCGGAGCTGGCTGCGGCCTGGGCCTCCTGTTCCACGTCCGGCTCCACGCGGCGGCCCAGCGCCGCTACCGCGACCGCGCACCGGGCGCGGCGGCCCAGCGGCCGGTGCAGCGCCGCAGACGCTCCTGGGCCTGGTGCGGAGCCTGCGAGGCCGCCATCGAAGGGCTCAACTGGAGCCCCGCCGGGACCGAGTGGTCCGACTACACGAGCGACAACAACTACACCGCGGCGGCGGCCGGCTCCAAGCGCGAGCTGGTGACCGACCTCCTGCGCGGCCGCGGCATCCGGACCGTCTGGGACCTCGGCGCCAACACCGGCGAGTACAGCCGGGCCGCGCGCGCCGTGGCCGAGCGGGTGGTGGCGTTCGACGTCGACCCGGCCGCGGTCGAGCTCAACTACCGGCGGGTCCGCGCCGAGGGGGAGGGCGGGATTCTCCCGCTGCTCATGGACCTCACCAACCCGTCGCCGGCGCTGGGCTGGGCGCATCGCGAGCGGCGCTCGCTCGAAGAGCGCGGCCCGGCCGACGCGCTGCTCGCGCTCGCGCTGGTGCACCACCTGGCCATCGGACACAACCTGCCGCTCGGCCGTATCGCGGAGTTTCTCGCCCGGCTCGGCCGGACGCTGGTGATCGAGTTCGTCCCCAAGAGCGATTCGCAGGTGCAGCGGATGCTGCGCTCGCGGCCGGACATCTTCCCGTGCTACACCCGTGAAGGCTTCGAGGCGGCGTTCCGGAGGAGCTTCGAGATCGACGCGGTGCACCCGGTGGCGGGCTCCGAGCGGCTGCTCTACCTGATGACCGCGCGGAGCGGGAGTGAGGCCGCGTGATGCGGAGGCTCACGTCTCTCTACCCGTTCCTGCTGGTGCTGGTGCCGGTGCTGTTCCGGGCACGCGAGAGCCCCGGCTACTACACGCTCGCGGACCTGGGCATCATCCTGGCCGTCCTGCTGGCCCTGACGGGCGTGGTCTACGCGCTCGCGGCGGCCGTGTTCCGCGGGCGCGCCGAGGGACGGCTCCCGGCGCTGGCGGCGTTCGTCGCCGTGCTGTGGTTCTTCGGCTTCGACACCGCTGCCCGCGCACTCCCGCGGGCGCCGCACCACTTGCAGTATCTCGCGCTCGCGCTGGCCGGGGCCGCGGCGTCCGTGGTGCTCTTCCGCTGGCTGGCACGGCGTCCCGCGGCGCTCGGGACGGTGGCGACGTTTCTCACTCTGACCGGAGCGTTGCTGGTGCTTCGGTCGGCGGTGGGGATCGGTGTCGAGGAGCGCCGGGCGCACGAGCAGGTGGCCGAGAGCGCGCTCACCCGCGAGCTGGCGCGTCCGATCGCGGGCCCGGCCACCGCGCCCGCTGCGCGGCGCGACGTCTACCTGATCGTGCTCGACGAGTACGCCAACGCGAGCGTGCTCCGCGACGCGCTCGGCTTCGACAACCGCCCATTCGTGGACAGTCTCCACGCGCTGGGCTTTTACGTCCCGGCGGCGGTGCGCAGCAACTACGGGCACACGCTGCTCTCGCTTCCGTCGCTGCTCAATGCCGCCCACGTCTATCCGCTGGCCCGGGAGCTCCCGCCCGGGAGCACCGATCCGACGCTGCCCAACAATCTCCTGGCCCACAGCCGGGTCGCGCGGTTCCTCCAGGCGCGGGGTTATCGCTACGTGGTGTTCCCGGCGCTCTGGTGGGGTGCCACGCGGACGAGCCCGATCGCGGATTCGGTAGTGCACGTGTGGCACGGGCTCGACCTCGATCGGGCGCTCGGCCGGACCGAGCTCCGCCGGACCATCCGGCTCGGAACGCCGCTCGACTATCTCCACCGCGACGCTCGGTGGGATGGTGACTTCGTCCGGCGCACACTCGAGGGCGTGGCGCGGCTCCCGTCGGTAAAGCAGCCGGTATTCGCCTTTGCCCACGTGCTGAGCCCGCACTTTCCCTACGTCCTCGACGCCTCGTGCCGGACGCCGCCGCGGTTTCCGGTGCGCCCGGCGCGGACGGCCTACGTGGCCCAGCTCCAGTGCCTGAACGGGATGGTGCTGGACATGGTGGGCCGGCTCATCCGGCAGTCGGACGTGCCGCCGGTGATCCTGCTCCAGGGCGACCACGGCTCGACCATGCTCGGCTTCGCGACGGCGAAGACGGCGGAGCAGGTCTCGGCGCCGGAGGCATGGGAGCGGTTCGGGGCGTTCGGGGCGTACTACCTGCCGGACGGCGGCGCCGCGGCGTTCGGCGACACCGTAACGGTCGTCAACGTGCTGGGTGACGTGCTGCGGAAGTACTTCGGGGCGCGGCTCCCGCGGGAGCCGGACACGCAATACCTGTCGGTGGAGCGGTCGCCGTTCCGGCTGGTGCGGGTGGATCCGGGGTGGCTGGCGGAGGGCGGGCGGAGGGCGGCGATGGCGGGGCGGGAGCGGAGGGCGGGGCAGGGGCGGAGCGCGCGCGAGGCTGGGAGCGTCATGCCGAGCGGAGCGCAGGCGGGCATGAGCGGGACTGTCATCCCGGCCGGACTGCGGGCGGGTATCAGCGGGACTGTCATCCCGAGCGAAGCGAGGGATCTACTCGGCGGCGCTCGAGCTCGGCCGGGCGAGATCCCTCGCTTCGCTCGGGATGACAGTTCGTCGGCGCGCGATGAGACCGGCTCGGCGCTCGATGCCACCGGCTCGACGCGCGACGAGACCCGCTCGGCGCTCGACGCCACCGGCTCCGCGCCCCACGAGCCCGCGCCGCCGCCGTGACCGCGCTCTCGCCCGGCGCGCTCTGGTGGGTGTTCAAGCACGCCTTCATCGGCTGGTGGAACGACAACGTCCCCCGGCTGGGCGCCTCGCTGGCCTACTACACGCTGTTCGCGCTCGCGCCGATCCTCATCGTCGCCATCGCGGTGGCGGGGCTGGTGTTCGGGGAGCAGGCGGTGCGCGGGGAAGTCGTGGGGCAGATCCGGGGGCTGGTAGGCGAGCAGGGCGCGCGCGCGGTGCAGGCGATGCTCGAGGGCGCGGCCAAGCGTTCCTCGACCATCCCGGCGACGGTGATCGGACTCGTCACCGCCTTCCTCGGCGCCACCGGCGCGTTCATCGAGCTGCAGAACGCGCTCAACGCCATCTGGCGGGTGAAGCCCCGGCCCGGCGTGAGCGTGAAGGCGTTCCTGCTGCAGCGGCTGGTGTCGTTCGGGCTGGTGGTGGGCGTGGGCTTCGTGCTGCTGGTGTCACTGCTGGTGAGCGCCGCGCTCGCCGCACTCGACCACTTCCTCGGGAACGCATTCCCCGGACTCGCCGTGCTCTGGTCGGCCAGCAGCGTCCTGGTCTCGCTCGGGGTGGTGACGCTGCTGTTCGCGATGGTCTACAAGGTGCTCCCCGACGTGCGGCTCGGCTGGCGCGACGTGTGGATCGGGGCGCTGGTCACGGCCGGGTTCTTCACGGTCGGCAAGCTGATCATCGGCCTCTACCTCGGCACCACCAGCATGGCGTCGAGCTACGGCGCGGCGGGATCGGTGGTGGTGCTGCTGGTCTGGGTGTACTACTCGGCGCAGGTGGTGCTGCTGGGGGCGGAGTTCACGCGGTTCTACGTCGAACACTTCCGCGGCCGGCCGCCGCCGTCGAAGCATGCGGAGGTCGATCCGGCGCCGGAGGCGGTGGGGGGGAAGGCGGAGAAGTAGGACGCCAGGAGTTATCGGGGCCGTGCGCGCCGGGATGTCTCGCCGGGATCGTTGCCGTGTTCACCACAGAGGCACAGAGGACACAGAGGGGGCTCGGGCACGGAGCGCATCTGGAAGCGGAGCCACCACCAAGTTGTTGGTGTTGTCCAGGTCCAAGGCGCCTTCCCGGCTTGGGATCTCTCCGTGTCCTCTGTGCCTCTGTGGTGAATACGAGCCGATCCCACGAACCCGGTCCCTGCTATCGATTCGTCCTCCCCATCAGCGGCGCCTCGCCCCCCGGCGCCCAGGCGCGGATCCGCTCGAGAAGCGCCTTCGGTTCGGATTCGACCATGATGGAGTTCCGATGGGCCTCCAGCAGGAAGCCCTCCTGCACCGCATGGTCCAGGAACGCGATCAGCGCGTCGAAGTACCCGCCCGTGTTGAGAATGCCGGACGGCTTGGCGTGGATGCCGAGCTGGCCCCAGGTGAGAATCTCGAAGAAGCCCTCGAGCGTGCCGATCCCGCCCGGGAGGGCAATGAAGCCGTCGCTCAGGTCGGCCATCTGGGATTTGCGCTGGTGCATGGAGGCCACGACGATCAGGTCGGGAATGCCCTGGTGCGCGGCTTCCTTCTGGATCAACTGCTGGGGGATGATGCCGGTGACGTGGCCGCCGCCCTCCTGCACGGCGTCGGCCAGCTCGCCCATGATGCCGACGCTGGCGCCGCCGTAGACCAGCTCGATCCCTTCGGCCGCGAGCAGGGCGCCGAGCTGCGCGGGCGGCGTCGCCGTACTCGGGGCGGGAGCCGGTGTTGGTGCCGCAGAAGACGCAGAGGCGGGTGATGTGGGTGGGCATGCAGGCGCCTCGGGTCGGGTGAGCGGAGAGCTTGAAACTAGCGGGGAGAGCGGTGAGCGGTAAGCGTCAAGCGACGAATTTTCCCGTTGCACTCCCCCTGGCCGGGGCCATTTTTGGGACCGGCATCCCCAGTTCCAACGACCTCTCGACTCCCGGGGTCACCTCCACGACCGAACCCGAGCAGGTCACCGATCTCCTCCTCCGGCTCCGCCACAGGGACCCGGCGGCGATGGACCGGCTCTTCCCCCTGGTCTACGACGAGCTACGCCGGATCGCGCACCGGAAGCTCCAGGGGGAGCGGCCGGGCCACACCCTGGGCACCACCGGCCTGGTCCACGAGACCTACCTCAAGCTGGTGGACCAGACCCGGGTCCAATGGCGGGATCGGGGGCACTTCTTCCGCGTTGCTTCATGGGCCATGCGGCGGATCCTGGTGGACTACGCCCGCAGCTATCGCGCGCTGCGGCGGGGCGGGGGGCTGCACCGGGTGCCGCTCGACGAGGACGCTCGCGACCGCCCGAGCGGGGAGAGACGCTGGTCGCGCTGGACGAGGCGCTGGACCGGCTCGCCGCGGTGGACGAGCGGCTGAGCCGGGTGGTCGAGTGCCGCTACTTCGGCGGCCTGACGGCGGAGGAGACGGCCGAGGCGCTGGGGGTGAGCACCCGGACCGTCGAGCGGGACTGGGTGAAGGCGCGCGGCTGGCTCTACCTCGAGCTCCAGGGCTGAGGCGCGGCGCACCGCGGGAGGCTCGTGGCCACCGTTGGCCGCACCCTCGCTGGAACGCTGGTCGGCGGTCGGGCCGGTCTTCGACCGCGCGCTCGACCTCGCGCCCGAGCGTCGCGCCGCCTTCCTCGCCGAAGCCTGCTCGGGCGATCCCGCGCTCCGGATCGAGGTCGAGCGGCTGCTCGGGCCGCCGAGGCGGGCGGCGGACTTCCTCGAGGACCCGGCGGCGGCGTACGTCTCGCCCGTGGTGGCGTGGGTCGCCGAGCGGCAGGCCCCGGCCGCCGGCGACCGGCTCGGCGCCCTACCTGATCGAGCGCGAGCTCGGCCGGGGCGGGATGGCGACGGTCTACCTGGCGCACGACCCGAAGCACGGGCGGCGCGTGGCGCTCAAGGTCTGCGCCCCGAGATCTCGGGCGCGGCTGGGCGCGCGAGCGCTTCGCCCGCGAGATCGCGATCGCCGCCCGGCTGAGCCATCCGCACATCCTCCCGCTCTACGACTCGGGCATGCTCACAGTCGGTCGGCGCCCCGCCGCTGCTCTACTACACCATGCCCTACGTCACCGGCCGCTCGCTCCGGGACCGGCTGCGCGCGGAGCCGCAGCTGCCCGTGGCCGAAGCCGTCGCGATCGCGCGCCAGGTCGCCGCGGCGCTCGACCATGCTCACCGGCAGGGCGTCGTCCATCGCGACATCAAGCCGGAGAACATCCTGCTGGCCGAGGGCGGCAGCGCGGTGTGGCCGACTTCGGCATCGCCCGCGCGCTCGAAGCCGCCGGGCGGCAGCGGCTGACCGCGACGGGACTCGCGCTGGGAACGCCGGCGTACATGAGTCCGGAGCAGGCCCGCCTCGACCAGGCTCGACGGGCGGGCGGATCTCTACGCGCTCGGCTGTGTCCTCTACGAGATGCTGGCGGGGCAGCCGCCGTTCACCGGGCCGACTGCCCAGGCGGTGCTGGCCCGCCACGCGATGGACCCGGTGCCGTCGCTCCGGACCGTGCGGCCGACGCTGGCGCCAGAGCTCTGTCGCGTCGTCGAACGGGCGCTGGCCAAGGTGCGGGCCGACCGCTACCCGACCGCCGCGGCGTTCGGGAGCGCCCTCGCCGCGCCCGGGCTCACCCGAGCCTCTGAACCCCGATCCGCGCCCCAGCCGCGGGCGCGCGGCGGTCGGCGAGTCCGCCACCTGCTGCTGGCCGGCGGGCTGGTGATCGTGTCGGGCGCGGGGCTCGCGACGGTCCTCTCACGCGCGGCCCGCGCCCGGCACGAGGCGGCGGCAGCGGCCGATCCCGCCGTGATCGCGATCGCCCCCTTCCGGGTGTCGTCGGCCGACCCGGGACTCGGGTACCTGAGGGAAGGGCTGGTGGACTTGCTCGCCGCCAGGTTGAGCGGCACGCGGGCGGTCCACCCGGTGGACAGCCGCACACTGCTGAGCGCCTGGCGCGGGGAAGACGCCGGAGAGGAGGTCTCCGAGCGCGAAGCGGTGGGCGTCGCGCGCCGGCTCGGAGCAGGGCAGGTGGTCATGGGCGACGTCGTCGCCGGCGGATCACGCGTGACGCTCTCGGCGGCGCTGCTGCCCGTGGCGGCTGGTCGCCCGGGACCACGGGTGACCGTCGAAGGGCCGAGCGACAGCCTCGCCGCGCTGATCGACGGGCTTGCTGTCCGGCTCCTCGCGCGCGCGGCCGGCGAACCGGAAGAACGGCTGCCGGCGCTCGCCGAGACCCCGATGGCCGCGCTGCGCGCCTATCTGGATGGCTGGTTCCTGTTGCGCCGGAACAATCTGGTGGGCGCCCGTACGAAGTTCGAGGATGCGCTGGCCGCGGATTCCACCCTGGTACTCGCGGCCCTGGGGGCGTCACGGGCGATCTTCGAGAGCAGCAGCAGCGGCAAGTCGGATCCCGTGGTACGGCTCGCCTGGCGACTCCGTGACCGGCTGACACCAAGGGATCAGGCCTACCTCGAGGCCATTCTTGGGCCCCGGTACCCGGAGACGAGCCGGCCAGCCGAGTTGCGTGAAGCCGCCGCGCGCTTCACCCAAGTGGATCCCACGAACGCGGATGCCTGGAACGCCTACGGGATTTTCACCTGCGACCTGGATCGCCGCGACCCGGACATCGACGCACGGTGCCGCACTGCCTACCACCGGGCCGTGGCACTCGATTCGACCAATGGGCTGACGCTGTTCAACGCGACCGACTGGGCGGCGACGCTGGGCGACACCGCGAGCGCGCGCCGGGCGCTCCGCCTCTACCTGCGGTTGGACCCGGTCTCGCCGGCGAGCGTCATGCTGCAGTGGCTCACGGCGACGAGGCTCGGGGACACGGTCGCGGCGCGCCGCGCCGCGCTGAGCGACAGCCTGGTGTCCATCGGCGCGGACTGGAACCTTGGCTCCGTCTGGCAGATGCTGGTCTTCTACGTCAACGAGGGCCGTGGGCTCTCCGACGCCGAGCTGGTCTTGCGGCGATCCGGCGGCATCGCCGCGACCGGCGCTCAGCGCGCCATCCTGCAGCACATCCCCTATCGGCTCGCCCTCATGCGGGGCCGCGCGGACGGGCTGCCCGAGCCGCGGTGGTTCAGCGAGGAAATGTCGACCTACGAGCGCGTCGCCAATGCGCTCTTCGCCGACGCCGACCCGGCGCTCGCGGTTGCCGCCGCGGGGGTGCTGGAGCGGCAGGTGGGCTTGCCGATCACGGGCGGCTGCTGCCTGTGGCGGTTCGCGGCGGCGGAGTGGGCGTTGCAGGAGGGCCGGCTCGCCACCGCCCGTCGCGCGGTGAGCGACATGGAGCGCTATCCCAGGTCGCCGGAGGGCCGCGCGGACCCGGGGTCCGGGGAGGTGAGGGTCTGGCCGCTGATCGTCAGGGCCCAGCTCGCGGCGCGCGAGCGGTCGCCGGCGGCCACGGATCTGCTCCGGCGGCTCGACTCGGCTCTGATCGACCACGGCGACGATTGGGAGTATGGGGCGCTCTACGGCAACCTCATCGCTGCGCGGCTGCACGAAGCGCGGCAGCAGTACAAGGAGGCCCTTGAGGCGCTCCGTCGGCGCGATGCGTCGTTCTTCTGGCCGGTGGTGGTCACCTACCACCGGGAGGAGGGCCGGATCGCGGCCGAGGCGGGCGACACGACCGGCGCGATCCGCGCCTTTGAGCGGTACCTCCGTATCCGGAACGACGTCGAGCCGCGACTTCGGCCGCAGGTCCGACAGATCCAGGCCGAACTGGCCGCGCTGCGCCGCTCCCGGTAGCTTGCAGCAAGCCTCCGCCGGTGGTACCCGCTGACCACACCCCGCTTCGAACGCGCCGCCTCACTGTCAGACCGCTATGACATCGAGCGCGAGCTCGGCCGCGGCGGCATGGCTACGGTGTATCTGGCGCGCGACCTCCAGCATGGGCGGCAGGTCGCGCTCAAGGTGCTGCGTCCCGAGATATCCGACGCGCTGGGCGGTGGTGCACGCTTCGCCCGCGAGATCGCCATCGCCGCGCGGCTGAGCCACGCCCACATCCTGCCGCTGTACGACTCGGGAACCCTCGACCGGCCCGGTGCCACGCCGGTCGTGTTCTACACGATGCCCTACGTCGACGGGCGCTCGCTCCGGGACCGGCTGCACGAGCAATCGCCACTCCCCGTGGCCGAAGCGCTCGCGATCGCGGCGCAGGTCGCCGCCGCGCTCGACTACGCGCACCGCCAGGGGATCATCCACCGCGACATCAAACCCGAGAACATCCTCCTCGCCGAGGGCAGCGCGCTCGTGGCCGACTTCGGAATCGCCCGCGCGCTCGAGGACGCCGGCGCGGCACGGCTGACCGAGACCGGCCTCGCGCTCGGGACGCCGGCGTACATGAGCCCGGAACAGGCGTCCGCCTCGGGCAAGCTGGACGGCCGGTCGGACGTTTATGCGCTCGGGTGCGTGCTGTACGAGATGCTGGCCGGGGAGCCGCCATTTACCGGAACCACGGCACAGGCGGTCATGGCGCGCCATGCGATGGATCCCGTGCCGTCGCTCCGGACGGTGAACCCGGCCGTGTCGCCGACGCTCGGCCGGGTAGTCAGACGCGCCCTCGCCAAGGTCCCGTCCGACCGCTACCCGACGGCCGGCGCCTTCGCCCACGCCTTGGCCGCGCCCGGCGCGATCGCCGCCGAGCCGGCGGTGGGCGGCAGGCGACGAAAGATCGGGGCGGCCCTCGCGCTCAGTGCCGCCGCGCTCGCGCTCGCGCTGGCTCTGGCTGTTGCGCTGTACGCACGCCGCGCACCAACGCCCGCGCCCGATCCCGCGGTCGTCGCGGTCGCCCCGTTCCGGGTCGATGCGGCGAACCCGAGGCTCGCCTACCTGCGCGAGGGACTCGTCGATCTCCTAGCCACCAGGCTTGGTGGCACGCTCGCGGTCCGGCCGCTCGACAGCCGCACGCTGCTCAAGGCCTGGCGCGGAAGCACCCGCGGGACCGGCGACGTCCCGCCGGGCCGGGCGCTGGCGGTGGCCGGTCGGCTCGGCGCGGGGCAGCTCATCGAAGGAAGGGTGGCTGGAGGCGGCTCACGCGTGACGCTCTGGGCCACGCTGCGCGAGGTGCCCGGCGGCCGGGAGAGGTCCAGGAGGAGCCTGGAGGGCAGCGCCGACAGCGTCACCGCCCTGATCGATCGGCTCGCCGCCCACCTCCTCGCCCGTGCTGCCGGCGAGCCCGAAGAGCGGCTGCCCGCCCTGGCGGCGACCTCCACGGATGCCCTCCGGGCCTATCTGGACGGCTGGGCGCTCGTGCGCCGCGGCAGCCTCGAGGGCGCGCTCAAACAGTTCCAGCGGGCGCTGGCAGTGGACTCGACTTTTGCACTCGCGGCCCTTGGCGCCACCCGCATGCTGGTTGACGGCCCGTTCGACCGGAGCGATCCCGAGGCGCAGCTGGCCTGGCGGCTTCGGGATCGGCTCACCCTCGGCGATCGCGCCTATCTCGTCGCGATGGTCGGCCCCCGGTACCCC
The DNA here is from genome assembly GCA_963831425.1 of uncultured Gemmatimonadales bacterium. Taxonomy (GTDB): domain Bacteria; phylum Gemmatimonadota; class Gemmatimonadetes; order Gemmatimonadales; family GWC2-71-9; genus CAVVWJ01. The sequence goes on along the minus strand of CAWHQC010000005.1, from coordinate 7,720 downwards.
GAGTCCAGCGGGCTGCTCCAACGGCGGCAGGCCGTTCAGCGGCTGGTGCGGCTCAGCCCGGAGAATGCGGACGGCTGGAACATGTACACCTTCGCCATGTGCTTCGACCGGCGGGGCATGACGATTACGCCCGACCAATGTCGAGCCGCCTCGCGCCGAGCCTCCGCGCTCGATTCGACCAATGCGATGACCCTGGGCATCGCCAACGATTTCGCATCCCTGTTCGATGATACTGCCAGCGTCCGGCGCACGCTCCGCTTGTTCATGCGGCTGGATTCGGTGTCGTCCAACAGCCAGTGGAGGCAGTGGCGCACGGCCCGAGATGCTGGGCGACAGCATCAGCGCCCGCCGACTCGCCCTGAGCGACAGCATGGTGTCCACCGCCGCGACCGGGAGCCTGGGGCTGGTCTGGGAGATGAGCGTATACTACCTGAACGAGGGCCGGGGACTGGGAGACATCGAGGCTGCCTTGCAGCGGACGATGGCCATCGCGCCGACAGGCAGCCAGCGCTTCAGCGTGGCCGCCATGCGATACACGATCGCTCTCGCGCGCGGCCGCGCGACCGGTCTGCCCCCGCCGTTCGAGCTGGCCGACTGGTACAAGGTCCTGAACGCGCTCTTCGTCGGCGCCGATCCCGCGCCGGCGGCCGCCGCGGCCGCCGCGTTGGAGCGCGAGCTGGGCTCGCCGGTGACGAACGGCTGCTGTCTCGAGCGGTTCGCGGTGGCGGAATGGGCGCTCGAAGCGGGCCGGCTCGCCACCGCCCGCCGTGCGCTGGCGGACATGGAGCGCTACCCAGGCTCGCCCGAGGGCCGCGCGCAGGGACTCGTCGGCCCGCGGGTCTGGGCCTTGATCGTCGCCGCCCAGATCGCCGCGCGCGAGAACGCTTCCTCGGCCGGCGAGCGGCTCCAGTCAGCTCGACTCGGCGCTGGTGGACCGGCCGGACGAGCAGGGTCTCGCGTGGCACTATGGCAACCTGATCGCCGCGCGGCTGCACGAGCGGCGGGGAGAGTACGCCGCGGCGCTCGCCGACATCCGCGGGAGAACGCGAGGAGGGTTCGGAACCCGTCGCCGTCACCTTCCACCGGGAGGCGGGCCGCATCGCCGCCGAGGCGGGCGACACGGCGGGCGCCATCCGCGCCTACGAGCGCTACCTCCGCATCCGGGCAGAGGCCGAGCCGCGGCTCCAGCCCGAGGTCCGGCGCGTGCGCGCCGAACTGGCCGCGCTGCGCCGCTCCCGGTAGCTTGCAGCAGTCCTCCGCCGGCGGCACCCGCTGACCATTCCACTCGCCGATCTCCAGGCCACCCTGGCCGACCGCTACGACATCGAGCGCGAGCTCGGCCGCGGCGGCATGGCCACCGTCTACCTGGCCCACGACCGGCGGCATGGCCGGCAGGTGGCGCTCAAGGTCCTCCGGCGCGAGCTGTCGGGCGTGCTGGGCGCCGACCGCTTCGCCCGTGAGATCGCCATCGCGGCGCGCCTCAGCCACGCGCGCATCCTCCCGCTCTACGACTCGGGCACGGTCGCAGCGGCACCGGTCCGCCGGTGCCGTTCTACACCATGCCCTATGTCGACCGGGCGACTCGCTGCGCCAGCGGCTGGACGAGGAGCCCCAGCTCCCGGTCGAGGAGGCGGTCGAGATCGCGCGGCAGGTGGCCGACGCGCTGGAGTACGCGCACCGCCAGGGCGTCGTCCACCGGGACATCAAGCCGGAGAACATCCTGCTCGCCGAGGGCGGGGCGCTGGTGGCCGACTTCGGCATCGCGCGGGCGCTCGACGCCGCGGCCGGCGAGCGCCTCACCGAGACCGGCCTCGCCCTCGGGACGCCGGCGTACATGAGCCCGGAGCAGGCCGCGGGATCGCGGCGCGTGGACGGCCGGGCGGACATCTACGCGCTCGGCTGCGTGCTGTACGAGATGCTGGCCGGGCAGCCGCCCTTCACCGGACCCACGACGCAGGCCGTCCTTGCCCGCCACGCCATGGACCCGGTGCCGTCGCTCCGCACCGTGCGGGCGACGGTGAGCCCGCGTCTTGCGCGGGTGGTCGAGCGCGCGCTCGCCAAGGTGCCGGCCGACCGGTTCCCGACCGCGCGCGCCCTGGCCGAAGCGCTCGCCATACCCGACCCTACCTGGACCCAGCAGGCGGTCACCGCCGTTACGCCGGCTCGCGCTTCGGCTCGGCGGTGGGTGCCGCTCGTCGCGGCCGTGGCGCTGCTCGCGGCGCTCGGCGTCGCGGTCGCGACCAGGGCGCGGTCGAGCAACCGGGCGCCGGTCAGCGTGGATCCCACACTCGTGGCGGTGGCACCGTTCCGGGTGGCCGCCGCCGATTCGTCGCTGGCCTACCTGCGAGACGGCATAGTGGACCTGATGGCCACGAAGCTGAGCGGCACGCTGGCGTTCCGTCCCGCCGACGCCCGGGCCATGCAGACCACCTGGCGCCGCGCCGCGGACCGCGGCGGCGACGTCTCGGAGCAGGAGGCGCTGCGGCTCGCCGCCGGGCTCGGCGCCGGCCGGCTGGTCGAGGGGGAGATGGTGAGCAGCGGACGCCGGCTCGCGATCTCCGCCGCGCTGGTGGACGCGCCCGGCGGACGGGTGCGGGCACGGGCGGCGGTCGAGGGACCGTCCGACAGCCTCACCGGGCTCCTGGATCAGATCGCGGCGCAGTTGCTCGCGCTCGGCGCGGGCGAGCCGGAACAGCGTCTGGCGAGCCTGGCCGCGACCTCACCGACCGGGCTCCGCGCGTACATCGACGGCCGGCTGCTGCTTCGCCGGAACGACTACGCCGGTGCCATGAAGCGGTTCCAGGCCGCGCTCGCCGCGGACTCCGGCTTCGCCCTCGCGGCGCTGGGGCTGGTGCGCGCCGGCACGGAGACGATGGGCGACCCGGCGGCGTCGCGGGCCGCGTGGCGGCTCCGGGACCGGCTCTCGCCGGCCGACCGGGCTCAGCTCGACGTGCTGCTGGGGGCCGAGTATCCCCGGGAGCCTCATGGGGTGGAGCAGCTCCAGGCCGCGGAGCGCTTCACCCAGCTCGCGCCCGACGACCCCGAGGCGTGGGACCTGTACGGGGCCCAGCTCTGCTGCCTGGGCCCGCTCCTCGGCGTGCCGGATGCCCAGGCGCGCGCGAAGTCCGCCTTCGGCCGGGCACTGGCACTGGACTCCGGCTTCACGCTGAGCGCGAACGGGTTCACCGGGATGGCGGCCACGCTGGGCGACACGGCCGACATGCGGCGTGGCCTCGCGCTCGTGCTGCGGGGCGACTCGACTTCGCCCGCGAGCGTCGCGCTGCAGTGGCACGTGGCCACCGTGCTCGGCGACACCGCGGCGGCGGGCCGACTCGCCCGCAGCGACAGCATGGTCTCGATGCGGGCGGACGGATGGCAGCAGTCCGGGCCGTGGGCGACGCTGAACGTGTTCCTGCAGCAGGGCCTCGGCAACCGCGACCTGGACCTGGTCTTCCAGCGATCGCTCGACGTGGCCCCGACCGACGACCAGCGCTGGAGCATCAAGGACCTGGGGTACCGGCTGGCGGTGATCCGGGGACGGGCGACGGGTCTCCCGCTTCCGCCGCGCGTGTGCTGCGAGCGGGAGCAGATCCTGCGGGTGATGGACGCGCTCTTCAGCGACGCCGATCCTGCGCTCGCCGTCGCGGCCGGCGCGGCGCTCGAGCGCGAGGTCGGCCGCCCGCTGCGGGGCGACTGGATCCGGGGGCGGTTCGCCGCGGCGGAATACGCGCTCCGGGCCGGCCGCCTCGCGGTGGCGCGGCGGGCGGCGGCCGACATCCGGGCGGGCCGTGCTAACGGGCCGGACGCCGCCGCGGACGCCGCCGCCGGCCGGGCGTACGCGCTCATCGATCGAGGCGCAGCTCGCGGTGCGGAACGGGCAGCCCTTCGGCGGCGCGCCGGCTGGCGGAGCTCGATTCGGTGCTCACCGACCTGCCCCACAGCTGGAGAAGATCCCGCTGTACGGCAATCTGATCGCCGCCCGGCTGCACGAGCAGCGCGGCGAGTACGCACCCGCGCTCGAGGCCATCCGGCGGCGGGACTGGACCCGCAACTATTCGGAGCACGTGACGTATCACCGGGAGGAGGGCCGGATCGCCGCCGAGGCCGGCGACACCGCCGGGGCCATCCGTGCCTACCGTCGCTATCTCGCCATCCGCGCGACGCCGAGCCCCGGTTGCAGCTCGAGGTACGGCGGGTGCGGGCCGAGCTGGCGATGCTGGAGCGGAGGCGCTAGAAGATATACTTCGCGCTGAGCCGCATCTGCCAGCGCGTCCCGTTCACATCGAATTCGTGCCGCAGGGGCGGGACGTAGGTGTAGATGCCCCGGCCCTTCGCCGTCATACCCGACCAGGTTGAGCAGCGCCACCTGGCCGTAGTTGATCCCCCCGCCGATGTCGTACTTCCTACCCGCAGTCCCGGTCGAGGAAGTTCAGCACGTTGAAGAGATCGGCCGTGAGCTCGAGCGAATGCCCGCGGACAATGCGCAGCACTTTCGACAGCCGCGCGTCGAGCTCGCTCGTCCAGGGCTGGCGGCAACTGTTGCGCTGCTGCAGCCGTCCCCGCTGCGACCGGAGGCAGCGCTCCGACCGGATGTACTCCTGCAGGTGCGCCTGCTCGTCCGGCGAGGCCGGGAAGGCTGGGATCGTCAGGGTCCATCAGGGTGATGTCATCCGTACCGGTGGGGACGTAGACCGCGTCGTTCACGTGGTCGCCGTCCTGCCCCAGCCCGTCGGCGTTGGAACCGCCGAGAACGACGTAGGTGAACGGCAGACTCGACGAGCCCAGGAAGAACAGGCCCAGCCGCACCTTGTATGGAAGATTGACCGCGGCCATGAATCGGAGCTGGTGGGGAATGCTGTACAGGGAGGTCCGGAGATTCGGGCGCTCACGCGTCCCGTCCACCACGGTCACCGCGAGATTGTCGATCGAAGCCCCCGCCGGGGAGTCCTCGTAATCCTTCGCATTGGTGTAAGTGTAGGAGGCGCTGAGCTCTGCTGCCACCGCGCGAAGCGCCTCTGGAGCTGCAGCGCCAGCGAGTAGGCCCGGTCGGCCGAGCCGTTGGTGACCTGCACCACCTGCTGGAACGCCGGTCTGACGTTGGTCAGGAAAAGCCCTCGGCGGATCGATGCTGCCGTACAGGGTGCGTCCTCCCTCGCCCGCCGAGGCGCCGACCGAGGGGCCGCAGGTTGAGGTCTCGCTGGCCGAACTGGTTGACACCTCGGGTGTAGAGCAGATCCAGCGTCCCGACTGATCCCCAGGGCTAGCCGTGATCGGCGCCGAGGAGACCTTGAGATTCCGGGGAAATCGGAACGAGGGATCGAAAGCGGTTATCAGGGGGTCGGTGGCTCTGTCCGCGCACTGGGTCGGCTGCGGGTCCGCGATCGTGAAAGCCGGCACGGCCTCGTCGAAGCACTGGAGAAAGATGTGCTGCAGGCCGTTGCCGCTGTAGGCTTCCTCGAGCCAGGTGTAGGCGGGCCGCCCTTCGAACAATCCGATCCCGCCCCGGACGAACGATGTGCCGCGGCCGGACATGTTGTAGTTGACGCCCAGCCGCGGACTCCAGAGCAGGTGCCCGCTCGGCGTCCGGGCCGTGTTGACGCCAAGGTCTCGAGCACGTCGGGGTTCCGCGGGCGCGGTGGAAGGAACGGCACATCCACCCTCACGTCACCCGTCAGCGTCAGTCGCTTGTTCGGCGCCCATTGGTCCTGCACGTACGCTGCGACTTCCACCGCGGTGAAATCGGGCCGCCCGGATGGGGGCAGGAACGGGCCGGGGAGATCGCGCACGTATCCGTCCGGCTCGCCCTGCTCCAGCGCGTCCAGGCTGGGGAAATGCCACCGCCCCGCCGAGTGGAGCAACCCGAGATCGTCGTTGTACAGACGGATCCGCTCGTTGTGCGTGCCGAACGTCAGATGGTGCGATCCAGCGGTACGTCCGAGATTGTCGGTCAGCGCCAGGATGGATTGGGCATTGTCCTGGTCTCGGCAGACCTCCTGAATGCCGCCGACGATGGTGCCCTCGTCCGCGTCCACCTGGATGGTGGGAAAGTCGGCCTTTGGGATGCAGCGATGCTGCTTGGCGTTCCGGGCGACGATCAGCTCGTTCGCCCAGCGGGTGCCGAACGCCGTGGTCCAGGCGAGCTGGGTGGTGTTGTCATGCACCGGATCGTCCTCGGCATTGGACGACAGCCCCGCGTTGAAGGAGCAGCACGTGTAGGGAAGCCGGTTCAGTGCGTAGAGATAGTCGTGCGAAATCTCGAGGCGGCTGTTGAGGCCGAGCTGGGCCGTGATCTTGGCGAACAGGGCACGATGAGACCCGGCGTACTGGCCGCTGACGAGCTGGGTCACGGCATAGGTGTTTCGCAGAATGTCCTGAACCGGACCATCGTCTCATAGCGGATGCCCGTTCAGTCGGGGTCGCCGGTCGTCGTCCGGGTAGGAGCCAGCGCCTGGCCGAACAGCTCGTACAGCCCGTTGGCGTCATGAATGCGGCCACCCGATCGTGCACGATCGGCCCACTGACCGAGAGACCGGCTTCCTTGCGCGTGTTCTGGCCGCCACGGGCGCCGTCCGGATCCGTGCCGTTGAGACCCTGGCCCTCCAGGTAGCCGTAGGCCGAGCCGGCGCCGTCGGAGCCGGACTTGCTCACGGCCTGGATCAGCCCGCCCGCGAAGTTGCCGTAACGAACGTCGAACGGCGCCGCCAGCACCTTGACCTCCTGCAGCGCTTCGGGCGGGAGCGGAATGAGCCCGGCCTCGCGGCCGAACCCCCCCTTCAGGTCCTGCTGGCCGCGCCGTCCACCTGCACGCTGTTGAGCCGGTCGTGGGCGCCGCCGAACGAGAGGCCGTTCGCGGAGAACGCCACCTGCGGAGAGAGGATGGCCAGCGTCGTGAAGTCGCGCCCCAACATCGGCAGGCGGGCGACCACGGAATCGGAGATCGTGAGGGCGGGTCCCGTGCGCGCGGCATTGATCCGCGAATCCACCACACCGCGGACGACCACCTCCTCCAGCACCATGGTTTTCGGGATCAGCCTGACGTCGAAGGTGAGGCGCTGGCCCAGCGACAGTGTGACGCCGTCACGCTCGGCCGGTCTGAATCCGATGGCGCGCACGTCGAGCCGTAGGGGCCCCCGACCGAGAGATGCTCGAGGAAGAAGCGACCGTTGCCCTGGGTGACGGCCTGCCATCGCTCGCCCGTGCTCGTGTTGGTGATGAGCACCGTCGCCTCGGCCACCGGTACGCTGTCGGCTCCGGCCACGGTACCCTGCACCGCGGCGCCGGTCACGCCCTGCGCCCCGAGGCGCTCCGCGCCGCAGAGCGTCAGCACGGCCCAGAGCACGACCCACCTGTGGTGTGCAGTCGGCATGGCTCCCCGGCGCGGCATGAGGTCGGTACGGACGTCCTGAATCATTGCAACCATGGACCCGGGTACCCGGGGGCACAATAGGTCGTTTCGACGGATGTCTTCCTGTTCCTGACGCGCAAAATCCGGTAGAACTCCGACAGAGCTAGAGTTTCCCCGATCCTGGCGGCCAGGTGGGGAGCTTCATGGGCGGGGCGGCGAAGGATACGGATGGTCGATCGAGCGTCCCGGGACGCGCGGGAACGGAATGAGGGGATGTGCGCCGCCGCATCCGGCTCGATTTGCCCTCCGGGCCGGCGCGCGACCATCACAGGCCGGGTGGCGATCGTCCGGACGGCGGCGCGGGCGGAAAAGTGG
>CAWHQC010000004.1:0-7670 GCA_963831425.1 uncultured Gemmatimonadales bacterium | reverse complement strand
GATTGCCCGGAGGGCTCGTCGGCCAGCACGACGGCGGATCGGTCGCGAGCGCCCGCGCGACCGCCACGCGCTGCTGCTCGCCGCCCGAGAGCGCCGAGGGCCGGTGCGTCATCCGGCCGGCCAGGCCGACGGTGGCGAGGAGTTCCTCGGCCCGGGAGCGCGCCACCGCCTTCGGCCCCCCCGGCGATCAGCAGCGGCATCATCACGTTTTCCAGGGCGGTGAACTCCCGCAGCAGGTGATGAAACTGGAACACGAACCCGATCCGCCGGTTCCGGATGTGGCGAGCGTCCGCGGCGCTCTGCTGCGCGAAGTCAGGCCGTCCAGCCGGACCTCCCGCCGGTCGGCGTGTCCAGCGCGCCCAGCAGGTGGAGGAGCGTGCTCTTTCCCGAGCCGCTCGCGCCCACCATCGGCCACGAACTCGCCGCGGTTCACCTCGAGATCCACGCCGGCGAGCACCTCGATGGATGCCGTCCCCGCCGCGTAGACCTTGCGCAGGCCCCGCGGCCTCGAGGATCGCGCTCATTCGTGCCGGATCGCGTCGACCGGCGTGAGCCGCGCCGCGGAGCGCGACGGATACATGGTCGCCAGCATGGCGATGGCCAGGCTGGCGAGGACCACGACCAGCACGTCCGAGCGCCTCGACCTGGACCGGAAGATGATCGATGAAATACACGGCTGGATTGATCCGGACCCAGCCCGACTTGTCGACCACGTACGCCACCACCAGGCCGCGATCAGGCCGATCGCGGTCCCCACGCCGCCGATGACGGCGCCCTGCAGCAGGAACACCCGGGCGACCGCCGGCGCGGTCAGTCCCATCGCGCGGAGGATGCCGATCTCACGGGTCTTGTCGGCCACCACCATGGTCAGCGTCCCGACGATATTGAATGCCGCCACCACCATGATGAAGAAGATAATCAGTCCCATGGCCAGCTTCTCGAGCTGGAGGGCGCTGAAAAGGCTCGACGTTCTGGGTCTGCCAGTCGAGCGCGCGGTACGGGTAGCCGAGCCGCTGCTCGATTCGCCTGGCCGATCGCCGGCGCGTCGTCCGGATCGGTCCACGCGCACCGCGATCCCCGATACGGCGTCGCCCAGACCGGTGAAGCGCTGCGCCATCGTCCCGCCGCACGACGACGAATTGGTTGTCGTACTGGAACATCCCGGTGTCGAAGAGCCCGGTCACCTCGAAGCGCCAGAACCGGGGCACGGCGACGCCGAGCGCGGGGTTCACCTTGGCTTCCGTGACGGGGACCAGGGTGACCACGTCGCCCGGGTAGACCGAGAGCCGGTTGGCCAGCCGCGCCCCGAGCAGAATCCCGCCGTCCACGTCCGGTTTGGTGGTCCGGAAGGAGAGATCGCCCTTCTTGATGACTGCGGGAGGGAGGTCACCGGCGTGCGAGCCGGTATCGGGATCGAAGCCGAGCGAGGTTGACCCCCTTCGCCGTAATCCTGCCCGGCCGTGATCCCCGCCTGGCTGATCACCTCGGGGCGGCCGCCACCACGCCCGGGCTGCCTCCGCACGACCGCCAGCCCTTCCGCCAGTCGTCCATCCGCAGGCCCGCGCCGTAGGTCGAGAATGCGCAGGTGCGGGTTGGCGACGAGGATCCGCTCGCGCAGGTCGTTCCGCAGGCCGTTCATCACGCCAAGCACGACGATCAGCGCCATCACGCCCGACCGCGACGCCGCCCGCGGAGATCACCGTGGTGAGCGAGGCGGCGCTCGAGCTGCGCCGGCTCCGCAGGTAGCGGCCGCGCGATCCGCCATTCGAGCCGCGACGGCCACCGGAGATGGAGCCATCAGGTCAGAGTGCGCTCGGCGATGTGTCCGGAGTGCATCGGCTACCCTTCCGGCCGCATCGCCGGGAAGAGGATGACGTCCCGGATGGACGGCTGGTCGGCGAGGAGCATGATGAGCCGGTCGATGCCCAGCCCCACGCCGCCCGCCGGCGGCATCCCGTATTCGAGCGCACGGATGTAGTCGGCGTCGTACGGCTGGGTCTCGTCGTTGCCGGCGGCGCGCTGGCGCCCCTGGTCCTCGAACCGGCGGCGCTGGTCGTCGGGGTCGTTCAGCTCGCTGAAGGCGTTGGCCAGCTCCCGACCGCCCACGAACAGCTCGAACCGCTCGGCGAGGGCGGCGTCGGCGCGGTGCTCCCTGGCCAGCGGTGAGAGCGTCTTGGGATAGTCCAGCACGAACGTCGGCTGTACCAGCTCCGGCTCGAGCACCCACTTTGAATACCTCGTCCTGGAGCCGCCCGCCGGCGAGCGCCGCCACCTCCTCTGCCGCGGCGCCGCGGGCGCGGAGGAACTCGCGCATCGCCTCGTCGGCCGCCGTGCGGAGATCGAGGCCGGACCGGTCGCGCACGCCATCGATGAACGGCACCCGGCGGAAGGGGGGCGTGAAGTCCAGCGTGGTGCCCGCACGCTGCAGGCGGAGGGCGCCGCAGCAGTGCTCGACCACGCCGCTCACCAGCGCCTCCACCAGGAGCATCATGTCCTCGTAGTCGGCGTAGGCCTGGTAGGCCTCCAGCATGGTGAACTCCGGGTTGTGCGTGCGGTCCATGCCTTCGTTCCGGAAGTCGTGCCCGATCTCGTAGACCCGCTCGAGGCCACCGACCAGGAGGCGCTTGAGGTAGAGCTCGTCGGCGATCCGCAGGTAGAGCGGCATGTCGAGCGCGTGGTGGTGGGTCACGAACGGCCGCGCCGCCGCACCCCCATACAGCGGTTGCAGCACGGGCGTCTGGACCTCGAGGAAGCCGCGCTCGTCCAGAAAGGCCCGGATCCAGCTCACGGCCCGCGCACGGAGCCGGAAGACGGCCCGGACCTCCGGATGCACCGCCAGGTCGGCGTAGCGCTGGCGGTAGCGGAGCTCGGGATCCTGCAGACCGCCGAAGGTCACCGCGCCTGCCGCCCCCTGCTGGGTCTTGCCGCGAGGCAGTGGCCGGAGCGACTTGGCGAGCAGCACGAGTTCTGTGGCGCGCACGGTGATCTCGCCGGCGCGGGTGCGGAAGAGCGGCCCGGTGATGCCCAGGTGGTCGTCCAGATCGAGTTGCTCCACCAGCTCGTAGCCCTCGCCGAGCTGGTCGCGCCGGAGATAGATCTGGATCCGGCCGGAGACGTCCTCCAGATGCAGGAACGTCGTCTTGCCCTGCGAGCGCAGCGCCGCGACCCGGCCTGCCACCGACACGACGGGGCCCTGCTCACCCATCGCATCGTCATAGGCCGCGAGCGCGCGTGCCGCCGTGTGCGTGCGCTCGTAGCGGTAGGCGAAGGCGGGCACCCCGGCCGCTTCGAGCGCGGCGCGCTTTCGCCGGCGCGCCGCCTCGACGAAGCCGCGCTCCTCGTCGTCCGCGGCGGTCACGCGGCCCTGCCTCCGAACCGCTTGAGGTAGGCCTGGATGAACTCGTCCAGATCGCCGTCCATCACGCGCTGGACGTCGCCCACCTTCACCTCGGTGCGGTGGTCGTTCACCATGGTGTACGGCTGGAAGACATACGAGCGGATCTGGTTGCCCCAGGAATTGTCGGACTTGGTGGCCTCCACGACCGCCCGCGCCGCTTCCTGCTCCTCGAGCTTCTTCTGGTAGATGGCGGCCCGCAGCATCTTCATGGCTGTCGCCCGGTTCTTGGTCTGGCTGCGCTCCTGCTGGCAGGAAACGATCGTGTTGGTCGGCAGGTGCGTGAGACGCACGGCCGAGGAGGTCTTGTTGACGTGCTGCCCGCCCGCGCCCGAGGCGCGGAAGACATCCATCTTGATGTCCTCGTCCCGGAGGTCGATCTCGATGGTGTCGTCGACATCGGGATACACGAACACCGACGCGAACGAGGTGTGCCGCCGCGCCTGGGAATCGTATGGGGAGATCCGGACCAGCCGGTGGACGCCCTTTTCGGCTTTGAGATAGCCATAGGCGTACTCGCCCTTGATCTGGATCGACACCGACTTGATTCCCGCTTCCTCCCCCGGCAGCAGGTCGAGCACGGCGACCTGGAAGCCATGACGCTCCGCCCAGCGGACGTACATGCGCATGAGCATCTCGGCCCAGTCCTGCGACTCGGTGCCGCCGGCGCCCGGGTGGATGGTGAGCAGTGCGTCGCGGCGGTCGTCGGGGCCCTGCAGCATCGCCTTGAGCTCGAAGGCCTCCACGGCCTCGACCAGCGCGTCGGTTTCGCGCGCGAGGTCGGCCTCCAACGCCTCATCCCGCTCGGTCTCGAGCAGCTCGGCCAGCTCGAGCGCGCCGGTGAGCCGCCCGTGCAGCTCCGCCCACGGGCCTACCCAGCCCCGCAGCGCCTGGAGCTCCTGCACCGTGCGGCGCGCGCTCTCGGGGTTGGCCCAGAACCCCGCCTCCGCCTGGGACGCTTCGAGCGACCGCAGCCGGTCCGACTTGGCCGTCAGGTCAAAGAAAATCTCGAAGTTCGGTGACACGTTGCTGCAGCTCTGTGAGACGCTCGACGAGATCGTCCATGCCGACTACTCCTCGGGTGTTGATACGGGCGAAAGGAAAAGTAAGTGACAGGCGAGGGGTGAGAGGCTCTTCCGCCCCTCACCGCTCAGTGGGTGGCGGCTAGAAGACCTGGCGGCCGCCGGCGAGGATCTCGTTCAGGGCTTCGCGGAAGTACGGCGTGGTATCGGCCACGTCCTTGCCGACCTGGTCCGCGTACTCTTCCCAGCTCTTCTTGATCTCCTCGTCGAACAGCTCTTTCAGGTTCCCGTCCCGGAGCCCCTCCTGCCGCTTGGCCGGGTGGTACACGACCATATCCGAGATCAGCGCGCGGGCGAGGCGCCGCGCCTTGAGCGCGGGATCCTGGGACAGAAAGGGATTCACCGGACGTTGGCCGGTTGCCGGACGGGCGGCCGGTGGCACGGTGGTCCTGATCGGCGGAGCCGGAGCCGCTGGAGGTGCCGCAGGCATGGACGTGGCCGGCGTCGCCGGACGCGCAGCCGCGGGAGCCGCCACTGCCGGTGGGGCGGCGACGCGAGGCGCGCTGGGCGGCATGGCCGGTGCCGCGGACGTGATCGGCGCAGGCGCCGGTGTGCGTTGGGGGGCTGGCGCGGGCGGCGGCGCGGGCGGCGGCGCGGGCGGCGGCGGAACCGAGACAGCCGCCGGCGCGGAAGGCTCCTGGGCCGCGCTCTCGTGCCGGACGGCGAACACCGCGCTGCAGATGCTGCAGCGGGCCCGCACCCCTGCCTCCGGCACCTTGGCCGGGTCCACCCGGTAGACGGTGCCGCAATTGGGACAGGTGACGTTCATCGTGGCTCCCTCACGGCTGTTCTCTGGATCCCGCTCCCGCCCGCTCCTCGCCGTTGGTACCCTGGCGGCGGTCCACCACGAACACCGACCCCGGGAGCGTCTTGGCGTAGCTCTTCATTTCGGTGGCAAGCTCGCTCACCTGGGCGGGATGCGCAAACCCGCGGTGGCGGTTGGTGACGATGCCGATCGACAGCGTCATCAGCGGTACCCGATGGAGCTGGCCTCGCCGATCCTTGCCGAAGAAGTACCCCGCCCGCCGGTCCTGCTCGTTGTACTGCAGCGGGATCAGGGTGTCGAACACATCCAGGATCTCGCTGCACACCGCGCTGATCTCGCCGGTGGGGATGACGAAGATGAAGTCGTCGCCCCCGATGTGCCCGACGAAACCGCGCGGGCCAAGCAGCCCCCTCACCACGTCGTGAAGAATCCGGGAGAGCAGATAAATGACCCGGTCACCATCGTAGTAGCTGTACCGGTCATTGAACTCCTTGAAGTGGTCGAGATCGGCGTAGCAGACCGCGAACTCCTCCGCCGACTCGAGCCGGCGCCGGATCTCCCGCTCGATTTCGGTGGTGCCCGGCAGTCGGGTGGAGGGGTGCACGGAGACGTCCCGCTCGGTCCGTACCAGCATGGCATCGAGCCGCGCGCGCTGTTCCGCGGGCGAAAAGAGTCCGGTCACCACCTCGTCCGCGCCGGCTCCGAACCACGCCTGCACCTGCTCCTGATGATGGTCGGCGGAGAGGACGGTGACCGGCACGATGGCCGTGAACGCGTCCAGCTTGAGCCGGCGCACCAGGCTGACGCCGTCGGCCTGCGCACGGTTGCCGTCCACGAACAGCAGGGACGGGTGGCCCCGCAGCACGATCGCCTCGACCTCAGCGGCCTGATCGAACACGACCAGCGGAAACGCATTCGCCTCCGCCCACTGCCGCACCAGCGCGGGGACCGGACAAGCCTCCGGCGAGAAGAAGAGAATCGTCGGGCGAGTCCGCACCCATTGCCTCTCGTAAGGGTTTATCCGAAGCTAGCTTAGCCGTTCGTCCCTGCCAAGTCACTCGAGAAAGAACGCCCCGACCGCCACCATCCCGTAGACGGCGAGCAACTGCACGCCTTCGAACCAGTGGGACTCGCCATCCAGCGTGATGATGGCGGTGACCATCGTCGCCATGCCCAGCGCCAGCACCTCGAATGGCCGAAAGACCAGATTCATGTCCTGACCCATGAGCACGCCCGCGAACACCAGCAGCGGAGCGATCAGGAGCGCTACCTGGGTACTGGAGCCCAGGGCAATCTGGAGCCCGAGGTCGATCTGTCCTTTGCGCGAGAGCACGACAGCGGCCGCGTGCTCCGCGGCGTTGCCGATGATCGGGATTACGATGAGGCCGAGGAATACGCTGGAGAGGCCGATCGCCTCGCTGGCCTCGGTCGCGGCGTGAACGAGGAGCTCGGACTCCATGGCCACGCCGATGGTGGCGGCCGCCAGCACGGCGGTGGCCTTCCCTGGTCCCCAGACCGGACCGCTCATGGGGTGCGCCTCACCGCCGAGCAGGTAGCGATGAGTTCTGAGCGTGAACAACAGCGAGCACGCGTAGGTCAGGATCAGGATGCCGGCCACGGCCTCGGACATGTGAAGCTCGGAGAGCCGGGCCGCCGCTTCCGGATGCACCAGGTGGAACAGCGCGGGGAACACCAGCGCGACCACGGCGAGCGCGAGCATGCCGGCGCTCATCCCGGTGCTGGTGCGGTTGAATCGGACCTCCGACTTCCGCGTCCCCGCGGCGATCAGCGCGAGCCCCAGAATCAGCAGCAGGTTGCCGAGAATGCTGCCGGTGATGGACGCCTTGACCAGCTCGACGAGCCCCGCTCGCAGGGCGACGAGCGCGATGATCAGTTCGGCCGCATTCCCGAAGGTGGCGTTGAGCAGGCCGCCGATGGTGGGACCGGTGCGGTGGGCCAGATGCTCGGTAGCCTCGCCCATGTATCCCGCTAGGGGAAGTACGCCCAGACAGGCAGTCCCGAAGACCCAGGCGGCGGGCGCGTGCAGGACGTAGCCCAACACCGCACTCACCGGCACGGCGACGAGCAGCAGGAGACGCCAGGGGACGCGCCGGGCGACACGTGTCGGCCCCTCGCGCGGGGGCGCCGGTGAGCTCGGCGCCAGCTCCCGGCGAACCCGGTCCGGCCCGGCACCCGCTTCGCCGAGGAGCCGGGCCATGGTGCCCCGTGGTTCGAGCAGTGCCGCGAGGAGCAGGTGCTCGGCTGTGAGCCCGGTGCCCGCTTCGCGCGCCTCCTTCGAGGCCATCTCGATCAAACGCCTGGCGTGCGACGTATAGGCGAGCTCGTCGGCGGCGCCGCGCGGACGTCCGCGGCGTCCGCTCGCCTCGAGCCGTTCCTGCACACGCCCGACGTCCAGGCCGAGTCGTGC
>CAWHQC010000003.1:0-6345 GCA_963831425.1 uncultured Gemmatimonadales bacterium | reverse complement strand
GGGAAAACTCCGCGGCATCGATGGCCGCCAGGTCGTCCGGCGTGAGGACCAGGTCACCCGCGCTCCAGGCATCGAGCGCGTGCTCCACCACCGGGCGCTCGGAATGACGATCACCGCCGGCCCCTGCGACAGCACCCAGGCGAGCACCACGGCGTGCGCCGACGCCCCACCGGGCGGCGATGGCCGACACCACCGGATGCTCGGGGAGCTTTCGGTTGAGCCGGCCCCCGCCGGTGGGGCTGTAGGCCAGGAACCCGATCCCCTGCTCTCCGCAGTACCTGACCATGCCGTCCACCAGCGACTCCCGGAAGAACGGATTCAGCCGGTTCTGCACCGTGGTGATCGGCGCGATCTCGCGCGCCTCGCGGAGCTGGGCGACGCTCACGTTGGAGAGGCCGATCCATCGCACCTTTCCCTCGTCCCGCAGGGCCGCGAGCGCGCCCACGCTCTCGGCGAACGGCACCCGGGGATCCGGCGCGTGCAATTGATAGAGGTCGATGCGCTCGACGCCCAGGGCCCGGAGCGAGCGGTGGCAGGCCGCGCGGAGGTGCTCGGGGGTGCCGTCGCGCTCCCAGCGGCCTTCCGGCCGCACCATGCCGCCTTTCGTCGCGACGATGACGGCATCCCGGTCGCCGCTCCAGCCCGCCAGCGCCTTGGCGATGAGGCGCTCGTTGTGGCCGACGTCGTGCTCATCCAGACAGTAGACGTCCGCTGTGTCGATGAGTCTGACGCCGGCGTCCAGCGCCGCCTGAATGACCCGGACGCCGGCGGCGTCCGGGGCGCCCTCGATGGAGAGATGCATCCCGCCGTAGCCCACCAGGGGAACCGCCGGAGCGCCGGGGCCGAGCGGTCGAAGCCTCACGCCACGCTCAGCGACCGTCTCAGGAAGTCGAGCAGCTCGTCGCGCACGTCGAAGTAGATGGCCATGGCGTGGGCTGCACCCGGCACGAGCCGGGTCGTGACGCGCGGGAGCCCCTCGCTCCAGCGCCGCACGTTGGCGCCGCCCTCGAACGGATCATCCACCGAGGACGCGAGATAGACGGGCGCAGTGATCCGCTCGACCGCCTGCCGCACGCGCGCGGGACCGTCATCACCGAAGGCCGGAGCGCCCGCCGCGCCCAGCGTGGCGGCGGCCCGTAGACCCGGGATGCCCGGCGCGGCGAGCAGAATCCCGCTGCCGCCGACGCTCGCGCCTACCAGGGCCAGGCGCGACGCATCGATGAAATTCTGGAACGCTCCCCAGCTCACGACCCGCAGCACGTCGTTCTCGATCCGGGCGAATCCCACCCTGCCCGCGCTGGACACGAAGGCCTTCCCAACGCCTCCGGGGAAAGCCCCTCGGGCGTGTCCACGACCAGCGGCCCGCCCGGGCCCATGATCGACGCGCCGTGGCCGCGCTCGTCGAACGCCAGGGTGGCCACGCCGGCGGCGAGCGCTCGCGAACCAGCGGCCCGTAGCTGTCCCGCGTCGAGGGATACTGGTGCGCCAGCACCGCCAGCGGGAACGCCTCGCCCGGCCGACCCGCGGGGTAGGTCAGCGTCCCCTTGAGCACCAGCCCGTCCGCGGCCGGCACGGACATGTCGAGCGGGGTGAGCATCAGGCCAGCCCGAGCTGCCTCGTGAGCCGGCGCCAGTCCTCCGCCGTCACCACGCCGTCCTTGAGCAGCGGGCTGAGCGTCGCGAGAATCTCCTGGCGCGACCCGTCGATACGCCGGTCGCGCAGCTCGCTCACCATGCGGGCGAAACGGTGCTCGAACTCGTCCGGCTCGAGATCGCCGCTTGCGCGCTGGGAGCTGAGCCGCCGCAGCTCCTCCGCGACCCGGGCCGGCGTCACCGGCTTGAGTTCGCCCTCCTGCTTGTCAGCCATGTCGAACCTCTCGTGAAACCGTGGAAGGGATGCCCGTTGCCGCCCCCATTATGTCCCCTGCCGGCGCGCTGCGTCCAGAGTCGTCGTCGGGTCGGCGCCCGCCCAGCTCACGTCGGCCGTCGGTCCGTAGGTCGGCGGCACCCGATCCTCCAGCAGCCGCAGCGCGACGCCCACCTGCGCGCGGTGATGCGCGGTGTGGAGCACACGGCGCCAGAAGACCCAGATCCGCTGCCGGCGCACGTCGAAGAACGGAACCTCGGCGAGCCAGTACGTCTCGTCCCCCGCGGCCAGCGGCGCGAGCCTCGGCACGGCTAGCGCCACGAGGCGCTCGACGTAGGCCCCCGCCCCCGGCGCGTCGGCCCGCGGCAGCAGGCTGTCCACGGGCGGCTCCGGCAGCCCGATGAATTGGCGAAGAAGCGGCGCTCGGAGAGGAGCTGGTGGACCAGGATCTGCCGCACCGCGCTGCTCCGCGAATGCGGCCGGAAGTCGAGCTGCGCGTCCGTCAGCTCGCTCCAGAGCGAAGCGGTCTTGTTGGTCTCGGACGCATAGGTGTCGACGAGGTGCTGAAGCAGCGGGAGCCGAGCGCGCGGCACGGCGCCCGGTGCGATGAACTCGTGCTCGTACTGCATGGACATGGGGGGCTCCGGAGGGCGTTGCCGGAGTATAGCAGGGGGGAGGGAGGGCGGGCGGGAGGGCGGTCAGGCGGTCACGCGGGCGGGCGGTAGCAGGCGGGCGGGCGGGCGGATGGGCTGTCATCCCGAGCGAAGCGAGGGATCGACCATCCGCGGTTCGACCTCGGCCCGGCTAGATCCCTCGCTTCGCTCGGGATGACAGATCCCGGCTACACTGCCGTCCCGACCGCCCGACCCTCCGCCCGCCCACCCGCCTGCCCCCCCGCCGGCGTCACCGCCTGCTCGTCCCGCTCGCCGGTGCGGATCCGGTACACCTGGTCCACGTCGAGCACGAACACCTTGCCGTCTCCCACCTCGCCGGTGCGCGCCGGGGCGAGGATGGCCTGCACGGTGATCTCCACGAACGGCTCGGACACGCCGATCTCGAGCCGCACCTTCTCCTGCAGCTCCATCTTGACGGTGGTGCCCCGGTAGGTCTCGACCCGGTCAGTCTCCCCGCCGTGTCCCAGCACGCGCGAGACGGTGAGGCCCGTGACCTCGGCGCGGTAGAGCGCCTCGAGCACCTCGTTGAGCCGGTCGGGCCGGATGATGGCGACGATGAGCTTCATGGCGGCGTCCTCCGGCCTCAGCGCGCGACCTGGGGGGTGAGCGCGGGGGCCGGCGATCCCACCGGCGCCGCGTCGGGAATGACGAGGATCGAGCCCTCGCCGCTGGTATACGCCTCTTCGCCATGCTGGGTGACGTCCAGCCCCAGACCCTCCGCGCGGGGCGCGGTGCGGAGCGCCGTGACCAGCGACAGCAGCTGGAGAATGGCGTACGTGGCGACGGCCGAATAGACGATGGAACTCGCGACCCCGAGCGCCTGCGTGGCCAACTGGTCCGGGTTGCCGGCCAGCAGACCGTCGGCCCCGGCCGGGTTCCAGGCCTTCGAGGCGAAGACGCCCGTGAGCAGCGCGCCGGTGATGCCGCCGATTCCGTGGCCGGCGAACACGTCCAGCGAATCGTCCAGCCGCGTGCGCGACCGCGCGACGATCGCGAAATAGCTCGGACGCGGCGACCGCGCCGAGCACGAGCGCGCTCATCGGGCTGATGTAGCCGGCCGCGGGGGTGACGGCCACCAGGCCGATGACGATGGCCGTGGCGCCGCCCACCGCCGTGGCGTGGCCGCTGCGGAAGTAGTCGAGCAGCACCCAGACGACCAGCGTGGCCATCGGCGCGAGGAACGTGTTGGTGAAGGCGACCGCGGCGAGCTCGTTGGCGCCGAGCGCGCTGCCGCCGTTGAAGCCGAACCAGCCGAACCAGAGCAGCCCCGCACCGAGCAGCACGAAGGGCACGTTGTGCGGCAGAATGGCCTGTCGCCCGTAGTCCTTCCGCACGCCGAGCACCAGTGCCGCGACGAGGGCGGAGACGCCGGCGTTGATGTGCACGACCGTTCCGCCCGCGAAATCGAGCACGCCTCGGCTCATGAGCCACCCGCCGCCCCAGACCCAGTGGGCCACCGGGGCGTACACCAACAGGCTCCAGAGCACGATGAACGCGAGGTACGGTCCGAACCGCATCCGCTCGACCACCGCGCCGGAGATGAGCGCCGCGGTGATGATGGCGAACGTCCCCTGATACGCCATGAAGAGCACGTGGGGAATGCTCCCCTTGGCCTCCGTCCCCACGCCCGCGAGCAGCGCGTAAGCCCCGCCGCCGATCCAGCCGTTCCCCTCCGCGAACGCCAGGCTGTAGCCCAGCAGCGCCCACACCACGCCGACCGCGCCGAGGGCGGCGAAGCTCATCATCATGGTGTTGAGCGAGTTCTTGGAGCGCACCAGCCCGCCGTAGAAGAAGGCGAGCGCGGGGGTCATGAGGAGCACCATGGCCGTGGCCACGAGCATCCAGGCGGTGTCCGCCGGCACCACGGCCGGCGTGGGACTCTGGAGAGCCAGAAGCGGGAGGAGGTGGATCACCTGTCGATTCCCGGAGCTGAGGGTGGCGGCGGGCCGGAATGGCCGCGCACCCCGCAGTGTAGCGGCCGGGAATCCCGAGCGCAAGATGCTGTACGGAGATTCGTGCAGAAACTGCACGATTCTGATGTCAATGCTGCCGCGTACGAGCGCTCCCATCCCTCCAAGCACGCCTATTGTGCATTTCGGGGCTCCTCAGGCGGTGCGCTCGTCCGCGGCGCGGATCCGGACGGCCGTCCCCCAGGGATCTCGCGCGATGCCGCCGGATCCACTCGGCTCGACCTCGGCCCCCGCCGCGGCAAGGCTCGCCACGGCACCCGCCGCGTCCGCCGCGCTCGTGACCACGAGCTCCCACTCGAGCAGCCGAGCGTCATCCGCGCCGGCCGGTTCGGCACCGGCGGCCCACGTGTTGGTGCCGAGATGGTGATGGTATCCGCCGGCGGACATGAACAGCGCGCCGGGGTAGCTCCAGACCGTCTTGTCGAGCCCGAGCCCGGCGTGGTAGAAGGCCGTCGCGCGGTCGAGGTCGTCCACGTAGAGATGCACGTGGCCGAGCACCGTTCCCGCCGGCATCCCCGACCAGGGCTCGCGGCCCGCCGCCCGGAGGAGATTTTCGGTGTCCAGCGGATCGGTGGTCATGGCGAGCTGTCGTCCGCGCATGTCGCCAGGTATCGCGCGGCCGATCGGCGTACACCTCGATCCCGAGACCGTCGGGATCGCTCAGGTAGATGGCTTCGCTCACGAGGTGATCGGACATTCCGGCGCGCTCGCCGATCTCGCCCAGATGGCGGAGGAACCGCCCGAGCGCGGCGCGCTCCGGCAGCAGGATCGCGAAGTGGTACAGCCCGAGCCGGCCTCGGCGCGGCACGGGGCGCGCGCCCGGACGCTCGTGCAGCTCGACGATCGTCGCCGTGCCGCCGGCGCCGCCGAGAGTGGCGGTGCCCGGCCCGCGCTCGAGCAGGCGAAACCCGAGCACCTGCTCGTAGTAGGCGACGACCGCGCGAGGTCGGCCACCTGAAGGCGGACGGGACCGAGCCGGGTCTCGTCGGGGAGGCGAAAGCCCGGCGGCGCGATGCCGTATCCGGGATCGGAATGGGTCATAGTCTGCGGGTCCTTTCGTGGGCCGCGGCGGCGGCGCGCCGGGCGCTGCGGCCAACATAGGGCGCGTGCCGGGCGCGCTCAAGCTACGTTGGTTGTGACCAGCCCCACCGCAACCGCGCAGGGCCGAGCCTAGGGTACTGCGAGAGGAGGCAGTCATGTCGAGCTGGGTGCAGAGCCTGGACGCCACCACGCTGAGCCTCGGCCTGCTGGTGGGCCGGCTGGTGGTGGGGCTCGGGATCGTGGGACACGGATCGCAGAAGCTCTTCGGCTGGTTCGGCGGCAACGGGCTCGACGGTACGGCGAAATATTTCGAGTCGCTGGGCTACCGCCCCGGCCGGCTGTTCGCCACCCTGGCCGGCCTGGGCGAATTCACCAGCGGCGTCCTCATCGTGCTCGGCTTCCTCGGTCCGGTGGGGCCGGCCCTGCTGCTCTCGGTCATGATCGTGGCGATGGAGCAGGGGTACCGGAACGGCTTCTTCGCGATGAACAAGGGCATCGAGCTGCCGCTCCTGTACGCCGCGGCGGGAATCGCGCTCGCCTTTACCGGGCCGGGCAGATTTTCGCTGGATTCGGCGCTCGGACTCGGCGGCCTGTCCACTCCGACGGTGCAGGTCGTCGCGCTCATCGTGGGAGCAGCGGGTGCGCTCGGTACGTTTCTGGTGAGGCGCCCCGCCGCGGCCGCCCACTAACTCGCCTGGCCGGCTTCCGCGTGACCTCGCTGGAGCTGGCCGTCGCGCTGGCCGCGGCCGCAGTCGCACTCGACCTCCTCGCACGCCGCCTCGCGACCCCCCGCC
>CAWHQC010000002.1:0-183631 GCA_963831425.1 uncultured Gemmatimonadales bacterium | reverse complement strand
AAGTATTACCCGCCCGAACACAAGGACGCCGACGGGCTCTATGCGAGCTTTCGCGTGGGCTTAAGCGTGATCGGCTACAACACCAATCTGGTGAAAGCCCAAGAGGCGCCGAAGAGCTTCGCCGATCTGCTCGATCCGAAATGGACCGGCAAGATGGTCAAGGCGCATCCGGGCTATAGCGGCAACGTGATGAGCGCGACATTCGAAATGGTCCGCGACATCGGCTGGGAATACTTCGAGAAGCTCGCCAAGCAGAAGATCATGCAGGTGCAGTCCTCGACCGATCCGCCTAAGAAGCTTGCGCTCGGCGAGCGCGCGGTGATGGTCGACGGCAACGAATACAACGCGTTGCATCCTAAGGAAGCGGCAACCCGTCGAGCTGGTCTACCCCACCGAGGGCACGCCGATGGCGGTCGGGCCGAACGGCATCTTCAAGAATGCGCCGAACCCGAACGCCGCGAAGCTGTTCCAGAGTTTCTGCTTCACCCCCGAATGCCAGCAGCTCGTGATCGACGTCGGCGCGCTTCGCTCGGTGCATCCGCAGGCGAAGGAAAAGCCCGGCCGCAAACCGTTCAAGGATATCAAGGTGATGAAGGACGACGCCGCGGGCGTCGAGAAGAACGCCCAGGACATTCCGACGTGACCGTTGTCTACCGCGGCGACAACATCCTGCGCGGTTTCGATGACGACGTGCGTGCCCACGTCCGCAGCGAGATGGAGAAGGAGGGGATCACGATCCTCACCGGCTGCACCGTCAAATCGGTCGACAAGCATGGCAAGGACTACACCTCGCATCTTTCGAACGGATCGAGCGTCGCCTCCGATCAGGTGATGTTTGCGATCGGCCGGCACCCGAGCGTCGCCAATCTCGGATTGGAGAAGGCCGGCGTCGCCATCAATCCCAAAAATGGCGGCGTCGCCGTCGACGGCTGGTCAAAGAGTTCGGTGCCGAACATCTATGCCATCGGCGACGTCACCCATCGCTTCAACCTCACGCCGGTCGCGATCCGCGAAGGTCATGCCTTCGCCGACACGGTGTTCGGCAAGCGGCCGGTGCAGGTCGATCATTCCACGATTCCGACCGCGGTGTTCTCGCAGCCCGAGGTCGGCACAGTCGGACTGACCGAAACGCAAGCCCGCGCCGAGTTCGGCCATGTCGACGTCTACAAGGCGACGTTCCGGCCGATCAAGGCGACGATGTCAGGGCCGCGACACCCGCGTGCTCATGAAGCTTTTGGTCGACGGCGCGACCGATCGCGTGCTCGGTTGCCATATCGTCGGCGATACCGCCGCCGAGATCATCCAGGCGGTTGCGATCGCGGTGATCCAGCGATCCCTCGTCGAACGAGGGACCACGCCGGCCGGCACCAACCTGCATTGGACGCATGCGAATCGACCTCGGACTGGATGGGGCGGGACTCGTGCAGCGGCGCGGCATGCCAGGCCCAGCCCCTCACCACACCGATAAAACTCGGACTCACGACGAAATCCTGACGAACCTTACTCTCCGGTCAGACGCCGCGCAACCGCTTCCGCGGCCGCGGCGTGCGCCCCGGTCATCCATCACACGTGCAGTGCGGTGCACTACACGTCGTACGTATCGATCTGGGCCCGCTGCAGCCTGCCCGAGTAGTCCACGTAGCCCACCTTCGTCTCCGAATAGAACTCGTAGACTCCCCAGCCGCCCTCGCGATGCCCGTTGCCCGTGGCCTTCACGCCGCCGAACGGCAGGTGCGCTTCCGCGCCGATCGTGGGCGCGTTGATGTAGGTGATGCCGTTGTCGAGCGCCTGCAGCGCGCGGAACGCGAGGTTCACGTCGCGGGTGTAGACGCTGCTCGAGAGCCCGTAGCGCACGCCGTTGTTGACACGCACGGCTTCGTCGAACGAGCTCACCCGGATCACGCTCAGCACCGGGCCGAAGATCTCCTCCTGCTCCAGGCAGCTCCCGCGCGCACTCCGGCGAACACCGTGGGCCGGTAGAACCAGCCGGCGGCGAGCCGGCCGCCCGGGCGCCTTGCCCCCCGTGAGGAGCTCAGCGCCTTCCTCGCGGCCGATCTCGACATACCGCTCGACGTTGGCCCGCGACGCCTCGTGGATGAGCGGGCCGACGTCCGTTCTCGCCCCGGCCGTCGCCCAGCCGCAGCCCCTCGGCGGCCTCCACCAGCCGGCGCAGGAAGCGGTCATGCACCTTCCGGTGAAGGATGAGCCGACTGGTGGCCGTGCAGCGCTGCCCGGTGGTGCCGAACGCGCCCCAGAGCACCCCCTCGAGCGCAAGGTCGAGATCGGCATCGTCCATCACGATCATGGCATTCTTGCCGCCCATCTCCAGCGAGAGGCGCTTGTGCATGCGCCCGCAGGTCTCGCCGATGATGGCACCGGTCGCGGTGGACCCGGTGAACGAGATGACCGGCACCTCCGCGTGCTCCACGAGCGCCTTGCCCACCGTCTCGCCGCGTCCATGCACCAGTTGGACCACCTCGGGCGGCAGCCCCGCCTCGAGCAGGATCTCGACCAGCAGATGGACGGTGTGCGGCACGTCCTCCGACGGCTTGATGATCACCGAGTTTCCGCACAGCAGCGCGGGAAACATTTTCCAGGTCGGGATCGCCATCGGGAAGTTGAACGGCGTGATGAGACCGACGACGCCGATCGGCCGGCGACAGCTCATCGCCCACTTGGCGCCGAGCTCGGACGGAACGGTGTGGCCGAAGAGCCGGCGTCCCTCGGTCGCGGCGTAGTAGGCGGTGTCGATGCCCTCCTGCACGTCGCCCCGGGTCTCGGCGAGCACCTTGCCCATCTCGCGGGTCATCGCGTCGGCGATGGCGTCCTTGCGCTCGACCAGCAGGTCGCCGACCCGCCGGAGCACGTCGCCGCGCTGGGGCGCCGGCGTGCTCGACCACAGCGCGAAGCCCCGCTTGGCCGAGCGCACGGCCGCGTGACATCGCGCGCGTCCGAGTCGGGGAAACGGCCGATCAGGTCGTCCGTGTCCGCCGGGTTGCGGTTCTCGAGGTAGGCGCCGCTGGCCGGCGCGACCCACTCGCCGCCGATGAAGTTGCGGAAAGTCTTGGCCATACGATCCCAGGTTGAGAAGGAAGGGTGATGCGCAGCGCGGGTCCGCCTCGGGCTACTGCCCTGCCGGGGCCGGCGCCGGGGCGGCGGGGGCGGTCACCGGGGGCGCCGCCTCGCACATCCAGGTCCGGCTCACTCTCGCGTACCCCACCCGCGGCAGCACCTCGCGCACCGCGACGAATCCGGCCCAGAGGATCACGAGCAGCGACAGCACGTGGGCGAAGCCCCGCCGGTGTGACCAGCTCGCGAGCGCGCCGAGGAGCGCGATGATGCCCGTGACTGCCGCGGCGCCGAGGAAGAAGCTGAGCTGCAGCCCGCAGGCGCGCTGATAGGGCCAGACCGCGAGCGCCACGCCGAGCGCCACGGCCAGCGCGACCCAGAACCAGGTAAGCGCCACCGATCGCTTGCGGACCGGATGCGCGCTCGGGGCGATCGGCACTCCGTCGCCGGCGCCGGCCCAGCCGGGAGCGCGCCCCCGGGGCTGCCGCTCCCCTGCTTGGCGATGGCCCGGTCGACATCGGCCAGCTCGCGGTCCCAGTCCCTCGGCTGCTCGGTCATGTCGGCTCCCGCGTGAGACCGTAGCGCTCCATCTTCTTGTACAGGTTTGAACGGGGCATCTTGAGCGCGCGGGCGGTTTCCGTGACGTTCCAGTCGTGCTCGCGCAGCTGCTGGGCAGGAACTGCTTCTCCGCTTCCTGCTTGAACGTCTCGTAGGTGGGCGCCCCGCCGGCCGCGGGCGACGATGCCGCGCCGCCATCGGCGCCGGGCAGCAGCCGGTCCACATCGGCGGCCGTCACGACCTTGCCGGGCGCCAGAATCAGCGCCCGCTCCACGGCATTCCGGAGCTCGCGCACGTTGCCCGGCCAGGAGCGCGCCTGCAGCCGCGCCACCGCGTCGGCGGCGAACTGCTTCCCCGGCACGCCGGCGCTCGCGGCCAGCGTGCTCGCGAAATGCGTGACCAGGGCTGGGACGTCCTCCAGCCGGTCCCGGAGCGCCGGCACCTCGATCGGCACGACGTTCAGCCGATAGAGCAGGTCCTCGCGAAACCGTCCCTCCGCGATCTCGCTCTCCAGGTCCTTGTTGGTGGCCGCCAGCACCCGGACATCCACCTGGATCGGCTTGGACCCGCCGATCCGGGTCACCACGCCTTCCTGGAGCACCCGGAGGAGCTTGGCCTGGGCGGACAGCGACATGTCGCCCACTTCGTCGAGGAACAGGGTTCCGCCGTCCGCCTGCTCGAACTTCCCCGCGCGGTCGGCGAATGCGCCGGTGAACGATCCCTTCATGTGGCCGAACAGCTCGCTCTCGATCAGCTCGGAGGGTATCGCGGCGCAGTTGACCTCGACGAACGGCCCGGTCGCGCCGGGGCGATGCCTCGTGCAGCGCCGCGCGCGACCAGCTCCTTGCCGGTCCCGTTCTCGCCGGTGATGAGCACGCGCGCCGCCGTGGGCCCGACCTTGGCGACCAGCACGCGCACCGCCTCCAGCGCCGGGCTCGAGCCCACCATCTGGTAGCGGCTCTCCGCGGCCTCGCGCAGGCGGGCGTTCTCCCCCACCAGCTCGGCATGGGCCAGCGCGTTCCGCACCGTGAGCAGCAGCCGATCGGTGTCCAGCGGCTTCTCCAGGAAGTCGAACGCCCCGCGCTGGGTGGCCTCGACCGCCGTGGCGATGGTCCCGTGTCCCGAGATCATGACGATCTGCGCCCGCGGGTCGAGGCCGCGGAGCCGTGACAGCGTCTCGAGTCCGTCCAGCCCCGCCATCTTTACGTCGAGGAAGACGAGCTGGGGCCGGAACTCGGTATAGACGGTGATGGCCTCGCCGCCGGAGGCCGCGACGCGGACCACGAGATCCTCGTACTCGAGCACCTGCTTGAGCGCCTGGCGGATGCCGGCTTCGTCGTCGACGATGAGAACCCGGTGGCTCATGGTCGGGGAGCTCCGTAGAGAGTGGCGCGGCCGGGATGAATCGCGATCGCGCGGATTCCGGCCGGCAGCTCGAGCGGGACGGTCTCCCGCCCGGGCTCGCCAAGCGCCCGCGACACCAGGTGCGACACCGCGGGCGCCGGCACCGGAAAGTCGCGGATCCGGAACGAGCGCACCGCCCACTCGCCGCGGCCCGGCGCGGTGACGCGCAGGGGGCCGCCGACCTCCACCGGCTCGGTGGGTCGGAGCGCCAGCGCGAGCGGTCCGAGCGCTCCTTCGGCAGCTTCCGTGTGCGGAGCCGGGCGTGCACCAGCACCTCGTCGTCCAGCAGCTCGACCCGCAGTGAATCCAGCTCCTGCCGCACCGCGGGCGCGAGCGCGCTGCCCATGAGTGACGCCACTTCCGATGGCGTGAGCACCACCGAATCCGCGCGCGAGCCGTTGAGCGAGTCGATCTTGGCGCGTGCCGACGCCAGGGCCCGGGTCCCCGGCCGCCCGGCGGGGCGCGGGCGCCGCGGCGCCGGGGCGCGGCGCGCGGCCGGTCGAGCAGCCGGTGAGCCCCGCTCACGACGCGGTCGCGATAGAGCCAGGCGCCGACGAGCAGCACCAGGAGCACGAGGCACCCCAGCGCCCTGAACGGCGCGGTCAGGCAGCCCATCACGCGGTGAGCTCCAGCGTGAGACGGGAATCGTACCGCGGCCCGCCGGTGGTCAGCACGCTCTCGTACAGGACCAGCCGGGTGCCCACGAACGGTACCCGCGCGTACTGCTCCTCGAAGTCGTCGAGCGCACGGGGCGGCAGCCGGTGGCCCTCCCGCACCCGGCCGAGCGTCACGTGAGGCTGGAACGGCGCACCCTCGGGCGGAAACCCGATCGCCTCGCCGCCGCGCTCGAGCCGGTCCTGCAGCAGCTCGAGCGCCGAGGGGCCGGCGATGCCGAGCCAGAGCACGCGGGGCCGGGCCGCGCTCGGGAACGCGCCGAGCTGGTCGAGCGCCAGCGCGAGCGCGCCGGTGCCCTGGGCCGCGAAGCGAATGGCCTCTTCGATGACCTCGAGCCGCTCCGGTGCGACCTCGCCGAAGAACTTGAGCGTGAGATGGAGTCCCTCCTCCCGGACCCAGCGCACCGGCCAGTCGCGCTCGCGCAGGCGGGCGAGCAGCGCGACGATCTCCCGCCGCGCCTCGTCGACGATCGGGACGCCGGCGAACAGCCGCATCAGTCCGGGAAGGCGGCGGCCAGCGCGAGCAGCCCACCCCGCCGGTAGCCCGCGGGATCGAGCTCGACCGCGGCGAACCCCAGCCCGGCGAAGTGCGCCGCACCGCGTCCCACTCGCGACTGCACGGCGGGGAGCTGGCCGGGCGCGACCTCGACGCGCGCCCGGTCGCCCAGATGGCGCACCCGGAGATCGCCGGAGACGCCGAGCCCGCGAAGGTACGACTCGGCCTCTTCCACCTGGCGCAGGCGCTCCGGCGTAATCTCGAGCCCGTACCAGACCCGGCTGGAGAGGCAGGGGGCGGCGGGCGCGTCCCACGTGGGAAGGCCGAGTGCGCGCGACGCCTCGCGTACCGCCGCCTTGCTCCAGCCCAGCTCCGCGAAGGGCGAGCGCACCAGCCGCTCTCCCGCGGCACGGTGCCCGGGACGGTGCTCACGAAGGTCGTCCGCGTTGGTGCCGTCGATGATCGTGTCGAATCCGCGGGTCTGCGCCACGTGGCCCAGCCGGGTCCACAGCTCGGACTTGCAGAAGTAGCAACGCTCGGTGGAGTTCTCGAGATAGCGCGGGTCGGCGAGCTCCCGGGTGTCCACCTCGAGCAACGGCACGTCGAACCGTCGCGCGAGATCCACCGCGGCCCGCCACTGCACCTCGGGATAGGAGGCGCTCCGGCCGATCACGGCCAGGAAGCGCTCGGTCCCGAGCGCCTGCCGGCCCGCGACGGCGAGCAGCGCGGAGTCCACCCCGCCGGAATAGCCCAGCAGCACCCGTCCGTAGCCAAGCAGGTGCGCGCGCAGGAGATCGAGTGGAGTCATGGCCAGTAACGTAATGCGATGCGGTACCAAGTGAGAGGCCGTCACGGCTATGTTGCGGAATGCCGGAGACCGCGTCGATCGAGGTCGCGTTCGACTTGCGCCTCCCGCTGGCCGAGCTCGAATTTCGGGCCTCCCGGTCGGGCGGGCCGGGAGGCCAGCACGTGAATACCTCCTCGACCCGGGTCGAGCTGTGGTGGGACGTGGCGAACTCGCCCACGCTGAGCGACGAGCAGCGCGGCCGGCTACTCCATCGACTGGCGAGTCGGCTCGATGGCAGCGGGCGCCTCCGGGTCGTGGCGAGCGGCTCGCGCAGCCAGTTGCGGAACCGCGAGGAGGCCACCGAGCGGCTGCGGCAGCTCGTGGCCGCGGCGCTCGTGGTGCCCAAGGCTCGCAAGCGCACGCGGCCGTCCCGCGCGGCGAAGGCCGCGCGACTCGAGGAGAAGCGGCGGCGCGCCGCCGTCAAGCGCGACCGCAAGCCGCCGCACCAGGAGGAGTAGGCCCACGGTGCGCCCCGAAGGAGATTTCATCTCATCTTCGGCCGCGCTTCCGGATCCGCTCCTGTGACGGCGGCCGCGCAGAGCGCGGTGGACGTGCTCGATTTTCTGCTGGAGCGCTGCCGCCTGAGTCCACGGCGGGATCCGGTGCCCATGGCGGCAGCCCTTGTTATCTTCCTGACAGGGCTGACGCACCTACGCCGCCGCCCTCCGCCGATCCAGACTGCGATATTGAATTGCCTCACTGACGTGGGACGGGGAGAGCTCATCGGCGCCCGCCAGGTCGGCAATGGTGCGGGCGATCTTGATCACGCGGTGGTAGGCACGGGCGGAGAGTCCCAGCCGCCCGACCGCATCGCGCAGGAGCTGCTCGACGGACTCCGACAGCGGGCAGTAGCGGCGCAGGTCCCGGGCGCTCATGTGGGCATTGGCGTGCAGCCCGCGTCGATCCCGGAAGCGCTCGCGCTGACGAATGCGCGCGAGCTCGACCCGCTGGCGCACCGTGGCGCTCGCCTCCTCCGCGCCTGGGCCCACGAGATCCCGGTAGGCACGGCGGGCACCTCGAGATGGATGTCGATCCGGTCGAGCAGCGGGCCCGAGACCCGCGAGCGGTATCGCTCGACGTCCAGCTCCGCGCAGCGGCAGGAGTGGACCGGGTCGCCGAAGTAGCCGCAGGGACGGGGTTCATGGCGGCGGCGAGCATGAAACGTGCAGGGTAAGTGAGGCTCACGGCGGCCCGGCTGAGGGTCACCACGCCGTCCTCCAGTGGTTGGCGCAGCACCTCGAGCACGTTCCGGCGGAATTCGGGCAGCTCGTCCAGGAACAGCACGCCTCCGTGGGCCAGGCTGACCTCTCCGGGGCGCGGGATCGACCCTCCGCCGATGAGGCCCGCATCGCTGACGGTATGGTGAGGTGCGCGGAAGGGCCGCAGGACGCAAAGGGATCGGCCGCCCTGCAGCACCCCGGCAACGCTGTGGATCTTGGTGGTCTCGAGGGCCTCGTCGAGCGTCATACGAGGGCAGGATGGTCGGAAGCCGGCGGGCGAGCATGGTCTTCCCCGCCCCGGGCGGCCCGATGAGCAAAAGGTTGTGCGCCCGGCCGCGGCCACCTCGAGCGCGCGCTTGGCGGCGGCTTGGCCCCGGACGTCGGAGAAGTCGCACTCGTCCCGGTGGCGCTCGCGCCATGAGCGCGGGAGATCGACCGGCCCGGCGGCAGTTCGAGTCACCGGCCAGGTAGGCGCAGACCTCGACCAGGGTTCGGGCGCCCCGCACCTCGAGCCCTTGCACGACCGCCGCTTCGGACAGGTTGTCCTGCGGGAGCAGCAGCCCACGGCAGCCGGCGGCACGCGCGGCGAGCGCCATGGGAAGGGCGCCGCGGACCGGACGGAGATCTCCTTCGAGGCCCGACCTCGCCGGCGACCATGAGGCCGCGAAGGCCGCCATCGGGAAGCTGGCCGCTCGCGGCCAGGATGCCGATGGCGATGGGGAGATCGAGCGCCGGAGCCGTCCTTGCGGATGTCGGCGGGGGCCAGGTTGACGGTGATGCCGCCTAAGCGGAAGTCGAACCCGGCGTTGGCCAGCGCCGCCCCGACCCGCTCGCGGCCTTCCCGAACCGCGCCGTGCGGCAGGCCCACCGTGGCGAATGAGGGCAGGCCATTGGTGATGTCCACCTCGACGTCCACCGGATAGGCGTCGATACCCGAGTACAGCGGCGGAGCAGACGCGGGCGAGCATGCCCAGACGTTACGGTACTACCCCGACGGCGCGCGGACCCCGCGCCCGCCGTCCGGTCCCCCGACACGCGTTCACCACAGGAGCAGCTGGATGCGCCGGTTCATCACGGGAATGATGCTGCTGTCGACCATGGGGTGTGCCGTGCCGCGGCAGCCGGCGCCCCGTTGGCACCGGTGGAGCGTGCCTGGGAGGTGCCGACGCTCGAGCTCTACAGCGACTGGTGGCAGAAGACCGAGGCGTGCTCCGGGCGCAAGGCCGACATGAGCGAAGTCACCTTCTACGCGGTGGACGCGCCGAACGGCGCCATCGGACTGAACGGCACGGTGGCCCATGGCTGGTGGGTGCGGCAGGGCAACCGGATCTACCTCCCGGCCAACGCCCTCGGTGAGGAGTGGCTGGTGAGGCACGAGATGCTCCACGCGCTGCTGCAGCGCGGGTCCCATCCCACGAAGCAGTTCGTCGACGCGTGCCACCTGGCCTCCGTCGACGTGTGGCGGGATTCGACGATGCGGGTGGACCCCACCAATCCTCAGGGCCGCTGAGCGGCCTGCGGGAGCCAGCGACGATGATGCGATCCTTCCCCCGGGCCCGGTGGGCCGCGCTCGCCTCGATTCTGGTGGTCACGTTCCTGAGTGGTGGCTGGCTGCTCCGGCCCCGGCCGGCGGCGAGAAGGCGGCATCTACGAGCAGGCCCGGCTGTTCGAGGGCGTGGTTGGCGCCATCCATCAGCACTACATCGACTCGCTCGGCGAAGGCGACCTCTACCAGCGCGCGGCGAACGCGCTGGTCGGCTCGCTGCACGATCCCTACGCCGAGCTGCTGATCAGGGACGCGTACCGCGAGTACCAGCGGCAGATGGCGGGGATGGAAATCGATCTCGAGCGCGGCCCGTCGGAGTCGGGCTGGGAAGGCCGTGAGGGCGGGAGCGTCATCGCGCCGGGCGACGAGGTGCTCAGCATCGACGGCCGGAACACGACCGGTTGGTCGCCTGACCGGGTGGACGAGGCGCTCCGGCAGGGGACGAGCCCGATGGTGACGGTGGTCGTCCGCCCACGGGGTGCGGCCCAGCCCGTCGTCCGCCGCCTCACCCGCACCGAGGTCCACGTCCCGGCGGCATCGCGCGGGGTCATGCTGAGCGAGAAGGTGGGCTACATCGTCCTTCGCCGGATGAGCCAGGGTGCGGCCGACGAGCTCCGCGCCGCGGTGGATACGCTCGTGGCCCAGGGCATGACCTCGCTGGTGCTCGATCTCCGGTCCAACCCCGGCGGTCTGATCCGCGAGGGCGTGTCCGCAGCGGGGCTCTTCCTCCAGCCCGGCGACACGGTGGCCGCCTCGGTCGGCCGGTCGTCGCGTGCGCGGAAGACCTATCTCGCCCACAGTCCGGGGGGCTGGGACGATCTGCGCCTGGCGGTGCTGGTGAACCGCGGCACGGCGAGCTCGGCCGAGCTGATCGCCGGGGCGTTGCAGGACCACGACCGCGCGGTCGTCGTCGGCACGCCGACCTACGGCAAGGGCGTACTCCAGACGACGTATCCGATCGGCGACGAGGTGGCCATCAAGCTCACGACCGCCCGGTGGTACACGCCGAGCGGCCGCTCGGTGCAGCGGCCGCGGCCGGACAGCGCCGGCGGACCCGGCAACCGGATTCCATCCACCCGCCCCCGGGTGTTCTACAGCTCGCGTGGCCGGGTCGTCCCCGACGCCAGCGGCATCCTCCCCGACCTGCTCGTGCGCGCCACCAGCCGCTCGGAGGGCGAACGTCTTCTCGCCGCACGGCTGGGGCCCGATATGAACCGCTTCCGCGACGTGCTCGCCGGATACGCCGCGGAGCTCCGCGCCGAGCAGGTCGATCAGCCCAGGGCCCCGGCGCTGACGCCGGAACGGCGCGACACGCTGTTCGCACGGATGGAAGAGGCAGGCGTCCACATCGACCGGAACACGTATGACGTGGCCGGCGACTTCGTGGCGGACCAGCTCGGTGACGAGCTGGCGCGGGCGTTCTTCGGCAGCGACTCCCTGCTCCGCCGGAAGGCCCGGACCGACCGCCAGCTTCAGGCGGCGCTCCAGGTCCTCCGGGGCGTTCGCACGCAGGACGACGCACTCACCGCCGCCATGAAGGTCCAGCTCTCGGGCCGCATCAGGTAACGGCCCGCTAGACCGGCAGGGCCACTACGACGGTGGTGCCGCGACCGACTTCGCTCTCGACCTCGACGCGTCCGCCCCATCCCTCCACCAGCCGTCGCACGATCGCCAGCCCCAGCCCCGACCCGCTCGTGGTGGTCGAGAAGCGCGGCTCGAAGATGCGCGGGAGGAGGTCCGCCGGAATCCCCGAGCCGTCGTCGGCCACGGTGATGCGGTTCGGCGCGACCGTCACCTCCACCACGCGAGCCCCGGCGTTCCGCGCATTCTCCAGCAGGTTCACCACCACCTCCTTGACTTCGTCCGGCCGCGCCGCGCCGTACGCCGCCGGGCGGCTGATGAGCCGCACGTCACAACCCTCCTCCGCCAGCCGGTAGAGCTGCACCACTTCGGCGACGGCGGGGGCGAGATCGATACGGTCGAGCGGCTGGAGGTCGCCGGCGGGAGCGGCGAACCGGCTGAAGGCGCGCGCGATGGTGTCCAGCCGCTCGATCTCGCCCAACACCCGCCCGGCGGTCTCCTCGAGCACCGCGTCGAAATCCGCGCGCTGGTCCCGATAGACCCGCTGCAGATGCTGCATCCCCAGCCGCATCGGGGTGAGCGGGTTCTTGATTTCGTGAGCCACCTGACGGGCCATCTCGCCCCACGCGAGCACCCGCTCGGCGCGTGACACGTCGGTCACGTCGTTGAGCGCGACCACGACGCCCCGCACGTCGGGACCGAGCGACGCGAGCTGGAAGGAGATCCGGCGGCCGCCGGTCTCGAGCTCGGCCCCGGCCTCCGCCAAGGGCTCGTCGAGAAACCGCCGCACCGCCGCGGCGAACGGTTCCCACTCGGGGGCGAGCCGATCGAAGAACGGGGCGCCCTCCTCGAGCTCGGCGCCGAGCAGGTCCACTGCCTGACGATTGGCGATCAGCACCCGGCCCGCGGGGTCGATGCCGACGACGCCGGTGGCCACGGTGCCGAGTACCGCGGCGGTGCGCCGCCGCGCCTCTTCCAGGGCGTGCTGGCTGGAACGGATGTCGGCCGCCATCCGTTCGAAGGCGCCGAACACGGGCTCGAATTCGAGCGGTGGGCTCCCCACGTGGGCGGGCATCGTCTGCCCGCGGCCGAGGGCCAGCGCCGAGCGGCGGAGCTCGGCCACGGGACGCGAGAGCGCGCGTGACGCCCGCTGGGCGCCCACGACCGCCGCCGCGACACCGATCAGCGTCGTGAGGAGGAGCACGAGCGCGAGATCGAGCTGCCGCACGGCGAGCGACGAGTCATCGGCGAGCTGCGGCGTGGCGAGCACGCTGACGTCGGTCGGGCTCCCGGGCTGGAGTACCCGGTAGCCCACCCGCTCCGCGAGGGCTGGGATCGAGCCGTCGCGCGTGACCTCCAGGTCCCCGCCGAGGGCGAGGGCGGTGTAGGCTTCGGGATCCATGAGCTGCGGCATGACCCCGAGGTCTTCCAGGACCTGGGTGCTGGTCCCCGCCAGCCGGCCGCCGAGGTAGAGCGCGAGGTCGGCGTCGATTCGCCGGCTCAGCTCGCGCAGCCGCTCGTCCGGGGCGGGACTGCCGCCGCGAACCAGTTCTCCGGCGGTGAGGACCGCATCGCGCAACGTCTGGGTGATGAGCAGGTCGCGGCTGCGTTGGACCTCCTGGGCCAGGCGGGCGAAGCTCCAGGCGGTGAAACCGATGGCCGGCACCAGGAAAAAGGCGCCCAGGGTGACGGCGAGCCGGATCCGGAATGAGCGAATCAGGCTGCGCCACCGCGGGGGGCGGAGCCGGGCGCCGGCGATCAGCTCGGCCACGAACCACAGCAGCGCGAGCACGGCCGCGTCGAGCAGCACGACCAGCACGGCGCGAACGAAGAGTGGGAGCGGCCCCCGCAGGTCGATGGCCACGTGCACCGTGCGCCGTCCGCCCGGCAGTTCGAGCGGGTACTCGTTTCGCACCGACCATCCCTCGCGCCGCCAACGCGGAACCGGCACCGCCGCCGACGGATCCGCCGGCGGACTGAGCGTGAGCCGGTAGAGTGGCGACTGCGGGCTGCCGGGATCGAGCAGCCGCCCCACCCGGCCCGGCAGCACGAGCTCGGACCGCGGCCCGATGGCGGCCGTCATGACTTCCTCGGGCGAGACGCGCACCACGAGCACGTAGTGGATGCCCGGGACCCGGAGCGTCTGCACGAGCTGAAGACTGTCCGCCGGGCCGAGCCGCTGCACCATGCTCGAGAGCAGCGAGGGCGGCAGGTCGAGCGAATCGAGCGCGAGCTCGTCGAGCAGCGCACCGCGGGGGGACCACAGCGCCAGCGATGTGGGATACTGCTGCGAGCCCAGCGCCGACCCGCGCCAGAGCGCGTACATCTCGGATGCGGTGGCGGGCGGCGGGCTCCGGCGCACGGCTCTCGCCGAACCGTTCGAGCAGCGGGACCGCGAGCGGGTCCGGCTCGTTTCCGAGGCGGGCCACGTCGCGCTGCGCCACCTGGATCCGCCCGGCCAGCTCCGCGCCCCAGGTCACCAGCGCGGAGGCGCTCCCCGCCACCAGCGCGATGCCGGTGATCGTCGCCCAGCGCGGGGCCGGCAGCGTGACCAGCAGGAGGGCCGGCGTCCAGAGAAACGTGTACCAGCCGGGCCAGCCGCCGCGCGGGCTCCACACGGCCACGCCGATCACGGACGCGGCGAGCGCGATGCCCGCGCCGAGCCCGATGTGGCCCCAGCGCCGACGATCGCGGCGCCGTGCCCCGGAAGAGCGCGGCCGTCGGCACGATGAGCGCGGCGGCGGCGACCATCAGCGCGAGCTGCCAGCTCAGCCACAGCCCGATCGACACGCCATCAGCCGGCGGAGTGATGCCGCGCCCCAGACTGCTGATCAGGTATGGCGACGTGAGCAGCAGGGCTCCGCCCAGCGACATCCCCGGCCAGCGCCGGGGCACCTGCCGGCGCCAGAGCCATACGCCGGCAATCGTGAGGAGCGTGGCCGCGAGCGCCAGCACGCCGGCTGAGCCGGAAAGCGGGCCGAGCAGCGGCCGGAAGAACGTCGCGGGCGAGAAGAGCGGCTGCAGGCCGAGCGCCTGGCCGACCGGGGCCCGCACGGCGAGCCACACGAGCGCGGCGAGCAGGGCCACGCGCTCCGCCGGCCGCCGCGCCGCTCCGAGCGCCAGCCCGAGCACCGCGAGCAGCAGCCACGTGACCGCCAGGCTGCCGCGCCGGTACGCCAGCTCCTTGGCAGTGCCCTGCTCCGGCGGGACCGGCCGCACGCTGAAGAGGAGCCGCGGTCCCGCCGTGGTGGGCTCCTCGTAGTCGAAGACGTCGGCGCTGTCCGGCGCGGTGCCCGGCGGATAGACGGTGAGGCCCACCTCGGTGCGTCGCCGGAAGAGCTCGGCCAGGCTCCGACCACCGTCCGGGACGGCCGGGTGCGCCCAGATGAGCACGCCGGCCACCGCGAGCCGGCCATCCCCGGTGTGGCGCCTGGCCTCGAGCTCGACGTAATATCCAGTCGCCCGCGAGCCGATCGAGTCGCTGAGCGCGCTGGGCGGAAGCCGGTGCCGGCCGGCCCAGGCCCAGGGGAGCCCGTGCGCGTCGAGGATGACGACGCTCATCTCGGGGCCGCCGCGGGGGATCAGCCGGTCGAGCACCGCGAAGGCGGCCTCGCGGTCGGCATCGCCGGTGGATGCGGCGGCCTGTGCCAGCCGCTCGGCACGGTGGAAGGCGGCGTGGAGATCACCCGAGAGCCGCTGTGAGGCCGCCTCGATCCGCCGCGCGCGCTGGTCGGGCCAGTGGTGCTCGATGGCCGAGAGGCGCCACTCCGCCACGACCATCGCGACGAGCAGCCCGGCGAGCGCCCCCGCCAGCCCGCGCCGCGCCAGCGCCCGGACAGCGGCCGGAGCAGCGGCAGCGCGGCGGCCAGCGCCAGCGCCACGGCCACGACCCAACCCCAGCGCGGGGCGGCGCAGCCATTCGGCGGCGGCGACGCCAGCGGCCAGCACCACCATCACCCACGACCACGCGCGATGACTCAAGCCGGACGCCCCTGGCGCATAAAGGAGATGACCCCCGGCGCGGTGCGCGAGCGGCTGCAGGAGCGCCCCGGCATGGTCGTGCCGGTCGGCACGACCGAGCAGCACGGCCCGCACCTGCCGCTCGGCTGCGACACGATCATCGTGGAGCACCTGGCCGACGATCTTTCGGCGGAGTTCGGGATCCTGCGGGCGCCCACGGTGGAGTACGGCGTCCACGCGCCGACGCACGCGTTCCCGGGCGGCGCCACGCTCCGTCGCCGCACGCTGCACCGGGTCATGAACGAACTTATCGAGTCCTGGGAGGAGGGGGCAGGCGTCCGCGAGTTCATCATCCTGACGGCGCAGGCCAGCGAGGCCCATCTGGAGGCGCTGAGCACCGATCCGGACCGATGAGGCGACGCGTCCAGGTGATGGACGTCTTCAGCCTGGACTTCGGGCCCCTGCTCGAGCGGCCGGGCGCGCCGATCCAGGGCGGCGAGCTCGACACCTCGCTGCTGCTCTTCCTGGCGCCCCGAGCTGGTCCGCATGGATCTGGCCCGGACTTCGCCATCACCCCGGAGATGCTCGGCCGCTACCGGCCGGGACACAGCCGCCGGCTGCCCGAGGGCTCACCCGGCTCGATCGGATTTCCCAGCCTCGCCTCCGCCCAAAAGGGGGAGCTGCTGTATAGATTCATCCTCGACCGCATCAGCAGCTGCCTCACCGGACCCTGAGGTGAGTGGAGACGGCATGCGCAGCGCAGCTGCTGCTCACTGATGTTGCTCCCCCTCCTCGGGACGGGCGCGCAGGAGCCGCTGGAGACCAGGCTGGTGGTCACCCAGGGCGGCAAGGAGATCGGGCGCGAAGAGTTCACGCTTCGCCCGAGCCGCGCCCGCGGGCTGCCCGGCTCCACCATCATCGCGGCCGCCCGCTATCCCTCCACCGGCCCGACCACCCGGCTGGCCGCCACGCTCGAGCGTACCCCGGATTCCGCCCTGGCCAAGTTCCAGTTGGACGTGGAGAGCGAGGGCGCGGTCACCGTCATCCTCGCCGCGGGCTCCGGCGCTCGGCTGATCGTGCGGACCGTGGCTAAGGGCTCCGAGTCGGGGCGGGAGCTCCCGGGCGGGCCGGACGTGGTCCTGCTCGACGACCAGGTGTTCTCGCTGTACATGCCGGTGGCGGAGCTTGCCACGCCGGCGGGCCGGACGCTGACGGCGATCTTCCCCCGCTCCGGCCGGCGCGCGACCTTCACCGCCCGGCGGGAGTCCGGCACCGCGGGCGGGGCCTCGCGCGTGTCGCTGGCCGGCGATATCGCGGGGACCCTGGCCACCGATGCACAGGGTCGGCTGGAGCGGCTCGAGCTGCCCGCGCGGAACACGGTCGTCACCCGCGCGGGCGCCGAGTAGCATCCCCTTCCCCGAAGCCGTTCTCCGACAGCCCTGACCTCGAGCTTCGTCGCAACCTGAAACCCTGGCGACGATGCGGCCGTATTGGGCCCGGTCACGTCCACACCACAAAGGGCTCCTGCCATGATCCGACCGTTCGGCTTCCTCGCGCTGCTCGCGTTCTGCCCCCGCGTCGGCTGGCGGCGCAGGACACCGACCGGCGGCCCTGCAGCCGGTCCCCGCCGTGACCCTGTCGCTCGAGGAGGCGCTGCGGCAGGCGCGCGCCAACAGCCCCACCTACCGGCAGACGCTGAACGACGCCGGCCCGGCGCGGTGGGGCGTCCGGAACGCCTACGGCAGCCTGCTCCCCTCGTTCAACGTCAGCTCCGACCTGGGCTATACCGGCTCGGGCCAATCAAACTTCGGCGGCGGCTTCGTCCAGCCGACCTCGGCGTTCGTCACCTCGGGCTACAGCCTCAGCCTGCAGTGGCAGCTGGACGGCGGACGCTCACCGCCCCGGCGACGCAGAAGGCGCTGCAGCGCGCCACGGACGAGGACATCAGCGGCGCCGGCGTGTCGCTCCGGGCGGAGATCGAGACCCAGTATCTCACCACCCTGCAGGCCACGGCGCAGGTGGCGGTGGCGCGGCAGCAGGTAGCGCGCAACGCGGAGTTCCTGCGGCTCGCGGAGGCGCGCTACCAGGTCGGTCAGGCCACGCTGCTCGACGTGCGGCAGGCGGAGGTGGCGAAGGGGCAGAGCGACGTGGCGCTGCTCCGCGCGGTGCAGGCGGAGAACGAGGCCAAGCTCGACCTCCTGCGCCGGATGGGCGTCGAGCCCGCCGTGCCGGTGGACCAGATCGCGCTCAGCGACTCGTTCCCGGTGACACCGCCGGCCTTCCAGCTCGATTCGCTGCTCGCGCTGGCCGAAGTGCAGAACCCGGCGCTCCGCTCGCTCCGCGCCCGCCGGACCGCGGCGTCCTACGGCGTGCGGGCGGCCAAGAGCGAGTTCCTCCCCACCCTCTCGGTCCAGGCGGGCTGGAGCGGGTTCACCCAGCAGTTCACCAACGAAGGCTTCCTGCTCGACCAGCAACTGGGGAGCGCCCGGCAGCAGGCCGCCGCCTGCCAGTACGACAACCAGGTCCGGAGCGCGCTCGCCCTGGGCGGCGTCGTCGACAACTGCTTCGCCTCCGCCGGGCTCACCGACGGCGGCACGGCGCTGCTCGATCCGGTGAGCCGCCAGATCCGCGACGCGAACAACGTCTTCCCCTTCGACTACACGGGCCAGCCGTTCCAGGCGAGCCTGCGGATCTCGCTCCCGATCTTCACCGGCTTCGGCCGCTCGCTCCGGCTGTCGCAGGCACGAGCGCAGGAGGAGGATGCCGACGAGAGCGCCCGCGCCCGCCGGCTCCAGGTCCGCAGCGATGTGCACGCCCGCTACCTCGGCCTTGC
This sequence comes from uncultured Gemmatimonadales bacterium, assembly GCA_963831425.1. Lineage (GTDB taxonomy): Bacteria > Gemmatimonadota > Gemmatimonadetes > Gemmatimonadales > GWC2-71-9 > CAVVWJ01. The sequence goes on along the minus strand of CAWHQC010000002.1, from coordinate 165,443 downwards.
AGACCGCCTACCAGGCGATCGCGGTACAGGCCGCCAACCGCGACGCGGCCCGCGACCAGCTCCGGCTGGCGCAGGAGCGCTATCGGCTCGGCGCCGGAACGTCGCTCGAGCTGTCGGATGCCCAGAACGCGGTGCAGCGTGCCGAGGGTGATTACGTGAATGCGGTGTACGACTACCACAAGGCGATCGCGGCGCTCGAGGCGGCGGTCGGTCGTCCCCTTCGTTAACGAGGAACGCACATGTCGCGCGGGATGAAGATCGGGCTGGGCATCGTCGTGGTCGCGCTGGTCCTGGGTGGCACCGTGGCCTACCGGATCAACCGGAAGAAGCACGCCGGCACCGAAGTGCGGATGGAGCAGGTGACGCGGCGTGACCTCGTGAGCGCCGTGACGGCGAGCGGGAAGATCGAGGCGAAGACCTCGGTGGACATCAGCGCCGACATCACCGGCCGGATCATCCGGATCGCCGTCCGCGAGGGCGATCGGGTGACCAAGGGCCAATTCCTGCTCCAGATCGACCCGGCGCAGTACCAGGCGGCGGTCTCGCGGGCGCAGGGGGTGGTGGCCTCGACCGAGGCGACCCTGGCCCAGACCCGCGCCAACCTGGACCAGGCCGAGCGGGCCTGGAAGCGCGCCCGCGAGCTGAGTCAGCTCGGGCCCAACCTGATCACGCCGGAGTCGGCCGAGCAGGCACAGACCGCGCACGAAGTGGCTCAGGCGACGTACCAGGCCACCCGGGCCCAGCTCGAGCAGTCGCGGGCCAGTCTGCAGGAGGCGCGCGACAACCTGGCCAAGACGCGCCTGGTCTCTCCCATCACGGGACGGGTCGTGCGGCTCGCGGTGGAGGAGGGCGAGGTGGCGGTGCCGGGAACGTTCTCGCGGGAGACGGGCCTGCTGATGACGATCGCGGACCTGTCGGTCATCCTGGGGAAGGTGCAGGTGGACGAGACCGACGTCGTGCGGCTCTCCCCGAACGACTCGGTGCAGGTGACGATCGACGCGTACCCCGATACCTCGTTCGTGGGGCGCGTGACCAAGATCAGCCACAGTGCCAAGCTGACAGCGACCCAGACCGCCTCGGGCTCGAACGACCGGGCCGTGGACTTCGATGTCGAGGTCACGCTCGAGAACCCGCCGCGCGACGTGCGGCCCGACCTGAGCTGCACCGCACGGATCGTGACGGATACGAGACGCCAGGTGCTCAGCATCCCGATCATCGCGCTCACGGTGCGGGACGACGAACGGCTGCCGAACGAGTCGGACCCCAACGTGGACACGACCCGGATCCGCCGGCCCGAGCACGAGACCGAAGGCGTGTTCGTGGTTCGGGGCGGCGAGGCCACGTTCCGCCCGGTCAAGGTGGGCATCGCGGGCGACGAGTACTTCGAGGTGCGGGACGGGCTCCGCGGGGGCGAGACGATCGTGGCCGGCACCTACCAGGCCATCCGGGACCTCCGGGACGGCGCGCGGGTGACCCCGGCCGACACCACCAAGCGGAAGGCGGCCGAAACATGAGCCAGGTGATCCGCATCCGGGAGCTGAGCCGGGAGTACCGGATGGGCGAGGAGCGCATCCTCGCGCTCCGGAGCGTGACGCTGGACGTGCGGCGTAACGAGTACGTCGCGATCATGGGCCCGTCGGGCTCCGGCAAGTCCACCATGATGAACGTGCTCGGCTGTCTCGACACGCCCACCGGCGGCGAGTACTGGCTCAACGGGCAGGAGGTTTCGCGCCTCACCGACGACGAGCTGGCCCGGGTGCGGAATCGGGAGATCGGCTTCGTGTTCCAGACGTTCAACCTGCTGCCCCGCGCCACGGCGCTCCACAACGTGGAGCTGCCGCTGGTCTACGCCGGCGCCCGGGCGCGCGAGCGGCGGGAGCGGGCCGTGGCGGCGCTCGAGCGGGTGGGGCTCGCCAATCGGCTGGAGCACCGCCCCAACGAGCTGTCGGGCGGCCAGCGGCAGCGCGTCGCGATCGCGCGGGCGCTGGTGAACGACCCCTCGATCCTGCTCGCCGACGAGCCGACCGGCAATCTGGACAGCGCCACCAGCGAGGAGATCATGCGGGTCTTCGGCGATCTCCACGCGGGTGGCCAGACCGTGATCATGGTGACCCACGAGCCGGACATTGCGGCGCACGCCGAGCGGGTGGTGGTGCTGCGTGACGGGCGGGTCGAGAGCGACCAGCTCACCCGAGGCGCCGCGGCGTAGATGCGCCTGCTCGAGGCGGTCCGGCTGGCCCTCCGGACGATCCGTGCCCAGAAGCTCAAGAGCTTCTTCTCCCTCATCGGCGTCCTGATCGGGGTGACCTTCCTCATCGCGGTCGTCTCCATCGTGCAGGGAATGAACCGCTACATGGTGGATCGGTTCGCGAACACCCTGGTGGGGGCCAACACCTTCGAACTGCGCCAGCGGCCGGGCATCACCAGCGGCAACGTGAGCGAGGAGACCTGGCTCGCGTGGAGCCGCCGGCCGCGCATCAGCTACGCGGACGCCGACGTGGTGCGCGGCCGGGTGCGCACGCCGGCGAGCTTCGCCAAGTTCTGCGAAGACCGGGTCGCCGTCCACTACGAGGGCAAGACCGCGAAGGACATCCATCTGGTCGGGACCGAGGCCAGCTACTTCGATATCCGGAACTACCGGATCTCCACGGGACGGGCGTTCATGCCGGCCGAGGTGGCCACCGCCGCGCCGGTGCTGGTGGCGGGGTACGAGCTCGCCCAACGGCTCCTGCCCAACGTGGACCCGGTGGGGAAGACAGTGCGGATCGGCGGCCTCCCCTACCGCATCATCGGGGTGGTCGAGAAGCAGGGGGCGTTGTTCGGCCTCTCGCTCGACAAGTTCGCGGTGATGCCGTTCAGCGCGCCGGGACGGCGGCTCATCTGCCCGATCAATATCCTGGACGCCCTGATCGTGAAAACGGCGGACCCGACCTCGATGCAGCAGGCCATGGCCGAGACCGAGGCGATCATGCGCAGCCACCGCGGCCTCAAGCCCTGGCAGGGAAACAATTTCGATTTCCAGACCGCGGAAGGCGCGCTGGGAATGTGGCGCAAGATCTCGGCGATCCTGTTCCTCGCCCTTCCCGGACTGGTCGCGATCTCGCTGGTGGTGGGCGGAATCGTCATCATGAACATCATGCTGATGGCCGTGAGCGAGCGGACTCGTGAGATCGGCGTGCGCAAGGCGCTCGGCGCCCGCCGGCGCGACATCCTGGCCCAGTTCGTGGTCGAGTCGGCGACGCTCTCGGCGGCGGGCGGGCTGCTCGGGATCGGGCTCGGGCTGGCGCTGGCGTTCGTGGTCAAGGCGGCGACCCCGCTCCCCGCGGCGGTGGCGCCGTGGTCGGTGGTCGCGGGACTGGTGCTCGGGGTCGGTGTGGGGGTCGTAGCGGGGGTGTACCCGGCGAGCCGTGCCGCGCGGCTCGACCCGATCGTGGCGCTGAGGGCCGAGTGAGTCCCGCGCGGCGCGCGGGGCTGCCGAGCCGGATGGCCGAGGGCGTGGGGATCGCGCTCGACGCGCTCCGGGCCAACAAGGTGCGCGCGGCGCTCACGATCCTCGGCGTCGCGATCGGGGTCACCGTGGTGATTGCGATCGGCTCGGCCATCACCGGGATCAACCGCAGCATCACCGCGATCCTCGAAGCGGCCGGACCGAAGACCTTCTACGTCCAGCGCTACTTCAGCGACGGGCTCGAGATCGACGACGGCTCCGACGAACTCTCGCCCTGGCGCCGGATGCCATGGGTCACGCCCCAGGAGGCGGAGATGATCCGCCGGCTTCCGAGTGTGCGCGACGTCAACATCGGCGAGTACACCGAAGGGCCGGTAGCGTTCGAGAGCACCACTCTCAGCAGCGTGCGCATGGCCGGGTTCAGCCCCGCGTGGCCCCAGGTCAACGGCGGAGACATCCTGGCGGGGCGGAACTTCACGCCGGTCGAGTACGCGGCCAGCGCCCGGGTGGCGATCATCAACGACAAGCTGGCCCAGTCGCTCTTTCCCGGCCGCGAGCCGATCGGCAAGCAGATCCGGATCTTCGGCGTCCCGTTCGAGGTCATCGGGCTGCACGCCGAGGCCGCCTCGCTGTTCAGCGACGCCGACGAGCCCCGCCTTGCCATGCCGCACACCACCTTCACCAAGGTGACGGACTACGACCGGGGGTGGATGGAGGTCGCCGTGGTGCCGACCGACTCGGTCACGACCCTCGAGGCGCAGGACGAGGTCACCGCCGCGCTTCGGAGCAAGCGCGGGCTCCGGCCTGCCGACGAGAGCAACTTCGCGATCGTGACGCAGGACCGGGTGCTGGACGCCTTCAACAAGATCACGGCCGCCTTCTTCGTGGTGATGATCGCGCTCTCGAGCGTGGCGCTGCTGGTGGGCGGCGTAGGCGTGGTGGCGATCATGATGATCTCGGTCACCGAGCGCACCCGCGAGATCGGGGTCCGGAAGGCACTCGGCGCCACCCGGGGCGAGATCATGTTCCAGTTCCTGGTGGAGGCCGCCACCCTCACGCTGGTGGGCTGCGTGATCGGCATGGCCCTCGGTGCGCTGGTGGCCTGGGCCGTCCGCACCTTCTCGCCGATTCCCGCCGCCGTGCCGCTCGGCTCCGTCATCGCCGCGCTGGTCGCCTCCATCCTCACCGGCGTGCTGTTCGGGCTGTACCCGGCGAGCCGGGCGTCGAAGATGGATCCGGTGGAGGCGCTGAGGTACGAGTGAGAGGCGGTAAGAGGTGAGAGGTAAGCGGTAAGAGGTAAGCGGCGAGGCCGAGCGGATCGCTGTGTACTGCCGCCGACCGTTCTATCTTCCCGCTATGCCGCTCGCTGAGGCCCTCCGTCTCGCGCTCCAGGCCATCTGGGGCGCCAAGTTGCGGTCGTTCTTCACCCTTCTCGGCATCATCGTCTCGGTCGGATTCCTGGTCGTGGTGGTGGCGGTCATCCAGGGGATGAACGCGTACGTCACGGAGAACCTGACCGGTGCCGTGATCGGGACCAATGCCTTTCAGGTGCGGCGCTCGCCGATCTCGGTGGGGCTGATGGACGACGCCGAGGTGCGGGCCATCGCCAAGCGGCCGCTCATCACCCCGGCCGACGCCGCCGCCGTCCAGCGGGCGCTTCCGGACGCGGAGGCCGTGGCCCTCCAATCGGGCTGGCCCACCCCCATCAGCGACGTCTCCTACCGCGACCGCACCGTCGGCAACGTCACCATCTTCGGCGTCACCCCGCCCTACCAGATCGTTCAGGACTACCAGATGCTGGCCGGCGTGCCGCTCACCGAGCCCGACGTGCGCGAGCGGCGCCTGGTCGCGGTCATCGGCTTCGATATCGCGGAGAAGCTGTTCGAGCGGCCGCCGTCCGCGGTAGGACGAAAGATCCGGATCGGCGGCCGCGAGGTGCTCGTCACCGGAGTGATCGACAAGAAGGGCCGGGTCCTCGGCCAGTCGTTCGATGCTTTCGTGCTGCTCCCGTTCACCACGTTCGAATCGTTCTATGGCCGGCGCAAGACGACCGTCGTATCCGTCAAGATGAGCTCGTCCGAAGCGATCGAGCCGGCGATGTCCCGGGCCGAGGAGGCGATGCGGATCGCCCACCGGCTCCGGCCCGGCGAGGAGAACGACTTCACGGTGGACAAGGCCGATGCGCTGGTCGCGTTCTGGCGCCAGCTCACGCGGGTGCTGTTCACCGCCATTCCGGCCGTGGTCTGCATCGGCATCGTGGTGGGCGGGATCGTGATCATGAACATCATGCTGATGAGCGTCACCGAGCGCACCCACGAGATCGGCCTCCGCAAATCGCTCGGCGCCACCCGGGCCGACATCCGCCGCCAGTTTCTGATCGAGGCGGTGGTGCTCTCGTCGTTCGGCGGCATCCAGGGCGTTCTGGCGGGCTGGGCGCTCGCGGCGGCGGTCTCGACATTCACGCCGCTGCCGGCGCGGATCACGCTGTGGTCGGTGCTCGTGGCGGTCGCCCTCGGCGGCGCGGCCGGCGTCATCTTCGGCGTCTTTCCCGCCGCCCGCGCCGCCCGGCTCGATCCGATCACCGCGCTCAGGGCCGAGTAGGCCGCATGCGATGGGTCAGGGGCATCCGGAACGCGGGCGAGGGGGTCGCCATCGCGTTCGGCGCGCTCCGCGCCAACAAGCTGCGCTCGGGCCTCACGATCCTCGGCGTCGTCATCGGCGTGACCACGGTGATGGCGATCGCCTCGATGGTGCAGGGAATCCGGACCCAGATCTTCAATGCCATCGAGACCGCCGGCCCGTCGGTCTTCTATGTCATCCGCTACTTCTCGCAGACACCGGTCAATCCCGATCGCCTGCCCTACGAGGTGCGCATCCGCCCCGTTCTCTCCCAGAACGACGCCGCGGCGCTCGCGCGCGTGCCGCAGATCGCCTATGCCGGGATGTGGGTTCAGCTCTTCCAGCGCATGGAGTACCAGGGCGCGCGGACCCAGACGGTCACCATCTTCGGGGCGGACGACCACTTCATGGACATCCAGGGCGGCACGCTGCTCCGGGGCCGGTTCTTCACCCGCGGGGAACTGGCGGGCGATCAGGTCGTGGTGGTCGAATCCGATGTGGCCGATCGGCTGTTCGGCCGGCTCGACCCGCTCGGCCGCTACCTGCGCATCGGCCCCGCCGCGATGCGGGTCATCGGCGTCTACCAGAAGCCCGCCAACATCTTCGAGCCGCCCGGCCAGGAGATCGGCGGCGTAATTCCGTTCGAGGCCGCGCGACGGAACTACCAGTACGACGAGACCAACAGCCTCTTCATCGCCGTCCGGCCCCGGGCCGGCGAGGACCCGGCCACGGTGCGCGACCTGGCCACGGTCGCGCTCCGGCGGGCACGGAATCTCCGGCCCGGTGCGCCCAACACCTTCGACCTGATCACCCAGGACCAGATCCTCGACGTGGTCGGCAAGTTCACCACCTACTTCTTCCTGGCGATGGTCTCGCTGTCGAGCGTCGCGCTGCTGGTCGGGGGGATCGGCGTGATGGCGATCATGATGGTGTCCGTCACCGACCGGACCCGGGAGATCGGCCTCCGGAAGGCACTGGGCGCCAGCCGGCGGGAGATCCTGTGGCAGTTCCTGGTCGAGGCCGCCACGCTCACGTTCGTCGGCGGGCTGCTCGGGATCCTGCTCGGGCTGGGCGCGGGCGAAGTGCTCAAGGCGGCGCTCAAGCTCGAGTCCGGAGTGCCGCTCTGGAGCGCGGGACTGGCCTGCGCGGTGAGCATCGGCATCGGGCTCGTGTTCGGGCTCTATCCCGCCAACCGGGCGGCGCGCATGGACCCGGTGGAGGCGCTGCGGCACGAGTGATGGCGACTCGGGGTCTTGCCCGGGCTGAGTGCCGGGGATGATTCACCACGAAGGCACGAAGGGCACGAAGATGTTTTGGGGGACGGAGCGCATCCGGGAGCGCAGCCACCTCAAGTTGCTGGTGCTGTCCGGGTCCAAGGCGCCGTTCCGGGAGCGGGATCCCTTCGTGCCTTCGTGGTGAATACAGCAACGATCTCCACCGCCCGCGACTAGCGCCTGCCCAAGAGCATCACCCCTGCGCGCCGGCCCTCGTTCCTGCCCGCGTGCCCGCCTCCACGAACACCCGCAGCATCTCCCGGTTGAACGCCGGAAGATCGTCCGGCTGGCGGCTGGTCACGAGCTTGCCGTCCACCACGACCTCCTCATCCACCCAGTCCGCACCCGCGTTCTTGAGATCGTCCTGGATGGTGTGATAGCTCGTCAGCCGGCGACCCTCGGCGAGCCCCGCGCTCACGAGCTCCCACGGCGCGTGGCAGATCACGGCGAACGGCCGCCCCGCCTCCCACATGGCGCGCAGGAATTGCTTGAGCTTCGGTTCGACGCGGAGGGCGTCGGCATTGAGCGCGCCGCCGGGCAGCATGACCGCGTCGTACTCTCCCGGCCGCACCTCGTCGAGCGTGCGGTCTACCGGCACCGTGATGCTCTTGTCGTGGTGGCGGAACGCCTGGATCTGGTCCGGCTTCGGCGCGATCACGTCCACCCGCGCGCCGGCGCTCTCGAGTGCCCGCTTCGGCTCCGTCAGCTCGGTCTCTTCGAATCCGTCGGTCGCGAACATCGCGACGCGGTAATTGTTCAGCTCATTCATGATTCCCTCCTGGTGATTCACCGGTGAGTCAGGATCGTTCCGCCCGCTCGCCCGCCGTCCGTGCGTTCACCGCCCGCGCGACCCGCTCCGCGAAGATCCGCGCGCCCGCCCGGATCATCGGCTCGGGATCGCCCTTGAGCTCGGTCGAATCGTCGAGCACGAGCTCGCCCGTGGCCACGTCGATGAGCTGCCCGCTGAGGAGCCAGATCAGGTTGCTGGTCTTGCTGACCTTGGCCATCACCACCCAGTTCGCGCCGAGCCCGCGCCCGACGGCCCGGGCGCACGCGACGATCACGTTGCAGGGCTTGTCGCCGGCCAGCCGGTGGACCTCGGGCGCGTGCACCCGCGCGGCGACCGCGGCCGAGTCGGCCAGGGCGGGCCCCAGCAGCTCGGCGAGCTTCCCGCGGAGCACCTCGGTGGCGAGTGCCGCGCGGCCGGTGTCGCTGGCTTCCTGCAGGTTGGCACCCGCGGTGTAGAGCGCCACGTCGAGCACGGCCACGGATTTCGGCGGAGGCCCGGACTGGGCCCGGGCCGGCGCGGCGGAGAGCACGGTGGTGAGCAGGATGAAGACAAGCAAGCGCACGATCGACTCCTCGAGTGACGGGACACAGAATCCTCTCCCGGACGATCGACCCTTTGCCCCTCCCATGCAAGCGCGGGCGCGGAGATATTCTTCCTGCCCGCGCCCCAGCACCCCACCGCCCCGACCGGGAGAGCCCGCATGCCCGTGGACGTTCTGGCCATTGCCGCGCACCGCGACGACGTCGAGCTCACCTGCGCCGGCACGCTGGTCCGCGCCGGCGACGCGGGACACCGTACCGGGATCCTCGACCTGACGGCCGGTGAGAGCGGCACCCGCGGGAGCGCCGACCTGCGGGCCCGCGAAGCCGAACAGGCCGCGGGCATTCTGGGTGTCACGGAACGCCGGAACGCCGGCCTGCCCGACGCGCACCTGGCCAACACCGACGAGACCCGCCGCGTGGTCGTGGAGCAGATCCGTCACTTCGCCCCACGAGTGGTGATCCTGCCGTTCCCCGTCGGCCGGCACCCCGATCACCGGATCGCCAGCGAGCTGGGCCGCGACGCGTGTTTCCTGGCGGGGCTCGCCCGCTACGACGCACCGGGCGAGCCGCACCGGCCGTCGAAGGTGCTGTACGCGCTCTCCTACCGCGAAGACCCGCTGAAGCCCACGTTCGTGGTGGACATCACCGCGCAATTCGAGCGCAAGCTCGCCGCGATCCACTGCTATGCGAGCCAGTTCGACGGCGCCAAGGCCGCGGGCGAGATCTTCCCGACCGGCCAGGACTTCTACGCGCTGGTCGAGACCCAGAACGCACATTACGGCTCGCTCATCCGCGCCCGCTACGGCGAGCCGTTCTTTACCCATGAGACGATGGCGGTGGATGACGTCATGACCCTCGGCGTGCAGAGCATGTGACGCCCGGCCCGGTCCCGCGCTATCTTTCGCCGCATGCCCGCCCGCCCCGTGTACCTCGACCACGCCGCCACGACTCCGGTCCGGACGGAGGTGCTGGAGGCGATGCTGCCCTACCTCACCGAGCAGGCGTTCGGTAACCCGTCGAGCGCCCACCGGTTCGGCCGGGCCGCGCGCGCGGGACTGGAGCAGGCGCGCCGCGAAGTGGCCCAGGCGGTGAACGCCGAGCCCAATCAGGTCATCTTCACTTCGGGTGGCACCGAGGCGGACAACCTCGGCATCGTCGGCGCGGCGCTTGCCGCCCGGGACCGTGGCGCCGCGATGTGCGCCGTGGTCTCCGCCATCGAGCACAAGGCGATCCTGGCTGCCGCGCACGCCGTCTGCCACCTGGGCGGCCGCGAGGTGCTGCTGCCGGTGGACGCCGACGGACGCGTCGAGCTCGACGCGCTCGAGGCCGCGTTGCGTGAGCGGCCCGCCGTCGTATCCGTCATGTGGGTGAACAACGAGGTGGGCGTCGTGCAGGCGGTACGCGAGGTCGCCGGGCGCTGCTGTCAGGCGGGCGTCGCGTTCCACACCGACGCGGTTCAGGCGTTCGGCAAGGTGCCGGTGGACCTCGCGGGGCTGGGCTGCACGCTCGCCAGCCTCTCCGGCCACAAGATCGGCGCGCCCAAGGGGATCGGCGCACTCGTCGTGCGTGACCGAAAGGCGATCGAGGCGATCATCCACGGCGGCGGACAGCAGTACGGCATCCGGCCGGGCACCGAAAATGTGCCGGGCGCCGTGGCGATGGGCCGAGCGGCCGCGCTGGCCGCGGCCGAACAGGCGGACGAGGCCGCCAGGCTCGGCACGCTCCGCGACGAGCTCGCGGCACGGATTCGTGCGGTGCTGCCGGACGTAGTCGTCAACGCCGAGGGGGCGGAGCGCGCGCCGCACGTGCTGAGCATCGCGGTGCCGGGCGCGGACAGCGAGGCGCTGCTCATGCACCTCGACCTCGCGGGCGTCGCGGCCTCGAGCGGGTCGGCCTGCTCCACCGGTGCGGTCGAGCCGTCGCACGTGCTCGTGGCCATGGGGGTGCCGCGCGAGCTGGCCCTCGGCACCGTGCGCCTGAGTCTCGGGCACGCCACCACCGCCGAGGACGTGACCCGCGCGGCGGAGGTCATGCCGGGCGTGGTCGCCAAGGTCCGGAAGCTGGCGGGAGTGCTCGGTCGTGCGTGAGCGCGTGCTGGTTGCCATGTCGGGCGGCGTGGACAGCTCGGTGGCCGCGGCGCGCCTGGTGGAGGAAGGCTTCGAGGTGGTGGGCGCCACCATGAAGCTGTTCTGCTACGGCGACGACGTGCCGGACCGGCCGTGCTGCTCGCTCGACTCCATCAATGACGCGCGTGACGTCGCCCACACGCTCGGCATCCCGCACTACGTCCTCAACCTGGAAGACCGGTTCAACCTGCACGTCATCCAGAATTTCGTGAGCGAGTACAGCCGCGGCCGGACGCCCATCCCCTGCGTGCGCTGCAACTCGTTCACCAAGTTCCGCGACCTGCTGGCGCACGCCGACGCGCTCGACTGCCGCCATCTCGCCACCGGGCACTACGCCGTGGCGCGGGACGGCGCGCTCTACCGGGGCGAGGATCCGCGCAAGGACCAGAGCTATTTCCTCTGGGGCATCGACCGCGCGGTGGTCGAGCGGATGCTCACGCCGGTCGGGAGCCTCACCAAGGCGGAGACCAGGACCTACGCGCGCCGGCTCGGGCTCGTGACGGCGGATAAGCCGGAGTCGGTCGAGATCTGCTTCGTGCCGGACGACGACTACGTCGGCGTGCTCCAGCGGCACCTGCCGGCCGGCGCGCCGGCGCTCGCGCGGGGCCCCCTCGTGACCACGACGGGCGAGGTCCTTGGCGAGCACCAGGGCTACGCGCGCTACACCATCGGCCAGCGGAAGGGGCTGCCGGGCGGGTTCGACGGCCCGCGCTATGTCGTGGCGATCCGGCCGGAGCGGCGGGAAGTGGTGGTCGGAACCGCGGACGACCTGGCGGGCCACCGGGTGCGGCTCGAAGAGCTCAACTGGCTCGCGGACCCGCTCGCGCCGGGCGACACGTGCGAGGTGCAGGTGCGCTACCGCGCGCGCGCCGTGGCCGCCACGGTCATCGAGGGTGGGAAAGACACGATCGAGCTCGCGCTCGCCCTGCCGGTGCGGGCCATCACGCCCGGCCAGTCGGGCGTGCTCTACGGCGCCGGGGGCCGCGTCCTCGGGGGCGGCGTGATCGCCGACGCGCCCTGAGGGCCATGCGGTCCCTCCTGCTGCACTGGGTGCTGGATGCCGTCGCGCTCTGGGTGGCGGCCTACCTCCTGCCGGGCCTCGACTTCAACGGCAGCATCGTGCGGCTGCTGCTGGTGGCGGCGGTGTTCGGTCTGGTGAACAGTATCCTGCGGCCGCTGCTCACGGTGCTCACCTGCCCGCTCATCGTCGTGACCCTCGGCCTCTTCACCCTGGTGATCAACGCGGTGATGCTGCTGGTGACGGGCTGGCTGTCCACCCGCTGGCACCTCGGCTTCACCGTTTCCGGGTTCTGGGCGGCGTTCTGGGGCGGGCTGGTGGTCGGTCTGGTGAGCCTGGCGCTGTCGGTGATCGTCCCCGGGCCCGAGCGCTGATGGCCGCGCGCCCTGAGGCCTCGCCCATGACCCAGGTCCTCCATCCTGACGCGCCCCCCTCGCCCGACCTCCGGGACCCGTCGCTCTACCTCAACCGCGAGCTCTCGTGGCTCGAGTTCAACCGCCGCGTGCTGCACGAGGCGGTGGACCCGCGCACGCCGCTGCTCGAGCGTCTCAAGTTTCTCGCCATCTTCAGCAGCAACCTCGACGAGTTCTTCCAGGTCCGCGTGGCCGGCCTCAAGCAGCAGGTGGCCGCCGGCATCGTGGAACGGACCGCCGACGGCATGACGCCGGAGGACCAGCTCACCGCCATCGCGGCCGTGGTGCGGGATCTGGTGCGGCGCCATCGCGACTGTTTGATGGACGCCGTGCTCCCCGCGCTCGCGGAGCAGGGCGTGGTCCTCCACCAGCGGCTCGACGCGCTGGACCCCGTCGAGCGCGAGCACGTCGATGCCTACTTTCAGGCGCACGTCTTTCCGGTCCTGACACCGCTCGCGGTCGACCCCGGGCACCCATTTCCCTACATCTCGAACCTGAGCCTCTCCCTCGCGGTCGTGCTGCGGGGACCGGATAGTGAGGAGCGGTTCGCCCGGGTGAAGGTGCCCAAGATCCTGCCGCGCTGGGTCGCGCTCCCGACGCCGAACCATTTCGTGCCGCTCGAGGAAGTGATCGGCATGCACCTGGAGGCGCTGTTCCCGGGCGTCGAGATTCTCGGCTGGCATCTCTTCCGGATCACCCGGAACACCGAGCTGCAGATCGAGAATGGCGACGAGGCCGAGGACCTGCTGAGCCTCATCCAGGAGGAGGTCCGGAACCGGCGCTTCGCCGAGGTGGTGCGGATCGAGGTCCACGCGTCGATGCCCGCCTCGCTCCGGGAGCTGCTGCTGATGGAGTTCAGCGAGCAGCAGGAGCCGCCCGCTCTGGCTCTCACGGCCGAAGACCTCTACGAGATCGCCGGGCTGATGGACACGGCCGACCTGCTCACCCTCGCCGCGCTCGACCTCCCGGCGCTCAGGGACCCGGTGTTCCATCCGCTCACCCCGGCACGGCTCACGTCGGGCCGCAACATCTTCGACGTCCTCCGCGAGGGCGACCTGCTGCTGCACCACCCGTACGAGAGCTTCCAGACCTCGGTCGAGCGCTTCATCCAGAGCGCCGCGGAGGACCCCGACGTCCTCGCGATCAAGCTCACGCTCTACCGCACCGGCGGCGACTCGAGCATCGCGCGGCTGCTGGCGCAGGCCGCCGAGCGGGGGAAGCAGGTGGCCGTGCTGATCGAGCTGCAGGCACGGTTCGACGAGGAGAACAACATCATCTGGGCGCAACGTCTGGAGGACGTCGGCGTCCACGTGAGCTACGGTGTGCCGGGCCTCAAGACGCACGCCAAGATCATGCTCGTGGTGCGGCGGGAGGGCGACACGATGCGCCGGTACCTGCATATCGGCACCGGCAACTACAATCCGAAGACCGCGCGAATCTACACCGACTTCGGGCTGCTGAGCGCCGACCCGGCGCTCGGGGCCGACCTCACCGACCTGTTCAACGTACTTACCGGCTTCGCGGTGCCCGCCGGCTACCGGAAGCTCATCGTGGCGCCGCGCGGGATGCGGGAGCGCTTCCTCGGCATGATCCGGCGCGAGATCGGCCACCGCGAGGCGGGCCGTCCGGCGCGAATCATCGTCAAGATGAACGCGCTGGTGGACCCCGAGCTCATCGCGGCGCTGTACGAGGCGTCCCGCGCCGGCGTGCCGATCGACCTCATCATCCGCGGTATCTGCTGCCTGCGCCCCGGGCTCGCCGGGGTGAGCGAGCGCATCCGCGTGATCAGCATCGTGGGCCGGTTCCTGGAGCACTCGCGCGCGTTCTACTTTCGCAATGGCGGCGAGGAGGAGGTCTACATCGGCTCGGCGGACTGGATGCCGCGCAATCTCGACCGCCGCATCGAGGCGGTCACGCCGATCGACAACCCCGCGGACCGGACCGCGCTGCGCGATCTGCTGCTGCTGATGTGGGAGGACAACCGGCAGGCGTGGGAGCTCGGGCCGGACGGGACCTACGAGCAGCGCCGCGCACCCGATGTCGAGCCCGAGCGCGCGACGCACCGGATGCTCATCGAGGCCGGACGCCCGTCAGCGTGACTAGTAGGCCAGCCCCGCCGAGTCGGCCAGCTTCTTCATCAAGTCCTGCTGCTCCGGCGTGAGCTCGTCGGGCAGGGTGACCTGCACCTGCACGAGCTGATCGCCCCGCACGCCGTTCTTTTCGATTCCCTGCCCCTTGATGCGGAACTTCCGGCCCGGTTGGGTGCCGGCCGGAATCCGGAGCATGACCTTCTTACCGTCGAGCGTGCGGACGCGGAGCCGGGTGCCGAGCGTGGCCTGCGCCAGGTTGAGCGGCACCTCGCAGACGATGTCGAGCCCTTCGCGGCGGAAGAAGCGGTCGGGCTGGACCTGGAAGGTGACCAGGAGATCGCCGGCGGGGCTCCCGGGCTGACCGGGTTCGCCCTGGCCGCGGATGCGCACCCGGGTGCCCGTCTCGGTCGCGGGCGGGACCGTGATCACCACGCGCCGCTCGGTCCGGACCTCGCCCGCGCCGCGGCAGGTGGGGCACGGCTGCGACGGAATCCGTCCCCGGCCGCGGCACTGGGGGCACGGCCGGTTCACCGCGAAGCCCCCCTGCCCGAATGAAATGGTGCCGCGGCCGTTGCATTCGGGACAGGTGGACCAAGTGGCGCCGGGCGCGCCGCCGGACCCGGAGCAGGTGGGGCATGGTTCGGTCACCGACAGCGCGACTGGCACCTTGCCCCCGAGCATCGCGATGCGGAACGGCACTTCGACCACCGTCTCGATGATCTCGGCCCGCGGCGCCTCCTGCCTGCCCCGGCCGAAGATGGACGAGAAGATGTCGCCCAGACCGCCGAAGTCGCCGAACTCGGCCCCGCCGAGGTCGATGTCCGGACCCTGCGCGCCGGGCCCGCGTGGCCCCGCGCCGCGACGCGGCCCGCCGGCGGCCGCGCCATCGAAGGCACCCAGGCGCCGCATCTGATCGTACTGCTTCCGCTTTTCGGCGTCGGAGAGCACGCTGTGCGCCTCCGAAATTTCCTTGAAGCGCTCGGCGGCGGAGGCGTTGTTCGGATTGGCGTCCGGGTGGTACTGCTTGGCGAGTCGCCGGTACGCCTTCTTGATCTCGTCCTGACTCGCCGAGTCGGGAACGCCAAGGACCCGGTAGAAGTCCTTTGCGGCCACGGTCAGGCCTGTCCCTGCTCGGCGTACACCTGGACCCGGGCCGGACGCACGAGCGTGCCCTTGAAGAGGTAGCCGACCTGGAAGGTGGCGCTCACCGTATGGTCGAGCTCGGGGCTGGGGGGCGGAAGCGTCGAGACCGCCTCGTGCACGTTCGGGTCGAATGGCGAGCCGACCGGATCGATGGGCTCGAGCCCGGCGGTCTGGAGCTCCTTCCGGAGCTTGCGGTCAATGAGCTCGACCGCCTGGTGCAGCGCGGGGGCGGGCGTCGCGGCGCCCTCGGCGCTGAGGCGGTCGAGGTCGTCGAGCACCTCGAGCAGGCGGACGACGAGCCCGGCCTGCGATCGGTCGGCCAGCTCGGCACGCTCCCGGCCGACGCGCTTCCGGTAGTTGTCGTAGTCCGCGGCCAGTCGAAGGTGCCGGTCGTTGGCCTCCTCGAGCTGGGACTCGAGGCGGCGCACGGCCTCCGCGGACGGCTCGATCGGGAGCCCGCCCGTGCCACCCCGGAATACCGGCTGGGTATCCTCCTCGCGGGAGGAGGGCTCCTGGGACATATCGGTAGATGCCAGGTCGGCGCCGTCGGCGCTCCGCCCCCGGGAGTCGGCGGGATCGGTCATGCCCCCGGGCGTGTGGAGGGTCTCGGGGTCATCGGCGTATTCGCCGCTAAATCTTCGCTTGTCAGTCACTTGCAACCTCGTCCAATGAGAAGGCTGACGAAAGATAACCGCGGCGTTCCGGCCGGGCCGGAACTCGACCTGGGCGAGACCGACGCGCCGTCGCGACCAGCAATCGACCAGGCGCGGTGCCCCCGAGGGCACACACGCACGACCGTCCGCTGTAACGCCACTCGCCGCCCGTTTAATCCGGTATGTCAGCGGATCGTCCGGGGCGTGCGGGTGCCGCCCAACCGAAAACCGCTCATCTCAGCTCTGACCGGATCGCCGAATACCTGGATGCCGCACTGGACTCGGCCAGCCGCCGCCGCGTCGAAGCCCACTTGGTGGTCTGCGACGCGTGTCTCGACGAGGTCATCGCGGCCCTGAAGCAGTTGCGGCCCCCAGATGGATCGCAGCCCCGCTAGGATCAGAGCCCCAGCCATCGGCGCCAGCGGGCGGAAGCCCGGGTCGTGCGCGGTGCCATCGGATCCAGCGCCGCGCCGAACTCACGCGCCGAGAGGAAACGCTCATCCGGGTGGTGCGCCAGTGCCCGGATCAGTGCGCCGGCGAGTCCGCCCGGAACCCCCGCCAGCCGCTCCCGCAGCGAAACGTCGGTCGTCGCCGCCCGCTTGGCCATGATCGCCTGCGGCGTCGGCCCGCTGAACAGGGCGTCCCCCATCAACATCTCGAACAGCACCGCGCCGAGCGAGTAGATATCGCTCCGGCAGTCGAGCGCCCGCTCTCCCACGGCCTGCTCCGGGCTCATATAGGCCGCCGAACCGAGCAGCATGCCTGTCTCGGTGAGCTTCGGCCCCGCCGCCGCGTCGAGCGCACGCGCGACGCCCAGGTTGGTGAGCAGCGCGTGGCCGCCCGAGAGCAGCACGTTCTCCGGCGAGACGTCCCGGTGAAGGACGCCGTGCGCATGCGCGTGCTCCAGTGCGTCCGCCAGCTCGCGGGCCAGTCGAGCAGCCTCCCCCGCGACCAGCGCTACGTCGCGATTCAGCCGGGCCCGCAAGGTCTCCGCGTCCTCCGGTCGAGGCGTGGCATACCACGGCCGCCCGCCGAGCTCGCCGGAGTCCAGGAGCGGAAGGATGTGCGGATGCTGCAGGCGGGCGGTGAGCTTGATCTCGCGCAGGAAGCGATCGATATCGAGCTGGGAGGCGAGGGCGGGATGAAGGACCTTGAGTGTAACCGGCCGGTCGTGGCGCAGGTCGCGGGCAGCGGATGAGCCGGACGGTGCCGTCGCGCCCCGCCTCGACCGGCAGTTCCAGTGCGTAGCGTCCGGCCAGCTCGCGTTCGAGGCGTTCGCGAAACCGCTCGGCCGCCGCGGTTGCCGACTGGCGAGCTGAAGGGACGGACGGCGGCGGAGTCATGGCACCCGCGGCGGGCATCGGCGGCGTTTGCGCCGGCCTGACGTTGCCCGCCTCCCCGCGCCGGATCCGCTCCACCAGTGCCGTGAATGCGGCGTCCGGCGCCACCCCCAACTCCTCCCGCACCAGCGCCTCGTGCGCCCGCGCATGCCGCAGTGCGCCCGCGAGGTTTCCGGCTGCCGCCAGCGCCCGCATCAGCTCGGTGGCGATCCTGGAATCGAGCGGGTCGAGCGCGGCCAGCCTGCGCCACCACTCCGCCGCCGCGGCCACCTCGCCGCGCTGGTCGGCCCCCCGTGCGAGGGTCTCCAGCACGCCGGCGGCCGCGCTCGCGTACTCGACTCGCTGCCGCTCGACCCAGCGTTCGAACTCCGGGACGCCTGCCACGTGAAACCCGTCGAGGAAGGGTCCCCGGTAGCAGGTCAGAGCCCGCTCGAGATCGCCCGCGGCGCGAGCGTCGTCGAATTCCCGGAGGTCGCTGGTGAGCAGGGCCGGATTGACCCGGAGCGTCACCCCGCCGACCACCAGCTCCGGGACGGCGAGCTCGCGCCGAAGCGTGTGGAGCGCCTGGCGCAGCGCGCTGCGCGCGTGCTCTTCGTCGCTCTCCGGCCAGAGATAAGCAATCAGTGTGTCGCGACTCACGCCGCCCGCCGGGGCCGCCGCCAGCAGCACCAGCAACGCCAGCGCGCGCCGAGGCACCGCCGACCCGGCCCCCGGCTCGGCCGCGCCGACGGAGTCTGCCTGGATTGCCACGCCCCCGAAGGTCGTCAGCCGCAGCATCGGTCGCGGAAGCTCCCTCCAACGCAGAGATAACGGCGGGCTGACAGCGCGCTCACGGGGCCGCACTAAGCTGAGCGGCGAACACACTCCCCCAGCTCAGGATGTTTACGATGCCCGCGCCGCTCGCCGTGTCAGCATGGGTGCCAGGTACGGTTGAGTCCCGGGCGGCATTGCCGGACGAGGTGGCCCGGCTGCTCGCCGCTCCACCGGGCGCCGAGGCCGAGGCGGCCTGGAGTGCCTTTCTGTCGGCCTACAGCGGACTCCTGCTCCGGGTGGCCTCCACCTTCGATCCGGGCTACGACGGCGCGCTCGACCGCTATGCCCACATGCTGGACGAGCTCCGGCGCGATGACTACCGCCGCCTCCGGCGGTTCAGCGCCGACGGGCGCAGTCGCTTCTCCACCTGGCTCGTGGTCGTCGCCCGGCGGCTGTGCCTGGACCACTACCGCCTGCGATACGGCCGGGCCCGCGGCGATCAGACCCGCCAACCGACCGAGACCGCGTCCCGAACGACGCGACGCCGGCTGAGTGACCTGGCCGGCACCATCGAAGACCTGACGTGCCTGGCCGACCCCACCCTGCCCGACCCGGGCGACCGGCTCGATGCCGAATGCCGGCGCCTGGCGCTCGCCCGCGCGACCAGGGCGCTGGCCCCGAGCGACCAACTCCTGCTCCGGCTCCGGTTCGAAGACGACCTGAGCGCGAAGGAGATCGCCGCTCTGCTGGGGCTCCCCACCCCGTTCCACGTTTACCGGCGACTCGCCGGGGTATGCGCGAAGCTGCGCCTTCACCTCGAGTCGACCACTATGGCCCGCCCGGCCTGAGCGCGCGCAATCCGGCTGCGCCCGTGCCGTTCAATCAGGTGCGCTGTCCAAGGTCCCGCCCCCGGCCAGCGGGCGCAAGACCAGGCGCCCGCGCAGTTGGTGGCTGGATCAGGTGCCGAGGTACCCGCGTTCAAGGAGTACAGAGGAGCACCCCATGACTCGCGTGATTCCGTCGCCCCGATGGTGGTCCCGAGCCGGCGGTCTCGCGCTCAAGGCGGCTCACCAACGGCGGCCGTCCACCCGGTCGGCAAACCTCACCCCATTCTTGGCGCGGATCCCAGCGATGAGGCGACTGCTCATACCGACCATCTTGGCCATCCTCGTGGGCGTTGGCTGCGATCACGGCACCAGACCGTCGGAGGACACCGTTGCGTCGATTTCGCTCGCGCCGGCGGCCGACAGTACGGTGGTGGGTGGTACCCTCCGGCTCACGGCCACGGCGAAGGACAGCACCGGTGCCACGCTCGACGGACACAAGTCCACGTGGTCCTCATCGGACCCGGCGGTGGCGACCGTGAGCGGCTCCGGCGTCGTGACCGGTGTGGCCCCGGGCACCGTGCGGATCAGCGCCACTATCGAGAACGAGACCGACTCGTCCTCGGTCGAGGTCAAGGACGGCGCCGTGGTGGGCGCGGCCGGCGCCACAGTCACCGTTCGGAGTGGCACCGTCGCGCTCGCCGTGCCGGCGAGCGCGCTGGCCGAACCGATACCGATCGGGATCGAGCCGGCCGTAAGCGCGCCGGATGACGCGCGGCTGGTGAGCGGCACGGCGTTCACCTTCACACCCGAAGGGACGATGTTCGCGACCCCAGCATCGCTCACCGTCGCGTACGCCGCTTCCTCGGCCGGTGTCAATGAGAGCACGCTTCGGTTGTTCAAGCTGGTCGCCGGAGGCTGGCAGGAGGTGCCCGGCAGCGGGGTGGACGCCAGCGCGCACACCGTCACCGCGCCGATCGTCGGGTTCAGCACATACGCCGTGCTGCGCGGCGGCGTGGACTACTCCCGCCGTCTCGTCTATCAGGCCCGCGGTCCCTTGGGCGAGGATCTCTTCACGATCGAGCCCGACGGCAGCGGGAACGCGGCACTGGGGCTGGATCCCGCCATCCAGGCCGGGGAGATCGATGACCCCGCCTGGGCGCCGGGGCACGGGCGCATCGCCTTCTCGGCCAAACCACCCGCGCCGGACAACGAGGAGTACGACGTCTTCGTGGTGAACCCCGACGGGAGCGGGCTGATGGACCTGACCAACACACCAACGGAGAACGAGGACACGCCTACCTGGTCGCCCGACGGAACCCGGATCGCGTTCGCGCGGGAGGGCGGCATCTGGATCATGAACGCCGATGGGACCGGCGCCACGCTGCTCGCCGGTGGCGACAAGTCGCGCTTGGATTGGTCGCCCGACGGCACCCGGATCAGCTTCGAGGAGAACGGCCACCTCTTCGCGATCCGGGTGGACGGCTCGGGCGTGGCCCAACTCACCTCATTCGGGCCCGGCGTGGACGCCTATGACGCCACCTGGTCTCCCGACGGTGCAAGGCTCGCATTCACCTTCTTCGACGGTATGACCAACCGGATCTTCACCGTGAACGCGGACGGCTCGAGCCCGGCGCCGCTGCTGGGCACCGGCGCCGGCGAGTTCGCCGGCCCGGCCTGGTCCCCGGATGGGTCCCGGATCGCCTTCCGCAGCGTGGAGGGACACGACGTGTACGCCGCCAATGCGGACGGGAGCGGTCTCGTCCGGCTGGGGATCCTGGTGGGTGAAAGCTTCGCGTGGCGGTAGCCGCAACGGCGCCACGCGCGCCGGAAGTGCCGTGCAACCTTCGGAAACGACATCCGCCGTGGCGCTGCCGCGGCCACACTGGGAGGTAGATCCGATGATCCGGTCCCGGTCCGCCGCGAATGGAGTACGCCTGGCCGCGCTGGCGCTGCTCCTCGCGTTCTCCGCCGCGCCCATGCTGGCCCAGACGACGGGTGCAACGGCAGCCGCTCCCGCGGCGGCTCCGCACGCCGGCCGCGTGGTCTTCGGCCCCCGGTTCGGCACGCTCGGCCTGGGCGGTGAGGCGGCGGTCAGCCTCTCGCGCCACCTGGCGCTCCGCACCGGCTTCAACTACTTCAGCCTCAGTCGGAACGAGGACATCGAAGGCATCACGTACGACCTGAGGCCGCGGCTGCAGACCGTGCCGCTCCTGCTCGACCTGCACCCTTCCGCCGGCGCGTTCCGGCTCTCGACCGGGGTGATCATCAACGGCAACCGGGCGGCGGGAGACGGCGTCGTCGGCCAGAGCGTTTTCATCGGCGACAACGAGTACACCAGCGCCGACGTGCAGTCGCTGACCGGCAAGGTCGCCTTCCGCCGCGTCGCGCCGTATGCGGGGTTTGGGTTCAACGGCGCCCTGATGGGACACGGTCGGGTGGGCTTTGGGTTCGACTTCGGCGTGATGTTCCACGGCCATCCTCGCGCCTCCCTCCAGGCCACGACGACGCTGGCCGGCGCTGCCCGCGACAAGTTCGAGCAGGATCGGCTGCTGGAGGAACAGGAGATCCAGGGCAAGATCGACGACCTGCCGGGCGTCATCGACCTGTACCCGGTGCTCGAGTTCGGCCTGAGCTTTCGGCTTCGGTGAGCGGCGAGCTGGACCGAAGGGAGGCCACCAATGAGCTAGCCCCTGAGCAGGGTCCCCAGCAAACGGTATAGCGCAAGCTGCGCCGCGCGGGCGCGGATCTCCTGCCGATCTCCCGACAGTATCGCGTGGCGCGCCTCGGCCCGGCCGCCAGCCGCGGCCCCGATCCACACCGTGCCCACCGGCTTCTCCGCGGTGCCCCCGCCCGGCCCGGCGATCCCGGTCACCGATACCGCCGCGCCCGCGCCGAGCCGCTCGGCCGCACCCAGCGCCATGGCGAGCGCGACCGGCTCGCTCACCGCCCCGTGTGCCTGGAGCAGCGACGGCTCGACGCCGAGCAGCGCGGTCTTGAGCGCGTCAGCGTAGCACACGGCACCGCCGAGGTACACCTCCGAGCTGCCGGGAATCGCGGTCAGCCGCCCGCCGACGAGCCCACCGGTGCACGACTCGGCGGTGGCGATCATCAGGCCGCGCGCGCGGGCCGCGTCGAGCACGACCGCCGCCAGGTCCGTGTCGTCCCCGCCGTACGCGTGCGCGCCGGCGCGCCCACGAAGCAGCGCCGCCGCGGTCTCCAGGCGGCGCTCGGCCTCGGCGGGCGGCAGCCGCCACGCGCTCAGCCGCAAATCCACGCCATCGGGCCCCGGCAGGTAGGCGAGCGTGAGCGGCGCGATTTCGCGCTCGATCTCTCCCATCCGCTCGGCGAGCGCGGACTCGGCGATGGCCGTCGTGCGCACCAGCCGGGAGCGTACCACCAGTCCTCCAGCCCGGCCGGCCAGGCGGGGCACCACTTCATGCTCCAGCAGCTTTCGCATCTCGCCGGGCACGCCCGGCAGCATGATCACGAGGCCGGGCGCGCCCTCGAGCCACAACCCGGGCGCCGTGCCCCACCGGTTCCGGAGCACCGTCGCGCCACGCGGCACCTCCGCCTGACTCCGGTTGCTGGGCGGCGGCGTACGCCCCAGCCGGGTGAACCGCTCGACCAGATCCGCCCATACCGCGGGGTCGAACTCGAACGGCGCGGCGAACAGCTCCGCCACGGCGTGCTTGGTGACGTCGTCGCGGGTCGGGCCGAGGCCACCGGTCGTAAGCACGGCGCCGGTGCGATGGAGGGCGTCGCTGACCGCGCTCCGGATGTCGTCCGCATCGTCGCCGACGCTGGCGCGCCGCACAACACGCAGGCCTATTGCCGCCAGCGCCCGGGCGCTATCCGCACCGTTGGTATCGGTGGTAAAGCCCAGCAGCAGCTCGGTGCCGATCGTGAGGAGTTCGAGATTCATGGGCGCTTGTCATTCACCACAGAGGCACAGCGGGCACGGAGGAACACGAAGAAAACAACCGGTTGTTTGCTGTTCTCCGTGGTCCTCCGTGCCCTCTGTGCCTCTGTGGTGAATCCGATCCCCGCCTCTCACTGATGTCGGTGAGAAAAGAGCGCCCGGTTGCGGTACAGATAGAGCACGAACGAGTAGACCGTGAGCAGCGTCGCCACCGCCAGCGTCACCGCGACGAACCCGCCGTGGAACTCGTTCCAATAATCGGCGAAGCGGCTGTGCTCCCAGCCCATGGGCTTCCGTGCGTCGCGGAAGGCGAACCACAGGATCACGGCGCCGATGAAGATGTTCTGGATCGTCGTCTTGAGCTTGCCGGCGTTGCCGGCGGGGATCACCACCCCGCGCCGGCTGGCCCACCAGCGGAACAGCGTCATGGCCACTTCCCGCCCGATCAGCAGGAGGCATACCCAGAGCGGGATGCTGCCCCACACCGGAATGTCGTAGAGATCGTGGCGCTGGCGGGAGATCCAGTAGATCGGAATCAGGGTGGCGAACAGCAGCAGCTTGTCGGCGATGGGGTCGAGCAGCTTGCCAAGATCGGTGACTTCGTTTCGGCTCCGGGCCAGGTGCCCGTCGTAGACGTCGCTCAGCGCCGCGGCCAGAAAGACGAAGAACGCGATCAGCTTGGGCCAGTATCCCTCGATGAACGGGAGGAGCGCGATGACGGGCGTGAAGCAGATCCGAATGAGCGTGATGATGTTCGGGAGCGTCCACATGCCCGCCACTACCCCAGCGTCTTGACGACGTTCTTGCTGATCGCCTTGAGGGTATCGAAGACGCCGTCCCCCGTGAGCGCGACCGCCTCGAAGTAGGGCGCCCGCTCGATCCACTGCCCGTCTTCCTGGGCCACGAGATACTCGGATTCGCGGTTCGGGTCGGGGGTGACCCGCTGCCGTGCCGGATCGTCCACCGGCCACCCGGGGTTGAGGGCTGCCTGGAGCTCGGCCACGGGCGCTGCATTGGGCAGGTCGCGCTTGTTGTACTGGATGGCGAACGGGATCCTGGTGAGATCGTAGCCGTGCTGGGCCATGTTCTCGTACAGGTTCTGCATCGCCTCGATGTTGGCGTCCATCCGCTCGATCTGGCTGTCGGCCACGAACACCACGCCGTCGACGCCCTTGAGGATCAGCTTGCGCGAGGCGTTGTAGTACACCTGCCCCGGCACGGTGTACAGGTGAAACTTGACCTTGAAGCCGCGGATGTTGCCGAGATCGACGGGCAGGAAGTCGAAGAACAGCGTGCGCTCGGTCTCGGTGGCGAGCGAGATCATCTTGCCGCGCGACGCCGGCGCCACCTTGTTGTAGACGAACTCGAGGTTGGTGGTCTTGCCACCGAGCCCCGGCCCGTAATAGACGACCTTGCAGTTGATCTCGCGCGAGGCGTAGTTGATCATCGACATGCTTGCGGTCTCCCTCAGGCCCCGAACAGTTTGTCGATCTCGTCTTCCGCCTCGCCGAGGAACTCGGACGCCACTCCCGGCGCGCTGGTGCCTTCCCGGCTGAACATCTCCGTGAACACCTGGGTGAGCTGCCCCACGGCCGTCTTGACCCGGAGCTTCACCAGGCCGAGCGTCGTGCGGTTGTCGAACAGGACGACGAGAATCACCCGCCGCGCCACGTCGGCCAGATACATCGACTCGCGCTCCCCCTGGTGGAAGAGCGCCCCGAACTCGGGCTCGCCCAGCATCCGCGCGAGCTGGTCGTTGGCGCTGAAATCCGCCGCGGTGAGCGACGCGAACGCGGTCGGGTCGAATCGCGGGCTCTCGCCCACGGTGGCGACCATCTGGCCGGTGCGGTCCACGATCAGCGCGGTCCGGGCGTTACTCTCGGCCAGAAAGCCGCTCAGGATGGTCTGAATGGCCCGGGCGTCCTCTTCCCGGAACGACCAGCTCGACGCTCCCGTCATCGGGGCGGCCTCATGCCAGGGTGGCTTCCAGCGTGCGCAGGATCGCCTGGGCGCGGCGCCGGAGTACCGGCTGCCGCTCCCACACCAGGTAGTCGCGCAGGAGGCGGATCGTGCCGACGCCGCTCTGCCCCGCAAGGAAGCCCAGCGCCGCGAGCCGCCGCAGCGGCCGGGGGCTGAACAGGTCGCGCTGGTGCACGGTGAGCCGGCGCTGCGCCAGCAGCCACCCGCCCACCGCCCCCGCCGCCAGTGCGCCCGTGAACAGCCAGCCGCGCGAGCGCATCAGGACACCTCCTGCCTGGCCACGAGCGCGTGGGCCAGGGTGACCCCGTCGACGTACTCGAGGTCGCCCCCCATCGGCAGCCCGCGGGCCAGCCGGGTGACCCGGACGCCCTGGCCGGCCAAAAGCTGCTGGACGTACGTGGCGGTCACTTCGCCTTCCATGGACGGATTGGTCGCGAGGATCACCTCGCGCACGCTGCCGTCCCGCACCCGGGCCACCAGGTGCTCCAGCCGGAGCGACTCCGGCCCGATGCCATCCAGCGGCGACAGCCGGCCCCCCAGCACGTGGTACCGCCCGCGGAAATCGGTGGACCGGTCCACCGCCAGCACGGTGGAGGCCTCCTCCACGACACAGAGCAGCCCCGGATCGCGCCGCGGATCGCGACAGATGGCGCAGGGCTGCTCTTCGGTGAGGTTGCCGCACTCTTCGCACGGGTGCACGCGCTCGCTCACCGCACCCACGGCGGACGCGAGCCGCGCCGCCTGCTCGGGCGGCTGCTGCAATAAATGAAAAGTGAGGCGTTGGGCCGTCTTGCGGCCGATCCCCGGAAGCCGGGCAAGCTCCGTGATCAGCTCTTCGATGGCGCTCACCGTCAACCGGTCACAAACGGCAGCGAGGGCACCTTTCGCATCTCGGCCTGCAGCAGGTCGGCGGCCCGGCGCTGCGCCTCCGACACGGCGGCGAGCACGAGGTCGGCGAGGAACTCGGCGTCGTGACCGTCGAATACGCCCGGGTCGACCACGACCGACCGCACCGTGCCCCGGCCATCGGCGGTGACCCGGACCATCCCGCCGCCGGCCGAGGTCTCGATGGTGCGGCCGGCGAGCTCGGTCTGCAATTGCTGCAGCCGGCCCTGCATCTGCTGGCCCAGTTGAAAGAGCTGCTGGAGATCTGCCATGCTATCCGGTCGTGAGCTGGAGAGTGACGGACAAGCTAATCCACGATCTCCAAATCTAACGCATCGGCCGCCGTGTCGAGGGACGGGTCCCTGGCCCGGAAATCCTTCAGCCGATCGGCCTTGATGCTGGTCTCGGACAGCTTGCGGCGGGGCGCCGGAGAGGCCGCGCCCGCGGGGGCGCCCGCGGGTGCGGTCTCGGTGACCCGCAGGCGGATGACCTCGCCGACCGACTGACGGAGCGCCTCCTCCACCACTTGAGCCTGGGCCTGCAACACCTCGACAAACAACGCATTGGGCTCGGCGAGGACCACCGTGAGCCAGGGGAGCTCCAGGGCCTCCGGGGTGGTGTGCGAAAGGGCCTCGCCCAGGAACCGGCTCCGGTCGCGCACCTCGCGGACGAGGTCGGGCCAGCTCACCCGGATGGCCTCGAGCCGGGCCGGAACTGCGGCCGGCGCCGGGGCGCCGGCCGGTGAAGAGACGCCGGGCGTCGGCGCAGGCGCCGGCCCAGCAGGCGGTGAGGGCGGTGCGGGCGGTGCGGCGGCCGCGGCAGGTGCCGCCCGCGGCTTCCGCTCCGGTGACTCGCCGCGAGGCCCCTCCGCCAGCACCTGCGCCAGATCCACGATCCGGTCGAGCATCGTCCAGCGGAGCAGCAGGGTTTCCACGATCAGCCGCGGGTTCGCGCTCCGGCGGATGGCGCCCTCGCTCTCCGCCAGCAGGCGGAGCATGCGCAGCACGTCGCCCGGCTCGAGCCGGTCCCGGTAGCGTTGCAGCGCGAGGCGCATCGCCTCGGTTAGCCCCTCCGGCTCGTGCCCGAGCTGAACCATGAGCAGCGCCCGGAGCGTCTCCCCCGCCCCACCCATGAACTCCGCCACGTCCGCGCCGGCATCGATCAGGCGGTCCACCAGCGGGAACACGCCCTCGGGCCGCCGCTCGGCGGCGAGCGCGAGGACTTCGGCGTAGAGCTCGTCGCCCACGAGCCCCAGCACCTCGCGCACGCGCGCGGCCGTGACCGCGCCCTCACCGAAGCTCAGGCACTGGTCGAGCACGCTCAGCGCGTCGCGCATGCCGCCGTCGGCGTGCCGCGCGATGAGAGTCAGCGCATCGTCGTCGGCCGCGATCCCCTCGGCCTCCAGCACCTGGCGGAGCCGGTCGCGGATGGCGCCCGGGCCGATCCGCCGGAAGTCGAACCGCTGCAGCCGCGAGAGCACGGGCGCCGCGGCGGCGGCGATCTTCTGCGGCTCGGTGGTCGCGAAGACGAAGACCACGCCGGGCGGTGGCTCCTCCAGCACCTTGAGCAGCGCGTTCCAGGCCTCACGGGTCAGCATGTGGGCCTCGTCCACGATGTAGACCTTGTGGTGGCCTTCGCGCGACGCGGCGTACATGGCACGCTCGCGCAGCTCGCGCGCGTCGTCCACCCCGCGGTTGCTGGCGGCGTCGATCTCCACCACGTCGAGGTTGGCGGAGCCGCTCCACACGCGCAGGCAGTTCTCGCACTCGCCGCAGGGATCGCCGGCGGCATCGCGGTTGGGGCAGTTGAGCGCCATCGCCAGGATGCGCGCGGCGGTGGTCTTGCCGACGCCGCGCGGGCCGGTGAGCAGATAGCCGTGCCCTACCCGCCCACGGGCCACGGCCCCGCGCAGCACGGCGGCCACGTGATCCTGCACCAGCAGGTCGGCGAAGCGCTTGGGACGGTAGCGGCGTGCGAGTGCGATGGTCATGGGCGGAGGGAAAAGAAAAGTGCCTCAGGCTCCCCGAAGCGACACCGGGCATCGCTTAGCGCTGCTACCGGCGAGGTCCTGACGCGGTTCACGCGCCGGCGCCCTTCGGACCTGAGGCACCCGCAATATATACCCGGGACCGTCGGGAGGGAACTCTCTACTTGGCGGCCGACGCGGGCAGGTTCGAGCTGTACATGTCCACCGCGTAACGCCAGCCGCCGTCGGGCTGCTTCCGCATGACCTCCAGGAACTTGCCCTCGTCGTGGAGCGGCGCGCCGCCGGCGGCCTTGGGCCTGCCCTCGAGCGTATAGTGGCCCCGGTTATACCCCAGGTCGCCGCGCCCGTCCACCTCATCCGTGGCCAGGGTGATCCGGACGTCATACGCGCCGAGGAAGCCGCCCCAGAACTTCTGGATCCCCTCCCGGCCCTGAATGGTCGGCGCGTTCGGAGGCAACAGCTTGGCGTCCGTCTCGTACACGTCGGCCACAGCGGCCGCGTCGCCAGCCGTGACCGCTGCCGCGAAGCTCGAGTCGGCCGCGCGGATGCCCGCTGCGTCCGCCGCGGGAAACGCCTCCGGCGTGCCGGCCGCGGCGCCGCCCTCGCGGCCGGGCGCGCGGCATCCCATGACCACCAGCGCGGCGAGCGCGCCCAGCGCAGCCGAGCACGATGCCTGGATCGAGCGGATCATACCAGCCTCCAGCTCCCGGGTGAGCGGCCGACGCGGGTGGTCAGCCAAGGATCGTACGCTGCCGCTGCTGCATTCGGCGCAGCTCCCAGGTCTCGGCCACCACGCCGCCGAGCAGGAAGACGAGAGCCGTGTAATAGACCCAGAGGACGAACAGCACCCCTGCGCCGATGTTGGCGTCGCCCGCGGCGCCCTGCACCGAGGCGAAGTGCGCGAGGTAGAGCCCGTACAGCCGCTTGGCGATCTCGAACAGGATGGCGGTGAACGTAGAGGCCAGCAGCGCGGTGCGCCAGGGGAGCCGGCGGAGTGAGGCGTAGCGATAGGTCACGTAGAAGAGCGACACCGAGAAGGCGAAGGCCAGCAGCTCGCCCAGCAATCGGCCCGCGGTGGAAAAGAAGAACGCGAGTTGCGGAATCACCCGCTCCGAGCCGCGCGCCCAGGCGATCGTGATGACGGTGCTGAGCGCGGTGTTGGCGAGGAACAGGACCACCGTGGCCACCACCATCGCCGAATCGCGCAGCTTCGCGGCCAACCAGTTCAGCAGGAAGTTGCGCGGCGGCGCGGGGCGTGCGGAGACGTCGTAGACGTCGTTGAGCGCGGTCCGGACGCCCGCGAAGAGGCGGGTGCTGAACCAGATGAACGCCGGGACGGCATAGAGGGAGAGCTGGCCCCGGTTCCGCGCGACGCCGACCAGGAGCCGCTGCACCCCGGCGAAGGTTTCGGAGCTGTGCGGGGGAAAGAACCGATCGAACAATTCGGTGGGATCGACTGACGGGCCGCCCGCGATGGCCTGCGCCAGGTGGGTGAGGCCGATCAGCACGAGCAGGACGAACGGCACCGCCGCCAGGAGCGCGTCGAACGTCAGCGCGCTCGCCAGGAACGGAAGGTTGTTTTCGTCGGCGGCCTGCAGGGTGCGGCGGAGAAAGCCGGCCGGGGTGCGGTGCCACCCGCCGGGCCGGACCGGTTTCAGGCGATCGGCTCCTCGTAATCGCCGACCGCGCGGCGGCGGGCGCGCGCCTCGGCCAGCCGGCGCTCGAGTTCCTCGCGGGCGGAGCCGCCCGAGGTGCGGGCCCGCGGCGGCGGCTCCTCGCCCGATTCCTCGAGCTCGTCCTCGTCGTCGGCCGGCTCGTCGAGCGCCTCCTTGCCGCCGCCGAACTGCTGGGCGAGCTCGTCGAGCTTCTCCTCGGTCATCGCGCGCAGCTTCCACAGCTTGCGCTGGAGCACGCGGCGCGTCTCCTCACCCCCGCGGGGGGCGTACAGCAGGGCCAGGCCCGCGCCCAGCACCGCGCCCCAGAACAGCCACTTGGCGGAGGCGTCGCCCCGCTCGACGTAGACCACTTCCCGGCCCTTCCCGTGACGTGCCATCCGCTCCTCCTATTCCCCGGCGTCGGGATCGTCGGCCGCGGACACCAGCGCGGGCCTGAGCGCCGCGTGGTGCTGCATCGGGGCCTCGACAAAACGGTTGATGTCCTTCTCGGTCCCGTTCACGTTGAGCTGCTCGAACAGAAAGGCGAACGTGCGCTCGAGGTCCGCCGCCATGGCGGCGCGGATGTCCTCGCTCAGCGACCACAGCTCGCGCTTGAAGGGCCCGATGGCCTTCTTCCGCGACTTGTAGTAGAACTGCTCCGCGCTGTCCCCCGCTTTCCGCTCGCCGGCCGCGTTCTCGTCCACCCACCGGCGCAGGCGGTCACGCAGCTCGGCCGGCAGCCGCGGATGCTCGAAAATGATGTTCTGGAAGTTGGTGGCGAGGTGGATCTCGGCGGTCTCGATGCGCGGGAAGCTGCCGAATGCCTCCGCCGGGAGCGTGCTCGCGCCGTGCTGCACCGCGCCCGCGAGGCCGTACTCCTCACGGGCGACGCGGGACAGCGCGGCCAGTGCTTCCAGGTCCAGCTTCACCTCGGCGATCGAGCCGTCCGCCAGCACGACGCCGCCGTGCGAGGTGCCGGTCTGGACCGAGATCTTGCTGATCCCCCGCATCGCCTGTCCCTGCGCCGCGAGGCTCCGTTCGTAGCCCCGCATGAAGGCATGCAGCTCCTCGACGGTACTGTTCTTCATGCCGACTTCGCCGATCTCCGCCCCGACCGACACCGTGACGCCGTCGGGCTCGCGCGCCCGGATGAACGCCGTGATCTCGGCGGCCCGCTCGTAGTTGAGCCGCTGCTGCTCCGCGAGCGTGGCTGCGCGAGGTCGACCAGCGTCGAGGTGTCCACATCGATATTGTAGAAGCCGGCGCCGATCTCCTCGGCGATGAGGTTCTTCACCTCGCCCACCTCGCCGTCGGGGTCGGCCTGGTATTTCTTCGCGTTGACCTGGCAGTGATCGCCCTGGATGAAAAGTGGGAGGACGTAGCCCTCACGCAGCGCCGCCCCGATGAGCACCGCGACGTACTCCGCCGGCCGCTGGTCGGTATAGGCGATCTCGCTCCGGGCGATCTCCAGAATGATGGCGCCCGCCTTGCCGGCGCGCGCCGCGCGGAAGATGGCGCGCGCCGTGTCGTACGCCATCACGCGCACGTTCATGGCGGGCACGGTGAAGCCGCTCACGTCGCCCCGGCCGCGCGCCTCGTAGAGACCCTGGATCGAGGCGGGACGCGCGCCCGTCACCTGGCCCAGCTCCCACAGCAGCCAGCGCGCGGCCTCGCGCGCTTCGGTCTCGCCGAAGACGGCCTGCCACACGAGCCGGTCGGTCGCCGGAGAGCGGAGCCTGGCCGGGTCGCGCAGCGTCACACCTCCCGGCACCAGCGCCACCGCGCCCTCGTACAGCGCGACGGCCCGCTGAGTTTCGTCAGCCATGAATCGACACCCTGGTGATTTCGGTCTGTTGAGCCCCTGTCATCTCGACCGGGCGCGTGCAGTCGTCCCAGCGAACGCGAAGTGTCATCCCCGCGCGAACTCTCATCCGAGCGAACTGTCATCCCGAGCGCATGCGAGGGATCTTGCCCGGGAATGGGTCGAGCGCGGCCGGCTAGATCCCTCGCTCCGCTCGGGATGACAGTTCGCTCGGGTGACACCCGCTCGGAATGACCTCCGCTCGGAATGACCTCCGCTCGGAATGACCTCCGCTCGGGCTGACAAAGGTAGGGCGGAACGGGGGGACCGTCAAACGATACGGCGGGCCGTCACACCACGTCCCGATCCGGCTCCGCCGCCGCCCGGCCCTGCCCTTCGTACCCCGGCCGCCCCATCGCGGCGTAGGTGAGCCGCTTCCCGAGCTCGACCCCCGGCTGATCGAACGGGTCGATGCCGTACCATGCGCCGGCGTAGCCGGTGGCGATCTGGTAGAACATGAGGAGCTCGCCCACCGTGCCGGCGCTGAGGTCGGGGAGCCGCAGCGTGCAGCTCATCCGGCCCATCTGCGCGAGCGCCGCCGAGGTGGCTTCGTACTCCACGCGGAGTAGCTCGCCCAGGCTGTGGCCCGCGAGATAGGAAAGCTCCGCCGGGAGCGGCCGCGAACCCGGTACGTCCTGGAGCGGGGGGATCGGCACGTCCGGTCCCAGGTCGTCCACCACGGCGAAGGTGATCACCTTGTCGAACGGCCCCTCCATGAACAGTTGGACCTGGCTATGCTGGTCGGTGGCGCCGATGGCCGCGACCGGCGTCGGACCGCGGTGAACCTCCCGCCCCTCGCGGTCCACGCGCTTCCCCAGGCTCTCGGCCCAGAGCTGCCGGTACCACTCGGCGAAGTCACGCAGCCGGTCGGTGTACGGCATCAGCACGTGGATGCGCGCGCCGAGGTCGGTGTCCGCCGCCCAGTGGAGCGCCGCGAACAGCGCCGCGGGGTTCTGGAGCAGGTCGTCCGCCTCCGCGCGCTCGAGCGCGCGGCGCGCACCCGCGAGGAGACCCGCCACATCCACGCCCACCAGCGCCGCGGGGAGGAGCCCCACCGGCGACAGGACGCTGTACCGCCCGCCGACGTCGGGCGGGATGCTCAGCGTGGCGATCCCGTCACTCGCCGCGATCTCGCGGAGCGCGCCGCGCGCCGGATCGGTGGTGAAGACGAGGTGGCGGTGGGCGGCGGCGCCCAGCGCGTTCTCCAGCCACGCATGGACCACCAGGTACTGCGCCATTGTTTCCGCCGTCCCGCCCGATTTGCTGATGACGTTGACCAGCACGCGCCGAGGGTCGATCCGCGCCAGCGCCGCGCGCACGGAGCCCGGGTCCACGTTGTCGAGGATGGTGAGACGGGGAAAGAACTCGCGGCCCTCGTCGTCCCACTCGTTCCACAGTGGCTTCCGGAGCGCCGTGAGCAACGCCCGGGCGCCGAGCGCCGATCCGCCGATCCCGAGCACGAGCACGTCCTCGTGCGCCTGGCCCAGGCCTTCCGCAAAGGCCGTGATCTCCTGCACCGTCGTCGCCTGGTCCACCAGCTTGTAGAAGCCGTAGTCGCCCGCGCCGCGGCGACGGCGCACCTCCGCCTGGATCGCGCCGAAGCGCTCGGCCAATTGCGCCAATCGCTCGCGTGGCAGCCCGTGGCTGCCGTCGAGCGCGTCCCGGAACATCCGTCCATACGCGAGCCGGATCACTGGACCTCCACCGCGAGACCGTCGTACGCGGGCGCGATCCCCTCGGGGAGGTCTGCGGCCAGCGCGGCGTGACCGGTCTCGTGCGTGAGATGGGTGAGAAAGGTGCGCCGCGCCCCCAGCTCCTGCGCGGTCCGCACCGCCTCGGCGATGCTCAGGTGCGTGGGATGCGGCCGCCACCAGAGCGAGTTGAGCGCCAGCACGTCGAGATCCCGCAGGTGGCGCCGCTCTGCCTCGGGGATGGCCTTCACGTCGGTGATGTACGCGAGCGGGCCGATCCGGTAGCCATACACCCGCAGGTGCCCGTGGCGGAAGGCGAGCGGCAGCACCTCCACCCCCGCCACCTCGACCGGCTGTCCCGGCTCGATCGCGTGCAGCTCGAGCGTCGGCTTGGAGGTGCCCTCGTACGGTCGCATGGCATCGTCGAAGATGTAGCGGAAAGAGGTGCGGAGCCGCTCGAGCGTTTCCGGCGGGCCGTACACCGGGAGCGGCCGGCGCTGGCGGACGGAGAAGATGCGCAGGTCGTCGATGCCCATCGTGTGGTCGGCGTGCTCGTGCGTGTAGAGCACGGCATCCACCCGCGTAATTCCGGCCGCGAGGAGCTGGAGCCGCAGCTCCGGCGGGGTATCGATCAGGATGGTGCGGCCGCCCACCTCGACCAGCGCGGCCGACCGTGTCCGCTTGTCGCGCGGGTCGGTCGACCGGCACACCGCGCACTCGCAACCGATCTGGGGCACCCCGAACGACGTCCCGGTGCCCAGGAAGGTGAACCGCATGTCCTAAACTGCTTCGATCTTCAGGAGGTTGGTAGTGCCCGGCATGTCGAACGGCACGCCCGCGGTGACCACCAGGCGCTCGCCGGGCTGGGCGAGGCCACGCGCGAGGATCTGCTGCCGGGCGACCGAGAGCATGACCTGATAGTCGGTGGAATGCTCGGTGAGCGCGGGAGTGACGCCCCAGACGAGCGCGAGCTGGCGGAAGGTCTCGGGCTCGGGCGTGCAGGCGAGAATCGGCACGGTGGGCCGGCAGGTGGACACCTTGCGCGCGGTGAACCCGCTGCTGGTGAAGCAGACGATGAGCGGCGCGCTCAGCATCTCCGCCGCCGCGCAGACCGCGACGGCGATCGCGTCCTCGGTCCGCACGGGGCCGCTCTGCCCCGCGCGATGCTGCGGCAGGCTGGTTCCGTCCGCGGAGCGGCGGCCGAGCGCGGCGTCGATGGTGACACCTCGGCCCTGCCGCTGCAGCTCCATCTCGCGCGCGATCCGGTCCATCGCCCGCACGGCTTCGAGCGGGAACTCCCCCACGGCGGTCTCCGCGGAGAGCATCACGGCGTCGGTGCCGTCGAGGATGGCGTTGGCCACGTCCGAAGCTTCCGCCCGCGTCGGGCGGGGGGCGTGGATCATCGACTCGAGCATCTGCGTGGCCGTGATCACCGGCTTGCCGTGCAGCCCCGACTCGCGGATGATCTGCTTCTGCATGAGCGGCACCTCCTCGAACGGCAGCTCCACGCCGAGGTCGCCGCGCGCCACCATGATCGCGTCCGACGCGTCGAGGATACCGCACAGGTTCCGGAGGGCCGTGTCCTTCTCGATCTTGGCCACGAGCTTGGTCGAGCGCGGCACCAGCGCCCGGAGCTGTTCCATGTCCTCCGGCCGCCGCACGAACGACAGGGCGACGTAGTCCACGCCGATCGCGGCCGCCTGGGCCACGTCCTCGAGATCCTTCTCGGTGAGCGCCGGCGCGCTCACCTCGATGCCGGGCAGGTTCATGCCCTTGTTCGACCGGAGCTCGCCGCCGTAGTGCACCACCGCGTCCACCCGCCGTCCCCGGATGCCGGTGACCTCGAGCGCCAGCAGGCCGTCGTCCAGCAGGATCCGCGCGCCCAGCCGGACGTCGGCGGCGAGTCCGTCGTACGTCGTGGGGATCTCACCCGGCCTGGCGTCGTCCTCGGGGGCAAAGGTGACGGTGCCGCCCGGTTCCAGCCGGAGCGGCTCGGCCAGGGAGCCCACGCGAATGCGTGGCCCCTGCAGATCGAGGAGCACCGCGACTGCGTCGCGCCGGTCGCGGGTGAGCTCGCGCAACCGCTCGACCCAGCGCGCCCGGATCTCCGGCGTGCCGTGCGAGGCGTTGATGCGCACGACGTCCACACCCGCCTCGATGAGCGCCGCCATGCTGGCGGGGTGCTCCCAGGCGGGTCCGAGCGTGGCGACGATCTTGGTGCGGCGGATGGGGGTGCGAGACATGGGCTGGAGTCTAATGGGCTTTGCGAAAGTTGCCTGGCCCGGTGGCATCCGCGTCCCGAGCGGAGGCGTGCGGTCATGCCGAGAGGACGCGTACTGGTATACCGAGCGCACCCGCACTGTCATCCCGAGCGAACGCGAGGGATCTTGCCCGGGAATGGCTCGAGGTCGGCGGGCAAGATCCCTCGCGTTCGCTCGGGATGACAGCTCGCGTTCGCTCGGGATGACAGGCGACAGACTCGACACCGCGCTCAGCGCCGCATCACCACCTCCCCGCCGACGACGGTGAGCCTCGCGTCGCCCGCGCGCACGGCGTCGCCCACACCTCGCTCGGCCGCCGGGTCGAACGACCAGGCCACCAGATCAGCGTCTTGCCCGGGCGCGAGCGTCCCCGAGCGCGCGGCCACGCCGCCGGCGAGCGCGGCGCCCGCCGTGTACGCCCGCACCGCGTCGTCGAACGCGAGCTTCTCCTCCGCACGCCATCCGCCCGCCGGGCCGCCGGCCTCGCCGCGCCGCTCGAGCGCCGCATAGAGCCCCTCGCGCGGGTCGATGGAGGCCACCGGCACGTCGCTCCCGAACACCATCGGGCGTGCCGAGTCGGCGGAGGGTCTCGAAGGCATAGGCGCCGCCGCCGCGCGCGCCCCAGTGCCGCTCGACCAGCGGGATGTCGGTCAGCAGGTGGGCCGGCTGCATCGAGACCACGATCCCCGCCGCGGCCGCCCGGTCGAGGTCGGCGGGATGCACGCACTGGAAGTGCTCGATCCGGTGCGGGAGGGCGACACGCCGCAGCGGAGAGATCAGATCGAGGGCACGACGAACCGCGGCGTCGCCGATCGCGTGCGCCACGACCGCGATCCCGGCGTCCGCCGCGATACGCATGGCATCGGCGGCCTCCTCCTCGGAGGTGAGCGGCATGCCGCAGTCGCGGCTCGTGGCGTAGGGCTCGAGCATCCACGCGGTGCGGCTGCCGAGACTGCCGTCGAGGAAAAGCTTGACGCCGCCCATACGAAGCCGCTCCGACCCCATCCCGCTCCGGAGACCGCGCGCCAGCAGGGTCGGCAGTGAGGCCGCGGGTGGATGAAACAGCACTCGCAGCGACAGGTCGCCCGCGAGCTCCAGGCGCTCGAACGCGGCCAGCGCCGTCTCGTCTTCCACATCGTGAATGCCGGTCAGGCCCAGCCGGTGCGCCTCCGCCTGCGCGTCCCGGAGCGCCGCGTCGAGGAGTGCGGCAGGGGGAACGGGCAGGTGCGGCAGCATCAACTCGACGGCGCGCTCCAGCAGAAGACCGGTCGGCTCGCCCGCTGCGTCCCGAACGATGCGGCCGCCGAAGGGGTCCGGGGTTTCGCGGGTGATCCTGGCGGCCATGAGGGCCGCGCTGTTGACCCAGGCGGCGTGGACGTCGAGCGAGTCCAGGTAGACCGGTCCCGCCTGCACCGCGTCCAGCGCCGCGCGGTCCGGCGCCTCGGCCCAACCATTGGAATCCCACCCCTGGCCGATCACCCAACCCTGCACCGGCGCCACGGCGGCGACTCGGTCGAGGGCGGCCTCGCGGCTGTCCGCGCCCGTCAGCCGCACCCGCCGGCGGCTCAGCGCCCACAGCGCAAAATGGGTGTGGCCATCGACGAAGCCCGGGGTCACCAGCGCATCGGGGAGATCGTAGACCGGGGTTCCGGCAGGGACCCGCCGCGCGAGCGCGGCGGCGCCCCCGACCGCGACAATCCGGCCCTCCCGCCACCAGACGGCATCGCCCGTGGCGGCCGGGTCAAGGGTAAGAACTCGGCGCGCTCGGAGCAGACCGGAGGTCACGCCTGGACGCGGCTTTGCGCCACCTCGACTGGCCCCAGAGGGCGCTTTCCACATGTTGATAACCCGACCAAGTGAATATCTGAATTGCGGCGAAATGGCGAGAAAGAGGATCAAACTAACGTGACACGTGACTTGAAGCTGTATTCACAACCCTTTCTGCTGTAGAGCATTATGTGATGCGATCTCGAATAGTTCCGAGCAAGGCGACAGTGTCGCCATGCCCCGTGAACTTATTCAGATCGGACGGATATGAACATCTTCGACATGCGCGATTCCGCACCGCGACGCGGCCGGCTGCTCGAGCGGGGAGGTCAGTGCCCGAAAGTGATCACGCCGGTGCCGCCAAAGTATTCCGGGCCCACGAAGCGCGTTGGAGAGCCTTTCAGCGCCTTAGCGAAGTCATTCTTCCCATCGATCTTGAGGGACCCCGCCATGGCCCGTGAGAACGCGGCGTCGAGCGACATCTGCCCCTTGGCCAGGCCGCCCCGGGCCGCCGGCGCCACCCACGCCATCACCACCGGGGCTCGAACGGCGGTGCTATCCCCGGCCGGGTGGCCGTCCCAGGTGATGGTGGTCTTGTCGAGCTTCACCTGGAAGCGGCGCTCGGTCCGGGGAGCGCCGTTCTCGTCCTCGCCGGGCACGAGGCCCACCGTGAGCCGCGCCTCCTGCGCAGCCTGGCCCGCCAGACGCGCCGAGCGGATCATATGGCTGCTGCTGGCGAAGAGACCGAGTGCCACCTCCCGCGCCGCACCCGCGGAGTCGGCGGCGGCGACGGTCCAGATGGCGAATAATGCGGGATGGCGGCCATTGCGGTTCGTGAGGGAGGATTCGGACGTGCGCAGGCTGTCGATCGCCTCGAGACAGAGCCTGGACGGGCTCCAGGCGGCGAATTCCGGCTGACCCTGGATGACGCCGCGCAGTGACGGATGAAGGTCACTCGCACGGCTGGCGGGGAGCGGGTGGGCTCCGGCAGGAAGGGACTTCAGCACTTCGGCCGAGGGGTCGAGCAGCAGTTGCACGCAGAATCCCCGCCGCAGCCCTTCGATCTGCCAGGTTGCCGTGCCCCGGTCGTCATCCTGGGCGGCGAGGGGAGCCGCCACGGCGGGCCAGGCGGCGACCGCGATGAGACCCAGTAGGAGACGAGGACGCATCGGCGGCTCCGCGAGGGGGTGATGGCGCCGGCTCAGCCTCCCCGTGACTGGCGAACGGCGGCGCCCAACTCGGCGTAGTGACTCGGGTCCAGCGCGTTGAACTTGAGATTCCGGTACTGCACCTTCCCGTCGGGTCCCACCACGTAGACGGTGCGGCGCAGGTAGCCGCTCCGGTCCCCGCTGCCGTAGCGCCGTGCCACGAGCTGCTGCGGGTCGCTCAGCAGGCGGAACGGCAGGTCGAGACTCGACGCGAACCGGGTGTGCGTCGCGAGCGAGTCGGTACTGATCCCGACCACCACCACCTCGGGCCCGAACAGCGAGTCGTACTGCTCGGCGAAGGTGCGCATCTCGGCGGTGCACCCGCTGGTGAAGTCGCGCGGGAAGAAAGCGACGACCACCGTCTTGCCGCGGTCCAGCGAGAGATCATACGGCTGGTCCGCCGGGCCGATCGCGTCCTTGTTGGCCCACGGCAGGCGGATCGCCGGCGCCGTCCGCCCGACCTGTGGGCCCGAGACCAGCACGGCGGTGGGCGGCCCCTTGGCCGCCTTGACGGATTCCTGGGCGTACAACCCTGGAACGGCCAGCACAGAGAGGACGACGGCGGCGAGCGCGATTGCACGGTGTGACATGGCGGGAGTCTTCCTGCGCGAAGGGTTGGTCACTGGGCGGTGACGGCTCGGAGGGCGGTCGCGAGATCCTGCTCCGCGCCCGTCCCGGTGTAGGCCACCTTCCCTGCCCGATCGACGATGACGATGTACGATGTGGCGGGTGCCGCGTAGGCGCGGGTGCTGGTGCCCTTGGCATCGTACAGCGTGCGGAACGGCGGGTGGTTCTCCGCGATCCAGCGCCGCACGCGCGACGGGGTCTGGTTGACCGCCACGTTGACCCCGAAGAACTCCACCCGGTCGCCGAATGCCTCGTGCGTGGCGCGGACGCGCGGCATGAGCGCCTCGCACACCTCGCACCAGGTGGCCCAGAACTCGAGCAGCACGGGCTTGTGCCCGATGTACTGGGCGAGATCCACCGGCTTCCCGTCCACATCGTCCACCACCACGGCCGGCGCCTTGCTGCCCACCGGGATGCCCGCCTCCTGCGCCGACGCCGAGCCGGCCCCGGCGCACGCGAGCGCGGCCAGCGCCGCCGCCTTCCACCATCGTCTCATAGCACGCCACCCATCTTCACGAGGTAGTACTCCGCCATTCCGATCATGAGGACGCCGCCGGCGCGCTTGATCCACTGCGTCCACCGCCCGGCGCGCGGCAGCGAGGCCAGCGCCCCGCTCGAGAGCCCCACGACCACCAGCAGCGCCGTGAGCCCGAGGGAAAAGACGAGCAGGTACAACAGCCCCAGCAGCGCGCTCCCCGTGGCCGCCACGAACGTGAGCACGGCGGCGAACGCGGGCGCGCCGCAGGGCGCCGCCACCAGGCCCGAGGCCGCCCCCATCGCGAACACCGCCCCCACCGAGTCGCCGGTGAGCCTCGCCGCCCACTCGGCCAGCCGCTGCGGCGCGGCCACGGGCACCACGTCCAGCATCGCGAGTCCGAACAGGAGCAGCAGGTTGGCCATCGCGAAGTAGGCCCAGGGACTCGAGCTCACCGTGCCGAACAGCGTGCCCGTGAGCCCCGCGAGCAGGCCGAGCATCGAGTAGACCGTCGCCAGCCCCGCCACGTACGCGAACGTCATGAGCGCGGTTCGTCCGCGCGAGCGGCCCGCCGCGCCGGCCCCGCCGAGGATCCCGGCCGTGATCGGGATCATCGGATAGATGCACGGCGTCAGGCTGGTCGCGAGCCCCGCGCCGAACAGGAGCGGCACGGCAACCAGCGGGGCATCGCGGAGGGTGGCGTCCAGGCCATTGACGAGCAGCAGCGCGGGCACGCCGTAGAGTATAACGCGTCGTACCCCCGGTTGCCCTCGGCCGCGCGGCCGCTACGGAGCCGCCGCGTAGCGCGAGGCGACGTACCGGTCGAGGATCGCCAGGAACTCCGGGACGATGCCCTCGCCCTTGAGCGTCACCGCCAGCCGCCCGTCCACGAAGACCGGCGCCTTGGGCTCCTCGAACGTGCCCGGGAGCGAGATCCCGATATTGGCGTGCCTGGATTCCCCGGGACCGTTCACCACGCAGCCCATCACCGCCACCTTCATCTCCTCGACCCCCGGCCGCTCCTGACGCCAGATCGGCATCTGCTCCCGGAGGTAGTCCTGGATCTGCTGGGCCATCTCCTGGAAGAACGTGCTCGTGGTCCGCCCGCAGCCGGGGCAGCTCGTGACCTGCGGGGCGAAGCTCCGGAGACCGAGCGACTGGAGCACCTGCTGCGCCACCTGCACCTCCTCGGCGCGGTCGCCACCGGGCGCGGGGGTGAGCGAGACGCGGATGGTATCGCCGATCCCCTCCTGCAGCAGGATGCTGAGCCCGGCGGTGCTGGCGATGATGCCCTTGGCGCCGAGGCCCGCCTCGGTGAGACCGAGGTGCAGCGGATAGTCGCCGCGGGCGGCGAGCATCCGGTAGACGTCTACCAGGTCCTGCACGCCCGAGACCTTGGCGCTCAGCACGATCCGGTCGTGCGGCATGCCGACCGACTCGGCCAGCGCGGCGCTCTGGAGCGCGCTCTCGACCATCGCGCGCATGGTGACGTCACGTGCCTCGAGCGGAGCGGCCGCGTGCGCGTTGGCATCCATCATCTCGGTGAGCAGGCTCTGGTCGAGCGAGCCCCAGTTGACCCCGATGCGGACCGGCTTGTCATGGGCCAGCGCGATCTCGATGATGGCGCGGAAATTCTCGTCGTGCCGCTTGCCGCCGACGTTGCCCGGATTGATCCGGTACTTGGCGAGCGCGCGGGCGCAGGCGGAATGGCGGGCCAGGAGCAGGTGACCGTTGTAGTGGAAGTCGCCGATCAGCGGGACGGTCACCCCGATCCGGTCGAGCCCTTCGACGATGCCGGGCACCGCGGCCGCCGCGGCGTCGTTGTTGACGGTCACCCGGACCAGCTCGCTCCCGGCGCGCGCGAGCGCCGCCACCTGCCGCACCGTGGCCTCGACGTCCGCGGTATCGGTATTGGTCATCGACTGGACGACGATCGGGTGGCTCGAGCCCACGGGAACGCCGCCGATGACGGCGGTCACGGTGCGCCGGCGCGTGACGGGAGGCATGGGCGGGAATATAACGCGGGCCGCCGCCCGTTCTTGCGCCGGGTTCAGGGTCGCGGTGAGATTCGTGCATGCTCACCCCTGCCGGGTCCGTCCCGCCGCGCGCCGCCATCACCGGCGTCGCCACGTACGTGCCCGAGCGGCGGGTGACGAACGCCGAGTTCGCCGACCGGCTGGACACGTCGGACGAGTGGATCGTGAGCCGGACCGGCATCCGCGAGCGGCGGATCGCCGCGCCCGGTGAGACCACGTCCACGATGGCCGCGGAGGCCGTCCGGCGGCTCATGGCGGCGCGCGGCCTCGGCCTGGACGACGTGGACGCGCTGATCGTGGCCACCGTCACGCCCGACATGCTGTTCCCGGCCACCGCCTGCCTGGTGCAGGACCAGGTGGGGCTCCGGAACACCTGGGGCTTCGACCTGTCCGCCGCGTGCTCCGGCTTCCTCTACGGTCTCACCACCGCGGCGCAGCTCGTGGCCTCGGGCACCCACCGGCGCGTGATCCTCGCCGGCTCGGACCTGATGAGCGCGATCATCGATCCGCTCGACCGCACCACCGCCGTGCTCTTCGGCGACGGCGCGGGCGCCGTGCTGCTCGAGCCGGCCGAGCCGGGGTACGGCCTGCTCGACTTCTATCACCGGGTGGACGGGAGCGGACGTGACGACCTGCTCATGCCGGCCGGCGGCTGTCTCCGCCCGGCGAGCCACGAGACCGTGGACGCCCGCGAGCACTACCTGCGGCAGAACGGGAAGACGGTATTCAAGTTCGCCGTCTCCCAGATGGCGGAGAGCATCACCACCCTGCTCCAGCGCCAGCGGCT
Organism: uncultured Gemmatimonadales bacterium; assembly: GCA_963831425.1. Lineage (GTDB taxonomy): Bacteria > Gemmatimonadota > Gemmatimonadetes > Gemmatimonadales > GWC2-71-9 > CAVVWJ01. Next base: position 123,268 of record CAWHQC010000002.1, on the reverse strand, counting down.
CGCACCCGGCGGACATCGCCATGGTGATCCCGCACCAGGCCAACCAGCGGATCCTGGACGCGACGGCCGAGCGGCTGGGGCTGCCGAAGGAGCGGATGGCCTCGGTGATCGCCCGCTACGGCAACACGACCGCGGCGACGCTTCCGCTCGCTCTCGAGGACGCGCTGCTGGCGGGCAGGATCGGACGCGGAGACCTGGTGGTGTTCGTGGCCGTGGGGGCGGGACTGACGATCGGGGCGAGCCTGGTGCGCTGGCAGTAGCCGTGGCGCTCACGCCACGCTCAGCGCCCTTCTGAGGAAGTCGAGCAGCTCGTCGCGCACGTCGAAGTAGATGGCCATGGCGTGGGCGGCACCCGGCACGAGCCGGGTCGTGACGCCCGGGAGCCCCTCGCTCCAGCGCCGCACGTTGCCGCCGCCCTCGAACGGATCTCCGCGGAGGAGGCGAGATAGACGGCGGCCGTGACCGCTCGACCGCCTGCCGCACGCGCGCGGGCCCGTCTCACCGAACGCCGGAGCGCCCGCCGCGCCAGCGTGGCGACGGCCCGAAGCCCCGGGATGCCCGGCGCGGCGAGCAGCACTCCCGCTGCCGCCGACGCTCGCGCCCACCAGGGCCAGGCGCGACGCATCGATGAAATTCTGGGACGCTCCCCAGCCCACGACCCGCAGATACGTCGTTCTCGATCCGGGCGAATCCCACCTTGCCCGCGCTGACACGAAGGCCTCCCGAACGCCTCCGGGAAGAGCCCTCGGGGCGTGTCCACGACCACCGGCCCCGCCGGGCCCCACGTCGACGCGCCGTGGCCGCGCTCGTCGAACGCCAGCGTGGCCACGCCGGCGGCGAGCAGCTCGCGCACCAGCGGCCGTAGCTGTCCCGCGTCGAGGGATACTGGTGCGCCAGCACCGCCAGCGGGAACGCCTCGCCGGGCCGGCCCGCGGGGTAGGTCAGCGTCCCCTTGAGCACCAGCCCGTCCGCGGCCGGCACGGACATGTCGAGCGGGGTGAGCATCAGGCCAGCCCGAGCTGCCTCGTGAGCCGGCGCCAGTCCTCCGCGGTCACCACGCCGTCCTTGAGCAGCGGGCTGAGCGTCGCGAGAATCTCCTGGCGCGTACCCGTCGATACGCCGGTCGCGCAGCTCGCTCACCATGCGGGCGAAACGGTGCTCGTACTCGTCCGCCTCGAGATCGCCGCTTGCGCGCTGGCTGCTGAGCCTCCGCAGCTCCTCCGCGACCCGGGCCGGCGTCACGGGCTTGAGTTCGCCGCCCTGCTTGTCAGCCATGTCGAACCTCTCGCGAAACCGTGGAAGGGATGGCCCCGCTGCCGCCGCATTATGTCCCCTGCCGGCGCGCCGCGTCCAGAGTCGTGGTCGGGTCGGCGCCGGCCCAGCGTCACGTCGGCGGTGGGGCCGTAGGTCGGCGGCACCCGATCCTCCAGCAGCCGGAGCACGACGCCCACCTGCGCGCGGTGGTGCGCGGTGTGGAGCACCCGGCGCCAGAAGACCCAGATCCGCTGCCGGCGCACGTCGAAGAACGGCACCTCGGCGAGCCAGTACGCCTCGTCCCCCGCGGCCAGCGGCGCGAGCCTCGGCACGGCTAGCGCCACGAGGCGCTCGACGTAGGCCCCCGCCCCCGGCGCGTCGCCCGGCGGCAGCAGGCTGTCCACCGGCGGCTCCGCCAGCCCGATGAACTCGGCGAAGAAGCGGCGCTCGGAGAGGAGCTGGTGGACCAGGATCTGCCGCACCGCGCTGCTCCGCGAATGCGGCCGGAAGTCGAGCTGCGCGTCCGTCAGCTCGCTCCAGAGCGGCGGTCTTGTTGGTCTCGGACGCATAGGTGTCGACGAGGTGCTGCAGCAGCGGCAGCCGAGCGCGCGGCACGGCGCCGCGGCGGGATGAACTCGTGCTCGTACTGCATGGACATGGGGGGCTCCGGGGGCGTCGCCGGAGTATAGCCTGGGGAAGGACGGACGCAGGCGGACGGGCGCGCTCAGGCGACGCAGGCGACCTGTCATCCCGACCGCCGGCCGCCGGCCGTCCGCCCGCCTGACCGCCGCCAGACCCCGGCCAGCGCCGCCGGCGTCACCGCCCGCTCGTCCCGCTCGCCGGTGCGGATCCGGTACACCTGGTTCACGTCGAGCACGAACACCTTGCCGTCGCCGACCTCGCCGGTGCGGGCGCGAGCCGAGAATCGCCCGCACGGTGACCTCGACGAACGGCTCGGAGACGCCGATCTCGAGCCGCACCTTTTCCTGCAGCTCCATCTTGACGGTGGTGCCGCGGTAGGTCTCGACCCGGTCGGTCTCGCCGCCGTGTCCCAGCACGCGGGAGACGGTGAGGCCCGCGACCTCGGCGCGGTAGAGCGCCTCGAGCACCTCGTTCAGGCGGTCGGGCCGGATGATGGCGACGATGAGCTTCATGTCGGCGTCCTTCCGGCGTCAGCGCGCCCGGCCTGCGGGGTGAGCGCGGGGGCGGGCGCGCCCACCGGCGCGCGTCGGGGATGACGAGGATCGAGCCCTCGCCGCTGGTGTACGCCTCCTCGCCGTGCTGGGTGACGTCCATGCCCAGCCCCTCGGCGCGGGGCGCGGCGCGGAGCGCGCGTGACCAGCGACATGCAGCTCGAGAATGACGTACGTGGCGACGCGCCGAATAGACGATCGAGCTGGCGACCCCGAGCGCCTGGGTGGCCAGCTGGGCCGGGTTGCCGGCCAGCAGACCGTCGGCGCCGGCGGGGTTCCAGGCCTTGGAGGCGAAGACGCCGGTGAGCAGCGCGCCGGTGATGCCGCCGATGCCGTGGCCGGCGAACACGTCCAGCGAATCGTCCAGCCGCGTGCGCGACCGCGCGACGATGGCGAAATAGCTCGGGAACGCGGCGAGGGCGCCGAGCAGCGAGCGCGCTCGATCGGGCTGATGTAGCCGGCCGCGGGCGTGACGGCGACCAGGCCGATGACGATGGCCGTGGCGCCGCCGACCGCCGTGGCGTGCCCGGTGCGGAAGTAGTCGAGCAGCACCCAGACGACCAGCGTGGCCATCGGCGCGAGGAACGTGTTGGTGAAGGCGAGCGCGGCAGCTCGTTGGCGCCGAGCGCGCTGCCGCCGTTGAAGCCGAACCAGCCGAACCAGAGCAGCCCCGCGCCGAGCAGCACGAAGGGCACGTTGTGCGGCAGGATGGCCTGCCGGCCGTAGTCCTTGCGCACGCCGAGCACCAGTGCCGCGACGAGCGCGGAGACGCCGGCGTTGATGTGCACCACCGTCCCGCCGGCGAAGTCGAGCACGCCTCGGCTCATGAGCCACCCGCCGCCCCAGACCCAGTGGGCCACCGGGGCGTACACCAACAGGCTCCAGAGCGCGATGAACGCGAGGTACGGCCCGAACCGCATCCGCTCGACCATCGCGCCGGAGATGAGCGCCGCGGTGATGATGGCGAACGTCCCCTGATACGCCATGAAGAGCACGTGGGGAATGGTCCCCTTGGCCTCGGTGCCCACGCCCGCGAGCAGCGCGTAGCCGTGCCGCCGATCCAGGCATTCCCCTCCGCGAACGCCAGGCTGTAGCCGAGCAGCGCCCAGACCACGCCGACGGCGCCGAGGGCGGCGAAGCTCATCATCATCGTGTTGAGCGAATTCTTGGAGCGCACCAGCCCGCCGTAGAAGAAGGCGAGCGCGGGGCGTCATGAGGAGCACCAGGGCCGTGGCCACGAGCATCCAGGCGGTGTCCGCGGGCACGACGGCCGGCGCGGGTCCTGGAGAGCGAGGAGCAGGGGGAGAGGTGGATCACCTGTCGATTCCCGGGGCTGAGGATGGCGGCGGGCCGGAATGGCCGCGGCGCACACCCGCAGTGTAGACGTGCCGAGGGAGTGCCCGAGCGCAAGATGCTGTAACGCGCTTCGGATTTGTGGCCTCACAAATTCTGCCACGATTCTGAAGTCGCTGAGATGTCAGTCGCGTCGGCAGGCCGAGCTCGGCCCCGTCGCTTGGGCCAGTTGGCATGCGCTCGTCAGGCCCGGCTTCTATTGTGCGATTCCCTCTGTCGGGGCCTCGTCAGGCGGTGACTCTCGTCCGCGCCGCGGATCCCGAAGCGCCGTCCCCCAGGGTCGCGCGCGACGCCGCCGGATCCCATCGGGCTCGACCTCGGCGCCCGCCGCGGCAAGGCTCGCCACGGCACCCGCCGCGTCCGCCGCGCTCGGCACCACGAGCTCCCACTCGAGCAGCCGCGCGTCGTCCGCGCCCGGCCGGCTGGCGCCGGCGCGCCCACGTGTTGGTGCCGAGGTGGTGATGGTAGCCGCCGGCGGACATGAACAGCGCGCCCGGATAGCTCCAGACCGTCTTGTCGAAGCCGAGCCCGCGTGGTAGAACGCGCGCGGCCGCGGTCGAGGTCGCCCACGTAGAGATGCACGTGGCCGAGCACCGTGCCGGCCGGCATCCCCGACCAGGGCTCGCGCCGCCGGCCGCGAGCGAGATCGTCGATGTCCAGCGGCTCGGTCGCCATGGCGAGCTGTCGTCCCTCGTGCCGCCAGGTGCCGCGCGGCCGGTCGGCGTAGACCTCGATGCCGAGGCCGTCGGGATCGGTCAGGTAGATCGCCTCGCTCACGAGGTGATCGGACATCCCGGCGCGCTCGCCGATCTCGCCGAGATGGCGGACGAACGCGCCGAGCGCGGCGCGGTCGGGCAGCAGGATCGCGAAGTGGTAGAGCCCGAGCCGGCCGCGGCGCGGCACCGGGCGCGCGCCCGGCGCTCGTGCAGCTCGACGATCGGCGCCGTGCCGTCGGGCGGCCGAGCGAGCGCGCCTCGCCGGCGCGCTCGAGCACGCGGAGCCGAGCACCCGCTCGTAGTAGGCGAGCGACCGCGCGAGGTCGGCGACCTGCAGGCGGACCCCGCCGAGCCGGGTCTCGTCGGGGAGGCGAAAGCCCGGCGGCGCGATGCCGTATCCGGGATCGGAATGGGTCATGAGTCTACGGGTCCTTTCGTGGGCCGCCGCGGCGGCGCGCCGGGCGGTTCGGCCAACATAGGGCGCGCGCCGGGCGCGCTCAAGCTAAGTTGGTTGTGACCAGCCCCACCGCAACCGCGCAGGGCCGAGCCTAGGGTACGTCCGAGAGGAGGCAATCATGTCGAGCTGGGTGCAGAGCCTGGACGCCACCACGCTGAGCCTCGGCCTGCTGGTGGGCCGGCTGGTGGTGGGGCTCGGGATCGTGGGACACGGATCGCAGAAGCTCTTCGGCTGGTTCGGCGGCAACGGGCTCGACGGTACGGCGAAATATTTCGAGTCGCTGGGCTACCGCCCCGGCCGGCTGTTCGCCACCCTGGCCGGGCTGGGCGAGTTCACCAGCGGCGTCCTCATCGTGCTCGGCTTCCTCGGCCGGTCGGGCCGGCCCTGCTGCTCTCGGTCATGATCGTGGCGATGGCGCAGGGCTACCGGAACGGCTTCTTCGCGATGAACGACGGCATCGAGCTGCCCCTGCTCTACGCCGCGGCGGGAGTCGCGCTCGCCTTTACCGGGCCGGGCAGATTTTCGCTGGATTCGGCGCTCGGACTCGGCGGCCTGTCCCATCCGACGGTGCAGGTCGTCGCGCTCATCGTGGGAGCAGCGGGGGCGTCGGTACGTTTCTGGTGAGGCGCCCCGCGCCGCGGCCGCCCTGACGAACGCGCGACCGGCACCCCGGAGCCAAGGTGTCAACGCTCCCGAGCGCGTCGATGGGCGCGCTGCTCCTGCTGGCCGCACCCACCTCCTCACTCCCTCGCTCCGCTTCCTGCGCGGCATCCCGCGTAGCGTGTGGCTCTCCGTGTTCGGCGGCGTATCGGTCGCGTACGTCTTCGTGCATCTGCTCCCCGAGCTCGCCCAAGGTCAGGAGCGCCTGAGCCGGGCCCTGCGCGGAGCGAGCGCGCTGCAGGCAGGCTTCGCCGAGCGGCACGTGTACCTCGTGGCGCTCTTCGGGCTGGCGGCATTCTACGGGCTCGAGCGACTGGCCAAGCGGGCCCGCAGCGAGCGTGAAGGGCGGCCGGTGTCGAGCGGACGGGACGCGGAAGCGTCGGCGGAGGCGGGCACGGGCCGGCGGGTGTTCTGGATCCACATGGCGTCGTTCGGGGTGTACAACGTGGTGATCGGTTATCTGCTCGCGCGGCGGCCGAGCCCGACGGTCACCTCCCTGCTCTTCTTCACGATCGCGATGGCGCTGCACTTTGTCGTCACGGACTACGGCTCTCACCGAGGATCACCCAGTGGCATTTCCCGGAATCGGACGCTGGTTGCTCGCGGGCAGCGTCGTGGTCGGGTACGCGGCCGGACTTCGGTTCGAGCTCCCGCGCGCGGCCATCGACGTGCTCGTCGCCTTCCTCGCCGGCGGCGTGATTCTCAACGTGCTCAAGGAGGAGGTGCCGGCCGAGCGGCAGAGCCGGTTCTGGGCGTTCGCGGCGGGAACGGCGGCATACGCAGCCCTCCTCCTGTTCGTCTGACCCACGATGTCCCGCATGCGCGCACTTTGGGCATCGCTGCTGGACAGCCTCTGGTTCGTGCCCGGCGCCATCGTGGCGGGCGCGGTGCTCCTGGCCGTCTTCATGGTCGAGCTCTCCGGCGCGGTGGATGCCGAGACGCTGCAGCGGTGGCCGCGGCTGTTCGGCGCCGGGGCCGACGGCTCGCGCAGCATGCTCTCCGGGATCGCGAGCTCCATGATCACGGTGGCGGGGGTGACCTTCTCGATCACGATGGTGGCCGTGACCCAGGCGTCGACCCAGTACACCCCCCGAATCCTCCGCAATTTCATGCGTAACCGGGCCAACCAAGTGGTCCTCGGCGGCTTCGTCGGCATCTTTGCGTACTGCATCGTAGTCCTCCGGACCATCCGCGGCGGGGAGGAGGCCGCGTTCGTGCCCTCGCTGGCGGCGCTGGGCGGCATCCTGCTCGCCCTCGGCGGCATCGCCATGCTGATCTTCTTCGTTCACCACATTGCCACGACGCTGGACGCGTCGGAGATCATCTCACGAATCACGCACGAGACGCTCAGGGCGGTGGATCACCTGTTTCCCGAGGAGCTCAAGCAGGAGTCCTCACGACACGGGGCCGCGCCAGCGCTGCTCGCCGCCGTGTCGCCGGACGCCTGGCGCCCGGTCCCATCGCGCTGGACCGGCCACATCCAGGGCACCGACCTCGGCGGGTTGGTGGGGGTGGCGCGGGGCTTCGGCTCGCTGGTCCGGCTGGAGCGCACGGCCGGCGACTTCGTGGCCAGGGGCCGGCCGCTCGCGCGGTTTGCCCCGCATCCCCGGCGCCTGCCGCCCAAGGCGAGGGCGGCGGAGTGGAGGCGCGGCGGGCGCGATCGGCAAACATTACGTCGTCAGCAGCTATCGCACGCTTGAGGGCGACCCGGGGTTCGGGATCCGGCAGCTGGTCGATATCGCGCTGAAGGCACTCTCGCCCGGGATCAACGACAGCACCACGGCGGGGACCTGCGTCGACTATCTGGGCGCGATCCTCGAGGACCTGGCGAACCGCCGCATCGACGTGGTGCACCGCGACGCCGACGGCGTGACCCGGGTAGTGGCGCCGGCACCCACGTTCACGGGGTTCGTCGCGGAAGTCTGCGACGAGATCAGGCGGAACGCTCGCGGCAACGTGGGCGTGCTCGCCCGGCAGTTCGAGATGCTGACTGTGGTGGCGCGGGCGACCCACTCCCCGGCTCGCCGACGTGAACTCGGCGAGCGGATGGAGCTCGCCTGGCCGGCTTCCGCGCCTGACCTCGCTGGAGCTGGCCGTCGCGCTGGCCGCGGCCGCAGTCGCACTCGACCTCCTCGCACGCCGCCTCGCGACCCCCCGCCCCGTCGTCCTCGCCGCCGGCGGCCTCGTTCTCGGTCTCTTCTGGGCCAGGATTCCCGATCTTCCCGGATTCGCCCTTCCGCCCAATCTCGTGCTCGGCCTGGTCCTGCCGCCGCTCCTTGCGGCGGCGGCCTTTCGCGTGCCGCTCGGCGCCTTTCGCGCCAGCCTCCGCCCCATCACCCTGCTGGCGGTGGGCCTCGTGCTGGTCACGATGGCGGGAGTCGCGGCGGTCGCGCACAGCGTGATTCCCGGGCTCCCCTGGGCGGCGGCGTTCGTCCTGGGAGCGGCGGTGGCCCCGCCGGACCCGGTCGCGGCCACGGCGGTCGCCGGCCGCGTCGGCCTGGGCAACCGCCTGGTGACGATTCTGGCCGGCGAAGGGCTGGTGAACGACGCGACCGCGCTGGTGGCCTACCAGGTCGCCGTCGCGGCGGTGGTGACGGGCGAGTTCTCGTGGGGACCCACTGCCGTCGAGATGGTACGCTCGGCGCCGGTCGGCATCCTGGTGGGACTCGGGGTCGGGCTGGTGACCGCGGCCGGTGAGGCGGCGGGTGAACGACACGATGGTCGAGACGGCGGTCTCGCTGCTGGTGCCCTACGTCGCCTACGTCGTGGCCGACCGGGTGCGCGGCTCGAGCATGCTGGCGGTGGTCGCACTCGGCTTCTTCCTCCGCCGGCGCGCCACCGAGCTGGGCTCCCCGGCGACGCGTCTGGTCAACCGGGTGGTGTGGCAGGCGGTCGATTTTCTCATGGCCGGACTGGTGTTCGTGCTGGTGGGCATCGAGCTCGGCCGGGTGGCCAGTCAGGTTTCGCCCGGCATCCTGCTCCATGCGATGGCCGTCGTGGCCGCAACGATCATGATCCGGCTCCTCTGGATGTACTCGATGCCGTACGCGACCCGGCTGGTCACCGCCTCGGAATCGGCCCACCCCGCCGACTTCCGAGCTCACCGCGCTCGGATGGTCGGGAATGCGGGGCGTGGTCACGCTCGCGCTGGCGCTCGCCATCCCGCTCCGGACGGCCATCGGGCGCACCGTTCCCCGCACGCAACGAGCTCGTGGCGATCGCGCTGGCCGTCGTCCTCGTCACCCTGCTCGGCCAGGGTCTCACGCTGGCGCCACTGATCCGGTGGCTCGGCATCGCCGATCCGGATGCCCCGGCGCGGGAAGAGCGCGAGGCGCGCGCGGCCGCCGAACTCGCCGGACGCGATCGCATCGAGCGGCTGGCGGCCGAAGGCGCGATCACGGCAGACCAGCGTGCCCGGCTGAACAACGTGCTGGCGCGGGAGGTGGGCGAGCCGGGACGGCGGGTCCGCCTCGCGGCCTCGCTGGCGAGCGATGAGGAATCCCGGTGGCTGCTGCTCGCCCTCGCCGACGCGCGCCGCGCGATTCTCCAGCGGTGGGACGACGGCGACCTCAACGACGAGAGCGCGGAGCGGCTCGAGGCGGAGCTCGATCTGAGCGAGGTCTCGCTCCGGGGGACGGCGGGCGAGATCGTGGGAGGCTGACGGTCAGACCGCGCAGTCGTGCCGCGTCAGCCCGCAGTACTTGAGGCGGGCGGCTCCTGCGCAGCCTCCAGCGTGTTGTGCAGGGACGCGATCTCCCACCCACCGGGCTCCTTCGTGAGCACCAGCGAGAACCGCGCGGCGTGATGCCCTGCCAGCGGGCCCACGGGAGCGGTCAGGCGGGAGCGCACGTGCACCAGCGCGACCTCTGGGCGCAGCAGCCGACCGGTTTCGATGGCCATCTCGACGGTGCTTCCGGCGTAGACGGTGCGGAAGATCGCCGCATGACCGGCGGCGATCGCGGGCCGGCCGCGGAAGTGCTCGCCGCGGATGGTGACAAAGTCGGCGTCGGCGGCGAACGGGGCGGCAAAGGCGGCACCGTCCATGGCGTTCCAGGCCGCCTGGAGCCGGCCCACGGTGCGCTCCAGTTCGGCGAGGTCGCCCGAGGGCATATTGGCAGACATTACGTGAGCTCCGGATTAGCGTGGCACCGGCTTCTCCGCGAGATACGCCTGACGCGACAGGCGTCGCTCCGCGGAGAGCGTGTGAACGCAGCGCAGGAAGCGCTGGAGGCCGTCGAAATTGGCCTCGCCCTCTCTCGCGAGCAGCGGCTCCCGGTGGCGGACACGCGCATCGTGCCAGCGGGAAGCGATCTCCGCCGCGTTGGCGGTCACGTCCTGGACTCCGACGACGGCGAACCCGGCCTCGCGCAGCAGGGCCTCGTTCACACCCGGCGGCACGAACAGGTAGAAGCCGATCGAGCTCCTGGTCGCGAGCTCCTCGTGAGAGACGATGCCCGTGAGGACCATGGCGTCCGTGAAGAGGGCGCGGCCGCCGGGCCGAAGGACCCGGTGCCACTCTCGGAGCGCGGCGGCGCGATTGGCGATGTGGCACATGGCATCATTCGAGACCACGGCGTCGAAGCACCCGTCGGGGAACGGCAGGGGCTGCCCGGCATCAACGACCTCGAAGCGCACCCGCTGCGACAGCCCCCTGCCCTCGGCCAAGGCCCTGGCGTTGCGCACGCCGTGCTCGTTGATGTCCACACCCGTGACCCGGCACTCGCGCGCGGCCGCCAGGTAGACGGCGGGTCCGCCGGAGCCGCTGCCCACCTCGAGCACGTGGGCGTCCGGACCGATGCCGAGCTGATCGGCGAACTCCAGCCACTCCCGGGCCGTGAGCCAACTGCTCTGGCCCAGGTCCTCGCCGTAGGCCTCGTGCCGGACCGCAGACTCGGCGGTGCTGGCGAAGTCCGCGTACACGTTGTCGTACAGGTTGACCGGATCGGGAGACATGGCACCACCGCGGGTCTGAGATCAAGAGGACGGAGGAAAGGACGGAAAGACGAGCCGGAAAGCCGGAAGGACGGAAGGACGGAAAGCCGGAAAGCCGGAAGGACGGAAGGTGGCATTGCGGCGGCACTGTCATCCCGAGCGCAGCGAGGGATCTCCTCGCCTGGAATTCGAACTCGGCCCGGCAAGATCCCTCGCTCTGCTCGGGATGACAGCCCCGCTCGGGATGACAGCCCCGCTCAGATGACAGCCCCGCTCGAGATGACAGCCCCGCTCGAGATGACAGCCCCGCTCGGCATGCCAGCTCCGTTGCGATGACGGTTCCGCCCGGAGCCTCCCGCCCCGGAGCCTCCCGCCCGGAGCCTCCCTGCCTCCCAGCCCGGGCCGCGCACCGTCCTCAGGCCTGCGCCCGCAGCACATAGCTCACCCCGAGCCCACAGAGATACAGCCCAACACCGAAGACGATGTGCGTCCCGAGACTCTTCAGCCTGGCCCGCGCCGGCCTGGGCGTCTTCGAGGCGGCGACGCCGAGGCCCAGCGACGGCTGCAGGATGAAGAGCGGGAACACGACCGTGGCGATGCCGAACAGCAGCGCCGGCAGCACGGTTGGCCGGACCAGCCAGTCACCTGACGTCAGCCCGACGAACACCAGCCCGAACACCACACCGATCGTGTAGTGCGCGATCCAGCCGACGGGGCACTCGAGCGGCATCCGCGGGGCGGAGGCGATGCTCGCGTGCCGGAGCGTGCCCGCGGGCATGTGGCGGATCCAGCGGCCGAGCATGCAGTAGTTCAGCGATGGAATGCCGAACGCACGCTCGAGGAACAGGTTCCACAGGTCCATCACCAGCGTGGCGCCGATGCCGAGGGCAACCGCGGCAGGGATGGCGCCTGCCTCGATGCTCATGGGCTACCTCGCGAGTACGAGCGGGCGTGCAACCCTGCCGCGGCCCGGAGTGTCTGACGGCTCACCCGTCCTCGCGCCAGGAGGCAGTCATGCGCTGCTCGTCGTTTGCCGCGATCTTCATCTCGACCCTTTTCTCCCCCACCACGGCCCGCGCCCAGGTGCCCGATGCCCAGGTCGCCCTCTGGGAGGGCGCAACCCAGGGCGACACAGCGGCCATGGCCGTGGCGCTGCAGCGGGGCGCAGTGATCGATTCCCTCGACACCCGCGCCAATCCCAATGGGCGCCGCGCGCTCAACTGGGCGGCGTGGTACAACCGGGTCCCGGCGATCCGGTTCCTGCTCGCGCACGGGGCGTCGCTGGAAGCGCGCAACCGCACCGGGTTCACCGCGCTTCATCATGCCGCGGAGGCCGGGGCGATGGAGGCGGCCGAAGCGCTCCTCGCCGCGGGAGCGGATCCCGAGGCTGCAAACTACGTCGGGCGCCGGCCGGCGGAGACGGCCATGGACAAGGGAAAGGTCGACGTGGCCGCGGTTCTCCGAGCCAGGCTGCGGCGGACGGCGGGCAACGAATACTGACGGTCGCCGGCCGGCTCGCCACCATTCGGATCAAAGATGTCCCCTGCCCTCATCGCCGTCGAGTGGGGTGCGGGGCTGGCCAGTGCGCTCCTCCAGCGGCGCGGGCTGCCGGTCCAGCACGCCCGCGAGCGGATCATCCCGCTCGAGCCCTCGCACCGCCGCGCCCGATATGTAGGCCGCGCGAGCGAGGAGTTGGGATGAGACGGAGAGCGTCAGCAGCATGAAGACGATCGTGAGGACGCCGCTGATCGGCCGCGCCACGCCGCCGGCCACGAGGACGCCCAGAATGACGAGACTGACGCCGATGCCGCCCGCCTTGGTCGCCGCATGCATCCGCTGGAACGCATCGGCCAGGCGCGCCACACCAAGCGCGGCGATCGCGATGAACGCCACGCCGGCGGCCATCAGCAGCATGGCAACGACCGCACGGATCACCTCGGCCCTCCCTTCCGCTCGAGGAACGTGGCAAAGGCGCAGGTCGAAACGAAGTTGACCAGCGCGAGCCCGAGGCCGACGTCGAGGAACGCGCCTCGGCCGGTGGCAACCGCCGTGAGGGCCGAGAACGCCACGGCCACTCCGGTGAGCATGTCGAGCGCGACGAAGCGGTCGGCGTACCCCGGCCCCTTGAGCATCCGGTAGCCGGCCAGCGCGACCGCCAGGGCCAGCACGACCATCAGAACCGTCGCGACCGTCGCGACCGTCGCGAGCTCGGGGCGGATCACGGAGCGACCTCCTGTCCTTCCAGCAATCGGATGCGGCGCTCGTACAGCGCCTTGATCTCGGCGGCCCGGGCGGCCGGATCGGGCGCGTCCAGGAAGTGCACGTAGAGCGACCGCCGGTCGTCGGCCACGTGCAGCGATGTCGAGCCGGGGGTGAGCGACACCAGATAGGCGAAGAGCGCGACCCCCCACTCGGTCTTCGCCTCCACGGGGATGATGGCGATCGCCGGTACGTAGCGCCTGTGCGGCGCGAGGACGATGCGCGCGACCGCGATGGACGAGGCGGCCAGATCGTAGACGAAGGCGCCCGCCAGCGAGACCGCGGCCCGGAGGCGGCTCATCGCCGGCTCGCCGTCGCCGGCGCGGGCAGCATCTGCACGGCGGCGTCGCGCGCGAGGCGGGAGACCGGCTCGACCGCGAGTCCGATACCGAGGGTGCACACTCCCAGGAGCACCAGTGCCGCGATCATCGCGGGCGGAACGCGGCGGCCGACGTGCCGGCGCCCGGGCATCGGCCTCCAGAACGCCTGCGTCCAGAGCTGGCTCATCGAGTAGAGCGTGAGGAATCCGACGACCAGCGCCACCACCGCCAGCCACGCTGGCCATGCCGCATCAGCCCGAAAGGCGGCATCGATGACCAGGTACTTGGCCCAGAAGCCCGAGAGCGGCGGGACGCCCGAGAGCGAGAGGGCCAGCACCGCGAACAGTCCCGCGAGGAGCGGGTGCTCGCGCATCAGACCGCCGCTCCGGCGCAGGTCGAAGCCGCCGGTTGCCCGCGCGATCGCGCCCACGCCCAGGAAGAGGCCGGTCTGCAGCAGCATCGTGTGCATGGTGTAGAAGATCGCCGCGGCGAGCCCGAGCGTCGAGGCGAGCGCCAGCCCCATCATCAGGTAGGCGACCTGGCCGACCACGTGGAAGGCGAGCAGTCTCCGCAGGTCGGTCTGCGCGATGGCGGCGAGCACGCCGACGAGCATGGTCGCGGCGGCGAGGAGCGCGAATGCGGCTGGAAGGCCCGCGACCCCCGCCCCGCGGCCGACGCCGAACACCAGGACGAACACGCGCAGGCAGGCATAGAACCCGACTTTCGTCAGCAGCCCGGCGAGCGCGGCGGACGCGGTGACCGGCGCGGTGTGATAGGAGGCGGGCAGCCAGAACAAGAACGGGAACAGCCCGGCCTTGAGCGCGAACCCGGCCAGCAGCAGAAAGGCCGCCGCGCGGACTGTCGCGGTCGGCGGCCGGCCGGCGAGCGTGGCCGCCAGGTCCGCCATGTCGAGCGTACCGGCCGCGCCGTAGAGCAGGCCGATGCCGAGCAGGATGAAGGTCGCACCCATCATGCTCATGGCCGCGTAGCGGATGGCGCCGTCGATCTGGGCCGGCCGCCGGTCGAGCGTCACCAGGCCGAGCGCGGTGACCAGCATCAGCTCGAACCAGACGTAGAGGTTGAAGATGTCGCCCGTGAGGAACGCGCCGTTCACCGCCGCCAGCATGGCGAGGAACAGCGGATCGAAGCCGGCGCGCCGCCGCCGCGCGCGGATGTCGGCGCGGGCGTAGATGGCGACCGCCAGCCCTACGATCCCGGCCACCGCGGCGAGCGCGGCGCCCAATCGGTCGGCGACGAAGGTCACCCCGAACGGCGCCCCCCATCCTCCGAAGTTCACCACGAGCACGTCGCCCCGCGCGGCCCGTGCCAGGAGCAGCAGGGATGAGGCGAGCATCAGCGCCACTCCGCCCTCCATCACGCCGCGCTGCAGCGCCGGCCGGCGTCGGAGCAGCGTGGTGAGCGCGGCGGCGGCGAGCGGGACGGCCACGGGCCAGAGGGCCAGACTGCCGCGTCAACCACCATCGCCCGTCTCGCCCGCGAAGGGATCGCCGAGCCGCTCGGCCGACCGGATCTCGTCGCTCGCGAGCGTGCCGTGGCCGTGCCAGGCGCGCAGCGCCAGCACGGCGAGCATCACGGTCAGCGCGAAGCCGATCACGATCGCGGTCAGGATCAGGGCCTGAGGCAGCGGATCGGCCGAGTCGCGGAGCCGGTCAGCGCCCTCGGGGATGAGCGGCGGCTGGAGCGAGCGGAATCGTCCCGCCTGAAACACCACGAGGTTCACCGCCGTGGTCACCAGCGAGAGGCCAAGCAGCAGGCGGAAGAGATTGCGCGAGAGGACCATGTAGAGCCCGCAGCCGAACAGGCCGGCGGCCACCAGCGCGTAGAGCACGCTCATCGCGCTCATCGCGCGGCCTCCCGCCTGAGGCCGAACAGAAAGGCGAGCACGCCGCCCAGGACGACCAGGTAGACGCCGAGGTCGAAGAGCAGCGTCGTCCCCTGCTTGACGTGGATACCCCACAGGTCGGTCTCCAGCCAGACGCTGCTGAGGAAGTTGCCGTGGAGAAACAGACCCGGCAGGCCACTCGCCAGCGCGAGCAGGAGCCCGCCGCCGGCGAGCGAGAGCGGGTGGACACGGAGCAGCGACCGGGCGCGCCCGACGCCGTCCGCGAGCGAGACAACCGCGAAGGCGAGCGCGGCCGCGAGCCCGCCCACGAACCCGCCGCCGATCTCGTTGTGGCCCCGGAGCAGGATGACCACCGACGCTCCGGCGAGCAGCCAGAAGAAGATCCGGCTCGTGGCCTGGAGAATGAACGCGCCGTGACCGGCCCCGGCGCGAGCGGCGCGCTCTCGCGCCGTCCTCGGCCCGAGCACCGACCAGGCGAAGACGGCCGCGAGCGCGATCACCGTCGTCTCGCCCAGCGTGTCCACGCCGCGGAAGTCCACGAGGATCACGTTGACGACGTTCCGCCCGAAGGCCTCGAGGTAGCTCCGCGCGGCGAAGAACGCGGACACGTCCGTCCGCGGCGGGCCCATGCCCATGTCGAGCAGCACGACGAAAAGTACCGCGGCAAAGCCGGCCGACACGCCCACATCGAGCGCCCGCTCCCACCTCGTGCGGGTCGGCGGCGCGGCCAGTGGCAGAACGAACAGGGCCACCGCGAGCAGCACCACGATCAGCGACTCGACCGCGAACTGGGTGAGCGCCAGATCGGGTGCGCCGTTGAGCAGGAAGGTGAGCGCCGCGACGAAGCCCGTGAGGCCGACGGCGATCATCGCGGACAGCAGCGTCCGCGCTCGCCCGGCGGCTACGCCCCCGGCGAGCCCCACCAGCGCGACGATGGCCGGACCGAGCCGAAGGCCACCGAGGGCGGCCACGTCCGGCAGGCGGGGCCCCGGACCGGCCCCGAGGAGGCCCCACGCGGCGAACGCCGCGGCGCTCGCGATCACGACCTGGAGATAGCCGCGCAGGTCGCCGTGCTGGACGCGCCGGGCCGTTCCCGCCGCCAGCGCCTCGACGCCACGGAGCGCCGCCTCCCAGGCGCTCTCGGCGTCGTACCGGTCCACCTGCGTCTGCCGGCGGAGCCGCGCGTGGATCGGCCGCCAGAAGACGAAGAGGACGGCGCCGATCCCCACCACCAGCGCGCTGAGCGCCAGCATCGGCGTGACGCCGTGCCAGAACGCGACCTCCACCTCGACCGGTGAGCCGTAGACGGCGGTCACCGCGGGCCCGAGAACCGACCGGCTGATCCAGTCCGGCTGCAGGCTGATCACGAGACCGAGCAGCGCCAGCACCACCGGTCCGACGAGAAGCCCGGCAGTTTCCCCGTGCCGGACCTCCTCCACCCTGTCCTGGCCCATGAAGAACGGGCGCAGCGTGACGACCCCGGCGACGCCCACGATGACGGCGTTCACGATCACCGCCACCGCCATCGGCACGACGTTCCAGGAGCTCCGAATCTGCGCCTCGAACAGGAACTCCTTGGAGATGAACCCGAGAAACGGCGGCAGTCCCGCCATGGAGAGGCTGGCGAGGACGGCGGCGGCGGCGGTGATCGGAAGGAAGCGCGCCAGGCCGCCCATCGCGCGCAGCTTGCTGAGCCCCGTCGCGTGCAGCACGGTCCCCGCGCAGAAGAACAGCGCCGCCTTGTAGAGCGCATGGGCGAGGATGAAGCCGACCATCGCGACGCTCGCCATCGGCCCATCAAGGCCGACGAGCATGACCAGGATCCCGAGCGACGCGACCGTCGAGTACGCAAGCACGGCCTTGAAGTTCTCGGCGCGGAGTGCCTGGAACGCCCCGACCAGCATCGTCGCGAGCGCGACGGCGATCACCACATCCCGGCCGCCCGGGATGGCGCCGATCACGGGCTCGAAGCGCGCGAGCAGGTAGACGCCGAGCTTCACCATCGTCGCCGAGTGGAGATACGCCGAGGCGGGCGTCGGCGCCTGCATGGCGTTCGGCAGCCAGAAGTGAAACGGGAACTGCGCCGACTTGGTGAACGCGCCGACGAGGAGCCCGAGCAGGATGGGCGCGGCCCAGCGGCTCCGCGCCAGTTCCTCAGCGTGTGCGGCCGCATAGGTGAGCGAATAGCTGCCGGTAGTCGCGCCGATCAGGATGACCGCGGCCAGCAGGGCGAGGCCGCCGCCCGCCGTCACCCGCAGCGACATGAGCGCCGAGCGCCGGGCGTGCGGGCTGTCGGCGTCAAAGCCGATCAGCAGGAACGAAAGGATGCTCGTCGCCTCCCAGAAGAGGAACAGGACGACGAGATTGTCGCTGAGGACGGCGCCGAGCATCGCCGTCATGAAGAGCAGGATCAGGGTGAAGAACCGGCTCCGAGCCGCGTCCGGCTGGTCCGACAGGTACGCGCCGGCGTAGATGACGACGAGCGCGCCGATGCCGGTGATGAGCAGCGCGAAAAGGAGGGAGAAGCCGTCGAGCCGGAGCGAGAGATTGATCCCGAGCGACGGCGCCCAGGCCACCTGCTGGGTTATGACGCGGCCGGCCGCGATTTTCTGGGTGAAGCTCAGGAGTGCCGCGAACAGCCCGGCCGGCAGGAGCGCGAGCAGCCAGCCGGAGCTCCTGCGTCCGAAGACGCGCCCGAGCGGCCACGCCGCGCAGCTCCCGGCGAGAGAGAGCGCCAGTAGCTGCGCGATCATCAGTGGGAAAGCAGCCGGTCTACGGGCATCGCGAGCCTCCGGACTCCGGCAGGACGAAGAAGGTGGCGATCGCGAGCGGCCATGGACGGAACATCACCATGGCCGCATCCAAGCGATAGGCGTCAGCCGGATCTTTCGTGGGGGCTGCGAGCGACGATGAGCGACACCGCCGCGATGGTGCACACGGAACCAGCCACCAGGACGATCCACCGCAGCATGGCGGGCGCTGTTTCCCAGCCGCCGAACACCGCGCGGACCAGCGCGGCCGGAACCAGCGCGAGGGCCATGAGCAGCCAGATGGTGTGCGTGCGAGTCCACCGGAATGCCTCGGACATGAGGGACCCCTCTCCATGAACGTGACGGCATGGCGGCCCCGAGCCTCCGCGCGACAGTCTGTCGCGCGGCGGGGCTGCGAACCGGATGTGGCGGAACCGCCGGGCCCGGGATGTGGGCCGGCGAGTTACATGGAGGTGGGAGGACCCGTGGGATAGTACGGAAGGCGCTCGCCCGGGGCGGGGCTGGCGTCGAGACGGAGATACCTTGCCGATTGCGCTGCGAGACGCGGCTCCGGGGATGCCGCAGGCGAAGATGGCAATGCCCCGGCGGAATCGCCCGTCTCTCCCGCTCGGCGCGGAGGGGCGGTGCGAGCCGGAGGCGAACCAGGTCGTGCACGCCCGGCGCCGGGATTTCGTGCTCGACCCCAAACCGGTCCGCGGCGAGTGACCGGTATCCCGGCACCCGATCCCGCAGCCCGATCAGGCCGAGCGCGAGGCCCGCGACCAGGGTGAGCCACGTGAACGACGACGGCTTGCGCATGGCAGGAATGTAACGCCCTATGGGAGCCCGGGCCGTCAGTGGCTTGTCCTTTTCAGGGCCGAGCCCTTGTGCGCCGCCACGTGGTCGGTCTTGTCGCTCTTGATCTCGTACTGCGGATCATCTTTACTGGCGTGGTGCGTGTGCCCCTTGTAGTCGAAATCCCCGGTGTGCACCTTGATGATCGTGCCGCTGACGCGCCCGGCCTCGGAGTTCCAGGTGACGTGATCGCCGACTTTGAACCGTCGTGGCATGGTGATTTGCCTCCGCGTGTGCCACATGCTGGCCGCGACTCCCTCGCGGTGCGGTGACGCGACTCACTCGGTGCTGCCCCAAGGCTAGGTTACGTGGCCCGTCGGGAGCCGGTATATTGGTACGGCGTCCGGTCATCACCCTGCTGCACAGGCACGCCTGCCCAGGCTTCCGGCCGGGCAATCCGAGGCTCGGTCATTCCCAGGGCGAATTTGGATCCCCAACCCAACACCGATACCGCGAACCCCGTCCAACGCGCAGTCATCCTCTGCGTGGAACGGGATCCGCACATGCGGGAGCTCGAGACCTACTTCCTGAAGGAAGCAGGTTTCGAAGTCACGTTCGCCTCGGATGGCCTCGAAGCGCTCGAACTCGCCCGCGCGCTGCGGCCGACCATCGTGATCACGGAGATCCTGGTTCCCCGATTGGATGGCCTGGCGCTCTGTCGCCGGCTCAAGGCGGACGAGACGACCCGGGACGCAGCCGTGCTCGTGTTCAGCCTCCTGTCCGCCGAGGTGCGGGCACACGATGCCGGCGCGGACGCGTTCCTGCCCAAGCCGCTCGCGGCTCAGCGACTCATCGACACGGTGCGCGGGCTGCTCGCCGCCACGCCCGGCGCGAGCGCCCGCGCGCCACGAGGAAATTCGACAGAGCGACCCACGCCATGAGTGCATCCAATCCCACGCCGGACCGCATCAGTTCCGGCAATCCGCAGGCCGATGCCGTACTCGGGGGCGGTTTTCCCGCCAACTCGATCAACATCCTCATGGGCGAGCCCGGCACCGGCAAGACCCTCTTCGCCGAGCAGCTCCTGTTCGCCAACGCCGCCGGCGAGCGACCGGTGCTGTATCTGACCACGCTGTCCGAACCGCTCAGCAAGGTTGTGACGTACCTGCAGCTCATGCCCTTCTACGACGAGAGCAAGCTGGGGACGGCCGTGCTGTACGACGACATCGGTGCGCTGCTGGCGCGCGAGGGGGTGGCCAGCCTGATCCCCCGGCTGCGGGAGGCGATCCAGACCGCGGCACCGAGCCTCATCATCATCGACTCGTTCAAGGCCATCCACGACCTGTCCACATCGGTGGCCGAGATGCGGCGCCTCATCGCCGACCTGGCCGGGCTGCTGAGCGCCTATGCGACGACGACTTTCCTGGTGGGCGAGTATCGCGAAGCAGACGTGGCACTGTACCCGGAGTTCGCCGTAGCGGACGGGATTCTCGAATTCGCCCGTCACAAGCACTCCACACGCGATGAGCGGTTCCTCCGGGTCAGCAAGCTCAGAGGGAGCGGGTATCTCGAAGGCCTGCACGCGTTCCGGATCACGCCGTCCGGCCTCGAGGTCTATCCCCGGCTCGTGAGTCCGCGAGTGCCCGCCGGGTACACCATACCCCAGGAGCGGGTCTCCACCGGGATTCCCGGGCTCGACCCCCTGATCGGCGGCGGGCTCTGGCGTGGAAGCACGACCATCGTGGCGGGCCCGACGGGAGCGGGCAAGACGACCATCGGATTGCAGTTCACGCTCGCGGGAGTGGCCGCGGGCGAACCGTCGCTGTACGTCAACTTTCAGGAAAACCCCACCCAGCTGGCCCGGGCCATCAGTGACCTGGGAGGCGACCTGTCGGCCTTGCGGGAGCAGGGACTCCACCTGCTGTACACCTCCTCGGTCGAACTGCAGATCGACCAGGTGATGGTCCGCATGTTCGACGTGATCGAACGGCACGGCGTGCGGCGGGTCGTGCTCGACGCGGTCGGCGATCTGTCCCTGGCGTCCGGCGATGTGCATCGCACCCACGATTATCTCTACGCGCTGGTCCAGCGATTCGCCGTTCGAGGGATCACCGCGATGCTCCTCCTGGAGGACGTGGGTCATCACCCGTCAACGGTCGGCTCACCCGTCCCGGGAGAGTTCGATCGATTGAGCTATATGTGCGACAACCTGTTGCTGGTGGAAGTCCAGCGAGGGGAGCGGCTGTCGCGGCGGCTCAGCGTCTTCAAGACGCGCGGCAGCGTCCACGATGACGGCGTGCATCCGGTGACGATCATGGCCCGGGGCGTCCATGTCGGCTGAGGCCGAGCGGACCCGAGTGGGCGCGGAACCCCTCGCCTCCGAGAGCGCGTTCGAGTCTCCGGCGGCGATGGCGATTCTCCACCAGTTGACCGCCCTCGGTCGCGCCATCGCCCAGGCGCGATCCCTCGATGACATCCTGCAGATCGCGGCCACGCAGGCGGCCACCGTGCTCGGGGCGGATCAGACCGTGCTGATGCTCGTCGGGGACGACGGACAGGCCCACCCGCGTGCGGTCCACGGCGTCGATGCCACCGAGGCGGCGGCGTTCGCCGGAACGCTCGACGAGCGACTCGTGCAACGGCTGGAGGCGGGGCTCATCGCCGACACGCCCAGGGTGTTCATGGCGGTGCCGCTCATCGTGCAGGACGAAGTCACCGGACTGCTCGCCGTCACCCGGACAGGGACCACTCCGTGGACCACGATGGAGGAAACCACGCTCGCGGCATTTGCCGACCAGTCCGCCGCCCCGATCGAAATCGCCCGGCTGTCCGAACAGGTTCGCCAGGCGCGCCTGGTGGCCGACAATCTGCGCCTGCACCAGGCGGAGCGGCTCGCGCGGGCCGAACTGGACGCCGAGCGCACCCGGCTGGCCACCGTCCTGGAGAATCTTCCGGCGGGGGTGGTCTTCGTCGAAGCCCCTTCCGGCCACGTGACCTTCGCGAACCGTGCGGCCGCGCGATTGCTCGGCATCCCGAGGGCCTGGACCGCGAATCGACGCTCGAACTGCTGTCCGAGCGTCTGCACTCGATGGGACAGGCGGACGGGTCGGCAGAATGGCCCCTGGCCCGGGCACTTCGCGGAGGCGGCACGGTGGCCGGCGAGGATGTCGAGTGTGTTCGTGTCGACGGCACGCCCGCGACATTCAACATGAACGCGGCGGCGATCCGTGACGCCGAGGGGGCCATCGTCGCCGCGGTGGGTACGTTCGCCGATGTGACACAACAGCGCCTCGTGCAGCGGCACCTCCAGCAGATGCAGCAGATGGATGCCGTCGGGCGTCTGGCGGGCGGCGTCGCCCACGAGGCCAACAATCAGATGCAGGTCGTGCTCTCGGCGGCCGTCTTCGTGCTTCGTCGCGCTGATCTGCCGCCGGAGGTACGCGCGGACATCGAGCAGATCAAGCGCGCCGCGGAACGGACCGCGACGGTGACCTCCCAACTGCTGTCGTTCAGCCGCCGTCAGATCGTCCGGCCGGAGTTGCTCTCGGTGGACCGGGTCGTGACCACTCTGGCGCCCGCACTCCAGCGGACGCTCGGCCGGTCGTGTGCCCTGGAGCTGCGGCTTGCGTCGGGCGGTGCCCTGGTGCGGGCGGATCAGGGCCAGCTGGAGCAGGCCCTGATCAACCTGACCATGAATGCGCGTGACGCGATGCCGAGCGGCGGGCGATTCACCCTGGAGACCCGGCCCGTGGAGTTCGGAGCCGGTGTCTCGGGGGTCCCGTCCGGATTCACCATCCGGCCCGGCTCGTATCTGCTGCTCGACCTGTACGGACACCGGCGTCGGCATGGATGCGGACACCCTCGCCCACCTGTTCGAGCCGTTCTTCACCACGAAGCCGGACGGGAAGGGCACGGGCCTGGGGCTGGCCACGGTGTATGGCATCATCAAGCAGATGGGCGGCTACGTGTGGGCGAGCAGCGCACCCGGCCAGGGGACGACCTTCCTGGTGCATCTGCCGGTCGTCAAGGACGCCGAGATCCCGGGACCCGTGGAGGGGACACCGATCAGGCCGGTGGCGGGCGAAGTCATACTCGTCGTCGAGGACACGCCGCCCGTTCTCACCATGACCGCGCGAATGCTCCGGGCGGCGGGCTATGCCGTGATCGAAGCGGCCAACGGCAGGCTGGCGCTCGAGCTGTTGGAGCGACACACGGGCCGGCTCGATCTCCTCGTGACGGACATCGACCTGTCCGATGATGCATTCGACGGCATCGAGCTGGCCACGCGGGTGCACCACCGATTCCCCCGTCTGCCCGTGGTATTCATGTCGGGTCATCCCGGGGAAGCCGCGGGCGAGCGAGCCCTGCAGCACCGGCACAGCTCCTTCCTCATGAAGCCGTTCGCACCCGACACGCTGGCGCGGTGCGTGCGCACGCTACTCGATAACGTGGACAGCGCCCGGTAAGTCCCGGCCCTCACGCACACAGCTCCGGCGCGAATCCATCACTCTCTCCTGGCCAGCCGAGCGAGCCCCTCCCGCGCTTCCGTCGCATACGGCTGCAGCTCGGGATCGGCGCGGCGCCACGCGTCAGCGACGTAACGGTAGCTCTCGACCGCCTTCTCACGCTCGCCCAGGTGCTCGGCGATTCGTCCACGTTCCAGGATGGCGAGTATGCGGACGGGTCCGCGCCCCTGCCACCACCATCGCTCGAGCAGACCACCGGCCGCCCGGTACTCGCGCCGCGCGGCGAGGAGGCGGACGAGCGTGAGCTTCCCGTAGAAGCAGCGGACTCCCCACTCATCCGAGCACAACGTATCCGGTATCGACTGCAGTTGGAGCAAGGCTGCCGCGGAGTCGTGGCGGGCGAGCGTGAGATAGGCGCCAGCGAGGCCGCCCAGCCGAGTGGCGTCCTCGAGCAGCGATGGTGACCTGGCCCTGCGGGCGACTGCTGCGGCTCGTGCGGTGAACCGGGCGAGCGAGGCGGTGTCACGCCGGGCCAACCACCACGGTAGTCCACTGAAGTGCCGCGGAGTGCCAGGCTCCCAGGACTCGCCGGGCTCGAGCGAGCGTCCGAAGGCGGCGCCGGCCACCGAATCCGGGATGATGCCAAAGAGGCTGAGGCTGGTAAACGGGTCAAGCCACGGGCTGTAGGGCGACGCCTCGGGATTCGCGAGCAGCCTGCGATCCGCCTCCGCTGCCGCACGCAGGTGACCACGGAATGCGAGGCCGGCTGCGAGGTACTGCGGCCACATCACCGAATCGGCGACCCAGGGAGGAGCACCCGCGACATCGTGCCTGCCGGTGGCGAGCTCTCGCAGCAACATGATCGCCGTCTCGGCGGAGTCAGTCGATAAGCCGAGGTCCAGTCCCGCGACGTAGAGCGCGAGCGCTGAGGCGCTCCGGATCGCACGCTGGACGGCTGGTGCGCTGGTACCCCCGGAATCAAGGACGAGGGCCTCCAGGCGTAGCGACGTTCCGTTCACGTCCGTCGGGTCCAACGCTGCAT
Source organism: uncultured Gemmatimonadales bacterium (assembly GCA_963831425.1). GTDB lineage: Bacteria > Gemmatimonadota > Gemmatimonadetes > Gemmatimonadales > GWC2-71-9 > CAVVWJ01. The sequence goes on along the minus strand of CAWHQC010000002.1, from coordinate 99,207 downwards.
ATGCCTGAGCGTAACGTAGCGCCACATCGGGCCGTCCCCGCTGCATCTCCAAATAGACGACATGCTCGTACGCGGGAGCGAACCCGGGGTCGAGCTCGATGGCCCGCTCGAAGGCGTCACGCGCCGCAGGATCCCCACCCCGGGCGTGGTAGCGGTCCTCGCCCAACATGTACCAGATCTCCGGATCGATTGGATACCGGCGCGCGGCGTCCTCGAGAACGGGCACGGCTCTGTCACGGTCCAGGGCAAAGAGAGAATCAGCCAGGAAAAGCAGACTGTCCCGGGGAGACAGGCCGCGGTTCAGCAGCACAGCGCGCCGCCGATACTCCTCCGGGTCCCGATAGTCACCTGATGTGGCGGGATTCCAGCCCAGCACGAGAACCATGCGGCGGAACGCGAGCCCGAAGCTGCTGTCCTGCCCGACGGCCCGGTCGTAGTGCACCAGTGCGGAGTCCCACTGGCCGCGGCGGTAAAACTGCTCGCCGCGCAGGAATTCTTTGAGCGCCGGGAGCGACCGCGAGGCGAGGGAGACATGCCGCAGCGATCCGATTGGGCGGTTGCGCCCGAGCACCCCCAGAATCCTCACGCCGAGCGAATCGGCCAGCTCGCCGATTCGCCGCTCGTCTCCCGCCACCTCGAGGTCCGGCTCCGCCGCGTTCCGCGAGCGGTCCAGCACCGTCGCCCGAAGGCTGACGGAGTCGGCTCCCCTTCGAGCCAAAGTCCCGAAGACCACCAGCCCGGCCCCGGTCCGTTCACCGAGCGCCGCCGCCGAGGCGGGGTCCGCGTGACCCGCCCAGTGTTTGAGAGCGACGCTTTGAGAGACGGTCCGGATGGGGCCGGCGCCGTCGAGGTCTCTCGACAGTACGTCCACCAGTCCCTCGCGCCAGAGCTGCAGCGAAGGATCGAGTACGTCGAACGGGGCCACGGCCAGGAGGTTTGCATCGATCGCACCGGCCGGTGCAGTGCCGAGGCCGCGATACAGCAGGAACGCTCCAGCTACGGCCACGAGAGCCCCCGCACCGGCCAGCACCAGCTGGCCGCCCGAACACTCGTCGGCGGGCACTCCGCACCGGCCCGCGCTGCGGAATGGCCCCGGGTTGAGCCTTGAGCGCCTCGGTAAAGCGCGCAGCGTCCGCGAACCGGTCCGCGGGAGAGCGCGCCATCGCTCTCATGACCGCACTTTCGACTTGCGCGGGGACGTCACGAACGGTGCCCAGGCGTGGCACCGGCTCGGTCATGCGGCGCGCCATGATCACCTGCGCCGTCCGCCCGGTGAACGGCGGCTCCCCGGCGAGCATCTCGTAGAGCACACAGCCCAGCGCGTAGAGGTCGCTCCGCCCGTCGATCCGGCTGTCTCCGGTCGCCTGTTCCGGGCTCATGTAGGCGGGCGAGCCGAGTGCGAGACCGGTGGACGTCAGCTTCTCGTCGCCCGCCAGGTCGAGCGCGCGGGCCACCCCGAAGTCGGCAACCACGGCGTGGTCGCCGGCGAGCAGAATGTTCTCCGGCTTGATGTCGCGGTGGACCACGCCCTGGCGATGAGCATAGCCCAGCGCATCGGCGACCTCCATCGCGATCCGAAGCGCGTCATCCAGCGGGAGCTGTGGCTCCCGGGTGAGGCGCTGGCGGAGCGACTCGCCCGCGATGTAGGGCATGGTGTACCACAGGAGAGTCGCGGGTCGCGAGTCGCGGGTCTCGAGTGACCGTCCCGCGACCCGCGACTCGCGACCCGCGACTATTTCCCCGGAATCCAGAACCGTGAGAATGTGAGGATGCTGGAGGCGGGCTGTGAGCTTGATCTCGCGCAGGAATCGCTCGGGGCCGAGGATCGCCGCGAGCTCGGCGTGCAGCACCTTGAGCGCGACCAGCCGCTCGTGCTTGATGTCGTGGGTGAGATAGACCGTGGCCATGCCGCCGCGGCCGAGCTCGCGTTCGAGGCGGTAGCGGCCGCGAAGTGCGTCGGCTAACGCCGAGGCCGCCACGTCGGTCACGGACAAGCCTTATGGAGGGTGCTCCAAACGTACCTTCGCGCACCCGGAACCGCCATGGACCCTCGAGCCCCCGCCGCTCAGTGCTCGACGGCCTCGCGCCGCTCACCGAACGCCTTCGCGACGGCGATGCCGGGCCGCCCGGGATCCGCCTTCGCCATCAGGCGCAGAAACTCCCGGTACCCTGTCGCCGCCGCGTCGCGGTCTCCCGCAGCTCCGCCGCTCGCGCCGCACCGAAGGTGCTCCGCGCGATACAGAGTCGCCATCGTGTCGGCATAGGCCTGGAGCCGAGCCGCGTTGGGCGTGGACGCCGCGTCGCGGTACAGCGCTCCGTGGCGGCAATGAAGCCGCGCTCCCGCCGGGTCCGCGCGGGCAGCGACGCGGCGCGGCCGGCCGACTCGGCGCCTGCGGCAAGCGCGGGGCCGCTCGGCGCGCCGGCGAACGGATTCCCCCACGCATTGAGCGCCAGGCCCCAATACGCCATGGCGCAGGCTGAGGGCGCGAATCCGTTGATTGCGTCAGCCCGTGGTCGGCACTGATGCGCGCCGGCCCCAGCGATACAGCGCCCAGCCCGCGAGCCCGCCCGCCAGCACCAGCACCCACCCCAGCGCCAGAGCGCCGAACTCGAGTACGAGTACCGTGAGCCCCACGACGCTGCTCCAACCCGGCTCCGTCAGCTTGACTACGCCGGCATAAAGCGGCGCGAACAGGAGGAGCGCCACCAGGGCGATCCCCGCGCCGCGCAGAAAGGCCGCCCTGTCTCCGCCGGGCCCGCTGGAGCGAACCAGAGGCGGGCCGAGCATCGCGCCGGAAGCGGCCGCCGCGACGCCGGGCAGTCCGGCGTAGAGCAGCCAGCTCACCGGGTCCGCACGCCGGACCAGGATCGGGCCGAACCAGAGCCCGGTCAGGACCAGCGCGGTGCCGCCGAAGACGAAGGCGGCCAGCGAACGTGAGGGTCCCCGCTCCCGGGACCCTGGCCTCACGCACACAGCTCCGGCGCGAACCCGTCCTGGAACAGCTTCGCCACGAGCGCCTTGCGTCCGCGCACGCCGACCTTGTCGCACGCCTTGTCCAGATAGTCCTGCACCGTGTGCACCGAGAGGCCGAGGTGCCAGGCGATCCGCTTGGTCGGCTCGCCGCGGACCACCCAGATCAGCACTTCCCGCTCCCGCGGCGAGAGGCCGTACAGCCGGAAGAGCAGCGGCGCGACCTCGTGCCGGGCGGCCGGCTCGATCGCGATCACGGTCGAGGAGAGGCCGCCCGCATCCGGCTCGCTCAGCGTGGCGTGCAGCGCGTACCAGCTCCCGGAGCGGCCGCGTGCCCGCAGGCGGGCAGCGGCGGGTGCCTCGTCCGCCGGCCGGCCAAGCCGGAGAACGCGGCCGCGCACGCTCAGCACCGGGAACGGGAGCGGGTCGTCCCCGGCCGCGCCGTCGGCGCCGAGGTCTTCCAGGTAGCGGCCGGCCGCCCCGGTCCGGAGCACGACGTTACCGCGCGGTCCGAGCACGAGAAAGGCAGGCCCGGGCGCGACCACGGTGGGCGGCTCCGCTGCTTCCCCCGCTTCCGCCTCGCGAGTCGACAGCTCCAGCAGCGCCGCGCTCTTCAACCCTTCCGAGACGTGCGGCGCGATCCGCTCGAGGAAGCGGCCCTCCCGGTCGGTGAACCTCGTGGTGCCGCCGCGGAGGATGCACCACGATCCCCAGTACGCCTCCGGCGTGAAGAAGAGCGCGCGCATGTGGTAGCGGATCCCGACGTCGCGCAGCGTCTGCTCCAGGCCGCCCGCCGCCTCGCCGGACTTGATGGCGGCGCCGGCGCGCGCCTGGTCGATCACCTGGGTGGCCTCGTCGTCGGGGTAGTGGTGCCCCAGGAACTCGGCGAGCAACGTGGGCGAGGGGTTCTGGGCGACGCCGTGGGTGATGAGGCCCGTTTCCGGGTCGAGCGTCCAGAAGTGGTTCTCGTCGGAGGGCACCACGCGCTCGACCCGCCGGGCGAGCTCGACCCGCAGGGTCACGGAATCGAGCCCCGCGTAGCACACCCGCTTCACGCTCTGAAACGCCTGTTGCTCGGCCGTCATGCTAAGGCTCATGGGCGGCTCCCTGGGTACGGAGAAATTACGGCGCCGGCGGGCGGCGGGAAAGGTGAGATCAGGGTAACGGGCCCCGCCGCCAGGCCCATCGCGTTCTCCTCGTCCACCTCGTGACACTCGACGGACCCCGCGGCGCCGGCCGTCCGGCGGAGAAAGCGCTCGAGGTCCGCCGCCGAGTCCGCCCACCAGAGGCTGAAGCACGCCGAGCCGCCCCGAACCGGTGCACAGGCGACGAGCCGCCAGTGCGCGGGCCGGTCCGGGGCCGGCGCCTCAGCGAGGGCGGCAAATCGTTCGGGGTCGGCGATCCGATGATGGGCGATCACGTGCATCATGCCGGACTGCTCCTCGGTGACAGACACGGGCCGAAATTGCCGGCGCACGCCCGCCGCGGGTACCCCCATTTCTGGGGGGTCGCGCGGCCCCCGAGAAATTGGGATGGAGCGCCCGGCGCGCCGGCGGCATCCTGGTGCACCTCACACCGGGAGATCACCATGCGCTCGACCCTGCTCCGACCCAGCATCCTCCTTCCGCTGCTCGCCGGCTTCGCCCTCACCGCCTGCGGCGACTCGGTCGCCAGCGAGCCCGAGTCCGCCACCTCGTACGGGGCCGCGGTGCCCCTCGGCAACGGCACGGCGCGGGTGTATGCCGTGTACGCCAGGGGCGCGCCGGCCGAGGTGGGCGTGGCGCTGAGCGAGGCCGCGTTCACCGGGCTTCCCGCCGACGGCGCCGCGGGCGGCATGCCGATGCCCGATGGGCATCACACGTACGCCTCGATCCTCCAGATGCCGGCTCGGAACCCGACGCCGTACCGGTTCGTGGCACTCGACTGGAACCCGGCCGGGCACATGCCGCCGGGCATCTACGACCAGCCCCACTTCGACTTCCACTTCTTCTCCACCACCGAGGCGGAGCGAGGCGCGATCGTGCCGTCGGATCCCGAGTTCGAGGCGAAGGGCGAGCGCGTGCCGGCGTCGGAGCTCGTCCCGGCCGGCTACACGAAGCTGCCGGGCGCGGTGCCGCTGATGGGAGCGCACTGGGTGGACCCGACGAGCCCGGAGCTGAACGGGGAGCTGTTCACCAGGACGTTCCTGTACGGGAGCTGGGATGGGAAGCCGACCTTCGCCGAGCCGATGGTCACGAAGGCGTTCATGGAGACCAAGCCGGACTTCCGGGCGGCGGTCGCGGTGCCGGCGCGGTACGCGGCGGCCGGGTACTACCCGACGGAGTATCGGGTGTACTGGCATGAGGGGGCGAAGGAGTATCGGGTGGCGCTGAGCGGGTTAGTGAGGCGGAACTGAGTGAGACGGCGGCTCAGCGCTATCGATCGGCCGTCGGTTGACGTTTCCTGAACCGCTCCCCATTATGGCGCGCGCCGCGTCACCGCCTCCACGCAGGCATCCAGAAACGAGGAACCAGTATGCCGACGATCACCATGGTCGATGGGACCGAGATCTACTATAAGGACTGGGGCACCGGGCAGCCCGTGGTCTTCAGCCACGGGTGGCCGCTGACGGCGGACGCTTTCGAGGATCAGATGCTGTTCCTCGCGCAGAACGGCTACCGCTGCATCGCCCACGACCGCCGCGGCCACGGCCGCTCCAGCCAGCCCTGGACCGGCAACGACATGGATACCTACGCCGACGACCTCGCCGCCCTGGTCCAGGCGCTCAATCTGACCGACGCCATCCACGTCGGCCACTCGACGGGCGGCGGCGAAGTGGCCCGCTACCTCGGCCGGCACGGCACGAAGCGGGTGGCGATGGCGGTGCTGATCGGCGCGGTGCCGCCGGTCATGGTCAAGTCCGACGCCAACCCCGGCGGCACGCCCATGGAAGCGTTCGACGGGATCCGCGCCGGCGTCCTGGCGGACCGCTCGCAGTTCTTCAAAGACCTCGCGACCCCGTTCTACGGCGCCAATCGCGACGGGGCCAAGGTGTCACAGGGGCTCCGGGACTCGTTCTGGCTCCAGAGCATGATGGGCGGGCTCAAGAACGAATACGACTGCATCCAGGCGTTCTCGGAGACCGACTTCACGGAGGATCTGAAGAAGTTCGACGTGCCCACGCTGATCCTGCACGGCGATGACGATCAGATCGTGCCGATCGACGACTCGGCCCGGCTGACGGCCAAACTTGTGAAGGATGCGAAGCTGGTGGTATACGAGGGGGCGCCGCACGGGATGTGCTCGACGCTGAAGGATCGGGTGAACCGGGAGCTGCTCGCTTTCTTTCAGGAGGGAGCGCCGGCGAGGAAGGAGAAGATCGCGACGAGCGGCGCGGGCCGGCGATAATAGGGCGGCGGCGACAGCTCGACTCAGTACAGCCCGGGGATGAATCGACGGGTGCGCGCGCAGTAGGCCTGATACGTGTCGCCGAACGCCGTCCGCAGCACCCCCTCCTCGGCGCGGCCGCGAAGATCGCTGCCCACCACCATCAGGACCACCGCGGCCCAGGTGAGCCACGTCGGCACCCAGACCGCGGTGCCGAGCGCCAGCAGGTTCAGCCCGGCGTAAATGGGGTGGCGCACCAGCGCGTATGGACCGCCCGTCGCCAGCTCGTGGCCCGCGTCGAGCGTGGCCCGAAAGCGCCAGGAGCGGAAGTAGAGCAGCGCCCAGCACATCATGAAGGCACCCGCGGCGATCACGAGGATGCCGACGATGCGCTGCCCGCGAAACCAGACCGGTACCCGTCCGGGAATGACCGCGGCGCCCAGGCCCATGTACATGACGCCGAAGGCCATGAAGTGGACCGCGAGCACGAGGCGGGAGTAGGGCGCGGTGGCGGGTGCCGAGATGGCGGGTGCCGAGGTCGCGGGCGCGGGTGCCGCGCGGCCCGCGCCGACCAGCCACCGCGTGATCCCGAACGCGCCCCAGAACACCGCGTGGACGGCGTAGATCGCGAGATCGGGGGACAAGCTAGCCAGCCGTCCCCCGGAACATGTGCCACAACTCGGCGGCCGCGGCGATGCCGAAGCCGATCGGCAGGGCGAGGATCAGGCTGGTCCAGTGTCCGTGCTCGCCGAACAGCGGCCCGCCCCGACGGCGGCCCGGGGCCGCGGCCCACACCCCGCCGGCCGTCAGCAGCAGGTCGAGCCCGAGGCGCATCGAGGGTCCCTGGTCCCGAAACGGCCAGGTACCGATCCAGACGGCGCACACGATGAGGGCCCGCACGAGACTCGCGCGGTGGACGCGGCGCGGATCGATCGTTCCGGCGTGGGCGGGCTCGAGCTCCGTCGTCATCGGTCCTCGCTTGCCGCGCGGGCTGCGCGGCCGCCCCGCCCGACGAAGGCCTTCGCCACGGCGATCTCGGCCCGGCCGGGATCCGCCTTCGCCATCAGGCGCAGGAACTCCCGGTAGCCCGCCGCCGCCTTGCTCCGGTCGCCCGCGAGCTCCGCGGCCCGGGCCGCGCCGAAGGTACTTCGAGCCCGGCCCGGCTCCCGCGCCAGCGCTATCCGATATGCGACGCGAGCCTCCGAGGGGCGCCCGGTTGCGATCAGCATGTCCCCCTCGAGCTCGCGAGCCGGCAGCAGCTCGCCGGGCGTCACCTGATGCTTGTCGGTGACCTCCTCGGTGTCGGCCGCGGCATTGGCCAGCGCGAGCGCGTGCGCCGTGTCGCCTGCCGCGAGCCTGGCCCAGGCCTCGGCCGCGTCGCGCTTGATGTGCACGACGCGGCTCCAGTAGGGCTCCCCCTTCGCTTCGAGCACCTTCGCGATCGAGTCGAGTGCGCCGACCTCGGCGCAGGCCTCATCGGCGCGGGCCCCATCGGCGCGGCCGCTCCGGGCGCTGCCGATCGCGCGGGTGAAGCGGGCCAGCGCCGAGGCGATCGGAGCCAGCGAATCGGACGGCACTGGGAATGCCGCCGCCGCCGCCCAATCCCCCCGCTCGAGCGGGATCCTCGCCGCCATCGCCGTCCCGTTGTAGGATGCCACGAGCCCGCCCGCGTTCGACGGGTTCACCCGCTGACCCACCGCCACCGCCGCGCGTGCCGCCGAGTCCTGGCCGCGCTGGAGGTACCCGTACACCGCGTAGTCGAGCGCGTGCAGCTCCTCCGGCGCGCCGCCCAGCCCGGCCGCCCTGGCGTACTCCGAGCCGGCCCGGTAGGACCTCCAGTTGGAGGCGACGGTCTCGTCCCACAGGCCGAGGCGGACGAAGATGTGCGACGGCATGTGCTGCGCGTGCGGCGCCGCCGGGGCGATCTGCGCGTAGCGCCGCGCCGCGCGGAGACCGAGGTGGGCGAGCCGCGGCGTGTCGGTCGCGTGGATGACGTAGTGCGCGAGCCCCGGGTGGTCCGGGTAGCGGGCGAAGAGCGGCTCGAGGATCGCGATCGCCCGCCGCTGCTGGGCGAAGGTCGTGTCGGTGCGCGGGGCCGTGGCGATCTGGGCGAGCGCGTGGTAGATCGCGATCTCCACGTCGCGCGGGAAGGCGCGATGCAGTCTCGCCATGGTGTCCGCGTAGGCCTGGAGCCGAGCCGCGTTGGGCGTGGACGCCGCGTCACGATACAGCGCTCCCACGGCGGCGATGAAACCGCGCTCCCTCGAAGTGCGCGCGGGCAGCGACGCGGCTCGGGCGGCCGACTCGGCGCCTGCGGCAAGCGCGGGGCCGCTCGGCCCGCCGGCGAACGGATTGCCCCACGCATTGAGCGCCAGACCCCAATACGCCATCGCGCAGGTAGAGTCGGCGGCAAGCACGGCGTCGAAGGCATTCGTCCCTTCCTCCCACCAGAACGAGTGGAGCACCGCCATCGCGTGCTCGAACCGCGGCCGGGCGGCCGGGGCGCAGGAGACGGGGAACACCACGCGGCCGAGCCGGGCGGCGCCGTCGGGGTGATGCTGGTGCTGCTGTGCCGGGAGGGACGGAGCGAGCGCGATCAGGGCGGCGATGGCGAGCCGACACGGCTCGATTGGCCACACGGCGGGGAGCTTCATGAGGCACCTCCGGCGAAGGGCATCCCCGCGGGGAGGCCGGACCAGGCTCGAACGGTGGACGTGTGCCGGTTCGGTCACTTCGCCGCGGGCCGGCTCGTTATCGGTCGTCATCGATCCTCCTCGGGGAGTGCGAGAAGGTACGGCGGCGGAGCGCGACCGGAAAGACGAGCTTCCCCGGACGTCGCGACCAGATCGGGCGACCGCTTCGGCCCATCATCAGCCGAACCGTCCTGTTCCCGCGGGATCGTCGGTCGATCCCGCGATGCTGCAGGGCTTCGCGGGACCGCTCGGGCGCTTCCCTCGGACGACGCAGCCCGCCACCGGCGCGCACGCCCTCTTCGCCGGAGTGACGCACCAATTCACGGACCGGCACGGCCACGTCCCGCGAGCTGCGCGGCGCGTCCCGAGAGCTGCGCGGCACGTCACGGGACGAGAGCGCCACTTCTTTCGGGTGACGAGCCCCGTAACAGGCCCGCACGCTGCCTTCACGCGAGTGACGGACGAGCTCACGGGACCGAACGCCCGCGTCTCGCGTGAGACGCGCTCCATCATCGGACCGCGCGCCTCCTTCCCGCGACGTCACGGGCTCATTGCGCCGCGCGCGTGCTCCGTCTCACAGGGTTCGCCCTTGCTCCCGCCGGGTGCGCGCTCCATCGAGCCGCGTACGCGCTCCATCTTTCCGGTAACCCGGTCCTTCCAGGCGCGGACGCGCGGGATCATGCCGGGTACGCACTCCTTCATGCCCGGTATGCGCTCCTTCATGCCGGGTGCGCGCTCCATCGCGCCGCTGACGCTGCCCATCACGGCGCGTACGCGCTCGATCACGGCTTGTACGCGCGGGATCTCGCCGCGCATCGGCGAGATCCCGCGCCTGACGATCCCCGTCAGGCGCGGCGGGGACGTCTCCCTAGAGCAGCAGCACCTCGATCCTGTGCGCGTGGACCATCTCCTTCTTCGGCGACCACGCGAACAGCGTAAACCGCCCATCCTGCGACGCGACGAACGCCAGGGCGTCGCGCTGGTCGTGCACGAACTGCGCGGCGGAGAGGTGCCGCGTCCCGCCGAGCTCGGTCGCGGGCAGCCGGAGCGGCACGTCGCCGCTCACCGGCTCGGTCACGATCACATGCTCCACCGGCCGGTGTCCCTCGCGGCGGCGGATGGTGGCGCCGAACGCCAGCAGCTCGAAGCGGTGCGAGAGCACCGCCGCGCCGTCCACCGCCGTGAGCCCCGCGATGGCGTCCACCAGCATCCGGATGTCGTCGGACACGGGATCGTCGCCTCGGCGGTCGAGCAGGTCGGCCAGCGCGCCGAACGGGGGCACGATGGGGTACACCGTGGGCTGCTCGATGGACTCGCGCCACGCCGCGGTGCCGCCGGGCACGACGAGGAGCGATGCGCCGTGCCCGTGGCCGCGCATGGAGACGGCGAGCTGGGTGAGCAGGCTGCCGCCGTCATTCCAGGAGACGAGGCCGTCGGCGCCGAGCAGGGCGCTCAGCATCGCGAGGCGGCCGACTGTGGCGCCGTCCCCTTCCTCCACGACGCGCACCTGGTCGCCCCGCAGCACGACGATGTTGCCGTACTTCTGGTCCTTCTCCCGTTGGTACTTGAGGACCAGCAGCCCGGGCTCGACCACCTCGATCACCAGGCAGAAATCGGGCAGCTCGCGCACAGCGCCCCAGATCCGGAGCTCGCCCTCCGCCGAGCGCCAGACGCCCAAGTGGATGCCGGGTCGCTCGACGGCAGGCGCCAGGCGGACCAGCGGGTCGGCGGTGAGCGGGAGCGAGCGCTCGAACATCATGGGCTGGCCGGCGTGCTCCGGGGCCACGATGGCGAGTGAGACTCTGGGCGGACGGCCTTCCTCCCGGCGGAGGCTGGCCCAGAACGCGGCGTCCACGACGGCGGTGACGGTGGCGGGGTCCGGGCCGCGGCCTGCCGGCTGGACGCGCCGGGCGAAGAAGTCGGCGACGATGACCGCGGCCGCGCGGGCGGGTGGGTAGGCGGGATCGGACATGGCACTCGGGCTGGGGTGCGCGTCACTGACGTTCGGCAAAGGTAACGTCTCCGCCCCACCGCGGTCTCCCGCGAGCTCTAGCGTCCTCCCTGCTGGGAATGGCGGTGTCGCTTCCTCGTTCACTACGTCGCCTATCTTTCGCGGCTCGGACGTGCTGGCGGTGGTCAGCCTCGGCTTCCGTCTCCGGCGCCGAGCCACCGAGCCGGGCGCGCCGGCCCGGCTGGTAAAGCGAAGACCCGGGCGATTGTAGGAGCGTGATTCGTTCAATGACTGGAGCACCCGCCCCCGGACCGATGAAGCAGCGTCTCCTCCCGGCCGCGCTCGTGGCGGTGGCCATCTTCCTGGTGCTGGGCTGGAACGACAGGCATTACTGGGACGAATACTTCTACCTCTACTCGTCCTTCCGTCATTCACCGACCGAGCTGGTAGCCTTCGAGCTCCAGACTCCGCTGTTCCCGGTGGGCTTCTTTTCGGAGAAGCTCGGCCACGTGGTGCTGCTCCACCTTCTCACCGGGGTGCTCGGAGGGAGCGAGCGGGTGCTCTACACCATCCAGGCGCTCTACGCGCTCCTCCTGGTCGGCAGCTTCGCCGCCGCGTACGGGCTGCTCCGCGACCTGCTGGGCGGGCGCGAGGCCCGCGACGGAACCCTGGTGCTGATGTTCTCGCCTCTGGCGCTCTACCTCGCGTTCAAGACGTTGTCCGAGGTGCCCAGCCTGCTGCTGATCACGCTGGGTAGCTGGGCCTTCGTCCGCTCGTTCCTGGTGCCGTCGGCGACGTCGAGGCGCGCGCTTCAGGCGCTGACCGTGGTGGCGCTCGCCGGCGGGGCGCTCTTCCGGGTGACATCGGTGGTCGGGTTCATCGCGCTGGGGGTGGGGCTGCTCCTCGCGGGCGACGAGCGGTTCGACCGGCGGCGGGTGCTCGTCGGGCTGGTCGGCACCGGGGTCGCGGCCGCGCTACTCCAGGCCATCGGGGTCGGCCTCGCCGGCGGCAGCACGCTTCGAGTCTTCGAGCACGCCCGGGAAGTCGTGACCTCGCACCCGTTGCTGCAACGCGTCTACGCGCTCGGCTGCTTCGTCCAGGCATTCCTCCTGGCACTGCCGTTTGCCTGGCGGTCGAGGCGCGCGCGCGGCGTCGGCCTGGTCGCGGTGTGGCTGCTGGTGGCCGCGTTGCCGTTCGTGGCGGGACACGAGCCTCGCTACTACGCGCCGGCCATCGTGCCCTTCGCCGTGCTGGCGGGTCTCGGCATGCGGGAGGCCGCCGCCCGGATGCTGGGCACCCGGCGCGAGTATGCCTGGATCGGCCTGCTCGCCGCGCTGGTGCTGGCCAACCGGCTGGTGTTCCGGCCGTTGATGCCGTACGAGGTCGAGCAGAGCCAGCTGCTCGCGCTGTTCGACCGGCAGGAGGCACGCTCGCCCGGTGGTACCGTGCTGATACCCTGGATCTCCGACTACAGCCTGCTCCGCTTCGCCCACCCCATGTCCCGCATCGGGTTCTGCCTGAGCAACGAGCGGGGCATGCGGCTGTCCCGTCCCGGCGAAGACGTGCGGCTCAACGCGGCCGATCGGTGGTGGGCGGAGCCGGACCACTACGTCGGCGACCGTGCCGCGCTGGCGCTCGAGCCGAAGCCGTGGATCTACCTCGGCTGGCACTACAGCCCGCCGGCGCTCCGACTGCAGGAGCTGCTCCAGCACGTCGGGCTCGGCGGCGGCGGCGCCACCGGCCCCAAGCTCCACGACCACCTGGCGGGCAGCTGGATCTGGCAGGACTCGACGATCACGCGGACACCGGTCGACAGTCAGGGGCAGTACCACGCGTTCGAGCTCGGCTCCCGGCATCTCGCCGGCACAGCGGGACGTCACACGGCTTCGCGCCTCTTGCGCCGTCCACGGGCGGCCACGATCGCTCGGTGAGCGGCAGCGGCCTCCATCGCGGCGAAGGCCGGCCCTGAACGCCGCGTCAACGATGGCAGGCACGGTTCTCCGCGCGGGGTCAGCCAACCTCGATGAACCCTTCGCTCACGAGCACGCTCGCGCCGCCGACCCGCGTGGCCACGACGACGCCGTCCCGCTTGTCCGCGCCGGCCTCGAGGAGGCTGGGACGGCCCATCTCGACGCCCTGCGCGATGCGCCAGGATCTCGTTCCTTCCCTGGCTCCGTCGTAGTGGCTGAGCAATCCGGCGAGCGCGCAGTTGGCGCTGCCGGTGGCGGGATCCTCGGGCACGCCGTCGAACGGCGCGAACATCCGCGCCCGGAGGTCGAACTCGTCGTCGCTTCGGACGTACAGATGCACGTCGGGCGGGACGCCCTGGGCGCGCAGGGCCTCGAGGCCGGGCATGTTGACCCGCGCCCGTTCGAGCGCTGCGCGATCGCGGAGCTCCGCGAAGGTGAACGGCAGTCCGACCGAGGCGACCTGCGGCGGGTGCGTGCTCGTGACGACGTCGTCCTCGGCCAGCGACACGGCCGTCGCCAGGGATGCCGGCGAGACGGTCTTGCCGAGCGTGAGCCGCTCCGGGGCGGAGAGCTCGCACCGGAGCGTCCCGTCCCGCGGCGTGATGGTGACCGGCACCAGGCCGGCCTTCTCCTCGAACGTCACCGTGAGGAGCGCGCCGATCTCGCCGAGCTCACCGATGGAGGCCAGGACGAACGCGGTGCCGACGTTCGGGTGGCCGGCGAACGGCACCTCGGTCGCGGGGGTGAAGATCCGCACCCGGCGCGTGTGTCCCTGCTCGGGTGGAAGCACGAAGGTACTCTCGGCGAAGTTGAACTCGCGGGCGATCTGCTGCATCTGGCGGTCGGAGAGGCCCCGCGCGTCGGGGAGGACGGCGAGCTGGTTGCCGCCGAAGCGGGTGGAGGTGAAGACGTCGCAGGTGTAGTAGCGGTATCGCATCCGCCAAGCTCCTCCCCAACTCGCGCTCTCCACCGTTTGCCATGCGCGTGGGCACGAGAGGCAATCGCCATGGCCACTCTTACGTTGCTTACTGGGCTAAGTACTGGCATGTGGAGCACCACACCCGAGGAGTGCCGCACAGCCAACTCTATACTCGCAGGTGGTCGGCTCGCCAATTCTTTATTTGCTTCTTGACGTCGCCTGTGGCGTTGAGGTCACCAGCAGCGCACCGGCGTGCGAGCTCCGGCGCCTCAGCATCCGACGCGAAACGCAGGCCGACCAGCTGCCCCAATGCGAGCCTATCGATCGCAGCGTGCTCTTCTGCCGGCATGAGTCTCTGCAGACGGAGCCGTTCTTCGAGCCGGATCACGCGAGTCTGGACAGTCAGCGCCATCAACCGGGCCATCAATGCCAGTCCGACGAGCGCAATCGCGAGGACCACCACCCACAAGTGATATAGAGTTCGAAGGCGGTAGAGCCGGCCGAGCTCGACCAAGACGTTAATGGCGAGAACGGGCAGAACGAAGAAGTGATACGGGGGGAGGAAGCGCCGGTGCGCTTTATAACTCTGGCTGGATTCGGCCATGGAGAGCCCCTGGTTGAAATGGCAACAATACGTTCGCCACCAATTGGCTGGAGCTAGGTCGTCACGTCGCCACCGCCGCGAGGCCTACTCGCTGCACGATCGGCCAGTATCTCGGATCATGGCGGATCGAGTCGAAGTGCGGGTGGGCCCGGAGCAGGATCATTCCGGACGCGTGCTCTGCGATCGCCGTTTCCAGCCATTGAAACACCTCGTCGGTGTCGCCCAGTTGGGCGTGAACCGCCGCGATGCCCCACGCCGACACCACGCGCGAGGCGCGGGCCGCGGTCAGCTCGGCCAGGATCCGCCTGGCCTCCGGCTCGTTGCCAGTCGAAGCCGCCAGGTGCGCCAGCCCGAACGAAGGCCCGGCGACGCCGCCCCCGACGCGCTGCCCTTCCTCGTACGCCGCGCGCGCCTCGTCGAACCGGCCGAGCACCTCGAAGGCGCGCGCGAGGCCGGTGTGGGCCCCGTCGAAGCGCGGATCGAGCTCGATGGCCATCCGGAAGTGGAAGATCGACTTCTCGTGCTCGCGGGCGAAGTAGCAGGTGTCGCCGAGCGCGGTCCGGATCAGGGCGGACATCGGGTCGAGCTGGGTGGCGGTGTGCGCCACGGCGAGCGCCTCGACGTGCCGCTCCAGCGCCGAGAGCGCACGTGTGAGCATGAGGTACACTGTTCCGTTGCTCGACTTGAGCTCGAGGGCGCGCTCGAGCGACGGCATCCCCCCGACCAGGTCACCGCTGAAGCAGCGGACGATGCCGAGGGTGCCGTGGGCGTCCCCCAGGTCAGGGTCGAGCTCCAGGGCGCGCCGCGACGCGGCGTCCGCGTCCGGAAGTGCGACGGCCGGGACGAACGCGCCCCGGACCAGCCCGATCATCAGCGCGTCCGCCAACGCCGCCCAGGCCGGCGCATGGGCCGGATCCAGCTCCAGCGCCCGGCGGGCATGACCCACGCCGAGCTCCACCCCTTCACGTGTCCCGGCCATGGCCGCGTGCCGGCTCTTGAGGTATTCGAGGTGCGCGGCGGGGTCGACCGCTCCGCGCTCCGCGAGCTGCCGTTCCTCGGCCGGCGTCAGCTGGATGGCGATCTCGCGGGCCACGGTGGAGGCGAGCTCGCTCTGCAGGTCGAGCACATCCCGCAGCTCGCGATCGTAGCGGCCCGACCAGAGCGTGAGGTCGGTCCGGGCCGCGACCAGCCGAACGCTGACGCGCACGCGTGTGCCGGCCAGCAGCGCCGATCCCTCCAGCACCGCGCCCACGTTCAGCTCGCGGGCGATCTGGGGCAGCGACTTGTCGCTCGCCTTGTACTGCATCGCAGAGGTGCGGGAGACCACCCGGAGGCCTCCGATCATGGCCAGGTCGGAGATGATGGCCTCGGTCATCCCATCCGCGAAGTAGTCCTGCGCCGGATCGCCGGAGGCGTTCCGGAGCGGCAACACGGCGATCGCGCGGATGACGTCGAGCGCCGCGATGGCCACGATTCCCGTCGGCGCGCCGCTGGCGATGGCCCGGAGGGCTGCCCCGACGACCGCGGCGGACGCGGGGCGCCGCTCCGGATCCTTGTTGAGGCAGGCGGCCACCAGCTGATCGAGCGCATCCGGCGCCTCGGGCCGGAGGGTGCGTACGGGTGGCGCGGCGTTGCTCAGGATCTCGAACATCAGCGCCTCGCGGCGGCCCTTGAGGAACGGCCGCCGGCCGGTGGCCATCTCGAACAGCATCACGCCGAGTGCGTAGATGTCGGTGCGCGCGTCATCCGCCTCGCCACTCACCTGCTCCGGAGCCATGTAGGGCAGCGAGCCCAGGATGAGGCCGGTCGCGGTCAGCGGGGGCGCGGCCGCCTCGCCGCCCATGAGTCGGGCAATGCCGAAATCCAGGATCTTGGGCGAGCCGCCCTCGCTGAGGACCACGTTGCCGGGCTTGAGGTCGCGGTGGAGGATCCCGTGCTGGTGGGCCTCGTGGAGTGCGTCCGCGATGGCGGCGCCCAGGCGAAGCAGGTCCTCGAGCGCGAGCGGCCCCTGCTCTATGCGGGCCTCGAGCGTGCCGCCGGGGACGAACTCCATGACGAGGTAATCGACGCCATCCTGAACGTCAAAATCGAAGATCGTAGCGACGCCGGGATGCGACAGCCGGGAGAGGGCATGGGCTTCCCGCTGGAAGCGCGCGTGCGTCGTGGGGTCGCCGGCCTTGCCCTGGACGAGCTTGATCGCGACTACCCGGTCCAGATTGGCGTCGTGCGCCTTCCAGACCTCGCCCATCCCGCCTGCGCCGATGCGCTGGAGGAGCCGGTAGCGACCGAGACTGACATCCGCCGCGAGGAGCAGTGGGAGAGAGAGGGGATCGCGCGGACGGGAGGGGGCCGCCGGCCGGAGCACCGTGATGGCCTCGGCTCTGCTGCCAGCCGACACGTCCAGCAGCGCCTGGTTGAACTGGTACATCGTGGCGTACCGATCGCCGGGCGCCTTAGCCAGGGCTCTGAGGAGCGCGGCTTCCACCGCCGGCGGTACCGCGGGTCGCGCCGCGCGGGGAGGCGGCACCGGTGCCGCGATGTGGCCGGCCAGTATCTGGTGCGCGTCCCTTCCCAGGAACGGCGGGTGGCCCACGAGCATCTCGTACAGCACGCAGCCCAGGCTGTAGAGGTCGCTCCGCCCATCGAGGTCGCTGTCGCTGGCCGCCTGCTCGGGACTCATGTACGACGGGGTGCCGAGGGCCAGCCCGACCGCGGTCAGCTCGTCGCCCTCGGCCGCCGCGATCACGCGGGCGATGCCGAAGTCGGCGACCACCGCGTGGTCGTGGGAGAGGAGGATGTTCTCGGGCTTGATGTCGCGGTGCACGAAGCCGAGCGCGTGAGCGTACCCCAGCGCGCCCGCCACCTCGCGCGTGATCCGCAGGGCCTCCTCGACAGGCAGCCGCCGCTCGCGGCCGAGCCGCTGCCGCAGGGACTCGCCCTCGACGTAAGGCATGACATAGTAGAAGAGGCCGTCGCGGCCACCGGAGTCGAACAGCGGAAGGATGTGAGGGTGGCTCAGGCCGGCGGCGATCTCGATCTCGCGGAGGAAGCGCTCCGGGCCGATGGCGCCGGCCAGTTCAGGTCGAAGCACCTTTACCGCCACGGCGCGGTGATGCTTGA
This sequence comes from uncultured Gemmatimonadales bacterium, assembly GCA_963831425.1. Taxonomy (GTDB): domain Bacteria; phylum Gemmatimonadota; class Gemmatimonadetes; order Gemmatimonadales; family GWC2-71-9; genus CAVVWJ01. The sequence continues at coordinate 81,613 of CAWHQC010000002.1, read as the reverse complement.
GGTCCCGCCCGAGGTAGACGGTCGCCATCCCGCCGCGGCCAAGCTCGCCCTCGACGGTGTAGCGGCCCGCCAGCTCGGCTGTCAGCATGGCATCGAGCCCCGGGGTCGGCGGCCCGGGCGGGTGCTCCAGAAAGCCGCTGGCTCCCTGGTCGGCGGCGAGCAGCGACTCGACCTCCTGCCGGAGCGGGCCGTCGGCGCCGCAGGCCTCCGCGAGGAAGGAGGCCCACTCGGCCGGCTCCCGGTCGCGCGCGGCCAGGAAGACGGCTTCGACCTCGAGCCAGCGCTGGGGCGTGAGGCGGCTAAGCCACACTAGCTCACGCTTGAGCCAGGCCCGCGCGGTAACCCACTCGCGCTTGACGGTGGCCGGCGAGACGCCGAGCACGCCCGCCGCCTCGTCGATCCCGAGCCCGCCGAAATAGCGCAATTCGACCAGCCGGCTCTTCCGCTCGTCCAGCTCGGCCAGCCGGTCGAGCGCGTCGTGGAGCGCCAGCACGTCGACGCCCTCCCGCGGTTCGGAGGAAGCGGCCGCTTCGTCCAGCGTGATCGCGCACCCCGCCCCGCCGCGCTTGGCCGCGTTTCGGGCGCGCGCGTGATCGACAAGGATCGAGCGCATGGCCTTCGCAGCAACTCCGAAGAAGTGCTCGCGGCCCGTCCATTCCACGGAAGACTGCCCTACGAGGCGAAGATAGGCCTCGTGCACTACTGCCGTTGTCTGGAGCGTATGCCCAACCGGCTGCGCGCGCATGTAGCGCCTGGCCTGGCGCCGCAGCTCGTCGTAGACCAGCGGCATGAGCTGATCGAGTGCCGCGGCGCTACCTGACGCCCAGGCCTGCAGCAAATCGGTCACCGACGGGGTCGATCCGGAAGTCGTCATGCCATCATCCGGCAGAGACAGGAGGGTGCGGTGCGTCGGCTATTTACCCGCTGACCGAGCAACCACCACACGGCAACCCAAATGCCTGCTGAGCTGTTTCGCCCTCGTTTCCCGTGTTCATAGATAGAGGCCCCTCAGGTTGACGCTACCCTCCGGGACCCACATACGCCACCTCACACGCTGTGCTCGACCATGACAGCCCTGTTGCACGACCTACCCGGACCTGGAGAACCCGACGATGCGACCCGTCACACCGACACTGACCCTGGCGGCGATGGCCACTGCCCTCCTGACCGGCTGCGGCGCCGAGGTCGGGCCGACCGCCGACAACACGACCGGCCTCACGGCCGATGCGGCGGACCAGAACACGGCGCACCACTTCAAGTCAGTAGAGCCATTCACAGAGCCGCTCGTGAATCCGTGCAACGGCGAAACGATTGTCTTTTCCGGGGTGGCTGTCGTTCAGATAAACGGCGACCGCGATGGCCTCCACTTTGAATTCTTCACCAGCGCCGAGGGCACCGGCACCGGGCCGGAAAGCGGCGCCACCTATACCTACCACCTCGACGCCGCTCACGAGAACAACAATTGGTCGCCAGATCGCCTGCACGCCACCTTCACAGGGGGCGCGAACGCCCGCATCATCAGCGACCTCCCCGGCCTGAGCTTCACCGCCCACTTCGTGTTCCACGGAGTCCTCCTGCCGAGCGGGGAGTTCAAGGTGACCAGGAGCCTGGACCGGGTGGAGTGCAAGCGATGAGGGGGCGACGCGGGCCACATGGCCGAGAACGAACTTCTCTGTACGTGGACCTGATCAGCGGGACCTGGAAGTACCAGGGTCCCGCTGGGGTCACCGTGCGTCCAGGGGCGAACGGAGCGCCACCTCGCCCAGCGGACCGCCGAAGTGGCTACGGCAGGTGACCGCACCGCAGCCGGAACCTGGCTGAGCCTCTTCGGCTGCGTTTCACGTGTCCACAGATGGGAGCTCTCGCGACCTGTCGTTGCCCTGCGGGCCGCGGATGCGCCACTTCACGAGCCCATGCCTCAAGAGCCCACCTCGCTCACATGGAGAATCCGATTATGCGCTCCCTGACCCCGACCGTGGCTGCGTTCCTGGCAGCCGCTCTGCTGACCGGCTGCGACGCCGGGTCCGGTCCACTGGCCGACAATGCGTCCGGTTTCGCGGCCGCCGCGACCGACCACAACGTGGTGGACCACTTCAAGTCCGTGAGCACCGAGACGTTCTCCGATGTAGTGAACCCGTGCAACGGCGAGCAGATCATCCTGACGGGGACAGTCAGAAGTGAGATGACTGTTGTAGGTTCTCGCGAGATGCTGGATGCGGGGAGCTATCTACATATCGAATTCCAGCAACAGGTTCGAGCCACCGGCACCGGCTCGGCAACCGGCGCTACCTACATCTTCAGCGACATCTTCCATGGAGGGTTCAATTTGCCGAACGGTCCTGCCCCACACTTCACCCTCTCAGAGATCGGATCAGGGCGTGTCACCACCGCCGTGCCGGGCCTCAGTTTTAAGGCGCACTCCGTGGTTCATGGTGTGCTCCCGTCGGGCAAGGACTTCAAGGTGACCACCACTGTAGACAGGGTGACGTGCAGCTAAAGGCCGAGCCGCGGTTGCGGCACGGTCGCTGCTCGTGTGACCCGAGTGCTCGAACACCCGCGGAAAAGATGCTAAAGCACATCTCACAAATACGCGCGCAGCAAGATCAGCACGCAGGCGAGGTGGACAAAGCCACGGTAGTTCGCCAGGTGATATTCGTAGCGCACCAAGACCCGGCGGGAATTCTGCAGCCACGCGTGCAACCGCTCGACCTTCCAGCGCCGGCGATACCGGCGGAGCGGGCGGCCGTCCTGCGTCCGAGGCCGCGTCCGATTGCGCTTGTGCGGCGCGATGAGCTCGACGCGCGCGGCGGCGAAGCGGGCATCCAGCGCGTCGGCGTCATCGGCCCGATCCCCGATCAGCCGCTGCGGGGCCGGGGCGACGAACCGCTGGGCCACGGTGGCTTCGGCGAGCGTTACTTCGTGGGGCGAAGCGCTCGCCACGTGCGGTGCCCACCCCGGGCCCCCTTTTTTCGCGACCACGAAGGTGCCGTCGATAAAGCACTCCGACAGGTCCAGGCCGCCGCGCGTTCGAAGATCTTAGGCGAGCGCCCGGAGCACGCGCTCAAGGGTGCCGGACTGCACCCGCAGCTCAAAGCGACGGTGACAGGTCTGATAGGGTGGGTACCGGGCGGGCAAGTCGTGCCACGGCGCGCCGGTCCGCAAGATCCACAGGATCCCGTTGAGCACATCCCGCGGGTCGCGCCACGGACGACCCCGCCGGTCCGGTAGCACGCGCGGCTGAGGCAGGAGGGGAGCGAGCACGGCCCACTTGTCATCGGTGAGGTCCACGATGCCGCACCAGGTCCAAGGGGGCCCGGAGTATAGCGAACTGGCACCTCACGCATTCATGAGACGAGCTCTAGATGAACAAAGAGAGTTGGGTCGAAGCGGGACATCTTCTTGCTGGTGCTAAACTGCACTAATGGTCATATGGGGTGAACTGGCATCTTGGCAGCAACTAATTCACGGTAAAGTTCTTCTTTCCATTTGCCAGTCTCATCCATGGCGATGTAAACAATACCATCGAAATCGGAAGGAGTTTCTAACCCCGGAGTCTTAAGAGCGCATACTTTTTCCTGGCCCAAATATGCTATGAAGTACCCAAGCTCGAGAATGACATTCTGACGGGCCCGAGGCGAAAGGTCCTTGCCAACCTTGGCGCCTACATCATCATCGGTGAGTAGTACAACGGCGAATGTTGCCAAAGCAGCCTCTTCGATAAACTTGGTGAGCAGATGTCTGCCCATGTTGGGCTGCTCGTTAAGCACGATGCCTTGAAGGCCATACCTGGCAAGTAACTCAACTACCGAAGCGCGAGCGGCTGTATTGCTTCCGTGGACGACGAAAACTCGGTTGGAGGAGCGCTGTTCCGCCGGAAGGATGGCTCTTACTCCGGCTCGTTCTACGATCGCAGGTCTCTCTGGCTGCGGTTCTACTTCGGGGACAACACCAGCTTTGCGGACTAAGAATGCCGAGAACAGCGACCCCTCAGCGGTAGTGGAAGATGGGTGCTCGAAGATGTAAGTGAGGATGGCATTAGCGCGATCACGACGACTGATCGTGGCAGGAGCTGCCAGCCCTTGCACTCCCGCCTCAAGTAGCAGGTCCGTAATCTCTGTGTGTCCCCAATCGCCAACATGATTCTTTGCCAGCAATAACGTCTGCCGATCTGGAGCGGGGAGCGGCAGCCTCGAGAACTTCGCTAGATCGTCTGACGGAAGGCCGACGCCAGCTGCAGCTAGGATATCCAGTAGGTCTCGTTCCTTGATCGCCCAGTGATGGCGATGGAACTCGAACTGATCGATATCTAAGGGTACTCGCAGTCGCCAAATAGCATCATTGGTCAAGGCCGGAACTGTTGGGATTGTGCGTACTGTCGCTACCGTGCCTACCCCACCGGAGTCAATGCCGACAATTCGACCAACGATCGCGCGCTCCTCGCCTCGTCCCTCAGCCATGCAAAGACACGGCCAGGACATCAACGTAGCGCGGGCTTCATGAGACAGGGCCACGAATTGGGACGAGAGCTCCTTGCTAGTGTACTCGAGGAAGCGCCCGCCGGAGATATGAAAGGCCTCTTGTTCAACATTAGCTGGTTCGGATCCGACCAATAAGCTGTAGAGCAAGGGAGGTCACCGAAGAATGTGGCTAGGATAAGCGTGAGTGCCGGCCTGTATCTACCGATCTGCTGAATCTGGTAAGTGTCTGAGGTGCGACAGCTCGTTCTGCTTAGTCTCCGTGAGACTGTTCGTTAGCCGGTGCGTCGCACCGCTCCTTCGCCGAGGGCCCGAACAGTGGCCTGGGCCTGAGTGCCCACATCCTCGAAGGTGGGGCCGACTAAGCCCAGCTCGAGTTCGCCTGCCGGCCCAGTGGCGGGAGCGGGGTCGTCTCGAACGATGAGGCTGGCATCCGCACGCTCGTCAGGCGCTGCCACGCGCGCACGCCCACCCCCATGGTCTGTGAGGCGACCGGCGGCTACGAGGCCGCGCTGGTGGCGGCCCTCGGGACCGCGGGACTTCCGTCGTCGTGGCCAATCCACGTCAGGTCCGCGACTTCGCCAACGCTACGGGGCAGCTCGCCAAGACCGATCCCCTCGATGCCCGGGTCCGGGCGCTCTTTGCCGAGCGGGTCCGGCGCGAGCCTCGACAGCTACCGGATGCTGCCGTCCAGGCCCTCGGCGCGCTCCTCACGCGGCGGCGGCAGTTGGTCGAGATGCTCGGCGCCGAGCGCAATCGGCTGCTGGTCGCAGCCCCGGCGGTGCGGCGCGATCTCCAGCGGCACATCCGCTTTCTCGAGCGCCGGCTGCGCGAGGCCGACGCCGACCTGCACACGGCCGTGAAGACCAGTTCCGCCTGGCGCGTTACGGACGATCTGCTGCAGAGCGTGCCCGGGTCGGGCGGGTTGTCTCGCTCACGTTGCTCGCCGAACTGCCGGCACTCGGCCGGCTCTTGCATAAGCAGATCGCGCGCTCGTGGGCGTGGCCCTGCTCGCGCGACAGCGGCACGCTCCTGGTCTACGGCGGGCGGGCGCGCGCCGGTGCGCGCCGCGCTCTACATGGCGGCCCTGGTGGCGAGCCGGCGCAACGCGGTGATCCACCCCTTCTACGCCCGGCTCCGGGTACGCCCGGCTCCGGGCCGCGGCCAAGCCGGCGAAGGTGGCCCTGGTCGCGTGCATGCGGACACTGCTCACGATCCTCAACGCGATGGCGCGTAGCGGCACGCCCTGGCAGCCCCCGCGCCCGCTCGCGCGGGCGTGATTTTCCAGACAGCTGCTAACGACAGGTGGGTGAGCTGCAGCCCTCCGGCCCGCCCCGCACAACCTACGTTCCTTAGCGCGCTCACGGAGCGTTCCGCCGTGCGGAGGGTCGGCGCCAGACCGGTCTGTCGGCTGCATTTCGGGTTAGGCGGCGGGCTGGTACAGTCTCAGGTGATAGGTGACAGCATGTTATCACCTGATGGGTGACACTCCGTACCCTAGGAGCCTCAGGAGGAGGCTCCGATGCCCTGGAGAGTCACGTCACCCATGTACCAGCGCCAGCGCTTCGTGCTCGATGCGAGCACACCGCCGCCAGCTTCGCCGAGCTTTGCCGCCGCTACGGGATCAGTCGCACGACCGGCTAGAAGTGGCTCGATCGCTAGGAGCACCTCGGGCCCGACAGCCTCGCCGATCGCTCGCATCGGGCGCAGCAGTGTCCTCATGCGACCGCCCCAGCGGTGATCCGCGAGATCCTCCCGCTCCGCCGGCACTGGCGCTGGGGTGCCCGCAAGCTCCACGAGCTGCTGCTGGAGGCTCATCCCGCGGCCGAGCTGCCCGCTACCGCTACCATCCACCGCATCCTGGTCCGGCACGGGCGCGGCCGCCGTCGCCGCCGCTCCCAGAGCCGCGCCCATCCCGGCCGGCCCCAGACGCCGATCACCGGCCCCACTGTGGGCTGGTCGGTGGACTTCAAGTCCGGCGCGTGTCGACCAACGGCGGCATTCGCTGGAACAAGCGCTGGGTGAATGTATCCCACAGCTTGGCCGAGCTGCCCGTGGGCCTCGAGCCCCTCGCCTCAGGAACCTGGAATGTGTGCTTGGGCCCGGTGCACCTGGGCTGGCTCGACGAACGAGACGATCGCATTCACGACCGCCGAGGACGCACGGAACGCGAACGTCACCTGTCACCCATCAGGTGATAACAGGTGTTACCCATCAGGTGAAACGCTCAGCCGGGAGATATCAGCTAGCAGTCTCAGGCTTGCTGCTATGGACAGCGAGCAGTTCAGCTAGAATCGCATCCGCGTAACCCTTGAAGTTGCGTACCGCCTCCACACGAGTTGCTGAATGGGTCGATGCTGAGCCACGCTCATACACAGAGCGAGCTAACGAGGCAATCTGCTCTTCGAGGAGTTCGACAGCGTCCTCAGGCGCTTTGCGAGTGGTATCTCCAAGCCCGCGGGCGCGCAGTATATACCGAGCCTTCTGCTTCATGGTCGGGGCCTTCCGGTCCTTCTCGAGCTTAAAACCCGATGCGTTCATAACCTCAGCATCTGGTGCTAGATAGTCGAGCACCTCCCTGACCACCTCTCTCAACTCGGTGGCTGTGCCTCGATAGGAGTACCGGGGTGGGCCGGCAAGGTCTTGGACAACCTGCCTATACGATAGTGCACCGTCAGGGAGCATCCTCTCGAGCGTAGTTAGGACGGCGCTCTCGACATTACTCAGCTGAATCCTCACTGTATCAGGAGCTGCTACTGCACCACGCAGCAGCTCCGCGTTGCCCTCTACGCGCGGACGCTCACGCCTAAAAGCGCGCAGGGCCATCAGGTAGGAGGCCTTGGAATTTCGGCCCGCTGCCAAGGTAAGAAGCCGTTGAGCTTGGACGTCGCTTTCTACCAGAGTCTCTTCGGCCATCCCCATACCGATGAGGTAGGGGCGAACGATGCGAAACCAGCTTTGAACCACCGATCTCGTCTGATCTCGCAATTCAATGGAGTTGACATTGACAGCAACGTTGCGTGAGATGGACGTGAACAGCTCGTCCAGCCCACACCAGAAACTAAATAATGGATCCTGCCAGGCGCTTGGCAGCGTCACGGAGTGGTTTCCATTGGGAGCTGCCGTTGCTATAAACGCTTCTTGCGAGTGCCGGCCTTGCGAGCTGCAGAGCTTGGCGCCCGTTTGGCGCTCCTCCTTCTAGGAGCTGAGCGTGCGCTATCTCCGTTGCTAGAGTCCCCAGCGGGTAGGCTGTGAGCGACCAAGTTGTAACCAACCGGGTTGAGCTTGTAAGCGCCTCTGCCGGAGCCCGCATCTAGATATCCTGCGCTCTTCGCGGCGAAGAGCGTCTGCCTCGGACGGCCAGGGAGCCGAAAACCTGCCTGCTTGAAATACCTACCCAGGTCCTGAGGAGTAATCTCGGCTTTGCGCTCGTTAGGGGGTGCAAGTTCAGCGAGGTAATAGGCCAGCACCGCAGCCATCTCTACTGCCGATCGTGGACGCTTCTGTTCCTTCAGAGTTCGGATGTCATGAATGCGAGAGGTTGTTGACTCGAGCCCTCCAGCTCCGGAGACTGGCCCTGCAGCCGGCGCCGATGGAGGAGCCGGGGTGGCCCTGCGGTGCTGAGACAGAGAAATCCCAATTCTCTCGAAGACGTAGTCGGTCACTCGCCTGCGAGCCTCCTCATCAAGGCCGGTGAGCGCACCAAGTATGACCTGGATCGCAGTGAGTTCGCGGTCCACTGCATGATCGCCCGTGCTCTGTCTTTGGTCGCTCGCTTCCGGCATCGGCCACTCCGTCTTTGATGGTGAAGTGACTCAACTCAGATATTCTTCGCGACGTCTAGTGGATCGCAAATCAGCTGCAGTGATCATCCTCGCGCCCGAGTAGATCAACGTTTCCACTGTTTGGCCTCGAGAAGCGACGCCCGGTCGGAGCGCCGACCCTCCTCGGACTGTCGGCTGCGTCTGCGGGTTAGGCCGCAAGCTGCCGGAGCCCAGGACTCACCAGCACCTCGTAAGCCATTTGCCTGATGTGTACAAAGTGAGCCCCAGTAATCGGAACGCGGCGTTCCTCGGCGCCATCCTGCCACACCCACTCCCCGAGCGCACCGTCCGCCGAGATCGCCGCATATTCAGGGCCCAGGTTGGGATCCACGTGAGCTCCCCCATCCTTATTGGCCGCGCCGAGCACGATGTCCCTTCGTCGAATGATCAGTCCGGGCCCTTGAACTGAGACGATCTGCCACCACCACTCCGGTGCACGCATAGGGACGTGCTGGCGACTCGCCCCAAGCGGGGCGTGGTACGAGAAACCTCTTGGGCCAATTTGGAACCGGCCCATCCCTTCGAAATACACCACTTTCCCACTGACCATCTGACACGTAGATATGATCGGTGTTGTTAGCGCATTCAGGTGCTTTAGCAGTGACGTGGATTGCTTCGTGTCATGAAAAAGGACGCGAAGGACAATGGCCATTCGGATGGCCTCATCTGCGAAGCCACGCTCGTAGCTAGAACACGAGTGGGCCAAAAAAAGCAGTTGGCGCCGTAAGTGCTGCTTGAACTTCTGAGTATCGATCGCCATCGTCCTATGCCTTGCGGTCTGACGAGTGTTAGATTGCACAAAACCCAGCCTAAGTTGAACTATGCTGCAAATGGGCGCGTCGCATCGCGCCCCTAGGACTCGGCGCGCGCTCCACTTGCACACGCGAATGCAGTCGATGGCTGCCAGAATGACGTTGCGTAGCGGGCGCGAGGGCTCAAGCTCACCACCAAAGATGGCCGATCCCAGCGTCCACCTCGGTGGCGTGCCGCCAGCGCGAGGCTGGCGGCCACCTGACGCTCAGGTGAGCCGGTCTCGACCCGGATGCCTCAAGAACAGCGGCAAGGATTGTCGCAGAACGGTCAGAACCCGACGGGGGTGCGAGCACTCGACTCTCCCTCGCCCTCGTGGGTTGTCGCGTTGACCGGCTGCCAATCTCTCCCCCTGACCAGCCGATGCCCGCATACCAGAAGCAGGTATGCGGGCATCGCATCATTACCAGCGCCCGGAGCGCAGGGCTCGAGCGGTCACTCTGTCACCCACACTCACTAAACCCACACACATGACACTTCATGCACCCCTCCGCGAACTCGAGCTGCGACCCGCAGTCCGGGCACGCCCCCGACAGCGTCTCCTGCATCCCCCCGAGCATCATCTGCTCCCCGCCCAGCCCGGCGATCGGCCCCTGCTGCGCCACCACCGGCACCGCCTCGAACGCTGACTGCGGCGCCCCCGGCAGCAGCTCCTGCTGGATCCCCTGCTTCTCCTGCATCCACCGCTCGATCGCGATGCCCACCGCGTCCGGCACCGACAGGATCTTGTTCGGCCCGAGCCCGATCACCCGGTCCGAGCTGATCCCGCGGAGCTGCCGGTAGATCTCCTTCATCGGGATCCCCGAGCGCAGCGCCAGGCTGATGAGCCGGCCCAGCGCCTCCACGTCCGCCATCAGCGCGCCGCCCGCCTTGCCCAGGCTCATGAACACCTCGAACGGCTGCCCGCGGTCGTCCTCGGTGATGGTGACGTAGAGCGTGCCGAGCGGGGTCTCCAGCCGGCGCGTGGCGCCGCGGAGGAGCTCCGGCCGCGAGCGCTTCTGCCGCCGCTGCAGGTTCTCCGCCTCGAGCTCGTGCACCATCCGCCGGAGCCGGTCGTTCTCCGCCTCCAGCTCGGACAGTTGGCCCTTGAGGTCGGAGACGGCCTCCAGCGCGGCGCGATCGCCGGCGGCCGCCGCGACGCCGGCGAGCTGCGCCAGGTCGGCGCGCGCCTCGGATTGGCCGCTCGAGGTGGCCTGCTCCTGGACCTTCCTGGCAGTGGATCCGGTCGAGAGCACCTGCATGTCGCGGCTCCCGTCGCGGTAGACGGTCACACCCTTGCAGTTGAGGCTGTACGCCAGTCGGTAGATCTCCTCGACGTACTCCTCGCTCGCGTCGTTGGCGAAGTTGCAGGTCTTGCTGATCGCCGAGTCGTTGAACTCCTGGAACGCCGCCTGCATCCGGATGTGCCACTCGGGCTTGATGTGGTTGGCGGTGACGAACACCCGCCGCCACTGCTCCGGCACCTCGGCGAACTCGATGTGCCCCGCCTCGGCGATGCGGCGCATGAGGTCCTCGCTGTACCAGCCCTCCCGCTTGGCGATGGCGACGAAGTCCTCGTTCACGTCCGGCATCAGCACGCCGGCCTGGTTCCGCATGAACGCCACGGCAAAGAGCGGCTCGATCCCGGAGCTGCAGCCGGCGATGATGGAGATGGTGCCGGTAGGCGCCACGGTGGTGACGTTGCAGTTGCGCAGGCGGCGCATCGGGCGGATCCGCTCGCCCTTGGGACCCCGGGCCGCGGTCTGGTCCGGGCCCCAGATGCTCCGCTCCCACTCGGGGAACACGCCGCGCTCGCCTGCCAGCCGCTCGCTCTCGACCTTGCCCTCCTCGTCCACGAACTGCTGGATCTTCCGGCCCAGCGCCACGCCCTCGTCCGAGTCGTAGGGAATGCCGAGCTTGACGAAGACGTCGGCCAGGCCCATCACGCCGAGGCCGATCCGGCGGATGCGCTGGGCAAGCTGGGTGATCTCCGGCAGCGGGTACTGGTTGGCGTCGATCACGTTCTCGAGGAAGTGGGTCGAGACGTGGACCACTCGGCGGAGCGCGTCCCAGTCGATGGCGCCGTCGCGCACGAAGACGCCCAGGTTGATCGAGCCGAGGTTGCAGACATCGTACGGCAGGAGCGGCTGTTCTCCACAATTAGCTGTCACCAAAGCACTTACGACGATGGAGCTGGTCTGCGGCTCGGTGGTGCAGTAAACGTCCTCGCTGCCGGCCGATTCGATCAATGCGATGCGGGTGATAAAGCTCTCCCGTCCGGAACGCCTGGTCCGGCTGTTGATCCAGACCTCCGCCTTCCGCTGCTTCTCGGGCGTGAGGAAACCGATCGTGCGCACGAACCGGTCGCGGTTCTCCCGGGCGATGATGAGTTCGTATTGCGCCTGGCAGTCGTAGGCCTTCTGGCCACCGTGCCCGTCGGGCATCAGCTTCGAATGAGCCGGGCGGCGAAGCACCAGTTTGCAGACGATGCCGAAGTTGGCGAGCAGGAGCTGCACCTCGCGGAGCAGCTCGGGATCGCTTCCGGCCAGCCGCACCGTGCAGAGCCCCTTGCTCGCGGTGAGGTTCACCGTCCCGTCCGCCGTGAACATGGCCTGCAGGAACCCGATGACCGCATCCCGCGGCGCCCGCCAGATGCTCTCGGGCACGCGCTTCGGGGCACCCGGCGTGTTGATGCCGAGCGAACGCAGGAAGTAGTAGAGGCCCGACTTGTACATGAGCTGGAAGCGACCGGGCCGATCGACGAGGTTGCCCTCGAGCCCGGTCCACTGCCGCACCCGCGCGCGGAAGCTCTCGACCAGCGGCCGCTCGTCGCCCCCGAACAGCATGCCGACGGTGTAGTTCGGCACGGTGCGCCCGGCCGGCGTCTCCTCGCTGGTCCACCCGTCGGCCACGACCCAGCCGAGGAGCTGGCCCAGCTCGCGGGACCACTGCGTCGGCAGGTGCGCCTCGCCCCGCGCGACGCGGGCCTTGAGCTTGTCCTCGGGCTCGAACGCAGGCAGCGCGTAGTCGGTGCTCCAGGCGCCCTCGCCGGACTGGAGCAGGATCTCATCGCCCACCTGCAGCGAACGAAGCTCGATCAGACCGGCCGGGGTGAAGAACTTGTGGTTGTCCGTAGCCGTGACGGTGTAGCCGTGCTCGGTGACCAGCTTGAACACCGGCGCGTTCTCGCGGGTCTTGAACACCGGAACCGCGTAGCGGAGGGTCGTGCCGAGCCGCGTGCGCACGGCCACCCCGCCGCCGAGCATCCCGCGGATGGCGGGCACCCGATTGTCGGTGACCACCCGGATGTCCATCACCTCCCGGTGCAGCTCCTCCATGGTGAGCAGCCCGCGGTCGGTGGCCAGACGGGTCGAGCCGATCAGGCACGGATTGGTCGCCTCGTACGACCCCAGGTGCGGCACCGGGTTGTAGTAGTTGGCCTTGTCCACGAAGAACACGCCCGGCTCACCGGTCTTCCAGGCGCCGTGGATGATCTTCTCCCAGACCTCGCGCGCCCGGAGCTGGCCCACGACCTTGCCGTTCTTGGGGTGCTTGAGGTCGTACATCCCGTCGGCCTCGACCGCGGCCATGAACGCGTCGGTGACGGCCACCGAGATGTTGAAGTTGGTGATCTTGCTCGTGTCGTCCTTGCAGGTGACGAACTCCATGATGTCCGGATGGTCCACCCGGAGGATGCCCATGTTGGCGCCGCGCCGGGTGCCGCCCTGCTTGACCACGTCGGTGGAGGCGTCGAACAGGCTCATGAAGGAGACCGGGCCCGAGGCCACGCCCATGGTGCTCCGCACGATGTCGTTCTTGGGCCGGAGGCGGGAGAAGCTGAAGCCGGTGCCGCCGCCGCTCTGGTGCACCAGGGCCATGGAGCGGAGGGTGTCGTAGATGCCGCTCTTGCCGTTGGAGAGCGCGTCGTCCACCGGCAGCACGAAGCAGGCGGAGAGCTGGCCCAGCGGGCGGCCCGCGTTCATGAGGGTGGGACTGTTGGGCACGAACTGCCGCCGCGCCATGAGACTGTAGAACTCCTGCGCCACCTCCTCCACCTTGCCCACGGGCACGCCGTAGCGGCGGTCGGCCTCCGCGATGGTCTTCGCCACCCGCCAGAACAGGTCCTCGGGCGCTTCCGCCGGCTTGCCGGCGTCATCCTTGACCAGGTAGCGCTTCTCGAGGACCGTGATGGCGTTGGGCGACAGCGAAAGCGCGTCCCGTGGGGTGGACGAAGTCATGGAGCTCCCCGCTTGCGATATGGAAGAGAAGAGAGTGCAGAGACTGCACTACGGAACCGATCGAGCTCAGCTTCCAGCATCACTGCCAGCCTGCCCCGCGTCAGCCGTTCGAAACCAACCAGCGAGTGAAGCGGAGGGCCAAGGTAGGTGAAGCCAGGATAGCGCACAATACCGCAGAAAAACCGCGTAGCTGCGTGCGATGTCGGTTCCCACATCACAAATTTAACATGGTGTGGTCGTGTGGATCAGGTGGATAAAATGTGGCCAGGGATGTGGGTATTCGTCGGCCCCCGTAAGCGGGCTGCTCTGGCGTTTCTCCACATCGCCGCGCACCTTGGCCGGTGACTCAATACAGTCCCCGAAACGGCCGAGGCCGGCCCGCGCCGGCCGGAGAGGACCGCCCCGTGTATTACGCCAGCTCGCCCTGCGGCCTGAGCTGGGCACTCGCACTGGCGGGTGCCCTCGGCTGCGCCGCGCCGGCGTCGGCGCCCGCGCCCGCGCCCGCGCCCGCGGCGGCAGCGGCAGCGGTGGCCGCACGGTGCGAGCCCGGCGACTCGGCACTGGTGCGCGACGTGATCTATTTCGGCCGCAATCGCCCGGATGGCGGCGTGGTGAGCGATCTCGAGTGGCGGGTCTTTCTGGACTCGGTGGTGACGCCGCGGTTTCCGGACGGGCTCACGGTGGTCGACGCCCAAGGGCAGTGGCGCGGGCGCGGCGGCGCGGTGGAGCGGGAGCAGGCGGAGGTGCTCACGCTCTTCCATCCGGACGATGCAGTGAGCCGGCGTGCGGTGGACGAGCTGGCGGCCGAATACAAGCGGAGGTTCGGCCAGGAGGCCGTGCTGCGGGAGCGAGTCGCCGCGTGTACGCGATTCTAGCGCGGGCCGGCTGATCGATGCGGACCACGCCCGGCACCGAGGCGCCGAGCGGCACGAGCGGCTACGCCCGCCGGCTCGGTCTCTTTTCCGGCACCATGGCCGTGGTCGGCGGCATCATCGGCGGAGGGATCTTCCGGACACCGGCGGTAGTGGCGGAGCGAGCCGGGAGCGCGGAGGCCACGCTCGCCGTGTGGGTGGTCGGTGGAGCGGTGGCGCTGGCCGGCGCGCTCTGCTTCGGCGAGCTGGGCGCGCGCCGGCCACGCGCCGGGGGCGGCTACGTGTATCTGCGGGAGACCTGGGGCCCGCTCCCGGCCTTCCTCTATGGCTGGACCCTGCTGCTGGTGATCGCGACCGGTGCCATCGCCGCGGTGGCGGTCATGTTCGCGGACTATACGCTGGCGCTCGTCGGACTCTCCGCGCGACTGACGCTGCCGCTCGCGAGTCGGCGCGATCGTGCTGCTCTCCGGCATCAACTACCTGGGCGTGCGCTCCGGCGCGCTGACCCAGAACGTCTTCACGGTGCTCAAGCTGCTCGCGCTCGCCGCGCTCATCGGCGTGGGGCTGGTGCTCGCCGGGCCCGCGGAGGCGAGGACGCAGGCGGGCGCGACAGCCACGGGCGGCGGCACGATTGCCGGCTTCGGCGCCGCGCTCGTTCCCGTCCTCTTCACCTACGGCGGGTGGCAGCAGACCAACTTCATCGCCGAGGAGATCGTCGACGCGGAGCGGACGCTGCCGCGCGCGCTGGTGCTGGGCGTGAGCTTGGTGGTCCTGGTCTACCTGGCGGCCAACCTGGCGTATCTCCGCGTCCTCGGCGTCGGAGCCCTGGCCGCCAGCGCGGCGCCCGCCGCCGACGTGATGGAGCGGCTGCTGGGTCCGCCTGGGGCAAAGCTGATCGCGGCCGGGATCGCGGTGTCCACGTTCGGCTTCCTGAACCTGGTGATCCTGGTGACGCCGCGGGTGCTGCAGGCGATGGCGGCGGACGGACTCTTCTTTCCGCGCCTGGCCGAGCTGCATCCCGTGCACCGGACCCCCGCGGCGGCGATCGGGCTTCAGGCGCTCTGGGCGATCCTGCTCACGCTGACCGGCAGCTTCGCGCAACTGGTGGATTACGTCACGTTCGGCGACTGGATCTTTTTCGGGCTCACGGTGGCAGGGCTGTTCGTCTACCGGCGTCGGGACGATGGGCGGGCGGCCGGTCGGACGGGTGGGTTTCGGGTGCCGGGATATCCCTGGACGCCGGCGGTGTTCGTGCTGGCGGCGGCGTACGTCGTGGTGAGCGCGGTGGCGGCCAATCCGCGCAATGCGGTGATGGGGGCGGTGCTGATCGGGCTGGGGGTGCCGGTGTACTGGGCGCGGAGGGCGGGGGGTGGGGGGGTGGGGAGTTGAGGTCTTGGGCGATGGAACCGGCGGGCGGGGGCGATAGCGGCAGGGTCGGAGGTCGCGGCTCGGATGTCGCGGCCCAGGACCAACTGTCATCCCGAGCGCAGCGAGGGATCTAGCTGGGCCGAGTTCGAACTTCGGTCAGCTAGATCCCTCGCTGCGCTCGGGATGACAGTTCCGCGCTTGGATGCCAGTTCCGCGCTCGGGATGCCAGTTCCGCGCTCGGATGCCAGTTCCGCGCTGGGATGACCATTCCGTCTGCGGCCGGTACCACTCCGTTTGCGGCCGGCATCACCCCGGCGCCAGCCGGCACCAGCCGGCACCAGCCGGCACCCCCCCGGCATCACCCGCTCGCGCCCGGCATCACCCCCCCGCCGCCACCTCCACCGGCGGAAACCTCCCCGCCCGGTGCGCCCGCGCCTGCCCCACGTAGTGCTCCCACGTCGCCGCGATCCGCTCGGCGAGCGCGGCGTCCACGGGCCGCACGATCCGGCCCGGGAGCCCCATGACCAGCGAGCGCGGCGGCACCTGCATCCCCTCGGGGATCACCGCCCCGGCCGCCACCACGCTCCCGGTGCCGATCCTGCACGCCGTTGAGGAGAATGGCGCCCATCCCGATCAGGCACTCGTCGCCGACCGTGCAGCCGTGCAGGATGACCCGGTGCCCCACGCCGACCCGCCGCCCGATGGCGCACGGCACGCCTTCGTCCACGTGCACGATCGTGCCGTCCTGGATGTTGCTCTGCGCGCCGATCACGATGGGAGCCATGTCGCCGCGGACGACGGCGCCATACCACACGCTCGACTCCTCGCCCAGCGTGACATCTCCGAGGACCACCGCGCCGGCCGCGATGAACGCGGTGGGATGGATGCCGGCGCTCACTGTGACGCCGGCGGGAACAGCATCTGGGTCCACGCCTCGACCGGCTGGCCGCCCTTGAGCGCCGGATGCCAGGTGACGCTCCAGACGAAGTTCCGGACGGCGCGCTCGAATTCCGGGTCGTCCGACGGGCGAAGCCGCGCCACGTCGACGGTCCGCCCCTCGGTCGAGACCTTGACCCAGAGCAGCGAGGGCCGGGGCGTGCCGCTCACGCCATCGGGCACCGGCACGAAGGGCGGGTTGACCGGCTTCGGCCGCTCGTCAAAGCAGGCGCCATCGGCGTTGTAGCCCGGTCCCGGGCTGCACTGGTCGGCCGCACGCGCGGCGCGTGCGGCCCGGCGGCGCACCGGCTCCGGTGAGCCGATCGCGGAGAGCCGAGGGCCCACCTCGGTGATCTCGCCCGGGCGAACGACGATCGTGTCCGCGTAGAAGTTGAACCGCGGGGCGGAGACGCCGAGCGCGTGCGGCCCGGGCGCGAGGCGGGTGACCGACTCCGTGACCGGCTTCTCGTCGATCATGACGGTCGAGCCGCGCGGGAGTCCCACCACCCGGATGCCGCCGCTGTCACCCGAGATCGGTTCCGCGGGCGTCAGCGCGGCGTCGGCCGTGTCGGGCGTCCGTGCCGGGGCGGTGGGTGCCGGAGGCGCAGGTGGGGAGTCGGCCGGTCGGGGAGTCAGTGCCGGCGTCCGTGCCGCCGTGGTGTCGCGGAGCGGGGTCGTGTCGCTGGCGGCGGCCGCGGCCGCGGAATCCGCCGGGTCCCGGGTGCCCGCGGCAAACCCGTGCGACTTGTAGTAGTAGAAGGCGCCGCCGCTCCCTCCGAGCACCGCGAGCACGATCCAGAGCCACGCCCAGGACGAGCCGCCGCTCCGCATCGCCAGTGACCGATCGGCCACTCGGCGCGGCGCGTCCCGCCGCTCGCGCGGGGTGGCGCGGCGGTTCACCAGCGGCGAGTCGAGCGGCGTGGTGGGCTGGCTCACGATCGGCGGAAGGCCGCCGATCGGGCTGTGCGCCGCGGGCCCGCTCGAGCTGACCGCCGCCCACCAGCGCGGCCGCGGCGGAGGCCCGGACCGCACCGGGGGCGGCGGTCGGCTGCCCCTGCATCGACACCACCAGCTCCTCGCAGCTCTGGAACCGGTCGGCCGGGTCCTTCATCAGCATCCGCTTGATCACCTCGTAGATCCGCCGCTCGTCGGCGGTGATCAGCGACGGCGCCGGGATCGGCTCGGTGATGTGCTTGTAGCCGATGGAGAAGCTGTCCTCGCCATCGTACGGCACGGTGCCGGTGAGGCACTGGTAGGCGACGACGCCCAGGCTGTAGATGTCGCTCCGGCCGTCGATCGCCTGCGCCCGGGCCTGCTCCGGGCTCATGTAGTGGGGCGTGCCGATCGACATGCCCGTCCCGGTGAGCTTCTGGCCCGACGCCGCTTTGGCGATCCCGAAGTCGGTCAGCACGCACTGGCCGAACTCGTCGAACATGATGTTGTCGGGCTTGATGTCGCGGTGGACGATGCCCCGCTGGGCCGCGTAGCCGAGGGCGCCGCCGGCCTCGAGCAGCAGCCGGCGGATCTCCGGCGGGGTGAGCTTCTTCCGCTCCTGCAGGACGGTCGAGAGCGAGCCGCCCCGGAGGAACTTCATGACGAAATAGATGACGCGGCCCGAGCGGCCGACCCGGTAAATAGGGATGATGTTGGGGTGCTCGAGCCCGGCCGCGGTGCGGGCCTCGCGCTGGAAGCGCTCGACGAACTCGGCGTCGAAGGCGAGCGAGAACGGCAGCACCTTGATGGCCACCTCGCGCTCGAGCTGGCGGTCGCGCGCGCGGTAGACCAGCGCCATCCCGCCCCGGCCCAGCTCCTCGATGATCTCGTACTCGGCGGCGAGCGCCTCGCGCACGAGATCGGTCTCCTGGAGCGCGCCGGTGGCGATGGCGTGCACCGGAGTGGTCGCCAGAAGATCGAGGCCGCAGGATGGACAGAACTTGGATTTGCCTGTGATCTCGCTGCCGCAGCGGGAGCAGAACATGCGCGCAAGCTATCCTCCCCACCGGGGGAGTCAAGCGGAATTCCCGTGGCGTATCGCGAGAGCCGTTGCGGACGGCATGGGCTCTCGGCGCCGCATGTGAAAACTCCCCGGGGCGGAACATGGCACGCGCCATGCAGCTACCACGGCGGGCAATCAGGCGCCGCCCCATCCCCCGACAACACAGATCCACCGGAGAAGCCGTGGTCCCGTATCACACGATCGCCTTCAGCCAGCAGAAGCTCCGTGCGGCGCTGCGTCGCGCCAGCGGACAGGACCCGGCCTTCACCTACGGCTTCGTCGTCCATTCACGGCGGCACAGCGATCACCCGACGCTGGGCCTGATCACCCTGCACGGCGAGAGCCTTCCCTTGAACGAGCGCCTGCTCAAGGCGCTCGAGGGCGAGCCGCTCTGGCTGTTCGGGCACGCCCGCATCACGCTCGGCTCCGGCAACGTCGTGCCGGGCGCGGAGCACAGCCGCGCCGAGCCGGCCGACCAGCCGCTCGCCTCACTGCTGATGCACATCGCCACCTTCGACACCGCCACCGGCGTCACCCAGCACCTCGTGCAGGTCGAGGCGCAGGTCAAGGCGGAGACGCTGGTGCAGCCGCTCCTCGTGCTGGCGCACGCGCGGCCGGGGGCTTGGCCGCTCTAGGGTCCGGGAAGCAGTACGCGGGGTGGCGGCTCGCCGAGCCGGCCCGACGCGAAGGCCACACCCTCTCCGGACAAGCCGACAGTCCTCCGAGGGTGTGGCCTTCGCGTTGGGCCTCTGTTCGGAAGCTTCCACGGCGAGTACGTCATAGCGGCTGTCGGATGAGAGCGCGGCCGAAGCGGGGCGTGCCTCGGAGGACTGTCGGCTTGTCCGGAGAGGCGCGCCCCGCTTCGGCCGCGCGGCTTCGGTCATCTGAACCCCGGACCGTGCCACCAGTGGATTCAGGACATCACCCCTCCACGATCTGAAACGCCCGAACCCGTTTGTCGTGCCGGCCATCGCGGTCGGTGACGGTCATCTCCAGCACGTAGTTTCCCGGCTTGAGCCGATCCAGCTTCAGGCCCCGATGCGCCGACTCCAGTGCGGCCGTGGCCTGGCCCTCGTACTTGAGGCTGAGCGCCGCTCCGCCGCCGCCGAAGATCTTCCTGAACAGTCCGCCTCCCCCGCCCTGCTTCTTCACCGCCAGCCGAACCTCGTAGGGGCGTCCCGGCCGGAGGCCTTCCACCTCGTAGTAGAGCTGCATCTCGTCGCTGCGCTTGAAGGTGTGCAGCGGGTTGAAGAGGATGGTGTCCTGGTCGGCGCGGCGCCAGACGAGGTTGGTGCTCCGGTTGCCCAGCACCAGGTCGCTCAGCGCGAGCGCGCCGGAGGTGGGGCCGCCGACCCGCACGGTGTCGGCCGGGAGGACGACACCCGCCTCCTCGCCCTGCTGGATGGCAAGGCGGTATTCGTAGCTTCCCGGCCGGAGGGGGAGCGCCACCCGGCCCACCAGGTGCTCCGCCGCCGGCACCGGCGAGGGGGCGACGAAGTGCCGGGTCGTGTCGATCGAGGCGACCACGTGGCCGGTCCGGTCGGTGGCCGCGAAGCGCAGCCGGACCGAGTAGAGGTACCCGCTGGTCACCGTGACGGGCTCGAGCCCCTTGCCCGAGATGGCGTAGACGACCTGCACCAGAGATCCGGCGGAATCGTGCCCCACCCCGAGCACCGCGGAGTGCACCTTGAGCTCGCGGGCGAAGCGCAGCTCGTAGCTGTCGGTCGTGGTCCCGATCGCGATGCTCTCCTGCCCCAACCGGCGCTCCTCGGTCTGGAACCGGGAGCTCCCCGCCGGACCCGCCGCCCTGCAGCCGTCCGTAGATGGGCGAGATCTGCTCGCGCGAGAGCATGAGCTGGGCGGCCACCGGATTCTCCTCCGCGCCCTCGCCGCGCAGGGCGACGGCCTGGCTGAAGCCGAGCACGTCGAACAGGCTCTCGACCAGCTTGAAGTCCTGCACGTCCTCCCGCGCGACGAAGTGGAAGACCAGCTCACCCTCCGGACGGTCGTAGCGCCACGACTCGTTGGGCTCGAGCCCCGGAGCGGCGTAGCTCGCCCGGCTGCTGGGCTCGCCGTGGCGAATGTAGATCACGCCGCGGTCGTCGAAGTCCCGGCTCCCGGAGCGGTAGCGCTCGACGATATCGTAGTGGCGGTTGAGGGCGGTGAGCTGGAAGTTCTTCCGGGCGTAGAACAGCCGGCGGTAGTGCTCGCGCAGCCGCTCGCCCGGCGACCGGAGCTCGGCGCGATCGCGCTGCGACCAGAACCGGCGCAGATACTCCGCGCGGCGGGGGCCGGCCTGCCGGTCGAACTCGCGCAGCACGCTGTCCGAGGCGATCGGCGCGAGGTCGGCGCGGTAGCCCGCGACGGTGGCGGGATCGTCCGACGCGGCGCCCTCGTAGTAGGGCTGGGCGCCGTCGAAGCGCCCAAGGAGGAAGAGCGTGCGGGCGATCTCGAGCTGGCCGAGGCTCCGGCTGGAGCCGCGCTCGAGGTAGCCGCGGAAGGCGACGAGGGCGGAGTCGCCGTCGCCCACCTCGCGCTCCACGCGGCCGCGCGCCAGGAGCACCTGCGGGTCGCGGCCGGCCGGCGTGGCGGCCGACCGCCTGAGGGCATCGAGCGCGACGCCGAGCTTGATGTTGACGCGCTGCCGGAGCGCGGTATTGGCCAGCTCCACCAGTCCGCGGACGAAGCTCGCATCCACCTCCGCCGACCGGGCGAACGCCATGGCCGACCGGGTGAGCGCGTCCTTCCCCAGCATGGTCTTGAGCCCGGTGACGAACGAGATCTGCGAATCCCCGACGCCGAACTCGGCGAATCCCATCCCGTACCAGGGGTAGGGCCAGCCGGGCTGGAGATCGATGGCCCACTGGAACTCGGAGGCCGCGTCGTCATAGTGCGACTGGCCGCCGAGATCGCCCAGCCGGAGCGACAGGAACCCGAGCCTGAGGTGGACCAGCGCGTTGTTGCGGTCGGCCTTGGCCACCTCGATCATCCGGCGCTCGAGCCCGAGGAGGCCGGTCGAATCGGTCGTGGTGGCCAGCGAGTCGCGGAAGCGCTCCAGATCCGCCCGGTCGGCCGGGGCCTGCGCGTGCAGTCGGGCGGGAAGAACGGCGGCGAGGAGCAGCGCGACCGCGAGCGGCGCGACCGCAAACGCGAAACGCGGGCCGTGGGAACCCATCAACGTAACCCTCTCATGCGGACGGTCTAGGAGACGCCGGCGCGGGGCGGCAGACCACACCGGCTACTCGTGGCGGGCATACTCGGCGAGGTAGGTCCGCAGCCCGTCGAGCACCGCCTGCGCATAGCTCCGCTGGCCCTGCACGTTCCGGAGCGCCGCCTCCTGGTCGGGCAGCATCATGAACAGTCCTTCGGTGAGGACCGAGGGCATCCACGTGCCCCGCACCAGCGCGAGATCCCCCCGGCCGATGCCAAGGTCGCGAAGGCCCAGCCGGCGGAGCAGCGCGGCCTGGATGGCGGCCGCCAGCGGGATGCCGCGTGGGTGATTGTAGTAGACGCTGGTCCCGTTGTTGACGAAAGGATTGATCCCGTCGGGCAGCGCGTTGTTGTGGATCGAGATCAGCACCTCCGCCCCCGCGCGCTCCGCCGCCAGCACCCTCGGCCGAAGGTCCACCGCCGAATCCGAAGTACGCGTCATCAGGACTCGCGCACCCGCCTGCTCGAGCAGGCGGCGGAGCTCCAGGCCCACGGCCAGGTTCGCCTCGGCTTCGCGGAGGCCGGTAGGACCCGTGGCGCCGCCCGGCGGGTGGCCGGGATCCACGGCGATGAACCGGCCGCGGAGCGGACTGTTGGCGTCGATCGCGGGCGGCCGGCGGATGTCGAGCAGGAGATCCGTGCGCTCCCACCGGGCGCGGTAGCCCCAGACCGGGAGGCGGAGATCGAACGTGAGGCTCACCTCGTCGGCGGCTTCCGGCCGCCAGCTCATCCGCTCCACCAGCGAATCGGCCGGCCCGTAGCGCATCCAGTTCACGTCGCCCACGGCGCCGTAGAACCTGATGGAGAGCGACCGTCCGCTCTCCTCGATGCGGTAGGGAACGCGCTGGCTCAGCGGAATGCGGACGGTGGCGCGGTCCGGCCGAGGCGTGAGCGTCACCGAGCCCACGACGGCGTGCGGCGCCGGATCGCCGGGGCCGAGCGGTCGGGCATCGGCGGCGGAGACCCACGCTTCCGCGCCCCGCGAGAGCCGGAGCCGGAGCTGGCCGTTCTGGCGGCCGGTCACCGACACGCGCGTGCCGGCGGGGAAGAACCAGGCGTAGGTGCCACCCGGAAGCGCACGCCCCACCGTCACGCTGTCGGTCAGGCCGGTGTGGGCGCTGTCGTCGTCGAGCTCGGCCACCGCGGGGAGGGTATCGAGCACGGCCACCTGGAGCGGCCAGCGGACCCGCGCGGTATCGGCGCCCGCGATGGCCTCGAGCATGGCCCAGGAGGTGTCCGGCGCGCCGAGGGCGAACGGGAGCGGAAGGACCGGACCGGGATCGGGCCCCACGGCCCGGCCGCGGAGGAGCCCCACGTAGCGGTCGCGCACCACGGGCGTGACCAGGCTCGCCGTGTCGCGGTCGAAGGCCCGCACGGCCTCGGGCACGGCCAGAAGCTGCGGCTGTCCCATGAGCGGCACGATGGTCCCGTCCGCGAGCCGGAGCCGCACCTCCGCGCCGGCGCTGGCCCGGGCGGTGAGGGTGAGATACTCATCGCGCCCGAGCCACACCCGGCCGGTCGGCGCGAGCGAGAGCGAGTCCAGCCAGACCGAGCCGACCGTGAGCCGGCCGGCGTCGGCCACGACGCGGCGGAGCGGGTAGTCGAGCGCGGTCGAGTCGGTCGGCGTGCGGGCCTCGATCCGGAGCTGCATCAGGCTGTCCCGCGGCAGGGCCACCCACGCGAGCCACGCGCCGTTGGGCCACACGCGGGCCGCCTGTCCGTTCACCGTCACCTGGGCGTCGCCGGTGCCGGCGGAGCCGAACAGGAAGCTCGAGTCGCGCACCTGCACGAGGGCGCCCGGCGGCGGATAAGCGACGCTGAGCGCGAGCGGACCGCGGACCCGGGGCACAGGCGGGAGCCCGGGCACGATGGCGGGCGCCGCGCCGAGCGCACGCGTTTCGGGCTCCGGAACGGAAGGGGGCGGCGCGCGGCGGGCGCACCCGCCGGCGAGCAGGCCGAATACGACCGCGACGGCCCGGAGCGCGAGCCGGTTGGAAAGCATGGCTGCAAGGTACACGTTCACTGAGACTTACGACAAGCGGACGTTGACGCTCCTTCGGACCCCTCCTAGATTCGTCACACTCTCGACATCCCTGACCATCGGAGCACGTGTGACGCGCGGGCCGGTCCGGGTCTCGGTGTTCGGCAAGACCGATCTCGGTCGAGCCCGGGACCACAACGAGGATACGTTCCTCGTCGCCGATCTGAGCACGGGCAACGCGAGCCTCCAACCCGAGGTGCGCTGCCACGAGGTCGGGCCGCGCGGGTCACTCTTCATGGTGGCCGACGGCATGGGCGGCGCCGCCGCGGGCGAGCTGGCCAGCGCCATGGCGGCCGACCTGATCTACCAGCACATGGCCACCGCCTGGGCCACGGACCCGGATGTCTCGCCGGCGCGCTTTGCCTTCCGGATGAAGGAAGCGGTGGAGCTGGCCAACCAGAAGATCCATACCTACGCCTTCGAGCACCCCGATGTCCGCGGCATGGGGACGACGGTGACCGCCGCCGGCGTGAACGACGGCGACCTCTACCTGGCGCAGATCGGCGACAGCCGCGCCTACCTGGTGCGGAACGGCGAGGCGATCCAGCTCACCAAGGACCAGTCGCTCATGCAGCGGCTGGTGGACGCCGGCGAGCTCACCGAGGAGGAAGCCGAGCAGAGCGAGCGGCGCAACATCATCCTCCAGGCGCTCGGTCCCGACCCGCGCGTGAAGGTCGACCTCACCCACCAGCCGCTCCGCCGGGGCGACACGCTGATCATCTGCTCCGACGGGCTCTCGGGGCTGGTGCGGCGCGAGGAGTTCTCCGCGCTCACCAGCGAGCATCCGGACCTCTCCGCGTTGTGCTCCGCGCTCATCGACCTCGCCAACGAGCGCGGCGGCCCCGACAACATCACCGCCGTGGCCGCCCACTTCGAGGGCGAGGGGCTGCCCGAGGCCGGCACGGCGGAAGACGTGGGCTACTCGGTGTACCATGTCGGGGACCGGGATTCCGAGCCGAGATCGCGGCGCCTCCCGCCGAAGTGGCGGCCCCGGCCCCGGCTCCGGCCCCGGTGCCGGCCCCGAGGACCATCGGCGGCCGCGGCCGCGCGCTGCTCCTGATCGCCGTGGTGCTCTGCCTCATCGCCATCGTGCTCGCGGTCTGGCTCTGAACGGCCCCACCGAGGCCCCGCTCGGCACCCGGCTGGGCTGGCTGGCGGCGCTCTCGTTCGCGTCGGGCATCCCCTACTTCTTCTTTACCGAAACCGTACCGGTCTGGCTCGCCGCCTCGGGCATGAGCCTGGCCGGGATCGGACTCGCGTCCGGCGCGTCGCTCCCCTGGGTGCTCAAGTTCCTGTGGGCACCGCTGGTGGATCGGCTGGGCAGCCGGCGGCTCTGGATCCGGGTGTGCCTCGGACTCCTGGCCGTCACGACCGCGATGCTGGCGGGCGCGGACCCCGCGCGGCACGCCGGCCAGCTCACGCTGCTGCTGCTCTTCTACGTCACGCTTTCCGCCACGCAGGACATCGCGATCGACGCCTACACCATCGAGACAACCCACGGGCGCGAGCTCGGCGTGGCGAACTCGGTGCGGATCGGCGCCTACCGCGGCGCGAGCTTCATCTCGAGCGCGCTGCTGGTGTGGGTGGCGGCGCGCTACGGCTGGCGCACGGGCTTCCTCGCCGGGCGCCGCGCTGCTGGCCCTGCTCGCCGCCACCACGCTGGTACTGCCGTCCCCCCGGCGCGACTCGAAGCCGCCGACCCTGGCCGAGCCGATCCGCTCGCTCCTCGCGCGGCCGGGGATCTGGGCGGTGGTGGCGTTCGCGCTGCTGTTCAAGCTCGACGTTTCGGCGATGGAGCCGATGACCAAGCCGTTCTGGGTGGCGAGCGGCTTTTCGCTGGACCAGATCGCGGCGCTCACCACGGGGCGGCTGCTGGCCACGCTGGTGGGCGCCACGCTCGGCGGGGTGATCGCGACCCGCGTCGGCATCTTCCACGCGCTCTGGTCGCTGGGACTGGTGCAGCTCATGTCGAGCCTGGGCTACGCGGCGGCCGCCACCGCGGCCGCGACGTCGGCCGCGGGCAAGACGCCGATCACCGCCGCGGCCCTGTTCGAGAACTTCGCCGCCGGCTTGGGGACGGCCGCGTTCCTGGCGTTCCTCATGTCCGTGTGCGAGCGCCGCTACGCCGCCACGCAGTTCGCGCTGCTGAGCGCGATCTTCGCCCTGAGCCGCTGGGTGGCGGGCCTGCTCTCGGGCGTGCTGGCCGAGCGGCTGGGCTTCGGCTCGTATTTCCTGCTGACCTTCCTCATGGGCATCCCGGCCTTTGCCCTGCTCCCCCGGGTCCGGCACGCGGGCGTGGACGAGTAGGCCTGGCCCGCCTCAGCCCTCCGCCGGCTCGGCGAGCCGCCCCGCGAGCCATCTGCCCACGGCCTCCTGCATGAGCCGCTGCCGGTGCCATGCGAGCAGCACCGGAGCGTCGCTGGGAATCTCGGAGAGCAGCCGCGGATGGCCGAACAGCACGATCAGCTCCGCTTCCGGCGCGGCACTCGCGAGCGCGGCCCGCGCTTCCGGCCCGAACCCCGAGCGTCCCTTCCACGCCCGCGGCTCCGCGAAGGCCAGCACCACCCTCGAGCCGCCGCCGTAGCGTGCCACCCGGCCATCGCCGAGCACGTGCCGGGTCCAGTCCGTCGGGCCCGGCGGGTACGGGCCGCCGAGATCGTCGTCCACCACCACGAGGTCGAGCGGCGCCTGCAGGGTCGGCGCGGCGCCCCGGAGCATGCCCTGCGCGAGCAGCGCGTCGGCCAGCGCTTCGGATGAGTCGAAGGGGCCGCGGGACACGGGCGGCGTGGGACGGGTGGCCATGACGCAGCGCCCGCTCGTAGCGCGCGAGCGACTCCGCCAGCCGGGCGGACGCGAGGCTGCCGCTCGCGAGCGCCTGGCGCAGCGCGTCGCGGACGCGGCGTGCGTCGTTGGGATAGAGGAGCAGATCGACGCCGGCCTGGACCGCCTCCACCGCCGCGTCCGATTCCCGGCGTCCCACCAGCGCCGCATCCATGATGAGCGCGTCGGTCACCACCAGCCCGTCGTAGCCGAGCCGGTTGCGCAGCTCGCCCATGATCGGGCGCGAGAGCGTGGCGGGAAGCCCCGCCGGGTCGAGCGCCGGATAGGCGACGTGCGCCGTCATGACCGACGCGACACCGCTCTCGACGGCGATCGCGAAGGGGTGCAGATCGCGGTCGCGCAGCAGCTCCGCGTCCTCGTCCACGACCGGCAGCGCGATGTGCGAGTCGACCGTGGTGCGGCCATGCCCCGGAAAGTGCTTGGCGCAGGCGAGCGCGCCCGCCGCCTGGCACCCCTCGATCCAGCTCCGCACCAGGCTGGCCACCCGGTCCGGATCGTCGCCGAAGGCGCGGGTCTGCACGATGGGATTGTCGGCCAGCAGGTCGAGGTCGGCGACCGGCGCGAAGACCCAGTTGATGCCGACGGCGCGCGCCTCCTGCGCCGTGACGGCTCCCGCCCAGCGCACCACCGCCGCGTCGTCGAGCGAGGCGAGCGCCAGCGGTGGCGGGAATTGCGTGAGACCCGCCACCTGTTGCCCCGCCCCGCGTTCGAGGTCCGCGGCAATGAGCAGCGGGCGGCCCGCTCGGCGCAGCAGGTCGGCGGTGAGGCGCCGGACCGATTCGGCCGTGCCGCCGAACACGATGAACCCGCCGACGCCGACGTCGAGCGCATCGGCGATGCGCGCCGCTTCGTGACCGAAGCCGCCCTCGGCATCGGCGCGAAGCGCGGGGAGGATCAGCCGGGCGGGATCGGCGGCGGCGGGGGTGGCGCTCATGCCGGGGTCACCGTGCCGAGGACGCGGGCCGCGCTCGCGCCGGTGGCCGCGGGAATGTTCCCGGGCTGCCCGTGCAGCGTGAGATAGCCCAGGAGCGCAAAGGCGACCGCCTCCTTGGCGTCGCCGGGGAAGAAGAGATCGCCGAAGCGTTTGAGCGGGTGACCGCCCGACTCGGCCAGGTGCCGCGCGAGCGCCGCCATCAGCCCCGGATGATGGCAGCCGCCGCCCGAGGCCACGACCTCGGTGCCGGCCGGCGTCCAGCGCGCGACGGCGCGCGCCACGCTCCGCGCCGTGAGCTCCGCGGCGGTGGCCACGCCGTCCGGACCGGGCACGCGCTGGTGCAGCGCGGCGGCGTAGGCCGTGCCGAACCGTTCGCGGCCGGTGCTCTTGGGCGGCGGAAGCTCGAAATACGGATCGGCGAGCAGCTCCGCCAGCACCGTCTCGTCCGGGTGCCCCTGCGCCGCCAGCCGGCCGTCGCGGTCGTACGAGCGGCGCGCGTCCACCAGCCGGGCCACGCCGTCGAGCACGGCGACGCCCGGCCCGGTGTCGAACGCCAGCACGCCCTGCTCCTCGCCGAGATGCGGCACGAACGTCACGTTGGCCATGCCGCCCAGGTTGAGCAGCGCGCGCGGCGCGTCGGCGGACGCGAAGAGGAGCACGTCGGCCATCGGCACCAGCGGCGCGCCCTGGCCGCCCGCGGCCACGTCCCGCGCGCGGAAGTTGCTCACGACGCGCACGCCGAACCGTTCCGCCAGCACCGCCGGCTCGCCCAACTGCCAGCTCACGCGCGGCGGCTCGTGCCAGATGGTCTGCCCGTGGAAGGCGATGAGCGCCAGCTCCGACGCCGGCGTCCGCGCCTGCGCCAGCAGCATGTCCACCGCCTCCGCGGCCCACTCCGCGACGCGCGCGTGAAGCCGCGCCAGCGACGGGGCGTCGCCGCCGGCCAGCGCGGCGGTGAGCTCCGCCCGTTCGTCCCGGTCGTACGGGCGGGTGAGGAACTCGACCAGCTCGACTCGGGTGGGGCCCACGAAGCGCACGAGCGCCGCGTCCATGCCGTCGAGCGACGTGCCCGACATGAGCCCCACCGCGAGCGTGGGCCGCTCGCTCATGCGGGCCGCACCGGCGGCGGGTCGCCGACGATGGGGCGAAGCCGGCCCGCGTGCTGGTCCACGAGCCGCTCGGCGGCCTCCCGATCCACCCCGCAGCGCGCCATCACGATGGCCGTCTTCACGCTGCCGCCGGCGGCGTCGAGCACCGCGCCGGCCTGCTCGCGGCCGAGTCCCGTGGTCTCCATGATGATCCGCCGGCTCCGGTCCACCAGCTTGTCGTTCCAGGCGCGCAGATCGACCATCAGGTTGCCCCAGGTCTTTCCCAGCCGGATCATCGCTCCGGTCGTCAGCATGTTGAGCACGAGCTTGGTGGCGGTGCCCGACTTCATCCGGGTGGATCCGGTCACGACCTCCGGGCCGACCGGCACCACGATGCACACGTCGCAGGTCTCGCGCAGCAGCTTCGGCGGCTCGGACATCGAGACCAGCGCGGTGCGCGCGCCCAGCGTCTGCGCCCGGGAGAGCGCGGCGCGCACGAACGGGGTCGTGCCGCTCGCGGCGATGCCGACGACGCAGTCCTTCGGGCTCACGCGGCGCGCGTCCATCTCCCCGATCCCGGCGTTCACGTCGTCCTCGGCGCCCTCGACCGACCGCACCAGCGCCGGGAGCCCGCCCGCGATGATGCCCACGACCATCTCGGGCGGCGTGCCGAAGGTCGGCGGGCACTCCGCGGCGTCGAGCACACCGAGCCGGCCGCTGGTGCCCGCGCCGACATAGACCAGCCGGCCCCCGGCGCGGAACGCCGCCTCGATCAGCTCGATCGCGCGCGCGATCTCCCGCCGAGCACCGGCCACGGCGGCGGGGACGGTGGCGTCCTCCGCGCCGACGAGATCCACGATCTCGAGGGCGGAAGCGGTATCGATGGTAGCGGTGCGGGGGTTGCGCCGTTCGGTCAGGCGCGGGTCGAGGTAGTCGTCAGGCACGGCTAAATTAGATCCCGTGCCCGGCCGGGGGCAACCTCCCCGTGCCGCCCTCTCCCTGTACCCGAGGTTTCCGTGCGCCTGCGCCGCTTCGTCGCCGCCCTCTCCGTACTCGCCGCCGCGGCCTGCACCCACGGCACCGGCACGGGCACGACCGCCCCGGCGTCCGGCATTGCCGCCGACTGGAAATACACCGGGGGCTCGCGAGTCACCGAGGGCGCGCGGGCGATGGTCGTCTCCGGCAGCGGCATCGCGAGCGACGTGGGCCGGGCGATCCTGCGGCAGGGCGGCGGCGCGGTGGATGCCGCGGTGGCCGTCGGCTTCGCGCTCGCGGTGGTGCATCCCGAGGCCGGCAACATCGGCGGCGGCGGGTTCATGGTGATCCGGCGGCATGACGGCACCGTGCAGACTCTCGACTACCGCGAGACGGCGCCCGCCCGGGCCACGCGCGACATGTACCTGGACGAACAGGGAAATCCGACGGAGCTGAGCGTGACGGGCCATCTCTCCGCCGGCGTGCCGGGGTCGGTGGCGGGACTGGTGGAGGCGCACCGGCGCTACGGGCGGCTCCCGCTGGCCGCCGTGGTGCAGCCCGCGATCGATCTGGCGCGCGACGGGTTCCTGGTGGACGAGTACCGGAGCGAGTCGATCCGTGACGACAGCACGCGGCTGGCCGGCTTCCCCGCGTCCCGCGCGAGCTTCCTGCCCGGCGGCGCCCCGCCGGCGCCC
This sequence comes from uncultured Gemmatimonadales bacterium, assembly GCA_963831425.1. GTDB lineage: Bacteria > Gemmatimonadota > Gemmatimonadetes > Gemmatimonadales > GWC2-71-9 > CAVVWJ01. The sequence continues at coordinate 51,331 of CAWHQC010000002.1, read as the reverse complement.
GGCACCACGCTCCGCCAGCCCGACCTGGCGCGCACGCTGGAAGCGATCCGCGACCACGGCGCCGACGGATTCTATCGCGGCCCCGTGGCCGATCTGATCGTCGCGGAGATGGCGCGCGGGGGCGGACTCATCTCGCTGGACGACCTTGCCGGCTACCGGGCGATCTGGCGCGCCCCGATCGCGATCGACTACCGCGGGTACACCATCTACTCGATGCCACCCGCGTCCTCGGGCGGCGTCACGATGGGCGAGATCCTCAACATCATGGAGGGGTACGCGCCGCTGCCGCCGTTCGGCTCGCCCCGGCTGATCCACCTCGAGGCGGAAGCGATGCGGCGCGCGTTCACCGACCGCAACACCCTGCTGGGCGACCCGGCCTTCGTGCGCAACCCCACCGACCGCCTGCTGTCCAAAGCGTACGCCGCCGGCCTGCGGCAGGAGATCGGCCCCCGCGCCTCGCCCACACCGGTGTTCACTCCTGCCGCGCGCACCGGCTCGTCCACCACGCACTACTCGGTCGTGGACGCCGAGGGCGACGCGGTGAGCTGCACCACGACGCTCAACAACGGCTACGGCAGCGCGGTCACCGTGGCGGGCGCCGGCTTTCTCCTGAACGACGAGATGGACGATTTCACCAGCGCGCCGGGCAAGCCGAACATGTACGGGCTGGTCCAGGGCGAGGCGAACGCGATCGCGCCCGGCAAGCGCATGCTGTCGGCGATGACGCCGAGCATCGTGCTCGACCCCGCGGGCCGCCTGCTGATGGTGGTCGGGACCCCGGGCGGGCCGCGGATCATCACCATGGTCTATCACGTGATCTCGAACGTGATCGACCACCACATGGCGCTGCCGGATGCCGTCAGCGCGCCGCGGATGCACCACCAGGGTCTGCCCGACAGCCTGGAGATCGAGCGCGGTGCATTCCCGCCCGCCACCCTCGACAGCCTCCGGGCGCGCGGACATGCCGTCCGCGTCGGCGGCTACTGGGGCGACGTCGAGGCGATCATCCGCACGCCGGACGGCTGGCAGGGCGTGAGCGATCCGCGGCGGGGGGGTGGAGGGGCGGGAATGTAGGGCGGACGGGCGGACGGCGGCGAGAGGAGAAGGAGCGGAAAGACGGGCGGAAGGTGGCGAAGACGGAAAGACGGAAGGTGGAAGGACGGAAGGTGGAAGGACGGAAGCAGCACTCGGGCGGCGCTGTCATCCCGAGCGAAGCGAGGGATCTTGCCCGGCCGACCTCGAGCTCCGGGTCAGTAGATCCCTCGCTCCGCTCGGGATGACAGTGCTGGTGCGCGCCCCGCCTTCCGCCCTTCCGTCTTCCCGTCCTTCCGTCCTTCCGTCCTTCCGTCCTTCCGTCCTTCCGTCTTTCCGCCCGTCTGCCCTTCCGCCCGTCAGCTCCCCGTCAGCTCCCCGCGCACCAGCTTATCGTCGAGCTTCAGCGTGACCGAGGAGCCCTGCGGCACGACGATGTCGCGGTCCTTGGTCTCGACGGCGCGCTGGGCGCCGACGGCGCCGCCGATGACGCCGCCGATGATCGCGCCCTTGGTGCTGCCGCCGAGCACGCGGCCCACGATGGCGCCTGCGGCGGTGCCGGCACCCACCTTGGCCACGTCCCCGGCGCCGGTGCCCCGGCCCTGGAGCTGAGTCTTGACCCCGGAGATGGAGGCGGGCAGCGGCTGCGACGCGCCGTTGATCGCGATCGAGGTCGGCTTCAGGGTCAAGGTGCCGGTGGAATCGCTCTTGTTCTCCGACTCATGGATCGCCGTCACCTGCAGGGTGACCTTGGACCCCGCCGGGATCACGACCCGTCCGGACGCGTCCTTCACGTCGTTGGCGACGGAGGCCGTGACCTCGTCGCCCACCTTGTTCTTGTTGGAACGGATCTCGGCATCCGTAGTCGCCGTGAAGCTGGTGCCCGCCGCCAGGCCGGCCGAAGCGGAAGCCGCCGGTGCGGGCGATGGAGCGGGCGTCGCCGCGGGCGCCGGCTGCGCGGCCGAGGGGGCCGGGGTGGTCGGCTTCGAAGCCCGCGTCGGTGCCGGTTTCGGCGCGGGCCTGGGCGCCGGCTTCGCGGCCGGCCTGGCCGCCGGCGCGGGCGCCGGCGTGGCGGGGGCCGGGGCCGGGGTCATGGTGGCCGTATCCGCGCTCGGGCGGTCGTTGAGCGTCGCCGTGGTGTCCACCGGCGCGAGCTGCAGGTCACGATTCAGGCTGTCGGCGGACGCGACATCCCGACGGTCGCCCCGGCCGCACGCGGCGGCGGCCAGCAATGTGAGCGCAGCGAGCATCGTTCTCGACATCGTTTCCTCCTCGTGATGTGACTTGCCGGGGCTCCGCGACGCGGTGACATTCCACCCGTCATGAACGAGTTGCGGCCCCTCCTGCCCTATCTCAGGCCCTACCGTCGCGACTACGCGATCGGCATGGCGCTGGTGATCGTCTCCAACTTCTTCACCACCCTCGGCCCGAGATTCATCCAGCACGGCATCGATGCCCTGCGTGGCGGGGCGGGGTTCCCCGCCGTCCGGACCGCGGTGGGGCTGCTGCTGGCTACGGCAGCCGCGGGGGGTGTCGCCCGGTACGGCATGCGGCAACTGCTCAACAGCGGCAGCCGTCGGGTCGAGACCGATCTCCGGGACCAGCTCTACCGGCATTTGCAGCGGATGTCGGCCGAATTCTACGACCGGTACCCCACCGGCGATGTGATGGCCCGCACGACCAACGACCTCCTGGCCGTCCGGATGGTGGCCGGCCCGGCCATGATGTATCTCGTTGATACTACCATACGTGCGCTGCTAATTGCACCCGCGATGGTGGCGATCAGCCCGCGGCTCACGCTCATCGCCTTCGTTCCCCTGCTCGGGCTGCCGGTGGTCATGGTCTCGCTCGGCCAGCGGATCCACCGGCGGAGCCAGGCCATCCAAGAGCAGTTCAGCGACCTGACCACCCACGCCCACGAAAACCTCTCCGGCGTGCGGGTGGTGCGCGCCTACCGGCAGGAGCGGGCGGAGACGGAGCGGTTCCAGCGCCTGAGCGACGACTACCTGTACCGCAATCTGAGCCTCGCGCGCGTGCAGGGGCTCTTCTTCCCCCTGCTCACGTTCCTGGGCGGCCTCAGCGCCCTGACCGTGCTGTACGCGGGCGGCCGCCTCATGATCGGCGGCACGATGACCGTCGGCGAGTTCGTCGCGTTCGGCGTGTACCTCGGAATGCTGGTCTGGCCGATGATTGCGCTGGGGTGGGCCGTGAACCTGGTGCAGCGGGGCGCGGCATCGATGGGTCGGATCAATCAGCTCTTCCGCGAGCTGCCGGTCATCACCGACCCCGCATCCCCGGTGCCCCTGCCGCCCGCGCGCGGCGGGCGCGCGGTGGAATTCCGCGACGTCTGGTTCAGCTACCCGGGCGCGCGCGAGCGGGGCGCGGTGCTGCGGGACATCTCCTTCCGGGTCGAGCCCGGACGCTCGCTCGCGGTGGTCGGCGCGACCGGCTCGGGGAAATCGACGCTGGTGGACCTGCTGGTCCGGACGTACGACCCGGACCGCGGGGCCGTCCTGCTCGACGGCGTGGACATCCGCCGGCTGACGCTGGCGGAGCTGCGAGAGGCGATCGGGTTCGTGCCCCAGGAGACGTTCCTCTTCAGTCAGACCCTGCGCGAGAACGTCCTCCTCGGCGCGCCGGACGACGGCCGGCTCGAGCGGGTCTCGGAGGTGGCGCAGCTCACCGAGGCCTTGCCGGCCCTCCCGGCCGGCTACGACACCATGCTGGGCGAGCGGGGCATCAACCTCTCGGGCGGTCAGAAGCAGCGGAGCGCCATCGCGCGCGCGCTGGCGCAGGACCCGCCGGTGTTCGTGCTCGATGATGCGCTGAGCGCCGTCGACGCGCAGACCGAGGCGAAGATTCTGCGCGCGCTGCGCGGCGCCCTAGCGGGGCACACGAGCATCATCGTTTCGCACCGGCTCGCGGCGGTTCGGGAGGCGGACTGGATCCTGGTGCTGGACGATGGCCAGGTGGTCGAGCAGGGGACGCACGCCGAGCTGATCGCGCGGGGCGGGCGCTACTGGGAGCTGCTCCGGCGGCAGCAGCTCGAGGAGGAGCTGGAGGAAGAGGGGCTGGCGACGCCGGCACCTTGACCCCGTCTCAGCTAGATCTGCTCCCGAATGAAGCCCGGCGTGAACTGCTGCAGCCATCCCGCCAGCCGGGTGAACTCGCCCGTCACCATCAACACGCCGACGAAGATGAGCAGCACCCCGCTCACCCGCATGACCCAGGGCAGGAACTGGCGGAAGCGCTGGAACCAGGAGAGGAACGACTCCAGCGCCACGGCCGCGACCAGGAAGGGGACGGCGAGCCCGGCCGAGTACACGGCGAGCAGCAGCATACCGCGGCTCACGTCGTGCGAGGTGGCCGCGAGACCCAGGATGCCGCCGAGCACGGGTCCGATGCAGGGCGTCCAGCCGGCCGCGAACGCCATCCCGACCAGCGCGGAGCCGAGGTAGCCCACCGGCTTCTGTTCCACCTGCACCCGGCGCTCCCGGGTGAGCGCGCCCACCCGGATCACGCCCAGGCAGACCAGCCCGAACCCGATGATGAGCACGCCCCCGATCCGCTGCAGCCAGATCTGGTAGTAGTTGAGTGCGCGCCCCAGGGCGGTGGCGCTCGCGCCGAGCAGGATGAAGACCAGCGAGAAGCCGAGGACGAACAGGAGGGCGTGCCCCAGCGCCACGCGACGGCGTCCGCTCATCTCGGGGAGCGACATCCCGGTGAGGAAGCCGATGTAGGAGGGCACCAGCGGCAGCACGCAGGGCGAGAGGAAGCTCAGCAGCCCGGCGGCGAAGGCGACGAAGAGGCCGAGGGTGGCGGGCTCGTTCACAGCCCGCCGAGCTCCCGCTGGCGGCAGTCGCGACAGATCCCGTAGATCTCGATCCGGTGCCGCAGGTGCTGGAACCGGTGCTCGTCGGCGATGATCGGGAGCATCCGCTCGAGCGGCTCGTTCTGGAACTCCACCACGCGTCCGCAGCGCTCGCAGATGAGGTGCTCGTGGTGGGCCTGACCCGGCATCGGCTCGTAGCGCTTGAACCCCTCGCCGAAATCGTGGGCGCGCACCAGCCCGCTCTCGACCAGCACCTCCAGCGTGCGGTACACCGTCGCCGTCCCCACGCGCTCGCCGCGCTCCTTCAGCGCGCGGCGGATCCCCTCGACCGAGGGGTGGTCGTCCGACAGGAAGACGGTCCGGGCCACGAGGTCGCGCTGGCGGGTGACCGGCTGGCGGTGATCGCGAAGGTACCGGCGGAAGCGCTCGAGGAGGGCGGCGCCCTCGCCGTTAGCGAGGCTGGGCATCGGCCGCGGCCGCGAACCAGTCCTCCGGCGCCACGGGGACGGGTGGCTGGTCGTCGTCGATCCGGCGCTGCGCATCCTGCAGGAGCTGGGTCAGCGCCTCCACGGGGCCGCTGCCGACTTCCTCGACCCAGCTCTCGAACTTGCCGCGCTCTTTCCCCTTGACCGCTAGCACGTAGCGGGCGGTGTAGATGCGCCGGCGGTCGCCGTCCAGACGGGAGAGCACCGCCGTCCCCCACTCGCGTCCTTCGTGGCGAAGCGTGCTGAAGACCCACACGCCGTCCACCTCGACCGCCGGCATCCGCTCCGTGACCGCGTGCGCCAGCCGGCTCCAGCCGCCGCCGCTCACGCGCCGCCCTCCTCCCAGCGCTCGATGTAGAACCGGAGGACGTGCATGAAGTCCTGGGCGTTGGTCACCACGCCGTAGGCCTGATGGGTGCCGCGGTCCTTGAGCTTGTTCACCACGAACTCGGTCTGATCCACGCAGATCGTCATCAGCGGCGCCGGCTCGCCGTGATCCAGGTAGAAGGCGGGGAGCATGTTGCCCACCGCGATGGCGTGAAGCGCGGTGGCGACGAAGACCGCGCCGGTGGCCTTGACGGTGTGCTCGCGCATCGCATCCTGCGCGTCGAGGGTGTCGGTGTAGACGCCCGGGAGCGGGCCATCGTCCCGGATGGAGCCCGCCAGCACGTAGGGAATGCCGTTCGTCACCAGCGCGTGCATGATGCCGCTCTGGAGCAGGCCGGTCTCGACCGCCCGCGGGATCGAGCCCGCGGCACGCACCCGATTGATCGCGCGCATATGGAGGCCGTGGCCGCCCTGCGTGGGATGCCCGGTGCTGGTCATGCCGAGCGTCGTGCCGAAGATCGCCGCCTCGATGTCATGCACGGCAACGGCGTTCCCGGCGAGCACCGCCTGCACGTATCCGTTCCGGATGAACCACTCGAAGTCCGCGCGCGCCCTGGAGTGCACCAGGGCGGGTCCGACGACCCAGACGAGGTACCCGCCCCGCCGCTTCTCCTCGCCGACCCGCGCGGCGAGCTCCTCGTAGTTCACCGGGCGCTCGCGGCTCACCTCGGTGGACATGAAGCGGAACTCGTTGGCCCCGTACCCCCCGCCGAGGAATCCCCGGGCGTAGACCACGATCCCCTCCGTGCCGTCCTCCGCCTCCCCCATCGCGATCAGCTCGCCACGCCGGAGCCGCCTCGGCTCGATCGCCTCGAGCGCGCCGTCGCGCCGAACGAGGACGCAATCCATGCGGGGGCGGCTTGGCGCCACCCACGTCCCCTCCACGCGAACGTAGGTCGGGAGGTTGGACGTGGAGAAGAATCCCTCCGGAAGGACCCCATCGGCGGGGAGCGCCGCGAAGCGCGCGTCGGGCGCGCCCGCGAAGGGCGGGAGCGAAAAATCGGGCATTGTCGAGGGGGACTCTGGCATACGGCGGAGGAAGCTAGAGGCCCGCGGCAGGGGATACAAGCCACGGAGACTCCGCCGAAGTGGGTGAGAACACCCGATCGGGGTTAGTATCCCAGGCAGAGGATCCGGGCGAGCGGGAGCAGGATGAGCACAACAATGCACAAGCCCACAGGCACTTATGGCCGGCGGCGCGGTGGACCTCCGTCTGGCATGGGCCCTGCTTCTGCTGGAAGGTTCCACGCGTACGCAGTGCCCCGTTGGGTGATGTCACCCGCCGCCAGTCCGCAACTTCTTCGGCTGCCGCCCTTCGCGGTGAGATTCGGGCGCGCCGGCGGACTCCGGACGCGGACAAGTACTGATGGTTGGTGACCCGAGAGGAGACGTCATGCGCATCCCCCTGTTCGCTGTTGTTGCCGCTCACCTGCTGGCCGCCACCGCCGTCGCGCAGGTGCCTGCCCGCCCCGATACGACGGGGCGGGACACGACCCGCGTCACGACGCTTCCGGATATCGAAGTGTCGGTCACCCGCACCCCCGAGCCACTGGTCCGGGTGCCGTACGCGGTGGGCGTGCTCGACCGGACCGACATCCAGCGGGGGCAGCAGACCGTCGGCCTGGACGAGGCGCTCAACAACATCCCCGGCGTCGTGGTCTCCAACCGCTACAACTTCTCGCTCGACCAGCGAATCTCCATCCGCGGATTCGGCTCGCGGGCCAACTTCGGCGTCCGCGGGGTCAAGATCCTGCTCGACGGGATCCCCCAGACGCTGCCCGACGGCCAGAGCCAGCTCACCAACGTGGATTTCGGCGACATCGGCCGGGCGGAGGTGCTGCGCGGGTCCAGCTCATCGCTCTACGGGAACGCGGCGGGCGGTGTGGTGGCGCTCCAGACGGAGCCCGCGGCGCAGGCGCCTTTCGCCCAGCGGGTGCGCGTGCAGGCGGGCGGCGGGGAGCGGAACGGCGACGGCTTCTACAAGGCGCAGAGCTGGACCTCGGGACGGCTGGGCGACGCCAGCGGCACCCTGTCCATCAGCCGCTTCAAAGCCGACGGCTTTCGGCAGCACAGCGCCGCCGACATCCGGCAGCTCAACGCGGGCGTCGATTACGTGTTCTCGGGGACCACGATCGGCACGCTCCGTTTCAGCGCGGCGGACAACCCCCAGGCACAGAACCCGGGCGCGCTCACGTTGACCGAGTACCTGGCCAACGCCGACTCGGCCGCGGCCAATAACATCCGCCGCGAGGCCGACAAGGACGTCAACCAGCAGCAGCTCGCGCTCGGGCTCCAGCACTTCGACGCGGCGGGCAACGAGTACAACGTGACCGTCTTCGGCCTGCTCCGGGATCTGCTGAATCCGCTCGCGGCGCCGCCCCCGGGTGAGGCGGGACCGGCCGGCCCCACCATCGGCACGTTCGTGAGCATCGGCCGGGTGGTTGGAGGCGCCCGTGCCTCCGGCAGCCGGCGCCTGGGCTCGACGCCCGACTCCCCGCGGCTCAGCTTCGGGGCCGACATCCAGCGGATGCGGGACAATCGCGTGAACAATCGAGCCGTGGCCGGCGTGCCGACCGACAGTCTGCTGCTCGACCAGCGGGAGAGGATCACGGAGTTCGGCCCATTCGCCCAAGTACAGTGGTCGCCACGCGAGGAGCTGCTGCTCAACGGCGGCCTGCGCTACGACTGGGTGAAGTTCGACGTGGCGGACCACTTCCTGGCCGATGGCGTCGACAACAGCGGCGCGCGCACCAACTCGGCCCTGAGCGGACACGTGGGCGCGAGCTGGACCTTCGGCGACCGGTTCGTCCCCTACGTCAACGTGTCGACCTCGTTCGAGACGCCGACCACCACCGAGCTGGTCAACCAGCCCAACGGGACGGGCGGCTTCAACACGTCGCTCAAACCGCAGCGGGCGGTGAACTACGAGATCGGAGCCCGGGGCCAGCCCACGCCGCGTGTCACCTATTCGGTAGCGCTGTTCCTCGGCCGGATCACGGACGCCATCGTGCAGCAGGAAGAGATCGGCGGCCGGGCCTTCTTCGTGAACGCGGGGAAGACGCACAACGACGGCGCCGAGGTCGGGCTCTCGGTGACCCCGATCGACGCCGTGACGCTGAGCGCGGCCTATACGTACGCGCACTACCGCTTCTCGCAGTACACCGACGAGAACGGCAACCTGCTCGACGGCAACAAGCTGCCCGGCGTGCCCGACCACTTCTGGCGCCTGGGCCTGCGCACCGCCCTGCCCTACGACTTCTACGCGGATGTGGACCAGACGCTGAGCTCGTCCGTCGCCACCGATGACGCCAACACGCTGTTCGCGGACTCGTGGGGGGCGGGCGTCACCAACATGCGCCTGGGCTGGTCGGGTGACGTGGGGGACTGGAACGTGGCTCCGTTCCTCGGCATCAACAATCTGTGGGACCGGCGGTACATCGGGTCGGTGACGATCAATGGCGCGTTCGGACGGGTGTTCGAGCCGGCGCCGCGGCGGATGGTGTATCTCGGGGCGGAGATCGGGTATCGGACTCGGAGTGGATCGTAGGCGGGGTCCCGGGCGGGGGCCGGCGGGGGTCGCGCCGGTCGCTGCAGTGCGCGTGCGCGGTGGGGATCGCGCAGGGACCTGGAGTGCGCACTGACGCTCCCTCTGCGACCCCCACCGGCCCTGGGCCGTCCGCGCCCCCTGTGGGGGCGCGGCCGAGCGGCACCGCCTTTGGCGGTGCCGCTCGGAGGTACAGAAGTGGCGCATGGCGAGAAGATGGGATGGACACTGCTCGACCGCGCTCCGATGTTCTGGCGCAGGCGGGCGGCGAGGCACGCGGCGGGAGCGTCAGGGCGCACTCGAGGTCCCTGCGCGATCTCAAACGCCCACGCGCACTGCAGCGACCAGAGCGCGCCTCGCCGCCCGCCGCAGCCGTGGACCCCGATGGCCCGCCGGTGACGTGTGCACCCCGATCACCGGCCCTCAGAGCAGCGACACCGGATCCCGATCGATCACCACGCGCACATCCCCGGCCCGTGATAGCCGTTGCGCGGCGTAGCGGACGACGCGGCCGAGGACTTCGGAGCGGCCCTTCAGCAGCAGGTGCCAGCGCCAGCGGTCCTTGATTCTGGCGAGCGGGCACGGTGCGGGGCCGAGCAGCGTGACGGGCAGGTCGTACCTGGCCAGCAGCGCCCCGCACCAATCCGCCAGCTCGGCCGCATGGCGTCCCACTTCCCGCTCGTCGGTTCCTGACACCAGCAGGTTCACCAGCGCAATCTCGGGCGGGTACGGGGGCGACTCGCGCAGCGCGCGCTCCTCGTGCACGAAGCCTTCGGTGTCGTGCGCGGCGGCGCGGACGAGGGCGTGATGCGCGGGGTGTCGCGTCTGGACCAGTACCCGGCCGCCCTCGCGGCCCGCGGCCCGCCCGCCCCGCCACCTGCGCCAGGAGCTGGAACGTGCGCTCCGCCGAGCGGAAGTCGGGCAGATAGAGCCCGGTGTCGGCGTCCACCACGCCCACCAGCGTCACGTTGGGGAAATCGAGACCCTTGGCGATCATCTGCGTGCCCAGGAGCAGGTCCACCTCGCCCGCCTCGACCGACGCGAGGATGCGCTGGTGCGACCACTTGGTGCTCGTAGTATCGAGATCCATCCGGGCGAGCCGTGCCCCGGGATAGCGCTCGGCCAGAAAGCGCTCGAGCTGCTGGGTGCCGAAGCCGCGCATCTGCTGCACCGGGTTGGCGCACGCGCGGCAGGTGAAGGGAACGGCCTCTTCGTGGCCACAGTAGTGGCAGCGAAGTCCCGGCGGCGAGGTGTGCACCGTGAGCGAGATGCTGCACCGCGGGCACTGCCACACCTCGCCGCAGTCGGGACACTGCAGGAAGGCCGCGTAGCCGCGCCGGTTGAGCAGCAGGAGAGCCTGCTCTCCCCGCGCGCAGCGTGCCGACGACGGCCGCGTCGAGCGCTTCGGACCAGGCCACGGCACCCGTGCCGGCCACCTTGGGGGCGACCCGCAGGTCGACCAGCTCCACCGGCGGCATCGGCCGCGCGCCGATCCGCTCGGGCAGCCGGAGGAGCCGCAGCTTGCGCTCGGCCACGCGCCATGGTTTCGAGCGAGGGCGTGGCGCTGCCCGAGCACCAGGCTCGCGCCCTCGATGCCGGGCGCGGACGGCGGCCACGTCGCGGGCGTGGTAGCGCGGCGTCTCGCCGTTCTTGTAGCTCGCCTCGTGCTCCTCGTCGAGCACGATCATGCCCAGGTCCGCGACCGGCGCGAAGATCGCCGAGCGCGCGCCGACCGCGACCCGGCGCTCGCCCCGGCGAAGGAGCCGCCAGGCGTCGGCCCGCTCGCCGTCGGACAAGCGCGCTGTGGAGCACCGCCACCTGATCGCCGAACGCGCCGCGAAACCGGCTCACCGTCTGCGGCGTGAGCCCGATCTCGGGCACCAGCACGATGGCGCCCGCGTCCCGCCGCGAGCACCCGGCGAACCGCCTCCAGATACACCAGCGTCTTCCCGCTGCCGGTGACGCCGAACAGCACGGCGCCATCCCCCGGACCGAGCGCCTCGACCGCCGCGAGCGCCGCCTGCTGGTCGCGCGGTGAGCTGCGCGGGCGGCGGCAGGGCCGGCAGGTCGGCGAACGGGTCACGCACCCGCTCCACCTGCGCCGATCTGCACGAGCGCCACGCCGCTCGAGCGACCGCAGCACCGCCGGGAGTGAAGCCGAGCTGGCCGATCACGTGCCGCACCGTGGCGCGGCCCCCCATCTGCTCCAGCGCCTCGTACAGCCGGCGCTGCTTCGGGGCGCGGCGAAAGAGCGCGTCGCGCTCGAGCAGCGTCGGCGGGTCGCCGGCGAGCGACGCCACCCGCTCGGTCAGCCACGCCGCCCTCGGTATCGGGCGGCTCGACCCGGAAGGTGACGGCGCCCACCCGGGCCAGCCGGTCGAGCACGTCCCACACCGGCCGCTTGAGCGCCCGGGCCGCCGTCGCGACCGGCGCCTCCCCGCCGCGGCGCTCGAGCCATGCGGCCACCTCGCCCGCGACGCCGCCCGGCAGCCGGGCTCCCGGGACGAGCGCGGCCACCACCTGCGACTCGCCCCACATGCCGCCCGGCAGCATGCACTTGAGGGTGAGGCCGAGCGGCGCGCCGTAGTAGCCGGCGATCCAGCGCGCCGTCTCGAGCAGTCCGGCGGGCAGGGCCGTGCTCCGCATCGGGCGCCGCGAGCACATCGCGCGCGGTGGCGGCCGGCGGCGGCGGCGTCGGCCTCGATCACGATCCCGATCAGCTCGCGCCGGCGGACCGGCACGACGACCCTGGCGCCGGGGACCACCCGGTCGCCCAGCGTCTCGGGAATGCGGTAGGTGTACGGGGAGGCGAGCGGGAGCGGGAGGGCGACCTGGGCGAAGCGCTCGGTCATCTCGCCTGAACGCCGAGCCCCGGCCCGTCGGGCAGCGTGACCTGCCCCCCGTCGATGCGCGGCGCCGGTGAACGGGTCGTGGGCCAGGAGCGCCGCGCCGTCGAGGTCGACGATGTCCACCAGCGGGGTGAAGTGCGCGGCCGCCGTGATGCCGAGCGAGCTCTCGATCATGCAGCCGACCATGACCATCATGCCGTGCGCCCGCGCCACCGCGATCATCCGGAGCGCCTCCCGCAGGCTGCCGCACTTGGCCAGCTTGATGTTGATCCCGTCCACCGCGCCCACCAGCGGCGGGATGTCCTCGACGGTCCGGCAGCTCTCGTCGGCGATGACCGGGATCGTGGCGCGGCGGCGTGATCTCCGCGAGGCCCGCCGATCTGGTCGCGGCGGCAGCGGCTGCTCGAGCACCGTGACGCCGAACTCCTGCAGCACCGGCAGCATGGCGATGGCGCGCTTCACGGTCCAGCCGCAGTTGGCGTCGACCCGGATCTCCTTGTCGGTCGACCTCGCGGATGGCGCGGAGGATCTCGACGTCGTGCTCGGTGCCCAGCTTGATCTTGAGGATGGGATACTCGGCCGCCTCCTCGACCTTGAGCCGGATCCGCTCCGGCGTGTCGAGCCCGATGGTGAAGGTGGACTTCGGCGCCTTCGACGGATCGAGCCCCCAGAGCCGGTAGACCGGCATGCCGAGCCGCTTGCCGACCAGGTCGTGCAGCGCGGCCGACAGCGCCGCCCGGGCCGGCGGCGTTGCACGCGGAGCATCGACGCCCAGCGGCGCTCGGTCTCCTCGAGGTCGAACGGATCGGCCGGCATGCCCGCCGACGTACACGTTGAGCGCGGCCAGCACCGTCTCGGCGGTCTCACCGTAGAACTGCGACGGCGCCGCCTCGCCCCAGCCCTCGTTGCCCGTCGCGCGTCGCTGAGCCGCACCCAGATGGTCCGGTAGTCGCTCTGGCCGCCCGCGCGCGATGATGAACGGATGCTTGGTGCGCAGCTCGAGGTACTCGGCTTCCATGTGGAGGGGCTGGGCCACGGGATCCTCGGAGGCGCGGGGAGTGGGAGGCGCGCGGGCTGTAGACTAGGCGAGCGCGAGCACGTGCGCCAGCACCCCGTCGGCGAGGCGGGCGGGGACGTAGCCGCCCTCGAGCAGGCCGACGATCGGCACGTCGGGCAGCCGCTCGCGCAGCCGCCGCGTGAGGTCGCGCGTAGTGCGTCGGGCTCGAGGGTGAACCCGCCGAGCGGATCGCCGAGCATCGCGTCGAATCCGGCGGAGACGAGCACCAGATCGCGGGCGTCCAGCCCGACGTGGCGGCCACGATCGCGGCCCAGAGATCGTCCACGTAGCGCTCGGGCGGGGCGCCCGGCCCGCGCGGCACGTTGAAGACGTTGCCGACGCCGCGCTCGTCGGCCATGCCGGTGCCCGGGTACCAGGGATGCTGGTGCAGCGAGACGTAGCGGATGGTCGCGTCGTGCTCCACCAGCGCCTGGGTGCCGTTCCCGTGGTGGACGTCCCAGTCGACGATCAGCACGCGCTCGCGTCCGCGCGCGCCGGCGCGTGCCGTGCGCGCGCCACGACCGCGTTGGCGACCAGGCAGAAGCCCATCGCCCGGGACGCGAGCGCGTGGTGGCCGGGCGGCCGCACCGCCGCGAACGCGTGGCCCCGCCCCTCGATGCGCATGGTCGACCGCGGCCAGCACCGCGCCCGTCGCGCCGAGCACCGCCGCCCAGCTCGCGTCGTTCACCACCGTATCGAGGAAGAGCGCGCCGCCGCCGCGGGCGCTCATCGCCTGCGAGGCTGTCGAGGTAGGCGCGGGGATGCACCGCGAGCAGCGCGTCGATCGAGCCGCGCGGCGCTTCGCGGACCTCGACGCCGGGTTCGGCGCGGGCGCGCTCGAGCAGCACGCGCAAGCGCGCCGGGTGTCTCGGGATGATCCGGCCCGGGGTCGTGCCGGAGGCAGTCGGGATGGGTGAAGATGGGGACGGGCACGGGACGCTCAGACTCGATTCTCGGAGTGGAGTCGGTCGGGCAGCGAGGGTGCGCCACCGGAAGACTGTCGGTCGTGTCTGGAGGTGGCGCATCCGCTCGGTCGCCACCGACGCGCGGCCGGCGACCGCTGGCCGCCCGCCGCCTACCGCACCGGCCGCCGCCGCTTCGGCAGCACGATCAGCGCGCCGTTGGGCACCAGCCCCGCGTCCGCCAGCGACCGCGACTCGTCCTGCAGCTCGGCGCCGCGGAACTTGAGGACATAGCCGGCGGGATCGCCGGCGCACCCGGGTGGCCACGAGCGCCCGGCGCTTGAGCTCGGACAGCGGCGTGGTGGCCGGCAGGTCGAGCGCGGACCTCGTCCCACGCATCCTGGACCATGACCCGGACCGGCAGCGTCGCCGCTCATGCGGGCTGCTCCGCGGCAGGGAAGCGTCGAGAGGAACCGGTCCAGCGGCTGATCGAACAGCAGCGTCGAGGCGCGCACCCGGGTGCCGCCCGGGCGCCGGTGTGACGGCCATCGCGATCTCCTCGCCGCCCTGCCCGCGCAGCGTCAGAAAGCCCGGCCCCTCCTTCTCGGGAAACGCCGCCTGCATCGGCACCCGCTCCGCGAAGAAGCGCTTGGCGCGGCGCAGCACCTCCGCGCCGTCGAGCGCGGTCACCACCTCGTACACCATGGCCGTCCGTCGTGAAGGAGGAGCTCAGTCGCCCGGCAGCAGGTGCCGGGAAGATAATCGCGCGCGCTCGGTCGACCCGCACCGCCGGCGTGATAGGTCTGCACCGGCCGGAAGAGCGCGAGCACGCCGCGGCTTGCGGCGCAGCACCAGCACCAGTTCGCCTCGCGGGCGCGTCGGCCACTCCCTCGAGAACGAGGAACGCGGGCAGCGTGGCGCCCGGCGGGAGCGGCACCAGGTACTCCCGCCCGCCCCAGCTGGACCGGAACGACGTCCGGGATCCGCGGCACGATCCGGTCGAGGAACACGTCGTCCTCCACCCGCCAGGCGTCGTCGCCCACGGGCGCGCCCGACCAGGTAGAACAGCGGGTCGAACGCCTCGCCGTCCTGCCGCGCGTAGTTCTGCTCGACCGCCCAGTCGAGCTCTTCGAGATCCGGCGCGCGCGCCCGCCACTCGAGGTGGTGGCGGAGCTCGTGGGTGAGCGTCTCGAACGCCTCCTCGCGCCAGTCGAACCCGGGCGTCGATCCGGCGAGCGCCGCGAACGAGCCATGGTACAGCACGACCCGGCTCTGGATGGCCTCGGGCCCCGGCGTCCGCCGCGACGGGAGCGGGATGCACTCGCCGAGGGTGAAGATGCCCGGCCGCTCGGGATGCGGCAGCGTGCGGGGCGAGACGGCGATCTCGGCGACCCCGTCGAGAAACTCGCGCGGCACCTCGCCGGCCATCCGCGCGACCATCGCTTCGAAGTCGGAGAGTCGCATCCCGCGGTCAGTCCTCGGCCGAGCCGCTCCGCCACGTACTCCGCCACCTGGTCCAGCCCGACGCGCTCCTGCTGCATCGAGTCGCGGTGGCGCACGGTCACGGTGCCGCTGCGCCGCGGTTTCGCCGTCGATCGTGATGCCGAACGGCGTGCCGGCCTCGTCCATCCGGCGGTAGCGCCGGCCGATCGCGCCGCTGTCGTCGTAGAAGGCGGGGAACCGCCGCTTGAGATCGTGGTACAGCGCCGTCGCCAGCTCGGGCATGCCGTCCTTCTTGACCAGCGGGAACACGCCGGCCTTGATCGGCGCCACGGCCGGGTGGAGGCCCAGCACGACGCGGGTCTCGCCCTCGACCTCCTCCTCGCGGTAGGCGTCCACCAGCAGCGTGAGCGCGACCCGGTCGGCGCCGGCGGAGGTCTCGACGATGTACGGCAGGTAGCGCTCGTTGGCCGGCCTGGTCGAAGTACTCGAGCTTCTTGCCCGAGAACTCCTGGTGGCGGCCGAGGTCGAAGTCGCCGCGGTTGTGGATGCCCTCGATCTCCTGCCAGCCGAACGGAAACTCGTACTGGATGTCGAACGCCGCGCGGGCGTAGTGGGCCAGCTCGTCGGGGCCGTGCTGGTGCCACTGCAGCTTGGCCGGGGTGAGGCCGAGGCCGTGGTGCCACTGCCATGCGCCACTCGCGCCAGCGCTCGAACCACTCGGCGTCGGTGCCGGGCTTGACGAAGAACTGCATCTCCATCTGCTCGAACTCGCGGGTGCGGAAGATGAAGTTGCCCGGCGTGATCTCGTTGCGGAACGCCTTGCCGATCTGGGCGATGCCGAACGGGATCCGCTGCCGCGAGCTCTGCAGCACGTTGAGGTAGTTGACGTAGATGCCCTGCGCGGTCTCGGGCCGCAGGTAGACCACCGCCGCCTGCTCCTCCACCGGCCCCATGAAGGTCTTGAACATGAGGTTGAACAGGCGCGGCTCGGTGAGCGTCCCGCGGCTGCCGCAGACGGGACACTGCGCGTCGGGCTGGCCCGGCGTGCCCTTGATGCGCGGGTCGTCGGCCCGGAAGCGGTTCTTGCACTGCCGGCAGTCCACCAGCGGATCGGTGAAGCCGGCGACGTGGCCCGAGGCCTCCCACACGCGCGGGTGCATCAGGATGGCGGCGTCGAGTCCCTCGATGTCGTCGCGGGCGTGCACCATGGCGCGCCACCAGCGGTCCTTCACGTTCTTCTTGAGCTCGACGCCGAGCGGACCGTAGTCCCACACCGAGCCGAGGCCGCCGTAGATCTCCGATGACTGGAACACGAAGCCGCGGCGCTTGCAGAGGGAGACCAGCTTGTCCATCAGGGTGGTGTCGGCCATGGGGGCGTCGGGAGTGGAGAGGATAGACGGTTGCCGCGAGGCAGGATACATAGGCCGGAACCGGACCCGAAGGAAGCTGATGCGGAAGTAGGACTACAGCCGGCACCTACGACGCGGAGATCGTGGCTGAGGAGCGGACCTGCGCCGCCCGGCGGCGGGCCAGGATATCCTGGACGATGAGCTCGCCGTGGCCCCGTGCGTTCTCGATGAAGAGCCGATTGGCGTCGTTGCCGCTGGCGATGACACCCGCAAGATAGACCCCCTCGACCGGCGTCCCCATCGTGCGCTCGTCATGCGCCGGAACGCCCGTGGCGTCGTCCACCGGGACGCCGAGCTGGCGGAGCAGCGACGTGTCGGCGTGGTAGCCGGTCATGGCGAGCACCGCGTCGGCCGGAATCCGCTCGACGGCGCCGGTCACGTCGGACACCACCTCGACGTCGGTCGGCGTGATGGCCCGCACCCGCGAACGCCAGCGCACGCCGATGCTGCCCTGCTTCACCCGGTTGGTGATGTCGGGCAGCACCCACGCCTTGACGGTCCGGTCGAACCCCTCGCCGAAGTGGATCAGCGTCACCGTGGCGCCCGCACGCCAGCACTCGAGCGCCGCGTCCACGCTGCTGTTCCCCGCCCCGATCACGATCACGCGCTGATGCCAGTAGGGGTGGCCTTCGCGGAAGTAGTGGGCGACGTGCGGCAGGTCCTCGCCCGGGATGCGCGAGGAAGTTCGGGTTGTCGAAGTAGCCGGTGGCGAACACCAGGTTGGCGGCGCGGTACTCCTTCCGGTCGTGCGCGCGGACCACCTCGACCCGGAAGCCGCCGTCCGGCTCGCGCGCCACGCCCACGACGTCCTCGCCCGGCCGCACGTCGAGCGCGTAGTGGTCGGCCACCCGGCGGTAGTAGATGAGCCCGTCCTGGCGGGTAGGCTTCTCGTGGCTCGCGATGAACGGGATCCCGCCGATCTCGATCCGCTCCGGCGTCGAGAAGAACGTCATGGCCAGCGGGTAGCGATCGATGGTCGACACGACCGTCCGGCGGTCGAGCACCACGCAGGGGAGCCCCGCCTGCTTCGCGGCGATCGCGGCCGCGAGGCCGCAGGGCCCGGCCCCGATGACGAGGAGGTCGGTGGCCTCGGTCATACTTCGATGATCTGATCCCGCCGCGTGCCGACGCTCACGTAGCGCAGCGGCGTTTCCGAGAGCGACTCGAGCCGGTCGAGGTAGGCCCGGGCCGCCGGCGGAAGCTCGGCCAGCGTGCGGGCCTCCCCCGTGGGCCGCTGCCAGCCGGGGAGCATCTCGTAGATCGGCTGCACTCGTCCCAGCGCGTCGGCCTCCGCGGGAATCTGCTCGCAGCTCTCGCCGTCGAGCCGGTAGGCGGTGCAGATCGGGATCTCCACGAACGAGTCGAGCACGTCGAGCTTGGTGACGGCGAGCCCCGTGAGCCCGTTGACCCGGACCGCGTAGCGCACCACCGTGGCGTCGAACCAGCCGCACCGCCGCGGCCGGCCGGTGACGGAGCCGAACTCGCCGCCGAGCTCCCGCAGGCGGTCGCCGGTGGCGGTGTCGGCCTCGGTCGGGAGCGGGCCGTTGCCGACCCGCGTGGTGTAGGCCTTCACCACGCCGAGCACTCCGGCAATGGCCGTGGGCCCGATGCCGGCACCCACGGCGGCGCCGCCGGCCGTGGTGTTGGACGAGGTGACGTAGGGATACGTGCCGTGGTCCACGTCGAGCAGCGCGCCCTGGGCGCCTTCGAGCAATACCCGGCGGCCCGCGCGGACGGCGCGGTGCACCAGCAGCCCGGTGTCGGCGGCGAGCGGCAGGACCCGCGGCGCCAGACGCTCGAGCAGCGTGACGTGCGCGTCGAGGGAGGCGCGCTCCTGGCTGCCCATCAGCTCGAGCAGCAGGTTGGCGCGGCCCACCCGCTCCGCCAGCATCGCCCGGGCGCACTCGAGGTGCCGGAGGTCGGTGACCCGGATGCCTCGGCGGCCGTACTTGTCCTCGTACGCGGGACCGATGCCCCGCCCCGTCGTGCCGAGCTGCTGGCTGCGCTCGCTGGCGGCGTCGAGCAGCTTGTGGTAGGGCAGCACGAGGTGGGCGCGGTCGGAGACGAAGATGCGTCCGGTGGTCTCCACGCCGCGGCGGGCGAGCTCGTCGAGCTCGCCGAAGAACGTCTCGGGCTCGAGCACGACGCCGTTCCCGACGACGCAGGTGACGGTGGGGTGCAGGATGCCCGACGGGATCTGGCGGAGGATGAACTGCGAGTCGCCGATCACCACCGTGTGGCCGGCGTTGGCGCCGCCCTGGTAGCGGACGACGAAGTCCACCCGCTCGGACAGCACGTCGACGAGCTTGCCCTTGCCTTCATCCCCCCACTGCGCCCCGACAACCACCACGCAGGCGGTGTCCGCGTCGAACATGTCGGCTCCCGGATCTGCAAACGAAAGGAGCCCCTCCGCGGGGCTCCAGAATCCTCGGGCAAACCTATGCGAGGACGGGGCGGCAGTCAATTCGGCGAATGGACGGCGTTGACTGACGCCGGGCTCGAACGTGTGCGTGGCGAGTACCGGGGCGCCGCACGCGATACGCCACGGGAGCTCGGCCGGGAGGTGCAGCGGGTCAGGCGTACCGGGCGGAGTCGGGAATGGCTCGGCCGCTCCGGGAACGCTGGTTCGTGGACGGAGGATCGGCTTGACCAGTCACGCCTGCGGAGACGCTAGGTCATGCGGCATGGCCTTCCCGCCGATCGCGCGTCCCACCCGCTCCGCCACGTCGAACGACAGGCCGTCCGGCGTGTCGCGCGGCGTATGAATGGTGCGCAGCGTCCGCCAGGTGAGCCGTCCGACGGTCACCGCCGGCACACCCGCGCGGGCGAACGGCAGGCTGTCGGTGAGGATCCCGAGCGGGAGCCGGCGAATCCGGGGCGCCAGCCCGGCCGCGGCGAGCCGGGGCGTCTCCGCCCGCGCGAGCGTCGCGCCGCGGGCATCGTGACACACCAGCGAAAGCTCGCCCTCCTGATCGATCGTGTCGAAGTTCAGGACCACGGCGGCCTGGAGCAGCGGCGCGCGCTCCCGCGCGAACACCCGCGCGCCCACCATCCCGAACTCCTCCGCCCCGGTGATCAGGATGCCGGTCGTGGCCGCCGCCGACGCCTCCGCCGCGGCGAGCGCCGCGGCGAGCGCCGCAGCGACTCCGGTGCCGTTGTCCCGCGCGCCCGGCGAGCCGCCGCGAAGCCGCCCCCGGCCTGCCAGCGCGCCCGCGAGCACGGCGAGCGCCGCGCCCGATCCCGCGGCGGCCAGCGGCACGGGGCCGCCCAGGCGCACGAGCGCGAGCGCGAGGAGCGCGGCGACCGCGAGGCCGATGACCCACACCGCCAGCAGGCGCCCCGCCATCGACTGGACCTGCGCCTTGGTGTCGAGGTGTGCGACGATCCAGCGTCCCACCGGCGCGTCGCCGCGGGTAGCGACGAGGTTCGCGTCCTCGCGGGGCTCGCCCCCGAGCGGCAGCCAGCCGAGTCCGATGCCGACGGCCAGGGCGGCCAGCGCCGTCAGTCCACCCACCAGGAGTAGTGCCGCGGCCCATCGCGGCGCCGCGCCGCCCGTCAGGAGCGGCAGGAGCAGCAGGCCAAGGCCGCCGAGACCGGCGCCGAAGACGGGGAATCCGTGGAGAGCGGAGGGATAGAACGAGAAGCGCTGCAGGTCGACGCGGTAGCCCAGAGCCTCGAGGTGCTCCGCGACGGCCGCGCGGGCCGCCACGGATCCCGGCGTGCCCGCTTCGCGCGGGAGTGAGAGGACCCGCTGCATCGTCTCATCGAGCGTCGGCACCGCGCAGGCGTCAGGCGGAGGCCGCCTGCCGCGCGCCTCGCTTGCCGGCCGGGGGCGCCGCGCCGCCGCCGAGGGAGAGAGCGACCCGGGCGGTGTCCGTGGTGATCGCGCCTGCCGCGACCAGGTCGTCCACGTGCTGCTCGAACGTCTGGGTGCCAAGCTGCTTCCGCCCGTCGGCCATGTGCCGGCGGAGGTCGCGGATGCGCGAGGCATCCTTGAGGCAATTCGCGAACGGCCGGCGTGGAGATGAGCACCTCGACCGCGGCCACCCGGCCCTTGTCATCTTTCCGCGGCAGGAGCTGCTGCGAGATGATCGCCCGGAGCGCTTCCGACAGCCGCATGCGGCCGATCTCCCGTTCCTCCGCGGGCAGGGTCGCCAGGACGCGCTCGACCGAGGTGACCACGTCGGGCGTCGGCATGGTGGCGAGGACCAGGTGGCCCGTCTCCGCCGCCTTGATGGCGATGTCGACCGTCGCGGCGTCGGCGATGTCACCCAGGACGACGACGTCCGGGTCCTGCCGCAGCGCGGCGCGCAGGCCGGTCGCCAGGCTGTCGGTGTCCACGCCGACCTCGCGCTGGGTGATGGAGCAGCTCACGTCGCGGTGCAGGAACTCGATCGGGTTCTCGATGGTGACCACGTGCTTGTGCTGGGTCCGGTTGATGTGGTGGACCATCGCGGCGACGGTCGAGCTCTTGCCGCTCCCGCTCACGCCGGTCACCAGCACGAGGCCCCGCTCCGCCTCGGCGATGGCCCCGAGCGTCTCCGGCAGTCCCAGGGATTCGAGCGTGGGCACGGTGAACGGAATCACCCGCATCACGATCATGAACGAAGAGCGCTGCCGCAGCACGTTCACCCGGAAGCGGCCGACGCCCGGCATGCCCCAGGAGCAGTCGAAGTCACGAAGCCGGTCGATCCTGGCCCGATCCTCGTCGCTGCTGATCAGCTTGAGCGCGATGGCGCGGGTCTGGTCCGGCGTGAGCCGCTGCTTCGTGAGCGCCACCAGCTTCCCGTTGATCCGCGCCCGGAAGACGTCGCCGGCCTTGATGTGGAGATCCGACGCGCCCCGTTCGACGGCGGCTTTGATGATCTTTTCCATGGGCACTCAGTCGTGAGTCGTGAGTCGTGAGTCGTGGGTCGCGACTTCCAGAAACCCCATCCGCTCCCGCACCTCCCGCATCGTCTCCCCCGCGATCCGCCGCGCCGCCGCCGCGCCGTCGCCCAGGATCTGGTCCACGCGATCGGGCTGGGCCCGGAGCTCGAGCGCGCGCGCCCGGATCGGCGCGAGCGTCGCGATCATGTTGTCGGCCAGGACCCGCTTGCAGTCGAGACAGCCCCACCGGGCGCCGCGACAGTTCTCCGCCACCAGCGCCACCGTCTCCGGGGGCGAGAAGTAGCGGTGCAGGTGGTAGATGTTGCACAGCTCGGGGGTGCCGGGATCCCGCTTCGTGACCCGCGCCGGATCGGTGACGGCAGGGCGGAGCTTCTGCCAGATCTCCTCGGCGCTGTCGAGCAGCCCGATCGTGTTACCGAGGCTCTTCGACATCTTGCTCTGGCCATCGAGGCCCATGATCCGCTTGGCTTCGGTCAGCAGGGGTTTGGGCTCGGGGAACCACTCCTCGCCGCCGCCGAATTCGGCGTTCCACTTGCGCGCGATCTCGCGGGTGAGCTCGAGATGCTGCGTCTGATCATCGCCCACCGGCACCAGGTCGGCGCGGTACAGCAGGATGTCGGCGGCCATGAGCACCGGATAATTCAGCAGTCCCGCCGGCACACTTTCGAAGCGCTGCGCCTTATCTTTGAACTGCGTCATCCGCTCCAGCTCGCCGATCGGGGTGATCGTGTTGAGCAGCCACTGGAGCTCCGAGTGCTCGGGCACGTGCGACTGCACGAACAGGACCGCGCGCTCGGGATCGACGCCCGAGGCCAGAAGCCCGATCGCCATCTCGCGGGTGCGCTCGGCCAGGGTGGCCCGATCGTACTTCCCCGTCACGGCATGGAGATCCACGACGCAGTAGATGCACTCGTAGCTCTCCTGCAGCGTGACCCAGTTCTGGACCGCGCCGAGCCAGTTGCCGATGTGCAGCTCGCCGGACGGCTGGATCCCCGAGAATATTCGTGGCATGGTCCCCAACTTACCCGGTTCGTGAGAGGCCAGCAAGCCAGTGTCCGCCTTAGACTTACTGCACCTCGCCCGGGCCGCCGCCGAACGGGCCGCCGACTACGTCCGGAGCGTCGAGCGCCCGGCCGATCCCCGCCGGTGGACGCTCAAGGGAAGCCGCGACTTCGTAACCGAAGTCGACCGGACGGCCGAGCGGATAGTCTCCGACCACCTCCTGGCCGCGGAGCCTTCGAGCCGGATGGTGGGCGAAGAGCTGAGCCCTGGCCTGGTGACGGGTGGGCTGGTGTGGATCGTGGATCCGCTGGACGGCACCACCAACTTCCTGCACGATTTTCCGGCGTATGCGGTGTCGATCGCCGCCGCGGTGGACGGCCAACTGCGGGCGGCCGTGGTGCTCCACGTGCCGCGGCAGGAGGCGTATACCGCGGCGCTCGGCGCGGGCGCCTGGCTCGGCGAGCGGAGGCTGTCGGTGTCGGCGATCGACGAGCCGGGGTTCGCGCTGATCGGCACGGGGTTTCCGTTCAAGGATCCGGCGCAGCTCGAATCCTATCAGACGCAGTTCGGCCGCGTGGCCGCGCAGGCGAGCGGCATCCGGCGCCCGGGCTCCGCGGCGCTCGACCTGGCCGACGTCGCCGCGGGCCGGTGCGATGCGTTCTGGGAGCAGAGCCTGTCCGCCTGGGACATCGCGGCCGGCACTCTACTGGTTCGCGAGGCCGGGGGCGTGGTCACCGATCTCGCCGGCCGCGACGTCGGCGTCGAGCACACGTCCGTCGTCGCGGGGAATCCGGCAATGCACGAGTGGCTGCTGAAGACACTCTGCTGAGCGTGGCCTCTGGAGATCGTTGCTGTATTCACCACAGAAGGCACGAAGGGCACGGAAGTGCACCAAGGATTTCGCTTCCGGAACGGCACCTAGGACTCGGAGCAACATCAACAACTTGGTGGTGGTGCCCGCGCCCCAGATGCGCTCCGGGCTCGAAGCCGCCTTCGTGCCCCTCCTCGTGCCTTCGTGGTGAATACAGCCACGATTCCAGCGCCGCCGCGACGATCGCCGTCGCCATCACCCACAAACACTGCAGAGTCCGTTCCATGCCCGACGCAAATGAGACGCTTGACCGACTGGCTCACCGCCATCGCCGCGCCGACGCCGTCACCCGCGGGCGGGTCGGCCGCGGCCATCGCGGGCGCGCTCGGCGCCGCTCTGGCGGAGATGGTCGCGGGATTGACCGCGCGGCGCGAGAAGTACGCGGCGGTCCATCCGGAGGCCAGGCAGACGGTGGAACGCGCCGCAGGGCTGCGCGCCCGTACTGGCCGCGCTCGCCGTGCGCGACGCCGAGACGTTTGCCGGATTCACGGCGGCGCTGGCCCTGCCGAAGCGGACACCCGAGGAGCAGGCGGCGCGCGCGGCGGCCCGGGATGCCGCGCTCCAGGAAGGCGCGGCGGTGCAGCTCGAGCTGCTCGACGGGCTGGCCGAGACCGCCGATCTTGCGGCCGGGATGACCGAGCGCGGGCTGGCCGGCGCCCTGGGCGACGCCGCCACCGGGGCACTGCTCGCCGCGGCCGCCGCCCGGAGTGCCTGGTGGGCCATCCGCAGCAATCTCGAGGGCGCGGGCGGCCGCGGGGCCGCGCAGCAGGTCACGCGCGCGGGCGAGCTGCTGGATCGGGTTGAACGAGCGGAGCGGCGGGTGCTGGAGTTGCTGCGGGCGCGGGTGGGTTGACGCTCAGGCCGCTGTGAGGATCCGCGGCCCCTCGGCGGTGATGGCCACCGTGTGCTCGAAATGGGCGGACAGGCTGCCGTCCGCGGTCACCACGGTCCACTTGTCGGCGAGCGTCCTGGTGGCGGGGTTGCCGACGGTGATCATCGGCTCGATGGCGAGCGTCATCCCCTCGAGCAGCCGCGGGCCGCGCCTGGGGCTGCCGTAGTTGGGCACCTGCGGCTCCTCGTGGAACCGGGTGCCGATGCCGTGGCCCACCAGCTCCCGGACCACGCCGTACCCGGCTTCTTCGGCCACCTGCTGCACCGCGTGCCCGATGTCACCCACGTGGTTGCCCACGCGCGCTTCGGCGATCCCGGCCACCAGGCACGCCTGCGTGACCTCCAGCAGCCGCGCCGTCTCCGGCGGAATCCTCCCCACCCCGATCGTGGTGGCCGAGTCGGCGTGCAGCCCCTCGAGCTGCGCGCCGACGTCCACGCTCACGATGCTCCCCTCGTCGAGCACCCGCCGGCTCGAGGGAATGCCGTGCACGATCTCGACGTCGATCGACGTGCACAGCGTCTTGGGGAAACCGTAGAGGCCCTTGAACGACGGCGTGGCGCCCTCATGGCTCCGGATGAACTCCTCGGCCGCTCGATCGAGATCCTCGGTCGTGAGGCCCGGCCGGACGATCTCCCGCATCAACGCGAGCGTTCCCGCCACGATCCGTCCGGCCCGGGCCATCACTTCGATTTCCCTGGCCGACTTGAGCGTGATCATCTCACCGGCCAAGCGCCCGCCGCACGCGGCCGGCGATCTCCTCGATCGTGCCGACGGCGGGAATGCGGTGGACGATCTTCCGCGCCTCGTACCACGCCAGCACCGGGGCGGTCTGCTCTCGATAGGCGCTGAGCCGGGTGGCCACCGCCGCCGGGTCGTCGTCCGCGCGGTGCTCGAGGCCGAGCCGGCGCTGCAGCCGCGCCAGGATCTCCTCGTCGGTGACGTCGAAGAACAGCACGGCGTCCATCCGCCGCCCCTTCTCCGCCAGCAGCCGTCCCATCCCCTCGGCCTGCGGAATGGTGCGCACCACGCCGTCGAAGAGCACCCCCTTGGCCGCCTCGGGCTTGGCCAGCTCCTCGCGCACGATGCCCAGGATGATGTCGTCGCTCACGAGGTGGCCGGCCTCCATGACCGCCCGGGCCTTGAGCCCGAGCGGCGTGCCGCGCTTGACCGCGTCGCGCAGGAGGTCGCCGGTCGCGAACTTCGGCAGCCCGAGCGACTCGGCCAGCAGCGCCCCCTGGGTGCCCTTGCCCGCGCCGGGCGGGCCCATCAGGAGAATGTCCATGGAAGTCGTCAGAGGTGAGGTAAAAGTCGCGGGTCGCGAGTCGCGGGTCGCGGGTCGCGGGTCGGAGCGGGCGCCGTGATCGCCGCGATGCCGCCACGCGACCGGCGACCCGCGACTCGTGACTCACATATACCGCTGCTGCCGCCCCCGGAACTTCACCCGGCCGCTCTTCATGAAGCCATCGTACTTCCTGAGCGTCCGGTGCTGTTCGATCTGGGCGATGGTGTCGAGGAGCACCCCGACGACGATGAGGACGGAGGTGCCGCCGTACCCCTGGGTCGGGATGCTGAGGGCCTTGGAGACCAGGATGGGCAGCAGCGCCACACCGGCGAGGAAAAGGCCGCCCGGGAACGTGATCCGCCCCAGCACGCCGTCGATGTAGTCCGCCGTGCTGGCCCCCGGCTTCACCCCGGGGATGAAGCCGCCCTGCTTCTTCAGGTTTTCCGCCAGGTCCACCGAGTTGAAGATGATGGAGGTGTAGAAGTAGCTGAACAGCAGGATGAGGATGGCGAACGTGATGTCGTACGGCAGGTCGCCGGGCTGGAAGAAGCTCGAGATCTCGGTCAGCACCGGGTTCTTGGTGAAGCTGGCGATGGTGCCGGGAACGATGATGATCGTCTGGGCAAAGATGATCGGCATCACGCCGGCGGTGATCAGCCGGATCGGGATGAACGTCTTCTGCCCTTCGCGGATCCGCCCCCGGCCCATGACCTTGCGCGGAATCTGGATGGGGATGCGCCGCGCGGCGATGGTCATGGCCACGACCGCGGCGACGACCGCCACCAGAATGGCCAGGAACAGCACCACCTCGGGCGCACTCACCACGCCGCTCTTGACGAACTGCACCAGTTGGACCGAGCCCGGCCAGAGCCGCTCCAGGATCGAGAAGGTGATGAGCAGGCTCATCCCGTTCCCGATGCCGCGCTCGGTGATCTGCTCGCCGAGCCACATGACGAAGATGGCGCCGGTGGTGAGCGTCACCACCATGATGAGCCGGGAGGCCAGGCCCGGGCTGGCGACCGCGCCCGGGATGGATTCGGTGAAGAGCGCGAAGGTGTACGCCTGCGACAGCGAGATGAACACGGTGAGATACCGCGTCCACTGGGTGATCTTCTTCTTGCCCTCCTCGTCCTTCTGCATCTTGCCGACGGACGGCGCGACTCCGCCGGCCAACTGGAAGATGATCGAGGCCGAGATGTAGGGCATGATCCCGAGCGCGAACACCGTGGCCCGGGAGAGGCCGCCGCCCAGGGCGTCGTACAGCCCGAAGAACCCCGCGGCGGCGGAGTTCCGGATGAAGTCGGCCAGCGCGGTGACGTTCACGCCCGGGGCGGCGATGTGGGCGCCGACTCGGTAGATCACGAGCGCGAGCAGGGTGAACAGGAGCTTGCGCTTCAGCTCCTCGTCGATGGCCAGGCCGGGGACGCGTGGTGCCGTCACTTACCCCTCGATGCTACCGCCGGCCGCCTCGATCTTCGCGCGCGCCGACGCGGACAGGGACACGCCACGAACAGTGTAGGCCCGGTCGGCGTCACCGGTGCCCAGGAGCTTCACGGGCGCGTCGGGCTTCCCGATAAGGCCCGCGGAATACAGGGTCTCGGGACTCACCTCGGTCGCGCTCACCTGCTTGAGCTGCGACAGGTTGACCGCCTGATTCTCGACCCGGAACGGATTGGTGAACCCGCGCTTGGGCAGCCGCCGGTACATCGGCATCTGGCCGCCCTCGAAGCCCGGATTGGTGCCTCCGCCGGTCCGCGCCTTGTGGCCCTTATGACCCTTCCCCGACGTCTTGCCGAGCCCGGACCCCGGGCCGCGGCCAACGCGCTTCCGCGACTGGGTCGAGCCCCGCGCGGGCGCAAGGGTGGAGAGCGTGATCTTGTCTGCCATTGTTACCCCCAAAGCGGTGAGCGGTGAGCAGGGTGCGGTGAGCGGGAACGGCACACCAGACCAGTTTGGCGCCTGTCCCCGCTCACCGCCTACCGCTCACCGCTCACCGTGGTTACCTCGACCAGGTGCCGCACCTTGTACAGCATGCCGCGCGCCGAGGCCGTGTTCTTGAGCTGCACCACCTGCTGGTGGTGGCGGAGGCCGAGCGCGCGGAGCGTCCGCCGCATGGTCTCGGGGTGCCCGATCTCCGAGCGGATCTGCTTGACCGCGATGGTCCCGGCGGCCTGCTCGCTCGGGATGTCGGCGGCGTGGTAGACGGGGCCCTGACGGCCCACGACTGGGTTCCGGCCCATGTCAGCCCTCCTGCCGGGGCTTGTACGCGATCTGGTCGACCTCGACTCCCCGCTCGCGCGCCACCTGGCGGGCGCTCACGAGGCGCGACAGCCCGTCCATCGTGGCGCGCACCATGTTATGCGCGTTGGAGCTGCCCAGACTCTTGGTCAGGATGTCGGTGATGCCGGCGCACTCGAGCACCGCGCGGACCGGCCCGCCGGCGATGACGCCGGTACCGGTGGCGGCCGGCTTGAGCAGCACCCGGCCGGCGCCGTGCTCGCCCACGATCTCGTGGGGAATGGTCGAGCCCGTCTTGGGGAGCTCCACCATCGAGCGCTTGGCGGCCTCGACGGCCTTCCGCACCGCCTCGCTCACCTCGTTGGCCTTGCCCGTCGCGATGCCGACCCGGGTCTTGCCATCGCCCACCGCGACGAGCGCGTTGAACGAGAACCGGCGCCCGCCCTTCACCACCTTGGCGACGCGGTTGATGGCGATGACGTTTTCCACGTGATCGCTCTGGTGGTCGCGATCGCCCCGGTCGCGGCGCGGGCCGCCCCGGCCACCGCGCTCGCCGCCACCGCGCCCGCCTCGGCCGCGCGGCCGGTCGGTGCCGCTCGGGCGCTCGGCGACCGCCGGGCCGTCGGCCGGGTTGCCGGTCTGTGCGGCCGTGCCCTCGGCACCCGGGCCGGTGTGGACTTCCGTCCCGCCGCTGCTGGTGGTGCCCTGCGTCTCCTCGGCCATTTAGAACTCCAATCCGCCTTCGCGCGCGCCGTCGGCGACGGCCTGCACGCGACCATGGTAACGATAGCCGGCGCGATCGAACACCACCCGGCTCACCCCCGCCGCCTTGGCCCGCTCCGCCAGCAGCTTGCCGACGGCCTTGCCGCGGACCACCTTGCCGTTCCCCTCGATCTGGATCCCCTCGCTGGTGTCGCCCACGCCGAGGAGGGTGACGCCGCGGTCGTCATCGACCAACTGGGCGTAGATGTGCTTGAGCGAGCGGAAGACGACCAGCCGCGGGCGCTCGGCCGTGCCCGCCAGCTTGTGGCGGACGCGGAGATGGCGGCGGTAGCGCAGTTGGCTCCGGCCCTTGGGCGCGTGAATCGTTCGCATGGCTTACTTGGCTCCTGTCTTGCCGGCCTTGCGGCGGACCTGCTCGCCCTGGTAGCGGATGCCCTTGCCCTTGTACGGCTCGGGCGGCCGCACCGCGCGCAGCTCCGCGGCCACCTGGCCGACGGCCTCCTTGTCGGCTCCCTCGATCTTCACCGTGGTGTTGTTCTCGACGGTGATCTTGATGCCCTTCGGCGCCTCGTACTTGACCGGGTGCGAGAGCCCGACGACGAGATTCACGCCGTACGGCTTGGCCTCGGCCTTGTACCCGACGCCCTGGATCTCGAGCGTCTTGGCGAACCCCTTCGACACCCCGTCCACCATGTTCTGGACCAGGGTGCGGGTGAGCCCGTGCAGCGCCTTGTGCCGCTTCTCCTCGCTGGGTCGGGACACGGTGAGCGTGCCGTCGGCCAGCGCGAGCTGCATCTCGGGATGGAGCCGGCGGCGCAGCTCGCCCTTGGGGCCCTTGACCGCGATCTCGTGGCCCTGGAGATCCAGGGTGACGCCCGCGGGCACCGTCACCGGCCGCTTGCCGATTCGCGACATCGTGCCTCCTACCAGACGACGGCGAGCAGCTCGCCGCCCAGGTTCGCGCTCCGCGCCTCGCGATCCGTCATCAGCCCCTTCGGGGTGGAGACGATCGCCATGCCGAGGCCGTTCTTGACCCGCGGCAGCTCGCGGCACTTGACGTAGCGCCGGAGGCCCGGGGTGGAGACGCGCCGGAGCTCGCGGATCACCGGGAGCTCGTTGTGGTACTTCAGGTACAACCGCAGCACGCCGTGCTCACCGTCGTCGAGGAGCTTGTAGTCGGCGATGTAGTGGTTGTCCCGCAGCAGCCGGGCCACCTCGGTCTTCAGCTTGCTCACCGGCATGTCGACGCGCCGATGGCCCGCCGAGCAGGCGTTCCGGATGCGGGTGAGCATATCCGCGACGGGATCTGTCAGGCTCATTCCGTTCCCCTTACCAGCTGGCCTTGCGCACGCCCGGGATTTCTCCCCTCAAGGCGAGCTCACGGAAACAAATACGGCAGAGGCCGAACTTCCGCAGCACGGCCCGGCTGCGGCCGCAGCGCTGGCAGCGGCGCACCGCGCGCACCTTGAACTTCGGCGTTCGTTTGGCTCTCTCGATCCAGGCAGTCTTGGCCATCTTCTCCTCGAAACAGTCGTGAGTCACGGGTCGCGAGTCTCGCGACTCGCGACTGCCGTCATGCTACCCGCTGCGGCGTCTCCCCCCGGAACGGCCACCCGAGCTCCCGCAGGAGCGCCATCGCCAGATCGTCCCGGCTGGTCGAGGTCACGAGCGTGATGTCCATCCCGTGGATCTTCTCGACCTTGTCGAAGTCGATCTCGGGGAAGATCATCTGCTCGCGGATGCCGAAGGTGTAGTTCCCCCGGCCGTCGAAGCTCCGGGTGGGAAGCCCGCGGAAATCGCGGATCCGGGGAATCGACAGCGAGATGAAGCGGTCGAGGAACTCCCACATCCGCGCCCGGCGCAGCGTCACCGTGGCCCCGACCGGCATCCCCTCGCGGAGCCCGAAATTCGCGATCGCCTTCTTGGCGCGGGTGATCACCGCCCGCTGGCCGGTGATGAGCCCGAGCTCCTCCACTGCCGCCTCGAGCTGCTTGGGGTTCTTCGAGGCGTCGCCCATGCCGACGTTGATGACGACCTTCTCCACCCGCGGCACCTGATGCGGATTGGCCAGCCCGAACTCCTTCTGCAGCCGGGTCCGGACGGTCGTCTGGTAGTAGCCCTGCAGGCGCGGCGTCCCCTCGGCCGCCTTGGGCGCGTGGTCCACCGCGCCGGCCGGCGCCTTCTCGCGGCCCTTGCCCTTGCCCGGCGCGCCCTCGCCCTCGCGCTTGCCCGGGGAGGTCTTCGGCGACTTCTCCTTCGTCTCGGCCATCGTTACCGGTTCCTCGGGATCGGCTGGTCCGACTTCACGGCGATCCGCTCCACCGTCCCGTCGGCCGCCCTGCGCCGCCGGACCCGGGTGGGCTCCCCGCTCTTGGGGTCGATCAGCATCGCCTTCGAATGGTGGATCGGCGCGGGAAACTCCACGATCCCGGCCTCCGCCGCCTGCGTCGCGCGGCGGTGCCGCTTGACGATGTTCACGCCTTCGATGGTCACCCGGCCGGTCTTGGGGTGGACCCTGAGCACGCGGCCCCGCTTCCCCTTGTCCTCACCCGAGACGACCTGCACCGTATCGCCCTTGGTGATGGCGAGGCGCTGGCGCACGGGCGCCTGGTGGCGCACCCGCTTGGCCTTCTTGTACACGAGCGGCTTCATGCTACAGCACCTCCGGCGCCAGCGAAACGATCTTCATGTACCGCTTCTCGCGGAGCTCGCGGGCCACGGGGCCGAAGATGCGGGTGGCCCGGGGCTCGCCCGCGTCGGTGATGAGCACCGCGGCGTTCTCGTCGAAGCGGATGTAGGAGCCATCCTTGCGCCGGGTCTCCTTGGCCGTCCGGACGATGACCGCGCGGGCCACGTCGCCCTTCTTTACCTGGCCGGTGGGAATGGCGTCCTTGATGGCCACCACCACGATGTCGCCGAGGCCGGCGTAGCGCCGCTTGCTGCCGCCGAGCACGCGGATCACCAGCGCCCGGCGCGCGCCCGAGTTGTCGGCGATGCGGAGAATGGATTCCTGTTGGACCATGTGTTCCTCATTGGGTCGCGGGTCGCGAGTCGCGGGTCGCGAGGAGAACTCGCGACTGGTGACTCGTGACTCGTGACTACTTAGCCCGCTCCATCACCTCAGTCACCCGCCAGTTGACCGTCTTCGCGAGCGGCCGCGTTTCCATGATGTGCACCGTGTCGCCGGTGCGGGCGGCGGCCTCGCCGTCGAGGTTCCGCGCCTTCACCTTCTTGGTCCGGGTGACCTGCTTGCCGTAGACCGGATGGGCGTACCGCCGCACCAGGGCCACGGTGACCGTCTTGGCCATCTTGTCGCTGGTCACGACGCCCTGCCGGATCTTGCGGCGGGTCCGCGCCGCGGTCTGTGCCTCAGCCATTGGTCGCCTTCTCCCGCAGGATCGTCTGCAGCCGCGCGATGTCGCGCCGGAGGCTCCGGAAGCGCATCGGATTGTCGATCGACTCCGTGGCGGAGCGGAAGCGCAGGTTGAAGCGCTCCTTGATCAGCTCGTCGAGCCGGGTCTTCGCCTCGTCCGCCGACAGCTCCCTGATCTCGTTGGCCTTCATCGCTCAGGTCTCCTCGCGGGTCACGAAGCGGGTCCGGACCGGCAGCTTGGCCGCGGCCAGCGCCATCGCCTTCTTGGCGAGCTCCTCGCTGATCCCCTCGATCTCGAACATCACCCGGCCGGGCTTCACCACCGCCACCCAGCCCTCGGGGTTGCCCTTGCCCTTGCCCATGCGGGTCTCGGCCGGCTTCTTGGTGATCGGCTTGTCCGGGAAGATCCGGATCCACACCTTGCCGCCCCGCTTCATCTCGCGCGTCATCGCCACGCGCGAGGCCTCGATCTGCCGGTTGGTCACCCAGCCCGGCTCCAGCGTCATGAGCCCGAACTCGCCGAACGCCACCGTGTTGCCCCGGCTGGCGATCCCCCTGGTCCGGCCCTTGAAGGTCTTGCGGAACTTGATTCGCTTCGGCGCCAGCATCGACTCAGGCCCCCGTGCTGTAGGTGCGGCCGGACACGTCCTCGATCACCTCGCCCTTGAAGATCCAGACCTTGATGCCGATGGTGCCGTAGGTCGTCTTCGCGGTGCTGGTGGCGTAGTCGATGTCCGCCCGCAGCGTGTGCAGGGGCACCCGCCCCTCGTGATAGCCTTCGGTCCGCGCGATTTCGGCGCCGCCCAGGCGGCCCGCCGCGCGCACCTTGATGCCCTGCGCGCCCATCCGCATGGCGCTCTGAACCGCGCGCTTCATGGCGCGCCGGAACGAGATGCGCTGCGTGAGCTGGTGGGCGATGTTGTCGCCGACCAGTTGGGCGGAAAGCTCCGGCCGCTTGATCTCTTCGACGTTGATCGCCGCTTCCTTGCCCGTGAGCTGGGCCAGCTCGTCGCGCAGCTTGTCCACCTCGGCGCCGCGCTTCCCGATAACCACGCCGGGCCGCCCGGTGTGCACCGTGATGGTGACCTTGCCCGGGCGCCGCTCGACGTCGATCTGCGCGATCGCCGCGTGCCCCAGCCGGGTCTTCAGGTACTTCCGGATCAGCTCGTCTTCCTTGAGCAGCGCCGGCATCTCCTTGGTGGCGAACCACCGGGACGACGACTGCTTGACGATGCCGAGCCGGAGACCGATCGGATGCGTCTTCTGGCCCATTACTCGTTCTCCCTGGTGGCCACGTGGATCTCCACGTGGCTCGTGCGCTTGCGGATCGGCGTCGCGCGGCCCTGGGCCGCGGCGGTGAAGCGCTTGAGCGGCCGGCCGCCGTCGACGTCGCCTTGCTGACGACGAGCGTGTCCGGGTCGAACCGCTCGTTGTCCCGGAGCGCCTTCTGCTCCGCGTTGGCCACCGCCGACTTGAGCGTCTTGGCGATCTGCTTGCGCCGCCAGCTTCTTGTTGAACTTGAGGATCGCGTACGCCTCGTTCACGTCCTTGCCGCGAATGAGGTCGATCACGAGCCGCATTTTCCGGGGCGACTGGCGCACCAGCCGCTGAATCGCATGGCCGCTCATCGTTACTCCGGCTTGGCCTTCTTGTCCGCCACGAGCTTCCCGCTGTGCCCGCGGAAGAGCCTCGTCGGGGCGAACTCGCCCAGCTTGTGGCCCACCATGTTCTCCGTGACGTACACCGGGACGAACTTGTTCCCGTTGTGCACCGCGAAGGTGTGCCCGACGAACTCCGGGAGAATGGTGCTCGCCCGGCTCCAGGTCTTCACGACCCGCTTCTCGTTCCGGCTGTTGAGCACCGCGACCTTGTCCATGAGCGACTCCTGGACGAAGGGGCCCTTCTTGACGCTTCTTGCCATGTGTGATCCAGGTCGTGAGTCACGAGTCGCGAGTCGCGGGTCGGGCCGTGAGTCTCGCGACTCGCGACTCGCGTCCCGCGACTATCTCACTGCGTTGCCTTCCCCCGCTTCCGTCCGCGCACGATGAGCTTGGTGGAGGCCTTTTTCCGGTGCCTCGTCTTTCGGCCCTCGACCTTGCCCCACGGGCTCGTCGGGGGACGGCCGCCGGAGCTCTTGCCTTCGCCGCCGCCCAGCGGGTGATCGACGGGGTTCATCGCCACGCCGCGCACCTTGGGCCGGCGCCCCAGCCAGCGGCTCTTTCCCGCCTTGCCCACCGACAGCAGCTCGTGCTCGGCATTCCCGACCTCGCCCACCGTGGCCATGCAGCGGCCGTGCACCAGGCGCATCTCGCTCGAGCGGAGGCGGAGCGTCACGTAGTCGCCTTCCTTGGCCACCACCTGGGCGCTGGAGCCGGCGGTCCGGGCGAGCTGGCCGCCCTTCCCGATCTTGAGCTCGATGTTGTGCACCGTCGTGCCCAGCGGGATCTCACCGAGCGGCAGCGCGTTCCCGGTGCGGGTGTCCGAGCCCGGCCCGGCGATCACCGAGTCGCCCTGGCTCAGCCCCTTCGGGTGCAGGATGTAGCGCTTCTCGCCGTCGGCGTAGACGACCAGGGCGATCCGGGCGCTCCGGTTGGGATCGTACTCGATCTCCGCGATCCGCCCGGGAATCCCGAACTTGTTCCGCTTGAAGTCGATGCGCCGGTACTGCCGCTTGTGGCCGCCGCCCCGGTGCCGCGAGGTGAGGTGGCCCTGATTGTTGCGCCCGCCCGACTTCTTCATCGGCTCGAGCAGCGACTTCTCGGGCGTCGCGCGGGTCACCTCATCGAATCCCGACACCGACTTGAAGCGCGTCGCGGCCGTCATCGGCCGGAATTGCCGGATGGTCATCTCAGCCCTCGAACACGGCGATCGAGTCGCCGTCCTTGAGCGTGACAACGGCCTTCTTCCACCGGGCCGTGGTTCCGCGGGTGCGGCCGCGGGTGACCGAATGCCGGCGTACCTGCATGGTGCGCACGGCCGTGGCGGTCACCCCGAACAACTGCCGGAGCGCATCCCGGATCTGATACTTGTTCGCGTCGGGATGCACCTCGAAGGTGTACACCTTGTCGGCCTGGTAGATGGCCGAGCTCTTCTCCGTCACCACCGGGCGGACGATGATCTCGTGCAGCGCTGGCATTACTTGCTCCCCTTCTTCTTCGGCTTGGCCGCGCGCCCGGCCGTCTTCCTGGCCGGCTTCTTCGCGGTCTTGGCCGTGCTCTTCTTGGCCGCCTTGCTTCTCGCCGCCGACTTCTTCGCGGCCTTGGCCTCGGTCTTCTTGGCGCTCTTGGCGCGCTTCACCGTGCGCTTGGCCGTCGCGGGCCGCTCCGCGCCCTCCTCGGCCTCCACCGGCTCCGGCTCCTCGGCGGCCAGCGGCTCGGGCACGATGCCCGTCAGCGCCCCCTCTTCCACCACGACCGCCTCGGCCCAGAGCACGTCGTACGCCGATGCCTCCGCGTACGGGAGCACGTCCACCGTGGGCAGGTTGCGCCCGCTCAGGTACACCGCCTCGTTGGCGCCGGCGGTGAGCAGGAGAACCTTTCGGCCGTCGAGGCCGAGGCTCCGGAGCAGCCCCGCGAGCTGGGCGGTCTTGGGCCCGCGGAAGGCGAGCCGCTCGACCACGTGGAGCGCCCCCTCGCGCGCCCGGGCGTTGAGCGCGCTCTTCCGCGCGAGCTGCTTCACCTTGCGCGGAATGTCGGTCCGGTAGTCCCGCGGGATGGGACCGAACACGATGCCACCGCCACGCCAGTGTGGCGCTCGCGTGGAGCCCTGCCGCGCGCGGCCGGTGCCCTTCTGCTTCCAGGGCTTCTGGTTGCCGCCCGAGACGAAGCTCCGGGTCTTGGTCTTGGCGGTGCCCTGACGCTGGTTGTTCAGGAACACCTTGACCGCCTGGTGCAGCACCGGCTCGTTCACCGTGCCGTCGAAGTAGTCGGCCGGGAGCGCGAACGATGCATCGCGCCTGGCGCCCGCCGAGGTATAGTGCGGCGCCTCAATCATGGCGGCTCGGGCCTCCCTGCTTGGCCACGGTGACGATTCCGTTCCTGGCGCCGGGCACGGCGCCCCGGACGAAGAGGAGGTTACGCTCGGGGTCCACTCTCACCACGGTCAGGCCGAGCTCGGTGTGGCGGGCCGCTCCCATGTGCCCCGGCATCTTCTTCCCCTTGATGACGCGCGACGGATCGGTGCCGGGGCTGATCGAGCCGGGCTTCCGATGGCGGGTGTTGCCGTGCGTGGCCGGACCACCGCCGAAGCCGTGGCGGTGCACCACGCCCTGAAATCCGCGGCCCTTGGTGGTGCCCGTGACCTTGACCCGTTCGCCGGCGGCGAAAATGTCCACTTTCACCTCGGCGCCCGGGGCCGGCGCGTCCCCGTTCAGGGTGAAGACCCGGAGCACCTGCGGCGCCGCCTCGAGTCCCGCCTTCTTCGCGTGGCCCAGCTCCGCCCGGGTGGCGCGCTGCGCCCGGCGGGCACCGTAGCCGAGCTGCACGCCGCCGTCGCGCACCTGCACGACGCGGCAGGGGCCCGCTTCGATCACCGTCACCGGCACCGCCGTGCCATCCTCCGCGAAGACCCGGGTCATCCCGAGCTTGCGGCCGATCAGTCCAGTCGTCATGGCTATTCGACCTTGATCTCGACGTCCACGCCCGCCGGGAGGTCGAGCTTCGTCAGTGCGTCCATGGTCTGCGGACGGGAGTCGTTGATGTCCAGGAGCCGCTTGTGCGTGCGCAGCTCGAACTGCTCGCGGCTCTTCTTGTCCACGTGCGGGCTCCGGAGCACCGTCCACCGCTCGGTCTTGACCGGCAGGGGGATGGGGCCGGAGACCTGCGCGCCGGTTTTCTCGGCGGTGCGCACGATGTCCGCGGCGGCCTGGTCGAGCACGACATGGTCAAAGGCTTTCAGGCGGATTCGGATTTTCTGGGCCATTGCTCGCTCTCGCTCGCCGTCGCGGACTCGCGACTATTTGAGAATCTTGGTAACGACGCCGGCGCCGACGGTGCGGCCGCCCTCGCGGATGGCGAAGCGCAGGCCCTCGTCCATGGCGATCGGCGTGATGAGCTCGATCGTCATCTGGATGTTGTCGCCCGGCATCACCATCTCCACCCCCTGGGGCAGCTCCACGCTCCCCGTCACGTCGGTCGTGCGGAAGTAGAACTGCGGCCGGTAGCCCTTGAAGAACGGCGTGTGCCGCCCCCCCTCCTCCTTCGTCAGCACATACACCTCGGCCTCGAACTGCGTGTGCGGCGTGATGCTCCCCCCCTTGGCCAGCACCATCCCGCGCTCGATCTCGGCCTTCTCCACGCCCCGCAAGAGCAGCCCCACGTTGTCCCCCGCCTGCCCCTCGTCCAGCAGCTTGCGGAACATCTCCACCCCCGTCACCACCGTCTTCTTCTGGCTGTTGAAGCCCACCACCGCCACCTCCTCCCCCACCTTCACCCGCCCGCGCTCGATCCGCCCCGTGGCCACCGTGCCCCGGCCCGTGATCGAGAAGACATCCTCCACCGGCATCAGGAACGGCTTGTCCGTCTCCCGCACCGGCTCCGGGATGTAGCTGTCGAGCGCCGTGTAGAGCTCGCCCAGCTTGGCCACCCACGCCGGGTCGCCCGCGATCGCCCCGGTCGCCGAGCCCCGGATCACCGGCGTCTCGTCGCCCGGAAACTCGTACTGGCTCAGCAGCTCGCGCACCTCCAGCTCGACCAGGTCGAGCAACTCGGCATCGTCCACCAGGTCGCACTTGTTGAGGAACACCACCACCGAGGGCACGTTCACCTGCCGGGCCAGGAGGATGTGCTCCCGCGTCTGCGGCATCGGGCCATCGGTCGCCGAGACCACCAGGATCGCCCCGTCCATCTGCGCCGCCCCGGTGATCATGTTCTTCACATAGTCGGCGTGCCCCGGGCAGTCCACGTGGGCATAGTGCCGCGCCGCCGTCTCGTACTCCACGTGGCTCGTGGCGATCGTGAGGATCTTGGTGGCATCCCGCCGGC
Source organism: uncultured Gemmatimonadales bacterium (assembly GCA_963831425.1). Lineage (GTDB taxonomy): Bacteria > Gemmatimonadota > Gemmatimonadetes > Gemmatimonadales > GWC2-71-9 > CAVVWJ01. The sequence continues at coordinate 13,139 of CAWHQC010000002.1, read as the reverse complement.
CCTGCGACTCCGACGCCTTCGCCACCTCGTCATAGGGCACGTACTTCGTCCCCCACCCCTGGTCGGCCGACACCTTCGTCAGCGCCGCCGTCAGCGTCGTCTTCCCGTGGTCCACGTGCCCGATCGTCCCGACGTTCACGTGCGGCTTCGTCCGCTCGAATTTCGCCTTCGCCATGTCGCTCTGCCCCGGTGTCCTGTTGAGTGACGGTGCTCGGTCCCGAGTTACGAGTCGCCGGTCGCGCGATCTCCCACGCGACTCGCGACTGTACCCGCGACTACTTCTGCGCCTTACTGATGATCTGCTCCGCGATGTTCTTCGGCACTTCCTCGTAGTGATCGAACTGCATCGAGTACACCGCGCGGCCCTGGGTCATGCTGCGGAGCTGCGTCGAGTAGCCGAACATTTCCGCGAGCGGCACGTCGGCCGCCACGACCTGCGCGTCACCGCGCTGGGTCATGCCGCCGATCTTGCCGCGGCGGCTGGAGAGGTCGCCGATGACGTCGCCGAGGAAGTCGGAGGGGGTCACCACCTCGACCTCCATGACCGGCTCGAGCAGCACGGCGCCGGCCGCCCGGGCGGCCTCCTTGATGGCCATCGAGCCGGCGATCTTGAACGCCATCTCCGAGCTGTCCACGTCGTGGTAGCTGCCGAAGGTAAGCGTGGCCTTCACGTCCACCATCGGGTATCCCGCGAGGACCCCGTTCTCGAGCGCCTCGCGGATGCCCGCCTCGACCGGCTTGATGAACTCCCGCGGGATCACGCCGCCGACGATCTTGTCCTCGAAGATGAAGCCCCCGCCCGGCTCGGTCGGCTCCACGTCGATGACCACGTGGCCGTACTGGCCCTTGCCGCCGCTCTGCCGGATGAACTTCCCTTCGACGTCCTTGACCTTCTTGCGAATGGTCTCGCGGAACGCCACCTGCGGCTTGCCGACGTTGGCCTCGACCTTGAACTCGCGCTTCATCCGGTCCACGAGGATTTCGAGGTGCAGCTCGCCCATGCCCGCGATGATGGTCTGCCCGGTCTCCGCGTCGGAGCGCACCCGAAAGGTCGGGTCCTCCTCCTGGAGCTTCTGCAGCGCCGTGGCCAGCTTGTCCTGGTCGGCCTTGGTCTTGGGCTCGATGGCGACGTCGATGACCGGATTGGGGAACTTCATGGCCTCGAGGATGATCGGCTTGTCCTCGTCGGCCAGCGTGTCCCCGGTGCGGGTTTCCTTGAGACCGATGGCCGCGGCGATGTCGCCGGCCTGCACCTCTTCGATCTCGTCCCGCTTGTTGGCGTGCATCTGGAGCAGCCGGCCGATCCGCTCCCGCTTGTCCTTGGTGCTGTTGTAGACGTAGCTGCCGCTCTTGAGCGAGCCCGAATACACCCGGAAGAACGTGAGCCGGCCGACGTACGGATCGGTCGCCACCTTGAAGGCCAGCGCCGAGAACGGCTCGGTATCGGAGGCGCAGCGCTCGATGTGGGTCTCGTCGTGCAGCGGGAGATGGCCCTGGATCGGCGGGATGTCCATCGGGCTCGGCAGGTAGTCGATCACCGCGTCGAGCAGGGCCTGCACACCCTTGTTCTTGAAGGACGCGCCGCAGAGCACCGGGACGAAGGCGCCCGAGGTGGTGGCCTTCCGGATGGCCCGCTGGATCTCGTCGTACGAGAGCTCCGCGCCGCCGAGGTACTTCTCGAGCAGCTCCTCGTCATGCTCCACCGCCGCCTCGATGAGCTCGTGGCGCGCCTGCTCCATTCGCTCCCGGTAGGCCTCGGGGACCGGCATCTCGGTGAACGTCTTGCCGAGGGTCTCCTCGTCGAAGACGACCTCGACCCGGCGGAGCACGTCGATGTGGCCCGTGAACAGCTCGCCCGAGCCCACAGGAAGCTGCAGCGGGTGCGCGTTCTTGGTGAGCCGGTCGCGGATCATGGCCAGGCAGCGGTCGAAGTCCGCCCCGACCCGGTCCATCTTGTTGGCGAAGATGATGCGGGGGACGCCGTAGCGGTCGGCCTGGCGCCAGACGGTCTCGGTCTGCGGCTCGACGCCGGCCACGGAGTCGAGCAGGGTGACGGCGCCGTCGAGCACGCGGAGCGAGCGCTCCACCTCGACGGTGAAGTCCACGTGGCCCGGCGTGTCGATGATGTTGATGCGGTACTGGGTGCCGTTCCGGACCCAGAAGCAGGTGGTGGCCGCGGACGTGATCGTGATGCCGCGCTCCTGCTCCTGCTCCATCCAGTCCATGGTGGCCGCGCCCTCGTGCACTTCACCGATCTTGTAGTTCTTGCCGGTGTAGTAGAGGATGCGCTCGGTCGTAGTCGTCTTCCCGGCATCGATGTGGGCCATGATGCCGATGTTGCGAATACGGTCGAGCGGTGTTTGGCGTGCCATGCGGTCGGTATCCAGTCGCGATCAGCGAATCAGCTAACGAAAAAGCGGGGCGACCGTCCCGGCCACATGCCGGTGGTATCGCTCCGCGCGCATCCGGGCGCGTGGCCCTGGAATGAGGAGCACCTCGAGTGCCCCACGCGTTGTCGTCGGAGGATCAGAGGTGGCGGGGCGGAGAGCGCCGGTCCGTCACGTAATCCGATGTCTCGGTTGGCGTTTTCGCGCCAAGCCTCGCAAAACTAGTGGGTTATCGCACCATGTCAACCCTTGCGTCCACCTCGGGATGGCGTGGACGCCGGCCATAAGCACAGCGGGCGCACCGCTCGGTGCGCCCGCTCCGACCCCCGACGGGACCAGCTTACCAGCGATAGTGCGCAAACGCCCGGTTGGCCTCGGCCATCCGGTGCGTGTCTTCCTTCTTCTTGATCGTGTTCCCCTCGCCCTTGGATGGCCAGGATCAGCTCGGCCGCCAGGCGCTCGGCCATGGTCTTCTCGGTCCGGGCACGGGAGAAGCTGATGAGCCAGCGCATGGCGAGCGCCGTGCGGCGCTCGGGCCGCACCTCGACCGGCACCTGAAGCGAGGCCCCGCCCACCCGGCGGCTCTTCACCTCGAGCGTCGGCTTGGCGTTGTTGACCGCCTGCTTGAACACCGAAACGCCAGGCTGGCCCGTCCGCTCCTCGATCAGGTCCATGGCGGAGTAGAAGATGCCCTCGGAGAGGCTCTTCTTCCCCTCGAACATGAGGTTGTTGACGAACTTGGACACGGTCTGGCTGTCGTACCGCGGATCGGGCGGCACCGGCCGCTTGACCGCCTTGTTGCGCCGGCTCACTTCTTACCTCCCTTGGCGGCGGGCGCCGCGGCGCCGCCGGCGGCCTTCGGCCGCTTGGCGCCGTACTTGGACCGGCTCTTCCGGCGGTCGTTGACCCCGGCCGAGTCGAGCGTGCCCCGCACGATGTGATAGCGGACGCCCGGCAGGTCCTTCACGCGGCCGCCCCGGATCAGGACGATCGAGTGCTCCTGCAGGTTGTGCCCCTCGCCCGGGATGTAGGCCGTGACCTCGAAGCCGTTGGTGAGCCGCACGCGGGCCACCTTCCGGAGCGCCGAATTCGGCTTCTTCGGCGTGGTGGTGTACACCCGCGTGCAGACGCCGCGCTTCTGCGGATTCATCTTGAGCGCCGGCGCCTTGTCCTTGGCTACCACGTCTTTCCGGCCTTGCCGGATGAGCTGATTGATGGTCGGCATAACCCTGGAGCTTGAGATCCCGAATGGCCCCCGTTCGGGGGCAGACCGACAAACTTAGAGGGGGCGCCGGGTTAGGTCAAGGACGACCGTCGCGAGCCGAATTGGCCTCTCGCCTCGGGCTTTTTGCCCCGCGCCTTGGCCTTTTGACACGCGACGCGGGCACGAACCCCCGTGGCCGTATCGCTTTCCCTCGCTCGGTCCCGCGGCCCTCAACTTGCCTTCCGTGACGGCGGCCGATCCCCCCGGCGCACCACCCGTCTCGCGGAGTCCCAGTGAAGCTCGCCCGCCCAGCCGGTCTGCTGCTGGCCGCGGCCGTTGCCGGCGCCCACCCCGTGGCCGCCCAGCGGGTCGGCGGCACCGGGCTCTTCACCACCTTCGTCGAGCACGACAGCGTCTATCTCTCGCTCACGCCCCGCCAGCTCGATCGTGACTACCTCCTCGTCACCCAGATCGCCCAGGGCATCGGCGAGCTCGGCCTCGACGGCGGCAGCTCCCTGCGCTCGGATCTCGTCCGCTTTCACCGCGAGGGCGACCGGATCGAGCTCTGGGTGGTGAACCCGCGCGTCTCCGCGGTGCCCGGCACCCCGATGGCGCGGACCGTCGCCTACTCGTTCGGACACTCCGTGGCGCAGTCGTTCCCCATCGCCCCCTCGCGCGAAACCGGCACCTGCCTGATCGACATCACGCCCTTCCTCCTCTCGGACTGGGGCGACATCGGCACCGTGTTCCAGACGGCGCTCGCGCGGCGGAAGCTGCCCGGCAACATCACGCTGGACGAGAAGCGATCGAGCCTGCAGTCGGTGCACCTCTTTGCCGGGAACCTGGAGGCGGAGGTCCGCCTCACGTTCGAGAGCCCGCGCGATCTCGGCCTCCAGACGGTGGCTGACTATCGCTCGCTCCCCATCGGCATCCACTATTCGCTGCTCGACCTGCCGGCCACGCCGATGCGCCCTCGCCTGGCCGACGACCGGGTGGGATACTTCATCTCCGCCACCAAGGACTTCTCGCGCGACACCGCGGAGAGCTTCTTCGTCCGATACGTGAACCGCTGGCGCCTCGAGAAACGGACGCCGGGCGCGCCGCTGAGCGAGCCGGTCCGGCCGATCACCTACTACATCGACCGCACCGTGCCGCTCGAGTGGCGGCCCTACGTGCGCGCCGGCATCCTCGAGTGGAACCGCGCCTTCGAGGACGCCGGGTACCGCGACGCCATCCGTGTCCTCGACGCTCCCGATGACAGCGCCTGGAGCGCCGCCGACGCCCGCTACTCCACCGTGCGCTGGACCGCGAGCAACGGAGCCGCCTACGCCATCGGCCCGACCAACGTCGATCCCCGCACCGGCGAGATCCTCAACGCCGACATTCTCATCTCCGCCGCATGGATCCAGCGGTGGCGGGGACAGTCGGGGCAATATCGTCACCCCCGTTGCCGCCGTCCGCGCGGTGATCGATGAAGACTCCCTTGCCACAACCACCGGGGACGAGAACCGGCTCTGCCGCTACGGCGAGGGGTTGAGCCGGAGCGGGACGCTGGTGAGCACCGTGATGGCGGCGCGGGGCGAGATCCCCGCCGGCGGCGAGCCCGGCCGCGCCTACGTGGGTCAGGCCCTCAAGGCGCTCGTGATGCACGAGGTGGGGCATACGCTCGGGCTGCGGCACAATTTCCGCGGGTCCGCCGGCGCCAGCGCCGACCAGCTCGCCAGCCGAAGCTGGACGGCGTCGCACGGGCTCGGCGTCTCGGTGATGGACTACAGCCCGCCGGCCCTGGCCCTCGACCCGCGGCGGCAGGGCGACTACTATGCGCCGACCATCGGAAGCTATGATCGCTGGGCGATCGCGTACGGCTACGCCGACGTCGTGACCAGTCCGTCCCCCAGTTCCGCCGCCAAGGGCGCCGGAGCAACGCCACGCGTGTGGGCACCTGACGTCGAGATCAACGGGCTCCGGGCCATCGCGTCGCAGGCGGCGGACCCGGCGCACCTCTACGGGACCGACGAGGACGCGGGCTTCGGCGCCCTGGGGCTCGACCCGACCGTCAGCCGCTACGACCAGTCGGACGATCCGCTGGCCTGGGCCCGGGATCGGGTGGCGCTCATCGATGGGCTCTTCGAGTCGCTCGAGACGCGGGTCGTGGCGCCCGGCCAGAGCTACGGACGGGTCCGCGCCGCGTTCACCGACCTGCTCAACGACCGCTGGTACAGCCTGCTGGTCACCACCAAGTACCTCGGTGGCGCGGCGACCGCGCGGGACCACCGCGGCGATCCCGGCGGCCGCCCCGCGCTGGTCACCGTCCCGGCCGCCCGGCAGCGCGCCGCGCTCGCCTTCATCGCGGAGGCCGGGTTCGGCGAGCGCGCCTGGCGCTTCCGGCCGGCGCTGCTCAGCCGGCTCGCGGCGGACCGCTGGATGCACTGGGGCACGTCGCCCGGCGCGAGCGGGCGGCTCGACTTTCCGCTGCTCGAATGGGCCGCGACGCAGCAGGGCTCGCTGCTGGGCCAGCTCCTCGATCCCGCCGTGCTCGCCCGCATGCGCGACGCGGAGCTCCGGGCCGAGCCGGGAGAGCCCACGGTCGGGCTGCCGGAGCTCTTCGCCTCGCTCACCGGCGCGATCTGGGCGGAGATCGGGGCGGGCACGCGCGCGAACGGCGTCCGGCCACGGAACATCACGTCCGTCCGGCGTGACGTGCAGCGGCTTTATCTCGACGCGCTGGTGCAGATGGCCGTCAGCCCCGCGCCCGGGACCCCGGAGGACGCCGGCGCGCTCGCCCGCGTCACCCTCGCCGGGCTCGGCGCCGACATCGATCGTGCCCTGGCCGCGCCGAACCTGGAGCTGGACGCCTATACCCGCGCGCACCTGGGCGACACGCGCGACCGCATCCGCCGGGCGCTCGACGCCCAGATGGTTCAGACCACCACCTACTCGAGGTAGCAGGGCATGCTGCACATCATCGTCGCTTCCGACCCGTCGCCGCTGGTGCAGACCACCGTGTACATGGCCGGCATGCTCGCGGGCTATCTGCTGCTGACCCAGCCCGAGGAGTGGCAGCGGGTGCGGGAGACCGTGCGCGAGGTGTGGCTTCGCTGGGGACGGTGAGCACGGGGCCGGCGGCAGCGGCCTGAGTTTCATCCGCAGCTACGCCGCCCATTACACTTCCCCCATGCCAGCCGCAGCTCCGCTCGTCCTCCGCCAGCTCCGCAAGTCCTACGGCGACGTCGTCGCGGTGGACGGACTGGACCTCGACGTTCGCCCGGGCGAGTGCTTCGGCCTGCTCGGCCCGAACGGCGCGGGCAAGACCACGACCATCGAGATCTGCGAAGGCCTGACCGCGCCGGACAGCGGCGAGGTGGTGGTCCTGGGCCGCCGCTGGGGAAGGCACGACCGCGAGCTGCGCGAGCTGCTGGGCATCTCCCTGCAGGAGACCCAGTTCTCCGAGAAGCTGACGGTTCGCCGAGACCGTTCGACTTGTTCCGCTCCTTCTACGCCCGGGGCCCCGACCCCGCCCGCGTGATCGACCTGGTCCAGCTCGGCGAAAAGGCCCGGGCGCGCGTGGGCCAGCTCTCCGGCGGCCAGACGCCAGCGGCTCGCCCTCGCCTGCGCCCTGGTGGGCGATCCCGAGCTCCTCTTCCTGGACGAGCCGACCACCGGCCTCGACCCGCAGTCCCGGCGTCAGCTCTGGGAGCTGATCGAACGGTTCCGGGCCGGCGGCCGGTCCATCCTGCTCACCACCCACTACATGGACGAGGCCGAACGGCTGTGCGACCGGGTCGCGATCGTGGACCACGGTCGCGTGATCGCGGAGGGGACGCCGCGCGAGCTGATCGCCTCGCTCGGCGCCGAGCACGTGCTGGAGTTCGCCGTGGCGGACGGCGCGCGGCTGGACGCCGAGGCGCTCGCCGCCGTACCCGGCATCGGTCAGCCCAGCCGGCGCGACGGCACCTGGCGGCTCCAGGTCGCCGAGCTGCACCAGGCGATGCCCGCGCTCCTGGGTGAGCTCCGGCGCCAGGGCGCGCAGCTCGCCGAGCTTCGCACCCACTCGGCGACCCTCGAGGACGTGTTCGTGATCGCTGACCGGCAGGCAGCTCCGTGGCGAATGAGCCGCCGGAGCTGGCGCGACCACCCGCTCGTCCAGCTCACCCTGGTGCGGTATCGCGAGTTCTACCGCGAGCCGGAGGCGATCTTCTGGGTCTTCCTCTTCCCCGTGCTCCTCACCGCGGGCCTGGGGATCGCCTTCCGCAGCCGGCCGCCGGAGCGGACGCCCGTCGCCCTGGTGACACGGGGCGCGGAGGACAGCGCGCTCGCCCGGCGCCTCGCCGCCGCTGACGGCCTCAAGCTGCGCATCCTCGCCGACTCGGCCGCCGCGCTGGCGCTTCGGACCGGTGACGTGGCGCTGGTCGCGGCGCCGGGCGCCGGCGGGATCGAATACCGCTACGACCCGGAGCGGCCGGACGCGCGGACCGCCCGGCTGCTGGTGGACGCGGCAGTGCAGCGCGCGGCCGGGCGGGCGGATCCCGTGGCCACCAGCGAGCGCCGGGTGCGCGAGGCGGGCGCGCGCTACGTGGATTTCGTGGTGCCGGGCCTGCTGGGCATGAACCTGATGGGGAGCGGGATCTGGGGCATCGGGTTCGCCGTCGTGGACGCCAGGCGAAAGCATCTGCTCAAGCGGCTGGTGGCGACGCCGATGTCGCGGAGCCAGTATCTGGCGTCGTTCGTGCTCTCCCGCCTCACGTTCCTCGTTCTCGAGGTGCTGCTGCTCCTCGGTTTCGCGGTGCTGGCGTTCGGCGTGCCGGTGCGCGGCTCGCTGGTCTTCCTCGGCGCGATCTGCCTGGTGTCCGCGCTCGCCTTCTCCTCGCTGGGGCTGCTCATCGCCGCGCGTCCGCGTACGGTGGAAGGCGTGTCGGGGCTCATGAACGTGGTGATGCTCCCGATGTGGATCCTCTCCGGCGTCTTTTTCTCGTCCGCCCGCTTCCCGGACGCGGTGCAGCCTTTCATCCGGGCGCTGCCCCTCACCGCCGTCATCGACGCGCTCCGGGCGACGATGCTCCGCGGCGCCGGACCCGGACAGCTTCTGCCCGAGCTGGCCGTGATCGCCGTCTGGCTTGTGGGCAGCTTCCTGCTCGCCGTGCGCCTGTTCCGCTGGCGCTGACGTCGTTCCCCGATGCTGGCGCCGGTCCCGAGCTTCCGGCACTGTTGCAGCGCGCCTGCAGCGGACCGACCTCACCGACCCGTAGGTGACCGATCAGCGCTTCGCCCTGCTCTACGACGAGCCGCGCGCCGCATGTGTCGGGATCGGCTCCGGTTTTGCGATATATTTCTCGGTCACTCGCCCGGGTAAACCGGCCACGAGTCCCCTACCTATCGAAAATCGAGGCTCGTATGCGCAGGAATCTGCTGGTCGCGCTGGCCGCGTCCGCCGCATTGCTGCTTGCCTGCGGCGAGAACGACCCTGCCGCGGCGGCGGGACCCTCGTTTTCAGACTCCCCGACTGCCAGCCTCGCGGCGGAGGTGCGAACTCTTGCAGCGGGGCGAGGCATCGGCCCGCTCGAACGGCCGGCGGCGGTCCGACCGGAGCTCTCCCGGCTGGGCCAGGCGCTCGCCTTCGACAAGATTCTGTCCGGCAACAAGGATATCGCCTGCATGACCTGCCACCTCCCCGTCTTCGGCACGGGCGACGGGCTCCGGTTCTCGATCGGGGCCGGCGGGGTGGGAATCGGCCCGGCGCGCACTCACCCCGGGAACACCGCGGTCATCCCGCGAAACGCGCCCTCCGCCTTCAACCTGTTCGCGCTGAGGGGGCTGTTCTGGGACGGCCGGGTGGCGGAGGACGCCCAGGGGAACATCGTGACCCCGGCGGGGCAGCGGCTCAATCCCCACATGACCAGCGTCTTCGAGTTCGGGCCGGTGTCCGCCCAGCCGATGTTCCCGGTCCTCTCCCACGAGGAGATGCGCGGCGCCAGCGGCAATGAGCTGGCGGCGCTCAGCGACAAGCAGGCGCAGCAGATCTGGAAGGGGCTGATGGACCGGCTCGGGCGGATCCGGGAGTACCGCCGGATGTTCGAGGCCGCCTATCCCGGGCAGCGGTTTGCGCAGATGAACTTTGCCCATGCCGGCAACGCCATGGCCGGCTTCTTCATCGACCGGCTCTCGTTCAACGATTCCCCGTGGGACCGCTTCCTCGCCGGCGACGACGACGCGATGACCGAGGCTCAGCTCCGGGGTGCCAGGGACTTCATGAGCGCGCGCTGCTCCGTCTGCCACAACGGCCCGGCGTTCACCGACAACCTGTTCCACAACGTGGCGGTGGCCCAGTTCGGTCCGGGACGCGGCGACGGCGCAGGCGGCAAGGACGACTTCGGCCGCGCGCACGAGACCGGGCGTCCGGAGGACAGATACGCCTTCCGGACCACGCCGCTCCGGAACGTGGAGCTCACCGGGCCGTACGGGCACGACGGGGCATTCATGAGCCTCAGGGACTTCGTGGCCCATTACAGCGAGTCGGATGTCAAACTCAGAAACTTCGACGCGAGCACGCTCGGGACCGAGTTCAGCGGCACGCTGCTGCGCAATTTCGACGGGATCCTGGCCACCCGTGATCCTCTGCTGAACGGCGTGGTATTCGATGACCAGACCATCGACGACGTGACCGAGTTCCTGAAGGCGCTGACCGACCCGGCGGCGCGGGACCTGTCCAGGGTCGTGCCGGCCAGCGTGCCGAGCGGGTTGCCGATCGACCACTGAGCCGGCGGCGCCGGTTCGGTGGGGTGGATGAAAACAGCGGCGCCCGGGAGTGATCCCGGGCGCCGCTGTTCGATTGATTCCTGGAGCAGCCGACAGCCGCCTAATCCTCGTCCGCCACCAGCGCCGCGGCGAGCACCGGCGCGGGCACCGGCTCCTCCACCCGCGGCGGCGGTGCCTCGTAGCCTTCGGGCGGCTCGATGTCGATCTCCGCGTAGCGGTAGATCCCGCTGCCCGCCGGGATCAGGTGCCCGATGATGATGTTCTCCTTGAGGCCCAGGAGATCGTCCTTGGCCCCGCGGATCGCGGCATCGGTCAGCACCCGCGTGGTCTCCTGGAACGACGCCGCCGAGATGAACGACTGCGTCGTGAGGCTCGCCTTGGTGATGCCCAGCAGCACCGGCTCGGCTTCGGCCGGTGAGCCCTTCCGCTTGACCACCCGCTCGTTCTCGTCGCGGAAGCTCAGCCGGTCCACCGTCTCGCCCTCGAGGAAGTCGGTGTCGCCCGGCTCGGTCACGCGCACCTTCTGCAGCATCTGGCGCACGATGGTGCCGATGTGCTTGTCACTGATGCGCACGCCCTGCAGGCGGTAGACCTCCTGCACCTCGTTGAGCAGATACTCCTGCACCGCGCGCGGTCCCTTGATGAGCAGGATGTCGTGCGGGTTCACCGGGCCCTCGGTGAGCCGGTCGCCCGCCCGCACCCGATCGCCCTCGTGGACCCGGAGGTGCTTGCCCGCATGCACCTCGTACAGCTGCGGCTCCACCTCGGCCGGGGCCTCCGCGTCGGGATAGACGTAGATCTCCCGCTTGCCGCGCTTGATCTCGCCGAACTTGACCACGCCATCCACCTCGGAGATCGTGGCCGGGTCCTTCGGCCGGCGCGCCTCGAACAGCTCCGCGATGCGCGGGAGACCGCCCGTGATGTCCCGGGTCTTGTAGGCCTGCCGCGGGATCTTGGTGACCGTGATGCCCTTGCTCACCTTGACCGGCGGACTCAGGAAGACCGTCTTGTCCTTGGACTCCTTCTTGGTCTTGCTCGGCCAGGCTTCATTGATCGGGCGCTCGTCCACGTGGAACTTCGTGCTCCACGGATTGGCCGCGTCCGGCACCTCCATGGCCCGGGTGACCTGGTCGGTCGGCGAGCCCAGGATGACGCGGCTGCCCTCCGCCAGGGTGTATTCCTGCGGGTCCTTCCGGTTCGGCATGTAGACCAGCACCGACGGATGCAGCTCGCGGTCCGGGTCGGCCATGACGACGATGCTCCGGAGGCCCGTGCCTTCGTCCAGCTCCTCGCGCAGCGTGACGCCGGGGACCAGGTCCTTCCACCGCAGCTCTCCGTCCGACTTGATGATGCTCGGATCGTTGTACGGATCCCACGTGTACAGGATCGTGGCCCGGCGCTCGCTGTCGCCCTTGCTGACCAGGTCGCCTTCCTTGACGGCCAGAAGCGCGCCCTCGGGCACGGGGTAACGGTTGAGCACCCGCTTGGGGTCCTTGGGATCCACGACCAGAATCCCTTCCTTGGCCTCGTCCGCCGCCGACTCATCCTCGCGGGTGAGCACGACGCGGATGCTGCCCTGGGTACCGTCCTCGAACTCGACCGGCACATCCGCCCACTCGAGGCCGTCGGTGTACTTCACCTTTCCGTCCGACCGCGCCCGGCGCTCCGCCTCTTCCGCGATGCGGGAGGACGTACCGCCGATGTGGAACGTGCGCAGCGTGAGCTGCGTGCCCGGCTCGCCGATGCTCTGGGCCGCCAGGATGCCCACCGCCTCGCCCATGTCCACCATGTCCATGGTGGCCAGGTTCCGGCCGTAGCACATCCGGCACACGCCCCGGCGCGCCTCGCAGGTGAGCACCGAGCGGATCTTGACCTTCTCGATGCCGGCGTCGTCGATGGCGTTCGAGACCTCCTCGTCGATCAGCTTCCCGGCCTCGACCAGGAGCTTCTGGTCGCCGTCGTCGTCGAGCTCGTGCGGATCGAAGACGTCCTCGCCCGCCACGCTCCCGAGAATCCGCTCGCGCAGGGGCTCGATGATGTCCTCCCCCTCCTTGAGCGCCGCGATCTCGAGGCCCAGCACCGTGCCGCAGTCCTCCTCGGTGATCGTGACGTCCTGGGCCACGTCCACCAGCCGGCGGGTCAGGTAGCCCGCGTCGGCCGTCTTGAGCGCCGTGTCGGCCAGGCCCTTCCGGGCGCCGTGCGTGGAGATGAAGTACTCCAGCACCGTGAGCCCCTCGCGGAAGTTCGACTTGATCGGGCTCTCGATGATCTCGCCGATGCCGCCCGTCAGCTTCTTCTGCGGCTTGGCCATGAGCCCGCGCATCCCGGCGAGCTGCCGGATCTGGTCCCGGCTGCCGCGCGAGCCGGAATCGAACATCATGAACACCGGGTTGAACCCGCCGCGGGAAACCCGCATCGAGTTGATCATCGCCTCGGCCACGTCGTTGTTGGCGTGGGTCCAGGCGTCGATCACCTTGTTGTAGCGCTCGCCGAAGGTGATCTGGCCGGTGTTGTACGCCCGCTGGAACCGCTTGACCCGGGCGTCCGCCTCGGTCAGGAGCTCCACCTTCTCGGTGGGGATCTCGAGGTCCTCGATCCCGATGCTCACGCCGCCCATGGTGGCGAAGCGGAAGCCGAAGTCCTTGAGCCGGTCGAGGAAGGTGACCGTGTCGGCCAGGCCCGCGCGCCGGTAGCTCTGCAGCACCAGCTCGGACAGGATCTTCTTTTTCATCAGGTCGTCACGGAAGCCGAGATCCGTCACCAGCTTCCGGGGCAGGATGCTGTTGAGCAGCACG
>CAWHQC010000001.1:0-169786 GCA_963831425.1 uncultured Gemmatimonadales bacterium | reverse complement strand
GGCGTCACGCGCGTTGGCGGCGAGGTTGATGAGGACCTGGTCCACCTGCGTGGGATCGGCGAGCACGCGGTGCTCGGCGCCGACTGCTCAAGGATGATCATGCTCTTGTCCGCGCCGAGCAGGCGCTTCAGCACGGGCGCGAGTCCCTCGACCTCCGCGTGCAGGTCCAGCAACCGAGTCTGATTCACCTGGGCGGCGGCTGAACGTCAGGAGCTGCTGCGCCACGCGCGCCGCCCGCGTGGCGCCGCGGATCATCTCCTCGACGTCCGCCCCCTGCGGATGGCCGGGCCCGAGCTCCTTGAGGATGAAGTCGCCGAACCCCAGGACCGCCATGAGCTGGTTATTCACCTCATGGGCGACGCCGCCGGCGAGGGTGCCGACGGCCTGGAGCTTTTCGTGCTTGTCCGAGCTGCTCCTGCGCCTGGATCCGGTCGGTGACGTCGGCGTGCGCGCGACCCACTCTCGCACTCGCCCCGGTCGTCCAGGACGGGCACTGCCCGGGCTTCCATGTGCCGGTATTCGCCGTCGGGGTGCCGGAGACGGTGCTTGGTCAGCATCGCCTTCCGCTCGCGCACCGCCTCCTTCCATGCCCGGCTGGCCTCGCCTCGGTCGTCGGGGTGGATGGCCTAGCCAGCCGTGCCGGCCGCTTCCACTGGCCCTGGCCGGTGAACGCCACCCACTGGCTCACATCGAGCGGTCGTCGGCCGTCGGCGGATGAGGTCCAGATGATCCGCGCGGTCGCCGCGACGACCGCCCGGTACCGCGCTTCACCCTGCCTGAACGCCTCTTGCGTCCGGTGCTGCTCGGTGACGTCGTTGTCGATCTCGATCACCGTGTCGGGGCGGCCGTGGATCGTGGTGGAGGATCCAATGGCTTGCCACCTGGACCCGCGCCCCGTTCCGCGCCCGCCGGGCGAGCTCTGCATGCCACTCGCCGTGCGCGAGGAGCTCGGCTTCGGCCTCGGCCTGGAGGATGGGCATCTCGGTGGGAAGCAGCTCGCGCGCGAGCGCGCCGACCGCCTGCTCGGCGGACCAGCCGTACAGCCGGGCGGCGCCTGCGCTCCAGAACCGGATTCGTCCATCGAATCCTCGGGCGAAGACGGGGGCATGACTCAGGATCTCGAGCAGCTCCCGCGTTTGGCGCTCGCTTTCCTGGGCCGCGTCGGCGGCGGCGGACTCGGCTTTCAGCCGGGATCTCGGAGGGCGAGCTGGGCCTGGGCCTGATCGGCGGAGTGGCGCTCCCCGTCTGCCCTCCGAACGACGGCCACCACCCAGAACGCGACGCCGAGCAACATGGCGATGAAGCCCGAGACGAAGAGGACGAGACCAATATGGATTTCGTACAGGCCCAGGTGGAGGGCCGCGACGCTGCCGGCTACGAAGAGGAGCGGCAGCAGTACGGCGAAGGGCAGGAGGCGTCGAAGCAGGATCGTGCCCGGATCGCGGGCGCGGGGAGGTTGAGCACGGCGGATTCCTGGGTCGTGGCGCCGACCCCCACCGCGAGCACCAGGAGATCAGCGCGGTGTGCAGCGACGTACCGACCCGGAAGGCGAAGGTATGGAGCTCGGGCACGCCGAGGAGGTGCCCCACGATGGGAATGACCGGCAGCACGACGCGCCGAGGGCCAGTGCGGTATGCGCGCGCCGGGGCCGCTCGCCCGGACGGAACGCCGCCAGGAGCAGCGCGGCGCCGAGCAGGAGAAAGGTCGTCCCGGTCACCGGCGCCGGTCGGCCCGGGAACACGAGCGAGGATCCAAAACCGCCCGCGGGAACAACAGCGTATCCACGCGGAGGTCGACGCCGAGCAGGTACTCGCTCAGGATCGCCGCCGCGATCAGGGTGGCCGCCGCGGCGGTGGCGCGCTGGAGGCCATACCCGCCGAGCCAGGGCGAGCAGGCTCCCGCCCGTGACGATGAACAGCACCGCGACCAGCGGCTGGGTGGGGAGGACGAACTGGGGGAGGGGAAGCAATCGGCCGACTGAAAAGACGTAGCCCGCCCCGATCGCGACGCCAAAGGCGATCGCGGCGATCGCGGCCACCAGCGAGAGCTGGCGGATCGAGCGTCTGGGATCGTCGCGGGCAGACGCGGGCTGCACTGGCCGCGAGACCTCGATCAGGGCTTCGTCCACGATGGGCTGCTCTGGAGCGGACGCCGGCACAGGGGAACCTGTTGCGGAGTATAAACAGACGCGCGCGGCGGCGTCAGGCGGTCCTCACGGTACCGTGAACTCCATCTCATCCGGCGCGGCGGCCCACCTGCCGAGCGCTCTGCGGTGCTGAATGCACCAGATCGAGACGGAGGGCGCGCCCGGGGCAGCGCCGCACGTCACGTGCGCCGTACAAGAGTCGCTTGCATCGCGCGGTGCAGAAGTTCGCACACCGGCGCCTCTTGAGTCCATACCGCCGGCCGGTTCTCGCCAGGATCTTCGGATTCAAGGCATTGGAGCGGAATAACTTGCGCGCTGGAGGCGTGGGTTTGGAGCAGCGCCTGGCCGGTCCCTTGCCGATGGGAAGCCGGAGTCACGCTCGTCTCAGGAGAACCTTCAGCCACCCAGTAAGGGAGAACCGCTATGGAGAGCACCATCCGGTGCCGTGGTCGGTCTTGCCGTGATGCTGAGCGCGCAGACCGGCTATGCTCAGGTCATGAGCTTTGGCGTGGGCGGCGGCGTCGTTGTGCCGACCGGGACGCTGGCCGATGGGATCGGGACCGGGGTCAGCGGGACCGCGCTGCTTGGGTGCAGCCGGCCGGGAGCCCGCTCGGGTTCCAGGTCGACGCCTTCTACACCCATTTCGGGCTCGACGGCATCGACGGCCACAGCCGGATGATCGGCGCGACCGGGAACGCGGTCTACGCCTTCTCCGGCGCCAGTATGGCGCGGCCGTACCTGATCGGCGGCGTGGGCCTCTACAACGGCAAGACCTCGATCGACGGGTTCGGCTCGTCCGACTCGCAGTCGAAGTTCGGCGTCAACGCCGGCGCCGGTTTCGATTTCGGGCTGGGCAAAGCCAAGCTGTTCGCCGAAGGCCGATTCCACGCCATCATGAAGGGCACGGCGGACGCGAACGGCGAGAAACCGCCTACATGATCCCGCTGACGCTGGGCGTCCGCTTCTAGTCCGGCGGCAGGTCGCGAACCCCGAGCCGCCTCACTCCGCGAGGCGGCCTTCTCGTTTCTCCGTGACTGTGGCCTCGGCCCGGAGCCACTCGGAATCCACCATCCCCGGTGACCCCCCTCACGGAGCCGCCCGGGCGGTGGGTCCATGCTACACGCTCAGGCGGCCCATGAGGTATGGCCCGCATACGATCACCGGGAGGGGTCATGACACGGCGAGACAGCGGTTCCAGACGGCGCACCAGCCGGAGCGGCGAGCGCCCCCGGTACGAACCCAGCGCGGTGTACCACCTTGCCCAGGACGTGAAATCCCGAGGGGTGGACCTGGCAGCGCCCCGGGTCCCTGGCGGGCAGGCAAGCGACACATACGGCGGCGAGGTCGGGCGAGCCTGCACGAGGTCCCGGTCGTCACGAACGAGCGTGCGGTGGTCATGGTGGACACGACCGAGCGCGCCAGTGACGTCGCGGGGCTGCTCAACTGGTGCGGCGTGCACGAGCTCGACCCGGTGCCGGAGCTCACGCCACCGCCCGAATGACGGCAGGGGAGGCAACCATGGAACAGGTACGCGATCCGGTTTGCGGCAGGATGATCGATCCGAAGGCGGCAACGGCGAAAATGACCGACGGGGCGAACGAGGTGTACTTCGCTCTCACGAATGCCGCCGGGCATTCCAGGCGGAGCGGCACGAGCCGCCCTACACCGTCACTCGTCACATGATCGCGCCGAAGTTCGGCTCGGCGGTGAGCGGGGGGCTGGAGGACGAGCCTGGCCCGGAGCGGCACGGCGAGTAGTTTCGACCATCTCCCGGAGCACCACCGCGTCCCGCACGGCGTGCCCTTCCCAGTCGTTGTTGAAGTAGACGTACGCGTCCTTCCCCCACTTCGTCAGCCCGCGGATCCTTGCGGCCCAGAGCCTAAGCTTCTCCTTGCCGACGGGCCACCGGCCTCGGCGCCCGCGTGCATGCGGATATAGGTGAACGGCGCGGTGGTGATGAGATCGGGCTGCACCCGTCCGCCCACGGGCATGCAGAGCGCCACGCCGCGACGGCCGAGCGCCTCGTAGACGGCCGGTACCTGCCAGCTCGGGTGCCTCACCTCGAGCACCCAGCGGTGGCTCCGAGGGAGGATGGCGAGGAACGCCTCGAGGCCTGCCCGGTGCCGAGGTGGAACTGCGGGGGAGCTGCACCAGGAGCGGCCCCAGCTTGGGCCCGAGTTGCCCGGCGTGCTCCAGGAAGAGGGCGAGAGATTCGGCCGAGTCGCGCAGGCGCTGCACGTGGCTGATGTAGCGGCTCACCTTCACCGCGAAGCTGAAGCCGTCCGGCGTCTGCTCGCGCCAGCGGGCGAACGTCTCCTTCGTGGGCAGCCGATAGAACGGATTGTTGAGCTCGACGGTGCGGGAACAGTTGCAGGCATACCACGCCAGCTCCTCGCGGGCACGCAGTCCCGCCGGATAGAACACGCCCCCGCGCCAGTGCCGGTAGACGTATCCCGACGTGCCCACCCGGACCTCGGCCACCGCTTACCGCGCCCGGCGCACCCAGCGGATGATCGCCGAGCCGACCACCACCGCGATGAGTCCGATCAGGAGCAATGCCGGTGAGGCGCCCGTGACGCCCGCCATGTGGCGCAGCCCCACCAGCAGGTAGACTACCCCGGCAATCGTGAGGATCCAGCCGAGCACGAGAAATGCTCGACCGAAGTGAAAGAGCATGCGGCCTCCTGTCTGCACAATGTTGCGTGGGCAGGGGCCCGGCGCCAGCGCACCTCTGGCCCACTCGCGTTTCCCGCGCTATCGTGTGAACAGGAAGTACGCGGGACGCCGTTGCCTCCCTTCACAACAGCAAGTGCCGATGGAACGCTTGATTCGGATCGCAGTGGCTGCTGCGGTGGTCGTCGCGTCCGCCGCGTGCGCCATCCCGTCGCAGACCACCCGCGTCGCCGGCGGGGCCGCGCCGGTGACGGTGCGGCTCCGAGCCCGCGCTCGCCGAGCTGCCGGGCCAGTCCGCCGAGCTCGACGATCGACGAGTCCCGTCCGCCGACAGCATCGTGTTCGATGTCGGAGAACGGTCTCGACCGCTACTCGAGCCACCCGCAGCACCCTGCGGATCCGGCTCGAGCTCGCAGCTTCGGGGACTCGCTGCCGGTCGAACCGCTACGCTGTCCGGTGGCAACGGTGAGCTGCTCTCGCGCCTGGTGAAGCCCACCCTGATCCAGGTCTGCCGCGCAGGGCGCCTGCCGGGACGTATCTACCACGAGATCCCGGTCAAGCTGCCGGAAGCCAATCACCGCACGGTCGCGCTCGACGGCCGGCTACAGCACCGTCTTCGCCCGGCGGTCGCTGGTGGGCTCGCACCGCACGGTCCTGTTCCAGGAAGCGCTTGAGCAGCGGGATCTGGTCGGCGCAGGCGGAGCTGGGCTGCCCGCGCGCTGGAGCGCGCCGGGTGCGAGGGCTACGCCGGGCCGGGGGAGCGCGGGGCCTGCGCTGGATCTGTCGCGCGATGGTGAAGCAGGCTCGGGCGACGTTGAGCTACGGCGTCGCGCTGCACGTCGACGCCGACCGGAGCGAATGGCTGCCCGGAAGGCCCAGATGCCCGGTGGTCGCCGACCGGACGACCTGGCGCGCCGGGAGTCGGGCCAAGTCGTCATGCTGCGGGGCGTCACGGCCACCGTCGCAGCTCGGCATCTACAGCGACGGAGCTGCAGACGCTCCAGGTCGTGAGCACCCGGGTGAGCCTCAACGGCAACCTGACCGAGGTGCGGCTGCCGGTGAGCCTGAGCGCGGAGAAGACCTTCGCCTTCGGCGGCGGGGCCATCGTCTCGCGCCGGCGGGACGCGCTCGAGCGGCTCACGGCGAGCGTGCACGTGGTGGACGCCTTCGCGCTCAACTTCGGGATGTCGTCCCACCGGAGCGCCTGGCCGGGCGACCAGCCCGAGCGACGACTTCCGCGCCAGCGAGACGCTGTTCACGCTGGGAGGGCAGTACACGCTGAGCTGGTAGCGCCCTCAGCTCTTGTGGCTCAGCGAGTACACGTACGCCGCCACCGCCTTCACCTGCTGGTCGCTGCAGCGACGCGCCGCCCTTGGGTGGCATCGGCGCCGGGTGCTGCTTCGGCTGGGGCACGCCGGTGGTCACCGTGTGTACGATGAAGTTGTAGCTCCATCGCCGTTGATCCACTGATTGTCGGTCAGGTCGGGGGCCACCGCCGTGCCCTTCGCGTCCTGCCCATGGCAGGCCGTGCAGGTGCCGCCGGCTACGTGGCCATGGAAGATGCTGTCGCCCAGGGCCACCAGTTGGGGCGAGGTGGGGCCGCCGCCGGCCGGCGCGGCGGGGCGCCGGCTTGGCCGCGGCCTGCCTTCGCGGTATCCTGGCCGGGAGTATTCTGCTTCGCCGTATCCTGTTTCGCCGTATCCTGTGTCGTAGCAGTCTGACGCGCCGGGCTCGGGCTCGCGGCTTTCTGCGGCGCCGGCCTGGTCGCGGCGGCCTTGGGGCTGGTCGTCCTCGAAGCCATCCCAGTCGCGGCGGCCTTGGCGGGCCGCGCAAGGCTGTCGCGTGAGTTCACGGTCGCGGCGGATTCCGGTGCTGCCGGCGACATCCCGGTCGTACCGCTGTCGGGCGTCGTGGCGGCCGGCTGCTCGGAAGGCGGCGGCGCGCTCGACATACCGGTCGTGTCGGTTCGGGCGGCCCGATCGCCGCCCCCCGCAGGCGGTTACCAGCAGCAGGAGCGCACCTGCTCGAACTGTCGCTGACATCGTTCCTCCGAAGGGTCGAGGGTCCATGGGCGGCGCTCGAACGCCGCCCCGAAGCTCTCCATATGGGCGGACGGCGCCAATGGGGCGGTGTCGGCGCTCACACGCTCTGCTTCCGGCGCGGCTTCCTGCCGCCGGCGATCTCGTCCATTGTCCGGCCCGTAGCCACCGACCTCTGATTTTCCTCCGCGACCTCCGAACCAGCTACGCCGTCTCGTCCCGGTGCTTGATGAGGAGCCATTGCGGCTCGCGGCGGATCGCCGCCGCATCCGCACGACGCCCAGGAGCCCGCAGTCGCTCCCCATGGAGGACGAACTTGAAATCGCCCTTCTGGTACCCCCGGCGTAGCCCTTCGACCGGATCGCCGTTATCGCTCCCCCCGAGGTGTAGGTCCCCCGGTCCCAGATCATGACGGTGCCGCCGCCGTATTCGCCCTTCGGGATGGTCCCCTCGAACTTGTTGTACTCGATCGGGTGGTCCTCCACCTCCATGGCGAGCCGCTTCACCGCCGGATCCAGGCTGGGACCCTTCGGCACCGCCCAGCTCTTCATGACCCCATCGAGTTCCAGCCTAAGATCGTAGTGGAACTGACTGGCGGCGTGCCTCTGGATGACATACGCCAGTTTCGGCGTGCGTCCCGTCCCGGCCCGCCACGCGGCTCGGCCGTTTTTGTTGAAGTCACGCTTGCGGCGATACTCGGCGAGCCCCGACCCGGGCCGGCCATGTGCCCCGGGACGCCGCCCGCCGCGTCGGCTTCGTCCCGGCGCTCTTGGCCGCGCCGCTTTGGGCGTCGCTCGCTTCGCGCTCCTCTTCTTCGTGGTGGTCGTTCGCTTCGTCGTCATCGGAGTTGCTCCATCGTGCTTGCCTTGGCGCCTTGTCCGGGCGCCAGCGGAGCAGCCTGACGCCGTGACGGAAGCGGCCTCCGGTAAAGTGGTCGTACGCTACCTCTACCACCAGCTCCGGCCGAGCGGAAGCCACTCGCCGAGCGCTCGTGGCTCCAGCGGCTCGGGCCGCCCGGCGCGCGGCCCGTGAACCCGGGCGGCTGGACCAGCGGCTCCAGCTTGCGGGTCAGCGGCTCCCGCTCGGAGGCGCGAAAGCCGGACGCGAACCCGATGTGGTGGAGCAGGCCCTCCTCGTCGTAGAGGCCCAGCAGCAGCGACCCGACCACCGGCCCCTCCGCGGAGTAGCGGAAGCCGCCGACCACGCAGTCGGCGGTGCGGATGAGCTTCACCTTGCGCATCCCGTCCCGCTCGCCGGAGCGGTAGGCGCAGTCCTGGCGCTTCGCCATCACCCCGTCCAGGTTGCCGCCGGCGCCCAGCAGCCACCGGCGGGCGACCAGCGGCGCGTGGCGGGCGAGAGCACGACGCAGGTCGCCTTGGGCTCGAAATCCTCCCGGCAGAAGCTCTCCAGCCGCTCGCGGCGCTCGCGAGCGGCTCCGCCGCCAAGGCTGGCCGCCCGCGTCCACCAGCAGGTCGAAGAGCACCAGCAGCGAGGGGTGGGCCCGGGCCAGCGTCCGGACCCGGCTTGCCGCCGGGTGGATGCGCATCAGCAGGTCGTCGAACGAGAGACGGCCGCCGACCGGGATGACCAGCTCGCCGTCCAGCACGAACCGCGGCGCCGCGAGCGCGCGAGCGAGGCGAGCAACTCCGGGAAGTAGCGTCCGAGCGGCTGCCCGGACTTGGACTGCAGCCACCTCGTCCCCGTCCCGAAACGCGAGGCAGCGGAAGCCGTCCCACTTCGGCTCGTACTGCCAGCCGCGCGCCGTCGGGCAGCGCTCAACGAGCTGCGCCTCCATCGGCGGGTAGGGATCCGCGATCGGCAGGCTCACAGCAGCTCCTCCAGCGGGAACCGGCCGCGGGCGCGAGGAGCGGCTGCCAGAGGTCGCCGACCTCGGCGCACGCGCGCCGGCACGTTCCGCAGCGGAACTCCTCGATCCGCACCCGCGCTCGATCTCCGTCCAGGTCACCGGCGTCGAGACCGTGGCGCCCTGCGTGGGCCGGACCGAATAGACCGAGGCCAGGGTGCGCCCCCAGGCGTTCTGGTTGTAGTCCACCAGGACCCGACCGTGCGGCCGCTTCGCGATCCGGTACTCGGCCGTGACGAGCTTCGGATAGCGCTGCTCCAGCGCTCCGCCAGGCGCCTTCGCGAACGTCCAGACCTCCTTCTGCGTCGGGCCGCGCTCGATCGGCACGTAGACGTGCATCCCCGCTCGAGCCGCTGGTCTTCACCAGCGGCCGCATGCCCATCGGCTCGAGCGCGTCGCGCACCAGCAGCGCGGTCTCCCGCACCCGCGCGAACGGCGCGCCCGGCCCCGGATCCAGGTCGAAGTGGAGGTAGTCCGGCCGGTCGATGTCGTCGCAGCGCGCGTACCACTGGTTGAGGTCGATGCAGCCCAGGTTGACGACCCACAGCAGCGAGGCGAGGTCCTGCACCATGGGGAAGGCGATCACGTTCCGGACTTGTGCCTGATGGCGCAGGTCTCGAGCCATTCGGGCCGCGGGGGTGGCGTCCGCTTCATGAAGAAGCACTTCCCGGGATGCCGTTCGGGTAGCGCTTCATCACCATCGCGCGGTCGCGCAGGTGGGGCAGCAGCGCCCCGGAGACGTCGGCGTAGTACTGGAGCAGATCCCCCTTGGTGTAGCCAGCCTCGGGCCAGAACGGCTTGTCCAGGTTCGTCAGCTCGACGCGCCGCCCGCCCAGCCGGAGCGTGACCTGATCAACACCGGTGGGGAGGCGCAGGGGGGCGCGCGCGCGCGCCTGCTTCGTCGTCGTCATTGCTCGGTCCCGCCTTCCCTGGTCGCGACCGCCGCCGAATGGCGGTCGCGACCGGCTCATAGTCGTTCCTGGTCCGTGCGCGCCGTCCTCAGCAGCAGGGCACCGCGGCTCATGTCGCCTCGACCCACGAAATCGGTAGGAAAGAGGAGCCGCTCGCCCACGACGTCGAGCAGCACGTCCACGTACTTGCCGGTTGCGATGCTGCCGAGCAGCACCAGCTCGGGTGCCACCGTTTGGCCCGCGGCCGGCCGCGCGATCGCGGCCAGATCCCGCTGCAGCGGCTCCCGGTAGCGCGGCTCGTCCGGCCGGATCTCCACCTCCGCGAACGAGCGGAGCTCGTCCGCGCTGACCGCGGTATCCGCTGGCAGCAGCCCGCGGTTGGTGGTGATGACGTACACGCCCGACCTTCCTCCGGGTGGCCGCGCGAACCGGTCGGCATACGTCAGCTTCCCGCGAAAGTAGAGCCCGCTGAGAAAGCTGAAGGCCTCCCCCAGCGTCACGCTCGCCCCCGCCCGGAGGCGCTCCGCCAATGGAAACCGCCCGCGCCCCGAGAGCAGGAGGTCGGCCCGTTTCCCGCCGGCGCGCGCCGGCGAGAGCAGGAAAATCCGAGGCACGGCGTCAGGCCCCGGCATCTTCAACAGTGCGCCATGGCGTGACCGGCCTGCCGTGCCGGTGATCACCACAGTCCAGGGGCAGCAGGGTCAGAGTTGGCGCCGATCGAGAAATGCAGATGGAAGCGCCGCGACCGGAGGTCGGCGCCGCGTCGATCGGTGTCCCGGCGTCAGCGCGTCGACACGTCCTGGGGCGCCCGCAGATCGAGCGGCGACGGATTGAGCTTGTACCCGAGCGCCACCTGGATCGCTCCCACCACGGTTTCGTAGCCGATTCCGACACCCACCGCCTGGTAGAACCTGTCCTGGTCGAGGATCCCGGCCTGCGGCGCGAACTGCTTATCGGGGGTCCAGTTCGGCCGCCGTCGTAGAACACGAATGGCTGGAACTGCTGGCTCAGAAGCGGCATCGGAAAGTGCGGCTCCACGCTGCCCCCAGACGGGCGAGGCCGCCGATCGGCGTGTAGCGGTCGGCCACGGCCACCGTGCTGTCGCCCTGCTGCTCCAGCCGCACCTGCGGGAGCTTGGGACCGACCAGAAGCGTGCCCCACCCTCGTACGTCACGGGTGCCGCCGGCCGTGAAGGTGACGTCGCGCAGCCGGAGCAGGGAGACGAAGGGCGACTCGCTTCCACGGCGGCGGTGCTGCTCCCGTACGGGAAGATCCGCCCGGCGCCCCCCCGGACAGTGAAGCCGACGCGCTTTGTGACGGGCAGGTACCATGTGGTTCCGAGATCCATCAGGAAATACTGGCTGGTGTTGAATCCGGGCAACGTCGCCTCCAGGCGCGGCCGGATCACGTACCCCTTGCGAGGGTTGGCGATCCGGTCGAGCCTGCCGTAGCTCCCCTCGAGCGTGAGCGTGCTGCTGTTGCGGGTGCGCTCGAGGGTGCCTGCCGCGGCCGGCGTGGCGAGGCCGAGGAGGGGCAGGTACTGCGCCGGGCGAGTCACTGCCGAAGCCGTAGTCGTAGACCCGGCGGTGCGAGATCCAGTAGCCGAGCGATAGCCGAGCGCAGCGGCGCCGGCGCCCAGACCAGCAACTCTGGAACCCGACCGCCCAGCTCCGGTCCGTGAGGTCACTCCGGTATTCGATGAACGGTCCCCCGCCCACCGAGATGCTCGGCTGCCACGTTCGGCTCCAACGCGGTGAGATTCAGCCGGTAGAGCTGCTGCGCGGGTTCTCGAGCGCCGCGACGCCGGTCTGGGCCGTGACGGCCGCCGTGAAGGTGCGAGCCCGCCACCCCTCGGTGGGTCCAGGTGGTCGGGAGGTGAGCCCGCCGGCCGAGATCAGCCCCGCCTCGCCTTTGATGAGGTGCTCCGGGTTCTCGGTGATGTGGAGCATGACCACGACCGGACGACGTCCGT
Source organism: uncultured Gemmatimonadales bacterium (assembly GCA_963831425.1). GTDB lineage: Bacteria > Gemmatimonadota > Gemmatimonadetes > Gemmatimonadales > GWC2-71-9 > CAVVWJ01. Next base: position 158,181 of record CAWHQC010000001.1, on the reverse strand, counting down.
GGTACCGCGGACGCTTACCGACGCGAGCCGTACGATGTCCTTGGGTGAGCTGCTGGCGACCCTCCTCGAGCGCGTGGGCATCGTACCGTCACCCGCCCCGAGCGGGAGCTGCCGCACGATTTCTCGCTGGGGGATCGTCTCGTTCCCGGTGACCACGACGCGCCGGATGCGGGCCCGCATGCCCGACTCGACCTGCACCATCAGCGCCGCGACATTGGAGCGCTTCGCGTGTGATCGTCCGCGCGGAGGCGAACGGAAAGCCGTGCGCCCGGAACCATCGCACGGTGCTGTCGGCGACTTCCCGGCGCTCTCCCACCGGCCCGGTCGGCCCGGCTCCGCGCGCCCCGCACAAAGCGGCGCCAGCTCGCTGGGTTTCCGTGGGAAGCGTGAGTGGCCCCGCGGGCGTCGTGAAGGCCAGGGTGTCGATCGTGATCGGCGGACCTTCGTCGATCACGTAGGCGACGCGGATCTGGTCGGCCTTGGCCTCGTAGCTGGCGTCGTAGCGGACTTTCACTCTGGCAAAGCCGGAACGCTGATAGTAGTGACGAAGGCGAACGACGTCGCGCTGCATCTCGGTGGGGTCGAAGAGGTGCTTGCCGACCGGCGGCACGAATGGCAGGGACCCGAACAGTTTGCGCAGCCAGACGGCTGCCCTGTCCCGTCAGCGGCGACTCCTCTGCCGCAGAACGCTCGGTTGAGCGATCTCTCTCCTGCAACTGGGGAAATCCACGGAGCGGACCTCGGTGGCCGGTTCCACGCGGTTGAGCGCATCCTGCGCGGGAAAAGCGGGGCCGCCCCGCAGGCCCCGAGGACGAGCGCCGCCCAGAGGCTAATACGCACGGCCGCCCTCGGAGGAGGAAGCCGGCTACAAGAGCCGAGCCGCCGCGCAGATTGGCGCGGAGCCAACCGCGCAGGGTGTACTCCAGCTCGAAGCCGGGCCCCAGATTGGAGCCGCCTGATCGCTGGGCCTGGCTGCCGAGCTGCAGCGGGAGCTGGAGGTCCATGAAGGAGGCCGGGTACCGGCCCGCGGTGAGCGTGAGCCCGCGAATTCGGCTCCTGGCGGAGCTCGAACACGTCGAAGCCGAGTTCCTGTCGACAGGCTCCTCGACGTGTCGAGCTCCGCCAGGAGCCAATTCGCGGGCTCACGCTCACCGCGGGCCGGCACCTGAGCTCCCGCTCTTCATCGACCTCCAGCTCCCGCTGCAGCTCGGCACCAGGCCCAGCACAGGCGGCTCCGATTGGGGCCCGGCTTCGAGCTGAAGTACACCCTGCGCCGTGGCTCCGCGCCGATCTGCGCGGCGGCAGCCTGTCACCCGGCTCCTCCTCCGAGGCACCCGTGCGTATTAGCCGCTGTGCAGCGCTCGTCCTCGCCGTGCTCGTGCGGGCGGCCCCGCTTCCCGCGCAGGATCCGCTGAACCGCGTGGAACCGGCCACCGAGGTCCGCTCCGTGGTTTTCCGGTTCGAGGGAAAAGAATCGCTCGACCAGAGCGTCCTGCGGCAGAAGATCGCTGCTGAAGGGCAGGGCAGCCTCGTCTGGCTGCGCAAATGTTCGGGTTCTGCCATTCGTGCCGCCGGTCGACGAGCACCTCTTCGACCCCACCGAGATGCAGCGCGACGTCGTTCGCCTTCGTCACGACTATCAGCGTTCCGGCTTTGCCAGTGTGGAAGTTCGCTACGACGCCAGCTACGAGGCCAAGGCCGACCAGATCCGCGTCACCTACGTGATCGACGAAGGTCCGCCGATCACGATCGACACCCTGGCCTCACGACGCCGCGGGCCGACTCACGCTTCCCACGGAAACCCAGCGGAGCTGGCGCCGCTTTGTGCGGGGCGCGCGGAGCCGGGCCGACCGGGCCGGTGAAGACGAGCGCCGGAAAGTCGCCGACAGCACCGTGCGATGGTTCCGGGCGCACGGCTTTCCGTTCGCCTCCGCGCGGACGATCACGACGGTCGACAGCGCCGCCAATGTCGCGGCGCTGATGGTGCAGGTCGAGTCGGGCATGCGGGCCCGCATCCGGCGCGTCGTGGTCACCGGGAACGAGACCATCCCCCGGCGAGAATTCGTGCGCACTCCCGCTCGGGGCGGGTGACCGGTACGATGCCCACGCGCTTGAGGAGGTTCGCCAGCAGCTCACCGAGAAGGACATCGTACGGCTCGCGTCGGTAAGCGTCCCCGGGACTCCGCGGACGACTCGTCGGTCGTGGTCATGCTCCACATCACCGAGAACCCGGAGCACCTCATCAAGGCGGGGCGGGGCTGATCTGGCCGGCGGGCTCACCTCCCAGACCACCTGGACCGACCGAGCTGGCTTGGCGGGCTCCGCACCTTCACGGCGGCGTCACGGCCCAGACCGGCGTCGCGGCGCTCGAGAGCCCCGCGCACAGCTTACCGGCTGAATCTCCCGCGTTCGAGCCGTACGTCGGCAGCCGGAGCATCTCGTGGGCGGGGCACCGTTCATCGAGGACCGGAGTGACCTCACGGACCGGAGCTGGGCGGTCGGGTTCCAGAGCTTCGCTGGTCTGGGCGCCGGCGCCGCTGCGCTCGGTCTCGCTCGGCTACTCGATCTCGCACCGCCGGGTCGACGACTACGGCTTCGGCAGTGACCTCGCGCCGGCGCGAGTCCTTCCCCTCCTCGGCCTCGCCACGCCGGCCGCGGCAGGCACCTCGAGCGCACCCGGAACAGCAGCACGCTCACGCTCGAGGGGAGCTACGGCAGGCTCGACCGGATCGCCAACCCTCGCAAGGTGTACGTGATCCGGCCGCGCCTGGAGGCGACGTTGCCCGGATTCGACACCAGCCAGTATTTCCTGATGGATCTCGGAACCACATGGTACCTGCCCGTCACAAAGCGCGTCGGCTTCACTGTCCGGGGGGGCGCCGGGCGGATCTTCCCGTACGGGAGCAGCACCGCCGCCGTGGGAAGCGAGTCGCCCTTCGTCTCCCTGCTCCGGCTGCGCGACGTCACCTTCACGGCCGGCGGCACCCGTGACGTACGAGGGTGGGGCACGCTTCTGGTCGGTCCCAAGCTCCCGCAGGTGCGGCTGGAGCAGCAGGGCGACAGCACGGTGGCCGTGGCCGACCGCTACACGCCGATCGGCGGCCTCGCCCGTCTGGCCGGCAGCGTGGAGCTGCACTTTCCGATGCCGCTTCTGAGCCAGCAGTTCCAGCCATTCGTGTTCTACGACGGCGGCCGAATCTGGACCCCCGATAAGCAGTTCGCGCCGCAGGCCGGGATCCTCGACCAGGACAGGTTCTACCAGGCGGTGGGTGTCGGAATCGGCTACGAAACCGTGGTGGGAGCGATCCAGGTGGCGCTCGGGTACAAGCTCAATCCGTCGCCGCTCGATCTGCGGGCGCCCCAGGACGTGCTCGACGCGCTGACGCACGGGACACCGATCGACGCGGCGCCGACCTCCGGCTCGCGGCGCTTCCATCTGCATTTCTCGATCGGCGCCAACTTCTGACCCTGCTGCCCCTGGACCGCGGTGATCACCGGCACGGCAGGCCGGTCACGCCATGGCGCACTGTTGAAGATGCCGGGGCCTGACGCCGTGCCTCGGATTTTCCTGCTCTCGCCGGCGCGCGCCGGCGGGAAACGGGCCGACCTCCTGCTCTCGGGGCGCGGGCGGTTTCCATTGGCGGAGCGCCTCCGGGCGGGGGCGAGCGTGACGCTGGGGGAGGCCTTCAGCTTTCTCAGCGGGCTCTACTTTCGCGGGAAGCTGACGTATGCCGACCGGTTCGCGCGGCCACCCGGAGGAAGGTCGGGCGTGTACGTCATCACCACCAACCGCGGGCTGCTGCCAGCGGATACCGCGGTCAGCGCGGACGAGCTCCGCTCGTTCGCGGAGGTGGAGATCCGGCCGGACGAGCCGCGCTACCGGGAGCCGCTGCAGCGGGATCTGGCCGCGATCGCGCGGCCGGCCGCGGGCCAAACGGTGGCACCCGAGCTGGTCCTGCTCGGCAGCATCGCAACCGGCAAGTACGTGGACGTGCTGCTCGACGTCGTGGGCGAGCGGCTCCTCTTTCCAACCGATTTCGTGGGTCGAGGCGACATGAGCCGCGGTGCGCTGCTGCTGAGGACGGCGCGCACGGACCAGGAGCTGACCTACGAGCCGGTCGCGACCGCCATTCGGCGGCGGTCGCGACCAGGGAAGGCGGGACCGAGCAATGGCGACGACGAAGCAGGCGCGCGCGCGCGCCCCCCTGCGCCTCCCCACCGGTGTTGATCAGGTCACGCTCCGGCTGGGCGGGCGGCGCGTCGAGCTGACCAACCTGGACAAGGTGTTCTGGCCCGAGGCCGGGCTCACCAAGCGCGACCTGCTCCAGTACTACGCCGCCGTCTCCGCCGGCGCTGCTGCCGCACCTGCACGACCGCGCGATGGTGATGAAGCGCTACCCGAACGGCATTCACGGCAAGTTCTTCTTCATGAAGCGGACGCCGCCCTCGCGGCCCGACTGGCTCGAGACCTGCGCGATCATGCACAAGTCCGAGAGCCTGATCGCGTTCCCGATGGTGCAGGACCTCGCCTCGCTGCTCTGGATCGTGAACCTCGGCTGCATCGACCTCAACCAGTGGTACGCGCGCTGCGACGACATCGACCGCCCCGACTACCTCCACTTCGACCTGGATCCCGGCGCCGGGCGCGCCGTTCGACGCAGGTGCGCGAGACCGCGCTCGTGGTGCGCGACGCGCTCGAGCCGACTGGGCATGCCGCGCTGGTCAAGACCAGCGGCTCGAGCGGGATGCATCTGTATGTGCCGATCGTGCGCGGGCCCGCTGCAGAAGGAGGTCTGGCGGTTCGCCAAGCGCTGGCGAAGCAATTGGAGCAGCGCGCACCCGAAGCTCATCACGGCAGAGTACCGCATCGCCAAGCGGCCCGCACGGGCGCGTCCTGGTGGACTACAACCAGAACGCGTGGGGTCGCACGCTGGCCTCGGTCTATTCGGTCCGGCCCCGGCCGCCGCCACGGTCTCGACGCCGGTGACCTGGACGGAGGTCGAGCGCGGGTGTCGAGATCGAGGACTTCCGCCTCGACAACGTCCCGGCGCGCGTGCGCCGAGCTGGGCGACCTGTGGAAGCCGCTCCTCGCGTCCCGCGGCCGGTTCCGGCTCGAGGAGCGTGCTGGTGAGCCTCCCGCTCGAGTCGCCCTACCCGCCGATGGAGGCCGACTCGCGCCGATGCGCTGCCGGACGCGGCGCGGATGGCAGTACGAGCCCAAGTGGGACGGCTTCCGCTGCCTCGCCTTTCGCGATGGCGACGAGGTGCGCATCCAGTCGCAAGGCCGGCCAGCCGCTCGGCCGCTACTTCCCCGACGTGGTGGCGGCGCTCGCGGCGCTCCGGCGCCACGCCGCTTCGTGCTGGACGGCGAGATCGTGATCCCGGTGGACGGCCGGCTCTCCTTCGATGAACTGCTGCTGCGCATCCATCCGGCCGCGAGCCGCGTGCGGACGCTGGTCGAGGCGCACCCGGCACGGCTGGTGGTGTTCGATCTGCTGGTGGACGAGCGCGGCCGCTCACTGGTCGAGCTCCCGCTCGCCGAGCGGCGGCAGCGACTCGAGGCGTTCGCCGGGAGGTATTTCCCGGAAGCGACCTCCGTCGTGCTCTCCCCGGCAACGCGCCGGCTGGCCACGGCGCGCGCGTGGCTCGAGAGCGGTGGCGGCGGCGATCTCGACGGTGTGGTGGCCAAGCGGCTCGATTTGCCCTACCGCTCGGGCGAGCGCGACGGCATGGTCAAGGTGAAGCGGCAGCATACCGCCGACTGCGTCGTGGGCGGATTCCGCTACGCATCGAGGGGCGGTGGCATCGGCTCACTCCTGCTCGGACTGTACGATGGCGAGGGACTGCTCGACCACGTCGGCTTCTGCTCCAGCCTCAGCGCCGCCGAGCGCGGGGCCTGAAGGAGAAGCTCGAGTCGCTCATGGAAGCCGCCGGGATTCACCGGCCGAGCGCCGGGCGGGCCCGAGCCGCTGGAGCACGGAACGCTCGGCACAGTGGGAGCCGCTCGCGCCGAAGCTCGTCGTCGAGGTGGAATACGATCACTTCACGAACGGCCGCTTCCGGCACGGCACCAGATTCCTGCGCTGGCGGCCGGACAAGGCGCCGAGGCAGTGCACTACGGAGCAATTGCGATGAAGAAGACCGCACGGACGAGAAAGCCGGATTCGGCCAGAGCTGCGCGAACCACCCCCGGGAAGAAAGGTCCGGGCGCCGCTCCGGCCAGCGGAACGCGGCTGGCGGAGTACCGGCAGAAGCGCGATTTCACGCGGACGGCCGAGCCACGGGGCGGGCGGAGGAAGGCGGCGAGCAAGCTGGCGTACGTCATCCAGAAACACGCGGCGAGCCACCTGCACTTCGACCTACGGCTGGAGCTCGACGGCGTCATGAAGAGCTGGGCCGTGCCCAAGGGGCCGAGCCTCGACCCCGCGGTGAAGCGACTGGCCATGGAGGTCGAGGACCACCCGATCGAGTACAACAAGTTCGAGGGAATCATTCCCCAGGGAGAGTACGGCGGCGGGACGGTCATGCTCTGGGATCGCGGGACCTACACCTACGGTGGGAGTGATGACGGGGACCCGCTGGCGGCGCTCCGGCGGGGCTACGCCAAGGGCGATTTCAAGTTCGAGCTCCGCGGCAAGCGGCTGCATGGCTCGTGGGTGCTGGTGCGGACGCGCCGTGGCGACCCGAGGCGGGCCCAGTGGCTGCTCATCAAGCACCGGGACGACGCCGCGGAGCCCGGATCCGACGTGGTGGAGGAGTACCAGACGTCCGTGGCCACGGGCCGCACCATGGACGAGATCGCCGCGGGCCGGAAACCGCGCCGGAAGCAGAGCGTGTGAGCGCCGACACCGCCCCATTGGCGCCGTCCGCACATATGGAGAGCTTCGGGGCGGCGTTCGAGCGCCGCCCATGGACCCTCGACCCTTCGGAGGAACGATGTCAGCGACAGTTCGAGCAGGTGCGCTCCTGCTGCTGGTAACCGCCTGCGGGGGCGGCGATCGGGCCGCCCGAACCGACACGACCGGGATGTCGAGCGCGCCGCCGCCTTCCGAGCAGCCGGCCGCCGACGACGCCCGACAGCGGTACGACCGGGATGTCGCCGGCAGCACCGGAATCCGCCGCGACCGTGAACTCACGCGACAGCCTTGCGCGGCCCGCCAAGGCCGCCGCGACCGGGATGGCTTCGAGGACGACCAGCCCCAAGCCCGCCGCGACCAGGCCGGCGCCGCAGAAAGCCGCGAGCCCGAGCCCGGCGCGTCAGACTGCTACGACACAGGATACGGCGAAACAGGATACGGCGAAGCAGAATACTCCCGGCCAGGATACCGCGAAGGCAGGCCGCGGCCAAGCCGGCCCCCGCCGCGCCGGCCGGCGGCGGCCCCACCTCGCCCCAACTGGTGGCCCTGGGCGACAGCATCTTCCATGGCCAGGTAGCCGGCGGCACCTGCACGGCCTGCCATGGGCAGGACGCGAAGGGCACGGCGGTGGCCCCCGACCTGACCGACAATCAGTGGATCAACGGCGATGGGAGCTACGACTTCATCGTACACACGGTGACCACCGGCGTGCCCCAGCCGAAGCAGCACCCGGCGCCGATGCCACCCAAGGGCGGCGCGTCGCTGAGCGACCAGCAGGTGAAGGCGGTGGCGGCGTACGTGTACTCGCTGAGCCACAAGAGCTGAGGGCGCTACCAGCTCAGCGTGTACTGGCCTCCGAGCGTGAACAGCGTCTCGCTGGCCCGCAGGTCGTCGCTCGGCTGCTCGTTGGGCCAGGCGCTCCGGTGGGCGGCGAGCCCGATGTTGAGCGCGAACGACTCCATCACGTAAACACTCGCGGTGAGCCGTTCGAGCGCGTCCCGCCGGCGCGACACGATCTCCCCGCCGCCGAAGGCGAAGGTCTTTTCGGCGCTGATGCTCACGGGCAGCCGCACCTCCGTCAGATTGCCGTTGACCCGCACGCGGGTGCTCACGACCTGCATCGTCTGCACTCCGTCGCTGTAGAGGCCGAGCTGCGTGGTGGCCATCACGCCCCGGAGCATCAGACTTGGCCCGACTCCCGCGCGCCAGGTCGTGCGGCCGGTGATCACCGGCACCTGGGCCTGCGGCAGCCACTCGCTCCGATCCGCGTCGACGTGCAGCGCGACGCCGTAGCTCACGTCGCCCGAGTGCTTCACCACGCGCGACAGATCGAGCGCAGCCCCGCGGTCTCCCGGCCCGGCGTAGCCCTGCACCCGCGCGTTCCAGGCGCGGGCAGCCCATTCCGCCTGCGCCGACCAGATCCCGCTGCTCAAGGCATCCTGGAACAGCACGGTCCGGCGCGAGCCGGTGAGCGACCGGCGCGCGAAGACGGTGCTGTAGCCGGCGGCGAGGGCGAACGTGCGATGATTGGCTTCCGGCAGCTTGACCGGGATCTCGTGGTAATACTCCCGACAGGAGCCCTGGCGGCAGACCTGGATCAGGGTGGGCTTCACCAGGCGCGAGAGCAGCTCACCGTTCCACCGGACAGCGTAGCGGTTGACCGGCAGCGAATCCCCCAGCGACGAGCTCACCCGGATCCGCAGGGTGCTGCTGTCGCTCGAGTAGCGGTCGAGACCGTTCTCCGACATGAACACGATGCTGTCGGCGGACGGGCTCTCGATCGTCAGCTCGGCGGACTGGCCCCAGCTCGGGAGCGCGGGCCGGAGCCGCACCGTCACCGGCGCGGCCCCGCCGGCGACGCGGGTGGTCTGCGACGGGATGGCGCACGCGGCGGACGCGACGACCACCGCAGCAGCCACTGCGATCCGAATCAAGCGTTCCATCGGCACTTGCTGTTGTGAAGGGAGGCAACGGCGTCCCGCGTACTTCCTGTTCACACGATAGCGCGGGAAACGCGAGTGGGCCAGAGGTGCGCTGGCGCCGGGCCCCTGCCCACGCAACATTGTGCAGACAGGAGGCCGCATGCTCTTTCACTTCGGTCGAGCATTTCTCGTGCTCGGCTGGATCCTCACGATTGCCGGGGTAGTCTACCTGCTGGTGGGGCTGCGCCACATGGCGGGCGTCACGGGCGCCTCACCGGCATTGCTCCTGATCGGACTCATCGCGGTGGTGGTCGGCTCGGCGATCATCCGCTGGGTGCGCCGGGCGCGGTAAGCGGTGGCCGAGGTCCGGGTGGGCACGTCGGGATACGTCTACCGGCACTGGCGCGGGGGCGTGTTCTATCCGGCGGGACTGCGTGCCCGCGAGGAGCTGGCGTGGTACGCCGCACGTTTCTGCACCGTCGAGCTCAACAATCCGTTCTATCGGCTGCCCACGAAGGAGACGTTCGCCCGCTGGCGCGAGCAGACGCCGGACGGCTTCAGCTTCGCGGTGAAGGTGAGCCGCTACATCAGCCACGTGCAGCGCCTGCGCGACTCGGCCGAATCTCTCGCCCTCTTCCTGGAGCACGCCGGGCAACTCGGGCCCAAGCTGGGGCCGCTCCTGGTGCAGCTCCCCCCGCAGTTCCACCTCGACCTGGCAGGCCTCGAGGCGTTCCTCGCCATCCTCCCTCGGAGCCACCGCTGGGTGCTCGAGGTGAGGCACCCGAGCTGGCAGGTACCGGCCGTCTACGAGGCGCTCGGCCGTCGCGGCGTGGCGCTCTGCGTGCCCGTGGGCGGACGGGTGCAGCCCGATCTCATCACCACCGCGCCGTTCACCTATATCCGCATGCACGCGGGCGCCGAGGCCGGTGGCCGGTTCGGCGAGGAGCAGCTCAGGCTCTGGGCCGGCAAGGATCCGCGCGCTGACGAAGTCGGGGAAGGATGCGTACGTCTACTTCAACAACGACTGGGAAGGGCACGCCGTGCGGGACGCGGTGGTGCTCCGGGAGATGGTCGCAACTACTCGCCGTGCCGCTCCGGGCCAGGCTCGTCCTCCAGCCCCCCGCTCACCGCCGAGCCGAACTTCGGCGCGATCATGTGACGAGTGACGGTGTAGGGCGGCTCGTGCCGCTCCGCCTGGAATGCCCGGCGGCATTCGTGAGAGCAGAAGTACACCTCGTTCGCCCCGTCGGTCATTTTCGCCGTTGCCGCCTTCGGATCGATCATCCTGCCGCAAACCGGATCGCGTACCTGTTCCATGGTTGCCTCCCCTGCCGTCATTCGGGCGGTGGCGTGAGCTCCGGCACCGGGTCGAGCTCGTGCACGCCGCACCAGTTGAGCAGCCCCGCGACGTCACTGGCGCGCTCGGTCGTGTCCACCATGACCACCGCACGCTCGTTCGTGACGACCGGGACCTCGTGCAGGCTCGCCCGACCTCGCCGCCGTATGTGTCGCTTGCCTGCCCGCCAGGGACCCGGGGCGCTGCCCAGGTCCACCCCTCGGGATTTCACGTCCTGGGCAAGGTGGTACACCGCGCTGGGTTCGTACCGGGGGCGCTCGCCGCTCCGGCTGGTGCGCCGTCTGGAACCGCTGTCTCGCCGTGTCATGACCCCTCCCGGTGATCGTATGCGGGCCATACCTCATGGGCCGCCTGAGCGTGTAGCATGGACCCACCGCCCGGGCGGCTCCGTGAGGGGGGTCACCGGGGGATGGTGGATTCCGAGTGGCTCCGGGCCGAGGCCACAGTCACGGGAGAAACGAGAAGGCCGCCTCACCGGAGTGAGGCGGCCTTCGGGGTTCGCGACCTGCCGCCGGACTAGAAGCGGACGCCCAGCGTCAGCGGGATCATGTAGGCGGTCTTCTCGCCGTTCGCGTCCGCCGTGCCCTTCATGATGGCGTGGAATCGGCCTTCGGCGAACAGCTTGGCCTTGCCCAGCCCGAAATCGAAACCGGCGCCGGCGTTGACGCCGAACTTCGACTGCGAGTCGGACGAGCCGAACCCGTCGATCGAGGTCTTGCCGTTGTAGAGGCCCACGCCGCCGATCAGGTACGGCCGCGCCATACTGGCGCCGGAGAAGGCGTAGACCGCGTTCCCGGTCGCGCCGATCATCCGGCTGTGGCCGTCGATGCCGTCGAGCCCGAAATGGGTGTAGAAGGCGTCGACCTGGAACCCGAGCGGGCTCCCGGCCGGCTGCACCCGAAGCAGCGCGGTCCCGCTGACCCCGGTCCCGATCCCATCGGCCAGCGTCCCGGTCGGCACAACGACGCCGCCGCCCACGCCAAAGCTCATGACCTGAGCATAGCCGGTCTGCGCGCTCAGCATCACGGCAAGACCGACCACGGCACCACGGATCGTGCTCTTCATAGCGGTTCTCCCTTACTGGGTGGCTGAAGGCTCCCCTGAGACGAGCGTGACTCCGGCTTCCCATCGGCAAGGGACCGGCCAGGCGCTGCTCCAAACCCACGCCTCCAGCGCGCAAGTTATTCCGCTCCAATGCCTTGAATCCGAAGATCCTGGCGAGAACCGGCCGGCGGTATGGACTCAAGAGGCGCCGGTGTGCGAACTTCTGCACCGCGCGATGCAAGCGACTCTTGTACGGCGCACGTGACGTGCGGCGCTGCCCCGGGCGCGCCCTCCGTCTCGATCTGGTGCATTCAGCACCGCAGAGCGCTCGGCAGGTGGGCCGCCGCGCCGGATGAGATGGAGTTCACGGTACCGTGAGGACCGCCTGACGCCGCCGCGCGCGTCTGTTTATACTCCGCAACAGGTTCCCCTGTGCCGGCGTCCGCTCCAGAGCAGCCCATCGTGGACGAAGCCCTGATCGAGGTCTCGCGGCCAGTGCAGCCCGCGTCTGCCCGCGACGATCCCAGACGCTCGATCCGCCAGCTCTCGCTGGTGGCCGCGATCGCCGCGATCGCCTTTGGCGTCGCGATCGGGGCGGGCTACGTCTTTTCAGTCGGCCGATTGCTTCCCCTCCCCCAGTTCGTCCTCCCCACCCAGCCGCTGGTCGCGGTGCTGTTCATCGTCACGGGCGGGAGCCTGCTCGCCCTGCGTCTCGGCGGGTATGGCCTCCAGCGCGCCACCGCCGCGGCGGCCACCCTGATCGCGGCGGCGATCCTGAGCGAGTACCTGCTCGGCGTCGACCTCCGCGTGGATACGCTGTTGTTCCCGCGGGCGGTTTTCGGATCCTCGCTCGTGTTTCCGGGCCGACCGGCGCCGGTGACCGGGACGACCTTTCTCCTGCTCGGCGCCGCGCTGCTCCTGGCGGCGTTCCGTCCGGGCGAGCGGCCCCGGCGCGCGCATACCGCACTGGCCCTCGGCGCGATCGTGCTGCCGGTCATTCCCATCGTGGGGCACCTCCTCGGCGTGCCCGAGCTCCATACCTTCGCCTTCCGGGTCGGTACGTCGCTGCACACCGCGCTGATGCTCCTGGTGCTCGCGGTGGGGGTCGGCGCCACGACCCACGAATCCGCCGTTCTCAACCTCGCCCGCGCGCGCGATCCGGGCACGATCCTGCTTCGGCTCCTCCTGCCCTTGGCCGTGCTGCTGCCACTCCTCTTCGTGGCCGGCAGCATCGCGGCACTCCACCTGGGCCTGTACGAGATCCATGTTGGTCTCGTGCTCTTCGTCTCCGGCTTCATCGCCGTGCTGCTCAGCGTCGCGTTCTGGGTCGTGGCCATCGTGCGACGAGCCGACGGGGAGCGACGCTCCGCCGATCATGCGCAGGCCCAGCTCACCCTGCGCGATCACCGGCTGCGCGCCGAGACCGCGGCCGCCGAGGCTGCCCGCGAGAGCGAGCGCCAGACGCGGGAGTTGCTCAAGGTCCTGAGCCACGCCCCCGTGCTGGCCCGGGGCGTCGATGGCCGGATCCGGTTCTGGAGCGCGGGCGCCGAGCGGCTGTACGGCTGGTCCGCCGAGCAGGCTGTCGGCGCCCTCGCGCGCGAGCTGCTGCCCACCGAGTTCCCCGTGCTCGAGCGCGAGGCCGAGGCCACGCTGCTCGAGCACGGCGAATGGCACGCGGAGCTCGCCCGGCGGGCGCGGAACGGGACGACGCTCCGGGTGGCCAGCCATTGGATCCTGCACCGCGATCCGGACGGCCGCCCCGACGCAGTGATCGAGGTCGACAACGACGTCACCGAGCGGCGCCGGGCGCAGGAGGCGCTGCGGCAGAGCGAGGCGCGGTACCGAGCCCTCGTCGCGGCGACGGCGCGCATCATCTGGACCTCCTCCGCCGACGGCCGACGCCCGCTCGATCTGAGCCAGTGGGTGGCGTTCACCGGCCAGAGCCCCGTGGAAGCGGCCGGCAGCGGATGGCTGCAGGCCATCCACCCCGACGACCGGGGCGAGGCCATCCGGGCATGGAAGGAGGCGGTGCACGAGCGGAAGGCGATGCTGGCCACCCACCGTCTCCGGCGCGCCGACGGCGAATACCGGCACATGGAGGCGCGGGCGGTGCCCGTCCTGGACGACCGGGGCGAAGTGCGCGAATGGGTCGGCGCGCACGCCGACGTCACCGACCGGATCCAGGCGCAGGAGCAGCTCGGACAGGCGCAAAAGCTCCAGGCCGTCGGCACCCTCGCCGGCGGCGTCGCCCATGAGGTGAATAACCAGCTCATGGCGGTCCTGGGGTTCGGCGACTTCGTCCTCAAGGAGCTCGGGCCCGGCCATCCGCAGGGGGCGGACGTCGAGGAGATGATCCGCGGCGCCACGCGGGCGGCGCGCGTGGCGCAGCAGCTCCTGACGTTCAGCCGCCGCCAGGTGAATCAGACTCGGTTGCTGGACCTGCACGCGGAGGTCGAGGGACTCGCGCCCGTGCTGAAGCGCCTGCTCGGCGCGGACAAGAGCATGATCATCCTCGAGCAGTCGGCGCGGCACCGCGTGCTCGCCGATCCCACGCAGGTGGACCAGGTCCTCATCAACCTCGCCGCCAACGCGCGTGACGCCATGAGCCCGGGTGGGCGACTCACGATCGGAACGGATGACGTGGCGCTGGACGAGTCGTACGGGCGCGCCCACGGCCTGGGCCAGCTCGCGGCCGGGCCGTACGTACGGCTCACCGTCTCGGATAACGGTTGCGGGATGGAGCGGGAAACGCTCGGCAAGATCTTCCAGCCGTTCTTCACGACGAAACCGGTGGGGGCGGGCACCGGGCTGGGCCTCTCGACGGTCTACGGCATCGTGAAGCAGAACGACGGGTTCATCTGGGCCTACAGCGAGCCGGGGCTTGGCACGACGATGAAGATCTATTGGCCGGCCGCAAGCCTGGCCGGTGAGCTCGCCGAGCCCGAGCCGGCAGGCGAGGCAGCGGCCGAGCGCTCCTCGACGCTCGAGCCGGCGCTGGTCCTCGTGGTCGAGGACGAGCCCTCGGTACGCAACCTGGTGCGGCGAACGCTCGAGGGGGTGGGGCTCGCCGTGGTCGAGGCGGATAACGGACGCAAGGCGCTGGAAAAGCTCGCCACCATGAGAGAGCCGCCGAGCCTGGTGTTGACCGACGTGATCATGCCGGGCCTCAACGGCCGGGAGCTGAGCGAGGCGCTGAGCCTGACCCAGCCGGGGATTCCCGTCCTCTTCATGTCCGGCTATACGGGCGACGACGTGCTCGCCCGGAGCCTGCTGCCGGCCAAGGCGCCGTACATTCAGAAGCCATTCGCCCCGGAAGACCTGGTGGCGCGGGTCCGGGTCATGTTGTCGGCGGTGACGGCAGCGCGCCGCTGAGCTCCGCCTTCCCTGCACGCGAGGATCTCATGGACACTCCCACCGCACCAGCCGAGCCCGGTATCTCGCGCGCGCTCGCCGCGCTCCGTTCGCTGCTCATCCCTGGCGAAGCGCTCGAGACGCACGCGATCCAGCGGCGCCTCTTCGCGCTCACCCACCGCCGTGCCATCGTCGGCGCAACCTCCGGACGGCTGATTTCCGTGACGCGAGGCCTGTTCGGCGACTACTCCCCGCAGGACATCCGGTGGCAGGATGTCCAGGACGCCCAGCTCCGGGTCGGCGTCTTCGGCGCGACGCTCACCGTATCTGTGCATGGCGGTGGTGACCTGGCCTCGGCCGAGGGGCCGGCGCGGACACTCATCGTCAACGGCCTGCGGAAGGGAGAGGCGCAGGAGGTTTACCGCTCGTGCCAGACGCAGGAACAGGCGTGGCGCGAGAAGCGGCGCGTGCGGGAGCTGGAGGAGCTCCGGGCCAAGTCGGGCGGGATCAACCTGAGCGGCGGCGTGCCGGGCTCCGGCTCCGCCGGCGCGGCCGGGGACGGCGCGCAGGCGCCGGCGGCCCGGCTGCAGCGCGCCAAAGAAATGCGGGAACAGGGGCTGCTGACCGATGCGGAGTTCGAGCAGGTCAAGGCACGCATCCTGTCGGACCTCTGACGATCTCTCAGCGAGGCCTCGCCTGAAGCTCGCGACGCTGGTCGCGGCCTCCCGACGCGTCGCGGAGAGCCCGGGCCGCCGCGACAAGATCGCGCTCCTGGCCGAGCTGCTGGCCGCGGCTCCGCCGGCGGAGGTGGAGCTCGCTACCGCCTATCTCTGCGGCGCGGTGCCGCAGGAGAAGCTCGGGATCGGCTACGCCTCGCTCCAGGCAGCCGCGTCCGGTACCGGCGCGGCGGCGGGCCCGCAGCTCGAGCTGGCCGAGGTGAACGCCTCGCTCGACCGGATTGCCGCGACCGGCGGCAAGGGATCGGCCGAGGAGCGGCGGCGGCTCCTGGCCGAGCTGCTGTCGCGCCTCACGGTCGACGAGCGAGGGTTCCTGTTCGGATTGCTCACGGGCGAGCTCCGCCAGGGGGCGCTCGAAGGTCTGGTGCTCGAGGCGGTGGCGCGCTCGGCCGGCGTGCCCGCCGCCGACCTTCGCCGTGCCGTGATGATGGCGGGCAACCTTCCGCGGGTCGCCCAGGCGCTGCTGACGGAAGGGGCCTCGGCGCTCTCCGGCTATGCCGTGCAGCTCTTCCGGCCGGTCCTTCCGATGCTGGCGGGAACGGCGGAGAACGCCGCGGAGGCAATCGAGGAGCTGGGTGAGGCGGCACTCGAGCTGAAGCTGGACGGCGCCCGGGTGCAGATCCACAAGGCCGGGGACGACGTCCGTGTCTACTCCCGCCGACTGAACGAGGTCACCCCGGCGGTACCCGAGTTGGTGGACGCCGCTCGCGCATTGCCGGCGCGCGAGCTGATCGTCGAGGGGGAGGCGATCGCACTCCGAGACGGCGGGGCGCCCCACCCGTTCCAGACCACGATGAGCCGCTTCGGCCGCCGGCTGGATGTTGCACGGGCACGGGAAGCGGTGCCGCTGACCCTCTTCCTCTTCGACCTGCTCTACCTGGACGGCATCTCGCTCCTAGACGAGCCACTCCGCCGGCGTGCGACCGCGCTGGCCGAGGCGGTCCCGGCATCGCTGCTGGTGCCACGCCTGGTCACCGCATCACCGGAGGAGGCGCGCGGCTTCCTGGCGGACGCGCTGGCCCGGGGGCACGAGGGGATCATGGCGAAGGCGCTCGACGCGCCCTACGAGGCCGGGCGGCGCGGCCGCCACTGGCTCAAGGTGAAGCCGGTGCGCACGCTCGACCTGGTCGTCCTGGCCGCGGAGTGGGGACACGGGCGCCGCCGGGGCTGGCTCAGCAATCTCCACCTTGGCGCCCGCGACCCGGAACGCGGGGGGTTCGTGATGCTGGGAAAGACGTTCAAGGGAATGACCGACGAGATGCTCGCCTGGCAGACGGCCAGGCTGCAGGAGCTCGAGCTGTCACGCGACGGTCACACCGTGTACGTGCGGCCCGAGCTGGTGGTGGAGGTGGCCTTCAACGACCTGCAGGCGAGCCCGCAGTACCCGGGGGGACTGGCCCTCCGATTTGCGCGCATCAAGGGATATCGACCGGACAAGGCGGCCGCGGACGCGGACACGCTGCAGACGCTGCACGAGATCTGGCGCCGGCAGAGCGGGCTCGAGCCGCCGCAGGGCTGAGCGCCCCCCGCTGGCGCGCCGCATGCCACTACCCCATCTTACGCGCCGTCACATTTCCATCGCATCCAGGAGACCCAATGTTCAACCGCTTGCCCGTCACTTTGTTGTTGGCGGCCGCGGGACTTGCCGGCTGCAAGTCCGATCGGCCGGCCGCCGAAGCTCCGCACGCGTCGGCCGCGCCGGCCGCAACGGAGGGCGTTGCGGCAGCGCCTCCGCAGGTCACCATCACCGCGACAGACTACAAGCTGGAACTGCCCGCCAGCATTCCTGCCGGCGTCGTGACCCTCCACCTGGTGAACCACGGCAAGGAGCTCCATCAGGCGCAACTCGTCCGACTGGACGAAGGCAAGACGGCGGACGATCTCATGGCCGCGGCGAAGCGGCCAGGTCCGCCGCCCACCTGGGCCAAGTTCATGGGGGGCCCGAACGGGGTGGCACCCGGGCAGGAGACGACGAGCACGTCGTCGCTCGAGCCGGGGCACTACGTGGCGGTCTGCCTGATCCCGGGGCCCGACGAGGTGCCGCACGTCATGAAGGGAATGATGCAGCCGTTCGAGGTGACTCCGGGTGCAGGCGCCCTCGCCCAGGCCGCGCCCGCTACAGACACCGTCACCATGGCGGACTACAGCTTCACGCTGTCTCGGCCGCTCGCCCCCGGCAACCGCACGATCCTGGTCAAGAACGCCGGCCCGCAACCGCACGAGCTCGTGCTCTTGAGGCTCGCACCGGGGAAAACGGTGCAGGATTTCGGGACCTGGGCCACGACCGGCAAGATGAAGGGACCCCCGCCGGCCATGCCGCTCGGAGGTATCGCGGTAATGGAAAAGGGCGGCACTGGCCAGTTCTCGGTCGAGCTGACACCTGGCGAGTATGGCTTCATCTGCTTCGTGCCCGATAGCAAGGATGGGACGCCCCACCTCATGCACGGCATGGAATCGCAGTTCAAGGTTAGCTGACGCGAAGCCGCCGCGAGACCCGTCAACGGCGACGGGCTCGCGGCGCTGACCCTCGGGGGCAGGATCAGCGAGGCGGTGTGCTGGTATCCACCCGCGTCGACTGGCCCTGCCGACCGGTGGTGTTCTTGACGGTGTCCATCCCGGTCGTGCGATCGCCGTGCTTGACCGTCGTATCCACGTCGACGGTGGTGTCGTGCGTGATGATCGCGGTGTCCTTCGTCTGCCGGGTCGTGACGACGGTATCCATCGACTCCCCGGCACGGCCGGTCTCGTTTGCCCGATTGTTGTTGCATCCGGCGAGAGCCGCCACGGCCAGCGCACCTGCTGCAAGTACAAACCGCATTTCTGTCCTCCCAGTCACCGTAGTTCTGCCATTGGCGGCCGGCAGGCCGCGACGATCCCCCGATGGGGGCCAAGGTTCGAAACCTTCGCCCGGGCCGGGGGAGGTGCGGTGACTGGTCTCACATCTTCGCGATGTGTGCGGTCAGCGCCTGGCCGAGCCCTGGAACAGGCCCAGGTACTGGCCGTAACCCTCCGCCTCGAGCCGCTCGACCGGCACGAACCGGAGCGACGCCGAATTCATGCAGTAGCGCAATCCGGTCGGGGGCGGGCCGTCTTCGAAGACATGACCCAGGTGCGAGTTCGCGTGCGCCGAACGCACCTCGGTACGGTCCTGGGCGAGCTGGTGATCGCCCCTGGTCTGGATGTTGGCGGGCTCGAGCGGACGTGTAAAACTCGGCCACCCGGTGCCGGATTCGAACTTGTCCAGTGAGCTGAACAGCGGCTCGCCCGAAACGACGTCGACGTAGATCCCCGCCGCGTGATTGTCCCAGTAGGCGTTGTGGAACGGCCGCTCGGTCGCCTCGTGCTGCGTCACGGAGTACTGCTCGGGCGTGAGCTTCTGCTTCAGCTCGGTGTCGTCCGGCTTCTTGAAGTTCATCGGATTCCATTCCTTGGCATGGGTCTGCACCGCGGTAGTGCGTGCTTGTCTGGACTGCATCGCTTTGCCGCTCCCCTGAGAGATAGTCGTGTCGCCCCAGAGCTGCCGGATCCGCTCGTCCCGCCGGCAACCGATCCGATAGGCCTCGTACTGCGCCGGATGGGTCCGGTAGAACCGCTGATGATATGCCTCGGCCGGATAGAAACGGGTGACCGGCTGAATGGCGGTGACGATCGGCGTGGCGAACCGGTGCGAGTCGTCGAGTGCCCGCTTCGATGCCTCGGCCGCGCGCCGCTGCGCGCCGTCGTGGTAGAAGATGATCGACCGATATTGCGGCCCGTGGTCGCAGAACGCCGCATTGGGCGTGAGCGGGTCGATGTGATGCCAGTAGATCTCGAGCAGCTCCGGGTAGGATACGCGGGCGGGATCGTATTTCACCTCCACCGACTCGGCGTGGCCCGTCGTCCCCGTTTCCACGTCCTCGTAGGCAGGGTCGGGCATGGTGCCCCCCGCATAGCCGGCGGTGAGCTCCACCACGCCCGGGACACCGTCGAAGGCCTTCTGCATCGACCAGAAGCACCCGCCGGCGAAGGTGGCCACGCGCGGTGCCGCGCCGGCGCCTGGCCGACCAGGTGACCAGGCGGCGACCACGTCAGAAGGAGGGCGGTGGTGAGTCCGCCGAGCCGGCGGAGGGAGCGAGGCATACGGAGCACTCCAGTCAGGGTCACTACGGAAACGCCCGGAGTGCCCGGATGGATCCATCGGCCCGGGAGGCGCTGTCCGCTAGGCCCGGCGCTCCTCCCGGTCGGCGCCCGGGCGTGGGTCGATCAGTCGGATCCGCGCGCGCGCGAGATCCGTTGCCGCCGCCACGTACAGGCGGTAGCGCGCCGGCGAAGGGGCGCCGAAGACGCCGGTGGCGAGCTCCTGCAGGGGGAGATCCCCCTCGATCTCCAGCACGGCCACCGCGGGGTCCAGCGGGCGGAGGGCCTCGAGGCTGTCGAGCAGCAGGTAGCAGACGGGCTCGGCGCTTTGTGCGCCGGGAAACCCTTCGGCCACGATCGTCAGGGCGTTGATGTGGGAAGTGAGATAGAAGAGGCGCATGAATGCAGACATCCCTTCGCTCGAGCGGGCCCCCTGGATGGGCTCACGCTAGAGCGGGGAGACGGCTGCGTCAAGGCCGCGCGGACTGTCGGCGCTTCAACGGTCAAGACATAGATTCCTCCGACCCGGTGTGCCCCGCGCCTCAGGATGCACCGGGCCTCTGACACCGGGCCGCAACTCAACCGGGAGATCGACATGAGAGTGGGATTCATCGGCCTGGGCAGCATGGGGCTGCCGATGGCGCAGAACCTCCTGACCGCGGGCCACGAGCTCGTCGTCTACAACCGCACGCGGTCACGCGCTGACGGGCTGGCGCGGGATGGTGCCCGGGTGGCCGACTCGCCACGCGCGGCCGCGGCCGGCGTCGAGGTGCTGCTCACGATGTTGGCGGACGATGCCGCGGTCGAGGAGGTGATCTTCGGCGAGAACGGGGCACTCCCCGCGCTCGCTCGCGGCGCGATCCACGTGGGAATGAGCACGACCAGCCCTGCCCTGGCACGCCGGCTCGCCGCCGCGCATGAAGCCGAGGGACAGCGCTATGTCGCGGCCCCGGTGTTCGGACGGCCCGAGATGGCGCAGGCGGCCAAGCTCTGGATCGTCGCCGCTGGAGCCCCGGACGCGCTCGAGCGATGCGGCCCCGTGTTCGCGCCGATGGGCCAGGGTGTGGAGACTGTCGGCGCCGAGCCGTCGAGCGCGAACGTGGTGAAGATCGCCGGGAACTTCCTGCTCGCCGCGGCCATCGAGGCCATGGGCGAAGCGTTCGCCCTGGTGCGGAAGCACGCGATCGACCCCGCGCGGTTCCTCGAGATCGTGAATGGCCGGCTGCTGCGCTCGCCGATCTACGAAAGCTACGGCGCCCTGATCGCGGGCGAGCGGTTCGAGCCGGCCGGGTTCAAGCTCAAGCACGGGCTCAAAGACGTTGGTCTGGCGCTGCAGGCGGGCGGCGAACTGGCGGTGCCGCTCCCGCTCGCCAGCCTGATGCGGGACCGCTTTCTCGCCGCCATGGCGTGGGGCTGGGCTGACATCGACTGGGCGGCGCTGGCCAAGGTCAGTGCGGTCGACGCCGGACTGACTCGGTGAGCCGAGCCCCTCGACGGCGGCGCCGCGCGGCTGCACTGTTCAGGTTCCCGAACATGAGACGCACGCAGTCCCCTTCCCGCCTCCAGGAGGCCGCCCATGGTGCCGCTCGGTGCGCTGGTGCTCCCGATCATCCTCTCCGCCGTCCTCGTGTTCGTGCTGAGCAGCGTCATCCACATGCTCCTGAGCTATCACAACCGCGACTACACTGCCCTGCCGAACGAGGACGCGGTACGCGCGGCCATCCGGAGCGGCAATCCGGCCCCGGGGCAGTACATCATCCCCTACTGCGCGAACGCGAAGGAGATGGGCTCGCCGGAAATGCAGCGGAAGTACGCCGAGGGGCCCGTTGCCGTGCTCAACCTCAAGCTGGCCGGGCCGGTTCGGATGGGGCCGAATCTGGTGCAGTGGTTCGTGTTTGTCGCTGGTGATCTCGCTCTTCCTCGCCTATCTGGCGAGCCGGGTGCTGCCCGCGGGCGCGCCGTACCTCGAAGTGTTCCGGCTGGTCGGTACGGCCGGGTGGCTGGCGTACGCCGCTGGCCAGTTGCCCGCCGCGATCTGGATGGGAAAGCCGTGGACGGTAGCGTGGAAGGAAGTGTTCGATGGGCTGCTCTACGGGCTGGTGACGGCCGGGACCTTCGGCTGGCTCTGGCCGCGGTGATGCTCAGTCGAACCGCCTCCCGGTCGGCTCGTCGAACCAGTGGAGCCGGTCGCGATCGAGCCGCACGCCCACCGCGGTGTCGACGGCGATCGGCTGCTCGGGAGGCGCCACCACGCGGAGCTCGCCGCCCGCGCCGTCATGGCCCAGCCGGAGATAGATCAGCAGCTCGCTCCCGCGCGGCTCGACCACGTCCGCCCGCGCGTCGGTGTCGCCCGCTCCGGGCGCGACGATCGCCACGTCGTGCGGGCGGACGCCGAGCGTGACCCGACCGCCCGCTCTGGTCCCGGAAGCAGCCGCGAGCGGGAGGACGAGGCCGCCCGCCCCGGCCCAGAGGCCGTCCGCCCGCACCTCGCCCGGCAGCAGGTTCATCGCGGGCGAGCCCACGAAGCCCGCGACAAACAGCGAAGCCGGCCGGCGGTAGACCTCCATCGGCGGGGCCACCTGCTCCACGTTGCCGTCACGCATCACCGCCACCCGGCGTCCGAGGGTCAGGGCCTCCTCCTGATCGTGAGTGACGTAGACGATGGTGGCCCGGAGCCGCCGGTGCAGCCGTGCGAGCTCCGCGCGGGTCTCCACCCGCAGCTTGGCGTCGAGGTTGGAGAGCGGCTCGTCGAACAGGAACACCTTGGGATCGCGCACCATGGCCCGGCCCAGCGCCACCCGCTGGCGCTGGCCGCCGGAGAGCTGGCCCGGCTTCCGCTCGAGCACCGCGTCGAGACCGAGCGCGCGCGCGGCGCCCGCCACC
This sequence comes from uncultured Gemmatimonadales bacterium, assembly GCA_963831425.1. GTDB lineage: Bacteria > Gemmatimonadota > Gemmatimonadetes > Gemmatimonadales > GWC2-71-9 > CAVVWJ01. Next base: position 135,914 of record CAWHQC010000001.1, on the reverse strand, counting down.
CGCTGCGCGATCGCCGGACGCGCCGCCCCGCGCATCCGGAGACCGAACGAGAGGTTCTCCCGCACCGTCATGTGCGGATAGAGCGCGTAGCTCTGGAATACCATGGCGATGTCCCGCTCCTGCGGCGGGAGCGCGGTCACGTCGCGCTCACCGATGAGCACCCGCCCGGCGGTGGGCGTCTCGAGGCCGGCGATCATGCGAAGCGCCGTGCTCTTGCCGCACCCCGACGGCCCGACCAGCACCATGAACTCCCCATCGGCGATCTCGATGTCGAGCCCCCGCGCGGCCACGTGGCCGTTGGGGTAGACCTTTTGCACGCCGGCGAGACGGACGGATGCCATGGCTACCCCTTCACCGCGCCGGCCGTGAGTCCCTGCACGATCCGCCGCTGGAATGCCAGCACCAGCACCGCCACCGGTGCCGTGGCGACGATGGCCGCCGCGAGGATCTGGCCCCAGGGAACCTGATACTGACCGCGGAAGAGGGCGATCGCGACCGGCACCGTCTGCCGCTCCGGCCCGAGCGTGAACGAGAGCGCGAACAGGAACTCGTTCCAGCTATAGACGAACGTGAGGATGGCGGTGGCGGCGAGGCCCGGCAGCGCCAGCGGCAGGATCACCTCCCGGAGCGCGCGCAGCCGGCTCGCGCCGTCCACCATGGCCGCCTCCTCCAGCTCCGCCGGGAGCTGGCGGAAGAATCCGACCAGGAGCCAGACGGTGAGCGGCATGGCGAAGGTCAGATACGGCAGGATGAGCCCCGGATAGGTGTTGATGAGGTGGAGGCGCCGGAGCAGCAGGTAGAGCGGCGAGACCACGGAGATCTGGGGAAGACACTGACGGCGAGAATCAGGCCGAGCAGCGGCGCCTTCCCGCGAAATCGCAGGCGTGCGAGCGCGTAGGCGCAGAGGCCGCCGATGCTCACGCAGATGGCCGTGGTGGCGCCGGCCACGATGAGCGAGTTCCGGATCGGCACCCAGAAGTTGCGCTCGGTGAAGAGGGCGCGATAGTGATCGAGCACGAGCGTCGTGGGCAGCAGCGATGGCCGCTGGAACAGGCGGGCCTCGGGCGTGAACGAGGAGACGACGGCCCAGTAGAATGGGAACGCGGTGGCCAGCACCAGCAGGCCCAGCGCGGCGGTGCCCCACCGGCTTCGCGGGGTCACGCCCGGGTCTCGGTGAGCCCGGCGCCCAGAAACCGGATGTACCCGAGCGCGAGCGCGAAGGTGATGGCGAAGACGATCACCGAGAGGGCGCTGCCGTAGCCGAACCGAAGGTTCTGCAGCAGCGAGTTGAAGGTGTAGAGGGCGATCGGCTCCGTCGAGGTGCCGGGGCCGCCGCCGGTCATCACGTAGATCAGGTCGAAGACGCGGAACGCGTCGAGCGTCCGGAAGATGAGGGCGACGAGAATCGCGGGCTTGAGCAGCGGCAGGGTCACGTAGCGGAACTGCCGCCAGGCGGACGCGCCGTCGATCCGTGCGGCTTCGTAGAGCGACGCGTCGATGTTCTGCAGCCCCGCGAGCAGCAGCAGGGCGACGAACGGCGTGGTCTTCCAGACGTCGGCCAGCACGACCGGCACCCACGCGAGATCGGCATGGATGAACCAGACCGGCGGGTCGCGGACGAGTCCCGCTTCCACCAGCAGCGTGTTGGCGATGCCGGTCTGCCCTTCGAAGATGAACCGCCAGAGCAGCGCGGACACCACGGTCGGAATCGCCCACGGAATGAGGACTGCCGCGCGCACCACCGCCCGGCCGCGGAACGCGCGGCTCATCGCAAGCGCCAGGACGCAGCCGAGCCCGAGCTCGAGCGTGACGGTGACGACGGTGAACAGGAGCGTGTGCCCGAGCGCGCCCCAGAACCGGGCGTCGCGGAAGGCCTCCAGGTAGTTGGCCGCGCCGATGAACGGCCGGCCGAGCCACGGCATGCGGAGATCGTGGAGGTGCACCGACTCCCACGCCGTCCAGAGCAGCGGGAACAGGGCGATGAGCAGGATGGTCGCGAGCGCGGGCGCCACCAGGCGCCAGGCCAGGCGGGCCTCCCGCCGCTCGGCACCCTCACCGGCCCGCACCCGGGCCTCCTTCCCCGAGCCCCACCCGATCGAGCAGCGCCTGCATCTCCCGCGCGGCGTGCGCGAGCGCCGCGGCCGGCTCCTGCTGCCGCGTGAGCGCGCGGTGCAGGTCGATCTGGAGGATTTCCGACAACTGGGTATACACCGGCGTCACCGGCCGGGGCACCGCGTGCTCGATGATCGCCCGCGCCTGCGCCGGCGGAATGGCGAGCGCCCGGGCCAGCGCCGGCTCATCGTAGAGCGCGGGCCGCGTGGGAAACTGGCCGACACCGCGCGCGCGCTCGAGCATCTGCTCCGGCCGGGTCAGGTACTCGACCACCGCCCACGCCGCCTCGGGGTGGTTGCTGCGTGCATTGATCGCGAGCTGCGCGCCCCCCAGCGCGGCGGTGGGACGGCCGCCGGGCGCCGCGGGCATCGTGGCCACGGCGTAGCGGCCGGCCACCCGCGACGCCGCAGTGTCCTCCATCAGCGCGTACGCGTACGGCCAGTTGCGCATGAACGCCGCCTGGCCATTCTGGAACGCGAAGCGGGACTCCTCCTCGTGCCAGGTGAGCGCGCTCTGGGGCACGATCCCGCCCCGGTAGATCTCGTCGCGCATGGTGGTGAGCGCCCGGACACCCGCGGGCGAGCTCACCGTGACGGTCCCGCCGTCGAGGATCCGACCGCCGAATCCGCCGAGATATTCGCTGAACACCGTCACCAGCCCCTCGTAGCGCGCGCCCTGCCACACCAGGCCATACCGGACGCCGCGTTCCGCCTGGGCGCGGGACGCCTCCCGCGCGAGGTCGGCGAAGGTGGCGGGCGGCGCGGGCATCAGGTCGGTACGCCAGTAGAGCATCCCCACGTCCACGAACCAGGGCACGGCGTACAGGCGGCCATGCCACTGGTTGGCCGTGATGGTGGCGGGAAAGAACGCAGCGGTCGCGGGGTGGAACCGGTTCAGGTCCAGGATCCAGCCGGCCGCCGCGAACTCAGGCGTCCAGACCACGTCGAGCTGGAGGATGTCGGGGTCGCTCGCCCCGGCATTGAGCCACTGCACGTAGAGCTGGTGGCGCTGGTCGGCCGCGTCCGGGGTGGGCCGCTGCACCACGCGGATGTCGGGACGCAGCGCCGCGAACCGCGCCAGTTGGTGGCGCAGCACCTGGCCCTCGGCGCCCAGGACGCTGCCGGGGAAGGTGACGACGGCGGGGCCGCCGGCGGGCGGGCGACCGCAGCCGAGCGCCAGCAACAGACCGAGGCACATGCCCGGCACACGGCGAAGAACGGACGCAATCGGCGTGAGGATCGGAGGGTCTCCCGGCGAAGCGGGTGCCAGGCGCGGACCGGAGCACGCTAACACGCGACCGGCCCCGGTGCTAGGCGATGGCCCCCGCCATTGCGAAGAATCCGAGAGGTGCATCACAGTGTTTCGCTGTCCCCTCGCTCCGTACGAACCCGGTGCACCGCGCGCTTGCCGGACGGTGCGTCCGCCGCCCGGCATTGTCTCGAGTTCCCGCCGTACATCGCTGTCGCCCCGCTCCCGCGCCCCGTACCGGCATCACGCTCTCCCGGCGTGCGGGCGAGGCAGCATACCGCAAGGAAGTCGCTTGTGATCCCCGTCTCGCGTGGAACGGTTCGCCCTGAGTCGCCTCGCGGCGCTGACGCTCGCGTGCCGCTCGTCCTGCCGGCTGTCGGGCCGGGCACGGCGCGCGCGCAGCAGACAGCGCAGACCGACACGGTCTGCGGCACGGTGGTAGATGACCGCGGCGGGCCGATCTCCGGAGAGCAAGTGTCCGCCGCAGGCACGCGGGCGAGGTGGTCAACCTGGGCCGACGCGGCGGACGAAAGCATCGGATTCGGCCCGCCCGGCGGAGGACACCCCGGAGGGCCGGGCCACCGAGGCGCGCGAGCACAAGCTCGGGCTCGAGCGCTGAGCCGGGCTAGAGCGACTTCAGGTACTCGACCAGGTCGGCCCGCTGCTGTGGCGTGAGCTGCAGTTGCTGGACGGACTCGTAGTGTGCCACGACGTCGTCCAGGGTCGCCGCGCTCCCGTCGTGGAAGTACGGTGCGTGCTGCCACAGCGCCCGCAGCGGGGTGGTGCGGTACTGCCGGGTCGCGCTCCGCTGGGCGTAGGTCGGGTCCGCGCCGACTTCGGACGGATCGTGCAGCCGGTCATCGGTGAAGGTGGGCGGGACGTGGCAGCTTGCGCACCGGGCCGCGCCGGCGAACACGGTCGACCCGCGGGCGGCAGCGGCCGCGTCGAAGCTGCCGGCCGGAGGTGGCGGCGCGGGCAGACTCACCTGGTACGCCTTGAGCGCCGGGAGCTTGGGGGTCACCAGGTCGGGCGTCTGGTGGATGTCGGCCCCGATCCTCGGGTCCACGAAGGTGCCGTGGCCGTGCATCTGGGTGATGGCGACGTAGGCATTCCAGTAGGAGATGTCCCCATCCCCGGTGGCCGTCGCCAGGCTCACGCCGGCCAACCCGTAGGCCGGTGGGATCGGCACCGGCGCGTTGAGGCCGTCCCGGTTGTAGCGCGGGTCGTAGCGGCCGGGTCCCCACGAGTTGTAGACCGCTTTCTGGTCGGCCGAGAGCGCCGGCGAGAGGGCGATGATCGCACCGGGGTTGAGATCCAGGTTGGGCCAGCCATCCAGGCGATGGCCGATCCCCTGCGCGGTCGAGTTGTCCACGCTCGAATGGCAGAGCGCGCAGGTGATCCCGACGCTCGTGAGCGTGTCCTTGCCATTCACCGTTTCGACCGTTCCCTGCAGACCGACGACGGCATTGAGCTTGAGCAGTGCCACGGTGGTGGCGGGATCGTGCAGGTCCGCGCTGGCCAGGATGCCCGGCGGCAGAGCATCCGCGTCCACCTTGAGCCCGACGGAAAGGGCGGTCACCGGATCGACCGCCGCCTGGATAACCTCGTGCATGCGGAGTGTGTCCGTCCAGAAGCTCTCGTCGCCGAACGTGTCAAATCGGAAGATCTGTCCGCCGTCGAGCTGCGGCGGCTGCGGTTCGGTCGCCGGCCCATTGTCGCTGCAGGCCGCGAGCAGGCTGAGCCCGGCGATGGTCAGCAGGGTGCGAGCGGTCATGGCGCTGGAGTGAATTCTCATCCGGTCCTCCTTATCGCTGGTCGCCACGGCGGCGGGGCTCGCCTCGAGTGCTGGGTGCGAATGATTGGCGCAATAAGGTAAGAAAATGCTTGACTTTCTGCAATACCGCTGCATCCCGCGCGCTATACTGCTGCCGGCAGATGATTTACAGATGACACTGGAAGGTGGGAGGGCGGCGACTGCGGGGTCGAACTGGAATGAAGCCGCGGCAGGGCTGGCCTGAGCACCCTGCCGAGCCTGCCCCGAGAGCAGGCCCGGCAGGGCTTTGCGTCAGGGAGCGGTCGGCACGGGAACCCCTTCGGCCGGCGCGCGTACCACCCGCGACGCCTCGTCCACGATGAGCCGCAGGTCTCCGTTGGACCGCACGAGCACGTTGAGCAGGTCGTATGTCCCCGCGGCCGGGACGTCCAGCCCATCGAGGATGACGTTGGCCGGCAGCGTGCGCCCGTCGCCCGGAATCGACTCCTTCCGCACCCGCACCGAGCCCATGGTGCAGAAGAACACTTCACCTGTCGCGTGCGGCCGGAGGGTGAGCCAGTCGCGGGCCATGGACATGACCCGGACGCCCGGCAGATCCGCCCTGATCTCCTGGCCGTGCTTAACCTCTGCCTTTTCCATTCGCTCCCTCAGCCGATAAGTCTGGGAAGCGGCAGTGACGCGTGCTTGCATACTTCACCTCGATCCGTGAACCGCGTGAACACCTTCAACGCAATCGCCGAGCTGGCGTCAGCAGCTCGGCGATCGTGGCCGTCAGGACCGGGGCGTTGCGACCCCGGATCGCGCCGGGCATGCTTTGTCGAGGCCAGCGTGACTACCCTATGGAATGAACCCGGAGCCGTCAAGCAGAGACTAATCACCCACCGCCCATCCACCGGAGGACGGGATGTTGTTCACCCTCTACGTCGCGCTCGGCGACTCGATGTCCACCGATCACTACCCCACCTGTGACGTCCGCGGCCTCGACGGGCCGCCCGCCCGGTTGGACCCGCTGGGCGCCGCCGCGCTGCTCCACCGCAACGACGACCTCCGCTGGCCCGAGTTCCGCGGGCTGGACCTGGAGTCGCAGTCACCGGGCGTGGAGTTCATCAACCTCGCGGAAGACGGGGCGATGGTGGACGATGTCAGAACGGAGGAGCTGGCCCGGCTGGGCCGGGACTCGCGGGCACCGGGGATCCTGCTCACGCTCACTGCGGGCGGCAACGACCTGCTCGATGCCGTCACGTCGGGGCTAGGACTCGAACGGGCGGTGACCAGGATCGAGCAGCGCTACAGCGACCTCGTGGACACAGTGCGCGAGGAGCTGCCACGCGCCACGCTTCTGCTCACGACGGTATATGACCCCAGCGACGGCACCGGCGTTCTCCCAGGCATGGAGGGCTATGGACCGCTCCCGCTCGAGTACCTCGACCGGTTCAATGGTCATGTACGCGAGACCGCCTCGGCAACCCGCGGGGCCGCGCTTGCCGACGTGCACCGGCACTTTCGCGGGCATGGCATGTCGGTGCCGGAGACCGGGCGGTGGTACTGGCCGCGCAATCCGATCGAGCCCAACGCGCGAGGGGCGAGCGAGATCCGGCGGGCGTGGTGGGAGGCGCTCGACGCGCTGAGCGTCAGCCGGCGCCGGTGAGCGCCGCGTCCAGGGACACGCCGGCGCGTGGGTCGGCCGCCAGCGTTGCCGGTGCCGCTCCCCTCGGCGGCAAGCCGCCGCGAAACTCGAAGTGCCCGGTGGACAAGGCCCGATCGCTCAGCACGAACCCGCCACTGGGGAGGAGGAGGCGGCAGGCCAGCACCTTGTCGGCAAGCACGGCGGCGGATTCCCACGCACCGGACTCGAGCCCGGGATAGAGATGGGCGTACTCCTGCTTCAGGCGAGCTTCGCGCCTCATGGGGGGACCTCCGCCAAGCGACGAGCGTGGTGGGACAGGGGAATGTCAATGTACCAATCGGACCAATCCGTTCAAGCGCCCGATTTTGTTCGGGGTTACGCACACGAAGTGTGGAGGGGTTGTGCAGAGTAACCGCAAGCGGCGTCAATCATTCAGGAGTCGGTAGACATCTGTGGACGTTGTGGATTCGGGAATAGCGGGCTGTCGGACGCTCTGGACCGCACCTGAAACCGCCCTGGCCCCCTGGCGTAGGGAAAGGAGGACCTCTCAGCAAGGCAATATCGCCGTCCCATCGAAACGCGCCGGAGGACAGCGATGTCGCGTGCACTGACCTCAGCGATGCTCGGCCTCGGCACGGCCGCGCTGCTCACCGTCCTCTGCGGCTGCGACGCCGGACGTGGCCGCACCGAAACCGCCGGCGCTGCGACGACGACCGACACCGCCGCCGGCACCTGGGCCAACGCGGGCGCCGTCCCCCTCACGACCACCTCCGCCGAAGCCCGCCGGCTCTATCTCGAAGGCCGGAGTCTGTCCGAGCAGCTCCGCGCCCACGATGGCCGCGAGCTCTTCCGCCGTGCCGCGGCGGAAGACCCCTCCTTCGCCATGGCGCACTACCAGCTCGCCGCCAATGCCGCCACGGCCAAGGACTTCTTCGAGCAGATGAAGCAGGCCATCGGCGCTGGCGGACAGCGTCCGACGGCGAGCGGTTGATGATCCTGGCGCTCGAGGCGGGCGGCAACGCCGCCCCCGCCAAGGCCATGAAGTACCAGGAGGAGCTTGTGGCCAAGTATCCGGAGGACGAGCGCGCCCACTTCCTGCTGGGCAACGGCTACTTCGGGCGGCAGGACTACGACAAGGCGATCGAGCAGTACCGCGCCGCGACCGACGATCAACCCGCGCTTCTCTCCGCCTACAATCTCCTGGGCTACGCCTACCGGGCCGTGGAGAATACGACGATGCCCGAGACGTCGTTCAAGAAGTACATCGAGCTGGTCCCGGGCGATCCCAACCCGTACGACTCCTACGCCGAGCTGCTGATGAAGACCGGCCGGTTCGACGAGTCGATCGCCCAGTACCGGAAGGCGCTCGCGGTGGACTCGCACTTCACCGCCTCGCAGGTGGGGATCGCCACCAACCTGATGTTCCAGGGCAAGCCCGACGAAGCCGCCGCCGCGATGGACGACCTCTACCGGCGCGCGCGCGACGACGGCGACCGGCGCACCGCGCTGTTCGTCAAGGGCGTGATCCTGGTGGACGCGGGACGACCGACGCGGCCTCAAGGAGATCGAGCGCGAGTACGCGCTCGACGCACGCTGGCCGACTCGGCCAACATGAGCGGCGACACCCTACTGATTGGCAACATCCTCCTCGACGCGGGGCGGACCGACGAGGCCGCGAAGCGCTTCCGGCAGGCGCTCGACCTGGTCGAGAAATCAGGCCTCTCCGCGGAGGTAAAACAGGACACCAGGCTGGCCGACCACTATAACCGCGCACGTATCGCGCTCGGCCGGGGTGAGCTGGCCACCGCCAGGGCCGAAGCAAGGTCCTACGCGGAAGGGCGCCGCTGCCCGGCAGAACAGCTTCCGGGTGCGGCAGGCTCACGAGCTGGCGGGCACCATCGCGCTCAAGGAGAAGCGGTAGGACGACGCGCTGGCCGAGCTGGCCCAGGGAAATCAGCAGGATCCTCAGGTGGTCTACTGGACCGCGCAGGCGTGGCGAGGGAAGGGTGAGGGGGCCAAGGCGAAGGAGTACGCCGCCCGCGCGGCGGAGGCGCACGTGCTGCCGCTGGCGGCGTACGCGTTCATCAGGAAGGAGGCAAAGGCAATGTCGCAGCAGTAGAGCGTAGCGGAGACTCGAACGCGCCCGGAGCTTGCCTCCGGGCGCTCTGCATACAAGATTGTCTCACCCTCCCTCCATCCTTGGTCCCCGCTCGCCCGCGGTTTCGCTCTCGTGGGGGCTCGCCATGCGCCTCGGAAGTCGTTCCCGGGTTCTCGCCGCCGCCCTGGCGGCGCCCGTCGTCCTCTGGCTGGGTTGCGGCGGGGGCGGCGGTGCCGACCTGGCTGGCCCCGAGCTGGGCTCACTCGATGTTACCACCGCGACCTCCGGCCCGGAGCCCGACGCCGATGGCTACGCCATCAGCATTGACAGCGGCTCCCCGGCAGCGATCGGCACCAATGCCACGGCGCGACACGACGGCCTCACGGCCGGCAGTCACACGGTGGAGCTCTCCGGACTGGCCGCCAACTGCACCGTCGCGTCCGCTCGGGAGAGCGTGAGCATCGCCGCGAACTCGGTGACGGCCGCGAGCTTCGCGGTCACCTGCGCTCCCACGACCGGGGCCATTCAGCTCACCACCTCCGCCGGCACCCCCGCCGATCCGGACGGCTACCAAGTGCTCCTCGACGGGGCGATGTCGCAGCCAGTGGGCATTAGCGCGACCGTCACCATTCCCGGCCTGGCGCCCGGGAGTCACACCGTGGGCCTGGGCGGGCTCGCGGCCAACTGCACCGTGGACGGCGATAATCCGCGCGCAGTGACGGTCGTGGCCGGCGATACGGCCGACGTACTGCTCGCCGTCCTCTGCGCCCCCGCCCCGCCCACGGTCGGGACCCTGCAGGTCACCACGCGAACGGACGGCTCTGATCAGGACGCGGACGGCTACAGCTTCACCGTGGACGGCGGCTCGAGCCGCGCGATCGGCCTCACGGCCACCGTCGCGCTCGCCAATCTCCCGGCCGGAGCGCACGCGGTGCAGCTCTCAGGCATTGCAGCCAACTGCACGCTGGCCGGAGCCATCCAACGAAGCGTGCAGGTGCCGGCCGGGGGCGCGGTGGAGGTCGTCTTCAGCATCACCTGCACTCCGCTCCCGCCCTCGACCGGAACGCTGGAGCTTACGATCGCCGGACTGCCCGCGGGGGCCAACGCCGCGGTAACCGTCTCCGGACCGAACAGCTATGCCCTGCAGGTGACCGCGACCACCACGATCACTGGGCTCGAGCCCGGGAGCTACGCCGTGGCGGCGGGGGAGGTCACGAGCGGAGGGACGAGCTACACCGCGACGCCGGCCCGCCGGAACGTCGCGGTCACGGCGGGCCGGACGGCATCACTGACCGTTACCTACACCGCGGCGGCGGGCGCCTCGATCAACCTCAAGGTGGACGGCTGGTACCTGAGCCAGAGCACCCAGACCCCAGGCGGCGACGTGCCCCTGGTGGCGAACCGTGAGGGCTACCTGCGGGTATTCGTGGTGTCGGACGGCGCGAACAAGGCCGCGCCGAGCGTACGCGTGCAGCTCTACCGGAACGGCACGCCGACGGCGACGCTCACTATTCCCTCCCCGGCGGCGTCCACGCCGACCGGTCGGGACGAGGGCAGGCTCACCAGCTCCTGGAACGTGAAGATCCCGCGGGACCTCGTCGCGCCCGGACTCTCGGTGCTGGCCGAGGTCGACCCGGACAATACGGTGCCGGAGACCAACGAAACCGACAACACCTATCCCGTCTCCGGCGCGCCGCAGCCACAGAACGTGGGCGACGCCCCGATCCTGGGGCTCACCTTCGTGCCGGTGAAGCAGCAGGCCAACGGCCTGGTAGGAGATGTCTCCACCGCGAACAAGTCGCGCTTCCTCGAGATGAGCAGGCGGATGCACCCGCTCCCCGGCGCCGACGGCGACGTGCACGCGGTCTACACCACGACGTCGAACGAGCCGCTGGTGCCGGATGACGCGAATGGCGCGTGGACCGCGGTGCTGAGCGAGCTGGATGCGCTTCGACTGGCCGAAGGCAGCACGCGGAACTACTACGGGGTGGTGCAGATCGACTATCCATCGGGCATCGCCGGCCTCGGCTATATCGGCCGCCCGACCGCGATGGGCTATGACCGCGAGTTCGACCGGAGCCGTGTAATGGCCCACGAGCTCGGCCACAACTGGGGCCGGCCCCATTCGCCCTGCGGCAACCCCTCGGATGCAGACCCCAACTATCCCTATTCGGGTGGCGTCATCGGGGTGTACGGGTTCGACATGCAGAACCAGGTGCTGCGGGACCCCTCGACACCCGACATCATGGGATACTGCGGCGATCCGTGGATCAGTGACTACACCTACCGGAAGATTCTGGAGTTCCGCGGCCATGCCCCCGCGATCGCGGCTGCGTCAGTCGGCCGGGCGGAGCGCTGCTTGCTGGTCTGGGGTCGCATCGTGAATGGCCGCGCGGTGCTCGAGCCCGCGTTCGAGCTGATGACCCGCCCGAGTCTGCCCCCGGCGCCCGGACCCTACTCGGTCGAGGGCCTCGCGGCGGACGGCGCGCGGCTCTTCCATCTGTCGTTCGACGCTGCCCGGATCGCAGACGATCCGCGCGGCGGGCGCCAGTTCGCCTTCACCGTGCCGCTCGACGAAGCGGCGGCCGCGCGCCTGAGTGGGCTCCGGCTGTCGGGGTCTGCCGGTGCGGTCGCCGCCAACCGCCAGACACCGGCGGTCGGCGCGATGCGAACGATGGAGAGCATCGAGGCCCGACGGGTCGCGGGGGGCGTCGCAATCCGGTGGGATGCGGCGGCGACTCCGATGATCATGGTGCGGGATCCCGACACGGGAGAGGTGCTGTCCTTTGCCAGGGGCGGCGAAGCGGTGGTGCAGACCGGCCGGTCGGCGCTCGACCTCAGCGTCTCCGACCGCGTCGGGAGCCGGCAGATGCGGGTGCCGGTGCGCCCGTAGGGCGCACCGCGCTCAGTTCGCCGCGGCGGCGAGCCGGGCCACCGCCGCGAGCACCGCGGCCGGCTGCTCCTCCGGGATGTACTGGCCGGAGCCCGGAACGCTGTCGGTGCCGAAGTTCGGCAGCCTGGTGCTGAGCAGCTCGCGCTCGTCCGGGGTCACCTCAGCGGGGTGCGGTACGGTACCGATCAGCAGCCGCACCGGCACGACGCACTGGTGCAACCGGTCGGCGAGCGATCCGGACTCCTCGCTGGACTTCGACATCCGCTGGAAGGCATCGATCGACCCGCTGAGATCGGCCACCTGGCCGGCGGTGTAGCCCCGGATCACGGCATCGGTGACCCAGGTGGTATCGCCCGAGTTGCGGACGATCTCGCGGCGGACGTCGTGCCGCAGCTTCGATTCATCCATCGCGAACTTGACCAGACCCCCACCGAACTTGAACGCCTTCCGCATGCCCGGCGTGGCCGCGCTCTCGGCGGGACCGCCATCGATCGAGAGGAGTCCGCGCACCAGGTCGGGCCGGACGATCGCCAGCCGGAAGGCGATCGACGCCCCGCTGGACTGCGCGATGAACAGCGCCCCCCGCACGCCCAGGCTGTCGAGCGCGTGGCCGACCCTCCCGGTCTGAGCGGTGAACGAGTAGTCCGCCGACTTGGGATGCGACGACCAGCCGTAGCCAAGCGGCTCGACGATGATGACCTGATACCCGTCCGTGGCCAACGGCCCGGTGATCTTCCGGTAGCCGTAGGCGGCGCCGAAGATGCCGGGAATGAGGACGAGCGGCCGGCCCGCCCCCATCGTCGTGGTGCGCAGGATCTCGCCCGGAGCTACCTCGATGTTCCGCACGACGGCGCTGTCCGTTGACACTGCCATGAGCGCGAGCGTCAGCGCGGGCAGGATTACCACGCGATCTGCAACTCTTCCAGACGGGCCGCCACCGTGGCGAGAGAGTTGACGCTGAGCTCTCGCCGGAACCGGTTGGCGGCATCCCGGACGTCCGCGGAAACCGGCGCGCCGGTGCGCCGGCGGAACTCGCGGTAGGAATCGCCGAACTCGCTGAAGACCAGCCGGAGAGACCGGGCCTCCCGCACCTGCTCGGGCGTGCGCGTGGCGTCGGCGCTCAGGAGGTCGAGCGGCTCCGGGTGCCGGCGTGAGGCACGGGGCCGAGTGGCATGGGAGCGCTGATCTACGGTCAAAGCGGCATCGCTCACGCGGGCCAGCACCTTGTCGAGGACCGTCTGGGGAAGCTGGGGAGAAGCCGAACCGCTTTTGCGGGGCGGGAGGTCGGACATGGGGGTCTTCCAATCGGTAGCGGGGAGCGCCTCCGTGCCGGGATGGGACGAGGGTGTCCTCAAAGTTAGCCCGATGCACCATGATAAGCGAACCGCGCCGGCCAACGACACCCTCTTGACGCTGTTTCAGGCTGTTACTAAGATATATCGGTCGTCATATCTTGGTACCTGTATCGAGGACCGGAGGTCCATATATGTGCGGTCAACGCGGCGGTTTCGATTTCGGCGGGTTCCCGTTTGGCCACGGCGCCTGGGCCAAGTGGGGACCGATGCGTGGCCCTGGCCGGCGTCAGATGTTCGAGGCGGGCGAGATCAAATTCGTCATCCTCCGCCTGCTCAAAGAAAAGCCGCGCCACGGCTATGAGGTCATCAAGGCGCTGGAGGAAAAGCTGGGCGGCTATTACACCCCCTCTCCAGGCACCGTGTACCCGACCCTCCAGTTGCTGGAAGACCAGGGCTACGTCCGCGCGGTTGAGGCCGAGGGCAAGAAGGTCTACGAGATCACCCCGGAAGGCGAGCGGTACCTGGAAGAGCACCGCGACCTGCTCGATGAGATCATCGATCGCGTGCGAGAGACCGTGCGCGACTTCACCGGCGGCGCCATCGGCGACCTGCAGGGCGAGTTCGCCCGGCTGGCCCGCGGCACTTTCCGGCACGCCTGGCGCCGCGGCCCCGACGACCCGGCCGTCAAGCGCGTGGCCGAGATCCTCAAGCAGGCGGCCGATGACATCGAGCGCGCCTGGCAAACTTCAACGCTGTAGGTAATGCCATGTGGTACGGCATGATGTGGTGGCTCATTCCTCTCGTGATCCTTCTGGCGCTCCGGCGGCGCCGCTGGGAGCGCCCCGGGCGAGGCGGGTGGGCGGCTGGTGAGCGCGCCGATCTCGCCGAGCTTCGGCAGGTGGTCGAGAGCCAGCGAACGTACATCGAGGAGCTCGAAGCTCGGCTGGCCCGGGTGGAAGACGGCCTGGAGTTCGCCGAGCGTCTGCTGGCCGAGCGCGCGCCCGCTAGTGCGGGCGTGCGCTGACCTCGATCACCTGCACTCGCGCGATTCGGTCGCCCTCGAGGATCCGCTCGGCCACGTCCCGGCCACGCTCGATCCGGCCGAAGACCGTGTACTCGTGGTCGAGCAGCGGGTTGTCCACCAGGTTGATGAACCATTGTCCATCGCCCGTGTCGCGCCCGCGAGCCGAGATCCCGAGCGTGCCTCGGGCGTGCATGCGCGAGGTGAGCTCGTCCCGCATGAACAGCGAGTCGCCGACATACTCGTTCGCATCCGGCCCACCGCCCTGCACCACGAAATCCGGCTCGACCCGCTGGAACACCTTCCCGTCATAGAAACCCTCCCGCACCAGCCGTAGCACCCGCGCGGCCGTGGCCGGCGCCTCGTCCGGAAAGAGCAGCACGATGAAGCTGCCGCCACCGCTCGAGGGCGCCATGGTGACCTCGAGACGGACCGCCGGGCGCAGGAACACGCTTGCCAGCGGCTCGACCCGGATCGGCAGCGGCACCGGCCGGGCCTCGACCGGGGCGCCGGTCCAGCCGGCGAGGGTAGTGGCCACGAGCGCGGCCACGGTGGTGTCATAGTCGGCGAGGAAGGGCGCGAGGCGCGGCGCGCTCGCGACCGAGCCGAGCTCGCCGATGCGCCGAAGCATGGCGACGCGTGGGTCGCGGGCGTTCTCGCTGCGGTGCGCGCTCAGGGCTTCGAAGGCGGCCAGGAGCGCGGCGAGCGCCCCGGGATGGGGCGAGCCCACGAGCGCCTCGGCCGCAGCGAGCGCCACCTGATGGCCGCTGGAGCCGAGCGCCCGCAGATAGACGCTGTCCGCCTCGTGCCCCGCCGTGCGGGCAAGCCCGGCGATCGCCGCCTCCTGCACGTTGCGGTCGCGGTCGGCCGAGAGCCGGAGGAGCACCGGCCGCGCGCCCAGGAGTGCCGCGGCGCGCGCCGCGTACAGCCGCGCCTCCCATCGCTCCGCGCCGGCGAAGCGCGGCAGCCTGGCCGCGGCGGCGGCGCTATCCAGCCGGGCCAGCGCCGCCAGCGCGTGAGCGGCGGCCTGCCAGCGGTGGTCGGGAGGACCGCTCGTCACCGGCGCATCCGCCAGCCGCTCGAGCGACGCGCGCGCGGCGCGATGGTCGGTACAGCCGCTTCCGAGCGAGTCGATCGCGACGAGCGTGACGTAGGGCTCGCGGTCCCGCGTGGCGGCGAGGATCGGCGCACAGTCGGCCGCGCCCTCGCCCAGTCGCGCCGCGGCGACGGCCTCCACCCGGACGATCACGCTCGAATCGGCCAGCGCCCGGCGTACCAGCCGTGCGCGGAGCCGCGGCGAGAGCGTGCCGCTTCCGCTCAACGCCACGCGCCGCACTTCGTCGTCGGGATCGCGGCTGGCACGGGTAGCGGTAGCGCTGTCCAGCCCGCCGGCCGCCGCGAGCGCGCGGAGCGCCAGCCGGCGAACCATCGTGTCCGGCGACGTCACGGCGGCGCGCCGGAGCAGCGTCACGCTCGCCGGCTCGAGATTGCCCGTCGCGCGGCGCGCCCGCGCGAGGGTATACAGCCCGTGGGCCGTACCGGGCGTCTGGTTGACCGCGAACCGCGCGCGGATGGCCGCTTCGGCCGCGCGCGCCGCGGCGCTGTCCGGAAGCGGCAGGCGCCCCAGCGATTGCGCCAGCGCGTCCACCACGCCGGCGTCAGTCGCGTCCGCGAGCGCCCGCCCGAGCGCGCGGCCGAGCGCGCTCGCGGCCTCACGCGTGGCGAGCTGGCCGGCGTCGGCGAGGGTCGTGCCGTCCGGGGTACGGCGCATCGACTGCGCAATGGCGTTGGCCGCCTCCGCGCGAACTGACGGGACCGGATCCGCAAGCAACGGCAGCAGCCGGCGTCCGAGCTCCGGACGCTGCAGCCGCCCGAGGCCGCGCACCGCCAGCCGGCGCAGCAGCGTATCGCTGCCGGCAAGCGCGCTGAGGAGCGGCTCGAGTCCGTCGCGGCCCGTGCCGCGCGCATCCTCCGCCACGAGAAGGCGCTGGAGCGCGGCCGTGTCTACCGGAGCGCCGCGCCCCTGCGCGCCGGCGGGTGCGGGCGCCAGGATCAGCGCGAGGAGGAGCGCGAACCATCGTGCGCGCAGAGGCGTGGGATGCAACGAGTGGACAGCTCCGCCCGCCGCTCCTATCGTTGAATCATGCGGACGACTCGAATGCTGGGCTCGCAGGGCCTTGCCGTCTCCGCGATGGGCCTCGGCTGCATGGGCATGAGCCAGTCCTACGGCACGCCCGATGACCGCGAATCCATCGCGACGATCCACCGCGCCCTGGAGCTCGGCGTGACGTTGTTCGACACGGCCGAGGTGTACGGGCCCTACACCAACGAGTCGCTGCTCGGCCGGGCACTCGAGGGGCGTCGCGACGGGGCCATCATCGCCACCAAGTTCGGTTGGGAGATCGGCGCGACGGGGCGCGGCGGGTTGGACAGCCGCCCGGCGCACATCCGCGAAGCGGTCGAGGGGTCGCTCGGGCGGCTCCGCACCGACCGCATCGACCTGCTCTACCAGCACCGGGTGGACCCCCAGGTTCCCATCGAAGACGTCGTCGGCACGATGGCCGACCTGGTGCATGAAGGGAAGGTCCGCTTCCTCGGCCTGAGCGAGGCAGGCGCGCCAGACCATCCGCCGCGCCCATGCGGTGCACCCGATCGCAGCGCTCCAGAGCGAATATTCCCTGTGGGAGCGGAACCTCGAGGCGGAGATCATCCCGCTGCTGCGCGAACTCGGCATCGGCCTCGTGCCCGTTCAGCCCGCTGGGCCGCGGCTTTCTCACCGGCACGGCCCGCCGCGCGGAGGAGTACCCCGAGGGTGACTATCGCCGCGGCGACCCGCGCTTCCAGGGCGCCAACTTCGACCTCAACATGCGTGCTGCCACGGTGGTGGGCCAGGTGGCCGCCGAGCTCGGCGCCACCCCGAGCCAGGTCGCGCTCGCCTGGGTGCTGCAGCAGGGCAAGGACTTCGTGCCCATCCCGGGCACCAAGCGCCGCCGATACCTCGAGGAGAACGTCGCAGCGGCCGACCTGCGGCTCGGTCCCGCCGCGCTCGCGCGGCTCGAAGCCACGCTTCCCCCGGGAGGAGCGGCTGGGCCACGCTACAACGAAAGCATGATGTCCTACGTCGATCGCTGAGCCCGGGCCCTCACGGCCGGCCCTGGCGAGTGAACCGCAGCGGCCGATCCATCGCCTTCGTAGCGATCGTGAGCACGTCTCCCTCGACCGAGTACCGCACGGCCCCCTGCAAACCCTTCAGGTACCTGCTCTCCTGGTCCATCACCGAGTCCGCGCAGGCCATCCGCGTCGCGCCGAGGGGCCCGAACGCGATCGTCGAATCGGCAAGCGTGACCGTGCCGAAGAATCGGTTGCACGGCGCGTGGCCGGCCACCTTGCCCTGAGCAGGAAACTCCAGGGTGGCCGGCGCGGCATTCGTGACGCCCGTACCTCCAATGTCCTCGAGCACCCAGGAGGTGCCCCACAGCGCGTCGGATGCGGCGGCCGCGGACGTCGTTACACGGGTGAGCACCAGGTCCACCCGGTCGGGGTAATCCCACGTGATGACCTTCACGACCGCGTGGGTGGTGAAGATCGCCTGCGTCCCGCTCAGGATGGTGGCGCGCAGGGCGTACACATGCGTCGGATCGATGTCCTTCGGATCGTAGCGCAGGAGGAACGGGAGCGGCACCTGGCGGCCTTCAGGCTGCAGCGTCGTGTCGGCGACGGCCGCGGGGACCGAGTCTTGCCCGGTCATATCGAAAAGCTGCACCCGCAATGCGGCATCGGTCGGGAGCGCCAGGTGCTCGCGGTACGTCACGGAGCCCGCGACCGTACCGGGCATGCCGGACATACTGGAGTTGCCCGCGCAGGCCGCGAGCACGCCCAGGGTCGTCAGTCCCACGAGCTTCATCGCGTCACCCTCCAGCAATCGAGATGTCTGCTCGTTCAGGGCCGCTCGGTTGGCGCCTCGCGAATCGACCGCGCGAACGCCTCCAGCGCACTTCGCAGCACGGCACGGATCCCGGGTGTGGCTGCGATCGTCGCCGGCTCGAGCGGGCCGTCGAGCAGCGGGAGCGTCACACCCGCCTCCTCCACGATCCGCATGGACATGGTGCGCAGGACCTCGACCAGCGAGGCCTGCGCGTACGCACCACGTGCCGAGACGTTCCAGAGGGCGACCGGCTTGTGCAGCAGCGCGGGGTCGCTCACCAGCCAGTCGAGGCCGTTCTTGAAAGCTCCGGGCAATCCGTGGGCGTACTCCGGCGTGGAGATCAACAGGCCGTCGGCGCTCGCGACGGCCGCGCGCCAGGCGGCGACCGCGGCCGGACGCTCGGGACCGTCCAGATCGGGGTTGAAGTGCGGCAGGGTCGCGGGGTGCTCGGAGAGCCGCACCGTCACGTCGGCGGGTGCCAGGGCCGTGACCGCCTGGAGCAGTGTGCGATTGGAGCTGGCGGCCCGGAGGCTGCCGCAGACGGCGAGCAGATCGATGCGGCTCACCCCGCTCAGCGCGCTCCAGCCGGCAGGTTCCGCTCGAGATAGCGGGTCAGCAGCGAGTACAGGTGGAGGCTCGTCCCCTCGCCCTCACAGATGCAATGCGATCGGTTGGGATACACCATCAACGTGAACGGCCGGTCCGCCGCCACCAGCCGGTTGACCAGCCGCTCGGTCCCCTGGTAGTGCACGTTGTCGTCGCCCGACCCGTGGACCACGAGCAGATTGCCCCGCAGACTGTCGGCGAACGTGAGGGCCGAGCCTTCCCGGTAGGCCGCCTCGTTCTCCTGCGGCAGCCCCATGTAGCGCTCCTGATAGATCGTGTCGTACAGCCGCTCGTCCGGCACCGGCGCCACGGACATGCCCGTCTGATAGAGCTCGGGATAGCGGAACAGCAGATTGAGCGTGGTCGAGCCGCCGCCGCTCCAGCCCCACACGCCGATCCGGGTGGAATCCACCCATGACCATCGGCGCATCGTTCGCGCGGCAGCGGCCTGATCGGCCGAGTTGACCACGCCGATCTTCCTGTAGATGGCCTTCCGGAAGGCCCGTCCACGCGGCGCGGGCGTGCCGCGGTTGTCCACCGTCGCCACCACATAACCCTGCTGGGTGAGCATGAGGTGCCAGAGGTAGCCGTTGCCACCCCACGCGTCGAGGGCGGTCTGGGCGGCGGGCTCGCCATAGACAACGTAGAGAACCGGGTATCGCTTCGTGGAGTCGAAGCCGGGTGGCTTCATCACCCAGCCGTCGAGCTGAAGCCCGTTTCCCGCGTCCACCTTCACGAACTCGGCGGGGCCGCGCCGGAGCCGGGCGACGGCAGCGCGAAGCCGCTGGTTCGGCGCCAGCGTGCGTACGACCCGGTGCGTCGGCAGGCTGACGACCTCGACCACGGGCGGCGTCCCGAGCGAGGAGTACTGTGGAGCGCCCACCGCCCGTCGGTCGAGAGCTGGTACAGGTGATAGCCCGGCTGGTTCGCCGGGGTGACGCGCTCCGGTCGGCCTTTCCCGTCCAGGCGGCTGCGGTACAGGTAGAGTTGGGTGGCGTTCTCGGGTGATGCCGTGTAGTAGACCCACCCGGCCGCCGAGTCCACGCCCGCGACGAACGGCTGCCCGAAGGCACTCGCGGGGTTGTGCAGATCGAAGGCGCCGCGCGTCACCAGCCGCGTCTTCGACCCGTCGCGCGACACGACGTACAGATGCCGCCAGCCGTCGCGCTCGCTGATCCAGGTGAAGCTCTTCCCGCCCTCGATCCAGCGGAGATCGTCCACCACATCTACCCAGGCGCTGTCGCGCTCGGTGAGCACCGTTCGGACCCGGCCGGAGCTCGCGTCGCCCAGCATCACCTGCAAGGTGTTCTGCGCGCGGTTCAGGTGCTCGAGGACGACCTCGTCCGAGCCGGCCGCCCACTCCAGCCGGGCGATGTAGTTGTTGCGCGGATCGCCGGGGACGTCGAGCCACACCGGACGTCCGCCGCCGGCGCTCACCACGCCGACGCGGCCGGCGGAGTTGGTGGTGCCGGCTTTGGGATACTGCACCGGGATGACGAACGAGTAGAGCGAGTCGGTGTCGTTGATCAGGTCGAAGTCGCGCACACCGGAGGCGTCGAGCTGCCAGAAGGCGATCCGCCGGCCGTCGGGGCTCCAGCGGAACCCGTCGCGCAGGCTGAGCTCCTCCTCGTAGACCCAGTCGAAGGTGCCGTTGATGATGGTGCGGGAGCCGTCATCGGTGAGTTGGGTGATCCGGCCGTCGTCCAGATCTTCGACGTAGAGGTTGTGCTCCCGCACGTAGGCCACCCGCCCGCCATCGGGCGAGAACTTGGCGAACATGAGCGTGGACGGCGCGGCCGCCGGCCCCCCGAGCTTGTGCAGCCGCCAGGTCGAGAGATCGAGCGCCCAGAAATCGCCGCGGGTGTTCTGCCGCCAGACCTTGCGCGAGTTGGTGAACAACAGGACGCGGCGCTTGTCGGGCGACACCGTGTAGTCCTCGATCCCGAGCGGGATCGAGTCGCCCGGCGGGATCAGGCGCGCGGCGGAGACCCAGACCTCGCGCCGGCCCGTCGCGGCGTCGTACCGGATCAGGGCACGAGCCAGCGGCGCGGCGCTGTCCGGCTCGAGCCGGGTATACGCCGCCTGACCGTCGAGCCAGCGCACGGCGCCGGGGAGCTCCGGCGCGAACTCGTCGGAGTCGAACACGCGACTGAGCGTGAGAAGCGAGGAGTCCGGCTCCTGGGCGGAGAGGGCGGTCGAGAGCGTCACGCCGACAACCGTGGCCTCCACGAGTGATCGCAGGCGGGACATCACCGCCGCGCCCGACCCACCAGCCCCAGCGGCACGCCCCGCGCTCCCGGCCACGTGCGCGGCGGCCCGTCTGCCCGACCCACCAGAAGCTGGCCCGAGATCCCGCCGTCGAGCAGGAGCGCCTGGCGGCAGCCGAGCGCGCCCATCACTGCCGCCATCTCGGGCGAGGTCAGCCCGAACGGCACTCGGCCGAGCGAGGGGCCGAGCAGCATCGAACCGCGTGAGGGCGATGACGACGCGCCCGTCGGCGAGGGTCCCGAGCGCGAGCCGCGCGTCCCGGTGCGCGAGATCGACGCCCCTGCCAGGCTCGCTGGAGCGCTTCCGGAACCACGCCGTCCTGCAGCAGCATCGGGTAGCTCTGGAACGCCTCGCGCGCGGCTCCGCCGCGCCCGCTCGGCCGCCGACGCGGTCGGGTGCGACTATGCGCACCGCCCCCGAACCGTCGACCACGACCGCGCCGGCCAGCGGCGCGTACTGCGGCGCGAGCATCTCGCGGCCGCCGGTCACCACCCAGCCCCACGGGAGCGTGCCGCGGAACTGCCCCGCATCGAGCGCCAGCGCCGCGTCGGAGCCGGCCTCGGCCACGGTCCAGCTGCTCGCCGCGGGTGAACGCCGGCACCAGCGACAGCTCCACCCGGCGGGGGTCCAGCCGGACGACGACCACTCGGGTGCGCCAGGCCTCGCTCGCGCCCGCGGAGCTGAAGCTCCCCCCACTCCACGCCGGCCCGCCCCTGCGCCAGGCGACGCGGTCCGCGAGCAGCGCCGCCTCCGACCACCGGGCCGGCGCACGGTCGCTCGCCACCAGGTGACCCGAGCGCCATCGCGAACCGCCAGCGCGCCCGCCGGGCGGCCGGCAGGGCGCGCCGGACGCCACCGCGCCGACCGCGCCGCCGGCGGCGCGGCCGCGGCCACGCTGCTCGCGGCGAGCGCCCGGAGGATCGAACTCACGCGGCTACCGCCCGCCGCAGCCGGCCATCTGGATCCGCTGCAGCGTGTCGGCGATCGCCATCAGCTTCCGGTGTCGCCCGCCGCCTGCGCCGCCTCGGCCCGCTTACCGAGCGCTTCGATCTCCGCCTGATGGGTCTGGATGTTTGGTCATGCAGGCCGTTCACGGCCCGACTGTCGCGGGTCGGGCTGGCGCGGCGGCCGGCGCCGCGGCGGGAGCAGGCGCGGGCTCTCTGGTGCGCGCCGCGGGCTTCGGGCCTGGATGCCGAGCAGCGGCTTGAGCTCGGCCGCCCTGGCGGCGACCGCCGACTTCTCCGCGGGTGAGGCGCCACCGGGAGGCGTAGCGCCCCGGAGGATCGCGTCGGCCCGCTCCTTGACCATCGCCAGCTCGCCGCGGCTGAGGCCCGAGGCCTTGATCTCCTGCTTCTCCGCCCGGCGTCGAGGCGCGCTGCGCCTCGTAGTAGTCCTTCGGCTGCTCGGGCTGCTTCACGACGCAGCTCGGATCCTGCATGGCCATCGCCGAATCCTGATAGATCTCCACCAGCTTCTGTCGCGCTTGGACTGGGCAGCCACCATCTTGTCCATCAGCGCGCTGTACTTGTCCATCACCTTCGGGTTCCCCGCCATCCGCTGGGGAAAGCTCTGCTGCGCGGCCTGGCACTTGGCTTCCGCCTCCTCGTAGGCCGCCGAACCCTGCGTGTAGCGGCCGTAGGGCGTGTCTTCCCTGGCGGCCGCGGCACGCTCGGCCTGACCCGCCTTGAGGCCGGCGAGCAGTTGATCGACCACGTCCTGGGTCAGGACGATCATGCCACCGGCCTCGCTTGGCGCCGAGGCATTCCCCGTCTCCGCCGGCTTGGCGGCCGCGTCACCCGTGGCGGCGTCGGCAGCCTTGGACGCGCCCTCCTGACCCGCCGCGCTCTTCAGCCGCTTCTTCAGCCCGCCGAACTGCGCCCAGGCCGGCGTGGGCATACCCAGGGCGAGGATCGCCACCGCCACCGCTTGCGTCGCGATGGCTACCCGCCTGCACGGACTCCGCATGATCTCTCCTTGATGATGTGGAGCGGTCGATCGAGCGTGATTGGGAAATCGGAGCCGAAATCTGGGCGGACCGGCGGGAGCGCCAGCGCCGTGCAGTGGTGATAATATTCACCGGTTCCAACAGCGCTCGTGACCCGGCCAGGCACCTTCAGACCACGTTGCGGAGGCGGACACCACAGATGCGGTCGATCCCGGCGGCCCTGGCGGCCGCGTTGACCCTGGGCGCGTGCGGCAGCGCGTCCAACGCGGCCATGCGAACCTCCCCGCACCCGGCGACCATCGCCCGGCCCGAGCCCTCGGCCGTCGCCGAGGCCCGGGCGGACAGCGCCCGCCGTCCCTATACCGAGGCGGACGTCCACTTCATGACCGCCATGATCGGCCACCACGCGCAGGCCATCGTGATGGCGGGCTGGGCGCCGAGCCACGGGGCCAGCCCGTCGATGCGCACCCTGGCCGCGCGGATCATCAACGCCCAGCAGGACGAGATCGCCACCATGCAGCGCTGGCTCGCGCGACCGGCGGCCAGCCGGTGCCCGAGGCCGCACCGCAGCATGGATGACGATGCACGATGCACCGAGATGCTGATGCCGGGCATGCTCACCGAGGAGCAGATGCAGGCAGCTCGACCAGGCGCGCGGGGCCGGAGTTCGACCGCCTGTTCCTGACCTTCATGATCCAGCACCACCGGGGCGCCGTCTCCATGGTGAGGGACCTGTTCGGGTCCGACGGCGCCGCCCAGGACGAGACCGTCTTCAAGTTCGCCAACGACGTCAACGTGGATCAGTCCACCGAGATCGCCCGCATGGAGACGATGCTCGCCGCCCTCACCTCCGAATGACAGCTCCCCGTGACTCCCAAGGAACCCGTCATGGCATCCGTTCCGCTCCGGCTGTCCCGCTCGCCCTCGCACTTCTGACCTCGGCGGCCTGCGCCCACTCGGCGTCGCTCGTCGCCCGCGGCGCGCCCGGCGCCGGCGGCAGCATGTCCGCCGCCGCGCCGAGCCCGGACCCGCGCGTCGGCCTCCAGGCCGGGCTGACCGACGCCGGCGAAGCCGCCTGGAACCTGCGCGTCGCTCTCGCAGACGCCGCCGTCGCAGCAGTTCGTCGGGCGTCACCAACTCCGACCTGGCGCTTCACCGGCAAGTACGCCATCCAGGGCAGCTACAACGGCTACCAGGTGTGGGACATCTCCGACCCGCGCGCGCCCGACGCTGGCGACCGCCTACGTCTGCCCCGCCTCGCAGAGCGACGTCTCGGTCTACCAGAACCTGCTGTTCGTCTCGGGCGAGGACCTCTCGGCCCGGCTCGACTGCGGCACCGAGGGCGTGAAGGACACGGTCAGCACGGAGCGGCTCCGCGGGCTCCGGATCTTCGACATCAGCGACATCGCGCCACCCGAAGAACGTCGGCAACGTGCAGACCTGCCGCGGCTCGCACACCCACACGCGTGCTGGTGGATCCGCAAGGACACGGACAACGTCTACGTCTACATCTCGGGCTCGTCCCGGGTGCGCTCGCCCAGCGAGCTGCCCGGCTGCGTGGACGCGCTGCCGTCGGAGGACCCCAACTCGGCGCTGTTCCGGATCGAGGTCATCAAGGTGCCGCTGGCCCATCCCGGAGCAGGCGGCCATCGTGAGCTCGCCCCGGATCTTCAACGACCTGGTGGCGCCCGCCGGAGCACGGCGAGACGCCGGCAGGACATCGCCGCGGCCAAGCACGCCGCGGATTCCGCCGCGCGCCGCGGGCGGGTTCACCGCGACGATTCGACGGCGAGGAGCACGTGCTGCTCCGACCAGTTCACCAGCCGATGCTGCTGACAGCATCGTCGCAGGCGCGCGGCGGGACGCGGCGCGCCCGACCGCGGCCGACAGCGCCGCGCTGCGGGAGGCGCTGCCCGGCATCATCGCCGCGATGATGGGCAGCCGTCCGGCGACCGCCGGCGGCCCCGAGCCCGGGCCCACCCAGTGCCACGACATCACCGTCTACCCGGCCATCGGCCTGGCCGGCGGCGCCTGCGGCGGCTACGGGCTGCTGCTCGACATCAGCGACCCGGCGCACCCGACGCGCATCGGCGCCGTGGCCGACTCCAACTTCTCCTACTGGCACTCGGCGACGTTCAACAACGACGGCACCAAGATCCTCTTCTCCGACGAGTGGGGCGGCGGCGGCCAGCCGAAGTGCCGCGCCACCGACAAGCGCGAGTGGGGCGCGGACGCCATCTTCACGCTGGCCGACCGGAAGATGCAGTTCCAGAGCTACTACAAGCTGCCGGCGCCGCAGACGCCGCAGGAGAACTGCGTGGCCCACAACGGCTCGCTGATCCCGATCCCGGGGCGGGACGTGATGGTGCAGGCGTGGTATCAGGGCGGCATCTCGGTGTTCGACTGGACCGACGCCGCGCACCCGAAGGAGATCGCCTTCTTCGATCGCGGCCCGGTGGACTCGACCCGGATGGCGAGCGGCGGGTCGTGGTCGGTCTACTGGTACAACGGCGTCATGGTGAGCTCCGAGATCGCGCGCGGGCTCGACATCTTCGAGCTCGACGCCGAGCGCGCTCATCTCGCAGAACGAGATCGACGCGGCCAAGTCGGTGCACCTCGACTACCTGAACACCCAGGGCCAGCCGAAGCTGGTCTGGCCGGCGAGCTTCGCGCTGGCGCGGGCGTACGTCGACCAGCTCGAGCGCTCGAAGGGGCTCGAGGCGGGCAAGATCGCCGCGGTGCGGGAGGCGCTGGCAACGCGGAGAAGGCATCGGGCACGGAACGGCAGGAGGCGCTGACGAAGCTGGCGGCGCGGCTGGACGGCGACGCGCAGGGCTCGGCCGACGCGGCCAAGGTGCGGACGCTGGCAGGCGCGGTGAAGGAGCTGGCCGCCGCTCCCTGACCAGGCAGTGCGGGCAGCAGAGTCGTCGTCAGGGTGTTAGGATCCTCCCGGATGCCGGTGCAGGGGTGAATCGCGGGGTGGCTCGCTTCCCGCAGCGCCCGCGCAACGGCATCCACTGCTTGCCCTACAAGTAATGCAGGCGCAACGACATATGTCGGCTCGTTCCGCGGCGGTGCGGGCCCGGAAGGTGCATGTGACGCTGCGCCACGAGCCCGCGACCCCTTGAGGCCATGACCCGAACAAAGCAGTTCACTCTCTCGGCACTCGCCGCCGTTCTCGCCGGCGCTTCGCTCCACTGCGGCGGCGACACCACCCAGCCTACCACCGCGTCCGCCATCGTGATGGCCGGGGGCGACGGGCAGACCGGCACCGCCGGCGCCGCGCTCGCCAGTCCCCTCGCCGTGCTGGTCACCGACGCCGACGGCAATCCGGTCCAGGGCGTGACCGTGCACTGGGATCCGGATGGGGCCGGAAGCGTCTCCGCGACCGCCGTCCAGTCCGGCTCCGATGGTCGGGCCGCGGTTCAGCGGGTGCTCGGCCCCACCCCGGGCGAGCAGACGACGACCGCCTCGGTGAGCGGCCTGCAGGGCTCGCCGATCACCTTCACGGCAACGGCGACCGAAGGAACCGGCGGCGCCGGCATCGCGATCGCCACCAATCCGCCCACCTCGGCGCTGACGGGCGAGGTGTTCGACCCCAGCGTGCAGCCCGTGGTGCAGGTGTCGGATGCCAACAACGCCCCGGCGAGCGGCGTCCAGGTGACGGCGGCGCTGGCCTCGGGGAGCGGCACGCTCGAGGGGAGCACCACCGCCACGACCGACGCGGGCGGGGTCGCGCGGTTCGGCGATCTCGGCATCCGCGGCACCGGGGCATTTACCCTCGCCTTCACGGCCGGCGCGAGCAGCGTGACCTCCGCGCCCGTCGAGGTGCAGCCGCTCCCGGCCGAGGCGACGACCGGCAAATGGGGCCCGGTGGTCGACTGGCCGATGGTCCCGCTGCACATGCATCTGCTGCCCACGGGCAAGATTCTGGCATGGGGGAAGTACGACTCGGGCGTCAACGGCACCATGGGCGGGCGACCGCGGCTGTGGGACCCGGCCGCCGGGCCGCCCACCACCGCGCGGATGATCGAGGTGGACACCATGCTCTTCTGCGCCGGCCATGCGTTCATGGCGGACGGGAAGCTCATGACGTCCGGCGGCCACAAGGCAGACGACAAGGGCATCGACGTCACCGAGATCTTCGATCCAGCGAGCGAGAGCTTCCAGCCGGGCCTTCCCAAGATGGCATTCGGCCGCTGGTATCCCACCGTGACCGAGCTGCCCGACGGCCGCATGCTCACCATGGCCGGGCGAGACTCGGCGGGCAGCGTGGTGGAGATTCCGGAGATCTGGGAGAACAGCCAATGGGTCCAGCTCCCCGGCGCCAACGGGGTCGAGATCCCCTACTATCCGCGCAACTTCGTGGACCCGAAGACCGGGTTCATCTTCATGGCCGGCGAGCGCATCAACTCGATGTGGTTCGACGTGGACGGGAGCTCGGCAGGCGGGCGCGGGCGCTGGATCAGCGGGCCGCCGCACATCTATCGGAAGAACCGGGACTACGGCACGTCCGTCATGTACGAGGCGGGCAAGATCCTCTACACCGGCGGCGGCGGCGATACCGGCTGGCCCACGCCGGATCCCAAGGCCAACGTGCCGACGGCCATCGCGGAAAAGATCGATCTGAACGCGACCTCGCCGGCATGGACCAGCGCCGGCTCGATGGCGTTTCCCCGGCGGCACCTCAACTCCACCGTTCTGCCGGACGGCCAGGTGCTCATCACCGGCGGCACCACCGGCGGCGGTTTCGTGGACATCAATTTCGGTGACGCCGCCCGCAACGCGGAGCTCTGGAACCCGACCACCAACCAGTGGACCACGCTCGCGGCCAACAGCAAAATGCGGGTCTATCACTCGGTCTCCCTGCTGCTGCCGGACGGCACGGTGCTCCACGGCGCCAGCGGCAACGCGATGGCCGGCATCCAGGTCGTGCCGGACGAGAACAACCACGAGATCTTCTCGCCCCCCTACCTGTTCAAGGGCGCGCGGCCCACGATCACGAGCGCGCCGACGGACGTGTCCTACGGCCAGACGTTTTCGGTCGCCACGCCCAACGCGGCGCAGATCACCGGCGTCCGCTGGATCAAGCTCGGCTCGGTGACCCACGCCTTCGACGCGGGCCAGCGGGCGAACACGCTGAGCTTCACGCCGACAGCGACCGGCGTGGACGTGACCGCACCGGCCAGCCCGAATCTCGCACCGCCGGGGCACTATCAGATCTTCATTCTGAATCGGAACGGGGTGCCGTCCGTGGGGAAGATCGTGCACGTGCAGTAGGGAGTCGTGAGGGAGTCGTGAGGGAGTCGCGAGCGGATGAGAGGCAGGTCCGGCAGCACAGCCGGCCGTTGACTGTCATCCCGAGCGCAGCGAGGGATCTACTAGCCCGGTTCCGGAAACCGGGAGTAGATCCCTCGCTGCGCTCGGGATGACAGTGCCGTGATCTCGCGCGAACGTCACGCCCCGGCGCCCGCCCCGGGGCCCACCCCGGCCCCGCGCCTACCCCGCCCCGAACGCCCCGTCGAGCTCCGCGTGCGATACCGCCCGTCCGAGATTCGTAAACGTCCCCTCCTCCGCGATCTCCCTCGCCGCCGCGAGGAACCCGGTCCACGCCGCCCGCGCCAGCGCGCCACCCACGCTGATCCGCCGGACGCCCGCCCCGGCCAGCTCGGCCACCGTGGCGAAATCGCTCCCGACCAGCACGTTGACCGGCCTGGGGGCGACTGCCCGGACGACCGCCGCGATATCCGCCATGCTGCGGATACCCGGCGCGTACAGGCACTCAGCGCCGGCCTCGGCGTAGGCGGTCAGCCGGCGGATCGTTTCGGCGCAGGTCGGGGCGCCCCGCGATGAACCCCTCGGAGCGGCCGGTGAGCAGCACGCCCGTGCCGCTCTCGTCGATGGCACGGCGGGCGGCACGGATCCGCTCGACCGCCAGGGTGAAGTCGTACAGCGGACGCGAGGGATTGCCGGTGGAATCCTCGATGGAGAGTCCGGCGACCCCGGTGCGCGCCGCCGCGGCAACGTTGGAGCCGACCTCGCCGGGCTCGATCGCGAATCCGCCCTCGAAGTCGGCGTTGACCGGCACCTCGACGCTGTCGGCAATGGCCCGCAGATGGGCGAGCACCGTCTCCAGCGGGAGGCTGTTGTCCCGCCGGCCCAGGGACCAGGCAAAGCCGGAGCTGGTCGTCGCGAGCGCCGGAAATCCGAGCCGGGCGAGCGTGCGGGCGCTGCCCGGATCCCAGGGATTCGGAATCACGAAGCAGCCGGACTGGTGGAGCCGGCGGAACTCACGGCATCGGTCGGGAATGTCGGTCATCCCGGCATCCTAGCCCCCGACCCGCGCTCCCGCCAGCCGCCTGACGATCGCCTCACGCACCTCCCGGGGTTCCAGCACCTCGGCGTCCGGCCCGTACTGCAACACGTGCCGAACTGCCCAGTCCGCGTCCGCCAGCGGATGCTCCACCACCAGCGAGCCGTCAGGCTCCACCGCCTTCCCCTCGCGCTCGGCGATCCACCGCGCGATGGTAGGTGAGTAGCGCACCCGCAGCGTCTCCGCCTCAGTTGAGTGAAACGCCTTCCCGTCCCGCACCACCTCGTCGAGCGAGAAACCCCTGGGCGCCGGGTAGCGCTCCTCCAGCACCTCCACGCCCTCCACGCGGTCGAGGCGGAAGATCCGCAGGCTTTCCTCACCGCAGTTCGCCACCACGTACCACATCCCTCGCGTGAACACGATGCCGTAGGGACAGAGCAGCCGACTGGAGGACTTCTCCGCATCCGCCTTCCGATAAGTGAGCCGGACCCACCGCCGGTCACGATGCGCGGCGCGCAACCGGCGGAGATGCTCCGGATCGCCGGCCGGACCGAGCGAGGCGAAGCGGTGGTCGTCCTCCTGGGAAGCCGCGGCGGAGATGGCGCGGCGGAGGCGGTCGCGGGCACGGTCGATGGCACGATGCTCTTCGGCGGGGCGCGAGCCCCGCAGCATCGCGAGGCCCAGCTCCAGGGCACAGAGCTCCGGGCGGTTGAGCCGCATGGGACGCAGGAAATGCGACGGGTTGATGGCGACGGTCTCGGGATCCAGAAAGATCTGGAGGCCTTCCACGAACCCGCCCGGCACCTCGAGCCGCTCGGTGATCGTCCGCAGGTCCTTGAGCAGCACGGCGCGGTCCACGCCCGCCCGCTCGACCACCTCGGCGATCGGGTGCGGCTCGCCGTCGCCGAGCTGCGGGATGATCTGAAGGATGCGGCGGAGCTGCGCGGTCGCGGTGTCGCTCACGGGGCCGGCTGCCGGTAGAGTGCGAGAGTGCGCCGGACCAGCTCGGCGTATTCGTCCACCAGGTCCGCCGGCGCGAGCGGCACGACGTCGCCCGCGAACGAGAGCAGCCACCGGGCGAACGCGTCGCGGCGGCGGACCAGGAACCGCCGCTGGTCCGGCTGATCCGCGACGGGATCGCCAAGGCGTGCCGCGGCCAGCGCCGCCCCATCGGCGCGACGGATCTCCACGACGGCTTCGACCGCGTCCCCGTCGCCCAGCTCCCAGGCCTGCCTCGAGCGCGCGTGCTGCTGGAGGCGGAACCCGGCGGGAATCTCGTAGTCACCGGTGCCGGGCCGGCTCGCGTTCTCCTCCGGCCCGCTGATCCGGCTGAGCCGGTAGTTCTTGACGATCGCCTCGCCCTCGGGGCGCGCGGCGAGATACCAGTGCTGATTGAGGAAGAACAGACCAAACGGTTCGACCTCCCGCCCGCCCGTCGCATCGTCACCCATCGCGTGATACTCGAAGCGCACCCGCTTGCGATGCTCGAGCGCGGAGCCGAGCACCTCGAACACCCGCGGGTCGGCAACGGGTGACGCGGGGGCTATCCGTGCGTCGCCCGGCCGCGTCGCGTCGAGCGGCAGGTCCACGGCGAGCTTCCGGAGCGCCGACTCCGCGTGCTCGGCCAGGAGCGGGTCGCCCAGCTCGCGTACGCGCGCGCCGGCGTCGGCCACGGCGGCCAGCTCGTCGGGCTCGAAGGTGACCGTTGGGAGCGCGCCGTAGCCGTACCTGCCCAGCTTGCGCGGCCG
Organism: uncultured Gemmatimonadales bacterium; assembly: GCA_963831425.1. Classification (GTDB taxonomy): domain Bacteria; phylum Gemmatimonadota; class Gemmatimonadetes; order Gemmatimonadales; family GWC2-71-9; genus CAVVWJ01. Next base: position 105,041 of record CAWHQC010000001.1, on the reverse strand, counting down.
GCTCGGCCGGCCCTCCTCCATGAGCGCGAGATAGGGCAGGTAGAAGTCGCGGGCGAGCAGCCGGTAGCCGACGGCATCGTCCTCCGGCATCTCGACCGTCTCGATCCGCACGCCGAACGCGCGCAGCTCGTCCTTGTCGCGCTCGAACATCCGCCGCAGCGCCTCCTTGGCCTGGCCCTTCCCGTAAGCCGGGACCTCGCGGGTGAGGTCGTCCAGCGTGACCGGAAAGCGTCGCGTGAGGAGCGCGGCCAGGAGGTCGACCCACCGCTGGACCTTGGGCGACTTCATTCGTCACCGGGCGAGCCGCCGCCCGCCGGGACGCCGCCGCACCACCCCACGCGCTGGTACCCGCACCAGCGGCAGTCCTCGGGGTTCCGCGCGAGGGCTGGCCGTCCCACCCCCATCTCCGCCATCATTCGCGGGATCTCCGCTGCGGCCGCGCGCCTCGCCTCGCCCGTGATCGGTTCCGAGATCTGCCGCCCGGCCGCGGAGAACTGGAACGCGAACCGTCCGACGGGGATGCCGCCGATCCGCTCGAACGCGGTCACATAGGTGTCCCGCTGCAGATCGTATTGCCGCGCCTTTCGGCGCGCGTCCTCGGCGTCGCCACCGCCCGTCTTTACGTCGAGGACAGCCAGCCGCTCTCCCTCGAGCGCCACGAGATCCACCTTGCCCTCCGCTATTTCGTCGCCGCCGAGGATGGCGAGGAAGGCGAGCTCCCGCCTCGCGGTGGGCTGGTCGGCGAGCGCGCGGTACCCCGGATCATGGGCGACGGCCAACACCTCGGCGCGCAGCTCGTCGCGGAGCGTTCGTCGGGGCGGCGCATCGGGCGCGACGTCTTCCGGCTGCCAGCGGCCGATGGCGGCGTCGAGCAGTGCGTCGAGCGCCTCGTCCCGGTCGAGCCGCTCGAGCACCTCGTGCACGATCTGCCCCCTGGCGATCGCGCTGGTGTACTCGGGTCCCGATCGGTCCACCGGCGGCTCGCGGAGGCCCGCGGCATAGCGGAACCAATGCCGCTGCGGGCAGCGGGCATGGAGCATCAGCTCGGTCGCCGAATGACGCGTCCGGCCGGCCGGGACGACAACCTTGGGAAGGAGGTCAGGAAGCGGGCGGGGCTCGAATCCGCCGTTCCGCTCCGAGTGGCGGGGCGCCGGCTGAGGCTCCGCCTCGCCCACGCCACAGGTCCGCACACTCGCATCGAACGTCTTGCCGTTTCGTCCGACGTAGGCCACCCGTCCGCCGTCCACCGGCGCGATCCCACCCAGCTCGCCGAGGATCGCCTCGGCGGGACACAGGCGGGGAGGCTTCCCCTCGCACAGCGCCGACAGGATCAGCCGGTCCTTCGCTCGGGTCGCCGCGACGTACCAGAGCCGCTTCCGCTCGGCGCAGTGCTCGGCTTCCTCGTCCTGCTTGAGCGAGAGGTAGTGCAGCGGCTGGTCCTTCGGCTCGCAGTAGGGGTCGCGCAGCACGATCCGGTCTCGGCCGACGAGAATGTCGCCCGTCACGCCCTGCGGCTTCCGGAGCAGGTCGCACCAGAATACCACGGGCCACTCGAGGCCTTTCGCGCTGTGGATCGAAGTGATGGTGAGGACGTTCTCGCCCTCGCCGTAGAGCCGCGCGTCGCCCTCGCGCACCCCGCGGTCGCGCGCCTCGCGCAGGGCGCGGAGGAAGTCGCCGACGCTCGCCTCGGGCGCGAGCCGGGCGATGCGCACGAACTTGCGGACGTTGGCGACCGCCTGCTCGGCCCCGGCGCCGAGCACGTGCAGGTGGGCGAGATAGCCGCTCCGGTCGAGCAGGTGCTCGAGGAGGCGGTCGGCCGGGATCCGGTCACGGAGGGCGACGTGCTCCTCGAGCAAGGCCCGCGCGCGGTCGAGCAGCGGCTGCTCCTTCACCTCGACGACACCGAGGTAGTCCCAGTAGGGCTGGTCGGCCTGGCGGGCAATGTCGAGCAGCGTCTCGTCGCGGAGGCCGACGAACGGGCTTCGAAGGAAGCCGAGCAGCGCGCGGTCGTCGCGCGGGTCGCGCAAGGTCTCGAGGGCGAGGATCAGGTCGAGCACCTCGCGGCGGCCGTAGAAGCCCTCGCCGCGGAGCGCGTACGTCGGAATGCCCGCCCGGCGGAGTGCCGCCTCGTAGAGGTCGGTGTCCGTCCAGGCCGGGAGGAGAACCGCCATCTCGCGCCAGTCGAGTCCCTGTGCCTTCAGCTCGCAGGCCCGGCGGGCGATGGCGGCGGCCTCCGCCGCGCGAAGCTCGAGCGCATTCGGTTTCTCGCCGTCGGCGGCGGTCACGAAGAGCAACTCCACCGGTGCCTCGTCCGACGCCGCCTCCGCGGCGCGCGCGGCCCGAACCGCCTGATACGCGACCTCGAACTGCTGCGGCGCCTTGCCGTCGATCGGCGCGTCGAGAACGTTCCCCACCGTCGCGTCCACGAACGCCAGCACCGGTTCCACGCTCCGGAAGTTGTCCGCCAGCGCCACCACCGCGCCCAGTCCACGGCCGGCGAAGTCGTCCTCCACCTGGCGCCACACGGTCACGTCGGCCCGCCGGAACCGGAAGATGCTCTGTTTCGGATCGCCCACCAGCATGAGCCGCGTGGTGTCGGCGCCGGCCGGAGGCCGGCTCCCCGAGCAGGTAGGCGATCTCCCGCTGCACCGGGTCCACGTCCTGAAACTCGTCCACGATGAGGGTCCGGAGCCGCCGCTGGAGCGTCCGCCGGACGAGCGGATCGCGCGCCAGCAGGTCACGGGTCCAGACGATCATCCGGTCGAAATCCACGGCGCCCGCCTCCCGCAGGCGGCGGGTGAGCTCCGTGCGCGCGAGCTGCGCCAGGTCCACCACCGACCGCTCGAGCGCGCCAAGGCCCTCCCGCTCGGCGGCAATGCGGTCGAGCCGCGCGCTCTCCCCCACCAGGCCCGACACCCAGCCCTCGACCTTGCCCACCGGCCACGAGGCGAAGAGCGCATCGAGCCCCTCCACCGGCCGCTCCTCCAGTGCCGCGAGCACCACGTCGTGCACCGACTCGGCAACGAGCGCCGTGCCGTCGGTCTCCTCCAGCACGCGCACCGACGGACTCCAGCCGCCTCTGAGCGCGAACTCGCGCAGGATATCGCCGCAGAAACCGTGGATCGTTCCGATCCGCGCCGAGTCCACCTCATAGGCCTCGTCGCGCCGGCCGGCGGCGCGGAGCTCCTTCCGCAGCTTGCGCTTGAGGTCGGCGGCGGCGGCGTTGGTGTAGGTGATCGCGCCGATGTCGCGCAGCGCGAGCGGGGCGGCGCAGGTCTGGCCCCGGATCTCGGCGCCGAGCAGATAGAGGATGCGGCCGACGACCGTGCTCGTCTTGCCGGTGCCGGCGCCGGCCGACACCAGCAGGTGCCGCTCCGTCGTGCGGATCGCTTCCCACTGGGAGTCGGTCGGCGGCTTCATTTCCAGCCGTTCCGCCTGGGACCGCCGGCAGTCCGGCAGATCTCGATGGCGTGACAGAACTCGGGGCAGCCGCAGGAGTCCGGCGGCGACGCCGGAAACTCGCCGCGCCGGGCACGGAGCACGTGCCGGGCAACCTGGTCGAGCGCCGCCTCCATCAGCTCGGCGGCCGCCTGGTTGGGCACCACGCCGCCCGCGCGCTTGTCGAACTGATACAGCTCGAGCGCGTGCACCGATTCCGGCTTCTTGAGGGCGCGGTACTCCACCCGAGCCGTCACGCTCCCTGGCCGCACCTGCGACAGTGCATAGGCGTAGAGCGGCACCTGAAGCACCACGCCATCACCCCAGGCCTCCTTCGCGCCGGCACCGGGTACGGCGTACTTCGTCGTCTTGTAGTCCACCGCCGCGATGAACCGGCCCGGGATGGCGATGCGCTCATCCACGCCGACTTCGACCCGATCCACCGAGCCACGGAAGCGGAACCGCACGCCGCCCCGCTCGAGCACGATGTCATCGAACGCGACCTCGTGGCCGGTAATGGCGGTCCGCACCATGCGCGGCGCATTCTTCTTCTTCGGGTTCTCCATGTCTTCGTGCTCCTGCACCTCCCAATCGAGAAACCGCTCGAGCATGCGCCGCAGCTCCTCCCGCTTGGCGGGGAGCAGCAGGCCGTTGCCGAGCCACTTGTGCCCGCGGGCCTCGGCGAGCGAATCATCCAGCGCCTCCGCCATCAACGGCCGCGCCCAGCCCAGGTCGGTTGCCCGGAGAAAGACCGGGGCGGCCGTCCGCTCCTGCGCGCGGCCGTAGAAGCGCGCGAGTGCGTCGTGCAGCAGGGAGCCGCGCGTGGCGGCGTCCATCTCCTCGTCGGGATCGCCCAGGCGGTCGAGGCCGAGCAGTCGGGCGGACATATAGGACCAGGGACACTTGGCGTAGGACTCGAGCTGGGTCGGGCTCCAGAGCCGGTCGTCCCCGAACTCCCGCGCGAGGTGAGCGACAAGCGCCGGGTCCTCGATCAGCCCGTTCCAGGGCGAGGGGTCGCGGGTCCGGCGCCCCCATTCGATCCGCGCGGCGTGGACGGCCTGCTCGCGCAGCTCGGGAGCGGCGTAGATCCGGATACCGGGGATTGAGACGCACGACGCCGGGATCTCCTCGCTCTCCTCCGCCCCCACGAGCAGGCAGGTCTCGCCCAGCTCTTCGACCAGCGCGGAGCGGACTACCTCGCGGCCGGAGGCATCAAGTCTGGCGTAGGAAACCGTGAGCCGCTGCGCGCCCGCGACCAGTATGCCGAACAACTCGCGCTCGCGGGCGTCCCAGGTGGCCCGCAGCTCGAGCGGGAGCCCGGCCTCATGCAGCACCTGCCGCTCGCGCTCGTCGAGAATCGGCGAGGTGGGCGCCGGCAGCGGGAACCCCCCGGCCTCGAGCCCGACGAGAAATACATGATCGAAGGTGCGGTAGGCCGCGGCCAGCCCTTCCAGCACCTGCACGCCGCGCCGCGTCTCGGTCCAGAGGGCGATATCGCCGTCCAGCAGGTCGGAGAACTGGCGGTAGAACTCGGCGACGTCGATCGGCGCGTCGGCACCGCCCCACTCGTCGAGCGCCGCGCGCCAGCCGCGCACGATGTCCGTGAGCCCCCGCCAGCCGTTCAGGTCCACGCGGACGATGTCGAACCGGCGGCCGGGCACCTGGTGGATGAGTTCGCGAAGGTGCCACGGGTCGGCGGTGAGAAACTCGTCCAGCCAGCCAAGCCAATGCCGGAGCGTGCGGGTGCCGTCCAGCGCGGCCGCGCGCTCGGCGAAGCGCTCGAACTGCGAGGCGGCACGCTCGCAGCGCAGCAGCGGCGGGAGCGGCTTCCGATGGTCATCGGGTTCCTCCCCGGCGTGCCGCCGCTCGTCCTCGCGCCGAGCATCGGTCAACAGCTCGCCGAGCGCCTGGTGCCACGCGCGGAGCCCACGCACTCGACGCCGGAAACCGGCGAAGTTGAGAATCCGCGCGTCCAGCTCGGTGGCGGCGCAGGGCTGGTCGGCCAGCTCCACCAGGCCGTGGCGCGACCAGCCGTCGGCCGCAGCAGCCAGGAGAGCACGGAGCGCGCGCACCACCGGCACCTCGCACAGCGCGATGCGACGGCGTGCCGTGGCCGGCACGCCGGCCTTGTCGAAGGCGGTGAGCGCCAGGTCCACGTAGGGCCGCGCCTGCCGGGTCACGACCGCGATGCGGGCAGGCGGCGTGCCCCCATCGACGAGCGAACGGACGCGGGTGGCCACGAGCTCCAGCTCCCGCTCGACGTCCGGGGCGGAAATCACCTGCACGGTTCCGCTCGGCGTCGCGCTCCCGGCGCCGAATGAATCCACGCGCCGGACCTCCACCTCGATACCGTCGCCCAGGTCCAGCTCGCCCCGCGAATAGATCACCACGCGGTCGAGCCCCCGCGCCCCTGCGAGCGCCCGCAGCAGGCCCCGCCACCCACCGCGCAGGTCCTGCAATCCGAGCAGCCGGATTTCCCGCCGACCCCCGAGCCGCCGCGGCAGTCCCTCGGGATTGGCCGCGATGGCGCGCGCGCAGTCGAGCCACGTGTCCCGCCCGTCCCGCCGTCCCTTTGCCGCGAGTGCCGCGCCGTATTCCTCGTACGCGATCGCCAGCTCGCTGTCGCGCTGGCGCTCGAACGGGTCGCGCTGGCCAGAGCTCTCGAGCGCCGCCCGGAATCTCTCGGGCTCGACCCCTTCGGCGATCAGCTCCCCGAACAGCCGGTCCATCGCGCCGATGAAGTCCTCCGCCCGGTGCATCCGTCCGAACACTTCGCCCCCCAGCCGGCGGAGCACGCCACCCAGGATCACGGCGCGCTCGAAGTCGTCGCACGGCTTGCGCTCAGTGCCGCCGAGCCAGCCGGGCAGCTCGTGGAAGGTGCAGAGCGGTGGGTCGAACCAGCCGGGCAGCCCGCGCGCGGCGGCGAGGGCGATCAGATCGTCCCGCAACCCGCCCTGGCGCAACGCGAGAAGACAGGACGGCGAGGGGAACGGCTGTTCGCGCGTCCCCCGCTCGGCGGTGAGAAAGTCATCCGCGGCCATTTCGAGCAGCCGCAGGGGATCGTGGGCGAGGACGAACTGGATCTGGGCCAGACGAGCCTTCCTGCCGGCGGTGAACCGGGGACGGAGTATTGCGGGAACGCGGGACCGACGGACGCTACCGGAGCCTTACCTTGAACCCGCCGTCGTTTTCATCGGGTCCCCAATCGGCAACGAGCGAGGTGAGCTCGCCCTTGAGGAGTGCCGAGACCCTGCCGCGGAGCACGGGCCCGTGCGCCGAGTTCCGGCCGCGTCCGGTGATCACGTGCACCACGAGACCGCGGCCGCGGCGCTGCCAGGTGCTGAGAAAATTCCGAAGCGCGCCGGGCACCTCGCCCGCGCCGAAGCCATGCAGGTCCAGCACCGATGCCACCGCGGCGTCGTGCAGGCTGTCGGCGAAGTGGAACGGGGGAAACCCACCCCTGGAACGTCTGGGCACCCTGGTCAGTGCGACTCGGGGAGCGGCGCGGGCAGGACCGGCGACGCGGCCAGCTCCGGCAGCACCGACGTCATCTCCACCGCGACGACACCCCGCACCGCCCGTTCGATCGACGGCGGTGCGGTCAGTTCCTCCCCCGCCACCCCGAGCTCCCGGAACCGCCGGGCCGAGACCAGCACCCGGCTCTCGAGCGAGCCCACCGCGCGGTTGTACGTCTCGACCGAGCGCTCGAGCGCCCGGCCGAGCCCGTCGAAGTGCTCGGCCATCGTGGCGATCCGCTCGTACAGCTCCCGCCCCAGCTCGCTGATCTCCTGTGCGTTCTGTGCGATCTGCTCCTGGCGCCAGCCGTACGCGATCGCCCGGAGCAGCGAAATCAGCGTGGTCGGACTCGCCGGGATCACCTGCTGGCTCACGCCGAACTCGATCAGCGACGGGTCGTGCTGGCATGCGGCGCTGAAGAACGCCTCGCCGGGAAGGAACATGACCACGAAGTCGGGCGCGGGCTGGAACTGGTTCCAGTACGCCTTGCCGCCGAGGTCCACCATGTGCTCCCGCACCTGGCGGGCGTGGTCCCGGAGCAGCGCCTCGCGCGCATCGTCATCGCCTTTGCCGTCGACGGCGTCGAGATAGGCGGCGAGCGGGGCCTTGGCGTCCACCACGACGGTCTTGCCGCCCGGGAGCCGGACGATCAGATCGGGCCGGAGCCGGCCGTCCGCGTCTCGACGCTCGCCTGCTCCTCGAAGTCGCAGTAGTCGAGCATCCCGGCCATCTCGACCACCCGCTTGAGCTGGATCTCGCCCCAGCGCCCGCGCACCTGCGGCGTCCGGAGCGCCTTCACCAGGTTGCCGGTTTCGGCCTGCAAGGCCTCCTGCGTCCGCGCCATCGCCCGCACCTGCTCCACCAGGGCGGCGTAGCTGGCGATCCGCTCCTTCTCGACCTCCCCGAGCTTTCCGTCCACCCGGGCGAGCGCCTCCTGAATCGGCCGGACGAGGTCGCCCACGGCCTTCTGCCGCCGCTCCAGCTCGGACGATGCGGACTGCTGGAACTCGCCCAGCCTGGTCCGGGCGAGATCGAGGAACGACTGGTTGTTCCGCCGGAGCGCCTCCGCGGAGAGCGCGGCGAAGGCGTCGCGCAACTTGGACTCCGCCTGCTCGAGGAGGGCGAGCTTCTCCTCCCCCGCGCGGCGCTCGGCCGCCGCCCGCTCCTCGAGCCGTGCGGTGGTGCCGCGGCCGGCGAGCCAGGCGGCGATGCCGCCGGCCACGAGGCCGAGCGCGATGCCGAGCAGCAGGCTGGGGACGTCCATGACCCTCCCTGGGCGGATGCCGGGCGGAGCGGCCGCAGAAGCGCGGTGATGATGTGAAGTCGGGCCAGCGGTGGGTTTCTGCCGACCCGACCCAAGGTAAGGATCGCGACGGGCTGTGACAACCACTCGAGGTGATCGCGCGCAACTACCGGGGGAACCCCTCCGCCAGCCCGCCGTCCACGGTCAGGATGTCGCCCGTGGTGAAGCGGAACCGCTCGCTCGCGAGCAGCACCGCCAGATCGGCCACCGCCTCCGCCGGAATGAGGCCCACGCCCATGAGATTCCGCCGGCGGTAGCTCTCGAGCTGCTCCTCCTCCGTGACCCCGCGGCTCGCGGCCCGCTCGCCGACGAAGCGGCGAAACAGCGGCGTGTCCACCTGATCGGCGTTGATGGCGTTCACCCGGATGCCGTCGCCCCCCAGTTCCACGGCGGCCACCCTGAGCGCCTGCAACAGCGCCGCCTTGCTCCCGCCGTAGGCCACCGCCTCACGCCCCGGCACCAGCGCCGCCTTGGACACCGACGCCACGATCGCGCCGCCGAGTCCCTGGCGGCGCATGATTGCGGCAGCCCGTCCGATCGCGGCGACCGCGCCCAGGTAGTGTACCTCGAGTTGCCGCTGCAGGTCCTCGCGCCGGATCTCGGTGACCGGCGCGAACCGCGGCGGCAGCCCGGCGGTGTAGAACAGGCAGTCGAGGCCGCCGAACTCGAGCACCGTGCGGCGGAACAGGTCGTCGAGGCTGGCGTCATCGCGCACGTCGCCCGGCAGGCCGAGCAGCCGGCCGGGGAACCGGGCCGCGAGCTCCGCCGCCACGGCTTCCGCTTGCGCGCCGTCGAGGTCCGCCACGACGACGTGCGCGCCCTCCTCCGCGAAGCGGCGTGCGGCGGCCTTCCCGATGCCGCTGCCGCCGCCGATCACCACCGCCACATGGCGCGGGAGCTCCTTGGCGGCACGATCTCGCGCGCTCTGTTCCTCCACTTTCCGCCGCTCCAGCGGCCAGTGCTCGAACTCGAACACGTCTCGCTCGGCGATGAACTCGAAGCGCTCCACCGCTTCCGCGCCGGCGATGGCCTCGAGCGTGGCCCGGTAGCAGAGGTTCGCGGTCAGCGCGCTCCGCTTGTCGGTGAATGCCGTAATCAGCCCGAGCCCGGGCGCGAGCACCACCTTGGCCCAGTCGTCGAGCGGGCGCTCGGCCGGCGCGGCGTGGCGCCGGTGGTACTCCTCGTACTCCGCGCGCGCGGCCGCGAGGCGGCTGCGCACCTCCGCCGTCACCTGCTCCGGCGGCGCCCCCAGGTCGAGATCGAGCCAGACCGGCAACCGACCGGCGCGGAGCAGGTGCTCCGGCGTGGCCATCCCGCGCCGCACCAGCTCCGGCACCCGCGCTCCGGCGAGGGTGGCCAGCACGTCGTCGGCGTCGTCGTAGTGGAGAATCACCCGCTCCGGCTCGCCAGGCGGTCCCTGGCTCAAGCTTCCGCGCACGACGGGCAGCACCAGCTCCGCCAGCCGGCGCCGCTCTTCGGCCGCGGGGCCCGGATTGCGAACGGCCCCCAGCAGCAATCGGCCGCGCCGGCACGTGGCCAGATATTTGTCGATCCGCGCCACGACCTCCACCAGACGGGCACGCGCCTGCTCCGCGTCCTCGCCCCAGACCACCAGTCCGTGGTGCGCCAGCGTGAGCCCGATCGCATCGGCCGGAATCCGGTCCACGATCCCGCGTACCGATCGGGCGAGCGGGAAGCCGGGCCGGCTGTACGGGACGTAGACGATCCTGCCCTCGAACAGCTCGCCCACCAGCCGCTCCGCGGTGCCGTCGGGGACGTTGGTCAGGCTCATCGTCGCGACGTCGTGCGTGTGGGCGACGACGCGATGCGGCAGCAGGAAGTGCAGCGGCGTCTCCACGCTGGGCGCGGGGCCCTCCGCCAGCATGCAGCTCGCCATGAAGCGCATCATGTCGGCGTCGCTCATGGCGTCGGCCTCGGCCAACGGTGCCAGCCGGGCGAGCGAGAGTCGGGTGAAGCCCTCGCGCCCGATGGTGCGCAGGTCGGTGCCGCTGCCCTTCACCAGGAGTGCGTCACCCAGCTTGATCGACGTGTTTCCGCCACCGGGCTGAACCAGGCGCGTCTCCTGGCCGAGGAGGTGGGAGAGATGGACCAGGCTGTCGAGGGGATCGGTGGAGGCTGGCATGGGAGGAAGATGCCGGAGTTGGTCGTCGGGCGCACGTGGTTGCCGGGCAGCCCATCGTCGGACACCAGCACTTCGAACCGCTCGGGGGAGTAATCCTGGGCGGCGAGCGACCCGAGACACGCCGCGAGCCGCTCCGGGCGCGCCCGGGTGGGAATGACGACCGAGAACAGGGGCGGAGTGTCCATCGAGGGGGAGGACAGTGCCGAATCTTCCGCGCCAAACCGGGCCAGTCAATAGCACCCGTTGCGCCCTCAAGCCCTCGGCGCCATCGTAGGGCAGCCCGCACCGGAGTTTCCTCGCCCTCAATGGAGCCGCGGCATGCCCGCCTCCCCTTCTGCCATCCGTCGCTCGCTCCTGATCGTGGCGCTGCCCGCCCTCATGGCTCCGGCAGGTCTCGCGGGACAGGCCCGGTCCAGCGGTCCCGCTCCAGTCCCTCCGGTGGCCGCCCGCGTGCCCCACGTCGATACGGTAGCCGGCGTCGCATTGAGCGATCCGTATTTCTGGCTGCGTGACGACAGGCGCGAACGGCCCGAAGTCCTCGACTACCTGCGCCGCGAGAACGCGTACACCGAGGCGGTCACCTGGCACACGCGCGCGCTCCAGGACACGCTGTTCCACGAGATGGTGGGCCATATCAGGGAGACCGACCTCACGGTCCCGGAGCTGGTGGACGGGTTCTACTACTACTCCCGGACCGAGAAGGGGAAGCAATATCCGATTTTCTGCCGGAAGCGGGGCAGCCTGTCCGCCCCCGAGCAGGTGCTGCTGGATGAGAACGCCGCGGCACGCGGGCACGCGTACTCGCGCATCGGGGCCCGGCAGGTGAGCCCCGACGGAAACCTCCTGGCCTACACCCACGATACCACCGGCTCCGAGTGGTACACCGTTCGGGTCAAGGACCTCCGTACCGGCCGGCTCCTCCCCGATGTGGTGGACAGCGTGAGCTACGGCCTCGAGTGGGCGGCCGACAACCGGACGCTCTTCTTCACCCGTGACAACCCCGCGCACCGGCCCGACCGCATCTACCGCCGCGCCCTCGGTGACCCGGCCGAGGCGCTGGTCGTGCGCGAGCCCGACTCGCTCTACTTTCTCGCCCTGGGCAAGTCCAAGGACCGGGCCTATCTCCTGGCGCAAAGCTCCAGCTTCACGACGGGCGAGGTGCGCTATCTGCCCGCCGACCGGCCGGCGGACGAGTGGCGGGTCCTGCTGCCGCGGCGAGAGGGCGTCGAGTACTCGGCCGAGCACCACGGCGGCGACTTTCTCGTCCTCACCAACGACGGCGCGGTGAATTTCAAGCTGATGCGCGTGCCGACCGGCGCTCCCGATGCTGCTCACTGGACGGAGCTCGTCCCGGGCGACGACTCCACCCTGCTCGAAGGCATGGATGTGTTCGAGCACCACCTCGTGCTCTATCGCCGCGGCGACGCCCGCCAGCAGATTCGCGTGCTCCCGTTCAGCGGGGGCGCCGCCTACGACGTGGACTTTCCCGAGGTAGTGCACGCGCTCGAGCCCGGGCGGAATCCGGACTTCCACTCTCGGACGCTGCGGTTCACCTACAGCTCACCGCGCACGCCGCCGACGGTGTACGATTACGACCTCGCCACCCGCACACGCACGGTGCGGAAGCGGACGGAGGTCCCCGGCTTCGAGCCGACGCGGTACGCGACCGAACGGCTGTGGGCCCCGGCCCCGGACGGCGCGCGGGTGCCGATCTCGTTGCTCTACCGGACGCCGCTCCGGCGGGGCCGGCCGCGCCCGATGCTGCTCTACGCCTACGGATCGTACGGGGCGAGCACCGACCCGGGCTTCAGCCCGCGCATCCTGCCGCTCGTGGACCGCGGATACATCTTCGCCATCGCGCACATCCGCGGCGGCCAGGAGATGGGGCGGCGCTGGTACGACGAGGGCAAGATGCTCCGGAAGAAGAACACCTTCACCGACTTCGTCGCCGCCGCCGAGTGGCTCGAGCGGGAGGGCTACACCGCGCCCGACCGGCTCGCGATCCGCGGCGGCAGCGCGGGCGGGCTCCTGATGGGCGCCGTCACCAACATGCGCCCCGATCTGTTCCGCGTGGTGGTGGCCGACGTCCCCTTCGTCGACGTGATCAATACCATGCGCGACCCGACGCTCGAGTTCACGACCCAGGAATGGCAGCAATGGGGCAACCCGAGCGTGCCCGAGCAGTTCGCCTACATCCGCTCGTATTCGCCCTACGACAACGTGGAGGCAAAAGCCTATCCCGCGATCCTTGCGACCGCCGGGCTCAACGACCCCAGAGTGAACTACTGGGAACCGGCGAAATGGGTGGCCAGACTCCGAGCCGTGAAGACGGACGCCAACCCGCTCCTGCTCAGGATCAACATGGACGCGGGACACGGCGGGAGGTCGGGCCGCTACGAGGCGCTCCACGACGACGCCTTCCGCTACGCCTTCGTGGTGGACGAGATTCGGACCGCCGACCCGAGAATCACGGCGCCCCATCCGTAGCCGGCGCATGTCACCATTCTACGAGCCGGCGCTCCGCACCGCCGTCGACGCGGCGGTGCGGGCCGGCGCGCTCCTCCGGAACGAGTTCCACCGGCCGGGCGGCCCGCGCGGGAGCGGCGGCCACGCGCCCGCGGACGACGAAGCGGAGCTCCTGATCCGGGGCCTGCTCCGTTCGGCATTCCCCGAGTGGTCCTACCTGGGCGAGGAGACCGGCAGGGACGGGCCGGCGGAGTCGCCGCACCGCTGGCTGGTCGATCCCAACGACGGCACCGTCTCGTTCATCAAGCGCCGCCGTGGCACCGCGGTGTCGATCGGCCTCGTCCGTGACGGGGTGCCGGTGCTCGGCGTGGTCTACGCACCCGTGGCCCCGGACGATTCGGGCGACCTGATCGCCTGGGCGGAGGGGATGCCGCTCACGCGGAACGGGCGGCCCGTCGCGCGCGCGCCGCTCCCCGAGACGCTCGGGCCGTACGACATCGTCCTGTTGAGCGGCGGCGCCGACCGCAACGCCGAGGCCAATGCGCGCTGCCTGGCGCCGGCCCGCTTCCGGGCCATGCCGAGCATCGCCTACCGACTGGCGCTCGTCGCGGTGGGCGAGGGCGAGGCGACCGCCTCGCTCAGCGGTCCGGTGGCGTGGGACTTCGGCGGGGGCCACGCGCTGCTCCGCGCCGTCGGCGGCGAGCTGATGGACGAGTCGGGCCGGCCGATCACCTATGCTCTCGATGGGCAGGCGACGTCCCGCCGGATCTTCGGAGCGTCACTGCCGGTGGGGAAGGCCCTGGCGGCGCGCCGCTGGGGCGCGGTCTTCGAGCCCATGCCGCCGGACCCGCTCAGCGCCCGATTTCCACGGCGAGTGACGCCGGGAGTCCGCGTCGCCGACGCCGGCCTGCTGAACCGGGCACAGGGGTGCATGCTCGGTCAGGTGGCCGGCGATGCGCTCGGCGCGCAGGTCGAGTTCCGCACCGCGGCGTCGATCCGGGCGGAGTTCCCCGATGGGCTGCGGGAGCTCAGGGACGGCGGCTCCTGGAACACGCTCGCGGGCCAGCCGACCGACGACTCGGAGCTCGCGCTCCTCCTCGCGCGCACGCTCGCGCGGGACGGCGGGCTCGACGCCGAGGCGGTCCGCGAGGTGTACCGTGCGTGGATGCAGTCGGGCCCGTTCGATATCGGCGGGACCACGTCGGCGGGGCTGCTGGGGCAACTCGATGTGGACAGCCAGGCGAACGGCAGCCTGATGCGGGTGAGCCCGCTCGGCGTCTGGGGTCACGCGCTGCCGCCGGCCGAACTGGGGCGGCTGGCGCGCGTGGAGAGCGCCATTACCCACCCCCACGCCGCCTGCAGCGACGCAAGCGCCGCCTTCGCGGTCGCGATCGCCCATGCGGTGCGCACGGGCGAGGGCGCGGCAGCGGCCCATGGCACCGCGCTCGCGTGGACGCGGGCGGCCGGAGCGGACGCATCGGTCGTGGGCGCAGTGCAGGCCGCGGCCGCCGAGCCGCCGAGGGAGTATTCACGGCACATGGGCTGGGTGCTGATCGCGCTGCAGAACGCCTTCTATCAGGCGCTGCACGCGGAGACGCTCGAGGAGGGCGTGGTGCGAACCGTCATGGCCGGGGGCGATACCGACACCAACGGCGCGGTGGCCGGTGCCCTGCTCGGCGCCGTCCACGGCCGCGCCGCGGTCCCTCCACGCTGGCGCCGGCTGGTCCTGAGCTGCCGCGCGCTGCCTGGCACCGGCCGTCCGCGCCCCCGCTGCCTCTGGCCGGTGGATGTGGAGGAGCTGGCGGAGGCGCTGCTCGGGACCTAGAGCGATCACCCCGCCGGCGTTCGCGCCTACTCCTCCCGCCTCACCTGCTCGAGCAGTCCGGCCAGCGTTTCGAGCGTCGGGCGTGACATGTGCTCGAGCTGCCGCGCGTGCATCCGGCGAACCGGCTCGTCGAGCGCCTTGAGAACTCGCAGCCCCTCGCGCGTGATCCGCGCGTTCACGAACCGCCGGTTGTCCGCCCGCCGTTCCCGCTCGATCAGGCCCAGCCCCTCCATCCTGACCAGCAGCCGGGTGACGTCGGGCTCGCGGCTCACCACCATACGCTCGCCCACTTCGCCCGTCGGGAGCCCGTCGGGCCCTGCCCCGCGCAGGATGCGCAGCACGTTGTACTGCGGCTGGGTCAGCCCGTGGGGCCGGAGCAGCTCCACCAGGTCGTGCACCATCGCGTTTCCCGTCCTGAGCACTTCCAGAAACACCTCCTGCTGGAGGCTTTCGAACGGCTTTCGCTGCTTGATGAGCTGGCGGAGGCGTCGCATGGCGGGCAAGGTACAAGCATACCGCCACTCGACCAAGAGCCGAGATCGCGGGCGGCTTGACGTTACCTGTGATAACAGATATGCTCAGCGTCGGCGCATGAACCGAGGAGGGCATGATGCGACCCACGCGTACCTTGATGCTGGCGGCCGCCGCGGCGGTGGCCATCGGCTGCTCCGATAACAGTACGTCCCCCACCGACGGCGGCACGGGCGGTGGCGGCGGTGGGGCCGCTGCCGGCGCCATCACCGTCGGGAACATCTTCTTCCAGAGCGGACACAACGGCACCCGGAACCCGGCCGTGGACACGGTGGCCGCCGGTACCACGGTCACCTGGACCTGGACCGGTACCGGGAGCACGCCCCACAGCGTGCAATCGCAGGGCGTTCCCGGTTTCACCAGCAGCGCGACGCTCACCGGTGACGGGCAGACCTATACCCAGATCTTCACCACGCCGGGCACCTACCAGTATGACTGCGCCGTTCACGGCGCCGCCATGAGCGGCACGCTCGTGGTGCAATAGCCACGAGCACGGTGCGTCTCACCCGCCGGACTGCGAGCCTGGTCCTCCTCCTGGGGGGCCTGGCCGCGTGCGTCAGCGAGCGTCCCGCCACCGGGCCCGAGCCTCCGCCCGGGGGCTCGACCGTCGCCATCCAGAATTTCGCGTACGTTCCGCCGACCCTGAGCGTCGCCAGCGGTACGACCGTCACCTGGACCAATCAGGATGACGTGTCCCATACCGTGTCGGCCCAGGACGGGACGACGTTCGAGTCGGGCGCGCTCGCCAAGGGCGCTACCTTCCAGTTCACCGCGGGCGCGCCGGGCACGTACACCTACTTCTGCCGGATTCACCCGTTCATGAAGGCCACGCTCACCGTCACGCCATAGCCGGGAGACGCCATGCGGAACTGGGGAGTGCGCCGGCCGTCGCTCGCGGCGCTGCTGTTCGTGGTCGGTGCGCCGGGTCTCGCCGCGCAGGCGGTGGTCAACCGCACGCCGAACGTCGACGACGGCTGGACCGTGCGCCCCGGCGTCATCCAGTTCAACTTCCTGCACCGTTTCGAGGTGAGCCCGCCGCCGCCCCGGAAAGTCACCAGCTTCCCCAACTTCCATCTCGCCACCGGGCTCCCGCTGGCATTCAATCTCCAGCTCGATTACGCCACCAACTCGAGCGTCTTTACCGGCATCCCCAACGAGTACCAGCTCGCCCTGCGGCGTCCGCTGCTGCGTCAGGCGCAGGGGAGCCCGCTCGACGTGACCATGACCGGCGGCTACAACTTCGCTCCCCAGAGCGTGGACGGCGAAGTGGGCCTGGGTCGCCAGGTCGGCCCCGTGCACCTGCTGGGCACCGTGCGCGGGATCTCGTCCGGCTACGACGTCCAGCGCTCGATGTGGGGCGCGGGCGGCGGTGCGGTGGTGCGGCTGACCAACTGGCTCAGCCTGGCGGGCGATGTCTTCGGCCTGGTCAACGCTCCGGCCGCCTCACCCGCGGCGTGGGGTGCCGGGGTGCAGCTCCGGATCCCCTACAGCCCCCACAGCTTCTCGATCCAGATCACCAACACGCAGAGCGGCTCGATCGAAGGGGCGTCGCGCGGGGTTCGGGGCGCGCACATGGCGGGGTTCGAGTTCACCATCCCGATTACCCTGTCGCGCTACTTCGGTCACCGCGGGAAGCCGGCGGCCGTGCCACCCGCGGCTCGGGCGCCGGCCCAGGCGCCGCCGACCCAGGCGCCGCCGACCCAGGCGCCGCCGGCCCAGGCGCCCGCGGCAGGGGCCGCGATGGTCCGGATCGCGAACCTCTCGTTCACCGCGAAGGAGCTCCACGTGCGCGTCGGGACCCGGGTGCGGTGGGTCAACGAGGACCAGTTGCAGCATTCGGTGACGGCGGATGACGGGTCGTTCGACTCCGGCCTGATCGAGCCGGGGCAAAGCTACGAGCGGGTGTTCGAGCAGCCGGGCAGCTACGCATACCACTGCACCCCGCATCCGTTCATGACCGGGCAGGTGGTCGTCGAGCCATAGTCGTCGGAGCGGTCACGGGGTCCCGTGCAGGATCGTCCCCGCTGTCCCCACGGCGTACACGTCGCCCGGCGAGCTCCCCCACACGCCCAGCAGTCCGCTTCTCGTCGGCGTCGCCAGCGTCCATGCGGTGCCGTCGTAATGAAGCACGACGCCGTCCTCGCCCACCGCGAAGACGTCCGTGGCCGACGTGCCCCATATCTCGTTCAGCACCGACGCGCTCGGCAGCGGCATGGACGTCCAGGCGGTGCCGTCGTAGTGCCAGACCGACCCGGTTACGGTGAACTCCCCGCTGTTCGACTCGGTCACCTGAAAGCCGGCCACGAAGACGTCCGTCCCCGAGCTCGCCCACACCGCGTTCGGCACCAGCCCCTCGTGCTGCAGGACGGGCCGCCACGCGCTGCCATCATAGTGCAGAACCACGCCGTCCGACGGGTCCACCGTCTCGTCGCGACCGACCGCCCACACGTCGGTGGCGGAGCTGCCCCGGACGTCGCTCAGGCTCGGCAGCACGTCGCCGGTCACGGGCATCCGCTGCCAGCTCGACCCATCGAAGTGGAAGATCAACGACAGGTCGAACCCGCCGTCGAAGGCCCCGCCCACGGCAAAGACATCGGTGGCGGAACTGCCCCAGACCGACTGGAGTGCGAACGTCTCGGAGCCGTCGATCGACGCGAAGCCGGGGATCTCGGCCCAGCTCGTGCCGTCGAAGTGCAGCACCCTGGCGATCAGGCCGAAGGAATCAAACCCCACCGCATACACATCGGATGGCGAGCTTCCCCACACTCCCTGCAGCTCCAGGTCGGCCTGGTCGAGCTGCCGCACCCAGCCGGTCCCGTCGAAGTGCATGATGACCGAGGCGGACCGTCGCGGCGTGTCGAGCTCGCCGAGCGTGAAGACGTCGGTGGATGACGCCCCCCAGACGTCCACCAGGTCGGCCGTGGTCCCGCTCGTCACCTGCGTCCACCGCTCCACGCTTCCGGTACAGGCGACGGCGAACGTCACCACCGCGACGTCGCCGGCGGACACGGGAATGGTCCGCGGGTTGTCCCCGGCCACGCTGCAGTGCGCATCCACGTCCGACAGCAGCACGGTGTGGTTTCCAACGGAGAGCCCGCCGACGGTGATGGACGCGTTGTCGCCGATCGGCTGGGCCGCCCCCTGGTCCACCGCGACGGCATAGCCGTTCGGGTCCAGAATGTCCCCCGCCGTGGTCGTGACGATCGTGATTCCGCCCGCCGTGGTGCTGCACACGACGGTGAACGTGACCGCCACGCTCCCGCCGGCCGGAACCTGCACCGATTGCAGGGCCTCCTGCTGCAAGGCGCAGTTGGCGGCGAGCCCGGCGAGCTCCAGGGTGTGATTCCCTTCCTGGACCGTCAGCGTGCGGGTGGCGTTGTCATCGATGGCGACGCCTTGCAGGCCGTCGAGACTGAGCGTATAGCCGTCCGGGTCCTGCTCGTCACCGGTGGTCGCGATCGTGACCGCGATGTCGCCAGTGCTGGGCGCGGTGAGGTCTTCGCCGCCGCAGCCCTGCCAGAGGAGTGCAATGGCGCCGAAGAGGACGGCGCGCGGGATGATGGATGCAGCGGGCGTGGGACAGAACTGCATGGCTGGCCCATCCGAGGCAGGGAGGGTTCGCGGCAGCGGCTCGCGCCGACTCGACAAGCAGAATTTACGAGGGTGCCGGCCCCTCCGACGTGTCCTGGGTTACTATCTCCGGCTCGCCCGGCCGGGAATCATCGGACGGGGGAGCGGCGCGATCGAGCTTCCGCTGCCGCTTCTCCTCCCGCTTATGCTGCTTGGTGAGCTCCTTCTGACGCTTTTCGTATCCATAGTTGCGCTTGGGCAAGGCGGGGGCTCCGGGGGGGAGGGACGATTGGGCGGGCGAAATGCCGGCCGGGGCTCTGGAGATGCCGCAACCTAGCCGTACCGGCGCGGCATTGTGCAGGTCAGCGCGCCCGGGCCATCCGGACCAGCCCCTGGGTCTTGAGCCACGCGGTCAGCTCGCGCTCGATCTCCTCGTCGCCCTGGCCCGCCACCTGGGGCATCACCGGCCAGCGCTTGCCGGGGCCCATGAGGTACCACATGGCCGGGACCTCGGGGTCACCGCGGCGCTCGTTGGCGGGCTGGCGGTCATAGGAGACGAAATGAAAGGTGCGGCCACCCCAGGTGACGCGACACTGCTCGACTTTATAGCTGCTCACGGAAACTCCCGGCTCGAGACGGGCGACGGATCGTGGCGAAGGCCGCCTGCTGAAATCTAAGCCCAGTCGCCCCTTAAGACGAACGAGCCCCCGGGCGTGTGCCCGGGGGCTCGCGAACGACGAGGCGCGGCCGCGTCAGTTCACGACGCAGGAGGCCGCGTTCCGGCGCCGGGCCACGGTCGCCACCGAATCGAGGGCCTCGCGAATTCCGCTCTGGCCCAGGTAACTCCCGTCGTAGCTCCAGCCCACGAGGGCACAGGCCGACGGCTCCTGCGCCAGGATGGTGCCGAACTGCCTGATCTGGCTCGCCGTCATGGCTCCCGACCCGGCGCCCTCGAGCAGATTGAGGCCGACGACCAGCCCCAGCCCCTCGAGCTTGGCCCGGGCGGCCTCCTTCGACACGTAGGTGCGCAAGTCACCCTGCCGGGTGGTGTATTGGGCCCACCCCGCGTCGAGGTAATTCCAGCGGAAGCCCGCCGCCGCGAGCGCGGTCGGGGACACGCGGGCCACGGTCGGGAGCGACGGCCAGATCGACTTGCTGTAGCGCGCCATGGCCTCCAGCGTCTCCCACGGAATGGCCTGGCCGCCCCAGCAGGCGGCACAGTCGGGCAGATCCACCAGGTGGTGCAGGTAGAACGTCCCGTTGGTGACGTAGCGGTCGAGCGGCAGGCTCCGATACCGGTCGACCGCGGCCTTCCACCGGGTCAGGCTGAATGTGCCATCGGCGTTCTTCGACCGGCCCCGGGTGGCCAACTGCACCACGATCCGCATGCCGGCGCTCTCCGCGAGGTCGAGCCGTGCCACGACGTCGGCAGGCCGGGCCCGGTAGAGCGTCCCCGTCCAGCGGGTCGAATACTCAGTCGTAGGCGCGAAGGAGAGCCCGAACGGCAAGGCTGACGCCGACGCCGACGGGGGAGGCGGCGGGGGCGGGGGTGGCGGAGGCGGCGGCGGCGAGCCGGCAGTGCCGCAGCTCCGGGTGGTCCGGTTCTCCGCCTGCGCACGCAGTGCATCCATCGCGCTCTTCACGCTGCTGGAACCCAGATAACCCGCGTCATACTGCCAACTGATGAACGCGCACGGATACGAGCTCGCCAGCAGCGCCGATCCCCAGGCCTCGACCTGGCTTGCGGTCATCGCCGATCCGTTTACCCCGCCCTTGATGAGGTTGAGCCCGACGACGAGCCCGAGACCCCGGCTCTGCGCGTCGGCGACGTTGCGGCGGATGTAGTCGCCGGCCTCGCCCTTCCGGTTGACGTACTGGGCCCACGCGGCGTCAAGATACGGATGGTTGTCCCCGAAGTACCCGGGCTCGGCGCGGACGATCGTGGTCATGCCGGGCCAGAGCTGCTTACTGTACTGCGCCATCTCTTCGACGGTGGACGGCGAGATCGGCTGGCCATTCCAGTTGGCCGGGTCGTTCGGCTCGTCGATCAGGTAGTGGCCGATGATCGTGCCGTCCTCGACATAGGCGGAGAAGTTCACGCCCCGGAACCGGTCCACCCGCTGCTTCCACTTGGTCAGGCTGAAGTGGCCCTCGGCGTCCTTGTAGTTGTCCTCATTGCCGGCGAACATGAGCACCACCCGGCCGCCGCGCTCCCGGATCGCCGCGAGCTCCTCGACAAGGGACCCGGGCCAGATGTTGCGCATGGCCCCGTTGTACCGGTCGCCGAACTCGCTGGTGGGAAGCGCGGAGGTCCCGAACGGAATGCCGCCCGCAAATCCGGTCGAGGCGAACGTGGCCTGGACCTGGTCTCCGGCCGTGGCCGGGGCGCTGCTGTCGGGCTCGAGGGAATCAGTGCCGTTGCAACTGACGAGGGTGAAGAGGACGACGGTGAGCACGGGCGCTCGAAGGCGAGCGATCCTGCGGGACAGCTTGAACGTAAACGTCATGGCGGCCACTCACGAGCGAGGGTACTGGAGTGAACTGCGGGCGAATCGAGGGGGGAGCCGGGCGAGGCATTCCGGCCGGCGGAGCGGAGAAAGCAAGACCCAGGCCCGAGCGACCGCCCGGAGTTGTGAGCGTGGCCGGCCAGCCGGAGCCGCTCTAATTCCTGGTCTGGCGGCTCGATCGCCGCCAGACGGGGGCCCAAGGTGCAGCTCGTTGCACTCACACGCGCTCCCCGCCCGAACCTCTCACCGGGAGCCGTGCAAGAGCTCTGGCGTTTTGTAGGAGACGTCCGTACGGGCTCAGCGAATCCGGCGCAGCTCGCCGCACGCGACCGGAAGGGTCAGTTGCGCCGGCACGCCCGGCAGCGATTGGACGGTCACCGGAAGCGGCGTGTTCAGGTCCACGCCGTGGATGACGACGTGCCTCGTCGGCAGATCGAGCCCGTGATGCAGGGCGGCTTCGAGCGCCGTGATTGAGGCGCTTGCGGCATAGTGATAGCTGCCCCGGACGCCGGAGGCCAGCGGGAACGTGGGGATCTGCGAGCTGGTATCGGCCAGGTCGCCGTCGAGCGGGATCATGATGGGCCCGTAGAAGGGGAGGCCCTCGATCACGTCCACGATGCCGTCGCCGTTCACGTCGGCCGACATCGTGGGACAACTGGCCGCGGCGTGTATGTGCTGCGGGTGCAACCCATCGGGAAACGCGGCATCGGCCGGCTCGGCGCCGCGGACGTCCACCACCGCGTCCAGCATGCCGTTCACCACCCGGAAATACGCTTTCCCTCCAGCCACGCCGTGGGGCGCACGCGGGTCGGGATCGAGTGTCTGCTGGATGCGCGGGTTGAGCGGGTGAAGCTCCGCAACGAACAGCGCGCCCTCCGGGAGGACGTGGGCCACAGCGTCGTGCCGCGCCGCGAGAGCGGCCGGCGAATCGGGCGCCATCCCCTCCGGGTCGGAACAGCCGGCGAGCGAAGCGAGGGTGAGCGCGGCGCCGAGCGCGAACAGGTGGTGGTGTTGCATGGTGAGCTCCTCCAGATTCGGACGATAGGGTACCCAGGTCACCCCTGCAGGGGGACAGACGGTATACGGGCCTGGCTCCGCATCGGATCTGTTTTATCCTACACTCATCGTGAATCCGCCCCTCTCCCGGCGAGACCTGCTCCGTATGGCCGCTACCACCGCCGCGGCCGCGCTCGTGCCCGTGCGGCTGCCGGCACGCGACCCCGACCGGCTAAGGCTCACGGCCTGGGCTCACGCGCTTCGCGCCATGGGCTCGTCGAGGCTTGAGGCGCCGCTGGGCCTCGAGGCCGCCCGCGTCGGCGAGCTGGCCGTCGGTACGCCGTACGAGCCGTACACGCTCGAGGCCTACCTCCGCGCCGGCGGCAGCCCGTCCGGCACCGAGCCGCTGACGCTCTCGCTCACCCGGTTCGACTGCGCCACGCTGGTGGAGTCCTGCCTGGCGGTAGCGAGAGTGGCGGACGCGGGCGCCAGCCCGTCGTGGGAGCGCTTCGGGCGCGAGATCGAGCGGATGCGCTACCGCGGCGGTACGCGCCGCGGGTACGCCTCCCGGCTGCACTACTTCAGCGAATGGATGAGCGATGGTGAGCGGCGGGGGCTGCTGCGGAACGCCGGCGCCGCACTGGGCGGAGCCGAGGACTCGCGGCCGCTCCGCTTCATGACGGAACACCGAGAGCGCTACCCTGCCCTGGCCGACGACAGCGTTTTCCGTGAGATCGCGGCGATGGAGCACCGCCTCGACAGCCACCCGCGCCGGGTGGTGCCCACCAAACGCATCCCCCAAGTGATGGATCGGATCGAGACCGGGGACGTGCTCGCGTTTGCGACCGGCATCGCGGGTTTGGACGTGACCCATGCGGCGCTCGCCTATCGCGACGCCGGCGGCATCCTCCGCGTACTCCACGCTCCGCTGTCGGGTGGGCTGGTGGCGATCACGCGCGCCACGCTGCCCGAGTACGTCGCCGCGATCCGCCAGGCGACCGGGATACTGGTCGCACGGCCGCTGCGCGTTTTAGGGGATGGGGGGCAGAAGCTGCCTGCTTGACGAGGCCCGCACCGCCCCGTAGCGTGAGCGCGCCTCACCGTTCGCCCACAGCACACCCGGCGAAAGCCGGGGCCGCAAAGCTACGGGTCCTCGCTTCCTCCGCGCCGCCGCCATTCCAGCACGCGGGAGACCCTCAAGACCGCCGAGCTGCCGGACTGGTGGCGCGGCGTCATTCGTTTCCAACCGCACCCCAGCCGCCCTTTGGTTTGGGCTCACCAATCCCGAGGTGTGTTATGCACACCAGAAGCGCAGTATCCCTGTCCGCGGCGGCCGTCCTCCTCATGGCCTGCGAACGTGACACGGAGCCGCCGACTGCCTCGCCCACCCCGGACCTGGCGCAACATCAGCCGTCCCCCGAGCTCCGGAGGCGGGTATCGGCCCAGCTCGATCGTTTCAGCACCATGCCCATGCTGCTGGCCGCAGAGCGCATGGACATCGCCAGGGTGCGTGGCAAATCCGTCAAGTCCGGGCACAACGACAGGTTTCACGGGCCGAAGAAATTGACGGACGTCCCCATCGCCACCGACCCGAACGCGGACGAAAATGAGCCAACGATCGCGGCAAGCCCGAAGAAGAAGAAGCTGCTCGTAGCCGGTTCCCATTTCATCACCGACGTGGTGCGGTGCGAGGCGCGGCATAGCTCGGATGGCGGCAGGAGCTGGTCCGCGCCGGTCCTGATGCCGCAGCTCACCGCGACGAGCCAGTGCAGCGACCCCGTCCTGGCGTATTCACCGGATGGGCGGCGGCTGTTCTACGCGTACATGGACATCAAGGACTTTCCCGCCGCCGACTACGACATCGTCGTGAGCTACTCCACTGACGATGGCGCGTCGTGGATCGGCCCGTTCATCGCGCTCGACGGGGCGGGCGACCTGTTCCTGTACGACAAGCCTTGGATCGGGACGGCGGACGACGCCAGCACGTATGTCTATGTGACCGCGACGCGGTTCGACCTGACCGGTGATGGCGACTGCCACATCGCCTTTGCCCGGTCCACCAATGGGGGCACCGCGTTCGGAGGGCCGCAGGAGCTCGACCAGAGCACGGGCGGCTGCGGGGTGGGCGTCAGCCCGGTCGTTCAAGCGTCCCGGCCGGCCGGCGGCAAACGTGGAAATGTCCTGGTGGCGTGGTACAATTCCGGCACCGATGGCTGGCTCAACGGGTCGTTCAACATCCGCACCCGCCACTCCTCAGACTTCGGGGCGACCTTCGGACCTGCGGTCGATGCCGTGACTGACGCATCGGAAGCGCCGTTCTGGAAGGGACCATTCTCCTGCTACGCACGCTGGTGGCTCTCGATGGGTCCCAGCGTGAGCATCGACGCGGGCGGAGGCGCCCACATCGCCTACACCCACGATCCCGTACCTGGCTCAGAGACCGCCGAAGAGGGCGATGTCCGGTATGCCACGAGCAGGAGTGCACCCTACAGCTCCTGGTCGCGGCCGATCACGATCAACGACGACCACACGGCAAGCGCCCAGGGGTTCGTCGCCCTGGACGTGAAATCCGGCAAGCCGCAGGCGACGTGGATCGACACACGGCTCCCGACCTCGGCCGCCCCCGAATGCAACGGCGATGTCGAGAATCTCTTCTACGACGTCTTCTCCTCGACGCGCCAGGGCCACGGTTGGAGCTCGAACGTCCGGGTCACCGGCGAATCTTCTCGCACCGACTTCCTCTTCATCGGGGACTACATCGATCTGGCAGCCGCCGCGCGGTACTCCGTCTGGACCGATCGGCGCGACAAATTCAGCATCTTCGACTTCGAGGACGACGTGTGGGGAAGCGGCACTCATCCGGTGCAGTCGGTCGCCCTGCGCTGAGCCGCGAGTTACGTTCAAAGCCCCCCGACCGTCGACGGGCCGGGGGGCTTCGGGTATCCTGCATTCGCCGCACATCCCAGGGCTCCAATTCCGCAACGAGGACTCCCTGCGCGTCGCAGTCATTCTAGCCACAACGCTCGCGGTCTTGCCATGGACGCCGCCTGCGCCGGGCATGCTGCCTGGATCCGATCCGCCGGAGACGCTCAGCGACTCCGCGGTCCAGACCGTCTACCGCGCCGGCGTCCCCCATACCGACCGACACGGGACGCTCCGCACCCGCTACGACACCGCCTCCTTCTTTCCCCGCTGTATCTACCACGCCGTCGCGGGGTCGTTCCGGGTCATCCGCGAGGCCGGTTTCAACTGCGTGCACACGTGGGAGGGCTACGACATGGCCCGGGCCCTCGCGGAGCTTCGGGGCTCGGGCCTGCAACTGATCAGGCACTGGCCGACCGACGCCGAGGTGAGGAGGTATGCGGCCGATCCCGATATGCTCGCCTGGTATCTGGATGAAGAGCCTACGCCGCGGACGTACTTCGACACCCAGCGCACGCGCAACCCAGGCCTGATGGGCGTGCGGTACCAGGAGTTTCTGTCGAGAATGGCCGCCATCAAGGCGATCGACCCGCGGCACCCCGTATTTGCATTGGACGGGTCCTGTTGTCTCCCCGGCTTCGAGGCGTGGTGGGACCGATGGGCCATCTCGGGAGACGTCTCAGCACACGACAACTATCCGCTCGAGGCGGACGCCACGGACATCGCGGCGCTGCCCCGGTCGACTCTCCGGGCGGTGCGCCTGAAGGGCGAGCGGAAACCGGTGTGGCTCACCCTGCAGGCGTTCGGCGGCGCGGCCGCGCTCCGGCCGGCGATGCGGCTGCCCACGCCCGGAGAACTTCGCGGAATGGCCTTCACCGCGATCATTCACGGCGCCACCGGGATCATCCTGTTCGCATACGACAGCCGCGTGACCCGGCAGGGGCACGTCATCGGCATCGCGCCCGCCACGCCGGAGAGCTACGGCGGAGACGCCTCCGCCACGCCTCGGCAGGTCGCCGAGAGCAGGGCGCTCTGGGCGGGCGCGGCGGAGCTGAACGCCGAGCTGGCGCGGCTGACGCCCCGGCTGCTGTCGCCGACGGCGAGCCTGCGCTACGACGTCTACTTCTCGGGGCAGAGCCCCACCCGAAGCCCGATCAGGACGATGTTGAAGGACACGGACGGCCGCTACACCCTGCTCGTGGCCAATATCGAGGGGCGGCCGCTCGGCGCCCGTTTCCAGTTCACCCGGGCGATCGCCTCCGTGGTCCGCCTGAACGGGGATGGCTCGGAAACGGCCATCGAGCCGGCCGGCTCCATGTTCCGTGACGCGCTGGGCGAGCTCGCCGCCGCCGTCTACGAGGTTCGGTTCCGGTAGGACGAGCGAGTGGGCCATGAGACTCCAACCTTTCGGCCGCTCGACACATCCAAGCCCCCGGAGCGTTTCCCCACCACCACCGGACACCCGTGGAGCCTCATGCCCGGCGGAATCCCCGTCCCACTGGCGCTTGCCCTCGTTACCGCCTGGCAGGCGCCGGCGATCCCGACCCGCGACTCCGTCGCGCCCAGCGGCCACGCCGCGGCGCCCCAGATCAGGGCCGCCCGGCTCGAGGGCACCATCGCCGTGGATGGCCGCCTCGATGAGAGCTCGTCGGGCCGGAGCCCAGCCGGCGAGCGAGTTCACCCAGACCGACCCGGCCGAGGGCCAGCCCGCCACCGAGCGCACCGAGGTGCGGGTGCTCATCGGTGACGACGCGCTCTATGTCGGTGCCCGGCTCTACGACCGGGAGCCGAGCCGGATCAAGGCCGCGCTCGCCCGCCGGGACGACGAGGTCGAGGCCGACGAGTTCGACGTCTACCTGGACACCTTTCACGATCACCTGAGCGGCGTGCGCTTCCGGGTGACGCCCGGCGGCGCCACCCTGGACGGGATCCTCGGCTCCTCGGCCCAGGGCAGCGACGAGGACCACTCCTGGGACCCGGTCTGGGAGAGCGCGACGCAGCTGGACTCGCTCGGCTGGACCGCCGAGATCCGGATCCCGCTCTCGCAGCTCCGCTACAACTCCACGCGCGGACGGCACCTGGGGTATCCAGCTCTACCGCAAGATCCTGCGGAAGGGCGAGGAGGACTGGTTCGCGTTCGTGCCCAAGAGCGAGGTGAGCGGGGTGAGCCGCTATGGCCACCTCGTCGGGCTGGGCCCGCTCCAGGCCCAGCGCCGGCTGGAGCTGCCGCCTTACGTGCTGGCCGAGGCCCCTACGCACCCGACCGCCAGCCGGCGACCCGTTCCGGAGCGGCGCACGACTACCACGGCTCGGCCGGGCTCGACCTCAAGTACGGCCTCACCAGCGATCTCACGCTCAACGCGACGGTAAATCCCGGACTTCGGCCAGGTCGAGGTGGACCCTGCCGTGGTCAACCTCAGCGCGTTCGAGACCTTCTTTCCCGAGAAGCGCCCCTTCTTCGTCGAGGGCGCCGACGTCTTCCGCTTCGGCGGCATCCGGGCCTCCAACAGCTATGGCTTTCCGCAGTTCTTCTTCAGCCGCCGCATCGGCCGTCGAGCCGCAGCGCGACGTGGGCGGCGACGGCATCAACTTCCTGGACGTGCCGACCGAGACCTCCATCCGCACCGCAGCCAAGCTGAGCGGCCGCACCCGCTCGGGCTGGTCGCTCGGCGTGCTCGACGCGGTGACCGCCGGCGAGGAGGCGCGCTACGTGGACGCGGCGGGCGCGCGGGCGGCCACGCCGGTCGAGCCGCTGACCAACTATTTCGTGGGACGCGTGCGGAAGGATCTGCGGGGCGGCAACACCACCGTGGGGCTGATCGCGACCGCGGTCAATCGCGACCAGGGCAGCGCCGAGCTCATGTCGCTCCTCCGGGGGAGCGCCTACCTGGTCGGCGCGGACTTCACCAACTCCTGGGCCGATCGTGCCTGGTCGCTCGACGGCTCGATCGGGGTGAGCACGGTGCGCGGCACGCCGGACGCTATCGCGCTGACCCAGCGGTCCAGCGCGCGCTACTACCAGCGCCCCGACGCCCGCAGCTTCCACTATGATCCGGCGCGCACCTCGCTCACCGACTATGCGTACGAGCTGGCGCTCGGGAAGAACAGCGGCAGGCACTGGCTGGGCGGCCTGGTCTACCAGGAGACCAGCGCCGGCCTTCGAGGCCAACGATCTGGGCTTCCAGTCGAACGCCGACCGGCGCGCCGTCTCGACCGCGCTGGAATACCAGGAGACGCGCCCCGGCCGGCTGTTCCGGAACTACCAGGTGTTTCCATTCACCAATCACCCCTGGAACTTCGACGGCGACCGGGTGTTCGGCTCCTACGGCCTCATCCTGTCCGCCCAGCTCCGGAGCTTCTGGAACGTCGAGCTGCGCGGCGATTACGCGCCGCCGACCGACGACGATCGCCTGACCCGAGGTGGACCGCTGGCGCGTCAGCCCACCTCGGGCGACGTGCGGCTCACGCTCGAGTCCGACACCCGGAAGACCACGCGGCTGAGCCTGAATGTGACGCAGTCGTGGACCGCGGCCGACGAGCACCAGACCGAGGCCGACCTGACGCTGGGCGTGCGCCCCTCGGCCGCGCTGCGCCTGAGCCTCGGGCCGGCGCTCACCCGCAACCATACGCTCTCGCAGTACGTCACGGCCGTCGCGGACCCGGCCGCGGCCGCCACCTTCGGCACCCGCTACGTCTTCGCGACGCTCGACCAGACGGAAGTCTCCATGATCACCCGGCTGGACTGGACCTTCACCCCCACGCTCAGTCTGCAGCTCTTCCTGCAGCCGCTCATCTCCGCGGGCGACTATGGCGAGCTGAAGGAGTTCGCCGCGCCCCGTACCTACGATTTTGCCGTGTACGGACGAGACCAGGGCACCGCCACGGCACCAGCCTCGGGCACCGCCGATCGATCCGGGCGGCGGCGGCGCGCCGTTCACGGTCCCGCAGCAGAACTTCACCATCCGCTCGCTCCGGGCCAACGCGGTGCTGCGCTGGGAGTGGCGCCCGGGCTCCACCCTGTTCCTGGTCTGGCAGCAGAACCGGGACGATGACGCCGCCTTCGGCAATCTGCGGCTGGGTCGGGACGTGGACGCCCTCTTCGCCGGTGGCGAGTCGCGCAACGTGCTCGCGGTGAAGGCGAGCTACTGGCTCGACTGGTAGCGGCTCACTGCCGGCAGGACGTCTTGGCGTGGGACCTGGCCGTGGTCGAAAGGGCGGCCATAGCGCTCTTGATGTCCGTGCGGCCGTAATAGCCCGAGTCATACGTCCAGTTGAAGAACCCGCAGCCGTAGCTCTGGCCGAGGAGCGCCGACCCGTAGCTTCGGATCTCGCTCGCGCTCATGGCATAGTCGCCCCGGGTGCGGCCGGCGATCCGGCTCGAGCCGTTGCCGCCATCGAGGACGTTCAGCCCCACTACGAGACCGAGCCCCTTGCGCTTCGCCGCGGTCACCTCGGCGGCGATCCAGGCGCCCACATCACCTTTGTCGCTCGCGTACTGCGCCCAGCCCGCGTCGACGTAGGTATAGGTGGTCGGGAAGCCCGCGAGCCAACTCGGCCCCACCCGCACCATCGTGGTCATGCCGGGCCAGAGCTGCTTGCTGTATTTCGCCATGGCCTCGAGCGTGGCCGGCGGGATGATCTTCCCTCCCCACCTCGACGCGCGGTGGGGCTCGTCGATGAGGTAGTGACCCAGGATCGTTCCGTCGTTGATGTACGGGCCCAGGTTGACGTTCCGGTAGCGGGCCACCAGCGCCTCCCACTTGGAGAGGCTGAAGGTGCCATCGGGGTTTTTTACGTAGTCGTCCCGGCCTTTGCACAGCTTGATCACGACTCGTCCGCCCCGGGCCCGGGCACCCGACAGGTATGACAGGATGTTGCTGGGATCCAGCGGTCCGCCCTGCATCCAGCCGGTGTGGACGCTGTTCAGGGCCGAATTCGGCATGTTCATCGAGCCGAAAACGAGCCCGGGAAGCGACGACCGATTATCGAGGACGGCGAGACTGGCCTCTCCGGGGTCACCCGGCTCCGCGGGCGTGGCCGCGGGCGGTGGCTCAGGAGTGTCTGTGGGCGCGGGGCCGACTCGGTCGTCGGCACACCCGGCGAGCGCGGCGAGCAGGAGGCCGGCGGCAAGAGCTCTGACGGTCATACGCGAAGCGTCCCCTCTGGTGAGGAGTGTGGGGGAAAGGAATTGTCAGTGCTGGATTGTCCGCGGCGGTGATGCCCCACGGTCGCGATGGAATGGACAGCCGGGCGGCGCCATCTCGTTGTCACGTGCTCGCGGAAGGCAATATCCCGCCCGGGGGCCTGACCTGTCAACCGCTTAAGGGCCGGCGGGCCCTACGTCCGCGGCTCCCCGGTCAGCCGCGCCAGCCGGGCCCGGGCATCCTGCACCGCCGGCTGCAGTCGCGCGTCGCACTGCTTCCAGAGCCGGGTGAAGCGGGCGTAGCTGTCGATCGCCTTCTGCCGCTCGCCCGTCCGCTCGTAGATGTCGCCGAGCCGCAGCGCTACCTGGGCGCGGAAGGCCATGTTGTCCGGAGTGCCGTCGAAGCCGTTCTCCAGCCAGCGCACCGCCTCGCCGTCGTTCCCGAGTGCCAGGAGCGCTTCGCCGCGGAGAAACCGGGCGTAGTCTTCGCCGAACGGGCTGGCTCCGCTCAGGTCGAGCGGCACCGAGCCCCGCACCGCGTCCAGCGCGCCCACCGCTTCCGCGGGGCGGTGTGCCGCGAGGGCCACGTCGGCCCGCACCGCGGCGGCGAGGGCGCGCACCACCGGCTGGTTGTCGGCCGCCACCTGGCCGGCCTCGAGCTGCGCGGCCGATCGCAGGGCGGCGTCCGGCTGGCCAAGACGGGAGTCGAGCAGGCCAAGCGCATAGATCCGCACCTGCGGCAGCAGCTCCGAGCGGGGCGTACTGGCCGCCGTGGTCGGCAGGTCCCGACCCGCCGCGGCGACGTCCGCCCGGATCGCCACGAGCTCGGCATGAGGCACTGCCAGGAACGGCAGGGAGGCCGCGAGGCCCCGCGCGAGCCGGGGCCACGGATCGGGCGAGGCCCGCTCCGCCGCCACCATCGCGCTGTCCGCGGCGGTCCAGCGTCCCTGAGCGATGAGATTCAGCGCCAGCAGCATGTTGGCCCTGCCGGGCCGCTCGGGCCGCGCCGCCGCCGCCCGCGCGAACTGCTCCGCCGCGTCCGGCCGGTCGAGCCAATCGCCCACCTGCCACGCCGCGTTCGCCGCCTCCCCGACGCTCACCGATCCGCGCGCCTCCGCCACCAGGCGGGCGGTTGTCGCGCTGTCGCCGTGCGCCGCGGCGAACATCGCGCTGTCGGCGTAGTCCTTCCCCACGCGAACCACCAGCGACTCGGCCCTCGGGATATCGTCCTCGCGCACGGCGAGGTGCATCATGGGTCATATGGGGCAGAGGAATTCCGGGTCCAGCTTGACGATCCCGTCGAACACCGGCTGCGACTCGGCGATCGGCCGGCCGCGGAGCGGGTTGTACACGTAGAGCAGCGTGGCGAGCTGCCACTGCGCCTCGAGATCGTCCGGGTAGTCCTGGAGGACGCCGCGGTAGCCGCGCTCCGCCTCGTCCGGCTTCCCGGCGGCGAGCGCGGCGAAGGAGCCGAGCAGCCGCTGGTCCCGCGCGCTCAGTCGGCTGCCGAGCCGGACGGCGCGCGCGGTGTTGGGACGGATCAGCGCCTCACGGCTGGACCAGGCGGCCGCCACCGCGAGCCGGTAATAGGCGAGCGCGAACGTGCTGTCGAGCTGGACCGCGGTCTGGAAGCCGGCGAGCGCCGTGTCGAAGGCTCCCCGCCTGAGGCTCCCCTCAGCGTCCAGGTAGGCCTTGAGCGCCGGGAGCGATTGGGTCGTGACCGCGGCCGTCTGGAGCAGCCGCGAGCCGGGCCCGCGGCGCTGGGCCACCATGAGGTCGCCGGCGAGGCGGTCCACCAGCTCGAAGAGCTGGGTGGTGTCGCCGCTCACGCTTGCCTGGGACAGCAGCGCCGGCTGCGTTGGCCCGCCGTCGTACAGACTGGCATCGAGCCGTACCTGGTTCCCGATCGCGTTCACACTGCCGAGCACGTAGAGCCCGGCGCCGACCCGGCGCGCCAACCGGCGCCCTTCCTCGACATCCGCCACTCCCCCGCCTTCGGCGTGCGCCGCGGCCAGCACGGTGGCGCCGTTCACGCTTCGGAGGTCGCCGGCGCCGTCGAGGTTCCGGCTCAGGAGATCCACCAGCCCCTGAGCCAGGAAGTCGAGACTCTTCCCGCCGTGCACCGCGAAGGGAAGCACCGCGAGGTGGTTGGCGGCGGCCGGTGCCGGCGGCGCCGAGCGGAGCCGCCACCAGCCGAACAGCGCAGCCACCGCCACGGCGGCGCCCGCCATGGCGACGGGCAACCACTTCCGGCGCGACGGCTTCACCTGCACGGCCGCTGCCGGCGTCACGGCCACCGTGGCCCCACTGGTCGCGGCCACGGCCTGATCCAGCGCCTGCGCGAAGTCCGCCGCCGTGGCGTACCGATCGGCGGGGACCACGGCCAGGGATTTCCGCACCGCGAGGTCCACTGCCTCCGGGATCGCGGGCCGCCCGCTCCGTACGCTCGGCACCGGCTCCGAGAGCCGCTTCATGAGCATCGCCTGGACGGTGGGGCCGCTGTAGGGCGGCTCGCCCGCCAGCAGCTCGTAGAGCACGGCGCCGAGGCTGTAGATGTCCGAGCGGGCGTCGAGCGCGGGATCGCCGGTGGCCTGCTCGGGACTCATGTAGGCCGGCGTGCCGATGCTCATGCCGGTCTGGGTGAGGCCATCCTCGGCCGCGCCGAGCGCCCGCGCGATCCCGAAGTCGGCCACGAGCGTGTTCCCGTCGCGCGTGAGTAGAAGATTTTCCGGCTTGATATCCCGATGCACCACGCCGTGGTCGTGGGCGTACTGCAGCGCCTGGGCGGCTTCCCGGGCCACCCGGATCGCGTCGGCCAGCGGCAGCTGCCGCTCGCGGCGGAGGCGCTCGCGGAGGCTCTCGCCCTCGACGAAGGGCATGGTGAACCAGAGATGTCCGCTGGTCTCGCCGGAGTCGTGCACCGTGAGGATGTGCGGGTGCTGCAGCCGCGCCGCCAGACGGATCTCGCGCTGGAACCGTTCCGGGCCGAGCGACTGGGCCAGGTCGGGGTGGAGGATCTTGAATGCGACAGGGCGATCGTGCTTCAGGTCGGTGGCGAGAAAGACGGTGGCCATGCCGCCGCGCCCGAGCTCGCGCGCGAGAGCGTAGTGGCCCGCCAGGCCGGCTTCGAGCTGGGCACGCAGGTCGGGCACGCTTGGACTAGGGTGAGGGGAGATGTGAACTGCCGATGTAGCATACCCCCGCTCGGCGCACCGGGGTAGCGCGTGTGCGCCGGGTCACCGCACGGGGCACCGATGGAGTCGTAGGTAGCAGCCATGACCCAGTCCCCGGCGCGCTCGCGGACCAGCCCGCTCGACCTGCTCATCGCCACCGGCACCGTGGTCGCGGCGCTCGCGCTCGCGCGCGGAGCGGCGCGGAAGCGCCGGCGGATCGACCTGCGTGGCAAGGTCGCAGTGGTTACCGGCGGATCCCGCGGGCTCGGCCTCGTGCTCGCGCGGGAGCTCGTGCGCGAAGGCGCCCGGGTGGCCATCTGCGCCCGCGACGAGGCCGAGCTCGACCGGGCACGGACGCAGCTCGACCGCTCCGGCGCTGCCGTCCTCCCCGTCGCCTGCGACGTCACCTCCCGCGATCAGGTGGACGCCATGCTCGAGCGGGTGCGCGAGCGGTTCGGCCCGGTGGACATCCTGATCAACAACGCGGGCACCATCCAGGTCGGGCCCATGGAGGAGATGACGGCGGAAGATTACGAGAACGCCCTCCGCGTCCACTTCTGGGGCCCGCTATTCACCACGCTCGGCGTGCTGCCCGAGATGCGGCGCCGCCGGCGCGGGCGGATCGTCAACATCGCCTCGATCGGCGGGAAGATCAGCATCCCGCATCTGCTGCCCTACAGCGCGAGCAAGTTCGCGCTGGTCGGCTTCTCGGAGGGACTCCG
Organism: uncultured Gemmatimonadales bacterium; assembly: GCA_963831425.1. Classification (GTDB taxonomy): domain Bacteria; phylum Gemmatimonadota; class Gemmatimonadetes; order Gemmatimonadales; family GWC2-71-9; genus CAVVWJ01. The sequence continues at coordinate 70,786 of CAWHQC010000001.1, read as the reverse complement.
CGGCGCGCTGGCCCGGGACGGCATCTATGTAACCACCGTGTGCCCCGGCCTGATGCGGACCGGCAGCCCGCGCAATGCCTGGTTCAAGGGGCGGCACCGCGAGGAATTCGCCTGGTTCAGCATCGGCGACGCGCTGCCGGTCGTGAGCATGGCGGCCACGCGCGCCGCACGACGCATTCTCGACGCCTGCCGCGATGGAGACGCCGAGCTCGCCATGCCGCTCTCGGCCCTCCTGGCCATCAAGCTCAACGGACTCCTTCCGGGCGTCGGCGCCGACGTGGCGAGCCTGGCCGAGCGGCTGCTGCCCGGGCCGGGCGGCATCGGCCGCGACATGCGCCTGGGCTCGGAGAGCGAGTCGGCCTGGTCGCCGTCGGTGCTGACGAAGCTCGGGGATGAGGCGGCGGCGAGGAATAACGAGCTCGCGCGCACGCCGACGGCTTGAGCACCTCAGAGGCGGGGACGCGACAGCGTACGGCCGGTGATCCGGTCAGCCCGGGATGGCGCGCGGTACCGGTTGGTGGGCGGGGAGCCGGGAGCGGGCACCGGTCGATGCTTGCGGCGGAGCGCCTGGGGCACGCTGCCGGCACGAGGTCTCCGCGTGGGCGCGCGCGGCCGCCGCGAGGTCGCGCAATGCCGCAGAGACATCAGGCCGGTTGATCACGTCCGGGCGGCTGTCCCAGGAAATGAACGCGCAGGCGGCCGGCACCTCGAGGAGCGCGTGGCCGTACTGCAGGATTTCCTTCCCGGTCATGCTCCACTCCTTCGGCTTCCCGTAGCCGCTGGACCCGTCGCCCCCCTTGGAGATGTTGAGCCCTACGATGAGCCCGAGCCCTTCTTCCCGCGCCGCGCCCGCCTCGGTGGAGACATACTTGGTGACCATGCCCTTCCTGGCCGTATACTGTGCCCAGCCCGCATCGAGGTACCGCCACGGGTAGCCGCGGAGCGTGCTGGGCGCCGAGCCCACCACGGTGGGTAGCGCCGGGAAGAGGGACTTCGAGTACTGCGCCATCCGGTCGAGCGTGGCGACCGGCACGTCCTGCCCGCCCCATCGTTTCGACACGAACGGCTCGTCCATGATCATGGAGGCGAAGAGGGTGCCGTCTGCCGCGTAGGCATTGAGCCTGTCTGCGATCGGGGCGAAGCGGTCGAGCCTGGCCTTCCACGCGTCGAAGTCGAAGTGCCCCTCGCTGTCCGTGAAGTTCCTGCCGCCACCCGCAAAGTTGACTACGATGCGGGCGCCGCGGGCCTTGCCGGCCGCCAGATCCTGGAGAATGGTCTGAGGCCGGGCCTGCTGCATGGCGGAGGTGTACGGGTCCACCAGCTTGCTCCCGTTCATGCCGAAGAGCCCGAAGGGAATCCCGCTGCCGGCGCTGCCGGCGGCCGCCAGGGAAAGACCGGAGAGCAGAATCAGTGGTAAGCGCGTCATGCGAAGCTTGCCGCTAAGGGGACCGGCAGAGAGGGCAAGAACTGCACCTCGCTCCCTGAAGCTTTGGACGGGGTACCCGCGGGAGTCAAGACGCCAACTCGTCCTGTCGGTCGGGCCAGTTTGTCCGCTGTCGCCTCGTGCGGCGCTCAGCGCCCGGCGAGCTGCAGCGGCGCCGCCGAGTCGGTCGCGGCCAGCGGCACGACGTCGGCGTCCGCCAGGATCTCCTGGCGGACGCGGCTCGCGCGCGCGAGCACGCGGCCCGGGTAGCGCCGGCAGTCGGGCGTGTTGGTGCCCCGGACGCAGCCGTTGTAGCGCAGCAGCGCCGCGGCCGAGGTGCTGGTGGCGCGGAGGTTCCGGGCGAGGATGAGCGTCCCGTGGCAGATGTTGCTGTCCACGTCCACCAGATCGTCGGAGTTGCAGAGCCGCGCGCCCGGCATGGAACGGCATCACCTGCATCAGCCCCTGCGCTCCAACCGAGCTTTCGGCCTCGGGCCGGAGCGTCGTGTTCTCCGTCAGCAGCACGGCGGTGATGAGCGAGGGCGGGACCTGCTGGCGGCGCGACTCGCGCAGCACCGCCCGGCTGATGCGCCGCACGAGGAGCCGATCATCGCTGTACCGGCCGAGATAGAGCTCGAGCGGCCGGCGCACGGCGGCCGGCGGCAACGCGGTCTCCGCGCGCACGCTGTCCAGCAGCGTCGGCACGCGGGCGGGCACAACCGGCGTGCTGACCGAATCCGCGGGCACGGTCTCCACGCCGGCACTCGCTCCGGTCCCACTGGACTGGAGCAGCATCACGAGCAGGCCCAGCACTATCATCTCGCCGAGCCTGGCAGTACGGCTTCCGGTCGCGCTGCGCATGATTCCTCCCGTTGCGGATGCAGGAGCCGGCGGCGACAGAAATGGCACTGGAGCCTGGCCCGCCGGCGCTGGGCACCCGGAGAGGCAGGTCCCGGGCTAGGATCGAAACCCGGTGGAAGGCATTGGGCTGCGAGGGGATATGGCCGGCTGCCCGGGGAGAAATTCCTTGCATCCGGTGTAGCGGCGCCACACCAGGCGGGCGGACGTCGCAGGCTGGAACCATCGCCACACTCCGCCGCTTCGCGAGGCCGAAGCGCTCGAGCCGGTCCACGATCGCCATGGCGTTCGATGGGTCGCACCTCCATTCCTCCGCGAGCGACTGCACTTCCTCATCGCGATTTCCATGTCCGTCGCGTACTACGTGGTCGCGCTGCCGGCCGCTGCTCTGTGAGCGGCCGTGGCTGTGCGGGGTGGCGTACGGGCTGCTCCTGGACGTCATCATGAACTACGTCGTCGTGCCGCTCTTGGTAGCGGGAACGCGGTCGAAGGATTCCCTGTGGGTCGGGCTCAGCATCGCGGTGCATGCGTTGCTGATCGGAGTCCCCATCGCGCTCCTTGCGAGCCGCGGCGCGGAGCCGGCGGGGGACTCGAGCCGGTGACAGGTTGATCGTCGAGGGCTACGGCCGCGGATGCTCTTCCAGCAGCCTGCCGAGCTCCGTCCGCACCTGGTCCACGTCCGGCTTCACCGCCGGTTCCGGATTCGGCCGGAGGGCAAGGTAGTGCTGGTAGGCCCGAACGGCGCCGGCCGTGTCACCGGTGAGGGCGGCGATGCGGCCTTCCTCGCGCAGGAAAGTTGAGAGGTAGAAGGGGAACTGGCCGACCCCGCTTCCCCGCCGGCGCAGCGCTCGCATGGCCAGGGCCAGGTCCCCCTGGGCCTCCGCGGCGCGGGCAACGACCAGGTTCGCCCCGAGCGATGCCGAGAGGATATAGGTCCGGGCCGCCACGTCAGCCTGCGCGAGCCTCGCCCGAGCCTCGGGCAGATGGAGCGCGGTGGCCCGGGTGGCCTCGAGCAGCGCGAAGCAGAGTGCGGCGGACTGAATGGGGAGCAGGGAATCTTCCCTGGAACGTCCGGCGTCGGCCTCCGCCCGGAGCCTTCTGCCCGCGGCCTCCACAAAACCGTAGTCGCCGTGTGCGGCATGCCAGGCGCTGACGGCACAAAGCGCATGAATGTCGGGACGCAACTCGTGGCCCGGGCGAGCAACGGCAGCCGCGAGTGGTGCCAACTTCCGGGCGGCGGCAGCCGCGGCCGCCGTGTCCCCTCCCCAGTAAAGGGCGTCGTTTATCCTGCCGGTAAGGTCCTCGGTAGAGGCATCATCGATGTGCAGGATTCGCCGCGCGTCCGTGGGCCGACCACCGTTCAGCAGGGCCAGGGCGTGAGCCGAAGAAACCTCGCCCGGGTGGCCGGCTTCCACGTGGCGGATGTCCTGGTCCGTCGCGCGACGCAGGTCCTCGACACCGATGCCCGTCCAGTTGATGAACTGGCAGATTCGCCCCCACGCCGGGGGAGCGACCTGCTGCGAATCGGCCCAGAAGGCTCGTCGCGCCGAGTCTCCGAGCGCGAGGGCCCGGTGCCAGCGCAGGTACCATTCGTTCGCCCCGGTGGAATCCGTGCTCAGGCGATGCGCCACGAGCCGGCGCACGGACGCGGTATCGCCCTCCATCTGCGCGATCTCCACCATATGGACCAGTGGCTCCGCGACGATGGGCGAGCCGCCGAGGGCGAGGGAATCGGCGCCGTAGGCCGAGTCTATCGCCCACCCCCGCTGGAATGCCTCTCGGGCGAGCCGCAGAGGCTCGCTCAGGCCCACCAGGGCCCCGTTGTGATAGTACGCGTCGCCGAGCTCGTACCAGACCTCGGCGCGGTCGGGATGAGTCTGCGATGCCGCCTGCCATGCCGTGATCCATCCGGGACCAGTGATGTCCTCCATCGACCAAGCGTCGAGCAGCGTCCGGTCGGCCGGGCTGAGCCGGTTCCGGCCGGCCTGCGCCAGCCGCTTGCCGCGCTCGGCGTCCTCGCTCCATGCGCCACCCACCCAGACCGACGCATGCACCAGCTCCAGCGCCGCCAGGGCGAAGGTCGAATCGAGCAGGGTCGCCTCGCGGAAGCTGCCAAATGCCTCGTCCAGGCTCCCCTTCCGGAACGCCACGCGGCCCGCGAGGTAGGCTCGGATGGCCGGCAGCGACGTGGTCGTGATCGACGAGAGCCGGGACACGTCGATCCCCGATTCCATGGTCAGCAACTGCGCGGCGAGCCGATCCACGAGCATGGACAGGCTGTCGGCTGGTCCCTCGACACTCGTCCGGGCAACACTCCGGCCATCGGGCGCCGTGAGCAGGGAAGCCGTGAGCGCCAGGTGGGCAGCGGTGCCGGCGACGCTGCCGTCGATCACCAGCCCCGCCCCGAGCCGGCGCGCGATCCCGAGCGCCGCTTCCGGGCTGGTCTCCCTGACCCCCGAGCCCGCCACCCGGGCCCACGCGCCCAGCACGGAGCGCGGTTCGGCTGCACGGAGCTCACCTGCACCAGTCAGTTTGATCGCCAGCAGATCCACCATGCCCTCGCGGAGCCAGGCAAGCCCGGGGTCGGCTCCCGCGATGCGAAACGGGAGGACCGCGACCAGGTTCGCGTCGGCACCAGCACGCGCGGCTCTCCATCGCGTGAACTGCCGGACCGCCGGCACGAGGAGCAGGACACCCACCAGCGCCAGCACCAGTGCCAGGACCAGCCTCGGGCGATACCGTCGCGGCTCCGCCGGTTCCGCCGTGTCCACCGGTCCGGAGAGCGCCTGGCGGAACGCGCTCACCGTCGCGAAGCGATCCGCCGGAACCTTGGCCAGCGACTTCAGGACCGCTCGCTCGACCGCCGCCGGGACCGTCGCCCGCACGGTCCGAAGCGAAGGCACGGGATCGAGGGCATGGCGGGCCATGATGGCCTGGGCCGTCGGGCCGGTGAACGGCGGATCGCCCGGCGAGCATCTCGTACAGCGACGCAGCCGAGCGCGTAGATGTCGCTCCGGCCGTCCACCGTCGCTGGCCGGCGGCCTGCTCCGGACTCATGTAGGCCGGCGTGCCGAGCGCGAGCCCGGTCCGGGTCAGCTTCTCGCCGCCCGGCCGCGTCGAGCCCGGGCGATGCCGAAGTCCGCCACGCAGCGCCTGGCCGTCGTGCGAGCAGGATGTTCTCCGGCTTGATGTCCCGGTGGACGACGCCGTGCCGGTGCGCATGGCTCAGCGCATCGGCCACCTCGCGGGTGATCGCGCAGCGCCTCGTCCACCGGGAGCTGCTTCTCGCGGTTCAGCCGGTCGCGCAGCGATTCGCCCTCGACGTACGGCATCGACGTAGAAGAGGCATCGCCCCGCCGCGGGCTCGGCACGCCGGAATCGAGGAGCGGGAGGATGTTGGGATGATGGAGCCGGGCGGCGATGGCGATCTCGCGGAGGAACCGGTCGGGCCCGAGTGCCGCGGCGAGCTCCGGGTCGCAGGACCTTGATCGCCACCTCGCGATCGATGCCTGAGGTCCTCGCGCGAGGTAGACCGTGGCCATCCCGCCCCGCCCCAGCTCCCGCCTGATGTGGTAGCGGCCAGCAAGCGCTGCGGCGAGCGATTCGGCGTCCTGCTCTCCTGCCATGGAGATAAGATGCTCCTGCCGACGCGCGGACGCGAGCGGGTACGTGTCCCGCCTCAACGCTCATGGCTTTCCCCGGAGCCCGCGTGACCGAGCCCGCCGAACTGCCCGATCTCTGGACCGTGGTCAAGGCATCCATCCGCGGCCACCTGCACCACGACTTCACCGAAGGCCCGATCGGCCGCGCCATCCTGCTGCTCGCAGTGCCGATGGTGCTCGAGGTCGCCCTGGAGAGCGGCTTTGCGGTCGCGGACATCTTCTGGGTCTCGCGGCTCGGCCCCGACGCGGTGGCAGCGGTGGGGCTCACCGAATCGCTGCTCACCCTGATCTACGCGCTGGCGATGGGCCTCGGGATCGGGGCGACGGCGGTGGTGGCGCGGCGCATCGGGGAGAAGAACCCCGAGGCGCGGGCGACACATGGACGCCCACCTGGCTCAACTTCCTCTGCCTCTGGGTGTTCGAGATCCCGTTCGCGTGGGCCCTGGTCGAGCCGGGCGGGCTGGGGCCCACCGGGTGTTCTGGGCGATAACGGCGGCGTTCTCGCTGCTGGCGGTGGCGAGCGCGGGGGTGTTCCGGCAGGGAAGGTGGAAGACGCGGATCGTGTAGCGGCCGATAGCCGGCCGCTTGTCTCCCCCGGCTCAGCGCCCGGCGAGCTGCACCGGGGCCACCGAGCCGGTGGAAGCCAGCGCCATCGCATTCGCGCCGGCCAGGATCTCAGGGTGTGAACAGGACCACCTGAATCTCATGCGCGCCATGATCTCACGTTCGCGCATCCTAATCCGCGGGCACCAGCCACCCGCGATCGAGCCATACCGGCGCGAGCGCCACGAGCATCAGCCCCGCGACCACGCCGAACGCCCCCGCGTAGCCGGCCCGCACCGCCAATACGCCGAATCCCGTTGCGCCGAGCCCCATGCCGGCATCGTACGCCAGATTCCATACCGCGCTCACCATGTCGTACCCCGACGCGGAGACGCGATCGAACATGAGCGTGAGGCTGGCGTTCTGGGCCACGCCGAAGCCGAGTCCCAGCAGGACCGCGCCGGCGACCACCGCGCCCGGACTCGGAGTCAACGCCAGCGCCAGCATGCCCAGCGCTGCCGCCACGGCCCCGCCCACGAGCAGGCCGGCCTGGCCGTGCCGGGCGCCGAAGCGACCCGCCGACCAGCGCGCGAGCGTGGTGGCCACCGTATTGGCGAAGAGCGCCACCGCGGCAAGCCGGCCGGATGCCCGGGTTGCGAGCGGCAGGAACGTGACCACGATCCCGGTCCCCACCGCGGTCAGCAGAAAGACCATGGCCGGCCGGAGCTGCGCCCGTGTGCGGAGCCCCGACAGCACGCTGACGGACTCGCCAGCTCCGGCGATGCGGCCGGGGAGCGCGGGCATTACGGCCAGGCAGATGAGGGCGGCCACGGCGCCCGCGACGAACACGGGTGCAAAGCCCACCTGTTCCACCAGCCACACACCGAGCGGCAGCGCCAGCACCGCCGGCACGCCGACCGCGACGCCGAGCAGGCCGAAACCCTTCACTCCGCCGCTCGGCGGGGACGAGGATGGCCACGAGCGAGCCACCGGCGACGACCGTGATCGCCAGACCGACGCCGCGGACCAGCGAGACCGTGAGGATTGCGGCCAGGCTCGAGCACGCGATCAGCGCCAGCGCCGGCGCGCCCAGCAGCAGAAGGCCGGCCGCGAGCACGAGCCGGTAGCCGAACCGCGCCAGCAGGGCCGGCGTCGCGAGCTCGGCGGCCACGGTAGCCAGCATCAGCGCGCCGGTGGTGAGCCCGGCGCCGACGTTGCCCGCGCCCGCCGCGGTGGCGTAGAGCGGGACGACCGAGAGCAGCAGGTAGAAGCTGGTCATCGAGCCGAAGGCGGAGATGAAGTACAGCGCCAGCGCTCGGCTCACGAGCGGAGCTGCGCGGCTCACACCGGCCGCTGGATGTGGGCGTGCACGAAGCTCACCGCCATCGACCCTTCGCCCACCGCGGACGCCACCCGCTTCACCGAGCCGCTGCGCACGTCGCCCGCCGCGAACACGCCGGGCAGGCTGGTCTCGAGCAGAAACGGCGTGCGGCCGCGAGCGCGCCAGCGCTCGGCGGCCGCGCGTCCGGCGGGAGCGCGCGGGCCGGTCAGCACGAAGCCCTTGCGGTCGAGCTCAACGCAGCCGCGGAGCCAGCTCGTATTGGGGTCGGCGCCGATGAAGAGGAACAGCGACGCTGGTCGCGAAGGTCAGCTGCTCCCCGCCGGCGCGCGGCGCGCACCTCGCGCCAGGTGCCCGTTGCCCTCGAGGCCGGTGACCACGGTGCCGAGGTGGATCGTCACGTTCGCCAGTACCCTGCGATGCGGTCCACCAGGTAGCGCGACATGCTGGCGCCCAGGTCCGCTGCCCGCGCACCAGCAGGTGCACCCGGCGGGCATGCCGGCGCGAGGGAGACGACCGCCTGGCCGGCCGAGTTGCCGCCGCCCACGACGACGACCTCCTCGCCGCGGCAAAGCCGCGCCTCCATCTCGGTGGCGGCGTAGTAGATGCCCGCGCCCTCGAAGTCGCGCGAAGCGGGGCACGTCGAGCTTCCGGTACTCGACGCCGCTCGCCACCAGCACGCAGCGGGTGCGGAGCGCGGGTGCCGTCGCCCAGGGTGACCACCCGGTCACCGCCATCGAGGCCGAGCGAGCGGACGTCGCAGGGCACGGTGATGCTGGCGCGCCGAACCGCTGGGCCTGCAGCAGCGCGTTCCGGGTCAGCTCCGCGCCCGAGATGCCGGCGGGGAAGCCGAGATAGTTCTCGATCCGCGAGCTGGTGCCGGCCTGACCGCCGCGGCCAGCGCGTCGGTGGTGAGCACGTCGAGCCCCTCGGACGCGGCGTAGACCGAGGCGGCGAGCCCGGCCGGACCGGCCCCGACCACGACGAGGTCGTAGACATGGTCCGCCTCCACGGTCGAGGTCGAGGCCGGCGCAGCGCGCGAACTCGCTCGAGCGAGGGATTCTTCCCGAGCGTCCCTCGCGCGCCGATCACGATCGGCGTCGTCCGACGGCCGGGATGTTCGAACTGGCGGAGCAGCGCATCGGCCTGCTCGTCCGCGTCGAGGTCGATCCAGGTGAACGGCACCACGTTCCGGGTGGCGAAGTCGCGAAGGCGATGGGCGGCGGGCGAGAAGCGCGAGCCGATGATCTTGACGCCCGCGAACCCGGAGCTCGAGCAGCAGATCGCGCCGGCTGAGGAATGCCTTGATGATGGTCTCGCCCAGATCGGGCAGCTCGTCCACCGCCCGGCGCAGCTCGGCGGCATCGAGCTCGACCAGCCGGCCGTCCTCCACCACGCGGGCGGTGACCAGCGTTGCCCGGCTGCCCATCGTGTTGACCTCGCCCGTGAACTGGCCGCGCCCGATGTCGGCGACGATGCGGGGCGTGTCGCCGGAAGCGTCCTCGATCTCGAGCCGGCCCTCGAGCACGACGTAGAAGCGGACGTCGGTGCTGCCGGCCGTGTAGAGGACCTCGCCGGCGCGGACGGCGCGTGGCTGGCCCCGGGACGTGAGGGCCGCGAGGTCGCGCTGGTTGAGCCTTGGGAAGGCGATGTCGAGGTTGGTGGACATGGCTCGTGGTCTCCGGACGAGGCGGGCTCGCGGTTCTGGCCGGTGCTCCCCCGGAATTTAGGCGGCAGCCGACCGCTACGATGATAAATTGCGCCTGCCATGCCATCCACCGCCGCCCCGGTGTACGACCGCACTATCGTCGAGGGACCGCTCGCCCGGGCGGTCTGGCGGCTGGCGTGGCCCACCATGCTGGTGAACATCATCGGCGGCCTGCAGAGCCTGGTGGACCAGGTCCTCGTGGGCCACATCGTCGGCTACACCGGCAACGCCGCCATCGGCGTGTCGAACCAGATCTTCATCGCCGTCGTCATCTTCGTCTCCTCGCTGTTCACCGGGATGAGCGTGCTGGTCTCCCGCTTCGCGGGCGCGGGCGACCGGGACAAGGTGAACCGCACCGTGTATCAGGCGTTCATCACCGCCGTCGGGCTCGCGGTGCTGGTGCTCGCGCCCGCTCGGCTATTTCCTCGCGCCGACGCTGCTCGACTTCGTCAACGCGGCGCCCGCGGTACAGGCGGAGGCGCTACCCTTCCTCCGCATCATGTTCCTCGACCAGCACCGGCATGCTGGTCTTCTTCATGCTGGGCGGCGCGCTCCGCTCGGCCGGCGACGCGCGCACGCCGATGGTGCTGGGCGTCGTGCTGACGGTGCTCAATATCGGCTGCAACGTGGTGCTCATCCGGGGCCTGGGCCCGATCCCCGCGTTCCGCACCGCCGGCGCCGCCATGGGAACGGCGCTCGCGTCGGGCCTCGCTGGCGTTCTACGCGCTCGTCCGGCTCTGGCGCGGCGGCTGGGTGGTGCGGTTTCCCGCGCGGGCAGGGCTACGGTCCCGACTGGGGCATCATCCGCGAGCTGTTCCGGTTCGGCCTCCCCGCGGGCTTCCAGGGGATCGCGATGAACGTCGGCGGGGTGTTCCTGCTCGCGTTCGTCGGCTCGCTGGCCCAGAGCGCCGCCGCGCAGGCGGCGTTCGCGGTGTCCTACACCCAGCTCTTCTCGTTCGTCACCTGGACCAGCATCGGCCTCATGGGCGCCGCGGCCGCGGTGGCGGGCCAGAACCTGGGCGCGGGCCGGCCCGACCGGACGGCGGCCGCGCGGTGCACATCGCCGCGCGGATCGGCGTGACCGGCGCCGCATGCGTAGGGCTGCTCTCTTCTTCATCCCCGGGCAGCTCCTCGCGATCTTCGGGCTGCACGAGCCGGCGGTGGTGGAGATCGGCACCGGGCTGCTCCGGATCCTCAGCGTCTCGGGCCTGTTCATCTCGGCGGCGCTGACCTACACCGGCGGCCTGCAGGGCACCGGCGACACGAAGAGCCCGCTCTACATCTCGATCGTGTCGCAGGTCATCCTGCCGCTCGGCATCTGCTACGTGATCCAGCAGACCGGCACGCTCCGGCCGATGCACATCTGGCTCGCCATCCTGGCCGGGCACGCCACCCGGTTCGGCCTGAGCTATGGGCGGTTCGCGCAGGGGAAGTGGCGGACGATCACGGTGAACATCCGGCGGGCGGCGGCAGAATCGTCCTGAGCTAGCCGCGTGGCGGGATGGTCAGACCGAGCCGAACAACTGGTCGAGTGTGAGCGTGAACGGCTCGCGCGCGTCCGAGGGATGCCAGATGAGTCGCTCTCGCTCAAAGCGAGGGAATTCATCGCTCGGGGTCCAGACCTCGACCGACCGCTCGTCGCCGTCCACCACCCAGTAGAGCGGAACACCGACTTCGCGATAGCGCAGGCGCTTGAGGAAGCGGTCGCCCTTGGACGTGGACGGACTCAGCACCTCGGCCACGAGCAGCAGGGTGCGCATGCGGCTCCAGGTGAGCGTGCGTGCCTCGTCCTGCGCGACCACGAACACGTCCGGCTGCACCAGGACGTCCGGACCCCACGAGATGTCGGCGGGTGACGTGAACGCGACTCCCGCAGCAGGATGGCCGGCCAGGTAGGTCTCGAGCGCAGAGGCAAGGCGCAGCACCAGTCGCTGGTGCCAAGCTCGGGGCGCCGGCGTCACCAGCAACTCGCCGTAGACCACTTCGTAGCGGTTGCCGTCGTCCGGCATCGCGCGGACCTGGTCGGCAGTGTAGTAGATCGGGGCGGCCATACCCATACGTTCGTCTCGGCGGCAGGGAGATGGCAAGGGGCGGCCATCCTTCACGCTATCTCGCCCGCCGACCAGGGCGTCATCCTTCTGCCGCACAACGCGACGCGATCACCTCCGGTTCACGCAGGGGAAGTGTTCCCTTACCTTCCGCACCGATGCCCCACGACCATAACGTATTCATGCCGCTCGCGTTCGCCACGCTCCTCTCCGCCGCACCGCCGCATGGGCCGGGCGCCTCCCATTCGCGCTGGTGGGACCTCGGCCATCGCATCGTCGCCCGGCTGGCCGAATCGCGGCTGACGCCGCACACGCGCGAGGCCGTCCGCGACATCCTCGGCGGCCAGAGCCTCGCCGACGCGTCGGTCTGGGCCGACAACATCCGGCAGTACCGGCACGATGCCGACCGGCTGCACTACGTGAACATTCCGTTGGCCGACACGGCCTACGATCCCGCGCGGGACTGTCCACGCGACCAGTGCATCATCGCCGCCATCGAACACGACCGGCGGGTGCTGGCCGACGGCGCGGCGTCTCCGGAGGAGCGCGCGGAGGCCCTCCGGTTCCTGGTCCACTTCATGGGCGACCTGCACCAGCCGCTCCACGTTGCCGATGACGGCGACCGCGGCGGCAATTCGAGGGCGGTGATCTTCCTGGGGCACCCGACCGACCTGCACAAGGTGTGGGATGGCGAGCTCATCGATTCATCGGGCCTCGGCCAGGCCGACTACGTCGACTACCTCCGGCGGCGGATGCAGTCGCTCGACCTGAAGTCGCTCGAGCGCGGCACCGTCGTGGACTGGGCGATGGAAGGCCATCGGATCGCGGTGGAGTACGCGTATCGCCTGCCGGCGGACGGGCGCATCGGCCGCGCCTACCTCGAGGCCAACCGGCCGATCATCGACCACGCCCTCATCGCGGGAGGGGTGCGGCTGGCAAAAGTGCTGAACGATGCCCTCGCGGGCTACCGGCCTGACAGCACGTCCGCCGCGCCGGCCACCCCCGGCGTCTACGCCGACCGCGAGGCCGCCGCGCACCTCGGCGAGACCGCCACCGTGGTCGGAACGGTCGCGGCGGTCTTCCGATCCAGGAAGGGCACTGTCTACCTCAACTTCGGCGCCGACTACCCGCACCAGACGTTCACCGCCGTGGCGCTCGCGCCGGCGCCGGCGTGGACGGTGGGGCTGGACTCACTCGTGGGGCGGCGGGTGCGTGTGCAGGGGACCATCAGCAGCTACCGGGGCCGGGTGGAAATCGTGCTCCGACGTCCGGAGCAGATCCTGCCGCCGGCGGACACTCACCTCACTCCGAACAGCCGGCTGAACAGATAGGGCTCGGGACCGTGCGGACCTAGCTCGGGCAGGTCGTCAGTCAAGGCCCGCAACCGATAACTCCCCGTCCGCTGGACGCTGAGGTTCAACACCGCGATGCCGTCCACGGTATTCGCGAAGCGCTCGCCCCCCAGGTCGTCGTTGTTCGGCGTGTCCGCGCCGTCCCGGAACAGCCCGAGATAGATGAAGATCCCCGACAGCGGCACCACGTTGCCGTCGGCGTCCACCAGCGCCACCTTCACCGTGAACGTCTGGTTCTTCCGGACCTCGGACGGCGGCTCCGCGAGGAAAATCAGGTGGTCCACCGCGGCCCCGCCACCCGTACCCTCCGCGGTAAACACTACCGGGCTGCCCTGGAGCGAGCCGGCGCGTGCCTCGAGCGTGTTGGTGCCCGGCGAGGTGCCGAGCGTCCAGCCGCCCACCCTGGCAACACCGTCGGCGTTCGTGGTCTGGTCCGCGCCGCTCACACTGCCGCCGCCCCCGGTCACCACGAAGCTGACCTGGATCCCGGCCACCGGCTGCCCCTGGTCGTCCAGCACCCGGACCGCCGGACGCACGGGCACCGACTCGCCGGCCGGCGCGGACTGGCCGGCGCCTTCGATCGGCTCGACCCGTGAAGGCTGGGCGGGAGTGACCGTGACGACGACGGTCTGTGTCAGCCGGAGCGAGCCATTCACGGTGGCAGACACCGCCTTGTCTCCGGGCGCCGAGCTCTGCAGCGTGCCGACCGCGACCCCGTCCGCTCCGGTCGGGCCGGTGGGCTGGGTCAGCGTGTTACCGGTACCGGTGGCCTGAAGCTGGACCGTGGCGCCGGGCACCGGGCGTCCCGAGTCGTCGAGAACGGCCACGGTGATCGTACTGATCCCGGAGCCGGCAGCGATGGAGGTGGGATCCGCCGCGACCGTCGACCGGCCGGCGCTGGGCTGGGTTCCACCGCCTCCGCCGCCGCCTGTGGTCCCGATGGCCGTGAAGGTCACCGTCCCGATGTCCGGCACCTGCGCGTCGACGGTATTCGGTCCCGCGTCAGGCCCGAGCATCCACTCGGCGGAAGCGAAGCCCTGGGCGTCGGTCATGCCCGTGGTCGGGCTGATCGAGCCGCCGCCGGCGCGTACGATCCACAGCACGGTGCGATTGGGAATGGGGACGCCCGACGCATCCACCAGCCGGACGATCAGCGGATTGGGAACGCGCGAGCCTGGAGCGCCGACCTGCTCGTCTCCCTGCACCATCTTCACTTCCGCGGTCGGCCCCTGCGGAGGCAGCGTCAGGTCGCCGCCCCCGCACGCCCACGCGGCGAGGGCGGAGAGAGGCGCGAGGAAGCGGGACCGGCGGAAGGCAGCCATAGGAGGCTATGGTACACCGACCGCCGGACGAAGGGATGGAACGCGCGTCACACTGGCGCGGAGCTACTTCTCACCTCCGCTCCGGTCCACCTGCCGCCGCGCCTGGGCCACCAGGCTGTCGGCGCGCTGGTTGGCCTCGCGGACGATGTCCGCCGCTTTGCTGTCCGCCTGCTTCCGAAGCTGGTCGGCGGCCGGCTTGGCGGCGGCCTTGAGGATCGGATTGGAGGCCTGCGCCGTCAGCGCATCGGCCTGCTGGTAGCCCTCCCCTTTCACCTTGTCCGCCAATGACTGGGCCTCCTGCCGGATGGCCGCAGCCTTCTGCTCCGCCTGGGCCACGAGGCGCGCCGCCGCGGTGTCCGCCTTCTGGGCGACCGCCTGCTTCACGGCCTGTTCCGCGCCCTTGGCCACTGACGAAGTGAGACTGCCCACGTCGGCCGTGACCGACGGGTTCGTCACGGTGCCGCCGAGCTGGATGGCCAGGGGAATGCGGGGCGCGGCGCTCAGGTCCACGCCGCCCTGGCCCGCCTTCGACACGAGGCCGGCGATCGCCTGGTTCGCCTCGCCGCCCAGCATGGAGCGGGGCACCTCCAGACCCAGGGTGTACTGCAGCGACTGATCGAACCCGTTGGAGCCGGACACCGTCATTGTGGTCCCGCCGAGCTTGACGTCGAACGGCTGGACGAAGAGGCGCCCGTCCCGGATCTGGAACGCCGCGCGGAGGGCATCGAGCGCCGGATTGTCCAGGAACCGGAGCTTGGTCACGTCCACGACCTTCTCCAGCGCGGGAAAATCCTTCAGCACCACCTCGGAGGTCTGCAGCGAGCCCTTCCCGCTCAGCGCCGGGAACAGCGGCATCATGTTCTTCCCCAGCGCGCCGTTCAGGTGCAGGTCGGTGGAGAACTTCCCGACGGCGTACTTGGCGACCGGCGCCAGCATCTGCACCGTGGTGAACGCCTGGAACGCCGAGGGGATGTCCAGCTTCGTCAGCCTGAGGCCGACGTCGAACGTGGGCTTGGCCGGCGTGGTGGTCTCGTAGAAGCCGGTCACCCCGATCGCTCCGCCCAGCGTGTTCATCCAGAAGTCTTCCAGCGTGACGCGCTGATCCTTGACCCGGAGCCGGCCGCGCGCGTTGCTCATCTTGAGCTTGTCGTAGGTCAGCTCCGCCACGGTGGCGTCCAGGCCGAAATCGAGCTTCGGCGGGACCGGGATGATCTGCAGGTCGCCCTCGCCGGAGCGCCATTCGTCCAGGTTGAAGTGATTGCTCTGCACCGTCGCGGTCCCGCGCAGCGTGTCATCCCGCATGACGAAGGCGAGCAGGTTCTCGAGACTGCCCGACGCCTTGATGTCGCTGCTGCCGATTGTCCCGCTGAACGACCGCAGCTCCGCGCGCTCCGGGGCCAGCCGAAGCGAGGCCTGCTGGA
Source organism: uncultured Gemmatimonadales bacterium (assembly GCA_963831425.1). Taxonomy (GTDB): domain Bacteria; phylum Gemmatimonadota; class Gemmatimonadetes; order Gemmatimonadales; family GWC2-71-9; genus CAVVWJ01. The sequence continues at coordinate 55,110 of CAWHQC010000001.1, read as the reverse complement.
TCGCGAGCGGCTTGGGCAGCGCCTCGCCCTTCACGGTGAGGTTGCCGACGTCCACCGTGCCGCTGGCCGCGACCTTGTCGTATTGCTTCCTGTCGATGAACGACATCCGCGTGCGCACCAGCGCGTCCGCGGCAACGGTGCCGGCAAGCTGGTCGATGCCTTCGAGCTTCAAGGTGCGGCGCACGTCCGCGAGGTCGACCTTGCCTTTGACGCGGAGGTCGAGGTCCGGATCCGAGACGGGCGTCCGCAGCATCATCTTCGCATCGACCGGGTTGCGCCCGATCAGCAGGTGGAAGCGGTCGAGCTTCACGAGCGTGCTGTCGGCGCTGCCGCCGGGGTTGGTGAGCGAGAGGTCCATCACGATGTCCCGCGCGGGGAGCGGGAGATCGGGATACTGGAACGCGGCGTTGTTCACCTTGGCGTTGAGCGCGAACGAGGGGAAGGCGCTGTCGCCGTACTCGCCCTTGACCCGGCCGTTCACCGCGAACGTGCCCGCCGTCTTCACCTTCTCGAAGTCGTGGGCGTAGACCGCGGGCACCAGCGAGAGGATGCTCCGGAAGTTCGTGCTGGGCGCGTTGAACGCGAGGTCGAGGCCGAGGTTCGTGCCGGCGGTCCGCGCCGAGCCGGAAACGCCCAGCCGGAGATCGTTGAGCCGGAGCTCCGTGTCTTTGAGGCTGTAGGATTTTTTCGCCAGGTCGGCCTGAACGTCGGCGGTGAGGCCGAGCGCCACCCGGTTGAGATACGGGATCCCGGCAAAGGTGACGCTCACCGTGTCCGCGTCGGCCTTGGTGGTGATGCCCACGAGATCTCGGCTGAAGTCACCGGAGAGCGACTGGTCGTAGCCGCTGAGCGATGCCTTGAGCTTTGCCTGGCGGTTGTCGAATGCGACGGCGCCGTTGCTGATCTCGAACCGCCTGAGGCTGATCGCCATGGGCTTCGAGGCGGCTTCGGGCGCTGTGGTCGGCGTCTTCTTCGTGATATCCCAGTTGGCCGTGCCGTCCTCGAGCGCGATCAGCGAGAGCCTGGGCTGGTCCAGCTCGACGGCGCGGACGACGACGGGCCGGCCGGCCGTGAGGTTGCCGAGCACGCTCGCCAGGTCCAGCACCACCCGTAGGTGGCGGACGGCGGCGAGTGTGTCGCCCTGGAACCGGCCCACGCCGGCAGCCGTGAGGTCATCGAGCGTGAGGGTGAGATTGGGAAAGTCGCGGAAGAAGCTGAGGCCGACATCGCGCCAGTCCACGCGGGCATTCAGGTTCCTGTTGGCCTCCAGCCTGGCGCGCTGCGCGATCTTGTCGCGAAAGAGCAGCGGCAGGACCAGCAGGAGCGCAAGCAGCAGCAGGAGTACCGCCCCGACGGCGGTCAGAATGCGGGTGCGTCGTGTCATGTGCCTATCGCCTCAGGGGAGCGGACGGCGTGAGAAGATGAGGTGTAAGGTAGTCTGGGGGGTTTGCATCGGGGATCGTGACTGGAATTCACCACAGAGGCACGGAGGGCACGGAGGGGCCGGGACACGGAGCGCATCCGGGAGCGAAGCCACCATCAAATTGGTGGTGTTGTCCGGGTCCAGGGTGCCCTCGCGGCGTGGGAACCCTCCGTGCCCTCTGTGCCTCTGTGGTGAATTCCAGTCACGGTGCCTCCCTCCACATCACCGCCGGAACGGAAACGGCCGGTCCCGGTGCTCCCGGTCGGCCTTGCCGGCCGTGCGACGGTGCCAGCGCTCGATGGGCACGGCCAGCCACTCGCCGATCCGCCCGGCGGCCCACCAGCACACCGGCAGGAGCGCCACCTGGAGGATCATCAAGAGATCCTCCCCCATTCCGCTCGTTGTCATGGTCCGGTTCCGCGGCGGGGTCGTGACCGCCCAACGCAAAGCGGCCCACGATGTGGAGTCGCGGGCCGCTTGCCGCGACTTAGACGGTGAGTGCCGGACGAATCCGGTGCGCGGCCCGTCAAGTCGAGGAAATCACCGCGCATTCTCAGAGTAGCAATTCCGCCCGACGGGTGCAAGAGCCCCCGGCTCGGGCGTCCCTCGAGTCCCGCTCACCGAAACCGCGCCGCCTCGAACTCCTTGGTCAGGCTGTGCCGCGCGGTCGGGGGCAGCAGCAGTGCCGCGGCGAACGTGAGCCCGCTGGCCAGCGCCACGTAGACGGCCGGCGCCAGGGCCGCGTGAGTCCGCGCCACCAGCCACGCGGCGACTACAGGCGTGGTCCCGCCAAGCAGCGCGATGGAGACATTGTAGGCGATGGAGAGCACGCTGCACCGCACCCGCCACGGCGCGAGCTCCGCCATCGTGACCGGCAGGATGCCGAGGATCGCGCCGATCAGGAGCGCGAGTACGCCCTGGCCGAGCAGGATGGTCGCCGGGCGGCCCTGGGCCATGAGCGCCATGCAGGGATAGGCCAGCAGCGTGAGCGCGCCCGCGGCGAGCGCGAGCACCGGCCGCCGCCCGAACCGGTCGCTCGCCCAGCCCGCCGCGGGCACGGCGATGAGCGTAAGGGCCAGCGCGACGGTGTTGAGGCCGAGCGCGGTGCGGGCGGGCACGTCCGCGGTCTGCTCGAGCCAGGTGGTGGCGTAGACGAACACGGCATAGAAGCCCACGCCGCCACCGGCCGCCAGCCCCACGAGGTGCAGCATCGTCCGCCAGTGGGTCCGGAACGCCTCGCGCAGCGGCGACTTGGCGACGGCCTGGTGCGGCACCCGCTCGAGGTAGTGCCGCCGGATCGCGAGCCCGCCGAGCCCGACGGCAAGGCCGGCGAGGAACGGGACGCGCCAGCCCCAGGCCGAAACCGCCGCGGGCGACAGCGTCCCGTTCACGATGGCGCCCGCGGCGGAGCCGAGGAGGATGCCGGCGGAGGCGCCGATCGGACCCCAGCTCCCCATGAGCCCCCGCCGGCCGGGCGGCGCGCCTTCCACCAGGAACACGGCGGACGCCATGTACTCGCCGCCGACCGCCAGTCCCTGCAGCAGGCGGAAGATCAGCAGGAGAATCGGCGCCGCGAGACCGATGCGCTCCGCGCCCGGCAGGAGGCCGATGAAGAACGACGGAAACGCCATCGCGAGCACCGACCAGATCAGCGCCTGCTTGCGGCCGTAGCGGTCGCCCACCCAGCCGAACAGCGCGCCGCCCACCGGCCGCATGAGGAAGCCGGCGGCGAAGGTGCCGAACGCCGCGAGGAGCGACGCGGTCGGGTCCTGCGCAGGGAAGAAGTGGGCGCCGATCTCCCGGGCGAAGAAGCCGAACAGCGCGAAGTCGTACCACTCGAGCATGTTGCCGACGACGCCGGCGATGACCCCGCGCCGGACAGCGCGCGGGGTGTGAAACTCCTGGGTGATGACCCCGGGCGGGGTGATCGGGAGGGTGGCAGCCACGGGCTTCTTTGGTCTGAGAGTAACCCAGTATCGGAGCCGGAGCTGCCGGCGTCAAGCACGCTCGCTCGGGACGACTTTCACCTGTCACCATGCGGCAGCCGCGCCGGCATCGTCGCCAGCTCCCACGCGGTCATCGCGATGGCGGTGGCCGCCTGCGTGAGCTGCTCCGGCACCACATGGTCGAAAGTGTCGAACTGGCTGTGGTGGGTGACGCGGAAATAGTCGAGCGTGTCCTGGACGGCGAAGAACGCCGGCACGCCGACATCGGTGAACGAGGCGTGGTCGGAGTCGTGGGAGCGCTCGAGCGGGAGCTCGACCACGCCGAGGTCGTTGAGCGGGGCAATGGCGGCGAGCAGCAGGACGGCGGGAGCACGGCGGGCGTATGGCCTCCCGCCGAACTTAGCCGATGAAAGGGACCCGGCGCAGGGAGCAGCACGCTCTCCGCCACGCCGGGCCGCTTTGCCTGCCACCAGGTTACGACTAGCTACCGCTCGTACGCCCCCGCGTCCGGGGAGCCGTCGCGCGTCTTGCCCGTGTAATCGGTGCGCACCGCCCACTTGGGGTCGCCGAGCCCGACGGCGGGGCTCCCCGCCTGAAGCTGCAGGTTGGCGTACTTGGCCATGAACATCGGGTCGAGCGTGACGTTCCGGACCACGGTGTTGACGGTGCCGCTCCAGAGCTCAATCCCGCTCTGACTCGCGGCCGGACTCCAGACCACGTTGTTGGCGACCGTGTTGCCGTTGGTCCCGGACTTGACCCGGATCTGCTTGTACTTGTACGTCAGGCCGTTGTTCGCGATCACGTTGTTGGCGACGACGTTTCCGGTGCCGCCGTTCGTCGCCATGAGGATGCCGGTCGAGCCGTTCCCCACGATGGTGTTGTGCACCACGCTGACGTTCTCGATCCGGTTCGTCGAGGTATTGTCGTGGAGCGAGATGCCCCGGCCCACGCTCCCGGTGATCAGGTTGTCCGCGATCAGGCTCGGGCAGAGCTGCCGGCGGAAGTAGATCCCGTGGTCGATCTCGCCGCTCACCCCGCCGTTGTCGTGGATGTAGTTGTTGGTGATGCTCAACCGACAGGTCTGCTCGGCGGAAACGCCGTAGTGCCAGTCGGAGAACCGCACCTCGTTGCCGGTGAACTGGACGTCGGAACCGCCTGCCAGATAGACGTTGCCGTCCCCGCCGTTCGGCCCCTCGAAGATCAGGCCGGTCAGGACGACCCACGACCCGGTGTTCTTGAACCGCCCGCCCCGGAGCACCGCCTGCGTGCCGGGGAGCGCGCAAACCGTGATCGGAGCGGCAGAGGTCCCGCTCTTCGTAAGGTCCGACTTGCCGAGGTAGGTCCCGGCCGCGAGGCGGATCTGGTCGCCCGCTTTGGCGTTGGACAGCGCGGCAGAGAGCTGCGACTTGGTGCTCACCGCCACCAGCCGGGTATAGCCGCCGTTGGTGCAGCCGCGCTGCGCGGTGCCTGAGGGCGGCGGCGGCGGTGGCGGCGTCGTATCGGACGGTGGCGGCGGAGGCGGGGTCGTGTCGCCGGGTGACCCGGGCGTGCTGCTGACCACGATCCATGCCGTATCCCGGGCGGTCCCGCCGTACTGCGACAGGATCACCTTGCCGGTGCCGAGGGCCTTGGTGACCAGCGTATCGGTGCACGGGCTGGGGCACATCGCCTGCTGGAACGAGAAGGCGGTCGAGCTCGTCCAGAACTTGAGCGTCGCGCCGGAGACTTCCTTGCCGCTCGCATCCCAGGCGCGGCCGACCATGACGCCTTTCGCGCCGACCGGCCCGACCCGGAGCGTATCGGTCGGCGTGAGGGCCACGCGCGCGACGGGGACGACGGCAAAGCTCGGTGTGCCGGACGTGGACGACTCGGTCACGTCCGACGGATTACAGCCCAGGGCGAGTACGAGCCCGCCGGCGAGTACGGCGCCTGCGAGCCGGGTGTGTCTGGTGCGCATGTGCTCTCTTCCCCCGTCGCAACGCGACGGAATCGGATGGGTGGTGGAGCTCGCGCTACCGAAGAGACCGACGCGCGGCACGGCCGCGACGAGGGTCCGTCGGGAATAGCGGAGACGCCAGTGGGCGGGCCCGAGGCCCTATGCCCTATGTACGGGAGTGGAGTTGCGCTGGCAGTGAAGAAGGAGGGGTAGCCAGGACGCGATGGAATGGTTGCCCCTGATGGCGACCATCTCGTTGGCCAATGCTCGCGCCAGCAGCAAAGGTCGACAGGCGTACGACCCCGGTCAAGGGGCTACGGACGAAGTGGCGCTGGGGCGTGGGTTTCAGGCGGCGACCCCGCGCTGCTGGTAGATGTCGCATCGCGCGGGCATGGCGCGGTCCTCGGACGATGTCGGGTGTGTTCGGCTCCGGGAATCTCCAGATGCACGGGAACGGTACCCGCCGCGGCGACGGGATTACCTCGGCAGGCAGGCAGGAGCGCGTATTCTCTCAGAGAGCGCGGCGGGGGCTGTCTACAATCGCGTACCGTAGCGCCAATAACGTCTGAGATACGAGACAGCAATGACCAAGGCCCGAGCCCTGCCCCCACCACCCGTCGCCCACGCCCTCGCGACGCTCGGCGCAAACGTCAGGCAGGCGCGCCTCCGCCGCCGCATGCCGACGGCGTACGTCGCCGAGCGCGCCTTGATCTCCCGCTCCACGCTGCACAAGGTGGAGCGCGGCGATCCCGCCGTCGGGCTCGGCAGCTACGCAAGCGTGCTGTCCAGCTATGGCATGCTCGAGCGGTTGGAACGCCTGGCGGATGCGGGATCGGACCGGGCGGGGCTCGCGCAGGAGGCCGGCCGCCTGCCGCGGCGGATCAGGCGTGCCCTCCCGCCGGTCTGAGGTCACCGGTAGCAGCTACCGAAACCGGGCGAGCTGGTGCTCCAGACTGTCGCACAGGCCCCGCGCGGCCACGGTCTGCCGGTTCGCGGAACCGAATCCGTTCGTCAGGGCCGTCGCTGCGCGGCGCGCCGCGGCGAGAGCGGCAGCCGAGTCTCCTCCGGCCGCGGCAGCCCGCGCCCGTACCAGCTCGGCCCGACCGACGTGCGCGCTCCGGATGAGGGCGAGCGAATCCAGCCCCGCCGCCTCGATCGCCACGCGGGCAAGGGAGTCGGCGGCGGGGAAGTCGCCATCGTGCAGGCGCCATTCCGCGGCCGTGAGCAGCGCGTAGACGAGATAGGGCGCGGGCTTCCCCGCCGAGGACTCCACCGCGAGCGCGCTGTCGAGCATCGCCCGCGCGCCGGCCCGATCTCCCTCCGCCCGCCGGAGCCGGGCGCGCAGCCACGCCTGCGTGACTCGCCGGGTGGGAGTATCCCGCGTGAGCGACGCGGCAGCTTTGCGCGCCTCCGCCAGATTTCCCTGTTCCAGCAGCAGTTGCGTCCGTATGGGTGGCAGCCATCCCGCGGTGACCAGCCGCGACGTCTCGCTGGTGTCCCGCGCCGCGGCGGCGAGCCACAGCGCGGCCGAGTCGGTGTCGCCCATCCGCAGCTTGTTCACGCCGTAGATGGTGGCGATCCGGCCGTCGGCCGCGCCCTTGCCGTAGGTCGCGTCCAGGCCGCGGAGGTACGCACCGGCAATGGAGTCGAGAGCGCGGAACTCCCCGAGCTCGGCCATGGCGGATGCGAGGAACGACAGCACCGGGCGATAGAGGTCCGTGTCCGTGTACCCCGATGAGTCCAGTTGCACGAGGATGCTCTGCTGCACCCGCGTGGCCTCCCGGGTGCGGCCGGCCGCCCGGAGCGCGGCGGCCAGATCGTTGCGGCTCTCGAGCCCCTGCATGGCGGCGGGCTCGGGGGTGAGCTCCACCGCGAGCTGCAGCAGCCGAATCGCCGAGTCGGCCTGGCCGGTGGCCACCAGCAGTTGGCCCTCGCCGTCCAGGCATTGGACCTCGATCTCCCGCGGCAGCGAGCCGGCCCGAACCGCCTGCGCGCGCGCTTCCGCCAGCGCCGCCCTCGCGGAGTCGAACTGGTCGTCGTACGTCAGACTGAGCATCCGGAGGCAGTCCACCAGGGCCACCTGGGCCGGCAGATGCGCCGCGCGGGCGATCTCCCGGGCGCGGCCCAGCACCTTCCGGTGGGCCTGCAGATCGCCCATGTCGAACAGCCGGCCGGAGAGGTGGCCCATCACCTCGACCACCACGGCGGGCTCCGTCCGGTACTTTCGCCGGAGCATCCCTTCCGCCAGCTCGATACGCTCGAGCACGGACAGCATGCGCCCCTCCGCGCCGCGGGTGTCGCCGGCCAGAACGCCCTGCACGTCCGCCATGGCCAGCTTCCGGCGCGATTCCGCCACGGCGGCGTCCCGCTGCCGCCGCGCCTGCCGGAGCTGAACCAGCGAAAAGCCCGTGGCGCCCACCAGGGACAGCGCGGCGACCGCGCCGGCCGCGACACCGGCTCGATGCCGCCGTATGAACCTGGTCGCCCGATAGGACCACGACTCCGGCCGCGCACTCACCGGCTCGTGACGCAGATGCCGCCGCAGGTCCTCGGCGAGCGCGCCGACGGTGGAGTACCGCTCCTCCGGGCGCTTTTTAAGCGCCTTGGCCAGGATGTTGTCGAGGTCTCCGGCGTAGAGGCGTCGGAGCTGCGGCCGCGTCACCGACGCACTCAGGCGAGGCGGTTCGGTATCGAGCGCGCCCTGCAGGTACCCCGCCAGCGATCGCCCCTCGCCGGCGGTCGGGTGTCGCCCGGCGAGGAGCAGGTAGAGCAGCACGCCGAGCGCGTAGACGTCGGTCGCGATGGTGACCGCCTCACCTCGAATCTGCTCCGGCGCGGCGTATTCCGGGCGTCAGCACCGGCCCGCCCACATCGGTCAGGGTCGAGGCCTCGGCTCCGCCCTGCCCCTCTTCCAGCAGCTTGGCAATGCCGAAGTCGAGCAGCTTCACCGTGCCGTCCCGCGCCACCAGAATATTCGAGGGCTTGAGGTCGCGGTGGACGACGAGGTTCGCATGCGCGTGGGACACCGCACCGAGGACGTCGAGGAACAGCCGCAGCCGGGCCTCGGGGGCGAGCCGCTGATCATCGCAGTACCGATCGATGCGGGTGCCTTCGACGTACTCCAGCACGAGGAACGGCTGGCCGCCGTCGGTGACTCCGGCATCCAGCAGCCGGGCGATGTTGGGATGACTCAGCCGGGCGAGCAGGGTGCCCTCCCGGCGAAAGCGCTCGCTCCCCACGGGGTCCAGCAGAGCAAGGTTCAGCAGCTTGACCGCCGCCCGGCCCTCGTAGCGGCCGTCGCTCCGCCGGGCCAGCCACACCGTGCCCATCCCGCCCTTCCCCAGCGGGTGCTCCAGGGTGTAGGCGCCGAGCCGCCGACCGCTGAGCCCGGGCTCTTCTGTCCTCGGGCGCTCGTCGCCACCCTTGCAGAGGAATCCCGCCGAGTCGAGTCCCGGCTGCTTCGCCAGCAGCGCCTCCAGCTCGGCGGCCTCGAGCGGCTGGTCCCCGCGCAGCCGCGCGAGCCACGCGTCCCGCTCCGCCGGGTCGAGCTCCAGTGCCTGCTTCAGCAGGGCGTCGAGCGCGGCCAGCACGTCCACCGGGAGGCGCGTCATGTGGATCAGTCCTGGAGCAGGCGATGCAGCAGCAGCCGCGCCCTCAGCCAGTCACGCTGCACGGTGCGCCGGGACACGCCGCGCAGCTACTGCCAGCTCGGTCAGGGAGAACCCGCAGAAGAAGTGGAGATCCACGAGCTGCGCCAGCTCGGCATCGGCCTGCGACAGCAGGTCGAGCGCCGAGCCGAGCTGCTCGAGATCCGCGGCCGGCACCGCGGCTTCCGCGGCGTCGAGGTCGGTCCAGGCAGAGGTGATGTGCAGCTCGCCGCCCCGTTTGATGGCCCGCCGGCGGCGGGCGTAATCGATCATCAGCCCGCGCATGGCACGCGCCGCGTAGGCCAGGAACTGGCCACGGCTGGCGAACTGCACACCTTCCCGCGCGCTGATGTTGAGGTACGCCTCGTGGAGCAGGGTGGTGGTGCCGAGGCTGAGCTCGGCGCCGCCCCGATGCAACTGGCGCTCGGCGATGGCGTGCAGCTCACGATAGAGCGTCGCGAACAGCTCGTCCGCCGCCGCGCCATCGCCGGTGTCGGCGTGGCGGATGAGCTGACTGATGGGGGAGGCCACGAAGGGAAAACCTACCGGCCGAGCGCCCGGGCGTCAAAGCGCCTGTCCCATCCGGCCCTCGAATTCCGATCTACCCTATGTACCGATCCGTCCTGCCGTACCCGACCGCCTGTCCCGGAGGAGCCGACCATGCGCGCACGCCTTCCCATCGCCTTTACCCTCGCGGCCATCCTGCTGGCCTGCGAGGATCATCCGGCGACCCTCGCCCCCGACGGCGCGGCGTCCGCCGCGCGCGGCCATCAGCGCCTCCACGGCCAGCCAGATCGCGGCGCTGCGCCGGCTGGTGGCGCCGTTCCATGACTTCGAGACGGCCCCCGGGCCGGCTGGTCCACCCCGATCACTCCCTGCCTCGTCGCGGGCGACCTGCCGAGCACTCCCGGGACCGGCGCGATGGGATTCCACTTCGGCAATCTCGCGTACATCCAGGATGGCGGCGTGGTGGACCTGCTCCAGCCCGAGCTGCTGCTGTACGAGCCGGAGAAGAACGGGAAGCTGCGGTTCGTGGGCGTGGAGTACATCGTGCCGTTCGCCGATCACCCGGCGGACGCCGCCCCGCCGACCCTGCTGGGCCAGGAGTTCGCTCCGGTACCGGAGTTCGGCGTCTGGGGCCTGCACATCTACGTCGGCCGGCACAACCCGAGCGGGATCTTCGCGCCCTGGAATCCGAAGGTGACCTGCGCGAACGCCGGGGCTCAGGGGGCCGCCGCGGGACATCATCACGGAGAGTGATCGCGGCGGGGAGTCCTAGAGCGGCCGGAACAACTCCTCGAGCTGGAGCGTGAACGGCTCGCGGGCGCCCGCCGGGTGCCAGCGCAGCCGTTCACGCTCCAGCATGGGGAACTCGTCTGCCGGAGTCCAGACCTCGACCGACCTGGCATCTCCGTCCACCACCCAGTAGAGCGGGATGCCGGCCTCGCGGTAGCGCAGCCGCTTGAGGAAGCGGTCGCCTTTGACCGAGGAGGGGCTCAGCACCTCGGCCACGAGCAGGAGCGTGCGCATCCGCCCCCAGGTGAGGCTTCGCGCCTCGTCCGCATCCACCACGAATACGTCCGGCTGGACCAGCACGTCACGGCCCCAGGAGATGTCGGCCGGGGCGGTCAGGAGCTCGCCCACCGGGTGGTTCCGGAGATAGAGGTCGAGGCCCACTGCCAGGCGCTTCACCAGCACCTGATGCCACGGCCGCGGCGCCGGGGTCACCAGCAGCTCGCCGTACACGACCTCGTAGCGGTTGCCGTCGTCGGGCAACGCGCGGACCATGTCGGCGGTGTAGTACAGCGGCGCGGCCATACCCATACGTTCGTCTCGGCGGGCGGGAGCTGGCAAGGGGCGGACATCCCCCACGATGCACGCTCCCGACCGGTGCCTCATCCTTTCCTCGCCGCGCCGACCCGCTCACGGCTGGAACGCGACCTTCACCGGCACGTTGGAGCCGGCCGTGGTGCCGTCGCCCAACTGGCCGTACTCGTTGTCGCCCCAGCAGTAGCCGACGCCCGGCCGAGGTGACGCCGCAGGTGGAGAGCTCGCCCGCCTTGAGGTAGGCGAAGCGAAGCCCGCCCGCCACCGCCACCGGCGTGGCACTCGCCACGTGGGTGCCGTCGCCCAGCTCGCCGTAGGTGTCGTCGCCCCAGCACCAGGCGGCACCGTCCGTGTCGAGGGCGCAGGTGTGGCGGAGGCCGGCGGTGACGGCCGCGAAGGCGTGGCCGCCGGCGACGGTGACCGGCGAGGCGCGATTGGCCGTGGTCCCGTCGCCCACCTGGCCGTACTCGTTGAGCCCCCAGCAGAGCGTCGGGCCTGCGGTGGTGATGGCGCAGGAGTGATCGTAGCCGGCGGCGACGAACGGCCCGGGTGGCAGCGGGAAGTCGGGGTCGGGCGAGTGGAAGATCACGAGCGGGTCGGTGCGGAACGCACCGGGCACCGCCACCGGCACCGCCGCATCGGCGGTCGAGCCGTCGCCCAGCTGGCCGGCCACATTGTAGCCCCAACAGCGGCCCGCCCCGCTCGTGGTGATCCCGCAGGTGTGCAGGCCGCCGACGCTCACCTCCTTGAACAGATCCCGCGCCGACGGCAGTGGCTCGGAAGGAGGAGGTGAAGTCTCCCTCGCCCGAGCTGGCCTTCCGAGTTCCGCCCCCAGCACCAGGCCTTCTGCACGAGGTCGATGGCGCACGTGTGGGCCTCTCCGGCGGAGAGCGCCTGCACCAGGAGCGCCACGGAACCGACCACGACGGTGTCCCCCCGTAGCGTGTCGATGCTCGTCGCCGTCATGACCAGAACCGGCGACGCGGATGAGCCCGTGCCGCCTCCGAGCCGCCCCTCGGAGTTGTTGCCCCAGCAGTAGGCGTTAGCCGCGAGCGTGAACGCGCACGAGTGATAGAACCCACCCGCGATCCGCCGATACCGGTAGTCGCCCGGGATAAGCGTCGGGCTGGGCACGATGCTCGTGGATCCGAGGCCGAGCTGCCCGTCGGCGTTATAGCCCCAGCAGAGGAGCTGCTCGGTCGTGGTGATGCCGCACCCGTGATAGCCGCCCGCGTCGATGTAGCGGAACACGATGTCGCCGGCCACCGGCTGAGCGGTGGCCGTGAAGCTGACCGGAGCCATCCCGGCGACGGCCGCGGTGGCGGTGTAGACGGCCGGGGCGGGCGGGAGCGTCCACGAGACGCTCGAGCGGCCCGCGGCATCCGTCGTGTCCATTTGCTGGCTCAGCGTGCCCCCGCTCGAGGTCCACTCGACCACCACGCCCGGGCTCGGCCGGCCGGCGGCGTCCGCGACCGCCAGCGTCAGCGCGCCATCGAGCGGCGTCCCCGCCACGCCGCGCTGGTGGTCGCCCGCGGCGGCGGCGACCGTGGCCGGCGGGCCTGCCAGGTCGAGCGGAGCCACGGTGTCCTTGCAGGCGAGCAGCGCGAGCGCGGCCGCAGCCGCGGCCGTCCAGCCCATGCGCGCGCTCATCGTGCGCACCCCGTGACGGTGCCCATCGGCTGGGTGGTGGTGGACTCGCCGCTCACCTCGTCCCCCAAGCCAAACCACTCGCTCGTCGTCGAGTAGACCCGCAACGTTCCTGCTTCCGTGGTCTTCGAGACGGTCCAGCACCTCCCCGCCCCATCGTTCAGGTCGTACTCGGCCCGGAGCCGGCCGGCGATCGAGCCGTAGCCATCGACGCTCCCGGCCCACGAGGTGTCGGAATCCACGACAAGGGTGGTGCCGCCGCAGGCCGTCAGAAGGGCGAGCAGGGCAAGAGTGTAGCGCGTGCGCATTGGGGCTCCGGTCGGACGGGTGGTGACGAGCGCTCAGTGGGGACGGGCAACGATACGAGGGGACTGTGACAGCGCCGCCGCTCTTGACGCTTCCCGACTGCTGTCCTACCGTAGTTTCTCACACCTGAAGACTCCACGACGCGGCGCCAGCCGTGCTGCCAGTCCACGAGTCCGCGGCCGCTACCCCCACGCAGCCACAATCGTCGACCCTATCGATCGGCGGACAATCGGAGGCCCTCATGGCCGCACCTGCACTCACCACCAGAATCGTCCGAGGCGCCTGCCCCCAGGACTGCCCCGATACCTGCGCATTCCTCTATCACGTCGAAGACGGCAAGCTGGTCGAGGTGACCGGCGACCCCGATCACCCGATGACCCGCGGCGGCCTGTGCGTCAAGCTCAAGGACTACGCGGAGCACCACTACAACCCCGACCGCCTGCTGCACCCGCTGAAGCGCGTCGGCCCCAAGGGCAGCGGCCGGTTCGAGCAGATCACCTACGACGAGGCGCTCGCCGAGATCAAGAAGCGCTGGACCGACATCATCGACCAGTACGGCCCGCAGGCGATCATGAACCACTGCTACCTGGGGAACCAGGGCACGCTCAACGGCCTCACCAGCGGCGACGCCTTCTTCAACCGGCTCGGCGCCACCATCGGCGAGAAGTGCTACTGCGAGTCGGGCTCCTCCACCGCCTGGATCATGACCGTGGGCCCCACCGGCGGGCTCGACGTGGAGAGCCTCGCCTACGCGAAGTACATCATCGTGTGGGGCATGAACATGATCAGCACGAACCTGCACGGCTGGCCCTTCATCCTGGAGGCGAAGGAGAAGGGCGCCAAGGTCGTGGTGATCGACCCGGTGCGCACCCGGACCGCCAAGGCGGCCGACTGGCACATCCCGATCCGCCCCGGCACCGACGGCGCGCTGGCGCTCGGCATGATGCACGTGATCATCACGGAAGGCCTGGTAGACCACGACTACGTGGAGCAAGTACACCATCGGCTACGAGGAGCTGAAGGCGCGCGCCCTGGAGTTCCCGCCGGAGCGGGTCGCCGGAATCACCGGGATTCCGGCCGACGACATCCGCCGGCTCGCCCGCGAGTACGCCACCATGCAGCCGTCGGCCATTCGCGAGGGCGTGGCGATCGAGCGCTCACCCGGCGGCGGCGACGCGGTGCGGCTGATCAGCTCGCTGCCGGCGCTGGTGGGCGCGTGGCGCCATGTCGGCGGCGGCGCCGTGGAGATGCCGATCTGGGAGTTCCCCTTCAACTTCGACTTCATCCAGCGGCCCGACTGGATCCGGCCCGGCACGCGGGTGGTGAACGAGCTCGACCTCGGCCGCGCGCTCACCGGCGAGCTGGGGCTCGATCCGCCGCTCATGTCGGTGTTCATCCACAACTCCAACCCGGTGTCCCAGCAGCAGAACGCCAACACGATGCGCCGGGGCCTGGAGCGCGAGGACCTGTTCACCGTCGTGAGCGAGCTGTTCCTCACCGATACCGCGCGCTACGCCGACATCATCCTGCCCGTCCGCCCTCCAGGCGGAGCAGTACGACCTGCAGGTTACCTGGGGCCACCTCTACGTCATGCTCAACCAGCCGGCGATCCCTACGCCCGGCGAGTGCGTGTCCAACGTCGACATGTTCCGCCGGCTGGCGAAGACGATGGGCTTCGACGACGACTACTGGTCCCTGAGCGACGACGAGCTACCTCAGCCAGACGTACGACTGGAGCGCGCCGGCGATCGAGGGGATCACCCTGGAGAAGCTCAAGGAGCGCGGGTGGATGCGGCTCAACGTCGGCCTGCCGCACGAGCGGGCGCCGCACGCACACGGCAACTTCAAGACGCCGTCGGGCAAGTGCGAGTTCAAGGCCAGCGCGGCCGCCAACGGCAACTTCGTCGTCCCCGTCTGGCGCAACGGCTACACCGAGATGCAGACGGGGGAGCCGGTGGACCCGGTGCCCAATTACATCCCGCCGTTCGAGGTGGGCGGCAACGGCGAGCTCGGCGCGCGGTATCCGATCGGCCTGATCTCGCCCAAGCCGCACGCGTTCCTGAACTCGCAGTACGCCAACGAGCCGCTGCAGCAGCGCCGCATGGGCGAGCAGCGGGTCGTCATCCACCCGAAGGACGCCGCCGCCCGCGGCATCGCCACGGGGGACTACGTGCGGGTGTTCAACGAGCGCGGCGCCTTCGAGGGCATGGCGGATCTGAGCGAGGACGTGATGGAGGGGATGGCGATGGCCAGCCTGGGCTACTGGCCGAGCCTGACCCGGAGCGGGTCGGCGGTCAATTCGACGACCTCCTCGCGGCATTGCAACCTCGGCGGGGCCGGCACCCAGTCGGACAACCGGGTCGAGATCGCGAGGATCTGACGTGCTCCCGGTCGTCGGGTTCGTCGGCGCCAGCGGGAGCGGCAAGACCACCCTCATCACCCGGGTGCTCCCGGCGCTCCGCGCCGAGGGGCTCCGGGTGGCAGTACTGAAGCACGCACACTGCGGATTCGACATGGACCGACCCGGGAAGGACAGCTACCGGGTGCGCCAGGCGGGAGCGTCGGAGGTGCTCATCGCGTCGCGCAGCCGGTGGGCCCACCTGGGCGAGCTCGAGGGCGACCTCGACGAGCCGCCGTTCCGGGAGCTGTTGGAGCGGTTCGACCCGGAGCGGGTGGACGTGGTGCTGATCGAGGGCTTCGCGCGCGAGTGCTACCCCAAGATCGAGGTCTACCGGCCGGGGCTCGGCGAGCCGCCGCGGTGCTGGCCGGACGACCCGAACGTGATCGCGGTGGCGACGGACGCGCCGCTCGCGGTGGCGCGGCCGGTGGGGCGGCTCGATCTGAACGCGCCGATGGCGGTCGCCGCGTTCCTGCTGTCCTACCTGGCCGAGGCCGGCGCGCTTCGGGCGGTCCGCGCGGGCGGATCGCGCGGGCGGATCGCGCGGGCACGGCGGCCTCACAGCGGCCGAAACAACTCCTCCAGCGCGAGGGTGAACGGCTCGCGCGCAGCCGCGGGATGCCACACGAGCGCCTCGTGCTCGACGCGCGGGAAGTCGTCGGCCGGGGTCCAGACCTCGACGGAATGCGCGTCGCCGTCCACCACCCAATACAGCGGGACGCCTGCTTCGCGGTAGCGCAGCCGCTTGACGAAGCGATCGGCGCGGGTGGTGGACGGACTCAGTACTTCGGCCACGAGCAGCAGGGTCTGGATGCGGCTCCACGTGAGGGTGCGGATCTCGTCGAGCGGCACCACGAAGACGTCGGGCTGGACCAGGACGTCGGGGCCCCAGGAGATGTCGGCCGGTGACTCCAGAAGAGAGCCGACCGGTTCCCGCTCCAGGTACTTGCCGAGCGCCAGGCTCAGCCGCTGAACCAGCACCTGATGCCAGGGCCGCGGCGCCGGCGTCACCAGCAGCTCGCCGTAGACCACTTCGTAGCGGTTGCCGTCGTCCGGCAGCGCGCGCACCATGTCGGCAGTGTAGTAGATCGGGGCGGCCATACCCATACGTTCGGCTCGGCGGTGGGGAGGGCGCAAGAGGCCGGCATGGGCTACGATGCCCGCGTCGCCGGCGGTGCCCGTCATCCGCCTCGCGCAGGCCGGACCGATTCAGGCGATCGATAGCCGCACTCCTCGTCCACTCACGGATATTACCTCCGATCATAGCCTGCACCGTGTGCCGTCGCTCGAGGGAATCGGGTTCGCCGCCATGCGCGGCTCCTGGGCTGGCGTAGCGGAGACACGCCCGACTGGGCGGACCGCGGCACGGTGGGCTGCAGGCGTGGTTGAGGAGTGTCGCTTATTGCGGGCGTTAAGTGGGATAGCGTCCGACATACTGAACAGTCGCCGGCGAGCCCTCGACCGCTCGGGGTCGCAGACAGGCGGATCCCGAAGATCCGTCGCCCATCGCCCTCCTGTTGGTCGCCGGCAGCTTCGACACCACCCGCGCGCCCTGCCGCGACTTCTTCCAGTTCACCAACGGCACGAGGCCGGGCTCCGCCGGCTCCTGACGACGCCGCCCGCGCTTTCGACTGCCGCGCGGGGGACCCGATGGGTGCAGCCGGCGGAGGGGCGCCTGGACGTGTGGTGACCGAGCCGAGGATCAGGATGCGGATTACGCCGACCCCGCCTGCGCCATGAACGCGTCCCCAGCCTTCCGCAGCTCCTGCGGAGTCATCTCCTTGATCCGCTGCGAGATCCACCACTGGTGCCCGAAGGGGTCCTCGACGCAACCGCTGCGGTCGCCCCAGAACTGGTCGGCGAGCGGCATGGTCACCTTGCCGCCGGCGTCGACGGCCCGCTTCCACCTGGCGTCCACATCCGGCCCGTAGATGAAGAACGAGGTCGGTGTCCCGCCCAGGAGGCCGGGGCCGCGGGCGCCGTATTCCGGCATCTCGTCGCCCATCATGATGTAGGAATCGCCGATCTTGATCTCCGCGTGCATGATCCGGCCGCCCGGACCCTCAAAGCGCGAGACCTCCTCCGCGCCCAGCGCCTTCTTGTACCAGTCGATCGCCTTGGCGGCGCCGGCCACGACGATGCTCGGTGTGACGGTGCCGTGTCCGGGGGGAGTCGGGTTTACTGCCATGGTGGTCTCCTGCGCTCGGGTGGGCCGCAAATATTCCGGTTGGGCGCGCGGTCCGCAAGCGCGGATCGAAGACGCCGCGAGCGATCTCAGAGCGGCCGGAACAGCTCCTCGAGCGTCAGCGTGAACGGCTGATCGGCCCCGGGAGTCGGTCAGCGCCCCACCAGCAGTGCGAGCCGCGCGCGGGCGCTGTCCACCTCCGGCCTCAGCGCCGGCTCGGCATGCTGCCGCAGCGCCACGAACCTCCGCCAGCCGCGCACCGCCGCGGCCGTATCCCCCACCGCCTCCGCGATGCGCGCCCCCTCGCGCAGGTAGGTGGACCAGTACACCGGGCTCACCGGCAGCGCCACACGGACCCGCCCGATCGTCCGCGCCGCACCCGCCAGGTCGCCGACCGACTCCCTGAGCCGTGCCGCGACCAGGTTCGTCAGCGGCCAGTCGTCCATGATATCGCTCGCGATGTAGATCGAGTCCGCCCGGTCCAGCAGCCGCCGCGCGTTCGCAACGTCCCCATCGCGCCACGCGAGCCACGCGTTCAGCAGCCCGGCGCACATCACCCGATCGTCGTCGTTGAACCCGTCGTCCGGCGGCCTCCGCTCGGCGGCGAGGCGTGACGCCCAGGTGCGCGCGCCGGTCCGGTCCCCCCGGCTCATCGCCCAGAGGCCGAGCCGGCAGTGGCCGCGCATGCCGGTGCCGGCGCCCGCCGCCGACAGCGCCCGTACGTCCGCCGCGGCGGCCAGCGTGTCACCGTCCCAGAAGAGCGCGTCTTCGATGCGCGTGAGCCGCGCCCACCCGGGAAACGGCTGGGCCGGCGCGAGGCTGTCCGTGAGGGCCAGCGCCGCCGCCGGCCGGCCGCTGTTGAGCAGCCAGTCGCGGCGGTACTGGCGTGCCCGCCAGAGCTTCGGCCCCGACACGGCGCGGCGCTCGAGCTCGCGGATGGCGAGCTCGACGTCGCCGAGGCCGACCGCGTCCGCCTGGGCGTTCCCCGCCAGCCAGTGGAGCGCGTCGTCGCTCCAGCGGTCGAGCGATGCGCGCTGGCGCGCCACCAGCGCCGAGTCGGCCATGGCCACGCCGAGCCGCCAGCGCACGTAGGGCGACCGGTCGCCGGGAATGGTGTCCTGCGCCAGCCAGCGCCGCGCGAGCGGACGCAGCTCCGTCGTGTCCTCGAGCCAGAGCTTGGCCATGAGCAGATGGTCGAGCGGGAGCACCCAGGACGGGTCGAGCTCGAGCGCGCGGCGGAAGTTTGCTTCGGCGCGCACGACCGGGCTGGGGATGTCGTTCACGCCCCCGTCGTGGAGCTGCTCGTCACCCAGCTCGAACCAGGCGTCGGGCACCTCCGGCACCGCGTCCACCGCATCCTGCCAGGCGGCGATGGACGAGATCATGGACGAGACCTCGGGATACCTGGGGCCCACTCTGGCGCGGAGCAGAACCTGGCCCTTGGGGCCGAGCCGCGCGCGATAGGTCCACGCGAGGCGGCTGGCACGCTTCGCGACCTCGGCGTCGTCGAACCGGTACGCCACCCCGATCTGGTCGAGCGCCGCCAGGGCGAAGGTCGAGTCCTCCTGGAGCGCCTCGCCGTAGGCCGCCGTCGCCTCCTGGTATCGGCCCCGGCGGTCGGCCGCCTTGGCCCGGAGGTACGCGGCGATGGCGCGCGCCGAAGAGAGCTCGCCGAGCGACGGCAGGACGGCGGCCTGGCCCGCCAGAAGCTGGGCGGCAAGCCGGTCCACCAGCACCGGCAGCGAGTCGGGGCTTCCCACCGCCTCGGCTTGCAGCGTACGGCCGCCCCCGTCGGTGCGGCGCAACGTGGCGCTCAGCTCGAGACCCGCGCCCGAGCGGACCAGGCTGCCGTCGAGCACCCGGCCGGCGCCGGTCCGGCGGGCGGCCTCGTCGGCCCGATCGGGCGTGATCGGCATGTCCGGGCGATAGTGCAGCGCCGCCAGGAGCTGGCGCGGCGGGACGGCGCGCGGCCCCGCGGAGCCGTCGAGCTTGACCGCGAGCAGGTCCACGATGCCCTCGCCCAGGTAGTCGAGCGAGTGGTCCGGCGCGGTGATGCGGAACGGGAGCACGGCGACGGTGTTCGGGTCCAGCGCCGCCTCGCCCGCGTCCGCTCGCCCGAGGAGCTGCCGGCCGACCACACCGGCGGCCACGGCGAGGAGGAGCACGACGGCCGCGAGCACGGCACGGCGCGGCAGGCGGGGGCGAACAGACACGACACCCGTCCCCGGGGACGCGGGAGCGGCGGCAAGCGCCGCCGTGAGCTCGGCCGCGGTGGCGTAGCGGTCGGCCGGCGACTTGGCCAGGAGGCGCTGGAGCACGATGTCCACTGCCGGCGGCACCGTCTCGCGAAGCCGGCGGGCGGAAGGGACGGGATCGGTCAGGCGCTTGGCGACGATCGCCTGGGCGGTGGGCCCGGTGTACGGCGGCTCGCCCGTCAGGAGCTCGTAGAGCACGCAGCCCAGGCTGTAGAGATCCGAGCGGCCGTCCACCGCGGCGCTGCCGAGCGACTGCTCGGGGCTCATGTAGGCCGGCGTGCCGAGCGCGATGCCGGTCTCGGTCAGGCGATCGGACGCGCCGGCCTCGACCGCACGGGCCACGCCGAAGTCGGCGAGCAGCGCGTGGCCCGCGCTCAGCAGGACGTTCTCGGGCTTGATGTCGCGGTGAATGATCCCCTGTCCGTGCGCGTACGCGAGGGCGTCGGCCAGCTCGGCGGTCCAGCGGAGGGCGTCGGCGACGGGCTGCTGGCCTTCGCGCCGGAGACGGTCGCGCAGGCTTTCGCCGGCGACGAAGGGCATCGTGTACCACAAGAGAGTCGTAGGTCGCGAGTCGTTGGTCGTAGCGGGATCACTTACGACGTGCGACTCACGACTTACGACTGCTTCACCCGAATCGAGCACCGTCAGCACGTGCGGATGCTGCAGCCGCGCGGCCATGCGGATCTCCCGGAGGAAGCGCTCGGCGCCGAGCGACGCTGCGAGCTCCGGGCGGAGGACCTTGAGGGCGACGGGACGGTCGTGGCGGAGATCGTGGGCGCGGTAGACGACGGCCATGCCGCCGCGGCCGAGCTCGCCGTCGAGGCGGTAGTGGCCCGCGAGGGCGGTCGCCAGGCTGGCGATCGAGTCAGGCAGCGGGGTGGTCCGGTCGGAGATGCATCAACAGTACAGCGCGGCGCCGCGGCCGGCCACTCCGGCACGGGCGCCCCATCGCCCTCAAGGGGCAACCAGGGCACCACGCGCCTGGCGAAGCACCAGCCGGGTCGACCTGCCGAGCGTTGCTCAGTCGTCGTCCTCGTCTTCGTGACGGTCCTTCAACGCTTCGGCGGCGGCACGTCGGACGGCGCTGTCGCGATCCCTCGCCGCGAGAGCGAGCACCGGGTCGCCTCGCGGGTCGTCGATCCCTGACAGCGCGTTGACGATGGCGTACCGGAGGCGCGGCTCGCCGCCGGCGTACGCCTGCGAGAGGGCGGGCACCGTCGTCGTGTCTTCGATCTCGCCCAGTGTCATCGCGGCGATCACCCTGAGCTCCGGGTCCGGGTCCCGAAGGGCGGCGACGAGCCGCGGCGGTGCATGCTTCAGGTCGTTGAGCTCGCCGAGCGACTGCGCGGCGAGCCGACGGACCACGGGATCGGAGTCGCCGATGGCCGATGCGAGTGCATCCGCCGCCTTCGAGTCTTCGATATCCCCCAGCGCCTCGGCGGCGGCGCGGCGCACCATGAGACCGCCGTCCGAGAGGGCGTGCGACAGGGCAGCAACGGCCCGGGCATCCCCGATCTCACCCAGCGCCTCGACGGCGGTGACCTGGACGCGCGGGTCGGCATCGCGCACCAGCGGGGTGAGCCGATCGGTCGCTCTGCCGTTCTCGAGCTCGCCCAGCGCGCGTGCGGCCGCGGCACGCGTCACCGGATCGTCGGACCGGAGGAGGCCCAGCAGCGGGTCCACGGCCCGCGCGTCCTCCATTTCGCCCAGGGCATAGGCGGCCATCCGCACGACCGCGGGATCCCGGTCGCGGAGCGCGCGCGTGAGGTCGGGGATGGTGGCAGTATCCTCCGTCGTGGCGAGACCCAACGCCGCCGCCTCGCGCACCCCGGCGTCCTTGTCCCGCAGCGCCTCTCGCAGCCGGCGGGTGGCCTCGGGCGCGTCGCTCCGGCCCAGCATTCGCGCCGCCACCCGGCGCACGCACGCATGCTCGTCTCCGAGCGATGCCGCCAGGTGAGAGAGTGCCGCGGGATCGGTTACATCCTCGTTGAGCGCCCGGCGGGCCCGCTCCTGCACGTCCTCGCCCCGCAGAATCCCCGGCTCGTACAGCGCGTCGCCCCCACCCGAGTTGTTCCCGATGGAGTGGGCCACCAACTGGCACACGAGCGGATCGGCCAGTCCCAACGATCGAATGAACCCAGCGACTGCCGAAGAATCCGGACCGGGAGCGGAGACCGACACGCCGGCCCACGGATCGACCTCGTCATAGTCCGCCGCGGGTGCTTGCGCGGACAGCGGGCTGGGAGCGGGATGGAGGGAGAGCGCGGACACGGCCAACAGCGAAGCGAGCGACCGGCAATGCATCTGCATGGGGGGTCTCCGATCCCGGGGGCTGGTGCCTCCTGCGACAGGCCGGGGGCTTAGATGGTCGAGGGCGGAGGAGGGTTGTCGAACGTGATACATCTTACCGCAATAACCTTTGTACCCGGAGAACGTAGGCGGAGCACCTCCCGAGGAGGATCGATGTTCAAGCTCAGGGCGGCTCTTGCGGCGCTCACCGTGGTCGCGGCCTGCAATCGCTCCGACTCGGAGCGCCAGGTCCCCGCGAGCCAGCCGCCGAGCGAGCACCAGGACGTCGCGGGCGCCAGGCAGCCGCCCACCCGCGACACCACGGCGCCCGACCCCCCGCGTGCACCCTCCACGCATGCGTCGCGCACGCTGGCCCGGAAGCATGCGGCGGCCCCGGTGCACAGGCGCAAATCCGTCCCGGCCCGGCCCGAGGTCGCACAGCGGCCCGAGAGCGCCTCGGCACCTGTCGCGGTGAACGCTCCACCGAGCGTGCGCAGGGACTCCGTCCCGAGTACCGATTCCATGACGGCCAGGGACTCCACCAGGACGAGTGATTCGAGCAGCAGTAGCAGCAGCAGCGATACGAGCGCGACCAGCGACACGCTCGGCTATAGCCCATATGCCGGGTCCGCAACTCCACCGGCAGCCGCGGCGCATGTGGTGGCTGCCGGCACGGTGATCCCCGTGAGCCTGGAGGATTCCATCAGCTCGCGCCATGATACGTGGGGGAAGCAGCTCGCGGGGAAAGTCATGCAGAACATCACCGGGCCCAATGGAGAAGTTCTGGTGCGGGCCGGATCGCCGCTCCGTCTCACCGTCAGCCGTCTCAGGTCGGGCCGCGGCAAGAGTAGAGGCGATATCGCACTACAGGCCGACTCGATCACCGTCGAGGGACGCGCCCAGAAGCTCGAGGCCAAGGTCGAGTCGGTGCCCTACGAGCTCAAGGGCCGAGGCGTGACCGGGGAGGACGCAGCCAAGGTCGGGGTCGGCGCGGCGGGCGGCGCCGTCGTCGGCGGGGTGATCACGGGCAAGACCAAGGGAGCGGTGATCGGCGGGGTCGTCGGGGCTGCCGCGGGCGCCGCGGTGGCATCGCAGACTTCGACGAGGGACGTGGTGGTGGCGGCCCGGACGCCGGTGCGGGTGGTGCTCACGGCGCCGCTGGTGATCAGATGAGGGCTGAGCAGCGGCCACGAGCACATCAGGGGGTCCCATGAGAACGCTCCTCGTCTCCGAGTTCGTGTCGCTGGACGGCGTGATGCAGGCACCCGGCGGCAAGGACGAGGATCGGGACGGAGGATTCGAGTACGGCGGGTGGACGTTGCCCTATTGGCACGACGACATCGGCCGGAACTTCTTCGAGCTCATGAAGGACGTCGATGCCCTGCTGCTGGGGCGGAGGACGTATGTCACCCACGCCGAGGCGTTCGAGCCCATGCCGCCGGGGGATCCGTTCGGGGACCTGATGAATGCGCCCAGGAAGTACGTCGTCTCGAAGACCCTGGAGCGGCCGATCTGGCGCGACACCACCATCATCCGGGAGAACGTGATCGAGTCGGTGCGCGCGCTGAAGGCGGAGCCCGGCAAGACCATCGTGACGGACGGCAGCAGTCAACTGGTGCACGCCATGCTGGCGCACGACCTGGTGGACGAGCTGCACCTGCTGGTGTATCCGCTGATGTTGGGGAGCGGGAAGCGGGCGCTGCCGGACGGAGTGCACGCGACGTTCGCGCTCGAGTCGGCCACGCCCTATCCGACCGGGGTCGTGGGCCTGCGCTATGTCCGTCAGCAGCTCCCGGGCCCCGGCCGAGCCGGCGGGGACCAGCCGTCGATGCATCCCCGGACCGCCTCGACGAGGGCGTCCGGGTCGTAGGGCTTGGGCAGTACGGCGCACGGGGCGTCGAGTCCCCGCGTCTGGAGGTCCGGCGGAGCGTACCCGGACATCAACAGCACCGGCAGGCTCGGGCGGAGGCGCGACAGGCGCCCGAGCAAGGCGACGCCGTCGAGCTTCGGCATCACGATGTCGGACACGACGGCGTCGAAGGCCTGGGGCCGCTGCCGAACCCGCTCCAGCGCATCCAACCCATCGGACGCCGACGTCGTCTGGAAACCCGCCTCGGTCAGGATACGCTGCGTCAGCCAGAGGACCCTGGGATCGTCGTCGACGATCAGGACGTGTTCGCGATCCGGCTCCTCGCCCATTGGCGCGAGAGGGTCGCCAGGAGATGCCATGTGGGTCAGGCCCGAGGCCGGCTTACGTGGGACATGAGTGGGAACCGCCGAACGATATGCCTCACAGGGTGCTCCCGCCAGCGCCCGGTTCCCGGGTGGCCTCCACCCCCGCAAGCACCCGCCGGGACGCGACGAAGCGTTCGAGGAGCCACTGTCCCCGATCGGTGCCGACCTCATCGTAGCGCACGCGACCCGCGCCCGAGGCCGCGTGGATGATGCGACCTCCCCCGGCGTAGATCGCCACGTGATCGACGCCCTGGCCCTCCGTGTCGAAGAACATGAGGTCGCCGGGCTGCAGCGCGCCGATGTCGCGGGACACCGCGCGCCCGGCACCCGCCTGCTGCGCCGACGTGCGCGGAAGCTCCACCCCATGACGGCCGAAGACGTACTGCACGAACCCGGAGCAGTCGAAGCCTTCGGTGGGAGTCTCCCCGCCATAGCGGTAACGGATGCCGACGTAGCGATCCGCCGTCGCCAGCACGCGGGCGGCGCTCGCCGAAGTGACGGCAGGTGAGGCGACAGCGGGCCGACCCGCACCCACGATGCCGGCGACGGTCAAAGGGCCGACGGTAGCACGGATGGAGGGTCCTCGGGCGGGCGAAACGTCCAGGCGGATCGGCGCTCGGGCGCAGGCGGGGAGTGTCCCCAGCGCCAGCAGGAAGGCGCGATGGCGTGTCATGTGGAGGTCCTCGGTCCGGCGTATCTCGAAGGCGCGCTACAGGAGTCAGCGATACTGCGGGCCTGCACTGCGAGCGCGCGGGTTGGCGGGGTGAGCCCCGTGCGGATTACCGCGTGGCCGGGCTAGAGCACGGGCCGTGCCATCGCGGGATGCCGGGAGCGAGAGCTGAGCGTCCCGGGCGATTGTGGGCCCCGGCGCCCGTTCCTATATATGAAGATGTGACGTCCGCTCGCATGAGGGTCCCCCACGTCACCCGGGTGCCGGCGCCGTGTCGCTTGCCCTGCCCTTTCTGCTGCTGCTCGTGGCGTTCGCGGTGGTCACGGTCCTGCTCGTCCGGGAGCGGGCGGCGGCGCGCGCCGCCGCGAGCGCACCGCCCCGGACTGCCGCCGAGGAATGGTCCGGCGACGAGGAGCGCTTCCGGACGCCGCTCGATCAGGTCGAGAACTACGCGATCATCCTGCTCGACTCGGCAGGACGGCCCACCAGTTGGAACCGCGGTATCGAGCGCGTGCTGGGCTACGAGAAGGCCGAGTTTCTGCAGACCACCGCCGCCGACCTCTATCCGGAAGACGCCCGGGAGCGGGGTGCGCCGGCCGCGGACCTGGCCGAAGCGGCCCGGCTGGGGCGGTTCACCATCGACCGGTGGCTGGTTCGGAAGGACGGCAGCCGCTTCTGGGGCTCGGTCTCCACCACCGCGGTGCGCGGCCCGGAAGGCGGCCTGCTGGGATTCGCCAGGCGGGTGCGCGACGCGACCGAGCGCAAGGAGGCCGAGGAAGCGCTCGGCCGGAACCGGGAGGCGCTCGAGGCGGCGCTGGAGGCCGCGGGCCTCGGCACCTGGGAGTACGACCACGCCACGGGCCTCGATTCGATGGACCGGCGGGCGAGAATGCTGTTCGGGCTCGAGGCGGACGAGCCGCTGACGATGGGCCGCTGGCTCGACGCGATCCATCCGGACGACCGCGAGCGCACCCTCGAGCGCTGGCAGCGCGCCATCAGGGAGTGCGCACCCTACTCAGCGGAGTACCGCGTGGTCTGGCCGGACGGCAGCGTCCACTGGCTCACGTCAGTGGGCCGCTGCCTGACCGACCCCGCGACCGGCTCGCCGCTCCAGTTCACCGGCGTGGTGCTCGACCTGACCGAACGCCGCCACACCGAAGAGCGCCTGCAGGAGAGTCTCCGGCTGGAGGCGGTGGGCCGGCTGGCGGGCGGCATCGCGCACGACCTGAACAACATGCTCGCCGCCATCCTGGGCTTCGCCGACCTCCTCGTGGGGAGCTTCGAGCCGGACGACCCGCGAGGCTCGGACGTGCAGCAGATCTCCCTCGCCGCCAACCGCTCCGCCCGCCTCACGCGCCAGCTCCTCGCCTTCGCCCGGCGCGAGATGATCCAGCCGCGCCCGCTCGACATCAACAGCGTGATCCGGCATGCGCAGCCACTGCTCCCGCCGGTGCTGGGCGAGAACGTGGAGCTCGAGCTGCGGCTGGCACCGGACCCCGGCGTGGTGAACGCGGACGCGCGGCAGATCGAGCAGATCGTGATGAACCTGGTGCTCAACGCGCGCGACGCCATGCCCCAGGGCGGCCGCGTCACCATCGAGACCGGCGCGGTTCACTTCGAGCCCGACGCGGAGGCGTGGCGCGGCGAGGATGAGCGCGCGCCGACCGGCCGCTTCACGATGCTGTCGGTGAGCGACACCGGCCACGGCATGGAGGCGGCCATCCTGCAGCGCATGTGGGAGCCGTTCTTCACCACCAAGCCGGTCGGGCACGGCACGGGGCTCGGCCTCTCGTCCGTCTACGGCGCGGCCAGGCAGAGCGGCGGGTTCGTGTGGGCCGACTCGGAGCCGGGCCGCGGCACCACGGTGCAGGTGTACTGGCCCGAGACCCTCGCCGCGGCCGAGGCTCCGCCCGAGCCGGAGCGTCCGCCGCTGCTCGCGGGCGGCAGCGAGACGGTGCTGGTGGTGGAGGACGAGGAGCTGGTGCGTGCCCTGGCGGTCCGGGCGCTCCGGAGCTTCGGCTACACCTGCCACCAGGTGCGCGACGCGCGGGAGGGCCTCCGGCTGCTGGAGGAGCTTGCGCCGCGGGTGGACCTGGTCGTGACCGACGTGGTGCTGCCGGACATGAGCGGGGGTGACTTCGGCGACCGGCTGGCGCGTGAGCACCCCGGGATCCCGGTGGTGTACATGTCGGCGTACACCGGCGAAGACGTGATCCACCGCGGGATGCTGGCCGAGGGCCGGCCATTCCTGCAGAAGCCGTTCACGCCGCACGAGCTCGCGCGGACGGTGCGGGAGGCGCTGGACGCGGCGGGGGCGGCGAGGTGAGCAACCGAAGGAACCTGGCCGCCGCGTTAGAGCCAATCCCGGGCAAGATCCCTCGCGTTCGCTCGGGATGACAGACGCCGCTCGGGATGACAGACGCCGCTCGGGATGACAGACGCCGCTCGGGACGACAGAGGCCGTGGAGTCTCACGCCATCACAGCACCGCCTGATACTCCAGGTACAGCACCACATCGTAGAGCCCCTTCAGCTCGTCCCCCGCTCCGCCACGATCGATCTCGAGCGTAAACGGCTGGTCCACGTCCTTCCCCACCAGCCCGTTGAGCGGCAGCGGCGCCGCGGTTCCCTGCAGCGGCCCGGCATTGGAGAGCGAGATGCCGTCCGTAATCTGGAAGGCGACCGTCTTGGCCGGCTTGCCCGCGGTGAGCCGCGCGGTCAGCGGCTTGGTCGTCCGGCCCACCAGCACGAGGGCAAGGTTCGTCACCTGCCGCCCGCTCTCCTGCCGCGGGAGCTGGAGCTTGCCCGGATCGAACGTGATCCGCACCGGGTCGGCAGCGCCGTCGAGGCTGCGAAGTCCCTTCGGGTCCACGGCGCTCGCGGGGAGCATGATGGCTCGCGAGACGCCCGGTGCCGCGCCGGCCGCCTGCGCGGCCGCGGCGGCCTCCGAGTGGTACGCCAGCATGTCGAATGTGATCAGCACGTCCGCCAGCGGCCGGAGCCCCTTGGCATTTGTGGCGACCGGGAACTCGAGCTGCCAGTCCGTCTCGTAGCCGCTCCCCTCGAACTGCATCAGCGTCTCGCCCGGGAGCCCGTAGGTGAACAGATCATCGCGCAGCCGGAACTCGGACAGCGCAAGCGCGTCGGGGAACCGCAGGAGCACGCCGGTGGCGAGCTGCTCGTCCGAGACCAGCGAGACGCCCTGGTTGCGCAGGATGCCGCGAGGCGGCGGGCCCTCGGAGGCCGCCGGGGCCACCGTGAGCGCCCGGATGCGGTAGGCATACGTCCCGCGGTATGCCCGGCGCAGCCCGGCCTCGAAGGTGTGGAACCGGCAGCGGCCGGTCTTCACCAGCTGACCGAACGCCAGCGGGAAGTCGCGGGCGAGCGAGATGGTGTGCTTCACCGGCGTCGCCAGCCGGATGCCCTGGATGCGGGTCGCCTCGAGCTCCGCCAGGTCGGCCTGCAGGCGGTCGGCCCCGGTCACACCGCGCAGCGCCGCCGGCAGGTAGTTGAGCCGGATGATCTGAATCCTCCGCCCCTGCTCGAACGCCAGCGCCCGCTCCGCCATCCACGCCGTGCGCGCGCCCAGGTCCACGTAGCGCCGCATGAGCCGGTTGGCGAACAGGGTGAGCTTGTTCCAGAAGTCGGCGTTGAGGAACCGGTCCTGCTGGAACCGGAGCAGCGTGCTCGCGAACTCGAGGTCGGCCGCGGCGATCTGCGACTCGTACTTCGCGATCGCCACGTCCCGCTCCTTGAGCCGGACCTGCGCCTGGGCGGCCGGCAGGGCGACCTCCTGCAACGCCTTGAGCTCGCCGCCCCGCTTGTTCGCGGCCTCCTCCATCGCCTCCATCGAGGTGTAGCTCGCGTACACGAAGGTCCCGAAGCCCACCATGAGCCCCATCCCGCTGCCGAGCGTCGCGACCGCGGCGTTCTCCGCGCCCGAGGCGCCGCCCGAGAACCCCGCCTTGGCGATGCCGAGCATCTGGTCGCCGGTCACGGCGCCGGCAGCCGAATCTTCGGCCATCACCTTCTGCGCCAGCGGGACCATCCCGGTGATCGCGTCCTTGGCGCCGCCGAGATAGTCCTTGAACTGCTCGAAGATGCTGTCCTTGTCGGCGATCTCCTGCTGCTTGGCGGCGATCTGGGCCTGGACCGCGGCCACCTGCTCCTTGGCCTTGTCCACCCCGACCTGGGCGATCGCCTCGTGCTCCGTGGCGATCCCGCCGCTCGCCTCGGCCTTCTTCACCAGCGAGCGAGTGTGCCAGAGATCGATGAGCGCCTGCTCGTATCGCGTCGTGTAGGTCAGGAAGTCGGTCTGCGCCGACTTGGCCGAGGCGGCAAAGAGGTCGGCCGCCTGCTTGAGCGGCTTGTAGCGCAGCACCGGGACCATGTCGTCGCGGTAGCCGTAGGCGTTGAGGCCCTGCTCGATCTGGTAGAACGCCTTCCATGCGCGGGTGGTCTGCGACACCTTGGCCGGGTTCTCCCGCACCTTCCACAGCGGGTCGGTGCCCTGCGGCGGCATCCACGGCCCGCCGCGCGGGAACTGCGGCGCGATGTCGGGGTCCTCGCCGTGCATGAAGAGCACGCCCTTGTAGAGCTCGCGGGCGCGCCGGATGGACGACGGGTCGTCATTGCGGTAGAGCGTGTCGGCCAGGGCGAGCATCGCCTCGCCCTGCGCCAGCTTGAAGAACCGCTGCTCGAACGGGGCGAGCGCGAGCCGCTGGTACGATCCCTTCGGCCCCATCTCGTACTCATGAAAGATGGGCGAGAGATCGGTGTACTCGCCGTCGTCGAAGCCAATCAGCGTGGTGTAGGGGAGCGTGCTCTCACGGTAGAGGCTCGGGAAGGCCGGCGGGCTGCCGTTGGGATCGTAGCCGACGGTGCTCGCCGTCTCGGCGATGCCGACGCGGTAGCCGGTGAGCAGCGCCAGCAGGTGGATGGCTTTGGCGTAGTCGCCGAGCGCGAAGCACACCGTCGAGCGCAGATAGGGCAGCAGCACGAGCTGGAGATAGAAGACGTCGTAAAGGTAGAGCGTACGGGCCTTGGCGATGCCCTTTTCGCGCGCCTCGTCCGCATTGTCCATCTGGCCGGTCCAGACCGGATAGTACGGCGTGTCGAAGAACCGCTCGAAGCTCGCCAGCTCCTCGGGCGTCGTCACCTTGAGCTTCGCCCGGTCGATCAGGCTCACACGGGTGTCGGGGTACAGCTTGCCGTAGGGCGTGTCGAGGTTCCATTTTCCCACGCTCCACCACCACCAGAACTTGTCCTTGATCCACTTCGCGTCGTAGGTCGTGGCGGCGCTCCGAAGCAGGCCCTCGGCCTCGTCGAACTTGCGGAGCGCGTCGGCGTAGAGCTGCTGGTCCAACTTCTCCAGCCCTTCGCGGATCCGGTCCGTGATCGGGAAGAGCTGCTCGATCCAGCCGGCGGACTTGGCCCGCTCGTCGGGGTAGTCGTCGAAGTAGTCCTGTCCCCCGGGCCAGCGGGCGGGGCCCTTGTCGACCTTCCTTCCGGCGATGCCGGTGCGGTAGTCGGCATCGAAGTCGGGGATGCTCCTTCGGATGTCGTAGATGTTCTCGGGATAGAATCCCCGCTGCCGCTCGAGCCATTCCTCGTACTCGAGGAAGAACGGCGCCCGGCCGATGTAGGGCCCGAAGATGAGCGGCTTCCCCTGCCCGTTGGCCGGCGGCACGGCGTCGAACGGCTCCTGGGGCGACTGGTAGGTGTCGGCCAGGAGACCGAGCAGGGCCTCGACGTTGAGCTGGAGGAGGCTCGTGGTCTCGGCGGCGGGCCGGACAAACGTCACCCGGAACCGATTGCGCAGCTCGCGCGGGCTCAGCTTGCTCGCGGCGATCAGCGTCGTCAGGTACTCGTCGTCCGACTGCGCGCCCCGCGCCGGCACGGCCGCGGCGCTCAGCCCGATCCCTCCCCGCGCGGCGGAGCGCAGCAGGATCCGGGTCAGCAGCGGCACGAGGAGCTGCGCCGCCGGCTGCGGAGAGTCGTCCATCACGTGGAAGTCCTGCTCGAACCGCTCGTCGAGCTGCCGCTCGAGCACCGCGACGGACGGAGTCGAGAACGCCGCTTCCTGGTACATCCGCTGCGCGGCCGCCACCCAGACGCCGCGCAGGTAGTCGCGGTAAAGGGAGAGATCGCTCCGATGGAGCCAGGGGAGGCTGTGGCCCGGCAGGGGGAGGAGGTCGCCGATGCGCTTGGGGTCGTTCAGCACCGTGACGGCGCGGCGGACGTTGCCGGCCTCGAGCACGGTGGTCTCGACGAAGTCGTTCCGGTAGAGGAGGTCGAGCGCCTCGCCGGTGCGGCGGTCCTCGTTGGCCAGCGCCTGCGTCAGCTCCCGGAGCACCGAGGCACGGGCGGGCGCCGGCCACTCCGCCACGGGGCTGTCCGGATCGGGCGCCGCGAGCTGCCCGGCGAGATCGCGCACCATCACCTTCCGGTTGGTCGCCAGCCAGCCGCCGAGCGCCCGATACTGCCGCTCGGACGGCTTCTCCGGTGCCGGGTGCAGGACGATCTCGCGGGTCTCGCCGGAGACCTTGACCGGGCGGCCCACGAGCCGGCCGCGTTCGTCGGCGAGCGAGACGAGGTCCTCCCCCTGCCGGCCGCCCCGCGCCAGACACGCGGCGTCGCGCGAGCCCAGGTCCGCGCCGAGCTCGATCCGGAACCTCCCCTCGCGGTCGGTCACCGCGGCGCCGAGCTCCCGGAAGGCCGCGCCGTCGGTCTTGCGGGCGTTGCCGGCGAGACCCCATTTGACCGTCACCCCCGCCAGCGGAATCCCCGACCGCTCTTCGAGGACGACGCCGCCGACGGCGGTGAGCATGGCGGGAGCGGCAGGCGCCGCGGAGGGTGGGGCCTCGGAGGGCTGCTCGAGCTCGGGTTGGGAGGGACGCGTGGGCAGGTTCGCTATGTCCCGCTCCGACAGTCGCGGTGTGCGGGTCGATGTCCTGGTCGGCATGGCAGGCTCGTGTGGTAGGAATGTCGTCGTGGACGCACAGACGGTGGGAAACCGGCCCGCGAAGCGCAAGAGGCTGGCTCCGCGGAGGGCCGGCACCCATATTCGGGCATGCGCGGCATGTTGACTCACCGCTTCTCCGCTGCGTCGGACGACGACCTCGCCGTGTGGCACAGCTTCCACCTCGAGTTCGCCGCGGCGCCGGCGCTCTGCGAGCTCAGCCTCACGTCCTATCGCGAGAACGACGACAAGGCGGGCGCCGACCTCGGCTTCTTCGCCTACACCTATACCGACCCCGACGGAACGCCGCACGAGGTGCAGATCGACTGGGCCGGGCGGGTCTCGGCCGTGGCTCATGATCGGATGACGCGGGTGGACTGGTATCTCCGGACCATCGCGACCGACGCGGCGGGGCTCTTGAACGTGTTCTTCTGGGATCGGGTCTGGTGAGCGGATGACGACACCTGCCTTCCACGCTGCGGGCGACGCGCCCAGGATCATCGGGAGCCGCACCGTCGAATTCACCGAGCGGGCCAGCGGCCGAGTCCGCCACGTGCACACGGTCATCGTGTGCGAGGGGGCCCGCGCGCCGAGCGATGCGGACCTGGTGCGGGAGGCGGAGCGGGTAGCCCGGCGACTGGGTCAGGGCGTGGAGGGGCTCACCGCGACGATCGTGTCCCACCCGAAGGAGGGGCCGCAGACCGGAGCCTGACCGCCCCGGCTGCAAGGCGGCCCCTCACCACCCTGTGGCCCACGCCGCGAACGCCGTCCAGGCAGCCGTCCCGCTGATCATCAGCCTGAGCGGCTGCGACGCGACCAGCACCAGCCCGCCCCACACCGTGGCGGGATGGACCCGCCGCCGGGTCGCCAGATCGTAGACCAGCATCACCACGATGAACAGGTCGGTCAGCCCGAAGAAGGCCGGGGGCCCCGCCCGAAACACCCACGGGATCCGCGCGAGCGGTGCGCTCATGAGCGCGATGGTGGCGAGGGTCATGAGCCGCTTGTGGGTCTCCAGGCGGCGCCGGAGCGCGAGCCCGCTCCCTACCAGGATCGCGAACACCACCATGTCGAACAGCGGGACCGCCAGGAACGCGAGCCCCGACACGCCCGGGATCGGCGCCGAGCCGCCGCGCACGCGGAGGATGGCGGTCGTGGTGCCCAGGACCAGGAGCGCCCCCGCGAGCACCGCGCCGGCGACGCCGAGCCGGCGATGGAGGTCGGTCCGGCGCGCGGCGACCAGCGTCGTCTGCGCCGCGAACAGCAGCACCCAGGCACTGAAGACGACGCCGTGAACGTGGAGCAGGACGCTCAGCGCCGGGGTGCCGTAGTGCAGCTTGAGGAAGTAGGTCCGGGAAAAGCCGGCGAACACGGTGAGGCCGAAGGCGAGGGCCATTGCGACGTAGAAGCGCCGGGTACGGCGGACGCGGACGGCAACCGCAGGGGTAACTGTCATCCTGGTCGGGCCCGTCGAGGAGTGGTGGGGATGGGAACGAGCCCAGTATGCGGCGGGGGCGGCAGGTTGTCGAGACGCTCCCACGTGTCACCCAATGGGAAGCGGTTCGTGATGGTGCGGCCGGTGGCCGGGGCGCCCGGCTCAGTACACCCCCGGAACGATCGCCCAGCTCTCCCGCCGGTAGCGTTCGTACTCGGGGAACGTCGCCCGCATACGCACCTCCTCCGCCCGGCTCTTGATCGCGAGCGAGACCACCACGAGCAGAAAGGCGACCACCCCGCGCCACTCCCCGATGGAGAGCGCCACGCCAAGGAACGCCGTCAGGAGCCCGGTATAGATCGGATGCCGGATCCATCGGTAGGGCCCGGTGCGCACCAGCGCGTGGTCCTGCTTCACCTGCACCTCGGAGCTCCAGTTGGTGCCCAGGTGCCGCCTGGCCCACACGGTGAAACCCAGGCCGGCCGCCACCAGGAGGGTGCCGAGCACCGGGAAGAGCGCGCCGGCCGGCAGGATCCGACGCCGGAGCGGTTCCGGCGCGAGCCGCGGGGCGGCGAGCAGGAGCGCAGCGAGCATGACGGGCGCGCGATGGCGGAGCTGCTGCGCCAGCGGCTCCCGCCAGCGCGCCTGCTTGGCGTTGCGGGCGCTGTACCACCAGTAGGCCAGCCACGTGATCCAGAGTGCGGCCATCGCGATAGCGGTGATCAGTTCGATCATGGCTCCCGGAATTCCGGTCAGAGCGGGCTGAACAGCTCTTCGAGGGTCAGCGTGAACGGCCCGTCCGACGAGCTCAGCACCAGGCCGACGGGCTGGGACCGCAGGTAGAGCTCCAGCGCCACCGGATTCGAGCGCGATGGCGAGCTCTTGTTGGCGGCGGCGAGCATGACGGCGAAATGGCCTCCATGGCGTTGGAGGCGTACGCAGGGGTTCCCGACATCGACGAAGTGGCGCTGTCCTCTCACCGCATGCGGCCGGAAGCCGCGGCGGATCCCGCCTCCACTGTCACGAGTTGGGGAACGCTCGCGCGGGTCAGGCTCCCATCACCCAACTGACCGGAGTCGTTTCGGCCCCAGCAGTAGAGTGCCGCGTCGGTCGTAATCGCGCAGGTGTGGTCGGTTCCGGCGCTCACCGACGTGAACAGCAGGTCGCTCGATACCGCGACCGGCGCAAGGACCGGCGTGCCCACGAACCTGCCATCGCCAAGCTGACCGTAGGAAGCTTCGCCCCAGCAGAACACTCGTCCCGAGGCCACTGCGCAGGTGTGCTGGCCGCCGGCAGCGATCGAGTCGTAGTGCTCCGAGCCGACCACCACCGTGGGAACGTTCCGGCTCGGCTCGGTTGCTCCGATACCCAGCTGACCGTGGCTGTTGGATCCCCAGCAGTACGCCTTGCCGGCGGCGATGCCGCAGGAGTGCTGCAAGCCCACGGCAAGCGTACTGAACACCAGACCGCCCGCTACGGTCCGGAACTGGATGTACACGGAATCACGACCTTCACGCACACTCACGCCGAGCTCATCGGAGACTGTCGTGCCGTCACCCAGTTGACCTTCCTGGTTCCGGCCAAAGCAATGGGCCTGGCCCGCGATTGATAGTCCGCAATCGAATCCGGTACCGCCGCTGAGCGATTCCATGGGGAAATCGCTGTACAGCGGCAGGAGGTCTGGTCCATAGATCCCGAAACGCCCATCGGCGGTGAGGTATTGGCCAAAGCATTCCGCCTGGCCGCTCGCCAGGACCCCGCAAAGGTGCGCGATGCCGGCACCGACCTGGATTATGGGATTGTCTCGGAAGGGAGAGGGAAAATACGGGGCAAGCCCCTCGACGGAGTTCCCGACCCGCCGGTCACCCCAGCACCTGGCCATCCCGGATCCTGTCACGACGCAGGTGTGCTCCAGACCGGCCCGCACTGCGGTCGCCCCATCGGCATCGGGGACGGGGTCGGGAACCGTCACGACGAAGGCGTCGCCGTCGGTCACCTGCTTCGCCATATTCCAGCCCCAGCAATAGAGCCCCGCGCTCGTGGTGAGGGCACAAGTGTGCTGTCCGCCCGCGCTCACGGCGGTGAACCGGGTAGTGTCCGCAGGAGCGGGGTTGCCGGTCGCAAACGCCACGACGTATTTCGTCGGCAGTCCCTGGCCGCTGTGGTCCCGCGCTGCGGTCATGACTTCGAGCTGGTACGTGGTACGGCGCGCCAGTGGCTCGTTCAACTGGACTTCCGCGCGCAGTCCCTCGGGATCCAGCACTACCCTGCCTGGAACGGGCTGCCCGTTCCAGGTCACCCGGATCGTCCCGTCGGTAATGCTGGTCGGATCCATCGGCTCGCTGAAGACCACTTCCACGATGTTCAGCAGCGGCACATCCGTCGATCCGCTGCTCGGACTGCTCCGAACCACCACAGGCGGGACCGCGCGCTTCGCGATGTTGACGAACCGGTGCTCGCCGCCGGCGCTGTCTCTCGCGACGACCTCGAGCGTGTCTCCGATCTGCGCAGGCACCGGCACGGGGTCGAGCGCGCCGTCGACCAGCACGGCGGAAAGCGTGATCCCCGACTGCCGGCTGCTCACCACGGCCGTTGCCCCCCGAGGTACGGTTCCCTCGTGCAAGGATACGAACGCGACGGTGGTGTCCATCTTGGACGCCACATCGGACACGAGCAGCTCCGGCGTCAGCTCGTCCACATCGGGTGTGGTCAGGTCCGCGCCCTCGGATCCGCAGGCTCCCAGACCGAGCGGCAGCGTAAGCAGCAGGGACCAGCGCCTCGAGCGCGTCACTGGGGACCCCCGTTCAGCAGGAACCCCGCCCAGAACGATGGGTGCCTCGTAGCCCGGTTCTGCAGGGTCTTGCGCTGCACTTGCGCCAGCGCCTCGCCCGCGGGGATTCCCTTAGCCACCAGGTCGTAGAATGCCGCCATGAAGCCGGCAGTGCTGCGGTCGTCAATCGGCCAGGCCGTTGCGATGACCTGCTCGGCGCCCGCCACGAGAAAGGCCTGGACCAGTCCGACCCAATCGTCGCCCGGAGGCACATCCGTGTGGGTGCCGGCGCCGAGCGCCGTTTCGCACGCGCTGAGCACCACCAACTGCGACCGGAGCGCCAGACCGAACACCTCGCGGACCTCGAGGCGGCCGTCATCAGTGCCCGAAGGACTCATCGCCAGGTACGAGAACAGCGGATTCCGCTTGTTGAGCACTGCGTGAGTGGCCAGGTGGAGAATCTGATACCGAGGAGACTGGGTCCGGAGCTGCAGCTCGGAGGCGCGGGCGCCTTCGAGCACCTCGGCTCTCCTGCCGAACGCCCGTCGCACCGCCTCGACCTCCGCGTGCGATCCGGGCAGCGCAGCGATCCGCGGGGCGAGCGCGAGGACCTGTAGCGGTCCGGAGGTGGGGCTGGATCGGCCAAGCCGGGCCCAGACCGAGGCGGAGGGTGCGTAGCTCAGCTGATAGCGTTCGATCAGGAAGTGGTCGGGTGCTCCGGGCTCGAGCAGCGCGGCGAACGGCAGGTAGTGCAGCTCGGCATGGGGAACGATGGTGATGCGGCGCTTCCCGGCCAGCGCCCCGGTTTTCTCCAGCGGCTCAAATAGCTCGCGGTACAGCCGGCGGAGCGGTGTGCGCCAGAGCGCCTGCACCGACGTTCTGGACCCGGGGTCCAGTGTTGCCCGCGCGAAGCCGATCCGCCGGGCCAAGGCGCGCCGGCCGAGCCCGAGATCGACCG
This sequence comes from uncultured Gemmatimonadales bacterium, assembly GCA_963831425.1. Taxonomy (GTDB): domain Bacteria; phylum Gemmatimonadota; class Gemmatimonadetes; order Gemmatimonadales; family GWC2-71-9; genus CAVVWJ01. Next base: position 18,223 of record CAWHQC010000001.1, on the reverse strand, counting down.
TCCTGGCTCCGTCGCTCGTTACGACGAAGGCGAGCGAAGTGGAGTCGGTCATCAGATACTCGATCAGCGCTTCGTCCGGATCAAGCCGGGCCGCAACCATCGCTAACGGTGTGACGTCCGCTCCAGCAACGGCCGCGTACTCCGGCCTCGACTCGCGCAGCTGCAGCAGAAGCTCGGCGTAGCGGCGCTCCGTCGCCGAGAGCGCCTGCCGCACCCCCGACACCGATGGGGCGCCCCGTCGCGAGTCTGTGAGCTCGACGTCATTCTCGCCTTGCTCCAGCCGGCTGGAGAGCTCGACGATGGCCCGCCGCAGCTCCTGCGCTTCCGCCGAGCTTTCCCCTGCCGCCGGCGCATCCTCCACTCGGCCGGCCGAGAGCAGGTCCAGCATCTGGCGCGCGCGCATCCGCTCGCTCGCCTCGAAGGCCGCAGCGGTGTTCCCGCGCTCCCGTTCCAGCAGGGCGAGATCACCGTAGACGTCCCACTTGTCGTCCATAAACGCCGCGCGGCGCTCCGCGAGTCGCAGCGTGCCGGAGGAAGATTCCAAGCTGGCCAGCGCGCTCCGCATCTCGGCGGCGGCCCCGTCCAGCTCGCCCAACCTCCGGAGCACGCGACCCCGGCCCGCGTGGAGCCACCATGAGGCGGCGCGCGACGGGTGGTGGGCCACGAGCCCGAGTGCTTTCTCGTACAGCGAATCTGCCGCGAGTGCCCGGCCCTGCCCGGCCAGGAGCCCGCCGAGCGACCCGAGCGCGAGGCCTCTGGCCACCGCGTCCCGCACCAGCTCGAGCCCCGTCGCCGCGTCCAGGTATGCCTGCCGTGCGGCTGCGGTGTCCCCCTGAGAAGCGGCAACGAAGCCCCGCAGCAGCTGGGTGAGCGCCTGCCCCCGACGGTCTCCGGCCGCTTCGTATGCATTACCCGCTGAGACGAGGGTGCGCTCGGCCGCCGGATAGTCCTCATCGCGAAGTTGAGCAAAGCCCCGTCCCTGCCGCGCGTCCGCGAGACGCCTCACATCGTCCGTCGATTCGAACAACCGCTCGGCTCGGCCGTACTGGCGGAGCGCTTCGGGCACGTCGTTGAGGCGGTTGGCCAGGTCGGCGCGCGCCAAGGCCAGCGAGCCGCGATCATTGTCGCTTAGCCCCTGCTCCCCACTCAGCCGCTCGGCGCGGCGCAGAGCGGACACGGCGTCCTGCAGCCGGCCCATCGCCGCGTAGGCCTCGCTCAGGTCGAAGGCCACCAGCATCGCCGACCGGGCGGCCCCGGTCTGCTCGAAGCCCTGCCGCGCGAGCGACAGGAGATCGACCGCTTTGCGGTAGTCGCCGCGCCGCACTTCCAGTCGTCCTAGCTCATGGTGCACCTCGGCCGTGCGGGTGTGGTTGCCGGCGTCGCGGTAGATCGTGAGCGCCTCTCGATAGAGCCGCCACGCGCGGGTGTGGCCGGCCTGTAGGCTCGCCAGATCGGCCAGGTTGGTGAGGTTCGCGGCCGCGGGCTCAAGGCGGCCGTAGCGGCGATTGTTCGCGAGCGCGCGCTCGAACGCCTGGCGGGCGCCGGCGGTGTCGCCCAGCGCCCGGGCCACGAGCCCCAGGTTGTTGTCGTCGGCCGCGAGACCGCGGGTGTCACCAACCCGCTCGCGCAGCCGGCCTGCCTCGCCGTACAACCGGATCGACTCCTGGAGATCGCCGCGGTCCTTGGCGACCGAGCCGAGCGTGCCGAGCGCCGTGGCGGCGGCACGGTAATCCCGGGTCTCCGTCGCCACCCGCTGCCCGAGGCGCAGCCAGGCGGCCGCGCTGTCCAGCTCGCCCACGCGGTAATAGCCCGACCCGATGTTCACGAGCGCCGCGGCGATTGCAGCGGAGTCTCCAGCCGCCATCGCGTGCCGCAGGCTCTCGCGCCAGAGGGAAAGCGCCGCGGGGAACCCATCGCTCCCGAGCGCGGCGTTGCCCTGGCGGCGGATGCTGTCCGCCAGCATCCGTTCGACCCGCCGCTCGATAGGCCACGACGAGAATCGAACGACGGTGCGGAGCGGCACGGAGTCGTGCCACACGGTCGCATAGGCCTGCGCCAGCGCGCCGGCCCGCGCGAGGCGCTCCTGCCGGATGGCGTCCGTCCCGGTCGTGGCCAGCGACAACTGCTGCTCGATCTCGATGCGGCTCTCGTCGGGACGGGCCCGGACCTCGGCCGTGACCTGTTCGGAGGTCGCCGCCGGCGCGCGCTGGCCCCACGCGGGCGTGGTGCCCGCAAGGATCGCCAGCACGGGCAGCAGCCTCATTTGTCGGTCTCGTCGAGGCGGAATTCCGTGAGCGGCGCGGCCGACCATCGGCCAGCCCCCGTGCGGGCCTTCACCTGCCAAAGGTACGGTGTCAGCGGTGTCAGGCGGATCGAATCCGGGAGTGCCGCCGTCGAGCTGGCGACTTCGCCTTCCCAGACCACCGATCCTTCCACGTCGAACAGACTGACCCGGTAGCGGTCGGCGCCGGCGACCGGGGACCAGCGGAAGGTGACCGGGACCGTATCCGTGCCGGATGGCGCGAGCGGGGTGGGAGCCCCGGCTGATGGAGTCGGCAGCTCACGGAATTCCGCGCGACCCCGGGACAGGCCACCGTAACCAGTCCAGACAGCGAGCAGCACACCGGCAGCTGCCGCGGCAGAGATCACGCTCCACAGCCGTATTTTCGAGGTCGCCGGCCCTGCGAGCCGCCGCACATCCACGATCTCCGAGGTGCACTCGACGCAGTCTGCGAGATGGGCCTCGACCCGGGCCCGCTCGGAGGGCTCGAGCCTGCCCTCGAGATATCCGGCCACCTGCTCCACTTCCAGGTGGGCGGACCCCCCGGCATCAGTCATCGTAGACCTTCATGTGGAGGAGAGACGGACGTGGGCGCCTGGTTTGCGGGTCATGGCTCCGCCTCCCGTACTCCCAGGCGGTGGAGCCGGTCGCGAAGCTGGCCCAGCACATTGTCCAGGCGGCGATAAACGTGAAAGGGCGTGGGGAGACGCAGCAGCCGGGCGATCTCACGCGCGGGCAGGTCCTCGCCGAAGCGAAGCCGCAGGAGCAGCCGGTCGGCCGGTGGAAGGGCATCGAGTGCCGTCGCCAGGGCCCGCTGGCGCTCGGCCCGCGCCAACTGCTCGTCGGGCGCCGTGTCACCGGAGCCGGCCAGAAGCGCGGGGTCGGTCCGCTCGGCGACGAGATCCACCAGCCGGCGCCGGCCCGTCCGATCCAACTCGGCGCGGGCCCCGCTGGCCGGGCGAGCGCGTCCGTACCGCGTCCGATAGTGGTCCAGGCACAGGCGCCGCACGACCACCACGAGCCAGAGCGTGAAGTCGCCCGCGCACGGTCGCACGTAGGCGCGCAGACGGCGGCACTCATGTTCGCGGAGGCGATCCAGGACGAAGGCGTACCGATCCATCGCGCTGTCGTTGTCCCCGCCTAGCGAGCGGGCGACACGCAGGATGGTCGGGGTGAAGACTCGGACAAAATCGGCCCAGGCATGCTCGCTCGCGGCCGCCGTCTCCGCGCTCAGCAGGATCAGAAGCTGCGCTGGGGCTGCCGGGCTTGGGCCGGAAGCCGGATCGCTCACACGGATGACCTCGCCGCGGGTCGTCGTTTGTCGTAGTCTCTGCGGAAGTTCGGCCCACACGGGCCGGGCTGGTTGATGCGTGTGCCATAAGGTGCGTCGGAGGACCGGAGCGCGCCAGACCAGCGCTCGACCGCCGCGCATCGTCTCGACGAACCGGCGGGCGCGCTCCATGTTACCGTGCTCCACGAGTGCAACTGTGCAGGAGGAACATCTCCTCGCGAAAACCCTCAGCCCTGCTCTCCGATCACCCCTTCGTGACCGGCTCCAGTTTGTAGATCTCCCGGCGCCCGCTATCGATCAGGTCGTGGTATCCCTCCATGAGACGCTCCATCTCCTTCGTGTCCGCCTCGCTCATCCCCCCGCCCTGCATCATCTTCTCGAACTCGGCCAGGTCGGGTGTCTCGAACTCGGCGACGAGGGTCCAGTAGCGCTCACCGGTGTAGTCGGTCATCAGGCGCATGTTGGCCTGGCCGGCGTTGGCCATGATGCGGTTCATGGCCTGGAACTTCTCGACCAAGGAGCGGACCTTGCCGGGCCGGCAGTGGAAGACTTCGCGGATGAGCAGCATGTGAGGCTCCAGGGTATGAATGAAGGTGGGCCAAGTCTTCGGCTCAGCGACGAAGGGGCGGAGCAGTTCGACTGGCTGGAGCGGCAGCCGGCGGTGACGAGAGGCGGCCGGGTGGAGCTCGATGCGCTTATTCTAGCTGACGGGTGTGCCAGTCCTCCAGGTCAGGTCGAGCCTTTGGTCTGGCTCCAGCTGTTGGTCGCCGCGTCGATCACGATCGGGACCAGGCCGGTGAGGACGTCGAAGACCACCCACCCCCGCCCCCACGACCGAGCGGAGGGCACGGACCGTGCTGGCCTCACCGCGAAAATGCGCTCGGCTGTCCACAGCGCCGCAAAGGCGTCCAGGATGTCGTCGTCAGCGGCCAGGCGCCGTGGGATGCTCGCCCGGACCGCGCCGAAGGCACCGCAAAAATGCTCGTTCACGAGCGCCAGACGCTCAGCGCGACCTTCGCCTGTTCGCTTCGCATGCTGCATGGGGCGCCCAGCCCACGCGTAAAAGCACACCTCAGGGTGGATCTCACGGACCCGACCCTGCAGCTCCGGCTCCCCCGAAGCATCTCGTCGACTTCGCGAATGCGCCACATGATAGCATGCGCTTGTTTGCTCAGCCGCTTACCGCAGGCCGCCTCCGACCGTTCACACGCTTCCGTATAGCTCGAGGCATCAATTGCAGGCCGAACCGGAGCCGGGAAGACGCTGCTCCCCCTCAGGCTTGTCAGCAGCCGGCGAGCCTCGACGTCGCAATCGCGTGGGCCCGTTTCCGAGAGCCCGATCGGTATATCAACCGTCAGCACTGCCAGGTGCCGGGCGCGATCACGCAAGGCCGCAGTGGTGGGGAGCACTTCCGCGAAGATCTCACCCGTGACTGTATCACGCTCGACGCAGATCCAGCCGCCGGGGCAACCGTCAGCACCGCCTATAGTCGTCATTCATCCTCTCCGGGGTGCCTCGCTCCGGCGAGCTGGTCGGGCAGCCGCTTCGGCAGGGCGCCGGACTCGAGGGCGATGGCGATCATCGCTTCCAGCCAGGCGACGCGCTCGTCGACGCTGAGCGCCAGCGTGGTGCGGAGCAAGGCCTCACGATCGGGAGGCAGCCGTCCGCCCTGGGGCAGAAGGGTGCTCATGAATTCCCTGCCCGAAGGCGTGCGATTTCCGCCAGCGCTTCGATGTCCGCAAGATCTTCCGGCCGGCCCGCGCGGTGCTTCAGCGTGATGAGATCCTGGATCGACGCGATCCTCACAGGCACGCCGCGCACCTGCACGACGATGGATCGGTCCCACAACCCATCGAACGGAATGGGATACTCCACGAACAGATCTACCATGGGTACGCCGTCCGCGGGCCGGAGCGAGAACACGAGCATTCCCTTCTCACGTGCCCAGGCCGCGCGCTTGGCGGGATCGGCAAAGTCCCTCGCGGGCACCGGGACGTACGGGCGAAAGCCGGCTCGATCGAGCGCGGCGAGGGTCCGATCCACCTGCTCCGGTGCCAGGTCAACGACGAGGTCCACGTCGCCCGTGGCGCGCAGGTGACCGTGCAGGACCACGGCCAGGCCGCCCACGACGACATAGCGGGCGCCCCCGTCGTTGAGGTGGCGGAACAGGGATTCGATGGGGAGCATGCGGAGAATATACCTGCCCGCGAGCTCACCCGTTCACCAGATTACTTCCGCCGCACAGGCCAGGAACCGAAGTGGAGGGGCAGCGCCGGTGGCCGGAGAGGGAGTGCGGTGGCCCGACATCGACGAGGACCTGAGCGCCCGTGGGTTCTTCGTCGGCACGCCGGCGCCTCGGCCCCGAGCCCGATCGTCCTGAGCTCCAGCCGGCAGCCCAGCAAGCAAGCCGGCTCCCCGGAATCTTCCATTCCACGCGTCGCGTGTTCGTCTCCCCGAGACGCGATCTCCTCACCCCGCCCGGACATCGGCGCTTCCCTGCACCGCCTCACTCCTTCCCGCCCCGTGCCGCTGAATCCTGCGCCGCCGCGCCGAGCTCACGTTTGGCACTCCACTCGTCCCGCTGGATGCTCGCCTTGCCCCGGTAGGTCGACTCTCCATCCCGGCGGGCGATGGGCACGTCAGCTCTCCCAACGGGCGCCTCACGCTCACGCGGGCCTATGTCCCGGCGCGATGACTCTCCGTCCCGCTGCTCGATTCGTACGTCAGGAGGCGCGAGCAGAGGATATTGTCATCGACTCGCCGCCTCCCGTTCCATCGGAGGTCGTTCCCGCGGCCGCGCCCCAGTTCCCGTCATCGAGCGACGGTTTCCCGCTGCGTCCCCCACCCTTCCCGTTGGGCGCCGCGCGTATCCCGCTCCGGCTCCCCTGCTCGTGCCGACGTGCCGCAATGGTCCCGCGAGCGTCCACGCTTCACCCGAGGCATGACCTGCTGTTCCCGCCTCCGATGCTCCTCGCCCCGCGTCGTCCCCTGCGTCTCCCGGTGGAGACTCCTCGCCTCTCGCCGCTTCAGCGCTCTCTCCCGCTGTTTCATCGCTACGTCATCGAGCGTTGGGACGTCATCTCGTTCACTCGCAGCGACATCCGGCCTCGAATCCGGCTCGGTCCGGCGTGCATTTCCCACGTGCGCACGAATTGGCATACCGGATGCATCTACATGCACTCCACCAGCCGCCGGTCAGGCGGCGTGCTGGCGTTTCCTCTTCAGTGCGCCGAGCGGCGCCTGACCACTGCCCGGCCGAGGAGCGAAGGGAGGGTCGTATGGATCGGGACGTCCGTAGAAAGTGGTCGATGGGCACCAGCGTGCGGACCTTCAGCCGTGCGCATCCATCGGACGACACCAGCTATACGCTGGTCCTCGATCGGCTCGACAGCACCATCAGCCGGATCGAGGAGCTCGCCAAGGCGCAGGAAGGTGGCTTCGCGTCGAAGCACTCCTCGGTGGTCCGGCGGCAGGACCTCCGGCGCCAACTGCACCAGGGGCTGATCCGCCACCTGGTGACCGCGGCCGAAGACGCCGGCACCGACACGCCGGGCATCGCCGCGAAGTTCCGGCTGCCGAGCACCAGCGCGACGCACGCCGCGTTCCGGGCGATCGCCAGCAAGCTGCTGGAGGAAGGCCGCGCCAACCAGGAAGTCCTGGGGAAGTACGGGCTCTCCGCCACCCTGCTGGACGAGCTGGAGAACGGCGTCAAGGAGTTCGACGCGTCGCTCGAGGAGTCGGACGGCAGCAAGCAGACGCACGTCGCCGCGCGGGCGGAGATGAAGACGCTGGGCGACGAGGTCGTGCGGATCGTCGGGATCCTGGATGGGTTCAACCGGTACCGGTTTCACCACGACCCCGAGCTGATCGCGGCGTGGGAGTCGGCGAAGCACCGGGTGTCGGGGCCGCAGGCGAAGGAAGCGGCGGCGCCGGCGGTGCCGGTGCCGGTGCCGTCGGGGTTGGAGCCGGCGGCGTAGCGGGGAGTGACAGCAGGTAGTCGCATGGCACGTTCCCACCAATACGAAGGGTCATCGGCGATGTCGATGACCCTTCGGCCGTGATCACCCTGGGCGACCCCGTCAAAGGGGACGGAACAGCTCGGCAAGGCTCAGCGCGAACGGCTGGCGAGCGCCAGGCGGGTGCCACTCGAGCCGCTCGCGCTCGAACGCGGGGAAGTCGTCGGTGGGGGTCCAGATTTCGACCATTCGCTCATCGCCGTCCACCACCCAGTATAGCGGGACGCCGGCCTCGCGGTAGCGGAGCCGCTTGAGGAGCCGGTCGCCCTTGGACGTGGACGGGCTCAGCACCTCAGCCACGAGCAGGAGCGTCCGCATGCGGGTCCAGTCGAGCGTGCGGGCCTCGTCGGGTCCACCACGAACACGTCCGGCTGCACCAGCACATCGGCGCCCCAGGAGATGTCGGCCGGCGCGGTAAAGACCTCGCCCACCGGGTTGCTCCTGAGATGGCGTTCGAGCTCGAGCTGAGCCGCTTGACCAGCACCTGATGCCAGGACCGCGGCGCCGGGGTCACCAGCAGCTCGCCGTACACGACCTCGTACCGATTCCCGTCGTCGGGCATTGCCCGGACCATGTCGGCGGTGTAGTAGATCGGGGCGGCCATGCCCATACGTTCGTCTCGGCGGTGGGGAGGACGCAAGAGGCGGGCATCGGACAGGATGCCACCCTGGTCCGGTCCGGGTGTCACCCCATCGCTGCAGGGCGGAGCGCAGGGATGCGAGCGGCGTCGGCTGCTGCGGGAGCTGGCGAAGCAGGGAGTTCGACGACGCGCCAGCGCCGGACGTCGGTCTTCATGCGCCTCCCGGGGCAGCGATCGTGTCGTTGAATAAGGTCATCCCCGGATGGAGCGAAGGATCGGCCGGCGCTTGAGGCGGCACGCTGCCCTGGGTCCGACCGACGCGCGGCGCCTCTGGCAACCGTCTTTACGCGGGCGAGGTCAAGGTCATCTTCGGCCCGGTACATGAGCCACCTGAAAGAGAGGATCTATGCGAAAGTCAGGCCGACTTGGCCAGTCGGCCGAGGTTTCGGAATGAAGACAAGGAGCAGATTGCGGGCGCACGATACTGGGTGGGACTGCGTTGAGAAGGTGGTCAGTTGGGGCCGATTGAAACTGCCTCAAAGCATCCGAATTCACCGAGCGGAAGAGTAACGATGCTTCTAGGAACTCAGGATTCCTGTCACGCCCCAATACTCTGACCATACGCTAATACACGGTGCGTGGCCGACTTGACCACGCTCGTACGCCAGTGTCATACTACAGTCCAGTCCCGGAGTTCGGGTCGACGTCGCTGACTCCTTTACCGGACACGCACTGTGCCCCGCGAAGTCGCCAGGCGGCAGGAAGGAGGCATCCAAGCCAAGGCCGGCGGGCTACACGCCGCCCAGCAGCGTTCCAGCGTGCACGGGCCCGCCATTCCAATGTAACGAGATTACCCTTCTCCTTCGCTCATCGCTTGGCGCAACCGGTTTACCGACCATGTACTCGTCACTCCCGTGGGCCGCGGCGACCGCCACGAGCCGTGATGGCCGTTCCCTGCAATGCTGATCCACCGAACTCCGCTGATATGCGGCGATCTCGTGCGTTCGACCCAGAACTCGTTGGGTCCCGGTAAACTCATTGGTCGAACCCGGAAAGCCCAAGCGGTCGTCGAGTACTTCCACGCAATGGGTGTACAGACCCCGTGAAGAGGTCGGGAGCGCGTCACTGTCGCCAGTTGTCCCGTCCGATCAAACACGCTGCTACGTCGTTTCAGAGAATGGGGCCCGCTGGAGGGCTGGCCGCATCCGGAGTGCCTGGGACGGCTACTATGAAGTCGACTTCCCGGACAAGCAAACCCGACGAGTGCCGAGGGACGAGGTGTACGTCCGCTGCGATACAGTCGATGTCGACCCCGTGGATACATCGCCCAATACGGCCACGAAACCTGCTTCTTCACCGCAGCCGCAGTCGCTTAACCCATTCGTCGTCCCACCAACGTGCCGCGTTTCGTGGATTGACCGCCCTTGCCTCGCGAGCGTTGAACTCTTTTCTCATGGAGCAAATGCGCCCCGCGTTCTGCAGATTGTCGTACCAGCGCTACCTTTTGGCGGACGGTCGAGTAGAAAGCGATCGAAGCAGGAGTAATCATCGTCAGTTCCTGCTGGATGAGGCGGTTGGAGCGCGTAATTGTTACCGTTCCCGCGCATCTCGTGACGCCGCCAGTGGGAGAATGAGTTGGGCGGCCAACTCGACGTCTTGGTCGGTGAACAAGTGGCCGTCGGCGCCCGCGATCAAATTGGACCAACTCCTCGACCGCAGCGGGGCCGTGGGTTTGTTAGTCGTGGATGAAGCGCACCATGTTGCGGGACTCGCGCACTCGAACGATCCGCGCAGTCAGGAACGCTTCCGCCGCCTGGCACGAGCCGCGCATGGCATCGAGCGCGTGATTTTGCTCTCTGCCACCCCCGCCGCGAATAACGCGAGGGAGTTCCTGGCGTTGCTGCACCTGTTGGACCCGATCAGCCATGACCTGGGCGACTGGCAGACCTTTCAAGACAAGGTCCAGCACCGTCAGACGATCGGTCGCTTGCTGCTCGCATTCGTGACCACCAGCATTCGCCCTGAAACTCACGCTCCCGCGCCTTGAGCGAGCGTTCCCTGCGGACAATCATGCGGGCGATGATCGCAGAATTGCGCACTTTGATCGATTCACCGGCGGACGTACTCCGCCGCGCTAGCTTGATCCGGACAATCCGTGCTCATATAGGAGAGACGTACCGCCTTCACCGGCGAATGCTCCGCAACAGCCGCGCAGATCTTGTTGGATCCGCGCTCGCACCACGTGCCGATGTGTCTGGCGAGTTTCCGCGGAGGAATCCAGCGCGAACGCACGGCAGGTAGAAGTGCATGACCTGCTGGATGAGTGGCGTTCGGATGCTGCTGCCTACATCCGGCGCCAGTATCCAAATACAGCCTTTCCAGTTGCCGCTGTGCCGGATCTCCAATCCCGGGCGAGTGGGGCGGCCCAGCCCCAACCGCGGGATGTCACGCTAGACGCCGCCGCAATCCGCGACTGGTTCACCACCCAGGACCTGCTCATCGCGCTGTTGAGCGCCTTCGATGCTTCGCGGGAAAAACTCGATGTCCTCGTCCGCGGACGAGTCGCGGTGCTGAGGGCACCCAGGGGCCCTCTCGAAGCGAAGGCTGGGCTCGAGTTCGCCGATGCCTCGCATGCGCTCCCATCCTGTATAGCATCCGCGCCAAGCTTCGACGGCGAAGAACATATCCTCGAAGCGCTCATCAGAGCTCTAACAAAGCGGCCGGGGGCCCGAGAAATTCGACCTTCTGATCGAAGAGCTGGAACGTAGCGACCAAGCCGGCACTCGTGGTGCTCGTAGAGTGCGTTGTATTCACCGAGCATCTCGAGACGCAAGGGTCCTCACCGAGCGCCTGATTCGCTACTTGGGCGCCGCGACCGTTGCCACAGCACTCACCGGCCAAGCCGCACGCAAGGAGTCGCCAGTCGCAGTTCCGGCCGCACCGAGTCCTAGCTATGGCTCGGCGAGAGGTGAAATGCACCGAAGCGGACTCGCAGACAACGCGATCTGTACGTCGAAGCGCTGCTGGCGGACACTGATTCTCCGAGCAACAACGCACAGCGGCGCTCCGGTAAAGAGCAGGTCAGTGGCATTTCGACAACAGCCAGCCTGCTCATCCTCGTGTGCGACGCTCGCGCGGAAGAAGGGTTGAACCTGCAGTTCGCCGACCAATTCTTTGCTGCAGTCTTACCCGTGGCATCCCAACCACTTGGAACAGCGCCTCGGACGACTCGATCGTATCGGACGCACCCAGCCAGTTAGAACCACTGTGTTCCTGATGGTACCAGGTGACGGTTCCATGTACCAGGCGTGGCTCGACATGCTGGTGGATGAGTCGGGCGTGACCGAGTCGATCGCGGCGCTTCAGTTCTTCATCGACGCGTGCCTTCCGCAACTGCACGGAGCACTGCTTGATTCGGGGGCTGCCCGATTCGCAGTAAGCTCGCTGCTATCACGGAGGCAGTTCACGCGGAGCGGGTAGGGCTTCAGCAAGCTGCACTCGACGACCTCGAAGCGGGCACGGACAGCATCATCGTTTGAGGAGATGGATCGCGCCGACATGAACGGGCAGGTCCTTCAGGGGAGTTCGAGGCGTGGTTCTGCGAAGGACTGCACTTCGTGCGGAGGTACCCAGCAAACGTGGAGCACATCCTCGGCGTATGGCACAACGGGGACAGCTTGGTGCCGGTAAGCAGACTCGCTAGCGACTTCCAGACCCAACTCGATCAACGTCTGACTTTTCGTCGCACAACTGCAGTGCGCAGACTCTGACGCTCGTCTCATGCGGCCAGGCCACCCCGCTTGTCGAGGCTACCTGCTGGGACTACGTTAGTTGGGATGGCCAGTAGCATTCATCGCCGTATGGCGGCAGGATGCCCCGGTGGAGCGCAGCGGCAGGGGATGAGTGGGCTGGCTTCGCCTTCAATTCCTTATTGAGGGCGACTGGCCGAAAGGGTATTCATGACGCTCGGCCAGGAGGCAAGCGGAAAGGCGGGTTCCATGGCCGTGGAGCGCCGCTTGGATGGGCTGCTTCCACCGCTGTGGTGCACGGTCTACACGAACCTCGATGGTACCGAGGTCACGACTCCCACCCTCATCGCCATTCTGGGCTCGCCATTGCGAAGAAGCGCGCCTGGGCGACACGACCCAATCTCCATAAGGACCGCCTAGCCTTGCTCCAGGGCATCATCGATCCAAATCAATGGGAGTGGGCGTGCAGAACGGCACGAGCGCATGGGGAGGCGATCGTCTGCGCCCGCGACCAAGTCCGAACACGGGTGGCGAGGGCGGCCGGGGCGAGTGGAGCACCAACTCGCCGCAGCTCTAGGGCAAATCCGGGCTCGGGTGGCCCGCTGATCAAGGACTAGGCGAGAGCCAGCGTGACCGCCTGGAGGAAGAGCGAGAGCGGGTCATTCATGCGGCGCTGCGAGTTGCCGTAGAACACCCGGTCGTCCGGCTGGACAACATCGGGTGCTTCATCGTTTCAGGACGCCCTCCGTCACTGCCATCAATCGTCCCCGAGCTTGCGAGCGAGCCACAATGAGCGGTGCTCGCTTCGGTGATGACGGCGTGGAGGAACTCCATCGCATCCGACTCGCTCTGCGTGATGACACATGGCGTTGCCGCTCCAGCCAGGCGACTCCGGGAACCCGTTCACCGTAGTCTGTGTGCCGCACTTCGCAGCCAGCCGTGCTTCCGCATACACGCTTGATGGACCTGGCCGTCCTACTGCGACAGGTCCTTCATACGCGAGGCCAAGCGTCAGGGCGGTGCGCCGCAACAACTGCTCGTGCAAACCGGCCCCGAATGGCCATCTGCCGCAGAACTGGCGGAGGCCGGTCTCCGAGTTGGATTTCTCGGGGACTGCCTGCGGGTGACTGACGGACTACTTGCTGGTCACCGTCGTGGCTGCGTGGTGCGGCCGATCGAACCCGGGGTTGCTGACCGCCGAGGAGGCCATGCGACGATCGTTCACACCCGTTCGGGGAGACCCATTCCTCTTATCGTTGGGACCTGACCGGTATCGCAACGCTGGGCAGCGGCAAGCAGTCCGCGCCGTGCTCGCCATGCCCGCCAGCATCCGCTCCGTGGTGAACCTGCCGACCGGTGCGGGTAAGAGTTGTGCGCTCATCTGCCCGCGTTCTTCAGACAGACCTGGAGCGCTGACCGTCGTTGTAGTCCCCACCGTCGCACTCGCCCTGGATCAGGAGACTGCTGTTGCTGGATGGACCAGGTCGTGACCTGCAGCTCATCTCGGAAGACGCGAGAACCTCAGACGGTCAGCCGCACGGGCATACTGCAGCGACCGGCAACTGGCACCAGAGGATCCTCTTTGCGTCGCCCGAAGCACTGCGCCCACGCTACGCCGGCCGGTCCTCCGAGCAGCCGAACAGGGGACCTTCCAAGTACGTGATTGACGAGGCCCACCTGGTCGGTGGGGCTGGGAGCGGCTGAGGACCGGCCTTCCAACAGGTCGCCGGCTTCCGGAGCGAAATCCTTCGCGTTGCGCCGCCCGGGCGGGAGGCGCGTACGACCCTCCTCACGGCGACCCTGACGCGGGACTGTCTCGAGGCTCTCGTCGCACTATTCAGCGAACCGGGCGGAATGGAGGTCCTTTCGGCAGTCCAATTGCGGCCCGAACCGGAGTATTGGGTAGCGCGCGCCGGTTAGGAGGAGGAGCGGCAGCAGCACATTCTGGAGGCCGCTGCCCGCCTTCCGCGAGCCCTGCTGCTCTACACGGCGAACGTTGGGATGCTGTCGAAGTGGTACGCGCGTCTCCGGGAGAGGGGATACCAGCGAATCGGCTGCGTCGCTGGGGCCACCAGTGCGGCCGAGCGAGAGCGAGTGGTCCACGGCCTGGGCTCCAATGACATCGACATAGTGGTGGCAACCGCAGCTCGGAATCGAGCAGCCGGATATTCGAAGCGTGGTTCATGCCTGTGTGCCGGAGACTATCGATCGCTACTACCAGGAGGTCGGACGCGGAGGACGCGACGGCCGCTCAAGTGTCGCACTTTGCGTCTACACCGATCGCCATTTGAAGATCGCCAAGCGCCTCAACAAGAGGATGCTGATCGGCACTAAGCCAGATCATGACGCTGGCAAAGTCGTTGAGACCGGACAATCTCTTGGTGAGGGCCGCTTCGCGTTCCTCTCACAGTCACCGAGCCGCAGGCCCGAAGACATTGATCTTGACTACCTTGCCAAAGGTAAGATCAATGCGGGCAACCGTCAGTGGAACCAACTCGCGCTCACCCTGATGGCCCGAGCTTGGTCTACTGCGTTTGGACGGCGGCGAGGTCATCCTTCGCCTCCTCCGAGCCACGCACCGAGTGCGGCGGCCGTGACCGGCTTTCAGGCCAGCGGGGGCGGAGCGAACGGAGAAGGCGCAGACCGTCTGCCACCCGGGCCGCCGCGGCGTTGAGAGATTGGGGCGTCGTGAGGCTGGTCGATGATGTTGACCCCAGAGCGAAGGAACCCTGGGACAACTTGGTCGCACCGATCCGAAAGCGCCAATATGGTGCGAACTGCCGGTCGCTCGGGCTCATGAAGACGTGCTCGAGGGCAACGGGTGTGTTCTGGGGTCCTCGAGCACGCCTACGTACTGCGGCGCACCAGGGAAGCGCGCGGCATCCACAGCCCTGGCGCCCAGGTGTCCCGCAGTTGCAGCGGTACACCCATTGTCGGCAACAGGGCATGGCCCCATGGGCCGGAGCCATGCCGTATCCCCTTCCCCTCTGGCCACGGGGAGCCCTCACCCTAGCGGCCCTCCCCGTCGAGCCTCCCACGGCACGGCTGCAGTGTTCTACGAGGGCGAACAGACTTTCGAGGCCATGCGCGTGCTGCGGTGGCTGGTCAGGCCGAGGGTGCCGTCTCGTGGTGGTGGCCGAACGGATGCTTCCGCAAGTGTTCGACGAGTTCGCCCAACACGGTGGCCTTGATTCCAACCGTTCGTGCTGACTTTGGACGAATTCCATCCGCTCACTGCGCCGCGATTGCCGGCGGTATTCATGCTCACCGAGACCGACGTAAAAGAAACGTTTGGAATGGGTTACGGGCGCGCTCGAGGAAGCGCCGATGGATCAGCTTTTGCTCGCGTGTTTCTGATTCCTCAGCAGTCGCGAAGCTACTCTCGAGTGGACAGGGAACTGAGGGACACGGCACGCTGCCGGCGTTACGGGATCTGGGAATTCCACTCGCTTTTTGGCTTATCAGTGTACTGACAACTCCCGAGGCATCGCCCTCGCGTGTACGGGGCCTGGTTCGGCTACTCCTCGCACAGGGTAATGAGCCAGTACCGCAAGACGAACTGGAGGCAACGCTTTCGCCAACCTCTCTGCGTCCAGGCGCTGGGCAGAATGCGGCGGCCATGATCCGGAAGGTGGTAATGGAATGCCTGAAGATGGGACTCCTCGTCGAGGAACCGGCCGGGGTGTTGTCTGCGTGCCAAGTCCTGGCTGGCTTAAAGCAGCCCTCGGACTTTGACCGACAACTGCCGTGGTGCCTCCTGGCCCTGATCACCAACCATTCCAGACCGAAGACCACCTCCTCGGCGAATTGATCGCCTGGTATCTCACACAAGATCCATTGGCTGCGCCGGGGAACGAGCAGGCCATCATGGGGGAACTTCGGAAGACCACCGCGTTGGAAGCGCGCTTTGGGTTGAATAATGTGAGTTACGGGCAGTTCGAAGATTGGATCTGCTATCTCGGACTCGCTTGGGGCGATCACCTTCGGCCCGGAAAGCAGACAGGGCCATCGTACCTGATCCGACAGCGTACCTCCGTCGGGTAATTCCTTCATCTTCGCCGACGCGGGGAGCGACACGTTGTCGGCGGCCGACCTCTTGAACCAACTGGCCGAGTCCTGCCCTGTCCTAGAGGGCGGATGGTGTCAAACGAAATTTAGGCAGATCGGAGCAATGTCACGGGAGACAAGTGCTCTGTCGCCTGCCACTGGCCCAGGCATTGCTGCGGCTGAACGAGGAAGACTTGATCCGGTTAGTCACTAAGTCTGATGCACGTGGTGTGGTGATCGTCGTCGATGGGAGTAACGCCATGACCTATGCCGAGGTGGCGCTTCGGAGTCGCGCATGACGTTCGCCAAATATGCATGCTGGTATCAACCTCTTGTCGAGCGGGCCATGGACACGGAGGCGCTCCAGCCTTCCAAGGCCGTGTTCTCGCTACGCACCACCCGTTCAAGTTGTACCAGGTTGGCGCCGCGCCGGGAGCGATTCCTACGTCGTACACCGAAGGACGTTTCCTGCAGGACTTCCTGAATGCCCCGGACTTCGCATTCGCCGCCGTACTCGGGCTAGCTGGAACTGGCAAATCGCGCCTGGGGCAAGCTGGTCAGCGCCGTGATTCCTTCAACTAGCACCCGCAAGGTAATGCTGATCCCCAAGGTCGGACGACCTTAAGGGCGTCATTGGCCGCATACTCGATGGAATGGAAGGACCGCAATTCGACGAGTACCGTCGCCGCCTCAACGAAGGAACGGAAGCGCTCTCCGAAGGGCAAGCGCGACAGCGACTCCTCAACAACCTTGCGCTTGCCGTTGGTCTCGACCATCCGCGGGATCGGATGCTCACGGACGCGGAAAGTATCTCGCTCGTCACCTGCCAGACTTGCTCAACGACCCATTTTCCGCCGTCACTTCCTGGCGCCAAGTAGCAAGGTCTCTGAGATCGCGACCCACGTTCTCGGGCAGAGCAATCGAATTGAGCGCGCCGAAGGGCCACGCCGGTTACCGCCGAGGACTTGCCCCTTAACGTCCTGGACTTCCAGCAGGCGAGCGAGCCGGCGAAGGCGTTGTATTCGCTTCTCTTGAGCGACGACGGCTTTCTCAACGAGACGGTCGGCTCGATCCAGCACTTGGGCTATGCCATTCGACAGATGCTCAACCTCACGGGCGACAATCTGTCCGAACCTGCTGCTGGACATCCGCCCAGGCGCTGGCTGAGCGTGGCATGGAATTGGTCATCCTGGTCGAGGAATTCGCGAAACTCCAAGGAATCGACCAGCAACTCCTCGAAGCCTTCCTCGTACGGAGCAACCAGGAAGGCCGCGGACGACTTAGCGTTTCCGCACCGCGTTAGCGTTGACCAGCGGTTACTTTGACCGGCTTGACGAACACAGTCGAAGGACCGGATCACGCATCGTATCCTGATGGATCTCCAGGGCGCAGACGCAGCGAAATGGTGAGTGGCGAGGAACTCAGTCGCGCGGCTCGCTATCTGAACGACCCGAAGCGAGTCGAGCGTTGGCTTGCACGAAACGAGACGGCCGCAGAACCAGAGGCGAGTCCCAGTCCGTGCGCACCGGTGTGGGTTTGTACAGGAGTGTCACCGAGGTTTCGGTGCTATCGATGGAGTGGGACTTTACCCGTTCAATGGGACCGCGCTGCAGCGGATGGTTGAGCGTGTCCAGCCCAACGGCTTTAATCCTCGTACGGTCATCAACAGAGTTCTTCGGGATACGCTCGAACCGATGCACTTCAGAGCGGACGCTTTCCCCCCAGCGCTGCTGCAGCAGTTTGGTGGCTCACGCTTCAATGCGCGAGCAACCAACGACCTTCGGCAGAAGGATCCGACCGACTTCACTCGGCGCCTTGCGCTTTTGGACCTCTGGACTGCGGGTCAAGGTAGTAGATGCCCGCCCGAGGTCCACACCGCCTTCGCGCTTCCGGCCCTGGGCTACGCGGCGAAGCTGAACCCACGGCCACCGGTCGCATATAGGGGTCCGGCGATCCAGGCCGCGGATCGCAGACCGCTTCCGGCGCGACTCGCCAGTCGTCGAACTGATGGACTGGGCAAATGGCGGGAAACTCACGCAGCGTACAGCCCAGGAACTGCGCGAGTTGGTGTACAAGGGCAACATCGAGCGCCTGGATTGGGACGGCGAACTGCTGATCCGCGGCGAGTTCGCCGGGGCTGGCGGCAAACTCTTGCAGCAGCGCTCGTTCGCTCCTACGAAGGTGCTCGCCCGGAGCGTACCGGTCAGTTTGTGCTGACTATCCCTGAAATGTCGCCGACCTTCCACGAAACTGCGATCA